>NZ_BKAH01000031.1 GCF_007992455.1 Microbacterium saccharophilum | reverse complement strand
CTCTTCGACGATCTGGTGGGGAGTGAGTCGTGGCGGGCCACTGGTCGCGGGTAGGGGTCGAGGTCCCCGAGGATCAGGAGCGACCAAGCTGCCTGATCGAATCTCGAGGACCTCGACGTGTCTCACGCTACGGGGTGTGCTGACGCACCCACCACCACCCGGCCGTGCCCGCGCTGCGATGCCATCTTCGGCGTGGAGCGTGTGCAGGTAGAAGCCGTCGAGCGTCGCCCCGACAGGGTCACGGTGACGGTCTCGACGCCGTGGCAGTTGATGGGCTGCCCGGACTGCGGTGTTGTCGCTCCCAGTCGTGGCCGCAGGCGGCGGGTGCTGCACGACGTTCCCCACGCAGGTGTGGGTGTCGTGGTCGTGTGGCGTCAGCGGGTGTGGCGCTGCCCCGACACGGCCTGCGCACGAGCGGTGTTCTTCGAGCAGGTCCCGGACCTGGTTGCGGCGCGGGGGTCGATCACGACTCGGGCGATCGGATGGGCGACCGAGCAACTACGGCGTGAGCACGCCACGATCACGGGCTTGGCTCGTCAGCTCGGGGTCGGGTGGTGGACGCTGTGGCGCGCGATCAAGCCCGAACTGGAGCGGCTAGCCG
>NZ_BKAH01000030.1 GCF_007992455.1 Microbacterium saccharophilum | reverse complement strand
TGTACTGACCTGGATCGTTGTTGACGTAGGAGAAGCCTCCGGTGTCGAGTTGGAGCTGTCTAGTTCTGCAGCTCGATCACACGGAGGCTTCTCTTGTCCCACGCTAACGCCCGGCTGACTCCAGCCGGCAGGTTGATTCTTGTTCAGCGGATTCAGTCGGGGCGTGCGGTCGCGCATGTGGCGGCGGAGATGGGTATCTCGCGGACGGCGGCATGGCGATGGTGGCGCCGATTCCGAGAGCACGGGCCGATCGGACTCGTCGACCGCTCCAGCGTCGCTCGGTCGCATCCGCATCGCACGGATGCGTGCGTGGAGACGCGGGTGCGGATCCTGCGCCATCTCACTCGTCGAGGGCCGGTGTTCATCGGCGGGAAGCTCGGCATGCACGCCTCGACCGTCGGTCGTGTGCTGCGCCGGCATCGGGTTCCGCTGTTGCGAGAGCTGGACCCCGTCACCGGGGTCGTGATCCGGGCGACACGCCGCTCCGCGAATCGCTACGAGCACGACCATCCCGGGTCACTGATCCACGTCGATGTCAAGAAACTCGGGCGCATCCCCGACGGCGGCGGCTGGCGCGCGCATGGGCGCAGCGAGAAGGTCCGCGGTCGCGGGATCGGCTATGACTACGTGCACGCCGCGATCGATGACCACTCCCGGCTCGCCTACGCAGAGATCCACACCGACGAGAAAGGCACCACCGCAGCCGGGTTCCTCGACCGTGCGATCGCGTTCTACGCGCGAGTCGGCGTCAAGATCGAACGGGTCATCACCGACAACGCCTTCGCCTACCGACACTCCACCGCGTTCCACGACGTCCTCACCGCACACGGCATCACCCAGAAGTTCATCCGCCCGCACTGCCCCTGGACAAACGGGAAGATCGAGCGCCTCAACCGCACCCTCGCCACCGAATGGGCCTACGCCCGCCCCTTCACCTCAAACGCAGAACGAGCAGCAGCCTTGCCCTCCTGGCTCGACCACTACAACCTAGACAGACACCACCTCGGCATCACCGGCATCCCCATCGACCGAATCAACAACGGTCGAGGTCAGTACA
>NZ_BKAH01000029.1 GCF_007992455.1 Microbacterium saccharophilum | reverse complement strand
GGGACTGCTGCACGAGTAGGTGACAGGTTGTAGTCACGCGGCCAGTGCGGCCGGCGTGTTCATGATGACCTCGAACTCGACGGGCGTCAAACGACCGAGGCGGCGTTGACGACGCCGCCGGTGGTAGGTTCGCTCGATCCAGGTCACGATCGCGATGCGCAACTGCTCGCGGGTGGTCCAGGAGCGGCGATCGAGGACGTTCTTCTGCAGCAGAGCGAAGAAGCTCTCCATGGCGGCGTTGTCCCCGCTCGAGCCGACTCGGCCCATGGATCCGACCATCCGGTGACGGGTCAGGGCGCGGAGGAATTTGCGGCTCCGAAATTGAGATCCTCTGTCGCTGTGAACGATGCAGCCGGCGACGTCACCGCGCATCGCGACCGCATTCTCGAGCGCCTGGACGGCCAGACGGGACTTCATTCTCGAGTCGATCGAGTACCCCACGATCCGGCCGCTGAACGCGTCCTTGATCGCGCAGAGGTAGAGCTTGCCTTCCGCGGTTTTGTGTTCCGTGATGTCGACCAGCCAGAGCTCGTTCGGCTCGCCTGCGGTAAACACATGCCGCACCCGTCCGTTCTCATCGACCACGGCGCAGAGGTCGTCATGGACGGGCGGGCCAGGCTTGCGGCCCTTACCGCGCTTGGGTTTCCCGAACGCGCTGAACCAGCCGTTGTTCGACGCGATCCGCCACGCGGTCCGATCCGTCATGACTTCGCCGGCTTCTGCGGCCTCGTCGGCCAGGAGCCGGTGCCCGAACTCGGGGTCGTCCTTGTGAGCGTCGAACAGTGCGTTCGCGCGGTATGCCTCGACCACCTCACTCGGCGTGATGGGAGCGGCCAGCCACCGGTAGTACGGCTGACGAGAGAGCTTGAGAACCCGGCACGTCACCGCGACGGGGACACCGTCAGCGGCGAGCTCTGTCACGAGCGGGTAGAGCCTTTTCCCGGCAGGTTCGCCTGCGACAGATATGCCGCCGCACGGCGCAACACCTCGTTCTCCTGCTCAAGGAGCCGGTTCCGCTTCTTCAACTCGCGGATCTCCGCCGCCTCGGTTCGCGAGTGGCCGGGCTTGGCGCCCTCGTCGATATCAGCGCGACGCAGCCACTTCTGCAACGTCATCGGGTGGACGCCGAAGTCTCTCGCGATCTGCTCGATCGTCACTCCGGGCTCACGATTCCTCGCGACGCGCACGACGTCGTCACGGAACTCGGTGGGGTAGGGCTTCGGCACGCTGCCATCCTTCCAGGCCGGCCCTCCCGGGCAAGCCAGATCAGATGTCACCTATCCGTGCAGCGGTCCC
>NZ_BKAH01000028.1 GCF_007992455.1 Microbacterium saccharophilum | reverse complement strand
CCCCTCAACCCGCGAGGCCCACTGACGCCGCACAAGCTGTCGGTCGTAGCTCGGAACTACTTTCGAGGTTTGCGGATGGAGCCGGGGGTGCGCCCGGTGATGCGGGCGAAGGCGCGGTTGAACGCCGCTTCGGACTGGTAGCCGAGGTCGGCGGCGAGTGCGCCGACGGTGACGTGTTCCTCGGCGAGCCGGGATCGGGCGACGTTCATGCGCCAGCGGGTGAGGTAGGCGATGGGTGCTTCTCCGACGAGTTCGGTGAAGCGGGCGCTGAACGAGGATCTGGACATGGTCGCGACCTGGGCGAGCCGGTCGAGGTTCCAGTTGTGGCCGGGGTTGTCGTGGATCGCTTCGAGTGCGCGGCCGATGCGTTCGTCGTGGAGGGCGCGGAGCCATCCGGTGATCGCGTCGGGGGTGGTGGTGAGCCAGCCTCGGATTGCCTGCACGACGAGGATGTCGGCTAGGCGGGTGGCGACGGCTTCCCCACCGAGCTGGGGGTGGGAGAGTTCGCTGGCCATGAGGCGGAGGGTGTCTCGCACGGAGGAGGCCGCGGAGATGGTGTCGCCGCCGACGAACAGGATCGCGGGAAGCGTGCGCATCAGCTCGCGTGCTGCGGGGCTGTCGAACGAGACGACGCCGCAGATCAGCTGCGCCCCGCGTCTCGTGCCGCCGTGATGGAGCTGGGAGTAGTGCTCGCTGAGGTACTGCTGGGGCAGCAGATCGACGCGCGGCCCGCGCCTGGCGTCGGGCTCGCTGAGCAGATCGTGCCCGAGCCCGTGCGGCACGAGGGCGAGGTCGCCCGCTCGAAGCTCGATCGGCTCGGTGTCGGGCAGGCGCAACCAACATGACCCGGTGGTGACGACGTGGAAGCTCACCGAGTCGGCGATGGCGGGCATCTCCAGCGCCCACGGCTCGCCGAGCTCGGCATGGCAGTAGAACGTGCTGCGCATCCGGAGCGTGTGCAGCACGCGGGCGAGCCGATCGGGGCCACGATCATCCTCAGAGATGTTCCGCATACCCGCGATCCTCTCACGATCGGAACGCGGAATGCTCACCATGCCGGACGATCGAGCAAGAGTTTCGGTCAGCCAAGCATGGAACTACCTGCCACAGCTGCTTACGGTCGGTTGTAGAGAGAATCCCTCAACCGGAAGGAAGCATCATGTTCGTCGTCGCTGGAGCCACGGGCCGCGTGGGGTCCGCCACCGCTGAGAGCCTGCTCACCGCAGGAGCAAACGTTCGAGTCCTGGTTCGCCGCCCGGGAGACGCCGAGACCTGGCGGCACCGGGGCGCCGAGGCGCACGCGGTCGCCCTGGATGATCGCGTCGCGCTGGGGAGCGCCCTCGAAGGCTGCTCCGGGTTCTTCGTGCTGCTCCCCTTCGATCTGACCGCCGACGATCTCGACGCCCACGCCGACAGGCTCATCGCCTCCATCGCGGGCGCGGTCGCCGACCAGAACGTGCCTCATGTCGTCATGCTCTCCTCGGGCGGGGCGGACCTCGCCGAGGGAACCGGTCCCATCACCGGGTTGCATCGGCTGGAACAGGCGCTCCTGACCACGAGCACCACCCTGACCGCACTGCGCTCAGGCCACTTCCAAGAGAAGGTCGCAGACGTCATCGACATCGCCCGCGACAGCGGCGTCTACCCGGTGTTCGCCGCCTCCGCCGACACACCGATACCGATGGTCGCCACCCGAGACATCGGCGAAGCCGCCGCGCACGCGCTCCTCTCCCCTCCCAGCTCCAGCGAGACCGTCGACATCATCGGCCCCGCATACACCGAGCGCGAGGTCGCCGCCCTGCTCGGTGACGCGCTCGGGCGCGAGCTGCACGTCGCCACGATTCCCCAGGACGCCTGGGCAGGCGCGCTCACCGACGCGGGCTTCCGGCCGCACGTCGCCGAGAGCCTGGCAGAGCTCTACCGAGCCGACGAGCAGGGCCTCCTCGCACCACGCGGGAACCGAAGCATCCACGTCTCGACCACGGTCACCTCCACCATCGACCGCGCACTCGCCGCCTGACGAACAGAGAACACGATGCACGCGCTCCTTCTCGGCCCGCTACTGGTCGTCGCCATCATCGCCAACGGTCTGCTCGCCGGGCTGTTCTTCGTGTTCAGCGTCGCGATCGGCCCTGGGCTCCGCCGGGTGGACGACGGCACCTATGTGCGAGCATTCCGGGCGATCAACACGGCGATCCTGAACGGAAAGTTCCTGACCGTCTTCTTCGTCGCACCGATCGCCGCCGTGGCCTGCGCGGTGCTGCACCTCTCCCGTGGCGGCTCGGCATCGCTGCCCTCGGTCGTCGCAGGAGCCGTCTGCTCGGCGCTCACCTTCGGCGTCACGGCCGCAGGGAACGTGCCCCTCAACCAGGAGCTCGACAGAGCACCGATCGACACCGAACACCAACGCCGAACCGCACGCGGACGCTTCGAGACACGTTGGAACCGTCGCAACCTCACCCGCACCCTCACGAGCACCGGTGCTCTCACGTTCCTCGCCGTCGCGCTGGTCACCGGATAGCCTCGTGGATCTGATCGGGGCTGCGAGCCCTGAGACCACCGGTCAGCTCATGCCGTCGAAATGACCCACAGCGAACGATGCGTTGCATCTCAGCCGCGCTCAACTCATCGCCTCCGCTGATGGCCGCAAGAGGATTCCCGGGAACGGTCGGCTGCCGAAGACATCGACCAGGTGAACTGTGAGCGTTATTGTTCCGCGCTCATGTCTTCGGGGTTGTCGGCGAGCCAGTCGAGCACGACCTGGGCGTGCTGATCGGGCGGGAATATCGGGAAGAAGACATGCTCGATTACGCCATCGTTGACGATGAGAGCATGCCGTTGGTACACCGTAAGGTCGCCAGCACTGATCGTCGGCAGCTGCAGCGCCGTAGCCAACTCCATCGCTTCGTCAGTGAGCAGCGGATACGGCAGACGGAGCGCCCCGGCGAGAGCTTTCTGATATTCGATGGCTTGGCTCGATAGGCCGAAGACCCGGCTCACGCCGTTCTGCATCAAATCGGCGTAGTGGTTGCGCATGTCACAGTTGTGGGG
>NZ_BKAH01000027.1 GCF_007992455.1 Microbacterium saccharophilum | reverse complement strand
GGTGCGGAGGCAGCGCCCGGTCAGGCGAAGCGGATGGAGCGGAAGATGCCCGACAGCTCGTCCTGCACGGCCTCGAGGACCAGCGGGTCCTCGCTGAGGAAATCGAGCAGGAAGACGTAGCCGTCGCGGACCCCCAGGTGGCGGACCGCCCCGACGGTCACGTCCTCGATGTCCATCGTCACGACGGCCTGCACGGCGAGCGGGAACGCGGTGCCCTCGAGGGACGTCCACGTCTGCACCCGGCCTCCGATGCCGGCGCGCGCGAGCTGCAGCAGCTCGTCGGCGCTGCGTGCGGCGGAGTCCGTGACGTACAGGTGGGCGATGATGGCGGGACCGCCGACGTACTCGGTGCGCCAGAACCGCTCCATCGCACCGGGCAGGGGCCCGGGCATCGCCTGGAGGGTGAGCGCCGTGGCGCGCAGCTGGTCACGCGCCTCGGCCGGCACACCGGTCCCGGCCAGCAGGCTGTCGGTCAACTCGTCCGCCCAGGCGTCGGCATCCGGGAAGGAGCCCCACGGGAACTCCAGCGGCACGGGCAGCCACGTCGTCTCGAGGCTGAGCGTGTACGTGGGGGCTACCGCCATCGGAACGTCTCCATGATCGAGTCCACGAGTTCGGTCGCCGCCTCCACGAGAGAGGCGTCCGCACCGTCCGGGTAGGGGATGGATGCCGTGAAGATGAGGCCGCGGCGGTCGTCGGCATCCGGAAGCGCGAAGCCGTACCCGAGCGTGCGGGTGGTGATCCCCTCCGTCTCCCCCTCGCCGGGCTTGTCGGACTCCCAGCGCCGGATGGGGCCGATCGCGGTGTCGTAGACGTCGATCTGCGCGGGGGTGAGGTCGCGGATGCCGTCGCCGAAGGCGACACCGGCAGGCGCGACGTGCTGCCGCACGGCGAGCGAGACGGGGAGGTGGACGAGACCGTCGACCTCACGGTCGGCGAGGTAGACGCTGTGCGTGCGGGTCTGCGCCAGCTTCCGCCACTGGGCGTTCGCGAGCATCCGGAGCCGCACGTCGAGTTCGGGGTGCCCGACGTCCTTCATCCGCGCGGAGAGCTTGGCGATGAACTCCTTCCGGCCGTCCTCGTCCACGCGGTAACGCGACCAGCCGGGCGGCAGCATGATGTGGAACCCGGAGAGCGCGGTCACGCCGCCTGCCCCTGCGCGCGGCTCTTCGCCGCTGCTCCGGCGGCGCCGAGGAGCACGGCGCCCAGGGCGGCCGCACTGACGATCGCGGCGATCCACTGTCCGCCGACCGTGATGTCTCCCTCGCGCGTGCCACCGTCGGGGATGAGCACGGCGAACAGGATCGCGGCGATGATCGCCCCGACGAGCGGGCCGACCAGCCCGCGGAGCCCGGTCTCGTCGCCGGCGCGGGCCGTCACCGCGACGAGCAGCGCGAGGACGACGGACACGACGGCGAGGACGACGAGCACGACGGTGGGCACCGCGAACAGCGGGTAGGGCCGCACGGCATCCCATTTGGTGTCCATCGACGCGCTCACCTGACCACCGGAGAGGAGGAGCGAACCCACGAGGAAGACGACGAGGGCGGCCGGCGGGAGGATCGCGACGACGGCGAGGATCGTGCTCAGGACGGAATGGACGGAGCGCGCTCGCGCGGGGCTGTCTGTCACGGCGTCAGCTTACGCGGAGGTCGCGCAGGCCCGGGATCTCCGGCTGGGCGTCGGCGAGCCCGAGGCCGTCGATGAGGCTGAACCCTCCCCAGCTGATGACGTTCGCCCCCTGGCGGATGCCGCCGGGCAGCGACGCGGCCGTCGAGGACACGAACTGCTGCACACCGGGGTTACTGGCCCACGGGGAGTTGCGCACCGTGTTGAGGAAGGTCGAGACCTGCGCCGTCTCGGCTCCGCCGAGACGGATGGCCGCGAGAGGGTTGGTGAGCATGCCCGGCTTCGGCAGCGCGAGCCACGACCGCACCGGCGCGAACAGCGATCGTACCGGCGTCGCCCACGTGGTCGGTCGCAGGAGGGAGACGCGCGGCAGGCCGGCGCGGATGGCGGCTGTCACGGCCCCCCGGCCGCCCTGCACGACCGAGCCGAGCGCAGGCACGCCCCGCGAGAGCACCTTGCCGACGCCGAACGGAAGCAGGCCGACGGCGCTCCAGGCCACGTCGCTCAGACTCGCCCTCCCGTACGCGAACTTCAGCAGCGTGAGCAGCAGCGAGGCCGCGGCCAGCACGAGGAGGATGATGCCCAGGAGGCCGGTCAGGGGCGCGCCGATGATGAGCGCGATGATGCTGAGGACGACCAGGACGATCGCGATGACGTCGAGGAGGTCGTCCACGAACTCCCAGAAGCCGTCGTTGTTGTCGGCGGACTCGATCGCGTTCTCGATGCCGTCGACGGCGTCGTCGTAGGCGTCCGACCAGGCGTCGAAGACGTCGTCGAACGCTTTCCACATCTCGTCGCGGTGGATCCTCGCGGTCGTGAGGGCGGTCGCGGCGTCGTCGGCGGCATCCTCGGCGCGGGTGGCGGCGCGGGAGGCCGCGTCGTCGTCGGGGTCGGCGGCGGAGGCGCGGGTGGCGGCGAGGCTCTCCGCCCAGTCGGCATCCGCTTTCGCCTCCAGGGCCGCCTGATAGGCGTTCTCGGCCGACTCGACGTCGTCGATGTTGCTGCGCAGCCAGGTCTGCGCGGTGTCGAGCGCCTCACCGTACGCCGCCAGGCTCTTGCCGGTGCCGCGGTACCGCACGGCGGCGTCGGAGAGGTCGCCGTGCGTCTCGTTGGCCATCTCGGCGAGCTTGTCGGTGCCCTTGCTCTTGTGGATGGCGGAGTTGCCGATGTTCTTCAGGTGCGTGGCCGTCGTCTCCATCGTCGCGGCGAGGGTCTTCAAGCCCTCCCCGCGGCTGACGATGTCGGCCGCGTTGCCTTCGAGCTGACGGAGCGTGTGTCCCGTGTTCGGCGATTTCATCGGACTCCCCCGCGTGCGGTCACGTTCTGCGTGCTCGTGCTGCCTTCGAGATCGCTGGCGGTGGTGGTGTCCCACTCCTCCCAGCCGTCGATGATCGACGTCAGCTGGTCCTTGATGTTGGTGAGGTTCTCCTTGAGCTTGCCGCGCTTGTCGCGCCATGCCACCTCGAAGTCGATCACCTGGTTCAGCAGATCGCTGCGCCCGTCGGGCCGGGCGATCGCCGTCTCGAGGTCGTCATTGGTGTCGGCGGCCGCTTCGAACTCCGAAATGGACGATTCGAGACCGGCCTTCGCGTCCTTGAGCTGCTCGAGGTCGAGCATGATGTCCATCTGCGGCATCCTCCGTCAATGTGTGGTCGAGGGTGAGGGAGCGGCCCGACGGCCGCCCCCTCAGACGTCGAGCGT
>NZ_BKAH01000026.1 GCF_007992455.1 Microbacterium saccharophilum | reverse complement strand
CCGATGAGACCCGGTTCGGTGGGGTCACCTCGCTCGGGGTCGATGAGCACATCTGGCACCACGGCGACCCCCGCAGGAAGGGCCCCAAGGAGCTGACCGGGATGGTCGACCTGACTCGCGACGAGAGGGGCCGGGTCCACGCCCGACTGCTGGACCTGGTGCCGGGCCGGTCGAAGAAGGCCTACGCCGACTGGCTCACCCAGCGAGGAGAGGTCTTCCGGGCCGGGATCCAGGTCGCGGCGCTGGATCCGTTCGGGGGCTACAAGAGCGCGATCGATGACGAGCTCGCGGACGCGACCGCGGTCCTGGATGCGTTCCACGTCGTGAAGCTTGGAACCCAGGCCGTGGACGAGGTCCGACGAAGGGTCCAGCAGGACACCACCGGGCATCGAGGCCGCAAGGGCGATCCGCTCTACGGCATCCAGCGCCTGCTGCGAGCCGGGGCAGAGAACCTCACCGACAAGCAGCTCGACCGCCTCGCGACCGCGATCGAGGCCGACGACACTCACCAAGAGGTCTACGTCGCCTGGCGCTGCGCCCAGGACCTCCGCGCCGCCTACCGTGCCAGGGACACCACCCACGGCCGGGCACTGGCGGAGAAGATCCTGACCACGTTCCACACCTGCCCGATCCCGGAGATCGCGCGCCTGGGCCGGACGCTGCGCAGGTGGCGCGAGGCGTTCCTGGCCTACTTCACCACCGGCCGCGCGAACAACGGCGGCACCGAAGCCATCAACGGGATCATCGAGCTCGCACGCCGCCTCGCCCGCGGCTACCGCAACCGCGACAACTACCGACTACGCATGCTCCTCGCCGCCGGCGGACTCACCCCATGATCCCCACCAGATCGGCGAAGAGCCCCTTTAAGACCGCTTCGCTTCAGATACCTGCAACGTAGAAAAATCCCTGGATAAACTTGAAAACCTGACCTACCCTGGCGCCATGCGGGGAGGTCTTGAGCGATGGAAGAGGGGCGTCGAATCCCGCGGGGTTCGGCAGGCGATCTCGTACGCTCTCGAGGGCACCTGCGACGCGCACCTGCGACAGGCGACCGGCACCGAAGCGCTCGCGGCGTACGTCACAGCATCCGATTCAACCGTCTCCAGGTACATCGTCGACAAAGGCGTCATCACGACAGACCAACTCACCGCCGGAGGCCTTCGCGTCTGGCTCACTGGGCACGACCCGATCACGGGGGAGGAGCGAGGCCTCCAGCGGCTGAGCCCCGACGCGGACCTGGTGCTCGACGGGACGCTCAACCACCCGAAGTCGTACAGCATCGCCGCGCTGCTCCGTTCGGACCTCGCTGTTGAGTTCGAAGCGTTGCAAGACCGGTTGCGTGGGCGCATCTTGCTCACCTGGCAGACCGAGCTCAACGCGCGGCGCGGGCATGGTGGTCTCCTGCGCGAGGAGATCACCCGCATCGAGGTCGTCGAGCTGCAGCACCGCCGATCCCGGGCGCTCGACCCGCACATCCACCGTCACCTGTGGCTGAACATCAAGGTGCTCGGCGCGGACGGCAAGTGGTCGAACCTCGACTCGCGCGTCGCGATGAAGCTGCACACCGTCATCAACGCCGAGGGCGAGCTGGCCGCCCGCACAGATCCCGGGTGGATCGCCGCTCTTGCGCGTCACGGGTACAGGATCGACGACTCCGGTGAGATCGCGGAACTCGCTGGCGCTGTCCGTCCGCTCTCGCGTCGATCGGCGCAGATCGAGGCGAACCGTGCGCGCTTGATTGCGGAGTGGTCGGCGGCGCACGGGGGATCGGCGCCGAGCATCGAGGTGCTGAATCAGATCGACCGGCGCGCGTGGGCGGTAGCGCGACCGAACAAACCGGCCGACCTCGATGAGTTGTCGTGGGAGTCGCGCGTCCGTGGCGAGATCGCGGCGATCGATCCGAGACTGATCAACGCGCGTGCACCGATTGCCGTCGCTTCGACAGATCTGCACGCGCTCGATCTGGACCTGCTTGCGGCTGTGGCGATCGTCGATGCGGACGAACGCTCCACATCCTGCGGCGGGCGGTTCAGCACCTTCGACGTCCGCGCCGGAGCAATGCGCGCGCTCTCACGCACCGGCATCGTTGCGCCACGCGATCAACTCGACGGCGTGATCCTCGAGATCACAACGCGCGCCGCGAGGGCCGTGTATCGGCTCATCGCGGACGTTCCGCCCGCGCACGTCAAGGCTTTCATGGCCACCGAGACGGTGCGGGCCAAGGTGCGTCTCGCCGGACGCCTTGACCTGCTCGCCCGGCCGGGGCGCTCGCTCCTGCCGAACGAACTGCATCGGTTCGCGTCGAACGAGGACACCTCACCACTCGATGATTCGCAGCGCGTTGCGGCGTGCGCGATCGCGGGGACAGATGGGCTCGTCACGGTCACCGGCCCTGCTGGCACGGGCAAGACGACGATGCTGCGTGCTGCGTTCGCCGCGCTCGGGGCGCAACGGCGGCGGATGCTCGTCGTCGCTCCGACCAGGAAGGCGGCGTCGGTGGCGTCTCGGGAGGTCGGGGCTGCGGCATCCAGCATTCACGCACTGCTCGCCGACCACGGCTACCGGTGGGGTGCCGATCAGGCCGGTGCGATGGTGTGGACGCGACTGCGTGTGGGGGAGGTCGATCCCCGCACGGGTGTCGCGTATGGCGGACCAGCGCAGTACGTGTTGCGTTCTCGCGATCGGATCGTGGTCGATGAAGCGGGAATGGTCGAGCTGCAAACGGCGAACGTCCTCGTCGAGCTCGCGATCGAACAAGGAGTTGGGTTGGCGTTGGTTGGTGACCCACGCCAGGCGATGCCGGTCGGACACTCCGGCGCCATGGGTTCAGCGATTCGGCACGCGAACGCCGCGGTTGAGCTCGATACTGTGCACCGGTTCCGCGATCCCGAGTACGCGGCGCTCACGCTCCGGTTGCGGGACTCGGGCGACCGCGAGCATGCGCTTGCGGTCGCTGGTGAGTTGCTGGAACGCGGTCATGTCGCGCGGGTCGATCATCACGATGCGGCGCATGAGCGGATGGTCGACGCGTACTTCGAGTGGCACGCGCGCGGCAAGCGGGTGACGTTGGTATCCGGCACCAACGCTGAGGCCGATGCCATCAACGACGCGATCCAGCAGCGGCGAGTCGATCACGGCGAGCTGGATCCCTGCGCCGTCGCGTGGGGGGTGGGGGAGCAGCGCATCCTCGTCGGCGACACCGTCCAAACGCGCCGCAACGACCGGCTCACGGGCGTTGAGAATCGTGCGCAGTGGATCGTGCGCGGCATCCGCGAGGAGTTCGTCGATCTAGTGTCGGTTGGCGACAGCGGCGAGTTGCGGCGAGTGTCTGCCGAGTATGCGCGGGAGCACCTGCAGCTCGCGTACGCGTCGACGGTGCATGGCGTGCAGGGCGACACCGCCGATGCGTCCGTGGTCGGGCCGGATATGGACGCGGCGGGAATGTATGTCGGCCTTACTCGCGGGCGGTTGCATAACCTCGCGATCGTGGTCGCGCGGACGGATGTCGACGCCCGCGAGTGTCTCGTCGAGTCGATGCAGCGCGGCACGCCTGAGCTTACGATCCAAGATGCCGTGCGCGCGGCTCAGGCGGAGATGCGGCGGGCGGCGCGGAGTCGCGAGGCGGCGATGGCGACGAGTCCCGTTGGTGGGGCGTCGAGTGCAGGGCGTGGGATGGGGATCTAGCCTCGTTCGATTCGCGGACGCCCAACGGCCAAGCCTGCGGGCCGGGTATGCGAGCAAGGTCGGATGGCGTCAGCTCTATCGCGACGGTCGTTCGCCTGTCTCGATGGAGGACCGACTTCCGGGAAGGGCATACCTCTGCAGTCACCCGCGCCGGCGCCTCTCAGGCCGGGTGCCGGGAGTGCCGAGTCTTCGCGCGCTCGGTCCGTAGTCGTTGTGTGTATTGATCGAGATGGGCCGATCTGATGTCCGCGGACGTGAAGGTCTGCTGCTTCAGGTACAGCGCTTTGCAGAGCGCAAGCAGCTCGTCTTCGGGTGCGCCGCCCTGTGCGTATGCGTCCTGGCATAGCGCGTGGAAGAAGTGAGTGAGCACCCAGGTTGCTTCCGCCTGGTCGACGAGCGTTGCTGCTTTCATCGCCCACCCGGGAGAGCGGAGAAGAAAAAGCAGGAGGAGAGAGGCCGTGACGCACTCGTTGGAGCGGCGGAGTCCGCCGCTCGAGAGCGCTACGTCGAACACAGACGCAAGCTTGGGTGAGGACAACGTCATCTCGATGCCGCCGATCGCTACGCCGGCAGGGATAGAACGACCGAGGAAGTCCTCTAGCTTCTCATCGGACTCTTCCGAACTGTCGCCTGAAGTCTGGAGGTGCCTTGTGACAGCGCTCCGCAGGTCTGCGAGTGAGGCGTCGGCGCTCAGCACTGTAATGAACCGCCCCCAAAGCTCGAGCAGTTCTACGAGAGTCCTTCGCTTGAGTTCGAGATTCTCGACCTGATCGAGATCTCGAAGGACGCTAGAGACCAGCCACAAGGTGCGATGCATCCTCGCAGTTGAGGTCATGTCGGCCTTTACAAGACCGAAGGAGCCTGCCGAGTTGCTTTCAGGGAACTCAAGCTCGTCCGACGTTGCTGGCTCAAGCTCTCCGCCCGACGCCGTTGTCTCTTCAAGCTGCGGCATCTCGTCGATCGTGATCAGTGGCGTGAGTTCGTATGGTGAGCCGGGACTGACCATGTCAGCCAGTTCCTCCTCCACCAAAGGCAAGAGCCTCCCCAGCATGTCCTCGTCAGTCCGCGCGAGGGCGGCAAGTTTGATTGCAACGGGCTGGTAGTAGAACAGATCCGTGACGATCAGATCGCGGAACTCCGCATCTACGAGTGCGCGCTTCGCCGCAAACAGAGTGAAGTATGCGTAGCGCGCGAACTCGATCCTGCTGCCGTGACGTCGAAGCAAGCGCCGTGCCAGGAAGAAGCTC
>NZ_BKAH01000025.1 GCF_007992455.1 Microbacterium saccharophilum | reverse complement strand
TCCTCGGTCTCTCGCCCACCACCGGATGTGGTGGACCTTGGTGTGTCCGGGTGGGACGCCGCACATCGCGCAGCCGCCGTCGCGTTCGGTGAGCGCGAGTTTCTGCGCCCTCGTGAACAGGCGCCGTTGCCGGCCCCAGTCCAGGATCTCGCTGTCCCCGCCGAGCACGACCGGGATGATTCCGGCGTCCGCCGCCATCCGCCGGGCGGTCGCGATCGAGACGGGGGCGGCGAGCCCGTCGATGGTGGCGTGCCCGGTCCCGCTCTGGAGGTCCTCCAGCGTCATCCGGACGACCACGGTCGCACCCCGCAGCGGGGTGTCGCGCCGGTCGCAGCCGAGGAGGTGTTCGCAGATCTTCACCAGCGCATCGGCGCGCATCATCGTCACGCTGCGCCGCGGCGCATCCACATCGCTCGAGGCGTCCGCGTCGCGCTGCGCGCCGAGCTCGGCGCCCACGATCGCGTCGATCGCGACCATGATCGCCGCGCCGTGCTCCGGGTCGAACGCGCCGGTCAGGTGCAGCATCCCGGACCGGTCCTCCTGCATCCGCAGGAACCGCTGCCCGCGCAGCTCCTCCTCCCGCGGCGGCACCCCATCCGGATCCAGGTGCGCCTCGGCACGCGCGATCACCTTCGCCAACTGATCCAGGGTCAACCCCGGCGCCTGCCCGGCCAGGGTCCGCTCCGCCGCCTCCAGATCATCCGGGGTCGCGCGGAGGGCGACCCGGTCCAGCATCGACACGATCGCCGACGCCGCCAACGCCCCGATCGCCCCGGCCGCCAACGCCGCACCGACATGCGGGTGCTTCGCCGGGGCCTCTCCCCCGCTCAGCAACAGCCGCGGCGCCGTCGCATCCCCGACCTGCACGAGCCGCGACGCCTCCCCGTTCGAGGTTCCCAGCGTCGAGGCGAGCAGCGCCGTCGCGGTGCGGAATCCGTTCGCCTTCGCGAGACTGTCGGCGCCGAGCTCCGGCCGGGACTGCCGGGCGATCTCCGCCGCGATCTGCGTCGACGCCGCCTCCAGCAACCGCCGCGCCGTCCCGAGGGCATCGTTCACGGCGAGCAACCGCGCCCCCTCGGTGCCCTCGACCCGGCCGGCCGGCCACACCGCGCGCGCCGCCGTCACCGCCTCAAGCAGAGCATCCATCGGAGAAGTCATACCCCGAAGGTACCCGCAGCCTCCGACATCCTTCGAAGAAATGTTCTAGGTCTGCAGGACCAACAAGACCCACGGTTTTGTGGAGGAAGCGCAGATGAGAGCGCTGCCTACTGGTTCCCGATCTCGCCGTAGATGCCGAAAATCGGCATGTAGAGCGAAACGACCATGCCGCCGATGAGGATGCCGATGCCGACGATGAGGATCGGCTCGATCGAGGCCGTGAGCTGCTCGGTCGCGGTCTCGACTTCATCCTCATAGAAGTCGGCGATGCTCGAGAGCATGTCGGGCAGTGTGCCCGATTCCTCGCCGACGGAGGCCATCTGCGCGACCATCGGCGGGAAGATCTCGGCCTTCGCGAGCGGCGCCGAGAACGACCGGCCTTGCTTGACCGACTCCTGCACCTCTCGCACGGCCTTCTCGATGGCGTAGTTGTTCGACGCCTCCCCCACGATCCCGAGCGCCTGCACGAGCGGCACACCGGCGTGCAGCATCATCGACAGCCCGCGGCTGAAGCGAGCGACCGCGATCTTCGTCGTGAGCGGCCCGAAAACCGGCAGCTTCAGCTTGATCGGATCGATGACGCGGCGCACCCGCTCGCTGTTCTTGTTCCGCATCCACCAGAACGAGCCGCCGATCCCGAGAACGATGAGAAGCGGCAGGATCCAGATCATGTTGTTCGATAGAGTCACGAGGATCTGCGTTGGTAGCGGCAACTCAGACCCCATACCGGTGAACATTCCGGCGAAGATCGGGACGATGAACGTCACCATTGCGATGACACCCAGGATCGCGATGCACAGGACGATCACCGGGTAGGTCGTGGCCGACTTGATCTTGTTGTGGAGTTCGGCCTCGCCCTTGTAGGTCTGTGCGACGCTCGTCAGCGACGTCCCGAGGAAGCCGCCGGTCTCGCCCACTCGAACCATGCTGACGAACAGCGGGGGGAAGACGAGCGGATGCTTGCCGAGGGCGACCGACAGCGCCGATCCGGACTCGACGGCCGCGTGGACCTGAAGCAGCGCCTGCTGCAACTTCTTGTCCTCGGCCTGCTCGATGAGGATCGTGAGCGTGCGCATGAGCGGCAGCCCGGCGTTGATCAGCCCGGCCATCTGCTTCGCGAAGACCGCGAGCACCTCCGCCTTGACGGTCTTCTCAAGACCCGGGATGGAGATCTCGCGGTTGAGGCCCGTCTTGGATGTGAGGGCGACCTCGAGCGGTGTGAGCCCCTGCGCGCGGAGCTTGCTCGCGACCGCCGACTCGCTCGCGGCCTCGATCGAACCCTTGACGACGCCGCCGCCCTTCGCGTCGATGGCGCGATAGGTGTACTCCTCGATGAGTGGCATCAGCGTGTCCAGCTCTCGGTGCGCGATCCGTGCATCGACCACGACTCGATGTCGAGGTCACGGGGGCGCACGCGAACGTCATCCAGGGTCTTCGGATCATAAGCCGCGAGCTTGGCGGCGGCGAGGGAGACCGTGCCGTCTTCGACGAGTCGCTTCAGATCCTGATCGAGGGTATGCATGCCGAGGCCGCCGCCCGCCTGGATCATCGAGTAGATCTGGCTGACCTCTCCCTCACGGATGAGGTTGGCGATGGCGGACGTGTTGATGAGCACCTCGGTGGCGATCGCGCGTCCGGCGCTCTGCGCCATGGGGAGCAGCGTCTGCGTGATGATGCCCTGCAGGGTGTCGCCGAGCTGCGTGCGCACCTGCGGCTGCTGAGCCGGCGGGAAGGCGTCGACGATACGGTTGATCGACTTGGCCGCGCTCTGCGTGTGCAGCGTGGACAGCACGAGGTGGCCGGTCTCAGCGGCTGTCAGGGCGGTTGCGATCGACTCCGGGTCGCGAAGCTCACCGATCAGGATGATGTCGGGGTCCTGACGGAGCACGCGACGAAGCGCTTCCGCGAAGGATGCCGTGTCGCTGCCGATCTCGCGCTGGTGGATGAGCGACCGCCGGCTCGTGTGGCGGAACTCGACAGGGTCTTCTACCGTCACGATGTGCGCCGGGAGGGTGCGGTTGACCGCATCGATCATGGCGCTGAGGGTCGTCGATTTGCCGGAACCGGTAGGGCCGGTCACGAGGACGAGACCGCGCGGCTTCATGGCGAGGTCATGCGCGATGGCGGGCACGCCGAGCTCGTCCAGGCTCTTCGCCTTGTCGGCGATGAAGCGCATCGCGACCGCGACCTGCCCGAGCTGGCGGAACACGTTGACGCGGAACCGCGCGACGCCCGGCACGGAGAACGAGAGGTCGACCTCGCCGCGCTGCCGGAACTCGACGATCTGCTCGCCGGAGAGCATGTCGCCGAGTGCGGTCTCGAGCCAGCTCGCCGTCGTCGGGTCGGGGTAGTCGAGGATCGGCTCGAGGTCACCGTCGACACGCATGAGCGGGGGATGACCGGCGGTCAGGTGGACATCGGATGCCGACGCGCGGGCGGCGATGGCGAGCATGCCCGCAAGGTCGCTGTTGATGGTCGTCATGTCAGTCCTCGGTCCGGAAGAAGGTGAGCACAGTGAGCGTGAGGGTGCCGTCGTCGAGGGCGGCGTTCAGCGGAGAGAGAAGACGGGGTCCCTTGCCCAGCGCGTCGATGAACGCGGTCGCGGTCTTCGCGTCGGGAACCGCTACCTCGATGGTCACTGTCGCCTGGCGCTGCGGCGTCACCGTCGGCTCTGTCGGGGTGGGTACAGCGGCGGGGTCGGTCGTCGCGGCGGAATCCGCCTCCTCGTCACCCCCGGCGCCCTGTGCGCCGGCGGCCGGGGCTTCGGCCGGAGCCTCGACCGCGGCGGCTCGTGGAGTCCAGTCCTCCGCATCGGCGATCGTGATCGTCTGGATCGTCAGATCGAGGTCGGTCGCGGCCCCGTTGACGATGTCGAAGACGTCGTCGTACTTCGTGATGGCGGGGATGTCGGCGCGAAGCTCGGCGAGCTGCCGGTCGAGGTCGGCCTCACCATCTTGCGCGGCGGTCAGCTGCGACACCTGCACCTCATATACGGCGTTGGTCTGCGCGACCGTCCGCGTGCTGGCATCCGTCGTGCGGGATTGGGACCACATCGGGAGGGCGATCAGAGCAACGCCGGCGACCAGGATCGCCGCGATCACGACGATCCCGAGCAGGTTGATGAACTGCTTGTTGGCATTCACTCGGATACCTCCACCGCGAAGTCGCCCGTGTAGGCGGTCTGGTCGTAGTCGATCCGGATCAGGTAGGTGTAGACGCCGGTCTCCGCCTTGACCTCGCGCCCGTCGGCAGAAAGCACGCCGTCGAGACCGCGGATGGAGCGGATGAAGGCTCCCGTCTCCAGCGGCGAGTCGCTCTCGAGCGTCAGGTCGCCGGATGCGCCGATCTCGGCTGCCGGGTCTTCTCCCACGGGTAGGAGACCCGCGGTCAGCGTGAAACCCGTGAGTACGACTCCCTCCGGTAGCGCCGTCTCGGCGAGGCTGGTCAGCCGTGACCATTCCAGGTCGGCCCCCATCGCCTGGGTGCGGAATCCCTCGAGTTCCGAGACGAGATCGAGCTTCGCGCGGACGGGCGCGAGCGCAGCGACCTGCGAGAGGAGATCGTTGGTGCGGGCGTTCTCCAGCGCGAGGCGCACGGCAGCCGTCGCCTGCAACCAGAACGCGCCTCCGGCCAGGAGCGCTACGACCGCCAGCGCCGCGACGACCCCGCGAAGCCACCGTCGAACCAGGATTCCCCGTTCCCGGCGATCGATCTCCGCTCGAGGCATGAGGTTGACGCGCGGCATACCGCCGAGTCCGCTGACTGCGGGATGTGCGAGCGCCATCAGCGGCCCTCCCCCAGCGCGAGACCGATCGTGGTGACGAGGTTGAGGTCGTCATCCGAGGTCTCGATCGGCACCTTGCTGCGCACGAGCTGGGACGCGCTCAGGAACTCGAGCGGCATCGGGATGCTCGCCGACAGGGCGTCGGATACCCCCGGAACCGTCGCACCGGCACCGGTGAGGAGGACGCGGGTGATGGGCTGCTGATCCACGGCGCGGTCCGTGTAGAAGCGGAGCGTGCTGGCGAGCCTCGTCACCAGATCGTCGATCGCCGAGGACGACATGCCGCTTGTGGGCCGCATGCCCGCGGCGCGCGCCGCCGCGCGGGATCTCCGCGCGCCCGCCATCGGTGGCACGGTCTCCAGTGCCTCCTCGAGGATCGGTCCCGCGGCGTCGGCCATCTCCCCGAGCTGGAAGAGTTCGCGCGCATGCACCGCATTGGTCGTGATGTCGACCGGGATGATGCGGACGAACCGCGGCACTCCTCCCTCGAGAACGACGACGTAGCTCGTGTGGTCGCCGAGGTGGAGGGCCGCGACGGTCTCACCTGGCGCTGCCACTCGACGGGCGGCGCGCGCGAGACCAAACGGCGCAAGGTCCACGACATCGACCTTGATCTTCGCCTTGCCGATCGTGCCGACCACCTGCTCGACGCTCTCCGCCACGGCCGCGACGAGGAGCCCTGTCACCTGTCCGGCGTCTTCGGACACCGGGTAGAAGTCGAGCACCGCCTGCTCCGCGGGAACCGGGAGGAGGTCTTGCACCTGGAACGGCAGCGCCTGCCGGAGCAGGTCGGGTCGCATCGCGGCCGTCGTGTACTCGCGGACGAGGATGCGACGGCTCGCAATGCCGAGCACGACGTGCTTCCCCTTGATGCCGGCGCGTGACCACAGCTGGCGGAGAGCGAGGGCGACGGCGTCGGGGTCGTTCACCTCGGAGTCGCCTGCGGCCTCAGGTGGAAGCGGCACCGCGCCGTACGCGACGAGCATCGGCGACTTGCCGACGGTCACCTCGGCCGCCCGAACCCCTTCCTCGGTGATCTCCAGTCCGACGATCGTGTTCGCCATCCTGCTCCCCTTTCCTTGCCGGCGGCTCAGCTCGCGCCGAGCAGCCCCAGATACCAGTGGGCGATGTCCTCGCCCGCGACGATGCCGATCCAGGCGCCTGCGATCATCCACGGCCCGAATGGGATCGCAGTCTTGCGTGTCGCGCGGCGCGCGAGCATCCGTGCAATGCCGATGACGCCGCCGAGAAGGAAGGCGGCGAAGGCTCCAACGATGAGGGATCCCCACCCGAGCCAGCCGAGCGCCGGACCGAGCACGCCGGCGAGCTTGACGTCTCCCCCACCCATGCCGCCCGGGCGGACGAGGCGCAGCAGGAAGTAGAACGCGTAGAGCGCAACGCCGCCGATTGCAGCGCGGAGCAGCCCTTCCCAGGGCGCGCCGAGCAGGCACGCAACGACGAACAGCGCGGCGAGGACCAGGTAAGCAGGCAGCACGATCACGTCGGGCAGTCGTCGCGTGTCGAGGTCGATGAGGGCGAGCGCGATGCTGATCGCGGCGAGATACAGATATGCCAGGATGACGGGCGCTTTCGCGGCGTCGAGGAAGCCGTCGAGAAACAGCCCGGCGACGCCGATGAATCCCAGGCCCGTTGCAAGTTCGACGAGCGGATAGCGTGCCGAAATCGGGGCGCCGCAGGATGCGCACTTGCCACGCAGTATCAGCCACGACACCACCGGGACGTTCTGCCAGGGCCGCACCGGAGCATCGCATTGAGGGCATCGACTCTCGCGCGTGAGCGGGATCTTCGCGGGGACTCGGTAAACCACGACGTTGAGGAATGAGCCGATGACGAGACCGAAGAGGGCAGCGAAGGCAAGCGCGAAGGCGAGTGGCGACCCATTCACGGGCGCGCCATCAGTTTGTGTCCCCAAGCGATACCAACGCACCGAGGGAAAAGGTGCTCGGCGCCCCGGCGCCCGGCATCGTCGCACTCGCCGGCATGCCGGGGAGCGCAATCGCATCCCCGACAAACGTCATCCCCCCACCGTAGGAAAAGGCGCCGCCATAAAAGGCGCCATGCCACTTACTGTTCCCCTGTACCGCGATTGTGCAGGGCGTGTAGACCATTGCGTTGACTGCTGACATGTCAGCGGAGTTGAGCTCGATGGATCCCGCGCCGTTCGTGCACGAGGGCACGTTCTTGCCGGACCCGGTGGGGGCACCGTCCTCAACGACAAACCAAACGTTCTGTCTTGTAGCAGTGGCGGAGGAGAAGGTGACGGTCGTGAGGTTGACCGACTTTGCGAGGAACAGGACATCGGCTCTAAGCGCAACGTTCGGCGTGGACCCATTATTCGTGGATAGCGCGCCACAAGCGCGTGCGTCGACGATCGTCGGGGATGTGAGATCGCCGACCTCCCGCCAGCCGGCGGCCTGCGATGTGCTGGGGTTGTTCGCCATGAATCGGTTACACGTCCACGGCCCATTGCCGGAGGGCGCGAGGGTCTTCACTGCGAAGTATGCGCCACCGTAGGGATACCAGTCCGAAAGGGCATAGGTGTAGTCGAACCACGGATCGAAGGTCGATGCGACTGGCACATCTACGGGCTGCCACGAGATGCCCCCAGCGATGCGGGCACTCGCTGTCGTCGGGGACGCGATATTGACCCATCCGTCATAGCTGATCCTGTTGGCCGCAGGGATTTTCAAGGTCCCCCCGATACTGGCGCTGGCGAGATTGATGTCGCCGCGCACTGCGACGTTTCCGGGGTAGGTGAAGCCATTCCAGCCGAAGCCGACCGGACCGCCCAGCTCGATGTCACCGAGAATTCGGCCCTGAATGTTGTAGGGGCTCGTCGCAGAGGCTTTGACGGAACCCTTAATGACGTTCGCCGTCGCGGTCATCTCGACCGAACCACCAGCACGCACGGATCCATCGATGACGCATGCACTGCGTGTCTTTACGTCGCCGGAGGTGATGACGTTCGCGGGCGTGTGAACGTGGCAGTCGAACCCGCCCGAGGGGATGACAATCGACATGAGGTTGCCGCTAGCCATTCCTGTTAGAACTTCGGCCGTGAAGGTTGTGTCGCTGAAGAACACCATGTCTGCGCCATGTCCCGAGGATCCCGCAGAGTAGTTGTACTCGGCCCGCGTGATGGTACTCACACCGGAAGCGGTGCCCGTCGATGTCATGGTGAGCTTGCCGGCGTGGGGAACGCCGCACTCAACCTTGACGCTGTACTCCGAGATGAGGGTCGCGCCCGACTTCAGTTGGCCGGGCCACGGTAGCGCCCGACAGATGTTCGTTCCGCGCTGCGCACTGCTGGCTAGGTCGGCTATACCAGCGTCAGCAGCGGCACGAGACTGAGCAGAACTTCGACTCGAAACGACGACCCCCGTCGTCGCCGTCACAATGGATGCGACGACAAGTCCGAGGATCGTGAGAACCGACATCACAATCAAGACCCCGACCAAGCTAGACCCCTGGTCGTCAAGTGGAGTACGAGTGGCGCGTCTCAGCATGTTGGTCCTCCGCTGATCTCGGCCTGAGCCGTCAGGACTGATCGAATGTCGACCCGCTCCCCGGAAGCCGCGTCACCAACCGTGAACTGGATCCCGACTTCCACGCTCCGCGAATTTCGCAATGAGAATGCTCTCAAGCCGGTCAGGCTACCGGTTGCACCAGTGAGGATCGGTTTCAGGTCAGTTGCGGTGACTGCGCCAGCGATCGACCTGCCATACAGCAGCTTTCCCGAGTCGATTCGCCACGCCCGGCACTCCGGGACCCCGTCGGCGCGAACGACCTTTGCATCGAGGCGCATCCCGGTCGCGTCGACTGCCACAGTCGATGCGTTCCGGATGGACGATGCCAGCAACGTGCTCGCGGTGTTCGTTGACCCAGTAGCCAGGTCGCGAGATGTGGTGCGTTGCTGCGCCATCCAACCGTTGGTGAACATGACAACCAACATCCCTGCGAACAGACCCCCGATCACGACCGCGACGATAAGTTCAACGAGGGTGACCCCAGTATCATCGCGAAGTCTCATGGCATGGCCACCCGCACGATCGTTGGCACGCTCACGATGGCCGCGCCCGAGGCATCGGTGACGGTCACGAGGACAGGTACTGAAACGGGCTTGACCACACTCCCAGTCGGACAGACGGCAGTTGTGGTCGCAGTCATGCCCACGGCCGCCGCACCAGCGCCTGCCGTAGCGGCCGATATCGAGGCCGTGGCGGGCAGGCCTGCACAGGTCGAAGCAGTTGCATCGATTCGATACGTGTCGCGCAGCAATGCGATGCGCGACTCGGCAAACGCTGTCGCGGCGACGACATCTCGGTTCACCACGCTGGTGCGCGTCGCGCCGATGGCAAGGGGAAGCACGGCGAGCGCCATGAGCCCGAGGAGGAACATCGACATGAGTACCTCGACCAGGCTGAATCCTTCGTCCGAGCGCATCACGCTGGAACACCTCCGAGGGGGTGTGAGAGTTCATGCTGAAGGGGAGACGTTCAGGCCGGCCCGTCGGGTCGGGCCGGCCTGAACGGTGGAGCGCGGAATCAGCAGGCGGGGCCAGAGGTGGCGGCGGTGGCGCCTGCCAGGTCGCCGCCTGTAGTAGCTGTAGCCGTCACGCAGAAGTTTGAGAGCGTGGGTGCACCCGTCGTCGGCTTGGTCAGCGCAACGGTCGCGCCGGTTGCGTTGTAAACGCTCGTGGGAACGGCCGCACCGCCGCCGGCGGTGACGGACGGTGTTGCGGTCGCGAGGTTGGCTGCGACCGCGGACGCCGCGTTGCCCGCGATCGCCTTGAGTGACTGGTTCTTGGCGTTATCCTGCAGACCAGCGAAGATCGGGATCGCCACCGCGGCGAGGATGCCGAGGATCACGACGACCACGATGAGTTCGATGAGTGAGAAGCCGCTCTCGTCGCCAGATTCCTCGCGGCGGGCCTTCTCAGCCTGGACGTAGTTACGGATGGTGCGCATGTGCGTGCCTCCAGTTGGGGGGGATTGAACAGGACCGGCTCCTTGGTGCGCACGCCGAAGTCTGCGATCCGGGGGGAATCGTCGCTCTTCGGGGGGATCACACGGCTCGGGTGAACCGTGGGATATGCAGAGCCTGGTTTGGGAATGCCCGCCGCGAGGACGATCTCCCTCTCCGGTCCCCATCATGAGAGTTCTCTCATCTTGTTGTCAATGGGGAGTTTGGGAAAATTGTTACTTCTGTGTTTCGCGCCCCTATGCGTCCAGCACGTCGACCCGCACTCGTACGACGTCGCCGTCGCCGATCCCCTCCGCCTCGCGCACGGATCGCTTCAGCGGCAGCACGTACGCACCGCGCCCGCCATCCGGGAAGATCGAGGTCCGCCACGACGTGCCTCCGATCGTCACCGCCACCCGGACCGACCCGAAGCCACGGGCGGGACGCGGGATCTCGCGGATCTCGGCACTGAGGTCTTCGGGCAGCGCCGCGAAGAACCACGACTCCGTGCGGGCATCCCACCGGAAGACCTCGCCGTCGAACTCCAGGATCATTCCGCCAGGGTAGCCACGACGTCCTACCCTCGGATCAGACATGAGGCGAAGGAGCGGCATGGCGAATCCCCGGGACGACGCCCTCGACGAGGCCCTCAACGCGGCGATCGGCGCCGGCATCCCGTTCGTCATCGCCGGAACCACCTCACCGACGGCGACCACCTTCCTGCGCGCCGCCGGCATCCGCTCCCCCGCGACGAGCACGCCGGCCACGGAGGACACGGTCTTCGCGCTGTACTCGGTCACGAAGCTCTTCACCACGACGGCGGCGCTGCAGTGCGTCGAGGAAGGCCTCCTCGATCTCGACGCACCCGCGCGCACCTACCTTCCGGAGATTGGCGACCTCGAGGTGCTGGTCAGCCTCGACGACGACGGCACGATGATCACGCGACCGCCGGCGCGCGAGATCACCCCGCGGATGCTGCTGCTCCACACCGCCGGCATCGGCTATGACATGTTCGACGCGCGCTGCGCGCTCATCGCACGCTCGCGGGCGCAACGCCCGTCGGCGACGCCGCTCCGCGACACCCTGTCCACGCCCCTCCTGCACGACCCCGGCGAGCGGTGGACGTACGGGATGTCGATCGACTGGCTGGGCCTGATCGTCGCCGCCCTGCGCGGACGGCGCCTCGAAGAGGTGTTCCGGGAACGGATCTATGCGCCGTGCGGCATGACGTCCACGTCGTTCGATGTGCCGGAGGGCATGCGAGCCCGTCTGGCGACGCCGCACCGCCGCGGACGCGACGGCGTCATCGCCCCGACCGCCTTCTCACCACCGGCAACGCCTGAGCTCGACATGGGCGGGCAGGGCCTCTTCTCCACCGTCCCCGACCTCCTCGCGCTGCTCCGCGTCTGGCTGGGCGACGGCTCCGCCCCCGGCGGCCAGGTGCTCCGCCCCGAGACGATCGACTGGGCCATGCGCGGCGAGCCGGGCGTGACGGTCACTCCCCTGCAGGCCGCGATCCCCGCACTCACCCGGGAGGTCGAGTTCCTGCCCGGCATCCGGACGTCGTGGGGGTACTCGTTCCTCGTGAACGAGGAGGATGTGCCGGGCGGCCGTCGCGACGGCTCGGTGTCGTGGGCGGGACTCGGCAACACCCACTACTGGATCGACCGTGCATCCGGCATCGCGGGCGTCTGGGCGACGCAGCTGCTGCCGTTCTACGACCCAGCCGCTGCGGACGGGGCGGCCGCGTTCGAACGGGCTGTCTATGCGGAGCGGACCCCGCGCTAGAAAGCCCTCACCACTGCGGGTGGATGTCCGCCCGCAGCAGCCGGTCGTAGACGTCGACGACGACATCCTCGAACACGGTCAGGTCGGCCTGGCCGACGAGCTCCCCGGCGACGGCGTTCTTCTGCGCCTGCGTGACGCTGCGCGCCCCGGGGATGACGCTCGTCACGCCGGGACGCGACGCGACCCAGGCGAGCGCGGCGGCGGGCAGGGTGAGACCCATCGGCACGGCGGCGGAGAGCTCCGCGACGGCGCGCAGACCGACCTCGTAATCGACGCCGGAGAAGGTCTCACCCTTGTCGAACGCCTCGCCGTGCCGGTTATAGGAACGGTGGTCGTCGGCCGCGAAGGTCGTCGCGGCGGTGTACTTGCCGGACAGGAGCCCGGAGGCGAGCGGCACGCGCGCGAACACCGCGACGCCGGCCCGTTCGGCGGCGGGCAGCACCTCGTCGAGGGGCTTCAGCCGGAACGGGTTCAGGATGATCTGGATGTTGGTGACGTTCGGCCGCGCGATGACGGCGAGCGCCTGCGCGCACGTCTCGACCGAGACGCCGTATGCGGCGATGGTGCCGTCGGCGACGAGCGCATCGAGGGCGTCGTACGTGGCATCCGACTCGATGACGGCGGTCGGCGGGCAGTGCAGCTGCACGAGGTCGAGGGTGTCCGTGCGGAGGCTGCGACGCGAACGGTCGGTCCAGGCGCGGAAGTTCGCCGGCGTGTAGTTCTCCGGCTCCTGGGCCATGCGGCGGCCCATCTTCGTCGCGACGGTGACGCCGTGGTCGGGGCGTTCGGCGAGCACCGCGCCGATGATGGCCTCGCTGCGCCCGTCGCCGTACACATCCGCGGTGTCGATGAGGGTGACACCGGCGTCGAGCGAGGTGCGGATCACCTCGCGGGCGTCGTCCTCGGATACGTCGCCCCAGTCGGCGCCGAGCTGCCAGGTGCCGAGGCCGATGACGGAGACGTTGCGACCGGTACGGCCGAGGGGGTTGTGGATCATGGATTCAGCGTATGCGGGACGGATACTGTTTCGTCTCCCGTGGCCGAGGCTCCGGTGATGACCGACGGCCTGGCCCTTCAGCCGCACTCCGCCCCACGCCACACCGAGCAGCAGGAACAGCAGCGGCGCGGTGTAGTACATCGTGTTTCCGAAGCAGGCGGAGACCAGATAGGTGACTGCCGCCGCGGCGGCGCACACGGTCACGCTGTCGACGGCGTCCCGCCGCCGCGCGACGCGCAGGAGAACCGTGAGCACCGCGGCGAGGTAGGCGAGCAGTGCGGGGATCCCGAAGAAGACCGCGTACTGCAGGTACTCGTTGTGCGGGCGGCCGAAGCCGACGGGGAGGAGATCGGCGATGCCCTCGATCCCGTGCCCGATCCATGGACTCCGCGCGATCTGCTCGAGCGTCGTGACCCAGAGACCCCAGCGTCCCGTGCCCGCGGAGGCGGCGTCCGCTGCTCCTGCGGAGACGGCTCGTGCATCGTCGCCGAGTGAGCCGAGCTCGACGAGGGTCCCGATGCCCGCTGCTTCCGCGATCACATGAACGACAGCGGCGACGGCCACGAGCGCGAGCGCCCACCTCACGTGCAGCCGGCGGATCACGGCCAGCCACACCACGACGACGAGACAGCCGGCCCCCAACGCGACGTACGCGCCGAGAGTGTCGTTCAGCATGAGCGTGAGCAGGATCACCCCGAATACCGGCAGCAACGCCCACCGCGCCGCGCGGCGGACCGCCGTGAGCGCTCCAGATGCCGCGAGGGCGCCCCCGACGGCGAGCAGATACCCGTAGTGGTTGAACTGGTGGAAGTACGCCGTCGGCCGCTCCAGGGCCGACCAACCGCCGCTACCCCATCCGGCCCCCACGGCCGAGACCAGTGTCACGATGCAGGTCACGGTCACCAGCCCCAGCACGAGTGAGAGCAGGAATCTCCGACGGGCGGGCGTGAGCACCTGGCTGGCCAGGAAGAAGAAGCCCACATAGCTGACGTAGGTCAGGATCGACTCGCGCCGGTACCCGTCACCGGTCCAGGTGGACTCTGTCGGGCTGACGACCGATGCAACCGACGCGAGCACGAGGAAGACGGCAAGTAGCACCAGGGGCAGATTGTCGCGTCGGGGGTCGCGAGACGGTCCGAAGCCGGTGTCCGCGCGCTGCGCCGCGAGCAGCAGCAGGAACACGGCGAGGGCACCGATCCCCACCTGGAGATTCACCCATCCGAGGTAACGGATGTCCATCCCGACCGACTCACCCCACCACCACAACGGAAGCGGCACGGCCAGCCACCAGACGAGAACGACCAGCGCGACACGCTCGTAGAAGACCTCGGGGAT
>NZ_BKAH01000024.1 GCF_007992455.1 Microbacterium saccharophilum | reverse complement strand
GGGGTCACGCGTCGGCGGGCGCCGCGATCGCGACGGACGCCGTCTCGACGAGGGGCATCTGCACCGTGACGGCGCGTCCGGCCTGCACGAAGATGCCGCGGCCCTCGGGGAAGTCCGAGCGCTTGACCTTGGGGAACGGCACCTTGAAGATGGCGTCGCCGTCGAACGCGTCGGCGCGCAGCACGATGCCCTTGCGTCCGCCCTTGAAGTCTCCGACCAGGCCGAAGCCGCTCGTGACCTGGCTGACGTCGGCGTCGCCGATCAGCAGGTGCTCGCTGCGGTTGACCGCCTGGAACAGGGCCTTCAGCGGCCGCTCGGCGGGCGAATCGGCGAACTGCGGGACGTCCTCGATGACGATGAGGAGCCGTGTGCCGATCGTCTCGTCCGCGACGAGCTCGGCGAGCTCCGTCGCCAGCTCCTTCGCATCGTCGGGTGTGACGGCGCTGCGCATCCACGGGGCGAAGTCCTTCAGCTGGGCGCGCCGCCCACCGAAGTGGAACAGCTTCACCGCCGGGTCGAGCCGCGTCATCGAGGTGATGAGCGCCTTCATCGCATTGGTCTTGCCCGAGGAGGGCGGACCGGCGACGACGAACGTGCCGACGGGATCGAAGTCCCGCGCCTCGAGGGTGTCCTCCGCGACGCCGAGGACGGGGTTCTCCCCGATCCGGTCGGGGAGGTCGGCCAGGGACAGGCGGGTGGGCAGGGAGCCGATCTCCGGCACTTCCCGCACGCCCCGGGCGCGCAGCTCGTCGGCCCACTGGGTCATGAGCTTGGTCTGCTCGGCGACGTTGGGCGTCCCGCCGAGCACGGCGATCTGCGTCTCGAACCCGTCCACGATCGCGCGTCCCGGCGCGGAGCGCTCGTCGAGGACGTCCTTCGGTGCGTTCAGCAGCGCATACGCGTTCTCGTCGGAGAGGCGAAGGACGACGCGGCGCGACACGTTGGAGCTCACCGCGGTCGGCACGGAGCCCGAGCGGTCGGCGGTCGCGACGACGTGCACGCCGAGCGGGCGCCCTTCGCCGAGGATCCTCATGAACGCCTGGTAGAACGGCATCCGTGCGGTCGTGGACTCCCATTCCGCGCGGAACTGCGGCAGCCCGTCCAGCAGCAGGACGATGCGGGACTCGTCGCGACCGGTGAGCTCCCGGTACTCCGCGACGCTCGACGCGTTCGCGGCGCTGAACCGCTTGCCGCGGTCGTCGAGGATGGCGCCGAGGGAGCGCATGATGCGCTGCACGCGCTCGGCGTCGTCGCCCGGGATGACGGAGCCGACGTGCGGGAGCACCTCCAGGCTCTTCAGCGACCCGGAGCCGAAGTCCAGGCCGTACACGGCGACGTTCTCCGGGCGGCGGCCCATCGCGGCGGCGAGCGCCACGGTGCGCAGCACGGTCGACTTGCCCGACCCGCTCGTGCCGTAGACGAGCAGAGACCCGTCACGGTCGGGTTCGAAGTAGACCGGCTCCTGCAGCTGGCGTTCCGGGACGTCGCGCTTGCCGAGGAGGATCGAGCCCGAGCGGCCGGCCGGCAGCTGGCGGAGGTCGACGGTGGACTCGAGGTCGTCGAGCCAGGGACGGCGCGGGGCCGGGATCCGCGCCTGCGTCGCCGCCGCGACGAGCGTCGCGACGATGCGCTTCTGGTCGTTGGGTCCGGGGTCGACGTCGTGCGACTCGGACTCGCCCTGGTCCTCGAGCTCCCACCGCTGGATCGAGCCGAACCGCAGCTCGGCGACGCTCACGTCGGCGACGGGCTTCTCGTCCGAGCTCCACCCGCCGGCGTACGCGGACTGAAACGACACGAGCCGTCCCGGTCCGGTCTTCGCGATGCCGCGACCCGGGATGCCGGGGTCGAAGCGGGCGGCCACCGGGTCGTCCACGACATCCTTCGAATCGGACTCGTCCGCCATGCGCAGGGCGACGCGCAGGTTCGTGTTGGCGCGCAGGTTGTCCTTGATGACGCCGGCGGGGCGCTGGGTGGCCATGATGAGGTGGATGCCGAGCGAGCGACCCCGCTGCGCGATGTCGACGACGCCGTCGACGAACTCCGGGACCTCGCCGGCGAGCGCGGCGAACTCGTCGATCACGAGCACGAGCGCGGGCGGGGTCTCCGGGTCGCGGCGCTTTTCCAGCTCGAGGAGGTCCTTGGCCTTCTTGCGGTTGAAGAGGTGCTCGCGGTGGTGCAGCTCGGCGCGCAGGCTCGTCAGGGCGCGTCGGACGAGGTGCGGGCTCAGGTCCGTGACGAGGCCCACCGTGTGCGGCAGGTCGACGCAGTCCGCGAACGCGGAACCGCCCTTGTAGTCGACGAAGAGGAACGTGACCCGGTCGGGGCTGTGCGCGGCGGCCATCCCGAGCACCCAGGCCTGCAGGAACTCCGACTTCCCGGCGCCCGTCGTACCGCCGACGAGGGCGTGCGGCCCCTGCCCGCGCAGGTCGAGCGTCATGGCATCCGATGGCCCCTGCCCGACGATGGCGCGCAGGTTGCCCGCCTTCTTCAGCCGCGGGAGGGTCGCCCCGGAGCGGTCCAGGATCGTGTTGTTCTCCCGCCAGCGCTCGATGACCGCGGACGGGTCCTCGGCCATCTCGGGGCCGACGAGGGAGAGGAACATGACGGAGTTCGGGATGTCGGAGGAGTCCTCGATCACGGTGCTCGAGTCGGCGACGGGCGCGAGGCGTTTGGCGAGCACCGTCATGAGCTCGTTGGAGACGCCTTCGACGGCGGTCTCCGGGTAGTCCACACCGCTGCGCACCGTCCCGGCGCGGGCGCGGTCGAGTCCGGCCGAGACGTCGAGGAAGCTGCGGCAGACAGCCGGCAGAGCGTCGACGACGGGGGCGACGAACAGGCCGTACACCCCGACGTCGGCGCCGCGCTCGAGCACCTGGGTCAGGCGCGCCCGGTCGACGGGCGCGTCGGCGGTGACGATGACGAGGACGGCGGTCTGCCCCGGGAAGGTCGCCTCCTCCGCCGCGCGGCGCACATCGGTGCCGTACCGCATCGGGTCCCACTCGTCGTCGAAGGGCAGGCGCGGGGATGCCGGGGACTTCGAGCGCCGCATCACGAGCTCCTCGAGCCCGGACAGCAGGGCGGCGCCCGTGGAGGCGGAATCGGACAGCGGCATGTCGCGGAACGGGCTCCGCTCGCTCGAGGTGTGCGGCAGCCATTTCAGCCATTCCAGCTGCTGCGCCCACTCCGGCTCGGTGAGGGCGACGGCGACGAGCTCGTTCGGCGAGTGCAGGCCGAACAGCTGCACGCACAGACCCCGGAGAGCGTCCGCGGCCTCGCGGGTGGGGCCCGCCACGCCCAGCACGCCGACGCTCTGCAGCGACTCGAGCACCGGCACCCCGTCGAGCATCCGATAGCGGTCGCGGAGCCGCTCGACCCGTTCGACGTACTCCTGCAGCGCGTCCGGGTTGTCGGCGCGCTTGATCGTGGTGCGCGAGGGTGCCTCGCACGTGCCGAGCCGTACGGCCAGGAAGTTCCAGTGCTCGGGCCGGCGGGTCCACAGCATGGGCCCGAGGCGCATGGCCTCCTCGAACACCACGGCGACGGGCGGGACCTCGGCGTTGCGCACCTCGCGCTCCCGCGGCCGCTCCCGGTACAGGGTCTCCTCGAGCTCCTCGAAGGTGCGCTCGAAGACCTCGACCTCCTTCTTGACCCGCTGGCCGATCTGCGTGCGCTGCGACACGAAGTTGCCGAGCATCATCATCGGCGTCATGAAGATGATCAGCAGGGCGCGCGGCTGGTTGAAGATCGAGTACATCGCGATGCCGAGGATGATCGGCGCGATGAGCATCGGCCAGGGGAAGAGCCGCGACATCGGCTCCTTCGGCATCCGCGGCTCGGAGAGCTCCTGCCCGACGTACCGGGGCTCGACGCGGGGGCTGCGATTGAACAGCAGCGTGCCGCCGCGTTCGAGGACGGGATCCTGCTCGACGGGCGCGAAGTCCTGCACCATGCTCACGACGAGCTCGGTGTCGCCGAGGACGAAGCGCTGCCCCGGGATGACGCGGAGCCGCTGCACGAGGCCGCCGTCCACGACGATGCCGTTGGCGGAGTTCAGGTCGACGAGGTCGACGGCGGCTCCCACCTCGATGCGGGCGTGCCGCTTGGAGATGAGCGCGTCGTCGAGGACGATGTCGTTCTCGGGTGCCCGGCCGATCGTGAAGTGACCGCGGGGCAGCGGGAACTCATGGCCGGCGAGCGGTCCGCGGACGGCGTGCAGGATCGCGGCGGGCGGAGCTCCGGTGCCGCGGGAGGCGACGTAGCCGGCGCCGAGGTTGACGATCGTGGCGACGAACCCGGACCCGACCGGGGCGTCGCTGATGAGCATGTCCGGATCGAGCATCGTCGTGTCCGACGACGTGGGCGGGGCGACGCTCAAGGTCAGGACGTCGTCCGGTGCGGCGATGATCTCCCGGGTCGGGTCGGCCTCCACGATGCGCCGCGCGACATCCTGCACGGTCGCCGTCGTGTCCGAGGTGACGACGATGTCGGTGCGCTGGGCGTCGCGGCGCTGCAGGGTCAGTTTGAGTCTCATGGGGGTGTCCTCATCCGGCTCTCAGCCTCGGGCGATCCTGACCTCGGCGAAACGATCTCCGAATCGGATCGTATCGCCGTCGTGCACCGGCACGCGCTCGCCGGGGGTGAGCTCGCGCTCGGCGCCGCCGCGCACGAGCGCGCTGCCGTTGGTCGATCCGCGGTCTTCCACGAAGAGCGCCTCCCCGTCCCGCCGCACGGCGAGGTGCGTCTTGGAGACGCTCATCGTGCGGTCGAGCACGGGCGTCGGGACGAGGCCGTCGTCCGCCGCCGGTGCCCGGCCGAGGAGCACACCGGCGCCCGCGACCTCGACGGCGTCTCCCGTGTCCAGGACGAGCGTGATCGTCGCGGGCGCCGCCGCGTCGGGGAGCAGTGCAGGGGGCGCCCACGTACCGGGGGATGCCGGCGGGCGGGGCGCGCCGGCGGGCTCCGGGACCGCGGCCGGAGACGCGGCGGGGGGCGCGACGGGCGGGATGGGCGCCGGAGTCGGAGCAGGAGCAGGAGCAGGAGTCGAAGCCGGAGCAGGCGGTCCTGCGGCCGGCGCCGGCGCCGCGGTCGGTGCGGGGACGGCCGCGCTGTCCACGCGCGTCGCGCCGAGCACGCCGCCGCTGCTGCGGGCGACCGGGATGTACACCTCGGGTCGCCGCTCCCCCGCCGGGGTGGCGAGCGAGGGGAGCTCGCTGCGCTCGTCCGCGAGGTCCGATGCGACGGTCTTGCGGGCGATCCGCATGCGCTTCGCGTCGTACGGGTTCAGGCCGCGCCGGATGTCGACGAACCATGTCGCCGCGGCCAGGTCGGGCCATCCGCGCCCGCGGCGCTCGGGGTCGAACAGCGGCGAGAGGAGCACGACGAGGAGGGGCCCGAGGAGGGGCAGCAGGAAGCTGCCCCACAGCACGAGGTAGCGCAGCACCGCTCCGCGCCAGAAGCCGGGTCGCTCGAGCGTGCGCACGTTCACCGAGCGGATGCCGAGCAGGGCCTTGCCGAGCGTGACGCCGCGGCGGCCGTGCAGGACGAGCTGCGTGATGAGGAAGGCCGCCGTCAGGGCGTACGACACCGCCGCACACACGATGAGCAGCACGAGGTCGCCGCGCGCGGCGAGCGCCGCCTGCGGGTCGCTCGCCCGTGTCAGCTCGATCGCGGCGGGGAGGACTGCCAGCAGGAGCGGCAGCTGCAGCACCAGGACGACGAGCACCTCGACGAGCGTTGCGGCGGCGCGCCGGCCGAACGGGGCGGGCAGGAGGCCGAGCGAGGCCGCGTAGTCGGGGCGCGCACGGCCGTGCTCGTCGAGACCTTCGACCTTGCGGGTCTCGTCCTGGATCTCCCAGATCACCGTTCCTCCTCGCGGGCGCTGCGGATCGACCCTACCTGGCGGTGCGGCATCCCCCACGCCGGCGCGGGCGGCGGATCAGTGGAAGAAGTGCCGCTCGCCCGTGAAGAACATCGTGACGTTCGCCTCGCGGGCCGCGTCGATGACCTCCTGGTCCCGCACCGACCCGCCCGGCTGGACGATGGCGGTGACACCCGCGTCGAGCAGCACCTGCGGGCCGTCGGCGAAGGGGAAGAAGGCGTCGGATGCCGCCACCGAGCCGGCGGCACGGTCACCGGCGCGCTCGACGGCCAGGCGGCACGAGTCGACGCGGTTCACCTGGCCCATGCCGATCCCGACGGTGGCGGAGTTCTTCGCGAGGACGATCGCGTTGCTCTTCACAGCGCGGCACGCCTTCCACGCGAAGATGAGGCTCGTCATCTCCTCGTCGCTCGGCCGCTCGCCGGTCACGAGCTGCCAGTCCTTCGCGGTGGCGCCGATCTCGTCCGGGAACCGGTCCGCATCCTGCAGGAGAAGACCGCCGGAGACGAGACGCACGTCCATCGGCTCCTGCCGCCAGTCGGCGGGGAGCTGCAGGACGCGGAGGTTCTTCTTGAGCTTGAACAGCTCGAGCGCCTCCGGCTCGAAGTCGGGCGCGACGATGACCTCGGTGAAGATGTCGCGGAGGTTCTCGGCCATCTTCAGCGTCACGGTGCGGTTCGCGGCGATGACGCCGCCGAAGGCGGACACGGGGTCGCACTCGTGGGCGCGCAGGTGCGCGGAGGCGATGGGGTCGAGCGCGTTGGGTGCCGTCACGGCGATGCCGCAGGGGTTGGCGTGCTTGATGATCGCGACGGCCGGGAGCACGAGGTCGAACGCGGCGCGCAGCGCGGCATCCGCGTCGACGTAGTTGTTGTAGGACATCTCCTTGCCCTGCAGCTGCGTCGCCTGCGCGATCCCGTGGCCGCCGGTGCGCGTGTAGATGGCGGCCCGCTGGTGCGCGTTCTCGCCGTAGCGGAGCGTCGAGAGGCGCTCGGCCTTGATGGTGAGGTGCTGCGGCAGGGCGCCCTCCTCGGCCAGCGTCTCGTCGGCGAACCAGGTCGCGACGGCGCGGTCGTAGGCGGCGGTGTGCGCGAAGGCGCGGGCGGCGAGCTCCCTGCGCTGCGCGAGGGTCGTGCCGCCCTGCCCGACGGCCTCGATGATCGCGGGGTAGGACTCCGGGGACACGACGACGGCGACGTTGGCGTAGTTCTTCGCCGAGGCGCGCACCATGGCGGGGCCGCCGATGTCGATCTGCTCGACGACGGCGTCGCCCTCGGCGCCCGAGGCGACGGTCTCGACGAACGGGTACAGGTTCACCACGACGAGCTCGAACGGGAGGATGCCGAGCTCGGACAGCTGGTCTTCGTGGTCCTCGAGGCGGAGGTCGGCGAGGAGGCCCGCGTGCACGTGCGGGTGCAGGGTCTTCACGCGCCCGCCGAGCGACTCCGGGAAGCCGGTGATCTCCGCGACGTCCTTGACGGTGAGGCCGGCTTCGCGCAGCAGCGCGGCGGAGCCGCCGGTGGAGACGATCTCGACGCCGGCGCCGGCGAGGGCCTGGCCGAGCGCGAGGAGCTCGCTCTTGTCGCTCACCGAGATGAGGGCACGGCGGACGGGGACGACGTCGCGCGAACGGTACAGGGAGGGGTCGATGGTCGGGCCGGCCATGGTGGGAGCTCCTGGGGTTCAGTGGTGGTCGTACGTGGTGAGGTCGAGGTCGCCGACGGCGATGCGGCGGACGACGTCGATGAGCAGACGTCGCTCGACGGGCTTGATGCGCTCGTGCAAGCTGTGCTCGGTGTCGTCGGGCAGGATCGGCACGCGCTCCTGCGCGAGGATCGGCCCGGTGTCGATGCCGTTGTCGACGACGATGACGCTCGCACCGGTCTGGGCCGCGCCGGAGGCGAGCGCGTCGCGGACGCCGTGTGCGCCGGGGAACTCCGGCAGGTACGCCGGGTGGGTGTTGATGAGGTGCGGCGCCCAGGCGTCGACGACCGCGGGGGGCAGCAGCCGCATGAGGCCGCTCAGGACGACGAGGTCGGGGTTCCAGACCTCCAACTGACGCTGCAGCTCCTCGCCCCAGTGCTCGCGGGTCTCGAACTCCCGGAACGGGACCATGATCGTCGGGATGCCGAACTGCTCGGCGTGTGCGAAGCCGTCCGCCTGCCGATCGGCGCCCACGACGATGACGCGGGCGGGGAAGTCGGGGTCGCCGGTGGCTGCCAGGAGGGCCCGCAGATTGGAGCCGGCACCCGAGATGAGCACGGCGACCGAGAGCATCCGGTCAGTCTACCGGGGACCACGCGGGACGTTCGGGCGTCCGCCAGCCGGACGGGTCGCGCGGGTCCTCCGCCGGGTAGTCGTACTCCGGGTGCCGGTGGCGCGGCGACAGCAGCATGATCGCCGCGCCGATCGCGAGCTCCACCCCGACCGCGAGGGCGAACGGCCCGGGTGCGGGCCCGACCTCCGCGAGACGACCGGGTCCGATCGATCCGGATGCCGTGACCGCCAGGAGCGCGGCGGCCGCGGCCCCCAGCACCGCGACGACGACGAGCGCGGCGATGCGGGGCACGAGCGGTTCGACGGCCTCCGGATCGGCGCGCAGTCGGCCGCGCGCGGCCCCGCCGGCGAGGGCGCCGACGCCGATGACGGTGAGGGCGAGCAGCAGCATCCAACTCGACGTGCTCTCCGGGAGGGCACCGAGCACGGGGATGCCGGGGACGACACCGAGGCTCGTCGCGGCCGGCGAGACAGCCGTGCCGGCACCGACGGCGAAGCCCGGGCCGGCGGCGAAGGATGCGGCCCAGATGATCATCGTCGGAAGGTAGGCGAGCTGCCCGAGCGCGAGGACGATCGCGCCGATGAGGTCGACGTGCGCGGCTTCGAACAGCGCGATGACCTCTCCCCCACGGGCCGCGAGCGAGACCGCGACGAGCAGCGCCCCGATGCCGATGAGCCCGAGCACGGCGACGACGGTGCCGCGCGCGACCGCGGCGGGGAGCTCCGCGGCCCACGCGCTGTGCGCGAACCGCTCCCGCACGGCGTCGACGAGCCCTCCGTCGCCTTCGCGCCACGCGCGCACGAGCGCGCCGAGGAGGGCGGGGACGGCGAAGACCAGCACCGGGAGGAGGACGGCGACTCCCGTGTCGACCGGGGCGGCGTCGAGGGTGGCGGTGAGCGCGAGACCCGTCGCGAGTGCCGCGACGGCGGCCGTGCCGGCGAGGACGCCGATGAGCCAGGCGCCCGCGTGAGCGGCGCGCGATCCCGAGCGAGCCGCGAACACGGCGGTGAAGACGGCGAACGCGAGCGGCGCGAGCGACAGCGTGAACGAGGCCGCGGCATCGGGGAGCCCGGCGACCGTCAGGTACTCCTCGGGGAGCGTGAGGTCGACCGGGACGAAATGGCCGAGCTGCCAGACACGGACCGCGACGGGCCAGAGGGCTCCCCACTGCGGCGCCGCCGAGAACCCGAACACCCACAGCAGGGTCAGCGGAGCGAGGGTCGCCGCGACGCCGACCGCGACGGCGATCACGGCGTCGAAGGCGGCCAGGACGGCGACGAGGAGACGGTTCATGCGGCTTCGACCCTACCCAGCGCGCGGCCCTGCGCCGGGGCGGGCGCGCCCGAAGCGCGGCCATCGGTCACGGTGGCGCGTCGTCATACGGCGGGCCGGTGGCGCGGGAGGGCCGCGGAAGTCGATACCTTCGATGTCATGAGCTCCAGCACCACCACCCGGAAATCGCCCGCCTCGGGCCCCGCTCCCACGGGCGCCCTCGACCGCTTCTTCGAGATCACCCGGCGCGGGTCGACCATCGGCGGCGAGATCCGCGGCGGCCTCGTCACGTTCGTGACGATGGCCTACATCGTCGTCCTGAACCCGATCATCCTCTCCGGCAAGCCCGACATCGCCGGGAACTCCCTCGACTTCGCCGCCGTCGGCGCCGCCACGGCCCTGACCGCCGGTGTCATGACGATCCTGTTCGGCATCGTGACGCGGCTGCCGTTCGCCTTCGCGGCGGGGCTCGGGATCAACGCCTTCCTCGCGTTCAGCGTCATCGGCGAGGTGACCTGGCCCGAGGCGATGGCGCTCGTCGTCATCAACGGCCTCATCATCGTGCTGCTGGCCGCCACCGGGCTCCGGAAGATGATCTTCGACGCCGTTCCGGTGCAGCTCAAGCTCGCCATCACGGTCGCGATCGGCTTCTTCATCGCCTTCATCGGCTTCGTCAACTCCGGCTTCGTCACCGCGACGGGCGAGTCCTCGCCTCCGGTCGGTCTGGGTGTCGGCGGCTCCGTGGCATCGGTGCCGACGCTCATGTTCATCGTCACGCTGCTGCTCACCGGCATCCTCGTCGCCCGTCGGGTCAAGGGCGGCATGCTCATCGGCATCGTCGTCGGCACGCTGCTGTCGATCGTCATCGAGGCGATCTGGCACCTCGGCTCCGCGCAGGACAACCCCGGCGGGTGGGGCCTGACGATCCCCGCGCTGGACGGCTCCCCCGTGGCGATCCCCGACCTCAGCCTGCTCGGCGCCGTGGACTTCGGGTTCGACCTCGGCAAGGTGAGCATCGTCACGCTCGTCATGCTCGTCTTCACCCTGGTGTTCTCGAACTTCTTCGACGCGATGGGTACGATGACCGGTCTCGCCAAGGAGGCCGAGCTCGCCGACGCGAAGGGCGACTTCCCGCGCATCAAGTCCGCGCTGATCGTCGAGGGCGTCGGCGCCGTCGTCGGCGGCGCGACCTCGTCGTCGTCCGCCACCGTGTTCGTCGAATCCGGCTCGGGCATCGGCGAGGGCGCCCGCACGGGCTTCGCGAACATCGTCACCGGCATCCTGTTCCTCCTCGCCATGTTCTTCACGCCGCTGACCTCGATCGTCCCGACCGAGGTCGCCGCCGCGGCCCTGGTCACGGTCGGCGCGATGATGATGGCGCAGGTCAAGAGCATCGACCTCGGCGACTTCCGCGTGCTCCTGCCGGTCTTCCTCACCGTGAGCGTCATGCCGCTGACCTACTCGATCGCCAACGGCATCGGGGCGGGCTTCGTCAGCTGGGTCCTCGTGCACGCGCTGTCCGGCCGCGCGAAGACCATCAGCCCCCTGCTCTGGGTCGTCGCCGGCGGGTTCGTGATCTACTTCGCCCGCGGCCCCATCGAGGCGCTCCTGGGCGCCTGACCCCGCGCGGCCCGAGGCCGGGCAACGCAAGGAGGCCGCACCCCGTCGGGTGCGGCCTCCGGCGTTCGGGCGGGCAGGCATCGGGGTGCGGCCTCCTGTGTTCGGGCGGGCAGGCATCGGGGTGCCGCCTCCCGTGTTCGGGCGGGCAGGTGCCACTGGTACCCCTCGCCCGCGCGACTCCCCGCATCCATTCGTGCGCGCTGACGTGCCGTTCACCCGCGCCGAACTGCGGGTGCGACGCCCCACGACCCACCATTCAGCGCGGACGAATCAGCGCGTCTCGATTCATTCGCGCCAAAGTGCGGGTGCCAGGCCCTACGACCCACCATTCGGCGCGGACGAATCAGCGCGCGCTCAGCGCGGCCTCGCTGGAGCGAGATGCGGCCGGGCCCGCAACGGGGCCCACGCCGCAGCATCCATTCACCCGCGCCAAAGTGCGGGTGCGCGGCCCTACGACCCGCCATTCGGCGCGGATGAACCAGCGCGCCGCGATTCGCCCGCGCCAACGGGTGGGTGCGAGGCCCCAGGACCCGCTATTCGGCGCGGATGAACCAATGCGCCACCCCGCGCCCAGCGCCCAGCGCCCGGCGCCCAGCACCAGCACCCAACGCCCCCGCGCGCAGGCTCACGCCCCGCGGCACGCAGAAGGGGCCGGATGCACGGCATCCGGCCCCTTCACGACAATAGGCGTCAGAGCGCCTCGATGATCTCCCGCATGAGCGCGGCCGTCTCGGACGGCGTCTTGCCGACCTTGACTCCGGCGGCCTCGAGGGCCTCCTTCTTGGCCTGCGCCGTGCCGGCGGAGCCGGAGACGATGGCGCCGGCGTGGCCCATCGTCTTGCCCTCCGGGGCGGTGAAGCCCGCGACGTAGCCGACGACGGGCTTCGTGACGTGCGCCTTGATGTACTCCGCCGCGCGCTCCTCGGCGTCGCCGCCGATCTCGCCGATCATGACGATGGCCTTCGTCTCGGGGTCGGCCTCGAACGCCTCGAGCGCGTCGATGTGCGTCGTGCCGATGACCGGGTCGCCGCCGATGCCGATGGCGGTCGAGAAGCCGAGGTCGCGCAGCTCGAACATCATCTGGTAGGTCAGGGTGCCCGACTTCGACACGAGGCCGATGGGGCCCTTGTCGGTGATGTTCGCCGGCGTGATGCCGACGAGCGACTCGCCCGGCGTGATGATGCCGGGGCAGTTCGGGCCGATGATGCGGGTCTTGTTGCCCTTGCTCTTCGCGTACGACCACGCCTCGGCGCTGTCGCCGACGGGCACGCCCTCGGTGATGACGACGAGCAGCGGGATCTCGGCGTCGATGGCCTCGACCATCGCGGCCTTCGTGAAGGCGGCGGGGACGAAGGCGATCGACACGTCGGCGCCCGTCTTCTCCATCGCCTCGGCGACCGAGCCGAAGACGGGCAGCTCGACGCCAGCGCCGTCCTTGCCGGTGTGCAGCACGGTGGTGCCGGCCTTGCGGGCGTTGACGCCGCCGACGACCTGGGTACCCGCCTTCAGCATGAGGGCGGTGTGCTTCGTGCCCTCGCCGCCGGTGATGCCCTGGACGATGACCTTGGAGTCCTTGTTGAGGAAGATCGACATTTCAGTAAGTCCTATTCCGGATGCGGGGCTCAGGCGTTGGCGAGTTCGGCGGCCTTGTCGGCGCCCTCGTCCATGGTCGCTGCGAGCGTCACGAGCGGGTGGTTGGCGTCCTGGAGGATCTTGCGACCCTCTTCGACGCGGTTGCCGTCCAGGCGCACGACGAGCGGCTTGGATGCCGTGGAGCCGAGCTCGGCGAGCGCGCCGACGATCCCCTTGGCGACGGCGTCGCACGCCGTGATGCCGCCGAACACGTTGACGAAGACGCTCTTGACCTGCGGGTCGCCGAGGATGACGTCCAGGCCCGCGGCCATGACCTCGGCCGACGCGCCGCCGCCGATGTCGAGGAAGTTCGCCGGCTTCACGCCGCCGTGGTTCTCGCCCGCGTACGCGACGACGTCGAGCGTGGACATGACGAGCCCCGCGCCGTTGCCGATGATGCCGACCTGGCCGTCGAGCTTGACGTAGTTGAGGTCGTTCTCCTTGGCCTTGGCCTCCAGCGGGTCGGCCGCGGCCTTGTCCTCCAGGAGCGCGTGCGAGGCGTGCCGGAACTCGGCGTTCTCGTCCAGCGTCACCTTGCCGTCGAGGGCGATGATGTCACCGTCGGAGGACAGGATCAGCGGGTTCACCTCGACGAGGGTGGCGTCCTCGCCCTTGTAGACATTGAAGAGCTTCACGAAGACGTCGGCGACCTTGGGGGCCAGTTCGTCGTCGAAGTTCGCGGCCTTGGCGATCTCGAGCGCCTTGGCCTGGTCGATGCCGACGATCGGGTCGACCTCGACGCGGGCGAGCGCCTCGGGGCGCTCGACGGCGAGCTCTTCGATCTCCATGCCGCCCTCGACGCTCGCGAGCGACAGGTAGGAGCGGTTGGCGCGGTCCAGCAGCACCGAGAAGTAGAACTCCTTCTCGATGGATGCGCCGGCGGCGACCATCACGCGCTTGACGACGTGGCCCTTGATGTCGAGGCCGAGGATGGCCTTGGCCGCCTCGTATGCGTCGTCGGGCGTCTTGGCGACCTTGACGCCGCCCGCCTTGCCGCGGCCGCCCGTCTTCACCTGCGCCTTCACGACGACGAGGCCGCCGATCTTCTCCGCGGCCGCCTTCGCCTCCTCGGGGGTGTCGGCGATGATGCCGGCGAGCACCGGCACCTCGTACTTCTCGAACAGGTCTCGGGCCTGGTACTCGTAAAGATCCACGTGCAATCCTTCGCTGGGCGACTGTGGTTTCGGTGCCGAAAGAATCTCGATGTCGAGATATCGACCAGTGCCCCAGCTTAGTACCCGCGACTGGGCGCCCTTTCCGCCTGCACCCCGTACGAAGGGACAACTAAGCTTTCAGCACCATGACCGAACCGGCCCGCAGCACCGCCCGCGACAGCGTCGTCGCCGCAGCACTCGACCTCTTCGCGGCGCAGGGTTTCGAGGCCACCTCGGTGGAGCAGATCGCGCATGCGGCGGGGGTCTCCCGCTCTACGTTCTTCCGCCAGTTCGGCGGCAAGGACGACGTCGTCTTCTCCGACCACGACCTCCTGCTCGAGCGATTGCGCGAATACCTCGCCGAGACGCACGAGAGCCCGTGGGCGGCCGTCTGCGACGCGTCGGTGCAGGTGTTCCGCCATTTCGCGACCGACCCGGAACTCGCCCGACGGCGCTACGCCGTGGTCCGCGAGGTGCCGGCGCTGCGCGACCGGGAGATCGTCACGGTCTTCCAGTACGAACGGCTCTTCGACGAGTACCTCCGCTCCGCCCTGCCGGGGCTCGATCCGCTCGACTCCGTCGCGTTCGCCGCCGCCGTCACCGCCGTGCACAACCACGTGCTGCGCCGGCTGCTGCGCGGCGGGAAGCGGGTGCCGGTGTCGGTGCTGACCGACGCGTACGACGTCGTGCTGCAGCGCTTCGGCGTCCACCCGGACGGCACCGACCCGGCAGCGGACGACCTGGTCGTGGCGACCTTCCCGCGGCGGATGCCGAGGGCCGAAGTCACGCGACGGCTCGCCGCCGAACTGGACTGACCTCGACCGCGACCCGCCTCACGGCGCCGGCAGCAGCGACAGCCCGTGCAGGAGGTCGGCGCGCGACGCCGCGACGCACACCCGGATCCAGCCCTCGCCGGAGGCGCCGAACGCGGAGCCCGGTGCCACGGCAACGCGGCTCTCGCGAAGGAACGTCTCCGCCCAGCCGGCGACGTCCCCGCCGGTGGCGTGGCGCATGTCGATCCACAGGTACATGGCGCCGGAGGGACGGAGGAAGCCGATCCCCCGCGCCCGCAGCAGGTCCGTCGCCGCGGTCAGGTTGTCGCGGTAGTGCTCCCGCGCCGCGGCGACGTGGCCCTGGTCGCCGCGGAGCGCGGCGATCGCCGCGCGCTGCGCGGGGGCGTCGACGCACGAGATCATCGCCTCCTGGACGGTCCGCAGGTGCGGCGCCCAGTCGGTCGGTGTGACGAGGAACCCGACGCGCACGCCGGTCATCGCGTAGGTCTTCGACGTCGAGAAGACGCCGAGGACACGCTCCCCGCCGGTGTCCGCGGTGTCGAGGGCGACCAGGCTGACATGCGGCGCGTCGAACGTGAGCTCGGAGTACACCTCGTCGCTGATGACCCACAGGTCGTGGCGCCGGGCGAACTCGAGCAGCGCGCGGGCGCGCGACTCGTCCAGCACCGTGCCGAGCGGGTTGGACGGCGAGTTCACGATGATCGCGCGCGTCCGTGCCGTCACGAGCGGCTCGAGCCGCTCCACCTCCGGCAGGAACGCCGCCTCCTCGCGGAGCGCGTACGGGACGGGCACGGCGGACAGCATCCGCGGGCTCATCGAGAACGTCGAGTAGCCGGGGTCGGGGATGAGGACCTCCTCCCCCGGCCCGAGGACGAGCCCGAGCGCCTGGTGCAGCGCCTGCGTGCCGCCGACGGTGACGCACACGCGCTCGGCGTCGATCGGGGCCCCGTGATCGGCGGCGAACCGGTCGGCGAAGGCGCAGCGCAGCTCCGGCATCCCGGCGTTGGCGGTGTACCCGGTCTCGTCGGCGGTCCAGGCGGCCGCGGCGGCCGCGAGGATGTGCGGGGCGACCGGCACGTCCGGTTCGCCGACCGCGAGCAGCGTGACGCCGTCCAGCGTGAGGGCGACCTCGAAGATGCGACGGATGCCGCTGGCCGGGACGGCGAGCATGTGGGGACTGAGCGCGGGCACGGCTCCAGCGTACGACCGCGACGTCATGGGACTAGGTCCCACTCGGCATGGGACTCAGTACCCCATCCGATATGCTGGCCGCATGACCAGCGCACTGCCCGGCGAAGCCGTCTCCTCCTACGACGTGACGGGCCGGCTCGGCACCGACTACTACGCCGTGTTCGCCGACATCCCCGAAGCGGACCGGGCCGTCTGGGAGCGCGCGCAGGCCTACATCGACGAGGTCGGCGACCGGATGCAGGAGGCGTGGGACCGGGCGGAGTACCCGCTCGACCTCGCCGAGCGGATGGGCGAGCTCGATCTGCTCAACGACGGCATCGAGCACCCGGGCCTCACGCGCTTCTCGCCGCTCGCCGCAGGCCTGGTCAACATGGAGATCTCTCGGGGCGACGGGTCGCTCGGCACCGTCGTCGCGGTGCAGGGCGGCCTCGCGCTGCGCACGCTCGCGCTGTTCGGCAGCCCGCAGCAGCAGGAGGCGTGGCTCGCGCCCATCGCCCGCGCCACGGTCCCGGCGGCGTTCGCGCTGACCGAGCCCGACCACGGCTCGGACTCGGTGTCGCTCGAGACGGTCGCCCGGCGCGACGGCGACACCTGGGTCATCCGCGGCACGAAGAAGTGGATCGGCAACGGCGCGTCCGGCGGGGTCACGTTCGTCTGGGCCCGGATCGACGACGACACCGCGCCCGAGCACGGTGCGGTGCGCTGCTTCCTCGTGGAGCAGTCGGCGCCGGGGTACACCGGCACGGTGATCACCGGCAAGGCGTCGCTGCGCGGCATCCACCAGGCCCACATCGCCCTCGACGACGTGCGCGTGCCGCTGGATGCCGTCCTCCCCGGCGCGAAGAGCTTCAAGGATGCCTCGACCGTGCTGTACTCGACCCGCTCGGGCGTCGCCTGGTCGGCGCTCGGCCACGCGACGGCCTGCTACGAAGCGGCGTTGCAGTACGCGCAGCAGCGCACGCAGTTCGGCAAGCCGCTCGCGAAGTTCCAGATGGTGCAGGAGCGGCTCGCGCAGATGCTCGAGGAGCTCACGGCGATGCAGCTGTACTGCCGCCACCTCGCCGACCTCGAGCAGTCCGGCGGCCTCCGGCCCACGCAGGCGTCGCTCGCGAAGTACCACAACACGCGGGCGGCGCGGCGGATCGCCTCCGCCGCGCGCGACCTGCTCGGCGGCAACGGCATCCTGCTCGAGAACGGCGTCATGCAGCACATGGCCGACATCGAGGCGATCCACACGTACGAGGGCACCGAATCCGTCCAGGCTCTCCTCATCGGCCGCGACATCACCGGGGTGTCGGCCTTCGCCTGACCGCACCCGCGGCCCCGGCGCATTGCGCATGTCGGCCGCTGCCGGTGTGATGGTCGCATGTACGAGATCCCCGCACCGATGCTCGCGAAGTCCGTCCCCGAGGTCCCCGACCCGGACAAGTTCGCGGGAGGGCTGTCGTACGAGCCGAAGTGGGACGGCTTCCGCGCCCTGGTCGCGTGGGACGGGACGGACGTCGAGCTCGGCTCACGCGGAGCGAAACCGTTGACCCGCTACTTCCCCGAGCTCGTCGAGGCCTGCGCAAGGCTGCTGCCGGAGCCGTGCCTCCTGGACGGGGAGATCGTCGTCGCGGACGGCGCCGAGGGCGCCCAGCGCCTGCAGTGGGAGATCCTCTCCCAGCGGATCCACCCGGCCGCATCGCGCGTGAGGATGCTGAGCGAGACGCACCCGGCGATGTTCGTCGCGTTCGATCTCCTCGCCCGCGGCGACCGCGACCTGCAGTCCGAACCCTTCGAGACGCGGCGTGCCGAGCTGGAGGATCTCCTCGGCGGTGTCCCGCATCCGCTGCACGTCACCCGCACGACCCGTGACCGCGATCTCGCCCGCCGCTGGCTCGCGGAG
>NZ_BKAH01000023.1 GCF_007992455.1 Microbacterium saccharophilum | reverse complement strand
CCCCCCCCCCCGGGTCAGGCAGCGTCCCACCAGCGAAGGACGCGCAGCGCGCGCAGGGTCACCCATCGGCTCGGGAATCCTTCGGCCTCGCGCTCCATCTCGAACAGTGTCGGCCCTTCGTGCGTGTTCTCCAGCGGCCACAACCCGTTCGGCAGCCGCTTGGCGCGGAGCATCTCGACGGCGTCCGCGAGCCGCGGATCCCGTCGATCGACGAGCCGGAAGTGGTCGAGGCCGCGCAGCACGTCGTAGAACCAGCGGACCGGGTACGACAGCATCGCGAAGCGCGGGTCGATGACGGCGCCGTCGCTGCGCCGCCAGAGCAGCCGACGCTGGAGCAGGTACTCCTCCGCGCGATGGCGGGCGTCCGGGATGCGGTCATCCCCGACGGCCCCCTCCCAGTCACGCAGCCCTTCGAGCGCGCAGATCGTGGAGTGCAGCGAGGACACGGCCGCGTCGTCCCAGCAGTTCCAGCCGCCGTCGGCGAGCTGCCCGGCCAGGAGGGTGTCGACCATGCGGCGGCCGTCCTGCCCGAAGTACGCGGCGACGCTCAACGCGACGCCGTTGATGCAGGGCTCCACCTCGCCATCGAAGTACGGCTCCCCGGCATGCTCCCAGCGCACCTGCGCGCGCACGCGCTCCACGGCGGTGCGCACCGCCGGGTCGTCCGGGTCGACGCCGAGGTCGGCGAGCTGCTGCAGCACGAAGTGCGTCGCCGTCCACGCGTCGAAGAAGGGCCGGTCCGCAGGCGCCCAGCCGGGCCGGTAGGTGCCGCCGTCCCAGTGCCCATCCTCGGCCTGCAGTGCGAGAAGGCGCGCACCCCAGCCCTCGACCGCGACCTTCGCACGTTCCGCGGCCACTGCCTCGGGCCCCGCATCGGTGAGGTCGCGCAGCACCTGCCACCGGACGGCCGGGTCGCCCGCCAGGAGGTACTCGAGCACGTCGTCCATGGCGCGATGCTAGTCAGGGGCGGGGACATGCGCGGCGTAACACGCACCGCGGCGACGCGGCGGCACGGGAGAATGGCACGCATGGACTGGCAGACCTCCGAGGACACGGTGCCGAGCGCACCGATCACGGAGGCCGACGCGCGCTCGCTGCTGGGCCGTCCGCCGACGTCCGGCGCATGGCGCGACGGGGATCCGCCGGGCGAGCGCCGGTTCGCCGCGTTCGGCGCCTTCCGGACGGAGGGCGGCAGGGAGCTGCCCGGCATCCGCCTCGCCTACGAGACGTGGGGCACGCTGAATCCGGCGCGCGACAACGCCGTTCTGATCCTCCACGCCCTCACCGGAGACAGCCATGTGCGGGGGCCCGCGGGTCCCGGCCACCCCACCGACGGCTGGTGGGACGACATCGTCGGACCCGGCTGCCCCATCGATACGGATCGGTGGTTAGTCGTCGCGCCGAACATGCTCGGCGGATGCCAGGGCTCGACCGGTCCCGCGAGCATCGCGCCGGACGGCTACGAGTGGGCCGCGCGCTTCCCGTACCTGACCATCCGCGACCAGGTCGCGGCGCAGACGCGCCTCGCGGATGCGCTCGGCATCGACGTGTGGGCCGCCGTGGTCGGCGGTTCGATGGGCGGCATGCACGCGCTGGAGTGGGGCATCGGCGCACCGGAGCGCGTGCAGCGCCTCGCGGTGCTGTCCGCTCCCCCGGTGACCACCGCCGACCAGATCGCGCTCAACTCGGTGCAGCTGGCCACCATCCAGATCGACCCCCGTTACGCCGGCGGGGAGTACTACGACGCGGGCGACGGCGACGGCCCGCACCGCGGTCTCGCGCTGGCCCGACGCATGGCGCTGCTGAACTACCGCAGCCCGACCGAGCTGAATCAGCGCTTCCAGCGCTCCTGGCAGTCCGGGAAGAGCCCGCTGGGGCACGGCGGGCGCTTCGCGGTGGAGAGCTACCTCGACTTCCACGGCAACAAGTTCACCCGCCGTTTCGACGCCAACAGCTACATCACCCTCGTCGAGGCGATGAACTCGCACGACGTGGGCCGTGACCGCGGCGGGGTGGAGGATGCGCTGGCCCGCGTCAGCGCGCGCACCCTCGTGCTGGGCATCGACAGCGACCGGCTCTTCCCCGTGGACGGCCAGCACCGCATCGCCCGCGGCATCCGCTCGACGATCGACGACGACGCCGTCGTGCTGACGAGCGACTTCGGGCACGACGGCTTCCTCATCGAGACGCCCGCCGTCGGCCGGCATCTGCGGCGCCTGCTCGAGGACTGAGTCAGTCCGCCCGCGTGTACACCCACGGCAGGTGGGAGACGTCGAGCCGGTGCCGTGCCGTGCCGGCAGCGCCCGCCGCGTCGTACTCGGCATCCTCCCGCCACAGCAGCAGCGACCCGTCCGGGCCGGTGCGGGCGACGCTCTCGTAGTGACGGGGACCGCTGATGCGCGGCACGGCGAGCGCGTCGGCCGCGTCCTGGCGCTCCGCGAGCTCGTGCAGCGTGACCCAGGTCGGCGGGTAGAGCCTGAGCTCGCCCCGCGCGTGCCGTTCGAGAAGGTCCGCGGGCCGGGCCCAGACGGCGTCGACCGCCTCGTCGGCGGCGAGCGCGAGCCGCCCGCCGGGGTGCGCGACGAGGAAGAACCAGGTGCGGATGCGCAGCGGCCGGTCCGGGGGCGGGTCCCACAGCGCGAACAGCACGAGATCCTCCGCCGCCACCCGCAACCCGGTCTCCTCCCGCGTCTCGCGGACGGCCGCCGCGCGGGCGGTCTCCTCCGCCGTGCGCCGCGCGTCTCCGGGATCGACCTTTCCGCCCGGGAAGACCCAGGCGCCCGCGAAGCTGCCGCGGTCCGGGCGCTCGATCATGAGCACCTCGGGACCCGAGACGCCGTCGCGCAAGATGACGACGGTCGCGGCGACCGGGATGTCGGTTGCGGGCACGACGTCAGTCCCCGTCCGGCGCCGGACGGGCCGCGAGGGCCTGCTCCAGCCGCTCGACCTTGCCGGTGAGCTCTCCCGTCCGGCCGGGGCGGATGTCCGCCTTCAGCACGAGGGACACCCGCGACCCGAAGGGCAGCACGGCGTCGGTCGCCGCCTTCACGACCGCCATGACCTCGTCCCACTCCCCCTCGATCTCGGTGAACATCGACGACGTGCGGTGCGGGAGACCCGAGGCCCGCACGACGGCGACGGCCGCCGCGACGGCATCGTGCACGGAGCCGTCGGCGCGGCCGGTACCGCTCGGGGCGACGGAGAAGGCGATCAGCATGGGAACCTCGCTCAGGGGATGGTGTGCAGCAGGGCGGCGCGGGCGCGCACGTGGGGGCGCATCCGCGCGAGACGGACGACCATCCACACGAACAGTGCGATCAGCACGAGGTTGCGGAGGGTGAGCAGCGTCACAGCGAGGGATGCGGGATAGAGGATGTCGGCGTAGAGGACCGGGTACACGAGCTGCGTCAGCAGCGCGGCGCCCAGGGTCAGACCCGCCGGCGCGAACCAGACGGCCCGGTCGAGGACGAGACCGATGACGACCGGCGGGATGAGCCAGCAGAGGTACTGCGGCGACCCGACCTTGTTGAACACGATGAAGCCCGTGACGAGCGCGAGCGCGAGGCTGGGGAAGAGCGTGACGAACCGCACACCGCGCACCGCCTGCACCGCTCCCAGCGCGGCGACCGCGCCGACCGCGAGGATCATCAGCGGGGTCATGGCAGCGATGACGGTGTCGATCTCGGTGCCGGTGACCTGGAAGGTCAGCAGATCCATCGAGTAGTACACCCAGAACCCGTCGAGGTGCAGGAGCGCTCCCCAGAGGTACGGCGTGCTCACCGGCGCCTCGACCTGCAGCCCGCGGGTGGCCTGATCGGTGATGAAGCCGAACGCGTTGGCCGCACCCCCGGCGACGGCGACCCCCGCGAGCGTGAGCGCGGAGACCACGACGGCGCCGCCGAGGAGCGGTGCGCGCCGCCGCGCCGCGATGACGCCCGCGGCGAGGACGGCGGCGGGCCACACCTTCATCCACGTGACGGCGGACAGGAGGAGCGACGCGACCCACGGGCGGCCGATGATCCACAGGCACGCGAGGATGACGATCGGGACGGTGAACCCGTCCAGGCGGTAGATGCCGACGGGGCCGAGGAGCGCGATCGCGGCCAGCCAGAACCACGCGGCGACGGCGCGCCCGGTGGAGCGGCCGCGCCCGACGAGGACGGCGAACGCGGCGGCATCCGCCAGCGCGACGAGGACCGCCCAGGCGACCGTGTAGCTGCCCACGAGAGCCGCGATGATCTGCGTGAGCACCATCGGGACGAGGGCGAGCTGGGGGTACACCCATGGCGAATCGACGCCGACGATCCCGCCTCCCCGGAGCGCCTGCGCCGACCACGGCTCGTAGACGCGGTAGACGTCGCCCATCGGCTCGTTGGGCATCACGAATCCCAGCCACGAGACGCCGAGGTGCACGAGGACGAAGGCGATCCACAGGACGCTGCGCCTCGACATCCCCCCATCCTAAGGAGAGCCGGCGGACGATCCGCCCGGCCGGCCGCCGGAACGCCGGCTCAGCCGGCGGACAGCACGCCGCCCACCGCCGCCGCGAGCGCGTCGGCCACGTCGCCGGCCGTCACGGGGCCGCCGCAACGGGCCTCGGAGGCGAGCCGGGCGGCACGCGAATGCAGCCACGCGGCGGCGGCGGCGAGCGCCGCGAGCTCGTCGCCGGTCAGCGGGCCGCGGGCGGCGCCGCCCGCGACGAGCGCGCCGAGGGCCCCGGCGAGCACGTCGCCGGTGCCGGCCGTCGCGAGCCAGGACGTCTCCGCGCGCACGGCGCGCACCCAGCCCGACGGCGCCGCGACGACCGTGACCGCGCCCTTGCGCAGAACCACCCCGCCGAGCGCCGCCGCGGTCTCCCGCGCCGCCGTGACAGCATCCGGCTCATCGCCGAGGCCGAGGATGTCCCGCAGCCGGGAATGCTCCCGCGCGTGCGGGGTGACGATGAGCGGCGCCGTCGCCTCCGGGGCGAGGTCGAGGGCGCCGGCGTCCACGACGACCGGTTCCGCGCCGCCCAGGATGCCGCGCAGCGCCTGGGTCTCCGCGCGGGAGCGGAGGCCGGCGTCCGTGCCGGAGCCGATGAGCCAGGCCTGCACCCGGCCGTCCACCGTCACCGTCTCGGGACGCCGCTGCAGCACGAGATCGGCCGGCCGGGCGGGGCCGAGGTACCGCACCATCCCCAGCCCGGTGCGCCACGCGGCCTCCACCCCGAGCACCGCGGCGCCGGGATACGCGTCCGAGCCGGTTCGGACGCCCAGCACGCCTCGGGAATACTTGTCGTCGGAGCCCGTTGGCACCCGGAGGACGGCCGCGGTGTCCGCCGCCGTCCATTCGTCGGTGTCGAGCATGGCGCCACCCTACCCGCCCCCACGAGTGCCTACACGAAGGATTCGCCTGCATGAGCTCGCTGTTCACCCCCCTGGATATCCGGCACACGTCGTTCCGCAACCGGCTGTGGGTCGCCCCCATGTGCCAGTACTCGGCCGTGGACGGCATGCCGAACGACTGGCACCACGTGCACCTGGCGCAGTTCGCGTCCGGAGGAGCGGGCCTCGTCATCGCGGAGGCCACGGCTGTGGTGCCGGAGGGGCGGATCACGCCGGAGGACACGGGCCTGTGGACGGACGAGCAGCGCGACGCGTGGGCGGGGATCGCCGCGGCGATCCGCGCGCGCGGCGCGGTTCCCGGCATCCAGCTCGCGCACGCCGGCCGCAAGGCCTCGACCTGGTCGCCGTTCTCCGGACAGCGCGGATCGGTGCCGCCCGCGCAGGGCGGGTGGACGACGACCGCGCCGTCCGCCGTCGCGTACGACGGGTTCGCGGAGCCGCGCGCGCTGGATGCCGCCGGGATCGACGAGGTCGTGGACGCGTTCGCCGCGGCCGCCGTCCGTGCCATCGCCGCCGGCTTCGAGGTGCTCGAGGTGCACGCCGCGCACGGCTACCTGCTGCACCAGTTCCTCTCGCCGCTGTCCAACCGGCGCGACGACGAGTACGGCGGGTCGCTGGCGAACCGCGCCCGCCTGCTGCTGCGGATCGTCGACGCCGTGCGCGCCGTGGCCGGCGACCTGCCGGTGTTCGTCCGGTTCTCCGCGACGGACTGGGCCGACGGCGGCTGGGACGTCGAGGACACCGTCACGGTGGGCCGCTGGGTCGCCGAGCGCGGCGTGGACCTGCTCGACATCTCCAGCGGCGGGCTCGTCCTGCACCAGCGCATCACGACGGGTCCCGGCTACCAGGTGCCGCTCGCCGCCGCGGTCCGCCGCGGCACCGGCCTCCCGGTCGGCGCTGTGGGCGAGATCACGGGCGGCCCGCAGGCCGAGGAGATCCTCGCAGCCGGCGACGCCGACGCCATCCTCGCCGCGCGGGAGTGGCTGCGCGACCCGCACTTCGGGCTGCGCGCGGCGACCGAGCTCGGCACGCCCACGGCGGCGCCGTGGCCGCCGCAGTACGAGCGCGCCCGCCCGCGCATCGCCGGCTGAGCGCGCGCCGCCCCCGCCACGGACGGGCGGGGGCGGCGCGTCCGGCTCAGAACCCGCGGCGGGTGGCGTCGTGCACTTCGCCGACGAGCTCCTCGATGATGTCCTCGAGGAACAGCACCCCGGTGGTCCGGCCCTTCGCGTCGCGCACCTGCGCCAGGTGACGGCTGGAGCGCCGCATGAGCGCGAGCGCGTCCTCGAGATCGGTGGTCTCGGCGACGGGCAGCATGTGGTGGATCCGCTTGGGCTTGATGGGGAGCGCGGCGCTGGCGCCGGCATCCGGGTCCTCCGCCTCCCGCAGCACGTCCTTCAGGTGCACGTAGCCGACCGGCACGCCGTCGGCGTCGACGATGACGTAGCGCGAGTAGCCGTGCTTGGCGACCGCGCGCTCGATCTCATCCGGCGTCGTGTGCTCCGGCAGCGTCACGAGCGAGGACAGCGGCACGGCGATGTCCTTCGCCTTCTTGTCGGTGAACTCCACGGCCGCCGCCACCGCCCCGGACGCATCGTCCAGGACGCCCTCGATGCGGGACTGGTTCACGATGGTCGCCACCTCTTCGAGGGTGAACGTCGACGCGGCCTCGTCCTTCGGCTCGACGCCGAAGAGGCGCACCGCGTGGTTCGCGATCCAGTTGAGCACGACGATCAGCGGGTGGAACAGCTTCGAGACCCACACCAGCGGCGTGGCGAGCATGAGCACCGCGCGGTCGGGCACGGAGAACGCCAGGTTCTTCGGCACCATCTCGCCGAACACGACGTGCAGGTACGACACGAGCAGGAGCGCCACGGCGAAGGCGACGCCCCCGATGACGGCCTCGCTCCAGCCGGTGAGCGCGAGCGGGCCCTCCAGCAGGTGGTGGATCGCCGGCTCCGAGACGTTGAGGATCAGCAGCGAGCAGATCGTGATGCCCAGCTGGCTCGTCGCGAGCATGCGGGTGGCGTGCTCCATCGCGTACAGGGCGGTCTTCGCCGCCCGCGAGCCCTTCTCGGCGAGCGGCTCGATCTGCGATCGGCGCGCGGAGATGACGGCGAACTCGGCGCCGACGAAGAACGCGTTGAACGCCAGCAGCACCACGAGCCACGCGATTCCCGCCCAGTCGTTCATCGGGTCTCACCGCCCGGCTTCTCGGCGCCCTCGGGGAGCGGGGTGGGCAGGAACCGCACGCGGTCTACGCGCCGGCCGTCCATGCGCTGCACGCGCAGCGTCCCGTCCTCGAGCTCCACGGTGTCGCCGACGGAGGGGATGCGCTCCAGCGAGGCCATGAGGAATCCGCCGATCGTGTCGTAGACGTCGCCCTCGGGCACCCGGATGCCGGTGCGGTCGAGCAGCTCGTCGGGACGGAGGTCGCCGGGGAAGACGACGCTGCCCTCGCGGCCGCGGACGATGCCGGCGCGGCTGCGGTCGTGCTCGTCGAGCACTTCGCCGACGATCTCCTCGACGAGGTCCTCGAGGGTGACGACGCCGGCCGTCCCGCCGTACTCGTCGACGACGAGGGCCATCTGGTAGCCCCGGGCGCGGAGCTCGGACATGAGGGCGTCCAGGTGCACGGCCTCCGGGACCCGCAGCGGCTCCTCCGCGATGGCGGCGGCCGGAACGTCGGCGCGGCGCTCGCGCGGGACGCTGACGGCCTGCTTCAGGTGGACGATGCCGGTGATGTCGTCCATCGAGTCGTCGTAGACCGGGAAGCGGCTGTGGCCCGTGCGGCGGGCGAGCTGCACGACGTCCTCGACGCTGTCTCCCGCCGCGACCGCGTGGATGCTGGGGCGCGGCGTCATGACGTCGGCCGTGGTCAGGCGCGCGAAGGTGAGGGTGCGGTCGAGGAGCGATGCGGTGTCCTCCTCCAGCACGCCTGCGCTCGCGGAGCGGCGGACGAGGCTGGACAGCTCCTCCGCCGTGCGGGCGCCGGAGAGCTCTTCCTTGGGCTCGATGCCGACGGCGCGGAGCACCCCGTTCGCGCTGCCGTTGAGCACCGTGACGGCGGGGCGGAAGACCGTCGTGAACGCGACCTGGAACGGCATCACGAGCTTCGCGGTCTGCCTCGGGATCGCGAGCGCGAAGTTCTTCGGCACGAGCTCACCGAGGATCATCGAGAAGATCGTCGCGATGGCGACGCCGATGATGGTCGCGATCGGCCGGGAGGCCGACGCCGGCATCCCCCACCCCTCGAAGACCGGCCGGAGCAGGTTCGAGATTGCGGGCTCCATCGTGTAGCCGGTGAGCAGCGTCGTCAGGGTGATGCCCAGCTGTGCGCTGGAGAGGTGCGTCGACGTGATCCGCAGGGCGGAGATGGTCCGCGCGAGGCGGGACTCGCCGGCGGCCTGCCGTGCTTCGAGGTCGGCGCGGTCGAGGTTGACGAGCGCGAACTCGCTCGCGACGAATAGGCCGGTGCCGATGGTCAGGAGCAGCCCCACGCCCAACATGACGTAATCCATCACGCATCACCCCCGCTCCGCGGCGAGGAGGGTCGGTGGGGCGAGCGTCTACTGGGAGGGTCGTCCATTGTGCCGACGATTCTACGGCACCGGCCCGGCCCCTCGGCATCCGCCCCGGCCTCCCACCCCCTCGGTGCGCGGCTCGCGCGGTCGAAAACGGCACGCGCGGCCGAACATTACGCAGCGCGTGCCGTTTTCGGCAGCGCGGACTGGCGGGATCGCCGCTTCCTCCCCAGGGTGGGTGACGGGGCGGCGGGGCACGGGTCCGTGGGGGGCGGGCGAGATGGGCGGGCGCGGGCGCCCAGGGTGGACGCATGATGCCGGTACCCGAGATCCCGATCGTGCGCCGGCGGGAGCTGACCGCCCACCCCGACTACCGGCGGGTCCGCCGTCACCTGCGCGAGCGGACCTGGACACGGATCGCCCCGGGCGTGTTCGTGAGCAGCGCCGAGTGGCGCGCGCTGACCGGCATCGGCCGGCACCGGCTGCGCGTCGAGGAGGTGCTCGCCCGGCTCGAGGCGCCCGCGGTCGTCTCGCACTTCGCCGCTGCGGCCGTGTGGGGCATCGACCTGCTGGGGGCATGGCCGGATGCCGTCGACGTGACGATCCCGCGGGCCACGGGCGGACGCTCCGGCGGCGCGATCCGGCGGCGGGCTCTGGGTCTCGAGCGGGTAGAGCGCGTGCCGTTCGGGGCGCACGAGGTCACGACCCCGGCGCAGACCGCTCTGGACCTCGCCCGCATCCTGCCGTTCACGCGGGCCGTGTCCGCGGTCGACCCAGACGCTGTGGACCGGCCGCCGCGGCGGCGCGCTCGCGACGAAGGACGACATCCTCGCGCTGCTCGGCGCCGAGACGGTGCGGGGGGATGCCCGCGCGCGACGCGCCCTCGCGGCATCCGCGTCCCTGGCCGCCAACGCCCGCGAGACGCAGATGCGGCTGCTGGTCATCGCCCTCGGATTCCCGGACCCGCGGCTGCAGGAGCGTCGCCGGCTGCGCAGCGGCCGCGTCGTGTTCGGCGACCTGTACTTCCCGGAGGCCGATCACTGGCTCGAGATCGACGGGCGCGGGAAGTACCTGAGCGCGGAGTTCGTCGCGGGCCGGACACCGGCCGCGATCGTCATCGACGAGAAGAATCGCGAGAACGAGATCCGCCGCGAAGTGCGGGGCTTCTCCCGCCTCGAGGCGACCGACGCCGACCACCCTCAGCGCGTCTACGATGTGCTCACCGCGGACGGGCTGCGCAGCCGCAAGCCCCGCCCGCGCGCCGGCGACCCCGTCCTCCGGTGACCCCACCCGGCACCCGGCATCCCGGGCGGTCGTCATCCGGCGGTCATCCGGCGCTCGTACGTGGCACGCGCGGTCCAAAGTGGCACGCGCGGTCGAAAGTTCGGCAGCGCGTGCCGCATTCGGCAGCGCGAGCGGCACGGGGATGCCGCGCGCGGCGCGGGGATGCGGCGCGGGGCTGCGGTGCGGGGCACGCGCGGTCCAAAGTGGCACGCGCGGTCCAAAGAGGCACGCGCGGTCGAAAGTGCGGCAGCGCGTGCCGCATTCGGCAGCGCGAGCGGCACGGGGCTGCCGTGCGGGGCACGAGGATGCCGCGCGGGGCACGAGGATGCCGCGCGGGGCACGAGGATGCCGCGCGGGGCGCGGGGCACCGGGATGGGGCACGGGGATGCCGCGGGGCGCGGGGCACCGGGATGGGGCGCGGGGATGCCGCGGGGGCGCCGTGCGGCGCGGGGTCACCAGCTGACGGGGAGTGCCTTGCCCTCCTCGTAGCCGGCCGCCGACTGCAGGCCGACCGTGGCCCGCTCGTGGAACTCCGGCACGGTCGCGGCGCCCGCGTAGGTGAACGACGAGCGGACGCCCGAGGTGATCATGTCGACGAGGTCCTCGACGCTCGGCCGCAGGGGGTCGAGGTAGATGCGCGAGGACGAGATCCCCTCGGCGAAGAGCTCCTTCCGGGCCCGCTCGTACGGGTCCAGGCGCCCGAACCGGCCGTGCACGGCCTTCGTCGAGGCCATCCCCCACGATTCCTTGTAGACGCGGCCGGCCTCGTCGACCTGCAGCGGCCCGGGCGACTCGAGGGTCCCCGCGAACCACGACCCGATCATGACGGACGCCGCACCCGCGGCGAGCGCGAGCGCGACGTCGCGCGGGTAGCGCACGCCGCCGTCCGCCCAGACGTGCGCGCCGAGCTCGGCTGCGGCGTCGGCGGTCTCCAGCACGGCGGAGAACTGCGGGCGGCCGACGGCGGTCATCATGCGCGTGGTGCACATCGCCCCGGGTCCCACCCCGACCTTGATGATCGAGGCGCCGGCGGCGACGAGGTCCTGCACGCCCTCGGTGGTCACGACGTTGCCCGCCGCGACGGGAATGTCCAGCTGGAGGTCAGCGACGGTGCGGAGCGCGCGCAGCATCCCGTCCTGGTGTCCGTGCGCCGTGTCCACGACGAGCACATCGACGCCCGCCGCGGCGAGGGCCCGCGCCTTCGCCGCCACGTCGCCGTTGATACCCACGGCGGCCGCGACGATGAGCCGGCCGTCGGCGTCGACGGCGGGACGGTACAGGGTGGAGCGCAGCGCGCTGCGCTGGGAGAGCGTTCCGATCAGGTGGCCCTGATGCAGGACGCAGACCGTCTCCGCGTCGGCGTCGACGAGGAGGTCGAACGCGTGCCGCGTGTCCTGGACGTCATCCGCATCGATCGACGGGGCGCGGCCCCGCGTGAGGTCGCCGAGCCGCGCGTCGGGCAGCGCGGTCGCGAGCCGGCCGGCCGTCACGATCCCGAGGATGTCGTCGATGTGGATGCCGGATGCTGCGGCGGAGGCGACCACGATCGCGTGCGGGCCCGCGGGCGGCAGCAGGCCGGCGGCTTCGGCGACCGTCGCGTCCGGCGGCAGGACGACGGGGGTGTCCCACGGCACCGGCTGGTCCTTCACCCACCGGATCGCCGCATCGAGGTCCTGCAGCGGCATGTCCTGCGGCAGCACGCCGAGTCCGCCGCGGCGGGCGAGGGCCGCGGCGAGCCGGGGGCCGGTCACGGAGTTCATGTTCGACGCGATGATCGGGATCGTCGCCGCGGTGCCGTCGTGCGGTGACAGGTCGACGTCGAGCCGGCTGGTCACAGCGGAATGTCGCGGGACGAGGAACACGTCCGAATACGTCAGGTCGACGGTGGGCCGTTCTCCGGAGAACTGCATAGGTCCACGGTAGCGACTCTGCACCCCGGTTCAGCATTGCCGACGCCTTCCGCCGAGCCGCAGGGCGCGATAAGGCACCCAAACCTGGGATACCCTTGATGAGTGTGCGCGCGGGCGGATCCGATGCCCCGCACAGACCGAACTTCACTGACGAAAGCAGGCGCAACCGTGTCCAGTCCGGCGACCGGCGTGGGAACTTCGAGCGAAGGCGAATTCGGGGCGAATGAATGGCTCGTCGCCGAGATGTACGAGCAGTTCGCGAAGGACCGGAACTCGGTCGACAAGGAATGGTGGCCCGTCCTCGAGGCCTACCAGCCCGACGGGGCCCAGGCCGAGACTCCGGCACCCGCCGCAGAGGCCCCGGCGCCCGCGGCTCCGGCACCCGCCCAGGCGCAGGCACCCGCGGCCCCGGCCCCGGCCGCCGCCTCCGCGGCGCCGACCCCGTCGGCATCCGCCCCCGTCGCCCGCACGACGGCCCGCCCGGCGTCCCCGCAGCCCATCCCGGCGCAGGCCCCCCACGCCGCGCCCGCCGCCCCGTCCGAGGCCGGCGCGGACGTCGTCACGCCGCTGCGCGGCATGACGAAGACCCTCGCGGCCAACATGGACGAGTCACTGACCGTCCCCACGGCCACGAGCGTGCGCACCGTGCCGGCGAAGCTGATGATCGACAACCGCATCGTCATCAACAACCACATGGCCCGCACCCGCGGCGGCAAGGTGAGCTTCACGCACCTCATCGGCTGGGCGCTCATCCAGGCGCTGAAGGCCTTCCCCAGCCAGAACGTGTCCTACGCCGAGATCGACGGCAAGCCGTCCGTCGTCGCGCCCGCGCACATCAACCTGGGCATCGCAATCGACCTGCCCAAGCCCGACGGCACGCGCGCGCTCATGGTGCCGAGCATCAAGCGCGCCGAGTCCCTCACCTTCAGCGAGTACCTCGCCGCCTACGAGGACCTCGTCACCCGCGCCCGCGGCAACAAGCTCACCGCCGCGGACTTCCAGGGCACGACGATCTCGCTCACCAACCCGGGCGGCATCGGCACCGTGCACTCCGTGCCCCGCCTCATGAAGGGTCAGGGCTGCATCGTCGGCGCCGGCGCGCTCGAGTACCCGGCGGAGTTCCAGGGCTCCAGCGAGAAGACGCTCGTCGAGCTCGGCATCGGCAAGACCATCACGCTCACCAGCACCTACGACCACCGCGTCATCCAGGGTGCCGGCTCGGGCGAGTTCCTCAAGATCGTCCACGAGCTGCTCACCGGTCAGCGCGGCTTCTACGAGTCGATCTTCGCCGCGCTGCGCATCCCCTACGCCCCGATCCACTGGGGCACCGACATCAACGTCGACCTGGCGGAGCGCGTCGACAAGACCGCCCGCGTGCAGGAGCTCATCAACTCGTTCCGCGTGCGCGGCCACCTCATGGCCGACATCGACCCGCTCGAGTACATGCAGCGCACGCACCCGGACCTCGAGATCGAGTCGCACGGCCTGACCTTCTGGGACCTCGACCGCGAATTCGTGACGAACGGCTTCGGCGGCAAGCGCCAGATGAAGCTCCGCGACATCCTCGGCGTGCTGCGCGACTCGTACTGCCGCACCATCGGCGTCGAGTACATGCACATCCAGGACCCCGCCCAGCGCAAGTGGTTCCAGGACAACGTCGAGGTCAAGTACCAGAAGCCCGGCCACGACGAGCAGCTGCGGATCCTCGACAAGCTGAACCAGGCCGAGGCGTTCGAGACGTTCCTGCAGACGAAGTACGTGGGCCAGAAGCGGTTCAGCCTCGAGGGCGGCGAGTCGCTCATCCCCCTGCTGGACGAGATCCTCCAGGGCGCCGCGCGCGCCTCGCTGGACGGCGTCGCGATCGGCATGGCGCACCGCGGCCGCCTCAACGTCCTCACCAACATCGCCGGAAAGACGTACAGCCAGATCTTCCGCGAGTTCGAGGGCTCCGTCGCGATCGGCTCGAAGAGCGGGTCGGGCGACGTGAAGTACCACCTCGGCACCGAGGGCACCTTCGTCGCCGACGACGGCGACGAGCTGCCGGTCTACCTCGCCGCGAACCCGTCCCACCTGGAGACCGTCGACGGCGTGCTGGAGGGCATCACCCGCGCCAAGCAGGACCGGATGCCGATCGGCTCGTTCTCCTGGCTGCCGATCCTCGTCCACGGCGACGCGGCCTTCGCAGCCCAGGGCGTCGTGTTCGAGACGCTGCAGATGTCGCAGCTGCGCGCCTACCGCACCGGCGGCACCGTCCACGTCATCGTCAACAACCAGGTCGGCTTCACGACGCTGCCGCAGGACGCGCGCACGTCGGTCTACGCGACGGATGTCGCCAAGACGATCCAGGCGCCGATCTTCCACGTCAACGGCGACGACCCGGAGGCCGTGGTCCGCGTCGCGGAGGTCGCGTTCCAGTACCGCCAGGAGTTCAACCGCGATGTCGTGATCGACCTCGTCTGCTACCGCCGCCGCGGCCACAACGAGGGCGATGACCCCTCGATGACGCAGCCGCTCATGACGAACCTCATCGAGGCGAAGCGCTCCGTCCGCCGCTTGTACACCGAGGCCCTCGTCGGTCGCGGTGACATCACGGAAGAGGAGTACGAGCAGGCCAAGCGCGACTTCCAGGACCGTCTGGAGATCGCGTTCGCGCAGACGCACGCGGCCGAGACCGGCTCCTCCCCCATCGTGGCCCCGACGACCACGACGATCGAGGTCGTCGCCGGCGAGCCCGACACCACCGGCGTCTCGCCCGATGTCGTGCGCCAGATCGGCGAGGCGTTCATCAACAAGCCCGAGGGCTTCACGGTGCACAACAAGATCCAGCAGCTGCTGGACAAGCGCCACGACATGAGCCGCAACGGCAACATCGACTGGGGCTTCGGCGAGCTGCTCGCCTTCGGTTCGCTGCTCATGGAGGGCACGAACGTCCGCCTGGCCGGACAGGACTCGCGCCGCGGCACGTTCGTCCAGCGTCACGCCGTCATGCACGACCGCGCGAACGGCCAGGAATGGCTGCCGCTGGCCAACCTCGCCGACGGTCAGGGCCGCTTCTACGCGTACGACTCGCTGCTCAGCGAGTACGCCGCCATGGCGTTCGAGTACGGCTACTCGGTGGAGCGCGCCGACACCCTGACGCTGTGGGAGGCCCAGTTCGGCGACTTCGCCAACGGCGCCCAGTCGGTCATCGACGAGTTCATCTCCTCGGCGGACCAGAAGTGGGGGCAGCAGTCGAGCGTCGTGCTGCTGCTGCCGCACGGCTACGAGGGCCAGGGACCCGACCACTCGTCCGCGCGCATCGAGCGCTACCTGCAGATGTGCGCGCAGGACAACATGACCGTCGCGCGCCCGTCGACGCCCGCGTCGTACTTCCACCTGCTCCGCCGGCAGGCGTACGCCCGCCCGCGGCGCCCGCTCGTGGTGTTCACGCCCAAGGCCATGCTGCGCCTGCGCGGCGCGACGAGCCCCGTCGAGGACTTCGCGACCGGACGCTTCGAGCCGGTGCTCGACGACCGCCGGACGCTGGACCGCGGCGCCGTGAAGCGCGTGCTGCTGCACTCCGGCAAGATCCACTGGGATCTGGCGTCCGAGCTCGAGAAGAACCCGAACCCGGAGATCGCCCTCGTCCGCCTGGAGCAGTTCTACCCGGCCCCGATCGACGAGCTGAACGCGGTCCTGGACTCCTACCCGAACGCCGAGCTGGTGTGGGTGCAGGACGAGCCGGAGAACCAGGGCGCCTGGCCGTTCATCGCGCTCGAGGTCGTCAAGCACCTGCACGGACGGACGATCCGCCGGGTCTCCCGCGCCGCCGCGGCCTCCACGGCGACGGGCTCCCCCAAGGTGCACGCCGTCGAGCACGCCGCCATCATGGCCAAGGCCCTCTCCCTGTAGGACAGCGACGGCGGCGCCGGCCGCGCAGACGGGACGCCATGCACGTCGCCCTCCTCGTCAACCCCACTGCGCGGGCCGACGCCGGGGCGCACGCGGCGGAGCGGGCCGCCGACCGGTTGCGCGCGCACGGCGTGCGGACGGCGCTCATCTCCGGCGGCAGCGCCGAGGAGTCCTCCGACCTGCTGGCGGCCGCCCTGGAGCTGGGTGTCGACGCCGTGCTCGTCGCCGGCGGCGACGGGACCGTGAACCTCGCGATCCAGCAGCTGGCGGGCACCGGCATCCCGCTCGGAATCGTGCCCTCCGGCACCGGGAACGACCTCGCGACGACGGTGGGGCTCCGCGACCTGGATGCGGACGGCGCCGCCGACGCGGTCATCGCGGGCCGCACGCGCACGATCGACCTCGCCCGCATCGTCCGCGCGGACGGCACGACCACCCTCTACGGGACGGTGCTCGCGAGCGGGTTCGATTCGAAGGTCAACGACCGGGCCAACCGGATGCGGTGGCCGCGCGGCGCGATGCGCTACCGCATCGCCCTGCTGATCGAGTTCCTGCGGCTGCGCGGCGAGCCGTACGAGGTCGACCTCGAGTTCGCCGACGGGACCGGCGAGCGCGTGACGGGCGACCTGCTGATCGCGACGGTCGGCAACGGCCGCACGTACGGCGGCGGCGTCCCCATCTGCCCGGACGCCGACCCCGCCGACGGGCTGCTCGACGTCACGCTCGTCCGGCCCGCGGGGCGGATCCACCTCCTGCTGCGCCTGCTGCCGCGGGTGTACCGCGGGACGCACACGAGCGCACCGGAGGTGACCACGTACCACGTGCGGGCGACACGGCTGTCCTCACCCGGAGTCACGGCGTACGCCGACGGCGACGCGGTGGGGGCGCTGCCGGTGCGCGTGGAGGTCCTCCCGCGCGCGCTCACCCTCTTCGCCCCCGCCTGAGCGGGCGCGGCCACGCATGCGACCGGACGGACGCCGGCGGGTCAGTGGTGCGCGGCCTGCTCGGCGCGCAGGCGCGACATCACCTGGTCGCGCAGCGTCTCAGGCGCCGTCTCCCGGCATGCCCGCGCGACGACCTCGGTCAGGGTACGGGCGACCAGCGCCTCCTCCTGGCAGCTCGCGCAGTTCGCCAGGTGCTCCGTGATGTCGGAATGCTCGGTCTTGCACACTTCGTTGCGCAGGTACTCCTCGAGGTCCTTCCGGGCCTTGTCGCAGCCGCAATCGGTCATTTCGCGCTCCTCGTGGCGGGCACGTCGATGCCACGCTCTCGTGCATAGTCGGCCAGCAGGTCACGCAGCATCCGCCTGCCACGATGCAGGCGGCTCATGACCGTGCCGATGGGTGTCTTCATGATGTCCGCGATCTCCTGATACGCGAACCCCTCCACGTCGGCGAAGTACACCGCCAGACGGAAGTCCTCCGGGATGGACTGCAGGGCATCCTTGACGATGGATGCCGGCATCCGGTCGATCGCCTCGGCCTCGGCCGATCGCGAGCTCGTCGCCGTCGTCGACTCGGCGCCGCCGAGCTGCCAGTCCTCGAGGTCGTCGATCGTCCCCTGGTACGGCTCCCGCTGCTTCTTGCGATACGTGTTGATGTACGTGTTCGTGAGGATGCGGTAGAGCCACGCCTTCAGGTTCGTCCCCTGCGTGAACGACGCCCAGGCGGCGAACGCCTTGACGAACGTCTCCTGCACGAGATCCGCGGCGTCGGCGGGGTTGCGCGTCATCCGCATGGCCGCTGCGTACAGCTGGTCCATGAAGGGGAGCGCCTGCTCTTCGAACTGGGTGCGCGGGTCGGCTGCCGCCTGATCTTCCATCACGCGCCAGTCTACGTCGGCGAGTTCGTCCCATTCGGAGTTCGGGTCGACGGTCGCGATCATTGCACTCCTCGGGCTCAGAGACGGACGGGTTCGTTAGGGTAGAACCCGATGACCGCCCCTGGCTATTCCCCGCAGTCTCCCGCCACCCGCGAACTCTGGTCCGCGCCGGTGGCGCCGGACGCCGTGCACGCGACGGTCACCGTCCCGGCATCCAAGTCGCTGACCAATCGCGAACTCATCCTGGCGGCCCTCGCCGAGGCCCCCAGCCGGCTGATCTCGCCGCTGCATTCGGACGACTCCGCCCGCATGATCGCGGCGCTGCAGACCCTCGGCGTCCAGATCGACGAGGTCGACGGGGAGGGCGAGTTCGGGCCCGACCTCGAGGTGAACCCGAACGGCGCGCTCACCGGCGACACGGTCGTGGACTGCGGCCAGGCGGGCACCGTCATGCGCTTCGTCGCGCCGCTCGCGGGCCTGTCCCACGGCGACGTCACCCTCACGGCAGACGAGAGCGCGCTGCACCGGCCGATGGGGACCATGATCAAGGCGCTCCGGGAGATCGGCGTCGACATCGACGACGGCGGGAACTGGTCGCTGCCCTTCACGGTGCGCGGGCGCGGGCACATCCGCGGCGGCGAGGTCACGATCGACGCGAGCACGTCGAGCCAATTCGTCTCGGGCCTGCTGCTCGCGGCGCCGCGCTTCGACGTCGGCCTGCACCTCATCCACTCCGGCGGCAGGCTGCCCAGCGCGCCGCACATCGACATGACGGTGGAGGCGCTCGCCCACCGCGGAGTCCACGTCGAACGACCGAACGCCCACGAATGGCTCGTCCCGGCCGGCGCGCTGCGCGGCAAGGACATCGCGATCGAGCCCGACCTCTCCAACGCCGCCCCATTCCTCGCGGCGGCGGTCGTCACCGGCGGGTCGGTGACCGTGCCCGGGTGGCCGGCGCGCTCCACCCAGCCCGGCGCCCTGCTCTCCGACATCCTCACGGTGCTCGGTGCCCGCACGTCGCGTCGCGCCGGCGCGCTCACGGTGACCGGCACCGACCGGATCGCCGGGATCGACCTGGATCTCAGCGCCGCGAGCGAGCTGACGCCCGTCCTGTTCGCGCTCGCCGCGTTCGCCGACGCCCCGACCACCCTGCACGGGATCGGGCACATCCGCGGTCACGAGACCGACCGCATCGCGGCGCTCGTGTCGAACCTGCGCGCCCTCGGCGGTGAGGCCGAGGAGCTGCCGGACGGCATCCGGATCCTCCCCCGCCCGCTCCGGGGCGGATTGTGGCGCGCACACCACGACCACCGGATCGCCACGGCGGGCGCCGTCATCGGCCTGCGTGTCCCCGGCGTCGAGGTCGACGACATCGGCACGACCGCGAAGACGATGCCGGAGTTCCCGCAGCTGTGGCAGCGGATGCTGCAGGGCCAGCCGGCGTGACGAGAGGCGCCGCGTGAGCTGGCTCGACGACACCGACGACGACGAACCCGAGTACGACGAGTCGGACATCCGGGTCCGCCCGAACCCCAAGGCGAACCGCCCCCGCTCGAAGCGGCGCCCCGCGCACGCCGACGCGAAGATCGCCCGCGTGCTGGGCGTGGACCGCGGCCGGTACACCGTCCTCGTCGACGAGGGCGGCCCCGATGAGCACCAGGCGCTCGCCACGCGGGCCCGGGAGCTGCGCAAGCAGCCGATCGTCACGGGCGACCGGGCGAGGATCGTCGGCGATACGAGCGGCGACGTGGGCAGCCTCTCGCGCATCGTGGGCATCGAGGAGCGCACGTCGCTCCTGCGTCGGAGCGCCGACGACACCGATCAGGTGGAGCGGATCGTGGTCGCCAACGCCGACCAGATGCTCATCGTGGTCGCCGCCGCCGACCCGGAGCCGCGGCCGCGGCTCGTGGACCGGTACCTCATCGCGGCCCTGGATGCCGGCATCCGGCCCCTGCTCGTCGTGACCAAGACCGACCTCGCCGATCCGGCCGCGTTCCTGAAGAACTTCGAGGGCCTCGACACGCTGCAGGTGTTCACGAGCGCGCGCGAGGACATGCCCGTCGACGAGGTCGGCGCGCATCTGGTGGGCCACTCCACCGTCTTCGTGGGGCACTCCGGCGTCGGCAAGTCGACCCTCGTCAACGCCCTCGTCCCGAGCGCGCTGCGTGCCACGGGCCACGTGAACGCCGTGACGGGGCGGGGGCGCCACACCTCCAGTTCCACCGTGTCCCTCCGCTACGAGGGTGCGGAGGGCCGCGGCTGGGTGATCGACACGCCCGGTGTGCGCTCGTTCGGGCTCGGGCACGTCGACCCGGCCAACATCCTCAAGGCCTTCACCGACCTCGCGGTCGTCGCCGAGGAATGCCCGCGCGGGTGCACGCACCTGCCGGATGCGCCGGACTGCGCGCTCGTGGAGGCCGTCCAGGAGGGGCGACTCGGTCAGAGCGGGGCGGCACGGCTGGACTCCCTGCAGCGGCTGCTGGCGACGTTCGCCTGACGATCTAGGCTGGGGGCATGTCCCGACTCGAGCCCGGCTCCCCCGCTCCCGATTTCACGCTCGTCGACCAGGACGAGCGTCCCGTCTCCCTCGCCGACCTCCGCGGCGGCGGCGTGGTGCTGTTCTTCTACCCCGCCGCGATGACGCCCGGGTGCACGACCGAGGCATGCGACTTCCGCGACAGCCTGGCGCCCCTGCAGTCCGCCGGCTACACCGTGCTCGGCGTCTCCCGCGACGACCCCGCCACCCTCCGGACGTTCCGCGAGCGCGACGGTCTGACCTACGGCCTGCTGAGCGACCCGGACCACGCCGTCCACGAGGCGTACGGCGCGTGGGGCGAGAAGATGAACTACGGCAAGGTCGTCGAAGGCGTCATCCGCTCGACGTTCGTCGTGGATGCCGACGGGCGCATCGCCCACGCGCTCTACAACGTCAAGGCCACGGGGCACGTCGCCCGCGTGCGCGCACTCCTCGGGCTCGACTGAGGAGGCCGGGCCTTCAGTCGGTCGCGGGGCGGCGGCGTCCCGCGGCGCGGGCCGCGGCGATGAGGCAGAGGCCGACGACGATCGCCGGGATCGCGAGTCCGACCGCGATGGCGGGATGCCCGTAGTCGCCGGTCGCGGCGCCCAGGGCGACGGCGAGGACCAGCAGCTGCGTGACGATCCCACCCGAGCGTCCCCAGGACTGCCCGACCCACGTGGCGACGGCGAAGCCGAGGACGGCAGCAGCACCGAGCGCCGTGAGGACGACGAGCGCCACGGCGCTCGCGACGGAGTCGGTGTCCCCCGTCACGATCGCGACGACCTGCCACCCGAGCAGCACGAGGAGCCCGATGCCCTCCGCGGCCAGCAGCGTTGCGGCGGTCCGCTCGACGACAGTGGTGCGCATCCCGTGCGATCTCCTCATCCTTCGGCGCCATAACGCGGGGCAAACGGCCCGGCATGCAGGCGATACTCAGCAAATCGCCCGGATTGGGCAGATGTTCACCCTTGATTCACTTCGCCGTCCGTGGGAGGATTGAGGAAGCGTGTGCTCCCACAGCGCAGTGGGGCGAGCAGTCAGCTCGCACACCCACCAGGGTAGTCGACGTCCACGTGCGTCCGAGCCCACACCCGCATCTTCAATCCCGCATCCAAGGAGCACCCCAGTATGGATTGGCGCGACAAAGCCGCCTGCCTGACCGTCGACCCCGAGCTCTTCTTCCCCGTAGGGAACACCGGGCCGGCCGTCGACCAGATCGAGAAGGCCAAGACCGTGTGCGCACGGTGCACGGTCACTGAGATCTGCCTGCAATACGCTCTCGAGTCCGGTCAGGACTCGGGCGTCTGGGGTGGGCTGTCCGAGGACGAGCGCCGCGCCCTCAAGCGTCGCGCCGCTCGCGCCCGCCGCGCCTCCTGACGAGCCTCCGCTCCCCCGCCGCTGCGACGCACCGCGCGGCATGTCACAGCATCCGCGAGTTCACCGCCACGCACCCACCGGTGCTGTGACGCACCGCGTCGTCGTGTCGCAGCATCCGCCGCCCCACCTCCCACGCACCCGCCGGTGCTGTGACGAGGATGCCGGCGTGCGCTAGG
>NZ_BKAH01000022.1 GCF_007992455.1 Microbacterium saccharophilum | reverse complement strand
TCAGAACGGAGGTCGGGCTGGCTTGCCATCCGAACCGAGTGACGACCTCGCCAATGATCCGTAATGCTTCAGCCTCTTCCACGGTTGGCTTCTCATCCCAGATCAGGGACTCGGCGAAGTTGGCGAGGATCGCCGATAGATCCGACTCAGTCAGCCCGGTGTCGTTCGTGTGGGGGTCGCCGATTCCGAGAAGCAGACTTGTGTATGAATCGAGCACGTTGGTGAGGCTGCGCGCTTCAGTCGTGTTGCCCTTCAGTGCCAGATAGAGCAGCAGCGAGACGGTGAACGGTGTTCGACGCAGCCCTTCAGCTTCCAACACGCGGACGGCTTCCTCAGCAATTCGGTCAGCCTCACCGGGAGCCAACTTGCGAGCCAGTTCCGAGATATCTGACCTCCGCATGCGTCCAAGGAAGACCACCCGCGGCGATACTCCCAGCTCGCGGAGCCGGCTAATTAGCTCGTCCTCGTCCCCCTGGCGACACCCAAGAATCTTGACGATTGCGTCTGAACTGATGATTCCCGCCAGTACACGATCCGAGACCCGCGGGATCGATGCACTGACATCATCGACCGCGACGACATGGGGCGGTAGCGGCATATCCCGGTCCTGAACAAGCCCGGAACCGATTGAAGCATTTCTAACGGCGATTCCGAACGGATCCCGCTTAATGCGACAGTCTGAGAATCGGATAAACAGCGGAGCGGCGGAGCCGAGGGTATTCGATGACTCAGTCGCGAGCCATTTGACAGCTGTGGTGAGACCGGAGCCGTCATCGCCTACCACGACAAAGAAGTCGTGAGATAGGACCTCATCGTGGCCACTGAGTCTCTCGACCTCCTCGCTACGTCCACGACGTATCCGCTCCCTGACGAATGTCGCGTGCGGAACGGGCAACAAGATTGGCGGCAACACGAGGTCGCGGACGGCGAGGTCACCGCCGCTCGCGTCCGCGAGGACGGACTCCGTGGTCATGGACTCGCGAAGTAGTTCGCGCGCTTCCTGTACGACGTCTCTCGCGAGCCCCGCCTCATTGGTGACGAGGTCGCTGGTCGCCGGGGCATAGCGTGCCAGGAAACTTGGAAGGTCGTCGTGAGTGTCTCCGTAGACAACCGGAACGACATGATCGTTGGCGTGCGCGCGCAGGAGAGGCGACTCCTCCTCTGCGCGACACAATCGGTAGTGCGTGACACTTGATTGCGGGAACGTTCGGCGATGCCACTCGAGCAGTGTGGCGAAGTTCGGATCGCTGAGTCCGCCGCCGAAGCCGACGTACACGATGGACTTGAGGGTAGCCATCGCTTGCTCGAGCGCCTTGGTCGAATCGTGGGCGAGGAGCCTGGCGTAATCACCCTCGGTTAACACGACGGAGCCGGGCCGGTTCCACACCCCGTGGAGGTGACCGATCGCGTCGCTAGCCCGTGTCACGACTTCATGGAAGCCGGCGGGATCAGTCCAGTCCGTCGCGTGTCGCGAGCCGACTTGCTCAAGGAGCGTGTCGTAGTTGGTGGTCAGAATCGGGAAGGGAAACGCCAACAAGGCGGATGCCGCGCTGGTCGACTGTACCTGAAGCCCTCCGACGTCATCGCTGAGCCAGTCGTTGAAAGCGATGTCGCCGACGTCCTTCAGCGCGGTCGAGACCATCCCCGCCGCTTTGATGATGGTCTCGACGGACCCTGATCGGAGCCCGTAAGCGAGAAGTCCTTGTACCAGTCGTTCCCACTCGTCGTCGACGGCTTCGGATACTTGACGTGCTCGGGAAATTCCACTCTTCACGAGCCCGACCCACGTTGCGGTGGCAGCGTTGCCTGACGTCGCAGCCGAAATCCCGGTACCGACGACGAAAACGACATCCGACTGAGACACGACCTGATCGAAAGACTTCACATTGCTCCCCAGCAATAGTCGCGGAGAGCGTCCACACGGACACCCGACTTTTCAACGTAGCGGGGCCGGAGTACATCGTGTCGTCCGAATCGCTGACGCACGTCACGGTGAGGTGAGCAGCTGCACTCGCGCGTGAAATCACGAGTGGAGAGGACTCAGTACCGCTGACAGGTACACCGCGCCGGCGGTCTTCAAGGGACTCGGCCCGGCCCCGCGTTTCGGCGGCTGATGCGCCGCAAGCGGACCCCGCAACGTGCGCCATCCGAGCATGTCGATGCCAGTCGGGTGTGGTTCGACGCAGGAACGGTTCATAGTCGGCGTGCTGAGTCTGGCGAGTAAGCGGGCGTCTTTGACACGCCTGCGAGTCGCTGACCACGAAGTGCCTTTGGCTAGTCGTCGCGCATCGGCGGTAGCCTGCAGCCGGCGTTATCTACTCAAGACCTGTATGAACTGCAAAGATCGAATCTCGTGGGGGCATCCCGCCACGCGGACGAAGGGAGTCAGCTTAGTTGCTGAAGCACTTTCTGTACCTCAACGAGTCAGCTCTAGGTGATTACCTCAGTGCGCTTGAGGGGGGCGCTCGTGCAGGGATCGTCGATCGAAATCAGCGATCCGGAAGCGGCCAAGGTGATCCGGCTCCGGGATCGTTCGCCGCAGGCGCTCAATACGCTCGAGAAGATGAAAAGACCGTCCGACTGACGGACACCCCTCCGGCTCAGTTTGAGAGACTGATGGCCCTCGTCGCCGCTGACCCAGAGTTATCAGGATGGGCGGCGGTGGATGACCCGGAGACGGAGTTCCCGAGCCTGAGAGTGGGCGCCCTCATCGACGTGGAGTGTGACATACAGATCCCGTCGATGATCAAGGCGCTGTCCCCTACCGGCGGAGTGCTCGCCGCGGTTAAGGCCCTAAACGAGATCGGATCGACGATCGGGTCCACATCGACCCAGCAGATAGACCCGGCGAAGCTCGCCACGTTCGAAGCGCTCGGCAACTTGATGGGTGGAGATCTTGTTGTCGTCGCCCAGCCAGACTCCGATGATTGGAAGCTTGCCGGTAAATTGCGTAGCGATCACCTCCGGGTCTCGACCGACGAACTCGATGGCAACGTCCGTGTAGTGGGGAAAGTCAGCCGCAAACTGACCGCGGGAGATCAAAAACCGCTCCTCGCCCTTCCTGGTCTCGACATACTCCCGCGCGCACAACGGCGCGAAATCGAGAGCAAGGGGCCGAGCGGTCCAAATGACGACAGTTGGCTGAAGGGGCCGGCCGTCATGTTGGAGATTCTCGCGATCTACCGGTAAGCAGAACCAGGTTGAGGAGCGACGGCGCCATCCGACGCCCAGCGATCAAATCAACCCTCCCATTTCTATCCGCTGGCAATCGTCGAAAGCGTCACACTTCGGCGGGTCCTGCTTCCAATTAGCCTCAGCTTTAGCACTGCTCCGCTTTACTACTCATGTGAGCAACACGTGGTCCTGGGTATTCGGAATCCTTACGGCAGCGGCCGCCGCCCTGGGCGTCATATTTTTCGCGGCGACGCAGCAGGTAAGCGGTAGGGACTGGATTGTGCTCGGCATCGGCGGCCTTATCGGCGCAACGGTGGCAGCGCTGGTTGCAACTTTCGTGTTTCACTCCGATGCGCGCAAGAACCGCCTCGCATCGGCGGCTGCCACCGCGGCGGCACGCACTGAATCCGACTTAAAGCGTCTCGACGAAGAGTCTCATGCCCGAACCGAGTCGGAACGCGAGGCTGCAACAGCGGAGCAGTCACGGCTGGACAGGGCAGCCCTCGCCGAGGTAGCGCTCATCGAGAAGAGGACTGCGCTCCTTCAAGCGTTGCCAACGCGAGCGGAACGCCTCGCAGAGCTGAGAGAGGAGATCACACAGAGCCAGATCAACATCATCGAGGCCGATGGAAACTACAAGTCGGGCATGATCTCCGCACGAGACGCCGCCGCGCACAGATTCCTCGACATCGCGCACGAGAGAGAAGCTGCAGCGAACACTTGGAAGGTCGCCAAGGTGGGCTTCGAGGAGAAGCTGTCGGCACTCGAAACTGAGCGAGACCGTCTCGCACGTCTCACTGATGAACAGTATCTGGCTGAGCAGCGGCGTTTGCGGGGGCTGGACTGAATCGCAAATACTCAACCGCCGAGTTCCCATCGGCTCACCGCACGTCGATGTGCCCACAAACGCGCCGAATCAATGGAGATCGACAGCGGGGGATGTCCTGATCGGACATGCGCACGCGGATTTGATTCAGACGCCCGCATCGGTCCCCACTAGGGCCGTGCACGTTGAGTCACCGGCATCCGCGCGCTCGATCTTTGATCGTGGACGTGGAGCAACCGCGCCGCCTAAGGCCTGGTTGCTGTTAGGTTGCTCGCGTCGCGAGCGGCGGCGATCGCTAGGCGGATTTCTCCTGCGCTCGTCGTTGGATGGACTCGCCGCACCCAAGCGCGCCGAGAAGTTTTGCGCGTACGACTCCGTCGAGTGGCCCGACGATCTCGTAGAGGTCCTCTGCAGGGTAGCCGCGGTTGCCGTGGGCGAGATCGTTCCGAATGACGCGCAGCCCCGTCGGCACCGATTCGTGGCCGGCTAGCAGGGGCGTCGCTTTCAGAACCGGAACGATGTTGACTGGCGCCGCCTTGAGCGTCTTCCCGAGGGCCTCCTCCAGGCTTGCCGGAGGAGACTTCAGGAGATGCTTCTTCACAAATCTCATCGTGTCCTCATCCTGCGACTGGGCGAGATGGGCGAGAATTTCTTCCCGGCGGGCTTGGTGCGCCTGTCGTCGCGATTGGTACGCGTCAGCGGTTTCGTAACCGTAGAGGCCCTCAATCGCTTGGATGAGCAGGAGCAGCCGTGATCGAGGATGCTGATCTCGGGCGTACATAAGCGACGCGTAGGACTCGAGGAGCGGGTGGTGACCTGCCGCAAGTTCCTGCCAGCGCCGGAGCATCCTGAGCAGCGACATGCCTTGGGGTGAGAAGCGGAACACCGGGGAGAGCCTGCCTGCGTCTGCACCGCGCGATGCGTATGGGTCCTGGTGGATAGCGCTGCCGTACACCTGGAACTCCGGGGCTTCTTCGTCATCCGTCGTTGTCGCGGATTCGCCGGCAAGCGTCACTGAGACGTACGTGAGGCGTTCGCGGCGTCCGGTGGAGAGCGAGATGATGCGCCTAAGCGGTTCGATCCAGTCGTCGAACACCGCATCGAAAGTGAGGGGGACGGATGGGGTGATCAGAACGACTGGGCTGAACGTGACGCGGAACGCGTACCAGTCCGCCGCCGAGTAACTGTTCAAGAACCGGATCTCCACTGCGGCGTCGGCATCGGCCCACGTCTGCGTGCTGTCGGGATGCCCGTATGCCTTCCAACTCCAGTCGAGGTGCCTCTTTCCGGGCGGCACTTGCATCGGCACCTTGGTCTTGCGGATCGGGGGAATCGCAGTGACCGCATCAAGCGCCTCCACCTGTGCTTTGACCTTCGTGACTGACAGATCGCCTTTGGGGGCAGGGTCACGGCCCACGAGAGCAGCGCGCGCGTGGAGGACCGCGCGCTCAGGGAAGACGATGTCGATGGTCGTGTCTACGAGCAGGACGTGCTGACCGTTCAGCAGGTGTCCGCGTACCAGGCCCCCGGCGTAGCTCTGCGGGAAGCTTGCGACCCGTTCTCCCGGCCCACCCGTCGAGTACGTGTCGGGAATCTCGCCGTATGCGTGCGCCCGCGGCGGTCGGTCGGCGATCAGCTCCAGGTCCCCTTCAAGAGTGATCTCTCCGCCCTCACGAGACGGGATCGTCCACTGCACCCGGTACTCGCCGGGCTCGAGAAGATGACGGAGGGGCGCCGATTCGCTCATAGTATCGACCATTCCATACAGCGTCGTCTGGAGACCGACATCGGCACGTGTACTGACGGTGTTTGGTCGCGGACTCGATGTTCGCGCCGCTCGGTTCGATGAGATCCCAGCCGCGCGCGTGGATCTCGTCAGCGCCGCCATTCGCCGAGCTGTTGGTCGCCGCACATGTGAGTGTTCCACCGCGGTTCTCCCCTGTACGCTCCCGCTATGTCAATGAACGTTGATTTAGATCGTCTGCGCGCGCTCCTTGCGCGCGGCGCAGAGTCAGACGACCTCGACTTCAAGGCGACATGGGACCCGCAGCGCAAGGCTGAGCTCATCGAGCTGTGCAAAGACATCGCGGCAATGGAGTCCCTGTCCACCGGTGGTTACATCGTCGTGGGCGCTGATGACCAGGGGGCGCCGAGCGGCATGTTCACGGCCGCGCCGGCCCGCGACTTCGACGAGCAGAGAGTGCGATCAAAGATCGCCGCGGTGCTCGGCGAGCCCATCGACTTGAGCGCTGCGCTTCACAGTATCGAGTCGAACGATTTCCTGTTGGTCGGCGTCGGCCCCAATTTGGATGGCATGCGGATCATGTCGAGAGACGGCGAGCATGAGAGTAGGACCGTTTGGCGCGCCGGCGATGTGTTTGTGCGTCGAGGTACCTCGAGCGTTCGATGGAATCATCATGAGGCGCGCGGCGTCATCGAACGAGTGATCGCAGCGCGCAAGGAAGAATGGCGACGGGACATATTCGAGACGGCGCGTACTGCATCCCCCGCCTTCGAGCCGGGCGGGTTCGTGAACGTGAACGTCGAGATGCCGGCGGAGTCGTTTAGTGCAGCGATTGCCGAGCTAATTCGCCGCGGCGACGAAGTCGGTCTGGATCTGCTCCTCCGTAAGACGATCATCGGCGCGGTGACAATCGTCGACACTGCCACGGGGAAAGACGCTCGCGCCGTGGCATCCGAACTAGGCGATCAACTCGACCGGCTCGACATCATCGCCGCGCTGTCCGCACGCTACGCGGTTGGAGTGACATTCGCCCGAGTTGTTGAGGGCTACCGAACCATCTACGAGGCGGTCGATGAAGATTTCGTCAGTCAGCCTCGCCTGTTCCCGCTCGGCCACAAGGAGGTGCTCATGCACCTCTATGCCGTCGGCGCCGTTCTCGTGCAGGAGAGGCGGTGGCAAGACTTGGCGACTCTTGTCCGCCTGACCCCGATCAGTACACACGGTGGCTATTGGAAGTCGCTACTTCGGAAGGCTGAGGTCATGGTGGCTCGCGCCGAGCTGCTGAGGGACGAGGAGGGCACCCGAACCGGCGTCATCGAGGCGGCGAAACCGGTGAGTGCTCACCTATTCGAACTCATCGGTGAGAGCCCACCACGGGATCTCACGAACCTGCTCGTCGAGTTTGATGTCTACCGTGGCATTGCCAACGCCGGCAGAGACGAGACTGACAAGCTCGGCGCCTACACGAACTTCGCCCTCTACTATGCCGCGCGAGCCGAGCCCGCCTTCCTCACGGTGCTGGACGACCCTCTCGCCCGCGCTGCACTCTTTGACGGCACCGACGCCGAGCTAGCTGCGGTGTACCGCCACATGAGCACCACCGCGCTGGGTGAGGCCTTCGCTTACAACGGCTGGGACGGGTTCGAGAATCCGCGACTCGTTTCCTTCGCCGGTACATCAGACGAATGAACCTCGCGGGCGGGAGGCAGAGAAACGTAAGGCGTACCGCGTGGGCGAGCAAGTTCAGCCAGTGAGCCACTGTCGGGTGCTCAGGGATGCCGTCAGGATACTCGCGGAGCTGACTGTCTTGCCGTTGCGATCGAGGGATTTCAGTTCGCCTCGCGCGCGGCGCGATAGCCGCCGCTCGTGCTCCACCGTCGAGCAACAACGGTGCGCTGCAGCGGCGCCGGGAGGGTGAGATTCGGAAGCGCATCAGATCGGCGTGGAACTTCGACGGCGCGTGCTCGCGGTGTAGGACGCAACTCTGTGTGGCCGAGGCCGAGCGCAGTCGGCCTCGGCCCGCATGTTGGAGTGCGAGCACGAGGCCGACATCCACTTACTTCTCGGACTCGCTCAGAAAAATGACTTCTCCGTCGCGCTGACCACCGCTGGCGGTGAGGGTGTCGGCCGAGTCGACCGCCGTGCTCTCGGCGCCGTAGTACATCATGTTTTCGACATCGGCTCGTATTGCGTCCTCTTCACGTCCCATCGTTGTTTCACCTCCCAACGCCTAGTGACAGGAGAATGCTGACAAGCGTCACGAGTGCCGTGAGTGCGGTACCCGCGACGAACCATCCCATCGCCACTGTCGTTGCGGTGCCGATGTTTGTCAGGATCTTCTCGCTTTGCTCAAGTTCTACAACCAGTTCCGTCGTAATGCGTACTCGCGCCTGCAGCTCGTCAGCGTCGCGTAGCCGACCAATGATGCCACGCGCAGTGAGTCCGGTGCGCGTACTCATCGCCATGGACTTAACGGAGTAGACCGTGGCGAACAGGTAACACGTGACGGCCAGCACGAATCCACCATTGTCACCAATAGTTCCGACGAGAGTCGCGGCGACACCAGACGCGCCAAGCACTCCTGCCGACCGCCCCCGAACACTAGCTACCCGCGCCAGTTGATCCTCCCGCCGCCGCACGATCTCCGTGTGAGTAATTTCGACGACCGCGAGCGACATGCCACGGTCTTCGTTCGTTTGGCGCCGTTTCGCGCCAGCAAGCTTTGATCTCACGACTCATTGGCCCCGTTTGCAGTATGAAGAGCATCAACGATCGAGTCACGCCATGAAGTCATGGGACGAAGATATCGACAACGACGGCCCGCATTGTGCTCTGACCGGATCGCCAAAGCACTCCGGCGAGGGCTGAAGCGCCGAGACTGTGGACGGAACGACCAGCGGCAACCTGTCGGCCGCACTCAGGCGTTGATCCCGAAGGCGCGGAGTAGACCGGCCCTGGGGATCATTCGGCGGGGGCCGAGCTGGATCGTGGGAATGGTCCCGCTTTCGATGCCGAGCTTGATCGTGCGGTAATCGACACCGACGAGCTTGGCGGCATCCTTCATCGTCAGTGCGAGTGAGTTGTCTGTCTTGTTCATGTCCTTCTCCTCTCGGTGAGCAATGTATGTCATCACTTGCGCACACCGTACTCCTGTCGTGAGCAATCCGCGACATGTATTGCTCACCGACCCGAGGTCATGCCAGGCTCATCGCATGAGTGACGTTGAAGTCGAGGTGACCGACACTGAGCGGGTCGATGTCGGCGACGGCGTGAGTATCCCCAGGGCGTGGGATGCTGTCGCCATCGGCGAGCCGAACGTCGCAGGAGCCATCCGCCTTCACGTGGTGTTCGACGAGCAGATGCGGCGCACCGCTGCGGCATCTGTGCGTCTCGACCGCATGGGGGAGGGCGACGAGGTGACGGCCGCCGCGCTTCGCGATGTGCGCGTGCAGTATCTCGTCGCGGTCTCGTCGATGCGCGTCGTCACCGTGTCGCGCGAGGAGGGCAAGACCCAGTCCTTCAGCCAGTACATCGAGGAGGTGAGATCGCGTACCGATCGCACCTACCAGGAGTCGGTGCGCGAGGCGGTGACGCTCTACCGGATAGCGGCGACCGTGAACCTGGCTCCCCTCAAACTCGTCTCGGAGCAGCTCGGTGTGAGCGTCAGCACAGCGACACGCATGATGGCTCGTGCCCGCGAAGCCGGCCTCGCTGAGGACCTGATCACTCGCGAGACGTACAACCGGATGCGCGCCGACGAAGAGGAATTGACGCGCCCGCACCAACTCCCGGGCTCTCCGTCGGGCCCCTCGATCGGCCGCTGACGGCAATCTGGCGCATCCAACGTCACTTCGACACTTTGCTTCGCGCATCAGCGCTTCTGCACGCAAACTGCTCAAGATGGGCGATCTGCGCGTGGGTCAAATTCGGATTTGGCCGCATTCCATTTCGGCATGGGTCAGCTACCCGCTCCACAGCAGGGGATTCTTGGCCGCATCTTGGCCGCATTCCATTTCCAACTGGCTGTTTTCGGACGTCGCTCGATGTCGATCCGGCCTCGAAAATCCGCGTAATTACGCGGAATCTGTCGTTTCGAGGCGCTATGCAAAATGCTCAAAACGTGTTCGAGTCCCTCCAGGGGCTTTGCGTACTGGCGGATCTTTCCATAGCTCTGACTCCCGCGTCCCCGTGCAGTCAGCCCACCCAGGTGTGCCAACCCCTCCCACGCTCCTACAATGTCCGCGTGGACACGCTCAAGGCGGATGCTGTCCAGGACATCCGGTTCGCGCGCTCGGCCGATGGGGTCGGGATCGCCTACGCTGTGCACGGGTCCGGGCCGCCGCTGCTCATCGACGCGTGCTGGCTGAGCCACCTGCAGTTCGACTGGGAGAGCCCGGTGTGGCGGCACTACCTCGTCGAGCTCGGCAAGATCGCGACCGTCATCCGCTACGACGAGCGCGGCCACGGCCTCTCCGATCGGGGCGTCACCGACCACAGCCTCGAAGCGCGGCTCGCCGACCTCGAGGCGGTCGTCGAGGATGCGGGGCTCGACCGGTTCGCGCTCATGGCGATGGCGCAGGGCGGTCCGGTCGCGATCGAGTACGCCGCCCGGCATCCGGAACGTCTCACCCGGCTCATGTTCTACGGGAGCTACTCGGGCGCGCAGGCGGCGGCCACGCCGGAAGAGCTCGAGATGCTCGCGGCGTTCGAGGCGCTGATCAAGGTCGGGTGGGCGCGCCCGACATCCGAGTTCCGGCGCGTGTTCAGCAGCATGATGATCCCGGGCGGCACGGAAGAGCAGATGCGCTGGCTCGACGACCTGCAGGCCCGCGCGTGCGACACCGAGACCGCGGTCATCTCCCGCGCACAGCGCAAGCTCGCCGACTCCACGTGGCGCCTGCCCGAACTGGACCTGCCGACCCTCGTCATCCACAGCCGCGGCGACCAGATGAACGAGTTCCACCACGCCCGTCACCTCGCCGCGCACATCCGCGGCGCCCGCCTCGTCGCCCTCGACAGCAACAACCACGTCGTCCTCGCTGACGAACCGGCGTGGCCGGTGTTCCTGCAGGAGATCGCCGACTTCATCGAGCCCGACCGGCAGGCGGCATCCGAAACGGCGTCCGATGACATCGCCGACCTCGTCTCGCCGCGGGAACTCGACATCCTGCGGCTCGCCGCCGCCGGCCGCGACAACGACAGCATCGCGGCCGAGCTGTTCCTCTCCGTCCGCACCGTCGAACGGCACCTGCAGAACGCCTACGCGAAGCTCGGCCTGCACGGCCGCACGGCCCGCACCGCCGCCGTCGCGCGGCTCCTGTCGCACACCTGGCGCGTACGCGTCAGCCGCCACCATCCCCTTCTCGGGCCGCGATGGTTGCGCGTCGGCGCCGATGCGGCGACGGATGCCGGATCCCTACCGTGGTGCCACCAACCGACCACTGGAGGTCTCAGATGTCATCCACCAACACCGCCCACTCCGTCACCGCGACGGACGAGGACCGTGCCCTCAAGGCCAAGCACGCCGCGATGTGGGCGAGCGGGAACTATCCGGCCGTCGCGAACGAAGTCGTCCACGCGCTCGGCGGGATCCTCGTCGAGGCGCTCGACATCCAGCCCGGGGAGCGGGTGCTCGACGTCGCCGCCGGCACCGGCACCTCGGCGATCCCGGCGGCACGCCGCGGCGCGGAGGTCATCGCCACCGACCTCACGCCCGAGCTGCTTGCCGTCGGTCGCACCACCGCCGAGGCGGAGGGTGTCGAGCTGACCTGGCAGACCGCGGATGCCGAAGCGCTGCCGTCCCGGATGCCGGCTTCGACGTCGTCCTGTCGACCATCGGGGTCATGTTCGCGCCGCACCACCAGCTGGCCGCCGACGAGCTTGTGCGGGTCTGCCGCCCCGGGGGACGGATCGGCGTGCTCGCGTGGACGCCGGCCGGGTTCATCGGCCAGCTGTTCGCCACGATGAAGCCGTACGCGCCGCCGCCCCCTCCCGGTGCCTCGCCCGCGCCGCTGTGGGGGAGCGTCGAGCACGTGCGGGAGCTGTTCGGCGACCGAGTCGACGACATGGTCGCCCACCAGCAGCAGCTGCGGGTGGAGCGGTTCACGTCGGGCGCGGAGTTCCGCGACTTCTTCAAGGACAAGTACGGGCCGACGATCTCGGTCTACCGGTTCATCGCCGACGACGCCGAGAAGGTCGCCGGGCTGGATGCCGACCTGGCGGCGCTCGGCGACCGGTACCTCGAGGACGGCGTCATGCCGTGGGAGTACGTGGTCGTCACGGGGACGAAGCGGTAGGGGGATCGCTGTGAGGAGGCCCCGCGGTGCCCGGCCTGGTCGGGCGGCGCGGGGCTCCCTCGTCAAAACGGCGGCCTACGGCTTCGGGCATTCCGCCACGACGCGTGCGGCATCCACCTCGGCCAGCGGCACCACCGTCGCCTCGCTCGCTCCATCGGGAAGCAGGAGAAGCCTGCCCTGCTCGGACGCGACGACCGTGCCGCAGATCGCATCGTCCGTCGTCCGCTCCACCACCATGAGCGTCTTCGCGGACGGCTGTGGCGCGACTGCCCACACGACTGTGCCCGCAATGAAAGCGAGCAGGGCGGCGGCGACAAGCCCCTGCGCGCGCACCAGGTTCTTCCGGGCACCCCGGGCGATGCCGGCCTCCACCTGCCCTGTCGCAGTGTTCTGCGCTTGAAACTCCGCATAGGTCATCGATGTCTCGACCGGAGCCGCGGCGGACTGCGCCAGCCAGAGACCGCCGAGCATCGCGATCAACGCCAGCGCCAGCAGCCCGACGACCCACCAGCTGTACGGCTCGGCCACCTTCGAGAAGCTCTCGGGTCCCTTCAGGATGAACACCGAGGTGACCACAGCGACGAAACCAGCCAGACCGGCCTGCCACTTCTCCGCGGTGGCCGTCACGCGCGAAAGATTGGTGGCAGTGAAGCGCTCCCAGTCCGTCAGATTCTCCGCGGCACGGATGCCCGGGGGTGGGGGCGCGGCGGCGGGGTTGACGCCCGCGACGTCAGACACGGCCCGCGATCTCGCTCGATGGCGCGAAAACATTGAAGAACGCTCCGCATCCGCGCTTGCCGACGGGAGCGTCGTGACGACCGGAACAGTTGCAGCGGACCGTATAGATCTGAGCCCTGTTCGCGCTCTCCTCGTTCAGCTGGTCGACGAGGTTGCCGACCTCTCTTGTCGACAGTCCGACATCTGTCTCCAGGGAGAGCGCGAAGTCGCACTCGTCGCGACACCGCGGACATTCGCCGTCGACGAAGAGCGTCCGAGCACCGTCGGCGGACTCGGTGATTCTCGTGACGAGTGCCCCCGTCAAGATGCGTTCGTGAGCGCGCTCCGTCCAGACCGGCGCGGCTGACTCGTCGTAGGTGATGTTGACCATGCCGAACCCCCATTCGGCTGAGGGGATGGCGGCCGTATGCCCCAGGTTCGACTGCGGTCCCGTCCTCGTCAGTTGACCGCAACGTAGCAGACGACCGGCGCACGCACCACGAGGGGTAGCCCTTCCGGCGCTCGAGGACTAGCTTTTCGCGCAAGGGTGTCCGCTGGGGGGAGCCGTACATGAGTTCGCATGCGTTCACGGATGCCGAAGGCCAGGCCTTCGAAGTCACGATCGGCGTCACCGGAGAGATCACGGATGTCGTCGGTCCGTGGCCCGACACGCCGAGCGCCGAGTTTGCGCTCCGCGGCGTGCTTCCCCCGCACACCACACCCGCGGGGGTGCCGGACAGCGTGCGCGAGACGGCCCTCGCTCGAGGGCTGGAAGTGTGCTTCTACGACGCGGTGAACTGCCGCACCTGCTTCTGCGACGGTACGGGTCGCATCGTCCGCTGCGCGAACATGTGCTGAGGAGGTTGCGCCGTGGAACGCATCAGGAGTGTGCAGGAGAGCGAGACCGTGCTCGATGACGCGGCCGTGCAAGCCGAGATCGAGCGCTACCTCACCCGTTGTCTCGATCTGCTGGAAGCCGGGGGATCCGGCGATCTCCCTCGGCTGACGCCGGAGATCTCAGACCCCGACGGCCGACCCCTGCGCCTCGCCGCGGAGTTCGCGATCACGGACGCGGGTGATGCCGCACCGTCGCGGGTGATCTGCCCGGATGGCACCAACGGGGACTGCTGGCGCGAACAGCGAACGAAAGGTGGCCGCACCTACTGGGTGTGGGTCTGCAACTGCTACTGAATCGCTTCGCGCAGAGCTGCGCGGAGACGCACCATCGGCGTGGCGTGCCCTTCGACGCACCGTAGGGCAGGTTGTCGGTCGTGCCCGAGTCACCCCGCGCCGGTCGCGGCGGCAGCCGCCGTGCGTGCGGCGACGTGCCCGAACGCCTCGGTGAGCTCGGGCGGGCCGACCACCTCGATCTCGGCATCGAATCGGCACAGCGACGCGGCGAGCGCCACCCACGACCATGATCCCGACGTGTAGCGGCAGCGGTCGGCGTCCATCGCTTCGACCGTGCCGTCGCCGGCGAACGGGCGAACGGCATCCGCCGGCAGATGCAGGATGACGGTGCCCGTGCACGGCCAGGCATCTGCCCCGGCTGAGCCCTTGAATCGCGCCGCCACGTACGCGCGGGCATCCCCGCCCGGCACCTCGCGCGGAGGGAAGCGGCGACCGGTCGGCGTCCGCGGTGACATGCGGTCCGCGCGGAAGATGCGCCAGTCGTCGACATCGAGATCCCACGCGACGAGATACCAGCGCCCGTCGGACGCGATGAGATCGTGCGGCTCGACCCGTCTCGGCGGCCGCGCGTCGTCGGCATCCTGGCGTTCGCTCGCGTAGTCGAACCGCAGCACCTCGCGGGCGCGGACGGCGGCAGACACGGCGATGAGCGCGTCGGGGGAGACGGCGTCGATGTCGGCCCGCCCGGGACGCGGGAGGGTCGCGAACTCGACAGCGTTCATCCGGTGCCGGAGCCGCGACGGCATCACCTGCCGGATCGTCGTCAGCGCTCGTAGCGCCGCTTCCTCTATCCCGGCTCCGGTCGCGGTCGCAGCCTGCAGCGCGACGGTCATCGCGATGACCTGGTCGTCATCGAACAGCAGGGGCGGCAACGCACTGCCGGCATCCAATCGGTACCCGCCATCCGGTCCCATCGTCGCCTCGATGCGGTAGCCCAGCTCGCGCAGCCGGTCGACATCGCGGCGTACCGTGCGGTGACTGACCTCCAGCCGCTCGGCGAGCACGGCGCCCGGCCAATCGCGGCGGGTCTGCAGCAGAGACAGCAGCTGCAGCAATCGGGAGGTGGTCGCCATGCCTCGAGAGTAGATGCGGTGTAGGACAAGAACCGTCCTACACGGTTGCGACAGTGGGTGTCGCCGGGACGCGCCCGGCCATTCACCGAGGAGCAGACATGAGCATCACAACCACCACCCACCTCAACTTCCGTGGCGAGGCCCGCGCCGCCCTGGAGTTCTACCTGTCCGTGTTCGGCGGCGACATCACCATCGCGACCTACGGTGACTTCGGCATGCCCGCCGACGTCCCCGGCGCGGCGGACGTCGTGTTCGGTCAGGTGTCGACGGCCGACGGGTTCCGGATCATGGCCTACGACATCCCCGGGCAAGCCGGCGGGTCGCCGACGGCGGGCGAGACGCGCCGCGAGAACGGCACGACCATCACCGACCAGCCGTTCTTCGTCTCGGTGCGCGGCGACGCTCTCGACGAGGTGCAGCGCTACTGGGACGGACTGTCCGTCGGCGCGACGATCATCGAACCGCTCGCCGCGTCGGCGTGGAGCCCGGGCTTCGGCATGCTCACCGACCGGTTCGGCGTGACCTGGATCCTCGACGTCGCCGCGGAGTACCCGGCCGAGTAGTGCGCGGCGGGCTGCGGCGCGGAACTCATCCCCGCCGCAGCATCTGCCGGCCGCGCGTGCGGACGGCGCCTGGCCGGTGTCCGCGGCGCGGAGTATCGTCCAGGGATCGAATCCTCCACGGCAGGCTCCTCGAACACAACGGAGGCGCAGATGACGGATGACGACGGCCGGTCGGTCGACGATCACCTCGCGACGCTCGACGAGCAGACGCGCGCGGACAGCGAGACGCTCATCGCCATGATGCGACGCATCAGCGGGCAGGAGCCCACCCTGTGGAACGTCGGCACGATCGGGTTCGGCACGTACCACTACCGGTACGACAGCGGCCGCGAAGGCGACGCCCACACGATCGGCTTCTACCCGCGGAAGGGCAAGCTGACCGTCTACCTCATGGACGGCACGGCCCGCCACGAGGGGATGCTGGCGCAGCTGGGCAAGCACTCCACGACGGGGTATTGCGTCTACATCACGCAGCTCGGTGACGTGGATCTGTCCGTGCTCGAGCACATCGCCCGGGACTCGTACGCGTTCATCGAAGCGAAGGCCGCGGACGGTCCCATCCGCGAGATCCTCTGGAAGGCGCAGGCATGACCCGGCCCCAGGATGACGGACCCTTCTTCCACGGCACGAAGGCCGACCTGCGGATCGGCGACCTGCTGACCGCCGGGTTCCCGTCGAACTACCGGCCCGAGATCGTCATGAACCACATCTACTTCACCGCGACCCGCGACGGCGCGGGCCTCGCTGCCGAGCTCGCACCGGGCGACGCCGAGCCTCGCGTCTACGAGGTCGAGCCCACGGGGGAGTTCGAGGACGACCCGAACGTGACCGACAAGAAGTTCCCCGGCAACCCCACCCGCTCGTATCGCAGCAGCGCTCCGCTGCGCGTCGTCGGCGAGGTCACCGACTGGACGCGGCTGACCCCCGAAGCCCTGCAGGAGTGGCGCGACCGGCTGGCGGCCATCCGTGCCGACGAGCGCGCCGAGATCATCAACTGACGCCGCGCGCCTACGGGAAGAGTGCGGCAGAGGCGGTGCAGCCCGCCCCTGCCGCGAGAGCGCCCCGACTCCGTCGGCGCGAGCGCTCAGCCCTTGCGCGGCTTGATGAACGAGCCGTCGTTCTCGGCGGTGCGCTTCTGCGCCCGCTTCTCCTTCAGCGTCATCTGCGGCGCCTTCTTCGCGCTCTTCTTCGCTCCGGTGTCCTTTGCCATGGTGATACTCGCTTCCCTTCGTCAGCTGGCGGATATCCGAGCGACCATAGCCCACCGGCACAGGAAAGCAAGTCGGCGTGGGGACAGGCCGATCGTCAGTCGATCGTGTCGAGCCACCACTGCAGGTCTTCGCCCATGAGGCGCCCCTCCGCGTCGTCGGCGTCGCGCGCCCGGGCATCGATGTCGTCGCGGACGATGTGATCGATGTGGACGGGCGTCGCCGCCGTCACCAGCACCTCGACGACCCGACGCGGGTCGTGGCGCAGCGTGACGAAGTCGCCGCCCGCACGCACGGCCGCGACGATGCGCTCTCGCACCTCCTCTTCCTCGCCCTCGGCCAGGGGGAAGTGCTCGTTGTCGATGACGATGAAGTGCGAAGTGATCATGGTCGGCGTCCAAGGTCGCGGCGTGCTCTCGACGGTAGGCGGTCCGACCCCCGGAACGCTCCCCGTTGACAGAACGCGCCGGGGATGCCATGGGGCTCGGTCAGGCGTCCCGGCGGGGCACCCGGCGCTATCCGCGACCCGGCATGTTGAGGTCGTCGGGATCGACGTCGACGTCGCCGGCATCGTCCGGTCCGCCGGTGCCGGGCGCGACCTGGACCTGCGATGCGTCGATGTCGTCGGGGAGGTCGCCTCGATCGTCGCCCTGCTTCTGCGCGGTCTCACGTTCGCTCGACGGGCTGTAGGAGATGTCCTTGCGGACCGCATCCGATTCGGGGATGCCGGCGAGCCCCTCGCCCTCACCCTGCGGCTCGTTGTTGGCCTTCGCCGCGTTCATGCGCCGGCCAGCCCCTCGAACTCCGCCGTCGTCGCGTCGGGCGCGGCCGCGCTGACCTCTTCGCCCTCCGCCGGGTGGGCCGGATCCTCGCCCTCCGCCTGGGACGGGTGACCCGACGTGCCCTCCGCGGGGCCCGTGGGGCGGTCGGGGTCTTCGCCTTCGGCCTGGCTGGGCTTGGGGTCGTTGACACTCATCGCGTGATCCTCTCGTCGACGGCTGCGACGAGGTCATCCCCGCCGCGTGCGCGACGGTAGTCCCGAACGGATGCCGAGGCGACGGCCTTGACAACGCCGGCCGGGACGCCTCACCCGGCGGCGGTCACCGCATCCCGCAGGCGGGACGCGTTCGTGCCGTCCTCCGTGATCTCGAAGACGACGCCGTCCACGACGAGGATCGGCACGCCGTCGACGACGCGTGCGGTGCCGTCGATCGCGCGACCGAGCCAGTGCTCGTTGGATGCCGTGACCCACGCCCCGAAACGCTGCGAGGCGACGGCATCGGAGATGTCGGCGGTCACGCCCGCCTCCGCCGCGAAGGCGAGGATGTCCTCGTCGGTCGGGGCGCCCGCTTCGCTCACCTGGTTCTGCTGCAGGATCGCGTAGAACGCGGCGAGGCGATCGCCCTGCCTGGCGTCGGCCGTCGCCGCGAGCGCGTTGGCGGCACGTGTCGACCAGTCGGTGTCGTCACCGCGCTTGGCGCTGACGAAGTTGAGCGGATGGATCGTGAGGGTGACGGCGTCGTCCTCGACCCACTGGGTCAGCAGCTCGCCGGTCTCGGCCTCCAGCATCATGCAGTACGGGCAGGACAGGTCCGTCCACAGCTGAACCTCGACGGGTCCGCTGCCGGAGACGAGACCGTAGCCGTCGGCGGCGGCGGGGGCAGCCGCAGCGGAGGGCGTCGGGGCCGTCGTCGCCGCCGCCTGGCAGCCGGTGAGGAGAACGAGGAGCGCGGCGGCGGCGACCAGCGCGCGCGGGGAACGGGAGGTCATGCTCCCGTCCTACTCGTGCCGTCGCGCCCCGCGGAAATGTTTCGTGGGTCGGGAACAGTCGGTGAACCCCATATGGTCGGACCACATGGAGGATGGGCCCAATCGGCCGTCAGTGTGCGGCGTCGTAGGCGTCCAGCACGGCGGCGGGGACGCGGCCGCGCTCGGAGAGCGTGTAGCCGTTCTCCGCGGCCCAGGCGCGGATGGGGGTGTAGTCCCGCTGGCCGGAGCGCTTCTGGCGCCGCGGGCCCGACGACGTCCCGCGGGAGGCGGAGGACGAAGCCCCGCCGCGGGCCGACACGGACCGTGCCGCAGCGATGTACGGTGCCAGCGCCGCGCGCAGGGCGTCGGCGTTGTCGTCGGTGAGGTCGATCTCGTAGGCGGTGCCGTCGAGCGAGAACAGGACGGTCTCGCCGGAGCCGACCTCGAGGACGGTTCCGTCGAGATCATCGACGAGCTGGTGGACGATTCTGCGGGCCATGGACAGAGCCTAGTGAGCCGGGGCCCGCGAACGACAGATCGCGGTCAGGGCAGGAGCCCGGCGCGCCGCGCCTTGGCGACCGCGGCGTGGCGGGTGGAGGCATCCAGTTTGGACATCGCCGACTGCAGGTACGACTTGACCGTCCCCTCGCGCAGCGACAGCTGGGCGCCGATCTCGGCGTTCGTCGCACCGAGCGCGCAGCAGGCCAGCACGTCCAGTTCGCGCGGCGAGAGGCGCACGTCCAGTCCCTCCCCGCCGTCGCCCTCCTCGCGGGAGATCGATGCCAGGCGCGCCTCGACGGCGGCGAGGCGTTGCCGCAGCGCCGCGTCGGACATGGAGGCGGCGATGCTGCGCAGCTCCGCGAAGCTCTCCCGCAGATCCTCCTGTGCGGAGGGGGAGAGGGCGGGCGGCGCGGCCTCGGGCGGTGTCATGCTGCGCAGGCGCCGCTCGACCTCGTCCCGGACGCGGAGTTCCGTCGCGATGCTGTCGGCGGCGCGGAACGCGGGGCGGGCGACGAGGTCGCCGACCGGCGCCTGCGACCACGAGCCGCAGTACACGATGCCGCGGGAGCGGCCGGCGACCACGATCGGCACGGCGAAGAGCGTCGCGATGCCCTCCCCGAGGATGACCCGGTCGTAGTCGTGCGTGATGGAGCGGGCGGTGCGGTAGTCCAGCGCGAGGCGCGGGCGCTTCTCGATCATCGCGGCGCCGCCGAGGCCGCGGCCCTGGTGCACGACGAGCCCGTCGAGGTTGTGCGTGCGCGCACCCGCGACGGCGGTGATCGGCACGGCGCCGGCGGTCTCGAGTCCGGCGAAGACGATGGGGAAGCGGGTCTGGCGGGCGAGGTCGGTCACGGCTCGACTGACGAGCTGCGCATCACTGTCGGTGTCGACCGGTGATCCCACGCGGTTACCTACTTCCGGGGGTGACGGCTATGTCACCGCTTTTCGTAGCGTCGACCCTACCACGCGGCCTGTCCTCACAGACGGGGCGCGTGCGAGCACCGTCGCTCACATTCATGAGGCAAGGAGGCCACATGTCCCACCCCGTAAACGATGCCCCGCCTGGCGGCATCGACTACGTCGCGGTCGAGGAATCACCGCGTTTCGTCGAGCTGAAGCGGAAGCACCGCAGCTTCGTCTTCCCGCTCGCCGTGTTCTTCCTCGTCTGGTACTTCGTCTACGTGCTGCTCTCGTCGTTCGCGCCGGACTTCATGGCGCAGTCGGTGTGGGGCAACATCAACGTCGGTCTGCTGCTGGGCCTCGGACAGTTCGTCACGACCTTCGCGATCACGATGTGGTACGTCTCGTTCGCCAACCGCTCGCTCGACCCGATCTCCACCGAGATCCGTGAGCGGCTCGAGAAGCAGGAGCCCAGCGCATGAACGACGTCTTCGCAGCGGTGAAGGCGGCCGTCGACACCGCCGAGAACAACCCGGTCCTGAACATCTCGATCTTCGGTGCGTTCGTCGCCGTGACGCTGTTCATCGTCATCCGCGCGAGCCGCAACAACAAGACGGCCGCCGACTACTACGCCGCCGGTCGCTCCTTCACCGGCCCGCAGAACGGCTTCGCGATCGCCGGTGACTACCTCTCCGCGGCCTCCTTCCTCGGCATCTGCGGAGCCATCGCGATCAACGGCTACGACGGGTTCCTCTACTCGATCGGCTTCCTCGTGGCCTGGCTCGTCGCGCTGCTGCTCGTGGCCGAGCTCATGCGCAACACCGGCAAGTTCACGATGGCCGACGTGCTGTCGTTCCGCCTCAAGCAGGGTCCGGTCCGGATGGCGGCGGCGATCACGACGCTCGCCGTCTGCTTCTTCTACCTGCTCGCCCAGATGGCCGGCGCCGGCGGTCTCGTATCGCTGCTGCTCGGCATCAACGACCGCATCGGGCAGTCGATCGTCGTCGCCGTCGTCGGCATCCTGATGATCGTCTACGTGCTCGTCGGCGGGATGAAGGGGACCACCTGGGTGCAGATCGTCAAGGCGTTCCTCCTCATCGGCGGCGCCATCGTCATGACGATCTGGGTGCTCGCGATCAACGGGTTCAACATCGACACCCTCCTGGGCGCCGCGGTGGACGCGTCGACGACCGATCCCGCGGATGCCATCCTCGGCCCGGGTCTGCAGTACGGCGCGAACCCGTGGGACTTCATCTCCCTCGCGATCGCCCTCGTCCTCGGCACCGCGGGCCTCCCGCACGTGCTGATGCGCTTCTACACGGTCCCGACCGCGAAGGAGGCCCGTCGCTCGGTCGTCTGGGCGATCTGGCTCATCGGCCTGTTCTACCTGCTGACGCTCGTGCTCGGCTACGGCGCCGGGGCCCTCGTCGGACCGGATGTCATCAAGGCGGCGCCCGGCGGCGTGAACTCCGCGGCACCGCTCCTCGCACAGGCGCTCGGCGGACCGCTGCTGCTCGGCTTCATCTCCGCGGTCGCGTTCGCGACGATCCTCGCGGTCGTCGCCGGCCTCACGATCACGGCGGCCGCGTCGTTCGCGCACGACATCTACGCGAACGTCGTGAAGAAGGGCCAGGTCCCGCCGGACGGCGAGGTCAAGGTCGCCCGCCGCACCGTCATCGTGATCGGCATCCTCGCGATCCTCGGCGGCATCGGCGTGCAGGGGCAGAACATCGCCTTCCTCGTCGCGCTGGCCTTCGCGGTCGCCGCCTCGGCGAACCTGCCGACGATCCTGTACTCGCTGTTCTGGCGCAAGTTCTCCACGCGCGGCGCCGTCTGGAGCATGTACGGGGGGCTCGCCGCGGCGATCATCCTCATCCTGCTCTCGCCGGTGTTCTGGGGCACGGAGACGAGCGTCTTCAAGAACGTGGGCACGGCGATCTGGCCGCTGAACAACCCGGGCATCGTGTCCATCCCGCTCGGGTTCTTCCTCGGCTGGCTCGGCACGGTCACCAGCCGCCGGGTCGAAGACCCGAAGAAGGCCGCCGAGATGGAGGTGCGCTCGCTCACCGGCTACGGCGCGGAGAAGGCGACGCATCACTGAGCGGATGCCGTCCTGACAGGCGCGGCCCCGGGGGAGACCCCGGGGCCGCGTTCTCGTGCGCCGGGGTGCCTACTCGCCCGGCGCCGCCTTCCGGCCGGGGGCCGCACCGGCCCCCTCCAGGTCGAGGAGGAAGCGCTTGCGCTCCGGGTGACCGCCGTACTCGCCGATGGAGCCGTCGCTGCGGACGACGCGATGGGCCGGCACCACGATCGACATGGGCGTGCGCGCGCACGCGGTGCCGACGGCGCGGTTCGCGCCGGGGGAGCCGGCCATGATCGCGACCTCGGCGTAGGACGCCGTCTCGCCGTACGGGATGTCGCACACCGCCTGCAGTGCGGCGCGGACGAACCCCGACGCCAGCTGCCAGTCCAGCTCCAGGTCGAAGTCACGACGCGCGCCGGCGAAGTACTCGTCGAGCTGGCCGGCGACGCCCGCCGTCGCCGCCGCGTCCTCCGCGGGGACGGCGTGCAGGCGGG
>NZ_BKAH01000021.1 GCF_007992455.1 Microbacterium saccharophilum | reverse complement strand
AGTGAAGCATCCCGCGGTTCTTCACTGGCGTCGAAGTGTGGGTCGAACGGCCCCGCGCCCGAGCGCGGACGCACCCGCCGCGCTACGCCGAGGCGACGCGGTCGGCGAACGCCGAACCCGGGCGGATGATGAGCGACCGCGGCAGCAGCAGCGCCCGGGCTTTCGCGCGCGACTCGGTCGGCGCGGCATCCAGCATCCCGATGCGCACCTTCTCGGCATCCTCCGCGGCCCGCGCGCCCGCCTCGGCCGCGCCGGCCCGCGCGTAGCTGGCGTGCTCGACGGCGTTCACGAGCCGCCGCATCTCGTCGGAGGGCGCACCGTGCGCCTCGATCAGCCGCATCCCGAACGCGCGCGGCGACTCGGACGCCGGCACGGGGGCGCCGAGGTCGATCGCGACGTCCTGCACGATCCGCCACGCCGCCGTGATGTCGCCGGACCGCGCGCGGCGCGTCAGCATCCGCAGTCGCAGGGCGCGAAGCGTCGTCGGCGTCACGCCGAGGACCAGGATGATCCCGATCGTCACGAGGTAGGGGCGCAGGTCCACCAGCTGCACGCTCCCGGGCGCCGCCGTCGCGTCGTCGTCGAAGTCCGGGTTCACCGGTGTCGCCGACGGGGTCGCCGTCGGCGTCGCGGTCGGACGCGGACCCGCGACATCCTCGCCGTCGTCGTCGACGCCCGCGATCGCCGCGGGCAGGAAGCGCGGCACATCGCCCAGGCTCTTCGTCGGCTCGAACGGCACCCAGCCGATCCCCTCGAAGAACACCTCCGGCCAGGCGTGCAGCTGGCTCATCTTCACCTCGGCGACCCGCTGGCTCTCCTCCCGGTCGTTCGTGAGGGTGCCGGGCAGGAACCCGACGACGATGCGCGAGGGCATGTCGAGGGTCCGCGCCATGAGGGCGAACGCCGCGGCGAAGTGGCTGCAGTAGCCCGCCCGCACCTCCAGGAAGCGTGCGATCGCGTCGGCGCCCTCGCCGTCGAAGCCGTCCTGCACGGGGGCGAGCAGCGAGTACGTGAAGTCCGGGCCGCGGAACCACGACTGCAGGGCCGACAGCCGGTCGAAGTCGTTCGTCGCGCCCGCCGTCACTTCGAGCGCGAGCGCCTCGATGATGGGCGGCAGCCCCTCCGGCACGACGTCGACGTCGACGTTGCCTCCGTCCAGTCGCGCCTCCGCACCGCGGATCTGCTCCAGCGTCGGGCGCGGCAGGTGCGTGACCACCTCGTACGACTGGCCGAGCGTGTTGCTCTGCGGTGTCTGCACCGTCCGGTTGTAGGGCACGAACCGCCACAGCCCCTCGGTGCCGTCGACCCCGACGGCGGGATACGCGACCGGAAGGTACGCCGAGGACAACTGCTCGATCGTCACGTTGGTGCGGTACTCGGTGACCCGGATGTCCTCGTCGGCGACCACGTCGTCGAACGCGAACTCGGTCAGCGGCACCGACCGCAGACGGTCCGGCTCCCACCGCGCGCCCGTGAAGGTGGACAGGGTCGTCGCCCGCAGGTACGGGATGGACGACGCGTTCGTCCGCACCCGGAGCGCCGTCACGTCGCCGCGCTGGCGCAGGTCGTCGCCGAGATTCAGCGTCGGGTCGATGGTCGCCGCGAGGCCGTTGCCGCCCGCGCGGACGACGGGCGGCGGCAGCGACGGCGCCGCGACGATCGCGCCGACGATGGCGACCGTGCCGATCGCCGCCGCGACGGCCGTGACGCCGGCGCCGTCGGCCCGGCCTCGCGGCGCGACCGTCTCCCGCGTCCGGGTCTCGGCGCGGATGAGAGCGAGGACCGCGACCGCCAGCACCGCGAACGCGAGGACATTGACCCCGGACGGCACGGCGATCGCCGGAATGAGCCATACCGTGACGAGCGCGATGGTCGCCAGGAGCGGCATCCGCGCCGTCAGCACGACATGGTCAAGGGCGATCGTGAGGATCCCCATCGCCGCGACGATGATGAAGCTCACGGCCCGCGTCGGCTCCAGCGGGGCGACGCCGAGGAGGATCTCGTTGGATGCCGACTGGATCAGCACCGGGATCTGGCCGAACGACTCGGGCGTCGGGACGAGGGCGAACAGCGCCGTGTCGGCGAAGAACATCACCGTCACCGCGCCCGCCCCCACCGCCGCCTCCAGCAGCGTCACCGCGACGGCGGGCACGCGCAGGCGCCGTGCCACGAAGCCGATCGCGAGGAGCGCCGCCGTCAGGGTCGCGACGGCGAAGGTCCAGGCGCCGGGGTCCACGACGCTCAGCAGCGGCGCCAGGGCGGCGAGGAGCGCGATGTAGAGGGCGAGGGTGAGACGCCGCTCGCCGCGGGGGCGGGTGGCCGGCGCGGGCGTGCGTTCAAACGCCGACACGGCGAGATCCCCGGTCGAGGGCCGCCAGCCACGCGACGGCCAGGTCGGCGTCGGGCGGGATCGCGGCGGCGTGCCAGCCGGCATCCACCGACAGGGCGAGGGAGTCCTCGTGCGGTGCGACGGTCAGCAGGATCGGCAGTGTGCTGTGGTGGGCGAGCGGGGCGAGGATCGCCGTGTCGGCGTCGTCGATGCGCCCCGTGACGAGCACGAGCGGCCCGGTCTGCGTCCCGGTGAAGAGGCGCACGAGCTCCTCCAGCGCGACGTCGCGCCGGGCGGTGACGGTCGCGAAGGCGACGGTCAGCTCGTCCACGCCGGTCGCGTCGCCGGCATCGACGGGCGGCACGAGATCCGTGCCGTCGACGTCCATGACCGTGACGATGTAGCCCTCGCGGGCGAGGCGCGCGACCACCGAGACGCACGCCGTCACGCCCATCTCGAAGCCCGGATCGGTGCCGGGGGCGCGGAAGGCCTCGGGCGTCCAGCGGTGCACGCTGCGGTCGAACACGACGACGGCGGACGGCGTCGACTCCTGCTCCTCCTGCCGCACCATGAGCGCGTCGCGGTGCGCCGTCGCGCGCCAGTGGATGCGGCGCATCGAATCGCCCGGCGTGTAGTGCCGGGGGATGAGGTTGTCGGTGCCCTGCCCGAGCTGATCGGTCGTGGAGTGCATGCTGCCGCCGGCTTCGCCGGGCAGGTCGGTGAGCGCGCCCAGCTCGATGACGGCGGGAGCGATCGTCAGCGGCACCGTGTCGCCGATCGTGTGCCGGCGGCGGGCGAAGCCGAACGGATCGGTCGACGTGACCGACAGCGGCCCGATGGCGCGCACGCCGCGCCGCTCCGTCACGACGGCGTACTCGAGGTCGATGGCGTGCGTCCCGGCGCCCATCGCCGACGCCATCGCCGGGAAAGCCCCCGCCGCGGTGCCCGTGATCCCGTCCGGCAGCCTGTCGACCCATCTGCCCTGCGCCGCCGGCAGGGGGGAGCGGATCTCCACACGCGCGCGCACGATGTTCTCCTGGCCCGCCGTCGCGATGTCGGGGATGAAGACGCGCGTGACGCGCTCGGTGCGCCGGACGAGATAGAGGGTCGCGACGCTCGCGGCGACGACGGCCAGCAGCAGCGCGCTGACGTACAGCAGCTCGGTGATCGTGAACTCGTACGCCAGGATGAAGCACAGGATGCCGAGCAGCACCGCCCCCGTTCCCCGGAGCGTCAGCGGCCACACCCTCACGATCGGCCTCAGCGCGTCGCGACCGGGACCCGGACGGAGCCGACGATGCTCTGCAGGATCGACGCCACCGCGTCGGTCATCGACCGCCCGCGTGCGGCGCCCGATCCGCGTGCCGCGATCATCCGATGCGCGAAGACGGGTTCCAGGAGCGCCGCGACGTCGTCCGGGATGACGAACTCCCGCTGGTCGAGGGCCGCCCAGACCTTCGCGGCCCGCACGAGCTGCAGCGTCGCCCGCGGGCTCGCGCCCAGGCGAAGATCGGGATGCTGGCGCGTCGCGCGGGCGAGGCCCACCGCGTACTCCTCGATGGCGGGGGAGACGTGCACGTTCCGCGCCCATGCGACGAGCTCCCGGACACGGTCGGCGGCGATGACCGGGGTCACGGCATCCAGTGGGTTCACGGTGTCCCGCTGGCGCAGCATGAGGGCCTCGTTCGCGGCATCCGGATAGCCCATCGAGATCCGCATCATGAACCGGTCGCGCTGCGCTTCGGGGAGGGCGTACGTGCCCTCCATCTCGAGCGGATTCTGCGTCGCGACGACGAGGAACGGCTCCGGCAGCGGGTGGGAGGTGCCGTCGACCGTGACCTGCCCCTCCTCCATCGCCTCCAGGAGGGCGGACTGCGTCTTCGGCGACGAGCGGTTGATCTCGTCGGCGATGACGATGTGGGCGAAGATCGCACCCGGCTTGAACTCGAACTCCCGGTCGACGGGGTTGTAGACGCTCACGCCGGTGACATCGCCGGGGAGCAGGTCGGGCGTGAACTGGATGCGGCGGACCGTCGCCTCGACGGATGCCGCGAGCGCCCGCGCGAGCATGGTCTTGCCGACGCCCGGCACGTCTTCGATGAGCAGGTGCCCCTCGGCGAGCATGCACACGAGCGCCGAGCGGACGGCGTCCGGCTTGCCGTCGATCACCCGCGTGACCGAGGCGAGGATCGCATCCGTCGTCTCGGCGAACTCCTCCGCCGTCATCGTGCGCGTGCGCGGCGCCGCGTCCGGGACACCGGTGATCATCGGCGTGCTCTCATCCGGCATGCGGCCCCCTGGTCCGTCACGTGCGATCGGCGGCGCGTCCTCGCGCTCGCCCTTCGATGCTAGCCCCGTCGCGGCGGCCCCGGTCTGTGAGTCGGCTAGACTTGTGTCAGCTCTCCGCGAGGCGGCATCTCGGCCAACTCCCCCAGGACGGAAACGTAGCAAGGGTAACCGGGCTCTGTCGGGTTCGCGGAGAGTCTTATTTTTCCCCGGGTGTCTCTTTTCCCCGGTGCCCGCCTGGCCGCCCTCTCCGGCCCCGGCCTAGGCTGGGCGGGTGGCACAGAGCATCTACATCACGTCGACCGAGGGTCATTCCGGGAAGTCCACGATCGCGCTCGGCGTGCTCGACTCGCTCAGCCACGCGACGCCGCGCGTCGGCGTCTTCCGCGCGATCGCCCGGTCCACGGCCGAACGCGACTACGTCCTGGAGATGCTGCTCGACCACGACGGCGTCGACCTCGGCTACGACGAGTGCATCGGCGCAACCTACGAGGAGGTCCGCACCGACCCGGATGCCGCCCTCGGGAAGATCGTCGAACGCTACAAGGCGGTCGAGGCGCAGTGCGATGCCGTCGTCATCGTCGGCAGCGACTACACGGACGTCGGCAGCCCCGCGGAGCTCGGCTACAACGCGCGCATCGCCGCGAACCTCGGCGCCCCCGTCCTGCTCGTCCTGTCCGGGCAGGCCGCGGAGGGCGACCACATCGGCGAGTCCGGCGGGCGGACCCCCGAGCAGATCGGCCACCTCACGACCCTCGCGCTCACCGAGATGTCGCACGAGCGGGCACGCCTGTTCGCCGTCATCGTCAACCGCAGCCAGCCGGCCCTCCGCGCCGAGATCGTCGAGCACGTCGCCGCCGTCGCCGCCCCGCACGCCGGCGCCGACATCGGCGTGTGGGCGGTTCCCGAGGACGAGTACCTCGTCGCACCGTCCGTCCGCGACATCATGCGGTCCCTGGATGCCACGCTGCTCAAGGGCGACGAGGAACTCCTGACCCGGGAGGTGCTGCACGTCGTCGTGGCGGGCATGTCGCTGAACAACGTGCTGCCGCGCCTGGAGGAGAGCGCGATCGTCACGATCGCCGCCGACCGCACCGACGTGCTGCTGGCGACGCTGCTCGCCAACTCCTCGGGCACGTTCCCGTCGGTCTCCGCGATCGCGCTGAACGGCCCGTTCCCGCTGCCCGAGCCGGTCGACCGGCTCATCGACGGCCTCGAGTCGCCGCTGCCGATCCTCTCCACCGACCTCGACACGTACGAGACGGCCCGGCGCATCATGACGACGCGCGGACGCCTCGCCGCCGACTCGCAGCGTCGCTACGACACGGCGCTGGCCCTCTTCGAGCAGAGCGTCGACACGACCGACCTGCTGCGGCGGATCGGCATCGCGCGCGCCGACGTCGTCACGCCCCTGATGTTCCAGTTCCAGCTGATCGAACGCGCCCGCGCGCAGCGCAAGCGGATCGTCCTGCCGGAGGGCACCGACGACCGGGTGCTCCGCGCCGCCGCCACGGTCCTCGCCCGCGGCGTCGCCGACATCACGATCCTCGGCGAGGAGGCCGACGTCCGCGCCCGTGCCGGGGAGCTGGGCATCGACCTGCAGGCCGCGCAGGTGCTGAGCCCGTTCGACCCCGAATACGTCGAGCGGTTCGCGGCGGAGTACGCGCGCCTCCGCTCCCACAAGGGCGTCACTCTCGCGCAGGCCGCCGACACCGTGACCGACGTGTCGTACTTCGGCACCCTCATGGTGCACCTGGGCCTCGCCGACGGGATGGTCTCCGGCGCCGCGCACACGACGGCGCACACCATCCGGCCCGCTTTCGAGATCATCAAGACCAAGCCGGGCGTCTCCGTCGTCTCCAGCGTCTTCCTCATGGCGCTCGCCGACCGGGTGCTGGTCTACGGCGACTGCGCCGTCATCCCCGATCCGACGAGCGAGCAGCTCGCCGACATCGCGATCTCCTCCGCCGCCACGGCTAGCCAGTTCGGGATCGACCCGCGCGTGGCGATGCTGTCGTACTCGACGGGGGAGTCCGGATCCGGCGCCGAGGTCGAGAAGGTCCGCGCCGCGACCGTGCTCGTCCGCGAACGCGCGCCCGAGCTGCTCGTCGAGGGCCCCATCCAGTACGACGCCGCCGCCGACGCCGCCGTCGGGAAGGCGAAGATGCCCGACTCGGCCGTCGCGGGACGGGCGACCGTGTTCGTCTTCCCCGACCTGAACACCGGCAACAACACGTACAAGGCGGTGCAGCGCTCGGCGGGCGCCGTCGCGATGGGTCCCGTCCTGCAGGGCCTCAACAAGCCGATCAACGACCTGTCCCGCGGCGCACTCGTCGAGGACATCGTCAACACGATCGCGATCACGGCCATCCAGGCCCAGGAAGAGGCATCCGCATGAGAGTCGTGCTCGTCATCAACAGCGGGTCGTCCTCGTTCAAGTACCAGCTGATCGACGTCGAGACCGAGACGGCGCTCGCGAGCGGGCTCGTCGAGCGCATCGGCGAGCAGGTGGGCGCCGCCAAGCACACGGTGCTCTTCCACGGCGCAGGCGTCACCGCGACGGATGCCACGTACAAGAGCGAGCTCCCCATCCCCGACCACGCCGTCGGGTTCCAGGTGATGCTCGATGCGTTCGCCGCGCACGGGCCCTCGCTCACCGAGACCCCGCCGGTCGCGATCGGCCACCGGGTCGTGCAGGGCGGCGCACGGTTCTTCCAGCCGACGCCCATCACCGACCTCGTCGAGATCAACATCGACGACCTGTCGGTACTCGCCCCGCTGCACAATCCCGGGGCCGTGCAGGGCATCCGCGCCGCCCGTGCCGCGTTCGCCGACCTGCCGCACGTCGCCGTGTTCGACACCGCGTTCCACCAGACCCTGCCGCCGGCGGCCTACACGTACGCCATCGACCGGACGATCGCGCGGAAGCACCGCATCCGCCGCTACGGCTTCCACGGCACGAGCCACAAGTTCGTCAGCGAAGCCGCCGCCGCCCACGTGGGGCGCCCGCTGCGGGAGCTCCGGCAGATCGTGCTGCACCTCGGCAACGGGGCGTCCGTCACCGCGATCGACCGCGGGCGGTCCGTCGAGACGTCGATGGGCCTCACCCCGCTCGAGGGCCTCGTCATGGGCACCCGGTCCGGCGACCTCGACCCGTCGGTGCTGCTCGTCCTCTCCCGGCGCGAGGACATGTCCCCGGGCGAGCTCGACACGTTCCTGAACAAGCGCAGCGGCATGCTGGGTCTCGCCGGCGCGTCCGACATGCGCGACATCGAAGACCGCCGCGCCGCCGGGGACGGCCCCGCGTCGCTCGCATTCGACGTGTACATCCACCGCATCCGGGCGTACCTCGGCGCCTACATCGCGCAGCTCGGCGGCGTGGACGTCATCTCCTTCACGGCGGGCGTCGGCGAGAACTCCGCCGTCGTCCGCGCCGCCGCGCTGGAGACCCTCGGCTTCGCCGGCGTCCATCTCGACGCCGAGCGCAACGATGCCCGGGGGCGCGGCATCCGCACGATCTCGACGGATGACTCGCCCGTCACGGTGCTCGTCGTCCCCACGAACGAAGAGCTCGAGATCGCCCGGCAGACCCTCTCCGTCGCGGGGGCGTGACGCCCCCCTCCGACGCCTCTCGGCACGCGCCCGGCATCGGGTCGGCGGCTTCGTCCGTACCCCCGGCACGCGACTACGCTGGGACCGTGACAGCCGACGAACTCCCCGATCTGACCACGTACGACGGCGTCCTCTTCGACCTGGACGGCGTGCTCACCCCCACCGCCGAAGTGCACATGCACGCGTGGCAGGCGATGTTCACCGAGCTCTTCACTGACTGGGGGATCACCCCCGCCTACACCGAGCGCGACTACTTCGACTACCTCGACGGGAAGAAGCGCTACGACGGCGTCGCGAGCCTGCTGCGCTCCCGCGACGTCGAGGTGCCGTGGGGCGAGCCGTCCGATCCGACGACCGCTGACACCGTCTGCGGCATCGGCAACCGCAAGAACGTCGTCTTCGAGCGGGTGCTCCGCGACGAGGGGATCGCGCCCTACCCGGGCTCGCTCGCGCTCGTCGAGAAGCTGCAGGCCGCCGGCGTCCCCATCGCCGTCGTCTCGAGCTCGAAGAACGCCGAAGAGGTGCTGCGCGCCGCCGGCATCCGCGACCGCTTCCCGGTCGTCATGGACGGCGTGATCGCGGAGAACGAGAACCTCCCGTCCAAGCCCGCGCCGGACGTCTTCCGGGAGGCCGCCCGGATGCTGGGGGTCGACCCTGCCCGCAGCGTCGCCGTCGAGGACGCGCACTCCGGCGTCCAGTCCGCCGCGGCCGCCGGCTACGGCCTCGTCGTGGGCGTCGACCGCGGCGTCGGCGCCGCGACCCTGATCGCCAGCGGTGCGCACGTCGTCGTGGACGATCTGGCCGCGTTCGTCTCCTGATCTTCCCGAGCTTGACCGTTCCCGAGCCACCCGAGAGGCCGCACATGATCGATCGCGATCGCTTCCCCGTCGATCCGTGGCGTCTCATCGAGACGCGCCCGTCGCTGGAGGACGTCGGCCTGACGGAGACCCTCTTCGCGATCGGCAACGGCTACCTGGGCCTGCGCGGCAACCAGCCGGAGGGTCGCCACGCGCACGAGCACGGCACCTTCATCAACGGCTTCCACGAGACGTTCCCCATCCGCCACGCCGAGCAGGCGTACGGGTTCGCCGAGGAGGGGCAGACGATCATCAACGCCCCCGACGCCCAGGTGATGCGGGTGTACATCGAGGACGAGCCGTTCGCGTTCGACACCTCGGACATCCGCGAGTACGAGCGCGTCCTCGACATGCGGGAGGGCGTGCTCACCCGGCACATGCGCTGGACGACCCCGAGCGGCAAGGACGTCTCCATGGAGATGCGCCGCATGGTCTCGTTCGAGGAGAAGCACCTCGTCGTCATGAGCGTGACGGTGACCGTGCTCAACGCGGACGCCCCGGTCACCGTCAACTGCCAGATCATCAACCGGCAGGACGGCGCCGACGTGTACGGCGGGACCGCCCCCCACCTGTCGAAGGCGGGATTCGACCCGCGGAAGGCGGAGCGCATCCAGGACCGCGTCCTGCTGCCGCAGGAGTTCTGGCAGGACGGCCCGCGCACCGCGCTGTCCTACCGCGTGGCGGCATCCGGGATGTCGATCGCCGTCGTCGCCGACCACCAGATCGAGACCGAGAACGAGTACGACCACCGCACGCTGATCGAGGCCGACATCGCCAAGAACGTCTTCCGTGCGCAGGCCAAGGCGGGCGTCCCCATCACCGTCACGAAGACCGTGAGCTACCACACCTCCCGCGGCGTGCCGGCGCGCGAACTCGTCGACCGGGGCCGGCGGGCCCTGGACCGCGTCCGCGACCAGGGTGTGCAGGCGCAGTTCGACCGGCAGGCCGCGTGGTGCGCGGACTTCTGGAACCGCTCCGACGTGCAGATCGGCGGTCACGACGACCTGCAGCAGGCGACGCGCTGGTGCCTCTTCCAGCTCGCGCAGGCCGCGGCGCGCGCCGACGGACTGGGCGTCCCCGCCAAGGGCCTGTCCGGGTCGGGGTACAGCGGGCACTACTTCTGGGACACCGAGATCTACGTGCTCCCGTTCCTCATGTACACGACGCCGCTGTGGGCGCGCAACGCGCTGCGCATGCGCCACCTGATGCTGCCGGCGGCCCGCAAGCGGGCCGGTCAGCTCAACGAGGCGGGGGCCCTCTTCCCCTGGCGCACGATCAACGGCGAGGAGGCCTCGGCGTACTACGCCGCCGGCACCGCGCAGTACCACATCAACGCCGACGTCACCTTCGCGCTCGCGAAGTACGTGCGTTCGACGGGGGACGAGGAGTTCCTCCACCGCGTGGGCGTCGACATCGCCGTGGAGACCGCGCGCCTGTGGGCGACGCTCGGGTTCTGGCGCTACTCCGAGACCGGACCCGACAGCTTCCACATCCATGGCGTCACCGGCCCCGACGAGTACACGACCGTCGTCAACGACAACCTGTTCACGAACGTCATGGCGCGGTTCAACCTGCGCTTCGCGGCGCACGTCATCCGGGACATGCAGCGCGACGCCCCCGAGGCGTACCGGCACGCCGTCCAGCGACTGGATCTCGACCCGTCCGAAGCCGAGGCGTGGGACGCCGCAGCCGACGCCATGCACATCCCGTACAGCGAAGCCCTCGGCATCCACCCGCAGGATGCCGTCTTCCTCGAGCGCGAGATGTGGGACCTGGAGAGCACGCCGCCGGAACAGCATCCCCTGCTGCTGCACTTCCACCCGCTCGTGATCTACCGCTATCAGGTCCTCAAGCAGGCCGACGTCGTGCTGGCCCTGTTCCTGCAGGGCAACCACTTCACGCCCGAGGAGAAGCTCGCCGACTTCGAGTACTACGACCCGCTGACGACGGGCGACTCGACGCTGTCGGCCGTCGTGCAGTCGATCCTCGCGGCGGAGGTCGGGTACCAGGATCTGGCGCTGGAGTACTTCCACGAGTCGCTCTTCGTCGACCTCGGCGACCTGCACCACAATTCCTCCGACGGCGTGCACGTCGCGTCCGCCGGCGGTGTGTGGACGGCGTTGGTCTCCGGCTTCGGCGGCATGCGCGACTACTTCGGCGCCCTGACGTTCGACCCGCGCCTGCCCGCGGACTGGCCGTCGCTGTCGTACACGCTGCACTGGCACGGCACGCCGCTGCGGGTCGGCGTCACGCGCGACGCGCTGACGATCATCGCGGGGGACGAGGGTGAGCCCGTCTCCTTCTCGGTGCGCGGCGAGGACCACGTCATCGCCCCCGGCGAGACGGTGGTCGTGACGCTCGATGGCCAGGGGCCCGTGCTGCCCGGCCGTCCGACGCTCGGCGATATCGGCGAGTCGCTGCGAGAGGACGGCACGCTGCTGTCGGCCTCCGTGCCGACCACGACGACGAGCATCCCGATCGTGACGGCGGCGATCCCCATCGTCGGCGGCGACGTGAGCCACCTCGGCGTGGACGCCTGATCGCGCCGGCGGTCCGCCGTCAGGCGGGCACGGACTCGGCGACGACCGCGCGGGCCGCGTCGCGCCCGGCGCGGTTCGCTCCGACCGTGGACTGCGACGGGCCGTAGCCGATCAGGAACAGGCGCGGCTCGTCGATCGCGCGCCCGTTCGCGACCCGGATGCCGCCTGCTGCGGTGCGCAGCCCGAGCGGGGCGAGGTGGGCGATGTCCGGCCGGAACCCGGTGGCCCAGAGGATGACGTCGGCCGGTTCGACGGTGCCGTCGGGCATGCGCACGCCGTGCTCTTCGATCGCGGCGAACATCGGATGCCGCACCAGCACGCCCCGGTCCTGAGCGGCCTGCGCCCACGGCGTCCAGTGCTGTCCGGTCACCGAGATGACGCTCCCCGGCGGCAGCCCGCGGCGCACCCGCTCCTCGACGCCGGCGATGGCGGCGACGCGGGCCGCGGTGTCGAACTCCGTCGCGTCCCACACGACCTCGTGGCGGGTGACCCAGAACGTGTCGGCCACGCGCGAGATCTCCTCGAGCAGCTGCACGGCGGAGATGCCGGCGCCCACGATGACGACGCGGAGCCCCGCGAACTCGTCGGCCGACACATAGTCGTGCACGTGCAGCTGCCGGCCGGCGAACCGCTCCTGACCGGGATAGTGCGGCCAGAAGGGCCGCCGCCAGGTGCCCGTGGCGTTGATCACGTAGCGCGCGGCCCACGCGCCCTGGTCGGACTGGACGAGGAGGCGCCCGGACGGCGAGTCGTCGATGCGCCGCACCGCCGAGACGGTGACCGGCCGGAGCACCCGCAGATCGTGGCGCTCCTCGTAGTCGGCGAAGTAGGCGGGCAGGACGTCGCGGCTGGACGCGTGCGGATCGGCGGGAGGGACGGGTGCGCCGGGCAGCTCGTGGATGCCGTTGACCGTCCCCATCCGCAGGGACGCCCAGCGGTGCTGCCACGCCCCGCCGGGGGCGGCGTCGGCGTCGAGGACGATGAACGACGGGTCTGTCGGGGACGCCGGGACGAAACCGCGCCGGCGCAGATGGTACGCGGCGGAGAGCCCCGCTTGACCGGCGCCGATCACGGCGACGTCGACGGGGGCGGGCTGCACACGGGGTGCAACGCCGCGGCGGCGGGACGTGTTCCCGGGGCCCGCTCCGCGGCGGGCGCGATGTCGGCGGCACGCCGTAGTCTGGTGTCGTGACCACCGCCCTGTACCGCCGCTATCGTCCCGAGACGTTCGGCGAGATGATCGGGCAGTCGCAGGTGACCGAGCCGCTCATGACCGCGCTGCGCGGCGACCGGGTCGGGCACGCCTACCTCTTCTCCGGCCCGCGCGGCTGCGGCAAGACGACTTCGGCGCGCATCCTCGCGCGGTGCCTGAACTGCGCCGCCGGGCCGACCGACACCCCGTGCGGCACCTGCGACAGCTGCGTCGAGCTCAGCCGCGGCGGCGGGGGATCGCTGGATGTCGTGGAGATCGACGCCGCGTCGCACAACGGCGTCGACGACGCACGTGATCTCCGCGAGCGCGCGATCTTCGCCCCCGCCCGCGACCGGTTCAAGATCTTCATCCTCGACGAGGCGCACATGGTCACGGCTCAGGGCTTCAACGCGCTGCTGAAGCTCGTCGAGGAGCCGCCGGACCACGTCAAGTTCATCTTCGCGACGACCGAGCCCGAGAAGGTCATCGGGACCATCCGCTCCCGCACCCACCACTACCCGTTCCGCCTCGTCGCGCCGGGCCCCATGCTCGAGTACGTCGAGCAGCTCTGCCGCACCGAGAACGTGCAGGTCGAGCCCGGCGTCCTGCCGCTCGTCGTGCGCGCGGGCGGCGGGTCGCCCCGCGACACGCTGTCGCTCCTGGACCAGCTGATCGCCGGATCGGAGGACGGCGCCGTCAAGTACGAGCGCGCCGTCGCCCTCCTCGGCTACACGCATGCCGAGCTCCTCGACGAGGTCGTCGATGCGTTCGGCGCCCACGACGCGGCCGCCGCGTTCTCCGCCGTGGACCGCGTCGTGCAGACCGGGCAGGATCCGCGCCGCTTCGTCGACGACCTGCTGGAGCGGCTCCGCGACCTCATCATCGTCTCGGCGACCGGCGCCGGCGCCGCCGCCGTGTTCCGCGGCATCACGGCGGACGAGCTCGACCGCATGGGCCGTCAGGCGGCCGCGTTCGGCACCGACCGGCTGTCCCGCATCGCCGACCTCGTCGTCGCGACGCTCGACGACATGACCGGGGCCACGTCGCCGCGGCTGCAGCTCGAGCTGCTCGTGGCGCGCGTGCTCGCCGGAGGTGAGGGCGCGGCGCCGGTCGCTGCGCCGGCGCCTGCCGCGGCCGTGTCCGCCCCGACATCGCCGCCACGCGCCCCCGCTGCGCACACACCGGAGACTCCGGCGCCCGTCGCTGCCGGTTCCGGCGCACCGGGGATCGGGGCCTCGGGTGCGGCGACCGCCATCCCGGCCGCGGAGGCACCCGCCGAGCCCGCACCCGCCCCGGTCCCGACCGGACCCATCACGTTCGAGCAGATCCGCGACGCGTGGCCGGAGATCCTGAACCGCCTGGAGCCTGTCAGCCGCTCCTCGTGGATGATCGCGACCGCTGCGCGCCCCGTCGCCTACTCCGACGCCGGGGTGCTGACGCTGTCGTTCCAGAGCCAGGCCGACGTCACGGCGTTCAAGAAGCTCAATGCCGGTCAAGGGCCGAGCGAAGACCTGCGCGGCGCGATCCACTCCGTCCTCGGCGTCCGCGTCAAGTACGTCGCCAAGCACGACTCCGACCCGACCCCGCCGCCGTCCGGCGGCCCGGGCGGCGGCTCCGGCGGCGGCTCCGGTCCCGCCGCGCCCGCCGGAGGCACCGGACCGCGCCCGGGCGCAGCGTCCCGTCCGTCCGCCGCACCCGCGGCCTCGCCCCGCTCCGCCGCTCCGGCGCCGTCCGCGGCCGCCGCGGCACCGGTCACCGAGTGGGCCGTCGCGCCGATCCCGACCTCCGACGACGCGCCCGCGGCATCCTTCACGGCCGACGCAGCGCGGGCGGCGGCTGCCCCGCTCGCCGTCGACGACGAGCCGGAGGAGGCCGAGTCCGCCCCCGTCCGCACGCTCACCCTGCCGCGCGAGGGCGACATCATCCCGCTCCCCGACGAGGCGCCGGACGACGAGGAGGACGTCCCGCCGCCCCCGGACGACGACGCGCCCATCCCCGCGCGCGCCCCGGTCGCCGTCGAACGCCCCGCCGCCGAGCGCCCGCCCGCCCGCGCGCCCCGCCGCGGCGGCATCGAACGCGTCGGCGAGGCCGTGGTCCGGCAGGTGCTCGGGGCGACCTTCGTCCGCGAGGAGCCCTACACCGCGCCGACGACGAGGTTCAGCTAGCCCATGTACGACGGCATCGTCCAAGACCTGATCGACGAGTTCGGGCGCCTCCCCGGCGTCGGCCCGAAGTCGGCGCAGCGCATCACCTTCCACATCCTGCAGACGCCGACGTTCGACGTCTCCCGGCTCGCGACGCTGCTCGGCGAGCTGCGCGAACGCGTGCGGTTCTGCGAGATCTGCGGGAACGTCTCCGAGCAGGACCGCTGTGGCATCTGCCGCGACCCGCGCCGCGACGACACGCTCATCTGCGTCGTCGAAGACGCCAAGGATGTCTCGGCGATCGAGCGGACCCGCGAGTTCCGCGGTCTCTACCACGTGCTCGGCGGCGCGATCAGCCCGATCGCCGGCATCGGTCCCGACGACCTGCGCATCACCCAGCTGATGCAGCGCCTCGCCGACGGCCGCGTGCAGGAGGTCATCCTCGCCACCAACCCCAACCTCGAAGGGGAGGCGACGGCCACCTATCTCAGCCGTCTGCTGCACACCCTTGAGATCAAGGTCACCCGCCTCGCGTCGGGGCTGCCGGTCGGCGGCGACCTGGAGTACGCCGACGAGGTCACCCTCGGCCGCGCGTTCGAGGGACGCCGCAACGTCTGATGCGCGCCGTCTGATGCCCGGTACGACCGTCTCCGGACGGGGCTGGCTGCTCTACGGCGCCATGGCCCTGCTCTGGGGCGTGCCGTACCTGCTGATCAAGGAGTCCGTCGAGACGTTCTCGCCCGCCGCCGTCGTCGCGGGGCGGACGCTCCTGGGCGGACTCATCCTGCTGCCCATCGCGCTGCACCGCCGCGCGCTCCGGCCCGCGCTCCGGCTCTGGCCGTGGGTGCTGGCCTTCGGCGCCATCGAGATGGCCGGCCCCTTCGTCCTCCTCGGCCACGCCGAGCAGACCCTCCCGTCCGGGACGACGGGGCTGCTCGTGGCGACCGTCCCGCTCTTCGCCGCCATCATCGCGCTCCTCCGCGGCGACCGCACCGCGCTCTCGCCCCTTCGCGCGATCGGCCTCCTCGCCGGATTCGCCGGCGTCGCCGTCATCGTCTCCGGGCCGGGGCTCGCCGTGGGCGGCGACCCGGCCGCGCTTCTCGCCGTCGGGGAGGTGCTGCTCGTCGCGCTCCTCTACGCCATCGCGCCGTTCATCATCGCGACGAAGCTCGCCGGCGTCCCCTCCCTCGGCAGCATCACGGTCTCGCTCCTCGCCGTCGGGATCGCCTACCTCCCCATCGCGCTGCTCACGCCGCAGGAGCCGCCGACGCTGCGCAGCGGTCTGTCGCTCGTCGCCCTCGGCGTGCTCTGCACCGCCGTCGCCTTCGTCGCCTTCTTCGCCCTCATCGCCGAGGTCGGTCCCGTGCGCGCGCCGCTGTTCACCTACGTGAACCCGATCGTCGCAATCCTGCTGGGCGTGCTCCTCCTCGGCGAGCACCTCACGACCGGCCTGCTCCTCGGCCTCCCGCTCGTGATCGCCGGATGCTGGCTCGCCGCGACCGGCGGCCGACTCCGGCCGCGCCGACCCCCGGAACTGCCGCCCGCGGTCTGACCGGTCGGCGCCCACCCGGCCGGCCGCTCCGTTCAGCCGAGCGGCGCGAACGCGTCCGGGTCGTTCGTGAGGACGACGCGGAGCGCGTCCTCCACGTCGGTGTCGTCGAGCGTGTACGTCGCGTCGATGCGCTCCTCGGCGGCGTCCTCGTCGTCCTCGCCGTCCTCGTCGCTCGCCCGCTCGCGCAGCTCGAGCACGGCGTTGTCGATGGCGCCGCCGGCGTCCTCCAGCCCGAAGAAGCGGTAGGCGTCCACGACGGCATCCACGGGGTAGACGTCGTCGTTCATGTGCAGCTCCACCGCGTTCAGCAGCCCGCCGTCCATCACGAGGCCGTGGAAGGTGAGGACCGTCAGCAGCGCGGCATCGCCCGGGTGCGTCGCCGCGGCGGGGGAGTCGAGGTCGAGCGCTCGGTTCCAGATCTCGTCGACGTGGGTGCTCATACCTCCACGGTACGCCGAGTGCCGGATCCTGACACATGGCATCGCCGGAATCCGCGGCTCCGTAGAATGGTCCTTCGGGTGCGGCATCCGCCCGCCCGCCGGCCTCAGCGTGCCGGCCATCATCCGGGAGTCGCACACGTGGCGCTGATCGTCCAGAAATACGGCGGGTCGTCGGTCGCCGACGCCGAGAGCATCAAACGCGTCGCGAAGCGCATCGTCGACACGCGTCGCGCAGGGCACGACGTCGTCGTGGCCGTCAGCGCGATGGGCGACACCACCGACGAGCTGCTCGACCTCGCCGCCCGGGTCGCCCCCATCCCCGCGCCGCGCGAGCTCGACATGCTGCTCTCCAGCGGCGAGCGGATCTCGATGGCGCTCCTGGCCATGGCCATCCACTCGATGGGCTTCGAGGCGCGCTCCTTCACCGGCAGCCAGGCCGGCATGATCACGGATGCCACGCACGGCGCGGCGCGCATCGTCGACGTCACCCCCGTCCGCCTCCGCGAGGCGCTCGATGAGGGCGCCATCGTCATCGTCGCCGGGTTCCAGGGCTTCAACCGCGACACCCGCGACATCACCACCCTCGGCCGCGGCGGGTCGGACACGACCGCCGTCGCCCTCGCCGCCGCACTCAAGGCGGACGTGTGCGAGATCTACAGCGACGTCGACGGCATCTACACCGCCGACCCCCGCGTCGTGCCGAGGGCCCGCAAGCTCGACGTCATCTCCGCCGAGGAGATGCTCGAACTCGCCGCCAACGGCGCCAAAGTCCTGTACATCCGTGCGGTCGAATACGCCCGCCGGCACGGTGTCATGATCAACGCCCGGTCGACCTTCAGCTCGGGGCAGGGCACGTACGTGCTCGGACCCGGGATGACGGCGCCGGACCTCGGAGAGGAATCGACCATGGAAGAGCCGATCGTCGCCGGTGTCGCCACCGACCTCAGCCAGGCCAAGATCACGATCATCGGCGTCCCGGACGTGCCCGGCAAGGCGGCCGAGATCTTCACGGTCGTCGCCAAGTCCGGCGCGAACGTGGACATGATCGTGCAGAACGTCTCCGCCGCCGCCACCGGCCGCACCGACATCTCCTTCACGCTGCCCAAGGCCGACGCCGCCACAGCGCTCCGGGCCCTCGCCGGCGAGCAGGCCGACGTCGGGTTCGAGAGCCTCGTGCACGACGACCAGATCGGCAAGCTCTCCGTCGTGGGGGCCGGGATGCGCACGCACTCCGGCGTCTCGGCGACCCTCTTCGAGGCGCTGTCCACGGCGGGCGTCAACATCGAGATGATCTCGACCTCGGAGATCCGCATCTCCGTCGTCGTCCGCGGCGATGACCTCGCCGAGGCCGCGCGGGTCGTGCACACGGCGTACGGCCTGGACGGCGACACCGAAGCCGTCGTCTACGCCGGCACCGGCCGCTGACCCCGTCCGGGGCCGGCGCGCCCGGCTCGCTGCGCCGCGCTGACTGGCGCTGCACCCCGCTCACCGAAGTCCGGCGATCAGCCCGGATCAGGCGGATTCCGCGCGGATCGGCCTGAGCCCGGCAGATCGCCTGAGCCGCGGCGCTGCCCGGACCGGCAGGAAAGCGCCGGGATGCGGCAGTCGCGGGCTGCAACAGAGGGGATGCCGGCATCCGGCGGCCGGTAGAATCGCGGGAACGCCCGATCGGGCACCCTCCCCGCTCCACCGCAAGGACACCGCCATGACCCGTATCTCCGATTCCGGACTCTCCGTCGCCGTCGTCGGCGCCACCGGCCAGGTCGGGACGGTCATGCGGGAGATCCTCATCGAGCGCGCGTTCCCGATCGGCGAGCTGCGCCTGTTCGCCACGGCCCGCTCCGCGGGCACGGCCGTCGAGTTCGCCGGGCACTCCGTCATCATCGAGGATGTCGCGACCGCCGACCCCGCAGGCATCGACATCGCGCTGTTCTCCGCGGGGGCGACGGGCTCCCGTGCGCACGCGCCCCGTTTCGCCGAGGCCGGCGCCGTCGTCATCGACAACTCCAGCGCGTGGCGGATGGACCCCGAGGTTCCCCTGGTCGTGAGCGAGGTCAACCCGCACGCGATCCTGGACCTGCCCAAGGGCATCATCGCGAACCCGAACTGCACGACCATGGCCGCCATGCCGGTCCTGAAGCCCCTCCACGCCGAGGCGGGCCTCGAGCGCCTCATCGTGAGCACCTACCAGGCCGTCTCCGGCTCGGGCATCGCCGGCGCGCAGGAGCTCCTCGGCCAGGTCGAGGGCGTGCTCGCGCAGGGCGACACCCTCCGCCTCGTGCACGACGGCTCTGCCGTCGACTTCCCGCAGCCCGAGAAGTACGTCGCGCCGATCGCGTTCGACGTCATCCCGTTCGCCGGCAACCTCATCGAGGACGGCCTCAACGAGACCGACGAGGAGAAGAAGCTCCGCAACGAGAGCCGCAAGATCCTCGAGCTCCCCGACCTCCGCGTCGCCGGCACGTGCGTGCGGGTCCCCGTCTTCACCGGCCACTCGCTGTCGATCCACGCCGAGTTCGCGCGTGAGATCAGCCCCGAGCGCGCCCGCGAGCTGCTCGCCGGCGCTCCCGGCGTCACCCTCGAGGAGGTGCCGACGCCGCTGCAGGCCGCCGGCAAGGACCCGAGCTTCGTCGGCCGCATCCGCGCCGACCAGTCCGCCCCCGAGGGCAAGGGCCTCGTGCTGTTCCTCAGCAACGACAACCTGCGCAAGGGCGCGGCCCTGAACGCCGTGCAGATCGCCGAGCTCGTCGCCGCCCGTCTCGGCGCCGGGGTCTGACCCGAGGCTCGGCGGGACGCCCGACGCGGACCTTGCCCCCCTGGCAAGAAGCGCGTTCCTTGACGCTCCGCCGACCCGCGCTCCGGTCGGCCGCCCCCGAATCGGCGCCTAGACTGGAACATTGTGAGTGAGACAGTCGACGTCGCCCTGATCGGCGGTGGCATCATGAGCGCCACCCTCGGAACCCTGCTGAAGCAACTGCAGCCGGACTGGAAGATCGTCGTCTGCGAACGCCTCTCCGAGGTGGCGCAGGAATCCTCCAACGCCTGGAACAACGCCGGCACCGGCCACGCGGCCCTCTGCGAGCTGAACTACATGCCCGAGGGCAAGGACGGCTCCGTCGACCCCGCCAAGGCCGTCGCGATCAACGAGCAGTTCCAGCAGAGCCGTCAGCTGTGGGCCTCGCTCATCGAGCGCGGCATCCTCGATGAGCCGTCCACCTTCATCAGCGCCACCCCGCACATGACGTTCGTGCAGGGCGAGAAGGACGTCGCGTACCTCAAGAAGCGCTACGAGGCGCTGAAGACCCAGCCGCTGTTCCAGGGCATCGAGTACTCCGAGGACTCCCGGGTCATCAACCAGTGGGCGCCGCTGCTCATGCAGAAGCGCCGCAAGACCGACGAGCCCTTCGCCGCGACGCGCGTGCCGGCCGGCACAGACGTGGACTTCGGGGCGCTGACCCGTCAGCTCTTCGACCACCTGCAGGAGCAGGGCGTCGACGTCGTCACCAACTGCGAGGTGCGCAACCTCACGAAGCAGAAGGACGGCACCTGGAAGGTCGCCTACCGCAACGCCCTCGGCAAGACCCCGGGGAGCTTCAACGCGCGCTTCGTCTTCGTCGGCGCGGGCGGCTGGGCCATCAAGCTGCTGCAGCGCTCCGGCATCCCGGAGATCAAGGGCTACGGCGTCTTCCCGATCGGCGGCCAGTTCCTGAAGACCACGAACCCGGCCGTCGTGGCGCAGCACAAGGCCAAGGTGTACTCGCAGGCCTCCGTCGGCGCGCCGCCCATGTCGGTGCCGCACCTGGACACCCGCGTCGTCGACGGGGAGTCCTCGCTCCTGTTCGGTCCCTTCGCGACCTTCAGCCCCAAGTTCCTCAAGCACGGCCGGCTCACCGACATCGTCGCGCAGGTGCGCCCGGGCAACCTCTGGCCCATGATCAAGGTCGCCCTCGACAACCCGAGCCTCATCACCTACCTCGTCAGCGAGCTGCTGAAGAACCACAAGAAGAAGGTCGACGCGCTCCGCACCTTCATGCCGACCGCGAAGGACGAGGACTGGGAGCTCATCCAGGCCGGTCAGCGCGCGCAGGTCATGAAGAAGGACCCCGAGAAGGGCGGCGTGCTCCAATTCGGCACCGAGGTCGTCACCTCCGCCGACGGCACCATGTCCGGTCTCCTCGGCGCCTCGCCGGGTGCCTCGACGGCCGTCTCCATCATGCTCGGCCTCCTGAAGACCTGCTTCCCGGACCGCGTCGCCGAGTGGGGGCCGGCCCTCGCCGAGCTCATCCCGAGCTACGGCGAAACGCTCAACGGTGACGCGGAGAAGGCCCGGCAGTCGGTCGCCGCGACGGCGGAGGCACTGGCGATCAACGCCTGAGTCCACCGTCTAGCCTGGGAGTCATGCGCTCTCGACGGATGCCGGCACTCCTCGCGGCGGTCGTCGCGCTCCTGTTCGTCCTCGTGCCCGCGGGCGCCGCGCACGCCGACGTCGACGACTTCGAGTTCGAGTCGTTCACGGGCGACTACTACCTGAGTCGAGCCACCACCGGGAAAGCCCAGCTGTACGTCGAGGAGACGATGGTCGCCCTCTTCCCGGATGCCGACCAGAACAAAGGCCTCGTCCGCGCGCTGCCGAAGAGGCAGTCCGGCATCGACCTGGACACCCAGGTGCTCGAGGTCTCCGGACCCGAGGGCGCCGCCGTCCCGTGGTGGACCGAGGAGGACGAGGACTGGGTGTACGTCCTCACCGGCGACGACGACTACGTGCAGGGCCGCAACAGCTACACCTTCCGCTACACCATGAGCGACGTCGTCATCCGGTATCCCGACACGGGGGCGGACGAGTTCTACTGGGACACCGTCGGCACCGATCACGCGCAGGACGTCGCGGATGTGGCCATCACGGTGCACCTGACGGGCACGGTCGCGCGCGACCTCCTCGACGGCAGCGCCTCCTGCTACGAGGGTCCGGAAGGCTCGACGGAGGCCTGCGAGCTCGCGGGTCCCGAGCCGGACGGTGACTGGTCCTACGACGCCGCCTCCTGGGCGGCCTGGCACGGCGCGTCCGCGGCCGGCGCCGTCGCGTTCACGGTGCAGGCGGGCCCGCTCGCCGCGGACGAGAACGTCTCGGTCGCGCTCGGCTTCACCGTCGGCGCCTTCGCGGCGGCCAGCCCGCCTCCGCCTCCGCCGTACCCGTGGTGGCAGTGGATCGTCCCCGTGCTCGGCATCGCGGTCGGCGTGCTGGGGCTGCCGCTCCTCCTCCTCGTCCGCGCACGCCTGCGCCGGAACCCCGACGACAACCCCGTCCTCGTGCAGTACTGGCCCGCAGAGGACGAGTCGCTCACCCTGTCGGCCGGCGTCCTGGACGTGCCCGCCCGGGCGCTGGCCGCCCACACCGTCGACCTCGCCGTGCGGGACAAGCTCGAGATCCACGGCACGGGCGACCGCGACGCCCCGGAGGACTTCGACCTCGTCCTCACGGACGTCAGCGGTCTCGACCACGACGACAAGCGGGTCGTGCAGACGCTGTTCGGGCGGAAGTCGAAGCCCGGCTCCCGCATCGCCCTGCAGACGTTCGCGAGCGCCGCGCCCAAGCGGGCGGTCACGTATGTGCGCCGCATCGACGAGTTCACGATCCAGCGCGGGTACCGCACGGCCCGGCCCCGGTGGGTGGAGGGCCTGCGGTGGGGGATCGGCGTCGGCGCCGTGGTCCTGGGCGCGTTGCTGCTTTTCGGCGCGGCCGACGTCGACGTCATCCCGTTCCCCGTCCTCGCCGCGGCGTTCCTGGCCTGCGTCCTCGCCTTCATCGCCTCGTTCGCGGTGCCGATGCCGGCGACGGTGCTGACGGTCGCCGGGGGCATGCATGCGCACGAGCTCGACGGGATCCGCGAGTACCTGCGCCTCGCCGAGGAGGACCGCCTGCGCGCCGCGCAGACGCCGCGCACCGCCGACCTCGTCTCCTCCGGCCGGCGCTCTTTCGGCGACGAGGCACCGGGCACGGTGGTCAACGTCTACGAGCGCCTGCTGCCCTATGCCGTCCTGTTCGGGATGGAGGAGGAGTGGGCGGCCGTCATCCGTGCGCAGCTGCCCACTGACCGGCTCGAGGCGCGAGCAGGTCTCTTCGATGCGCTCTCGTCGCGCTCCCTCGCCGACGCGTCGTCCTCGGTGGGACGCCTCGCCGCGACGCCGGTGTCGACCTCGAGCGGATCCGGGTCGTCGTGGAGTTCGTCGAGCAGCGGATGGTCCTCGTCCGGCGGGTCCTTCGGGGGCGGGTTCTCCGGCGGCGGGGGAGGCGGCGGCGGCATCGGCGGCCGCTGACGCGCGAATGAGACTCTGGTCGCTGCACCCGTCGATCCTCGACCGCGCCGCGCTCGTGGCGTGCTGGCGGGAGGGGCTGCTCGCGCAGAAGGTGCTCGCCGGCGGGACGAAGGGGTATACCCGCCATCCGCAGCTCCAGCGCTTCCAGCAGGTCGAGGATCCGCCGGCCGCCATCGGGCACTTCCTGCAGGCGCTGCAGGCGGAGGCGACCGCGCGGGGGTACCGCTTCGACAGCACGCGCATCGCGCGACCGGATGCCGGCTGTCCCGGTATCCCTGTCACCTCCGGGCAGCTGGGGTACGAGCTGGCGCACCTGCGCCGCAAGGTGGCCGAGCGCGCGCCGCTCTGGCTGCCCCGGCTGCCGGAGGTCGCCGCGCCGGCGCCGTCGTTCGTCGAGGTCCCCGGCGGGATCGAGGGGTGGGAGCGGCCCTGAGGGGCCCTAGAATCGATCGGTGGCCAAACTGTACTTCCGCTACGGCGCGATGAACTCCGGGAAGTCCACGGCCCTGCTGCAGGCGGCCTACAACTACGAGGAACGCGGCCAGCGGGTGCTGCTGGCCAAGCCCGAGATCGACACCAAGGGCGCCGACAAGATCGCGAGCCGCCTGGGCGTCGAACGCACCGTCGACTTCCTCGTGGCCCCGGAAGCCGACCTCCGCGCGCTGTTCACGACGCATCGTGCCCGTGTCCGCCGGGAGTCCGACAGTGCGCTCATCCCCGATCCGGTGCCCAGCGGCTCACGTCCCGACGTCGCGTGCCTCCTCATCGACGAGGCGCAGTTCCTGATGCCTGCGCAGGTCGACGATCTGCTGCGCATCGCCGTGAACGACGGCATCCCGGTCATCGCCTACGGCATCCGCACCGATTTCCAGACCAGCGCCTTCCCCGGTTCCGCGCGACTGCTCGAGATCGCGCACAGTCTGGAGGAGCTCAAGACCATCTGCCGCTGCGGCAGCAAGGCGCTCTTCAACGCCCGGCTCGTCGGGGGCCGTTTCGTCTTCGACGGCGACCAGGTCGCGATCGACGAGCTGAGCCCCGACCGCGTCACCTACGAGTCGATGTGCGCGGACTGCTACCTGAGCGAATCGGGCGGACGCCTCCGGTAGCCATCCTTCAGCCGTTTGCAAGGTCAGACCATGGCGACTAGTGTGGTCCGACAGCAGACGAAGGGAAGCGCATGTCACCGCAGACCACCGCACGGGCCTGGCGTGTCGTGCTCGAGAAGATCGAGAACGACCTCCTCGAGGGGAAGCTCGGGCCGGGCGACCGGCTGCAGCCCGAACGCGAACTCGCCACGACGCTCGGCGTCGGGCGCTCGAGCGTCCGCGAGGCGCTGCGCGTCCTGGAGGTCATGGGCCTCATCCGCACCGGGACGGGATCGGGGCCTACGTCGGGCGCCATCATCGTGGCGACACCGCTCGGCGGGCTCTCGCAGTTCCTGCGGCTCCAGGTCGCCGCGCAGGGCTTCCCCATCGGCGATGTCGTGGAGACCCGTCTCCTGCTCGAGGACTGGACCGTCGGGCGTCTCGCCGAGACCGACGAGCCCGAGCTCGCCGAGGCGCTCGCCACCCTGCAGGCCATGAGCGAGGACGGCGTCACGACGGAGGAGTTCCTCGCCCTCGATTCCCAGTTCCATGTGCGCCTGGCCGATGCCACCGGCAACCAGATCGTCGCGGCGACGATGGGCGGTCTCCGCACCGCGATCGAGGGGTACGTGCTGACCGGGTCGCAGCGCCTGACCGACTGGGACGCCACCGCGGCGCGCCTCGTCCACGAGCACCACGGCATCATCGAGGCGATCACGGCGGGGGAGCCCGACACCGCCCGCGAGCGTGTCCGCGCCCACATCACCGGCTATTACGCGGCCACCGGTCTCTCGGCCGAGTGACCCCTTACGGAAGGATCACCATGGTTCAGCGCCAGCTGCCCAAGGTCGGCGAGCTCCTCGAGCTCATGCAGTTCAAGAAGCCCGAGCTCGACGGCACGAAGCGCCGCCTGGAGGGCGCGCTCACGATCGCCGATCTCCGCACGATCGCGAAGCGCCGCACCCCGAAGGCCGCGTTCGACTACACCGACGGCGCCGCCGAGGGCGAGCTGTCGCTCGCGCGGGCCCGGCAGGCCTTCGAGGACATCGAGTTCCACCCCGACATCCTGCGACCCGCCGCGAGCGTCGACATGTCCACGGAGATCCTGGGCGGCCGCTCGGCGCTGCCGTTCGGCATCGCGCCGACCGGCTTCACGCGTCTCATGCAGACCGAGGGCGAGATCGCCGGAGCGGGCGCCGCCGCGGCCGCCGGCATCCCGTTCACGCTCTCCACGCTCGGGACCACGTCGATCGAGAACGTCCGCGCCGCCAACCCGCACGGCCGCAACTGGTTCCAGCTGTACGTCATGCGCGATCGGGAGATCTCCTACGGGCTCGTGAAGCGCGCCGCCGAGGCCGGCTTCGACACGCTCATGTTCACTGTCGACACCCCCGTCGCCGGCGCCCGGCTGCGCGACAAGCGCAACGGGTTCTCCATTCCGCCGCAGCTGACGGTCGGCACGATCGTCAACGCCATCCCGCGCCCGTGGTGGTGGATCGACTTCCTCACGACGCCGAAGCTGGAGTTCGCGTCCCTCACCACGACCGGCGGCACGGTCGGCGAGCTGCTGGACGCCGCGATGGACCCGACCATCGGCTACGACGACCTCGAGGTCATCCGCAGCCTCTGGCCCGGGAAGATCGTCGTCAAGGGTGTGCAGAACATCGCGGACAGCAAGCGCCTCGTCGACCTCGGTGTGGACGGCATCATCCTGTCCAACCACGGCGGCCGGCAGCTGGACCGCGCGCCGATCCCGTTCCACCTCCTCCCGCACGTCGTGCGGGAGGTCGGCAAGGACGCCACCGTCATGATCGACACCGGCATCATGAACGGCGCCGACATCGTGGCATCCGTCGCGCTCGGCGCGAAGTTCACGCTCATCGGGCGCGCGTACCTCTATGGCCTGATGGCCGGCGGGCGCCGCGGCGTCGACCGCACGATCGCCATCCTGCGCAGCGAGATCGAGCGCACCATGAAGCTGCTCGGCGTCTCGAGCCTCGAGGAGCTCGAACCGCGCCATGTGACGCAGCTGCAGCGGCTCAGTCCTGTGGCGGTCCCGGCCGCGCGCGCCGCCCGGCCGCGCCAGGTCGCCGCGAAGGGCTGACGCTCAGCGCACCGGGAGGGTGGGCACGAGCTCCTCGAGGTAGGAGATCGTGTCCTCCCACCCGGCGACCGCGTGGCAGGTGACGCCCATCGCGAGGACGGGGTAGTCGTTGCCGTTCTCGTCGAGGCGGTCGCCGACGAAGAGCATGTCGTCGAGGGCGATGCCGGTCTGGTCGGCGAGCTGCCGCATGCCGTACGCCTTGTCGATGCCGTGCTGGGTGATGTCCACCGAGGTGGATCCGCCGGAGCGCACCTCCAGGTCGGGGATGCGGGCCTGCACGGCCTCGCGCAGGGTGTTCTTCTTCTCGCCCGTCGGGTCCCAGGCCATCTTCGCGTCGACGGGAGCGCTTTGGCCGAGCGCGGAGAACGTGATCTGCGAGCCGCGGTCCTCGAGGATGTCGCCCCACGTCTCCGACTCCCAGAGTCCGAGGCGGCGCGCCTCCTCCTCGACGGCGGTCAGGGCGCGGGTCTTCTCGTCGTCGGTGAGCGCGTGCGCGTAGACGGTCTCCACGCCGTCGCCGGTGATCCGGTAGTACTGCGTCCCGCAGGTCGGCAGCAGGTGGATGTGGTGGAGGACGGCGGTGCCCGCCGCCGGCAGGCGATCCACGACCTGCTTCTGGAACTGCGCGAGCTGGCCGCCGGAGATGATCGCGACCTCGACCCGCTCGGCCAGCGCGATCAGCAGTTCGCCCATGCGCGGCGCGATGGCGCTCTTGGAGGGGGCGAGCGTGTCGTCCAGATCGAAGGCTACGAGGCGGGGAGTGGTCATTGCTGCTCCTGATCGGGTTCCGGTCTGCGACGATGCGAAAGGCCCCGTCCCCGGTCTTCGCAGACCGGGGACGGAGCCTCTCCGTTGTCGGGGTGACAGGATTTGAACCTGCGGCCTCGTCGTCCCGAACGACGCGCGCTACCAAGCTGCGCCACACCCCGTGGCAACCCCCCGAGTCTACCCTGTTCGGGCGCTCGGGACGAATCGGCTCACCCGATGGGCCGGAGGGTGAGGACGGAGACCTCGGGACGGCACCCGAAACGCACGGGGGCGTAGATCGAGTGTCCGAGGCCCGCGCTCACGTTCAGCGGGATCGTCCGCTGCGCGTGGGTCCAGGAGCTCAGTCCGCGGGCCTGATCGAGGGGGATGTCGCAGTTCGCGACGAGCGCCTCCGGCGAGAACGGGATGCGGACCTGGCCCCCGTGCGTGTGCCCCGCGAAGAGGATGTCCGCCCCCGCGTCGGTGAAGCGGTCCAGGACGCGGCGGTAGGGGGCGTGCGTCACGCCGATCGTCAGGTCCGCCGCGGCGCGATCCTGGAGCCGCTCCAGCGCGGCGAGGGATGCCGGGATGTCGTCCCAGTCGCGATGCGCGTCGTCGATCCCGAACGCGTCGACGCGCAGTCCGCCGACGTCGCGCGTGGCCGCGGTGTTGTCGAGGTCGGTCCAGCCCAGCTCATGGGTGAAGAAGTCGTCCATCGTCGCGGTGTCGATGCCGGGCGCGGCCCGTCCGTGCCGCGAGGGCCCCGAGAAGTACTTCAGCGGGTTGCGGGCGGAGGGGCCGACGCGGTCGTTGGATCCGTGCACGTAGAGGCCCGGGATGCCGCGCAGCGGCGCGAACGCCCGCCGGATGCCCTCGAGTCCCCGCTCATGGCCGAGGTTGTCGCCGGTGTTGATCACGAGGTCGGGCTGCACCGTGTCGGCGATCCGCGCGATCCAGCTCTGCTTGTACCGCTGCCAGGGCGCCATGTGCGCATCGGAGAGGTGCAGGATGGTCAGCGGCGCCGCGCCGCGGGGGAGCAGCGCCAGCTCGTGCCGGCGGACGGCGAACAGGTACCGCTCGATCCCGACGCCCCAGACGGCAGCGCCGGCGCCGAGCGCCGCGACGGCGCCGGCCCCGACGAGCCAGGGGCTCGCGGGGCCGG
>NZ_BKAH01000020.1 GCF_007992455.1 Microbacterium saccharophilum | reverse complement strand
CCACCCCGGAGCCGGTCAGCCGCGCAGGGCGCGGGTGACGGCGCGGGCCGCCTCGTCGAGCGCCGACGTCAGGTCGTCGACGACGGATGCTGCGAGGTTCCCGCCCCGCGCGACGTGGGTGCGCAGGTCGGCGCGCAGCGTCGCACGGAACTCGGACAGTGCGGCGTCGGCGCGATGCAGCTGCTCGCGCGACACCGTGCGCGAGTCGTCCGGCGGCGCCGATGCGCGGGATGCGCCGGACTTCGCCGCCTCCTGGTCGGACTGCGCCGCGGCCGCGAGGTCGGCCTGCAGGCTGCGCATCGCCTCGCGCACGCTGCCGCGCACCTCGTCGGCGATGAGCCGGACGCTGTCGGCCAGGCCGGCCTGGATGCCCTCGAGGTCGCCCGATCGCGCGGCGACCTCGGCCCGGCCGGCATCCGTGATCGCGTAGACGGTCTTGCGGCCGTCGACGGTCTTGGTGACCAGGCCCTCCTCCTCGAGCTTGGCCAGGCGCGGGTACACCGTCCCGGCGCTCGGGGTGTAGGTCCCGCCGGTGCGGTCGGAGAGGGCCTGCATGAGGTCGTAGCCGTGGCGCGGCGACTCGTCGAGCAGGTTCAGCAGGTAGAGGCGCAGGTCGCCGTGGGAGAAGACCGGGGCCATCACCACTCCTCGGGTGTCGGGGCGTCCTCGGCCGTGGGGGCGGTGGATGCCGTCTCGCGTCGGAGGACGGTGACGTCGCCGGACACGGAGTTCGCGCGCACGTCCACGAACCGTCCGCTGAGTTCGCCCGAGGAACCGCTGAAGTTGGTCGTGGGCCCCGTGCCCTGCCCCGAGCGCTTGACGCCGTCGACGAGCACGCGCCCGCTGACGCTGCGCACGACATAGTTGGCGGGGAGTCCCTCATCGAGACGGATGCTGGCATTGCCGCTCACCGTGTTGAGGTTGACGGACTCGGTGGGGCCGACCGAATCGACGAGCATGGCGCCCGAGACCGTATCGATCGTCGCCTTGCGGATCGTTCCGGTCGCGGCGACGTCGCCGGACACCGAGTTCGCGCTGAGCGCTCCCTCGAGATTGCGGATCTGCACATCGCCGGACACCGCATTGGCGGACAGGTCGCCGGTGAGCCCGTCGACGATGATGTCGCCGGAGACCGTGTTGAGCTTCGCGTCGGTGGCGAGCCCGGACACGAGGGCGCTGGCGCTCACGACGCCCAGGTTCAGCCCGATGCCCCGGGGGACGGCGACGCTGATCTCGGCCTTGGGGCCACCGGTGCCGAAGTTGCGGAACACCTCGAGGAAGTTGTCCCAACGCAGCTGTGCGTGGTCGATCTCCACGACGTCGCCGCTGGCCTCGATCCGGAGGTCCTTGACGGCCACCGCGTGCACTTCGATGCGGATGCCGGGTTCGTCATGGGCGACGACGTCGATCTGGCCGCCGACGAGCCCGACTTTGAGCTTGCGGATGTCGTCGAGGTCGATGACGCGGGTCTCGCCCGGGTGGATGATCCACTTCTCGAGGGTCATGATGTCTCCTGAATGATGAGGGCGATCAAGATATATCGCGTTGTGAAGGAAGGTAACACGATATATCTCGATAGGGAAGGCCTCGCGGCGAACGCTCAGAAAGAGCGCTTGACCTTGACGTTGCGTCAAGTTCTAGCGTGGGACGCATGAGAGATGAATGGTCGATCCAGCAGATCGCCAAGCTCGCCGGCACGACGAGCCGGACCCTCCGGCACTACGGCGAGCTCGGACTGCTGCCTCCGTCGCGGGTGGGCGGGAACGGGTACCGGTTCTACGACACGGCCGCACTGGTCCGCCTCCAGCGGATCCTGCTGCTGCGCGAGCTCGGGCTCGGGCTGACGCAGATCGGCGAGGTGCTCGAGCGGGAGACCGACGAGCGCCGAGCCCTCGGGGCGCACCTGGCGTGGCTGCGCCGGGAGCAGGACCGGCTCGCGCGGCAGATCGCGGCGGTGCAGGCGACCATCGACGCAGGGGAGGGAGGTGAACTGATGGCAGAGGACATGTTCGACGGCTTCGACCACACGCAGTACCAGGACGAGGTCGTGCAGCGCTGGGGCGAGAACGCCTATCGCGACAGTGACCGCTGGTGGCGAGGCATGAGCGACGCGGAGAAGGCCCAGTGGAAGAAGGATGCCGAGACGCTCGGCCGTGACTGGCTCGTCGTCGCCGGAAGCGGCGTCGAGCCCACGGCTCCGGAGGCGCAGGCGCTCGCGGAGCGGCACGTGGCGTGGCTCACCGGCATCCCCGGCACGCCCGCCGCGGATCCGGACGGCGACGTGAAGGGCTATGTCACGGGTCTCGGCGAGATGTACGTGGCAGATCCGCGCTTCGCCGCCAACTACGGCGGGGAGGAGGGCGCCGCGTTCGTGCGCGACGCGCTCCGCGCCTACGCCGCGGCGCACCTGTAGGGCCCCACGGCCAAAAGAAGACGCCCCCCGTACCGAGGTGCGGGGGGCGTCTCACAGGGTGGATCAGGTGCGGCTGCCGCCGCGTACGACGCGCAGCAGGAACGCGATCAGGGCGATGACGCCCACGATGATGGCGACCCACAGCAGCCAGTTCAGGGCGGTGTTCAGACCGCCGACGATGGCCAGAATGATGGCGATCACGATGACGATGATCAGTGCGAGATTCATGTCTTGCTCCCGTTCTCCCGTCGCCGCAGGTGAGCGGGACGAGCAGCGCGTTGATGTACCGCAACCGTAGAGCCCGCCGTGAAGGCGACGCCACCCCTTGACGGGGTATCGGCAACGGTGCTAGCGGGCGCATGCCGCCGGCGGGGCGGTTGTCAACCCCTTCTTCGGCTCGGCCGGCATCCCCTAGCGTCGAGGGAGGCGGCCGTCGAACGACCTGAAGGAGGAGCCATGCCCGCGGGACGTGGATCGAACAGCCTCAAGGACCCCGAGCTCTACGAGGAGCTCCGGAAGGACGGCGCGTCGAAGGAGAAGGCCGCACGCATCTCCAACGCGGCAGCCCGCGACGGGCGGAAGGCGGTCGGTGCCCGCGGCGGCAGCTCCGGCGACTACGAGGACTGGACCGTCGCCGAGCTCCGCGCCCGCGCGAAGGAGCTGGGCCTGACCGGCTACTCCGGCACGCGCAAGGCGGAACTGATCTCGATGCTGCGAAACCACTGACGTGCCGCGGCTGAAGAGGGTCCGGCCGGGCACGGATCCCGGATTCACGCGCATCCGCGCCGGGTCCGGGTTCCGCTATGTCGACGCCGACGGCGACGCCCTGCCCCGCCCGGATGTCGAGCGCATCACGGCGCTCGTCATCCCGCCGGCGTGGCGCGACGTGTGGATCAGCCCGTACGACAACGGGCACATCCAGGCCACCGGCGTCGACGACGCCGGGCGCCTGCAGTACCTCTATCACCCGCAGTGGTCCGCGGGGCGGGACAAGGGCAAGTACGCCCGCGCGCTGCAGCTGGCGGAATCGCTGCCGCGGGCGCGCGGGCGCGTCACGACCTCGCTGCGCCGTGACGCGCTCGACCTGGAGCGGGTCCTGGCCGTGTCGTTCCGCATGCTCGACCAGGCCGCGCCCCGGGTCGGGTCCGAGCGGTACCTCGAGCGCCACGGAAGTCGCGGGCTCACGACGTTGCTGCGGCGCGACGCCGCCGTCGACGGCTCGATCACGAGCCTGCAGTTCCCCGGCAAGAGCGGCAAGCACCAGCGGCTGCAGATCGACGACGCCGACCTCTCCGCGGTCGTGGAGCTCTTGGCGGCGGGCCGCCCGAAGTCCCCGCTCCTCGCCTACGAGCGGGGTCGACGCCGTGTGCCGCTGACGCCCCGGGAGGTCAACGCCTACGTCCGCACCATGACCGGCGGCACGTTCACCGCGAAGGACTTCCGGACGCTCCGCGGCACGATCCTCGCCGCGGATGCGCTCGCGCGCATCGGCACCGTCGACACCGCGAACCAGCGGAAGAAGGCGGTCGTGCTCGCCGTCCGCGCGACGGCGGAGGCCCTCGGGAACACGCCCGCCGTCGCGAAGAGCTCCTACATCGACCCGCGCGTCTTCAAGAGATATGAGCAGGGCCGGCTCCTCGACACGTCCAGATCACCGGAATCGGCGATCCGTGCACTGATTCTGGGGTGATCCGCCCCTAGCGTGGGGCCGTGGCATCCGGTCGCTGGTTCTCCCCGGCCGCCCTCCTGCTGGTGGTCGCGGGTGGAGCGGTGGGCGTGGGCGCGCGCGCCGCCCTGACGCTGCCGCTGGATGCCGGTCACCCGCTGCTCGTGCCGGCGGTGACGGCGGCCGTGAACATCGCCGGATCCTTCCTGCTCGGCCTCGTCGTCGGCGGCCTCGCCGAGCGGCATCCCGCGCTGCGCCTCTTCCTCGGCACCGGGGTCCTCGGCGGGTTCACGACCTACAGCGCCTTCGCCGTGCATGCGGTGACGACCTTCACGGCCGCACCGGTGGTCGGGATGCTGCTGGTCGGGGTCTCGGTGTTCGCCGGCGCCGTCGCGGCCGGGGTCGGGCTCATCGCCGGGCGGCAGATGGCCGGCGTGCCGGACGAGGTCGAAGCGCCCGAGGTGGCGGAGTGAACGGGGTCGAGATCGCCGCGCTCGTCGTCGCGGGCGGCCTCGGCGCCGGCGCGCGGTACGTCGTCGACGGCCTCGTCATGCGCGGACGGACGGGCGCCTTCCCGCTCGGCATCCTCGCCGTCAACGTCTCGGGCGCCTTCCTGCTGGGGCTGCTGACCGGGCTCGGGGCGCTCCTCGCGCCGAGCTGGCTCGCGATCGCCGGGGTCGGCCTCCTCGGCGGATTCACGACCTTCAGCACCGTGTCGGTCGAGTCCGTCCTGCTCGCGCAGCGCGGCCGGCGGGACTGGGCGTGGCTCAACCTGATCGGCACGCTCGGCGCGGCCGTCGTGGCCGCCTCCATCGGGCTCATGCTGGGCGGCCTGCTGCCCCGGTGAAACCGGCGATCCGGCGGGCGGGGCATGGGATACTGAACTTCGATACACGTCTGTATCGGTCGGCCGTCCGCGGCCCTTCCTCGACCGCTCGAAAAGGCCTCCCTTGTCGAATCTCGCCGTCCTGAGCTTGAAGAACCGCGCGCTCATCGCGCTCATCACGATCGTCGCCGCGATCTTCGGCGGCCTCGCGCTGACGAGCCTCAAGCAGGAGCTCATCCCCTCGATCGAGTTCCCGCAGCTCTCGGTGCTGACGACCTACCCGGGAGCGTCGCCCGACGTCGTCAACAACGACGTCTCGACCCCGATCGAGACGGCGATCCAGGCGGTGCCCGGACTCGAGTCGACCATCGCCACGAGCACCACGAACGCCTCGATCATCCAGGCGTCCTTCACCTACGGCACCGACCTCGCCACGGCCGAGCAGAAGATCCTCCAGGCCATCAACCGCATCAAGGGCGATCTGCCGGAGAGCGTCGAGCCCAACGTCGTCTCGTTCTCGCTCGACGACCTCCCCGTCATCGCGCTCGCCGTCACCGGCTACGACGACGAGCGCACGATCGAGTCGCAGCTGCAGACGAGCGTCGTCCCCGACCTCGAGGACATCGCCGGCGTCAGCGCCGCGCAGATCATCGGCGGGCAGAGCGAGCGCGTCACGATCGTGCCCGATCAGGCCGCGCTCGCCGCCGCCGGGTACACGCAGACCGCCATCACCGACGCCCTCGAGCAGAACGGCCTGCTCTTCCCGGGCGGCTCCGTGACCGAGGGCGAGCAGACGCTCACCGTCCAGACCGGCGCGAAGCTGGCATCCGTCGACGAGATCGGCGCCCTGCCGCTCGTCCCCGGCACCGCCGAGCAGCTCGCCGGCGGGGCGGTGACGATCGCCGACGTCGCCGAGGTCTCCCTCGGCCAGGACCCGGTCACCTCGATCTCCCGCGTCGACGGCGAGCCGGCGCTGACCATCTCGATCACGAAGCTGCCGTCCGCCAACACCGTCGACGTGTCCCGCCTCGTGACGGCCGCCGTCCCCGATCTCCAGGACGCCATCGGCGACGACGCCGAGTTCACGATCGTGTTCGACCAGGCCCCCTACATCGAGCAGTCGATCGAGGCGCTCGCCCAGGAGGGGCTGCTCGGCCTCGTCTTCGCGGTGCTCGTCATCCTGGTGTTCCTGCTGTCGGTGCGCTCGACGCTCGTCACGGCGATCTCGATCCCGACGAGCGTGCTCATCACCTTCGTCGGCATCCAGGCGTTCGGGTACTCGCTCAACATCCTCACCCTCGGTGCGCTGACCATCGCGATCGGGCGCGTCGTGGACGACTCGATCGTCGTCATCGAGAACATCAAGCGGCACTACGTGGGGGATGCCGACAAGCGGACCGCCATCCTGCTCGCCGTCCGCGAGGTGGCCGCCGCCGTCACGGCATCCACCATCACCACGGTCGCGGTCTTCCTTCCCATCGCCTTCGTGGGCGACGTGACCGGTGAGCTGTTCCGCCCGTTCGCGATGACCGTCACGATCGCGATGTCGGCGTCGCTGCTCGTCGCCCTCACGATCGTCCCCGTCCTGGCGTACTGGTTCCTGCGCCCCGGCAAGCAGCTCGTCGACGGGTCGGGACGCCCGATCGACCCCGAGGACCCGGACGCACCGCCGTCCCGCCTCCAGAAGTCCTACCTCCCGATCCTCCGCTGGACCCTCAAGCACTCCTGGGTCACGCTGCTCCTCGCCGTGCTGGTGCTGGCCGGTACCGCCGCCGCCGCGCCGTTCATGAAGACGAACTTCCTCGGCGATTCCGGGCAGAACACGTTCACCGTGACGCAGGAGCTCGGCCAGGCGCCAAGCCTCGACGCGGAAGACACCGCCGCCGCGACCGTGGAGGAGGCGCTCCTCTCCGTCGACGGCATCGAGACCGTGCAGACCTCGATCGGCTCGAGCGGGTCGGCCATCCGCGACGCGTTCGCCGGCGGCAGCGCCGGCATCACGTACTCGATCACGACCGACCCGGATGCCGACCAGATCGCCGTCCGCGAAGCCGTGCAGGAAGCCGTCGCCGACCTCGAAGACGTCGGCACGATCTCCGTGTCCGCCGGTCAGGGCGGATTCGGATCCAACGACATCGAGATCGACGTCACGGCGCCGAACTCGCAGACGCTGCAGGAGGCGACGGACGCCGTCGTCGCATCCCTCGAGGGCGAGGACGGCGTCGGACAGGTGACCTCGAACCTGTCCGCCTCCCTGCCCTATGTCGCCGTCACCGTCGACCGGGCGGGCGCCGCCGCGCGCGGGCTCTCCGAGGTCGCTGTCGGGGCGCTCGTGTCGAGCACCATGCAGCCGCGCCAGGTCGGGTCGGTCGAGATCGACGGGACCGCGCTGACGGTCTACCTGCAGGCGGCGTCGATCCCCGACACGATCGCCGAGCTCAAGGAGCTGCAGATCGCGAGCGCCGCCGGGCTCATCCGCCTCGACGAGGTCGCCACCGTCGAGCAGAGCGAGGGCCCGACCTCGATCACGACGCAGCGCGGGCAGCGCACCGCGACCGTCACGGTCTCCCCGTCGACGGACGACCTCAACGCCGCGTCGGCGACCGTCACGACGGCGCTCGCCGACGTCGAGCTGCCGACCGGAGCCGACGCCCAGGTGGGCGGGGTGCTCTCGCAGCAGACCGACGCGTTCTCGCAGCTCGGACTCGCGATGCTCGCGGCGATCCTCATCGTCTACATCGTCATGGTCGCGACCTTCAAGTCGCTGCGTCAGCCCCTGCTGCTGCTGATCTCGGTGCCGTTCGCGGCGACCGGCGCCATCCTGCTGCAGATCGCGACGGGCGTGCCGCTCGGCGTCGCGTCGCTCATCGGCGTGCTGATGCTCATCGGCATCGTCGTGACGAACGCGATCGTGCTGGTCGACCTCGTCAACCAGTACCGCGCGAAGGGGCTGTCGGCGCACGACGCGACAGTCGCCGGCGGCGCGCGTCGCCTGCGCCCCATCCTCATGACGGCCCTCGCGACGATCTTCGCGCTCACGCCCATGGCGCTCGGGATCACGGGGCACGGCGGGTTCATCTCGCAGCCGCTCGCGATCGTGGTCATCGGCGGTCTCATCTCCTCGACCGTGCTGACGCTCCTCGTGCTGCCGACGCTCTACAACCTCGTCGAGGGCGCCCGCGAGCGCCGCGCCGCGCGTCGGGGTGAGCAGGCTGTGGGGACCCCGGCCCTTGCCCCTGCCGGGATGCCGGTCGCCGCAGGCGTGGGCGTCACCGGCGCCGCGCCGACGGAAGCCGCACTGACGACGCGGCGCGAACGCCGCCTCCTGGAGGCCGCGGCGACCGCCGGCATCCCGGTCGTGACGGCGCCCGCCCTCGTCCTCGCGCCGGAGGGTGGCGCCGCCGCCGAGCCGGTGATCGAAGAGTCCCCGGACATCGAGATCCCGGTCGCGGCGCCCGCCGTCACCGGCGAGGTGGAGGCCGTGGAGCCGGTCGAGCCAGGCGAGCCGGTCGCGCTGGTGGAGCCGGTCGAGCCGGTCGAGCCGCCGTCTGAGGATGCCGAGGTGGCCGCGGGTGCTGCCGAGGCCGAGGTCGAGGCCGAGACTGCGTCCGAGCCTGAGGATGCTCAGGCAGTCGAGGGGTCCGCCCTGGCCGCGTCCGAGTCCGAGTCCGAGTCGGAGTGGTCTGTCGCCGAGGAGTCCGCCGGTGACGCGGGCGAGACTGTCGCCGAGGAGTCCGCCGGTGACACGGGCGAGCCTGCTGAGGTCGATACCGAGCCGGAGTTCGACGGCGCGGAGCACGACGCGTCCGCCTCGGAGCACGACCCCGCGGAACACGACGCGTCTGATGACGACGCGCCCTGGGGCGAGCGCCGGGACTGACCTCCCGGCATCCATCGCCCGCCCCCGACGACGCAACGGCGGAGATCGTCCCGCATCCGAGGGGTGGATGCGGGACAGCGGCCCACAGGCGCCGGATCTCCGCCGTTGGGTTCGGCCAGGTGCCCCGCCGGGGCGCGGTGGAGGGCGTCGGCACTCTCCCAGGCGGGACCTGTACAGTGGATCAGTCGGCTCTGGACACCGCGATGCGCTCGCGGATGGGTTTGTGAGTCCAAGGGGCCGATGGTGGGAGCGAATCCGCTCCGACGACCATCACTGTGAATGGCCCCCGGCCGACGGATGTCCGGGTTACTCCACGCCGCTGTGCGGCCGCGCGAGCGCGCGATCTGAGGAGTGCTGTTCTCGCACGAGACAACCCAGAAGGACATCACCATGCCCAAGAACAAGAAACCGGCCGGCGGCCGGGCTCAGAACTTCGAGCCCCGCTACGGCAACAAGACCTCCTACCAGGACCTCAAGCGCCGCCCGGGCCAGGCCTCGGCCGGCAAGCCCGGCAGCAAGAGCCCGAGCCACCGCGGCTTCCGGCCCGAGACCGAGGATGCCGGCAAGAAGCAGCGCTGGACCGCCCAGGAGCGTGCCGGCCGCGATGAGGCCCGTGGGATCCGCTCGCACACCCGCACCGATGACCGCCCGGCGCGCTCCTACGATGACCGCCCGGCGCGTTCGTACGGCGACCGCCCGGCCCGTTCGTACGACGGCCCCGCGCGCGGCGACCGCGTGTCGCGCGACGACCGCCGCCCCGGCGACGGCCGCCCCTCGTTCCGCGACGACCGTCCCCGTCGCAACGACGACCGCCCGGCTCGTTCCTTCGACCGCCCGGCCCGTTCGTTCGACGGCCAGCGTCGCACCGACGACCGTCCGGCTCGTTCCTTCGACCGCCCGGCCCGTTCGTTCGACGGCCAGCGTCGCACCGACGATCGCCCGGCGCGCTCGTACGATGACCGTCCTGCTCGGTCCTTCGACCGTCCCGCTCGGTCCTTCGACGATCGTCCCCGTCGCACCGGCGACCGTCCCGCGCGCTCGTACGACGACCGTCCCGCGCGCTCGTACGACGACCGTCCGGCTCGTTCCTTCGATCGTCCGGCACGCTCGGACGACCGTCCCGCGCGTTCGTTCGACGACCGTCCCCGTCGCACCGATGACCGCCCGGCGCGCTCGTTCGACCGCCCGGCCCGTTCCAACGACGACCGTCCGGCCCGTTCCAACGACGACCGTCCGGCCCGTTCCTTCGACCGTCCGGCCCGTTCGTTCGACGACCGTCCCCGCCGTTCGAACGACGACCGCCCCGCGCGCTCGTTCGACGACCGTCCCCGCCGCGATGACCGTCCGGCGCGTTCCTTCGACCGTCCGGCCCGTTCCGACTGGAACGCCGAGACGAAGTCCAAGGCGCACGAGGCGCACGTCGACGTCGTGCACGAGAAGCTGCAGGCCGAGGCCGTCCAGGCCGAAGCGGTCGCCGATGTGACGTTCTCGTCGCTCGGCCTCGGCGACAACATCGTCCGCGTCCTCGCCGATCTCGGCGCTCCGTCGCCGTTCCCCATCCAGGCGGCCACCGTGGCCCCCATCCTCGAGGGTCGCGATGTCCTGGCCCGTGGCCGCACCGGCTCCGGCAAGACGATCGCCTTCGGCGCCCCCCTGGTCGAGTCGACGCTGCGCGACCAGGCCGGTCAGCGCCGCGAGTTCGGCCGCAAGCCGAAGGCACTCATCCTGGCCCCGACGCGCGAGCTCGCGCTGCAGATCGATCGCACGATCCAGCCGATCGCGCGCTCGGTCGGACTCTTCACGACGCAGATCTACGGCGGCGTGCCGCAGGCGCGCCAGGTCGGTGCGCTGAAGAAGGGCGTCGACATCATCATCGGCACCCCCGGCCGCATCGAAGACCTGGTGGAGCAGCGCAAGCTCGACCTCTCCGAGGTCCGCATCGTCGTCCTCGACGAGGCCGACCACATGAGCGAGCTCGGCTTCCTCGAGCCGATGCAGCGGATCCTCCGCCTCGTCCAGGACGGCGCGCAGAAGCTGCTCTTCTCCGCGACGCTCGACCGCGAGGTCGCAGCGCTCGTCGACGAGTTCCTCGTGGACCCTGCCGTGTACGAGGTCGCCGGCGAGGACCAGGACTCGGGCACCATCGACCACCGCGTGCTCGTGATCGACCACCGCGACAAGGCCGACATCCTCAGCTCGCTCGTGGACCGCGACGGCAAGACCCTCGTCTTCGCCCGCACCCGCGCGTACGCGGAGATGCTCGCCGAGCAGTTCGACGACCTCGGCATCAACGCGGTCGCCCTGCACGGCGACCTCAACCAGGCCAAGCGCACGCGCAACCTGGAGCGTCTCACCTCGGGTCGCGTCAGCGTCCTCGTCGCCACCGACGTCGCCGCCCGCGGCATCCACGTCGACGACATCGACCTGGTCATCCAGGCCGACCCGCCGGACGAGTACAAGACCTACATGCACCGCTCCGGCCGCACCGGCCGGGCGGGCCGCTCCGGCACCGTCGTGACGCTCATCACGCGTCAGCGTCGTCGCAAGATGACCGAGATGCTCGAGCGTGCGGAGATCGACGCGCCGTTCCAGGACGCGCGACCCGGGGACGATGTGCTCGAGGAGATCGCCGGCCGCCAGCTGGCGAACGTCGACGCCTGACCGCATCCGCTCTGCCTGAGACCTCCCCTGCGGAGGACATTCCATCCCGGAATCGTCCTCTGCAGGGGAGTTCTCCGGTTGTGGGGTGGATGGATGCCGGCTGACGGCGGCGCAGGCCGCCCTCCTGCGGTGAGCGCGGTCGCGCCGTACCATCGGGTCATGGCATCCGCTCGTCGTTCGGGGGCCGTCATCACGCTCGGCGACGGTCTTCACGGCAACGCCGCTGATGTCTGCGCTAGCGTCGGAATCCGGAATCCGGCCGGCGTTGCCGAACCCCATGAGGCGGTTGGCCGTCGTCAGGTGAGGTCTGCGTGCGGCCCCGGTGGTCGAGCCGGTCACGTGTTTCCACCCGCGATCCGTCAGGAAGCGGTGATCGCCGGAAGCGACAAGCTGGGTCCCGTCGGCCAGCGTGACGCGGAATGCCTGCTTCCGTGACGACCACTTCGCGCGAACCTGAGTGCGAACGTAACGCCGGTACGCGCCGCGCACCTCGGTCCCGATGATTTCCTCACCCACGGCGATGTCGCCGATCCGTCGCTGCCGGCCATCGGCCATGAGGACGGGGGTGTCGGGTGAGACGCAATAGACGCAGGCATGACTGCAGCCCCGGTACGGGTTCACTGTCCAGGAGAACGGCATCGCCGACGAGGCGGGCACGTGGTTGAGCGCGGACTTCGCGAGCACCTCGTGGAAGGTCATCCCGTGGAACTCGGGCGTCGTGACACTGCGGACCAGGCCGCCCATCGACTCCAGGCCGGGGAGTGCCGCGGCATCCTCCGCGCCGATCGCCTGTCCCTGCCACCGCATCCCCATAGTAGAACATAACCACGAAGGTCCGACAAGGCTGATCGTCGAAAAGTTCGATGCGACACGGTGTGCCGCCGGGTCCCTGTGCGCCTCGCCGCGGCGGTGGACAATGGGACCGTGCCGCACCCCGAGCCGCTCACTCGTCGCGCCGACGCACCCGCCGTGGTGGCGCGTCGCGCGCGTCAGCGGCGCGCGCGACGGCTCCGGCTGACCTTCGTCACCGTGGTCGGCACGACGCTCGCCGTCGGCGCGACCACCGCGCTGTCGGCGGCGATCGCCGGGCCGGTCGTCGACCACGGCGTGGCGCTGAACAACGCCAACTCCTCCGTCTCCGTGCCCGTCGCCACGGCGCTGCCCGTGCCGCAGCAACGGTCCGCCACCTCGCAGGCGCCGGCGGAACCCGCCGTCGTGGAAGGCCTGTGCGCCGCCGAGCCGGTGCGGTCCGCCCTCTCCGACGGGTCGGATGCCGACGTGATCGCCGCCGTCGGGGGCGTCGAGGCCTTCCGCTCCGCCGTGATCGACGGCACGGCACCGTGCCTCGACACCGCCGACGCCGCGCGCATCTGGGTGGTCGTGAACAAACGGCATCCCCTCGACCCCATCGACTACTGGCCCGTGCCGCAGGCGCAGGCCGCCGACGTCCCGCGCACGAGCGGGGGTCACATGCGCGCCGACGTCGCCGAGGCGCTCTCCCGGCTCGTCGCCACGGGACGAGATGAGGGCGCCGGGTCGATCGGGGTCAACAGCGGCTTCCGGTCGTACGAGCGACAGGTGTCGACCTACAACGGGTACGTCGGGTCGCTCGGACGCGCCCGCGCCGACCTGACGAGCGCGCGACCCGGGCACAGCGAGCACCAGACGGGGCTCGCCGTCGACGTCGTCGCGTGCAGCCCGGGATGCGGTGGCATCGAGGCGTTCGGCCGCACCCGGCAGGCCGAGTGGGTGGCAGAGAACGCGTGGCGGTTCGGGTTCGTCATCCGGTACGAGGACGGCGCCACCGACGTCACCGGCTACGAGTGGGAGCCGTGGCACCTGCGCTACATCGGTGTCGATCTCGCGCAGGCGTACCACGACGGCGGGTTCCACTCGCTGGAGGCGTTCTTCGGCCTCGAGCCGGCGCCCGCCTACGCCGGCTGACGCCGCGCCGGAGCATGGGTCAGACTATCCACAACGTGCGGAACCCAGTCCCGTCTTCGGTGAGATGCAATCTCACATGAGGGCGGTCGCCGCGCGTATGGTGGCCTAGAATCTTCGCGGCGACGGGGCCACGTCCCCTTCCGCCGGCAGACTGCGAGAAAGGACGGCGCCCATGGAGCGCGACATCTACGACGAAGACCACGAGGCGTTCCGCGACGTCGTCAAGGAGTACGTCAAGCGCTACGTCACCAACGAGGCCCGCGAGCGGTGGGATGCCGCCGGCGAAGTCGACCGCGACACGATGCTCGCTGCCGGCGCGGCCGGCATCATCGGCCTGTCGGTGCCGGAGGAGTTCGGCGGCGCGGGCATGCTCAAGGACTACCGCTTCCGCGCGATCGTCAACGAGGAGATCATCCGCGCCGGAGCGGGATCCCTGGCCGGTGCCTTCGGCATCCAGGACGATCTTGCCGTTCCGTACCTCGTGCACATGGGCACGCAGGCGCAGAAGGAGAAGTGGCTGCCCGGCATGGCGACCGGCGAGATCATCGGCGCGCTCGCGATGACCGAGCCCGGGGCGGGCTCCGACCTCCGCGGCATCAAGACGACCGCGAAGAAGGTCGACGGCGGCTACATCGTCAACGGCGCGAAGACGTTCATCTCCTCCGGCAAGACCGCCGACCTCATCGTCACGTTCGTCAAGACCGGCGAGGGCAACCGCCCCGACGCGTTCAGCCTGCTGCTCCTCGAGAACGGCATGGAGGGCTTCGACCACGGCAAGAAGCTCCACAAGATGGGCTTCCAGGGCCACGACACCGCGGAGCTGTCGTTCACCGACGTCTTCGTCCCGGAGGAGAACCTCATCAGCGGCAAGGAGGGCATGGGCTTCGTGCAGCTCATGATGAACCTGCCGCTGGAGCGCCTCTCGATCGGCGTCGCGGGTGCGGCCGCCGCCGCCGCGGGCCTCGAGTGGACCCTCGCGTACACGAAGGACCGCGAGGCTTTCGGCGAGCGGATCATCGACTTCCAGAACACCCGCTTCAAGCTCGCCGACGTCGCCACCACGGTGGATGCCCTGTGGGCGTACATCGACCGCGCTCTGAAGGCCTACTCCGAGGGCAAGCTGTCCGCCGAGGAGGCCGCCAAGGTCAAGTTCTGGGCGACGGAGCGCGAGTGGGAGGTGCTCGACACCTGCGTGCAGCTGCACGGCGGCTACGGCTACATCACCGAGTACCCGATCGCCCGCGCGTTCCTCGACGCCCGCGTGCACCGCATCTACGGCGGCACGAACGAGATCATGCGCGAGATCGTCGGAAGGCAGCTCGCCGGCAAGCGCTGACGGATCTCGGGAGGTGGTGAGGGGTTCCCGAGGGGGCCCCTCACTGCTTCGTGGCGCGATGCGCACGTGAGCGGGCACGGAGAGCCGGCCCCGCTCGTCGGTTGCCGAGATCGCCGCATCACCCGGACGGTGTCCGATGGGGGCGCGGGACCTTCGGCCTCCACCGGCCCGGCGTTTGGCGAGACCTTGGTCTCATGCCGAAATCGATGCGAACCCTATCTCGGCAGAGGCACCACCCCGCTGGCCGGTTTGGTGTGGTCGCTGCCACTGCCGCGCTGGTCGCCGCTACGGCCATGTCCCTGTCGGCCTGTGCGCCCGCGGAGCCCGAACCGACCTCCTCGCCGACGACGCCTCAGGAGTCCACGCCGCCGTCCACGCCGCCGGCCACGACGCCCCCGACGATCGCGCCGACCGACCCCGAAGCGACGCAATGCCCCGGCGGCGGTGATACCGGCGCGGTGGAGGACGGCTTCCCGCAGCGCCTCTCCAGCCTCGTCGGCATCGAGATCCGCACGGGAAGCCATCCGCCGTGCTTCGAGCGCGTCGTCATCGAGTTCGCAGGAACCGGCGACGCGCCCGGATTCCGCGTGGAGTACCAACCGGATCCGATCATGGACTCCCCGCGGGGTGAGCCGGTAGAAGTGGCCGGCGACGCCACGCTCGTGGTCTCTGCCGGCGCGTGGATGCCGAACCCCGACGGGGACGGCTATGACGGGCCCCGTCAGATCCAGCCCCTGAACGTCGAGACCATCCTGGAACTGGAGCAGCTCGAGAACTTCGAGGGGATGACCGCGTGGGCGATCGGGCTCGATCGCGAGCGGCCGTTCACCGTGCAATGGCTCGAGAACCCCGCGCGCCTCGTCGTCGACGTCGCGCTGAACTGATGTGCGGCCGCTGGCATCCGATGCAATGTGCGCAGAGTGACGACGCGACGGTCAGCGGGCCGGTCAGGCCAGATCCTCGCCGTGCTGGGCGAAGACCGGTCGTCGCCCTGCAACACGACCTATCTCGCCGACCGGCTTGTGGACAGTAGGAGTGGACTGACCTCCCAGATCCGCAGACTGGAGAAGGCGGGACTGGTTGCCCGCGCCGCGTCGCCCGAGGACCACCGCGGCGTCAACGTCTCGCTCACGTCGGCGAGTGCCGCCCTCCGCCCGTCGCAACGACGAGGGCGTACGCTCGCGTGACATGAGCGAGAACGAGCGCGACTACGACATCGTCCTCCTCGGCGCGTCGGGATTCGTGGGCCGATTCACGGCGCGGCACCTGGCGGCGGCGGCGCCCGCCGGCGCGCGCATCGCGATCGCAGGCCGAGCCCGCGCCCGGCTGCAGGCGGTCACCCGCGACCTCCGCGTCGACTGGCCGATCCTCGAGGTCGACACCGGAGATGACGCCGCCGTCGCCTGGATGGCGGCATCCACGAAGGTGGTCGCGACGACCGTCGGACCGTACCTCCGCTACGGGACGGGCGTCGCCTCCGCGTGCGCCCGCGCCGGCACGTCGTACGCCGACCTGACGGGCGAGAGCGTCTTCGTCGCGCGCAGCGTCGAGCGCAACCACGACGTCGCCGTGAACAGCGGCGCCCGGATCGTCCACTCCTGCGGGTTCGACTCGATCCCCTCCGACCTGGGCGTGGGCCTCGCCCACACGGCCGGCGGCGGCGTGCCGATCGTCGCCGCGACGCTGCGGGTGCGGTCGCTGCGCGGCGGCATCAGCGGCGGCACGATCGACTCCCTGCGTCAGCAGATGCAGGAAGCGAAGACGGATGCCGGCGCCCGCCGCCTCATCGGCAACCCCTACGCGTTGACGCCGGGTCCCTCCGTCCGGCTCCCCGGGCGCAGCTCCTCCGGCTGGGGCACCGAGCGCGGCGCCTGGCAGGCGCCGTTCGTCATGGGCGCCTACAACCGGCAGATCGTCCAGCGCAGCAACTACCTGACGGGATGGAGCTACGGACAGCTCATGCAGTATCGCGAGGTCGTCGCGACCGGCCGCGGGCTCGGCGGGTTCGTGCGGGCCGCGGCGATCACCGCGGGCACCGGTGCCCTCGTCGCCGGGATGTCCTTCCCGCCGACGCGCGCCCTCCTCGACCAGCTGCTCCCCTCACCGGGCAGCGGGCCGAGCCCCGATGCGATCGAACACGGCCGCTTCGTGCTCGACGTCGACGTCTATCCCGTCGAGGGTCAGCCGGTGCGCACGCGCATCGCGGCGCCGTTCGACCCCGGATACGGCGGTACCGGGGTGATGCTCGGCGAGTCCGCGCTCAGCCTCGCGTTCGACGATCTTCCCGAGCGCGCCGGGGTGCTGACGCCCATGGTCGCGATGGGGGAGGCGTTGGCGCAGCGGCTCCGCGCGCAGCGGTTCACCCTGGACGTCGGCGCCAGCCTCTGACCAGCCCGAGAAGTGCGAGCAGGGCGAGCAACTCGAGTCTCTGACGTTGCTCGCAACGGAGGTGAAACCCCGCGTCGCCCGGCTCCTCGCGCGAAGTGACGACCCCGACGACGACGAGCGCGGGTATCGACCGCCACGCCCCTTCACGCTGAACGTCAGCCCAGCGTCCACGGGAACAGCGCCGCGAACACGACGGCGGAGACGACCCAGCACCCGCCGAGGAACACGACGTCGCGCGCCCGGAACGGCACGAGGTGGCGCTCGGTGCGGTCGGGGTGGGCGCCGAAGGCGCGCGCATCCATCGCGAGCGCGACCCGCTCCGCGTGACGGATGGCGCCGGCCAGGAGGGGGACGACGTACCCCCACCAGCGCGCGACGACCGCGAACCGTCCGCCGTGTGCGCCGCGCACGCGGTGCGCCTGCCGGATGATGTCGAGCTCGTGCCGGAACCGCGGGACGAACCGGAACGCCGCGAGCGCCGTGTACCCGACGCGGTACGGCACGCGCAGCTGCTGCACGCTCGCGCGGACGACATCCGGCCCGGTCGTCGTGAGGCCGGCGATGAGCGCCAGGGCGACGATCGCCGCGAGGCGCAGCGACGTCGCGAAGCCGATCTCCAGGGCGCCGCTGTACAGCGTCCAGGCGCCGATCGAGACGATCTCGACGCTCCGGTCGATGCGGGACGCGTCGATCCACACCGACATGCCGACGCCGAACACGACGACCCCGAGCGGCAGGGCCACGCCGAGGATGAGAGCGACGGTGCGGGTGAGGCGCGTGCCCGCGAGGATCACGGCGTAGGCGAGGACGAGGAACACCGACGGCGTCGTGAGGTCACGGACGAAGACGAGGAGGAGGATGGCGGGGAACGGGCCGGCGAGCTTCGCGAGCGGGTTGATGCCCCCGAGGAACCGGCGGTCGGCACCGACCTCGGCGTACGGGTCGACGGCGACGCTCATGCGGCACCACCCGGCAGGTCGGCGAGGCGGACGGCGCCCGCGAGGGCCGGGTGCGCCACGCCGCGCAGCGCCTCACGCAACGGCGGGAGCCGGAGCCCGGCCGAGCGCAACAGGGCCTCGTCGGCGAAGACCTCGGCCGTCGCGGCATCTGCCCGCACCCGTCCGTCGAGGAGCACGACCGTCCGCGTCGCGTACTCGGTGACGAGCTGCATGTCGTGGGTGACGACGATGATCGTCGTCCCGGCATCCTGCAGATCGCGGAGGAGCCGGAGCAGTTCCTCGGCGCGGGCCCGATCCTGCCCGAACGTCGGTTCGTCCAGGACGAGGACCGGCGCCCCGGCGACGAGCGCGGTTCCCACCGACAGGCGGCGCTTCTGCCCGCCGGAGAGGAGGAACGGATGCTGGCCGGACTTGTCCTCGAGCCCGAAGCGGCGGAGCACCTCGGTGGTGCGGGTGCGCACCTCCTCCTCGGGAAGCTTCTGGCGGCGCAGCCCGTGGGCGATCTCGTCGAAGACCGTGTGCGCGATGAACTGGTGCTCGGGGTTCTGGAACACGAACCCGATCCGCCGCGACAGCGCCCGCGCATCGGTGCGCGCGACGTCGACACCGCCGACGCGGACCGTGCCGCGCGGCACCGGGACGACGCCGGCGATCGCCTGGACGAGGCTCGTCTTGCCGGCCCCGTTCGCACCGACCACGGCCACGAACTCACCGGCGCCGACCGTGAGGTCCACCCCGTGCAGCACGTCGTGGCGACCGCGTCGCAGGGTCAGGCCGCGCACGTCCACGATCGGCTCGCCCACAGGCGCCGGTGCGACAGCGGCCGGCGGCGCCGTCACCGGTCCCGCGCCCGCGCTCACCGCGGCGCGCAGCTCGTCCGGGGTGAGCGGCAGCCGCTCGAACACCCACCCGGCCCTGCGCAGGCGCAGCGCCGCGAGGGTGGAGATCGGCAGCCAGACGCCCATCGCATGCAGCTCCTCCGCACGACCGCGGAGCACCTCGTCGACCGAGCCGTCCGCGACCGTCCGCCCCTCGGCGTCGAGCGCCACGACACGGTCGGTGAGCGCGACCGCGGCGTCGAGGTTGTGCTCGATGAGGAGGATCGCACGGTCGCGCGTCGTGCCGTCGGGGTGGCGGACGAGATCGTGCAGCGCGAGGTAGACATCCTCGATGCCGGCCGGGTCGAGGTTGGCGGTCGGCTCATCGAGCACGAGCAGCGGCGACCCCATCGCCAGCGCGCAGGCGATCGCGAGCCGCTGCCGGCCGCCGCCGGAGAGCCGGTCGGGGTTCTCGGCGCGCCGCTCCCACAGGCCCACCTGCCGGAGGGCGGCCTCGCTGCGCGCGAGCACCTCGGCGACCGGGAGCCGCAGATTCTCCGGGCCGAACGCGACCTCGTCGAGCACCGTGCCCGTCACGAGCTGGGCATCGGGATCCTGGAACACCATCCCCACGTGCGTGCTCAGCACGGAGACCGGCGTGGTCCGGGTGTCGAGCCCCGCGATCTCGACGGTGCCGGTGACCTCGGCGGGGACGGCGTGCGGGATGAGCCCGTTGAGCGTCAGGGCGAGCGTGGACTTCCCGGACCCGCTCGGCCCCAGCAGCAGCACGACCTCGCCGGGCCGGATCTCCAGGGACGCATCGGCCGGCGTCGCGGCGAGCGCGTCGTCGTGGCGGACGCCCAGGTTCCGCACCCGCGCGAGCGGAGCGGGGGCGCCGGACACGTCGGGCGCACCGGAGGCGAGCGGGGTCACGGATGTCCAAGCGTCGGGCGGAGGTCCTCCCAACGTAGCCGGGCCTACCCGCGCACTCCAACCGTCGTGCGGGCCACGCCGGCGCGGCGCAGGCCGCTGCCGATCGCGAGCCCCACGAAGGTCCAGAGGACGGGGCCGAGGATGAGGAGCGCGTAGAAGACGGCGAGCGCCCACGGCACGAGCTTGCCGGCATCCAGGGCGAAGCCCATCCCGATGACGAGGACCACCCCCACGACGACGGCGGAGATGAAGAACCGCCAGCCCTCCCAGTGGCGGTAGCGGGTGAGGGCCGCGACGCCTTCCTGCAGACTCCCGATGAGCAGCGCCATGCCGAGGTAGCGGCCCACCCACTGCGGGGCGAACGCGCTCGCGACGATCCCGGCGAGCAGGTGGGTGACGAGGGCCACCCACGGCATCCGCAGCAGCGCCTGCGCGATGACACCGGGCACGACGTGCGCGCCGAGGACCAGGCCGTAGACGATCGGCAGGATGGCCCACACCGGAGCGCTGACGTAGCCGGCGACGACGGTGAGCAGCCCCGTGGCGACGCCGATCGCCGCGCAGACGAGGAGAACGCGCGTGGAGAGTCGGGATGCCGCAGGCACGCCTCCAGCGTAGTCGCGGCGACGGCGCCGCCGGACGGCGGGCACCGGGGAAAACCCGGTCAGGCGCGGCGGCGCCGCCGCGTCAAGCGGACCCCCGGGAGCGGCGGCGCGGGGATGCGCTCGTCACCGTGCCCGACGACATGGCCGAACCGCGGGGCGCCGGATTCCCATGCCTCGCGGGCGTCGACGATCTCCTCGTGGGTGCGCGCCACGAAGTTCCACCACATGACGATGTCGTCCTCGAACGGCTCGCCGCCGATCAGGAACACGGTCGTGTCACGTTCGACGCGGATCTCGATCGCGTCGCGGTGGATGCCGAGGTAGAGCAGACCACCCTCGGGAAGGACGGTGGGCTCGTCGTCGGCGAACACGGCGCTGCTCCCGTCGACACCGAGCAGCGCATACTCCCACTCGGCGTGCAACGGCACGGTGACCCGGGCGCCCGCCGGCAGGAAGATCTCGGCGCCCACGATGGGCGTGTACATCGTGGCGGGCGACGACGACCCGGCCAGCTCGCCGACGACGACCGCCGCGACGGCCCCGTCACCCAGCTCGACGATCGGCAGATCCTCGTGCCGCTCGAACGCGGGTGCGCCGTGGCGCCGCGACTCCGGCAGCGCGACCCACAGCTGCAGGGCGTCCAGCGGCGCGGGGTCCTCGCCGATCGAGTACTCCGAGTGCACGATGCCGGCGCCGCTCGTCATGAGGTTCAGCGCGCCGCGCGTCACGACGACGTCGCTGCCGACGGCATCCCGATGCCGCACCTGCCCGATGAACGGCCAGGTGACGGTCTGCAACCCGATGTGCGGGTGCGGTTCGACGCGCATGCGCGTGACCTGGGGACCGAACCGGTCCACGAAACACCATGCGCCCACCATCGGCAGGTCGCGCTGCGGCAGGCTCCGGTGCACCGTCATGGCCCGCACCCCGCCTAGCGGCACCTCGCGCGCGGACAGCAGCAGGGCGCGGGGGCCGTCGCACGCCGGCGGGGCCTCCCGTTCCTCGGGGCCGCTGTCCAGGCGGGTCATACCCGCTCGATCGCGTCGCTGCCGCTCTCGTCCACGGTGGGACGCCAGTACACGTCGAGTCCGTCGACCTCGTTCTTGTGCAGGTACTTCACGATGAACGGGCAGACCGGCACCACCGTCTCGCCCCGGGCCGCGGCATCCGCGAGCGCCCGGCCGACGAGGATGGTGGCGAGCCCGCGCCCCGCGAAGGCGTGGTCGATCTCGGTGTGCGGGAACACGAGACGCCCATGGCGGTCGGGCAGGAACTCGGTGAAACCGGCGATCGTCTCGTCGAGGTGGATCTCGTAGCGACCCTTCTCGTCGTTGCGGGTCACGGTGATCTCGGCGTCGTCCGTCACAGCGGCTCCTCTCGTCGCTGACTCCAACGTAGGCGGCGGCCCCCGTGTTCCGCCAGGCTCGGACGCCGCTCGTCGCGCCGTCACCGCCGCTCGTCGCAGCCCACGCGATCGCACGCGGCACGCGGCGGCGGGGGTTCCTAGCCTGTCAGCACGCAACGATGCGCCGACGAGGAGATCCGATGACTGCACCTTCTGCGCGCCCCGGGCGCGCCCCGGGGTTCGCCCACGATGAGCCCGACCTCACCCCCGACCCGAACCTCCCCCCGGTGGCTCTCCCTGCCGAGCACGAGGAGAAGGCCGCCCGCTGGACGCTGCCGAAGATCATCCTGTGGGCCGCGATCGCCCTGCTCGGCGCCGTGGCCTGGACGATGCTCGCGATCGTGCGCGGCGAGACCGTCAACGCGATCTGGTTCGTGTTCGCCGCCGTGTGCACCTACCTCATCGGCTACCGCTTCTACTCGAAGGTCATCGAGCGCTACATCACGCGCCCCGACGACAACCGGGCGACGCCCGGCGAGGTGCGCCAGGACGGCAAGGACTACGTCCCCACCGACCGGCGCGTGCTCTACGGCCACCACTTCGCCGCGATCGCCGGCGCCGGTCCCCTCGTCGGACCGGTGCTCGCGGCGCAGATGGGCTTCCTCCCGGGGACCATCTGGATCATCGTCGGCGTCGTGCTCGCCGGCGCCGTGCAGGACTACACGGTCCTCTTCTTCTCGATGCGCCGCGGCGGCCGCACGATCGGCCAGATGGCGCGTCAGGAACTCGGCCGCATCGGCGGCACCGCCGCGATCATCGCATCGCTGCTGATCATGCTGATCATCGTCGCGATCCTCGCCCTCGTCGTCGTCAACGCGCTCGGCGAGAGCCCGTGGGGTGTCTTCAGCGTCGCGATGACGATCCCGATCGCCCTCTTCATGGGCGTGTACCTGCGCTATCTCCGCCCCGGCAAGGTCACCGAGGTCTCCCTCATCGGCTTCGTGCTGCTCATGGCCGCCATCATCGGCGGCGGCTGGGTCGCCGGCACCGAGTGGGGCCAGGCGATCTTCCACCTCGACCGCACGACCATCGCGTGGGGCATCATCATCTACGGCTTCATCGCCGCGGTCCTCCCGGTGTGGCTGCTGCTCGCCCCCCGCGACTACCTGTCGACGTTCATGAAGATCGGCGTCATCGTGATGCTCGCCGGCGCGATCGTCCTCGTGCGCCCGGAGATCACCGTCCCGGCGGTGTCGGTCTTCGGCGAGAACGGCATGGGCCCGGTGTTCGCCGGCCCGCTGTTCCCGTTCCTCTTCGTGACGATCGCCTGCGGTGCGCTGTCCGGCTTCCACGCCCTCATCGCCTCCGGCACGACCCCCAAGCTCGTGGAGAAGGAGCGTCAGACGCGCTTCATCGGGTACGGCGGCATGCTCATGGAGTCCTTCGTCGCGATCATGGCGCTCGTCGCCGCGATCTCCATCGACCAGGGCATCTACTTCGCGATGAACGCCCCGGCCGCCGTCACCGGAGGCACGGTCGAAGGCGCCGTCGCGTTCGTGAACTCGCTGGGCCTCACGGGCGTGAACCTCACGCCCGACATGCTCACGAGCACCGCGGCCGCCGTCGGGGAGGAGAGCATCGTCTCCCGCACGGGTGGTGCGCCGACCCTCGCGCTCGGACTCGCGCACATCATGCAGCAGGCGCTCGGCGGGCAGGCGCTCATGGCGTTCTGGTACCACTTCGCGATCATGTTCGAGGCGCTGTTCATCCTCACCGCCGTCGACGCCGGGACGCGCGTGGCCCGCTTCATGCTGCAGGACTCGATCGGCGCCTGGGTGCCGAAGTTCCGTGATGTCTCGTGGCGCCCCGGGGTGTGGATCACCACCGCGATCATGGTCGCCGGCTGGGGCACGATCCTGATCCTCGGCGTCACCGACCCGCTCGGCGGCATCAACACGTTCTTCCCGCTGTTCGGCATCGCGAACCAGCTCCTCGCGGCCATCGCGCTGTCGGTCGTGCTGGCGATCGTCGCCAAGCGCGGGCGGGCGTACGTGAAGTGGCTGTGGATCATCGCCCTCCCGCTCGCCTTCACGGCCGTCGTCACGATCACGGCGTCGATGTACAAGATCTTCAGCGACGTGCCGTCGATCGGCTACTGGGCGAACCACTTCCGCTACCGTGCGGCGCAGGATGCCGGTGACGGCAGCCTGGGTGAGCCCGCGGTCGTGGAGGCCGTCATCCGCAACACGGCCGTGCAGGGGACGCTGTCGATCATCTTCGTGGTGCTGGCGATCATCGTCATCATCGCGGCGATCGTCGTCACCATCGGCGCGATCCGCCGCGGCGGGGGCGAGAACACCGAGGAGGCCGCGGTGGTCTCCCGCCGGTACGCGCCCGCCGGGTTCCTCGCGACTTCCGCCGAGCGCGAGCTGGAGAAGCGGTGGGAGCCGCTGCTGCGCGACGAGCGGAAGGCGACCTCCGCCCACTAGGCGGAGCGGATCATGACGAACCGGACGGATGCCGTGGCTCCCGGCCCGCTGCGCGCGCTCGCCGCGCACCTCGGGAGGGTGGGCCGCGGCATCCGCTGGTACGTCACGGAGCTCATGGGCGACACCGCGTACGCGACCTACGTGGCTCACCACACCCGGCACCACCCCGACGAGGCGCCGATGACCGAGCGGCAGTTCTGGCGGCAGAAGATGGACGACCAGGACCGCAACCCCGGCGCGAGGTGCTGCTGAGGCGCTGCCGGCACACCGACCGTAGGCTGGCGCCATGACCGACTCCGTCGTGCTCGCCGGTCTCCTCGGCGCCGCCGGCGGCATCGCGCTCACCGTGCTCCTGCTGCTCGCGCGGCGGCTGGCGCGCGGGTCGCGGGAGCTCGGCAGCGACGAGGAGCGGGCCACCTACCGCGCGCTGCACCACGCGAGCCTCGCCGCCACGCACCTCCGCGGCGGCCTCGGCTCGCCCGACATAGCGCGCGCGGCGCGGCACCTGCGCGTGCTCCTCGGCAGCACGGCCGTCGCCCTCGTCGACGCCGACGGGGTCGTGGCGACCGACGGGCAGGGCGAAGGACTCGACGCCTCCGCCGCGCGCATCGCCGCGCGGGTCACCGAGACCGGACGCTGCCAGGTGTTCCCGCGGCGCGCGGGCGGGGAGCTGGAGGCCGTCGGCGCGCCCATCACGGTCGACGGCACCGTGGTCGGCGTCGTCGTCGCCTTCGCGGCGCCGGTGCGTGCGGCGCTGGTCCGCGCCGCCGGCGAAGTCGCCGAATGGTGCGCGGCGCAGCTGGAACTCGGCGAGCTCGACGCCTCCCGCACCGCGCTCGCCGAGGCCGAACTCCGCTCCCTGCGCGCGCAGATCTCGCCGCACTTCATCTACAACGCGCTCACCGCGATCGCGTCCTTCATCCACACCGACCCGATGCGCGCTCGCGAGCTCGTGCTCGAGTTCGCCGACTTCACGCGCTACTCGTTCCGCCGGCAAGGCGAGTTCACGACCGTCGCCGAGGAGCTGCGCAGCATCCACTCGTATCTCGAGCTGGAGCGGGCGCGGTTCGGTGACCGGCTCAGCGTCACCCTGCGCATCTCGCCGGAGACCCTCGCCACCGTCATCCCGTTCCTGTCGGTGCAGCCGCTCGTGGAGAACGCGGTGCGGCACGGGCTGGAGCCGGGGGAGGGCGGCGGGAGCATCCGGATCGCGTCCCACGACGAGGTTACCCACACCGAGATCACGGTCGAGGACGACGGGGTGGGGATGGATCCGGAGTCGCTGCGCGCGCTCCTGACCTCCCGCGACGACGGCGCGCACGTCGGGCTCCGCAACGTCGACACGCGGCTGCGTCAGCTCTACGGTCCGGGCGGCGGGCTGGTCGTGGAGACGAACAGGGGCGCCGGTACCATGGTGCGCATGCGGATCCCCAAGTCGCAGCCGCTCCATACGCTCGACCCGATCTGAGTCGCCGTCATGACCCCGATCGACGTCCTCGTCGCCGACGACGAGCGTCCCGCGCTCGACGAGCTGGTGCACCTCCTCCGCGCCGACGACCGCATCGGCGACATCCTCACGGCATCGTCCGGGGCCGACGCGCTACGACTGCTGTCCGTGCGCGCCGTGGCCGTCGCGTTCCTCGACATCCACATGCCCGGGCTCACCGGACTCGAGCTGGCGCGTTCGCTCGGCGCGCTCGCCGAGCCGCCGGCGGTCGTGTTCGTCACGGCGGACGACGCGCGCGCGGTCGATGCGTTCGACCTGCGCGCAGCGGATTACCTCCTCAAGCCGGTGCGCGTCGAACGGCTGCGCCGGGCGGTGGACCGGGTGATCGAGCTCGGCGCGGAGGGCGCCGTCGAGGGCGACGAGGTGCTGCCCGTCACGGTCGGCGCCACCGTGCGGTTCGTCCGGCGCAGCGACGTGCGCTGGGTGCAGGCGCAGGGCGACTATTCCCGCCTGCACGGCGACGACGGCCCCGGGCACCTCGTCCGCATCCCGATCTCGGAGCTGGAGCAGCGCTGGGCCGACGCGGGCTTCGTGCGCGTCCACCGCTCCTACCTGGTCAGCACGGCCGCGGTGGGGGAGGCGCGCCTGGGTGGCGCCGAGCCGACGGTGTCGGTCGGCGACGTCGAGCTGCCGGTGAGCCGGCGCCTGCTGCCGGTCGTGCGCGACGCGCTGGTGCGCGGCGGAGGAGGCCGGTGACCGAGCCGCGCCGGGTGCGGGTGACGGCCGATCCCGGACCTCGCCGTCCCGTCGCCGCGACCCGCGGCATCGCCCTGCCGGACGCGCCCGCCGACGAAGCGGATGCCGTGTTCGCCCGCGCCCTGCGCCGCACGCAGCTCCGGCTCGCGCTCGGCACCGTGAGTGGCTTCGTCATCGTGACGGTGGCCCTCTCGCTCGCGATCGTCGCGATCCCGGGACTCGACGGCATCGTGCTGCTCGGGGTGCCGCTGCCGTGGCTGCTGCACGCGTTCGCGTACTACCCCGTCGTCCTCGTGTTCGCGCTCCGCTACGCCCGCGGCGCCGACCGCAACGAACGTCGGTACCGGGCGCTGCGGGAGCGCGAATGAATCCCGCTCTCGACCTCGCCGCCGTGGCGCTCGTCGTCGTGGTCACCGCCCTCGTCGGCGGCTACGGCCTGCGCGTCTCACGGACGACGAGCGACTTCTTCGTGGCCTCCCGGACGGTGCGGCCTGTCTGGAACGCCTCCGCGATCAGCGGCGAGTACCTGTCGGCGGGCACGTTCCTCGGGCTGTCCGGTCTCGTGCTCCTCGGCGGCGCGCGCGGCTTCTGGTTCCCGATCGGCTACGCCGCGGGGTACCTGCTCGTCCTCATGTTCATCGCCGCGCCGCTGCGCCGCAGCGGCGCGTACACGATCCCGGACTTCGTCGAGGTGCGGCTGGAGTCTCCGGCCGCCCGCCGCGTCACGAGCGTCGCGGTGCTCGTGATCGGCTGGCTGTACATCGTGCCGCAGCTGCACGGCGCGGGGATCACCCTCGGTGTCGTGGCGGGCCTGCCGCCGTGGGTCGGCGCCGTCACGGTCGCGGTGCTCGTCGCGGCGGCGGTCGCCGCGGGCGGTATGCGCGCGATCACCTACGTGCAGGCGTTCCAGTACTGGCTGAAGCTCGCCGCACTGCTCGTTCCCGTCATCCTCATCGCCTTCGCGGTCGGCGGCGGGCCGTACGACGTCCCCGCCTCCGTCGTGTTCCCGCCCGCGGCCGGGCCGGCCGAGATCGACGCGTACGAGTCGGCATCCCTCCTGCTGGCGCTGCTCCTCGGAACCATGGGCCTGCCGCACGTGCTCGTCCGGTTCTACACGAGCCCCACAGGCGTGTCCGCGCGGCGCACGACCGTGCTCGTGATCGGGCTCGTGAGCGCGTTCTACGCCGTCTCCAGCGCCATGGGTCTGCTGGCGCGCCGCGTGGCACCCGACCTCGCCGAGCCGGGCCTCGCCGACACCGTCGTCCTCGTGCTCCCCTCGCGCGTCTTCCCCGGACTCCTCGGCGAGCTGCTCACGGCGCTCCTCGTCGCCGGTGCGTTCGCCGCCTTCCTCGCGACCTCCGCGGGACTCGTCGTGTCGCTCGCGGGTGTCGTGAGCCAGGACGTCTTCGGCGGGTCGGTGCGCTCCTTCCGGCTGTCGGCGCTGCTCTGCACGGCCGTGCCGCTCGGCGTCGCCCTCCTGACGGTGCCGGCCGGTCTCGGCGCGAGCGTCGGGATCGTGTTCGTCGTGGCCGCGTCGAGCCTGTCGCCCGTGCTGCTGCTCGGCGTCTGGTGGCGCGGGCTCACCGCGCGCGGGGCGATCGCCGGGATGACGGTGGGCGCCCTCTCGTGCGGTGTCGCGCTGCTCGTGCACGGCGCCGTCGGCGGCGTCGGCGCCGCCGCGCCGTTCCTCGCGCAGCCCGCCGCCTGGACCATCCCGCTCGCGACCGCCGTCATGGTGGCCGTCTCGGTCTCCGATCCGCGGGGCGCGCCGCTGCGCACCGACCGGATCCTGGCGCGGCTGCACACGCCCGAACGAGCCTGAACCGCGCGCCCGGCCCGCCGCCGGGGCTGGTGCGCCCCGTCCGCGGCGGGGAGGATGAGACGATGCGCCGCGCCGGAGTGTCCCTCGCGCTGGCGATCCTGCTCCTGCTGGCCGGATGCGTCGCCGGCCCGCAGGGCGCGAGCCCCCCGGCAGCGCCGTCGTCGGCCGGGCCGTCCGAGACCCCGCCGCCGACACCGCCGCGCACCCCGACACCGACGCCGACGCCGACACCCGACCCGATCGCGGGACTCCCGCTGGAACAGCGCGTCGGCCAGCTCTTCGTCGTGGGCACCCCGGCCGGCAGCGTCGATCCGCAGACCCTCGCCGCCGTCGCGGAGCGGCACATCGGCGGGGTGTTCCTGCACGGGCGCTCGAACGGCGGCGTCGCGGCGGCGGCGGCGGTCGTCGCGCACTTCACCGGTCCGGATGCCGGCGCGCAGAGCGGCATCCCGCTGTGGGTGGTCACCGATCAGGAGGGCGGCGAGGTGCAGGTCCTCCGCGGGCCGGGCTTCGACGACATCCCCTACGCGATCCGGCAGGCCGACCTCCCGCCCCCGCAGCTCCGGGACGCGGCGCGGCGCTGGGGGCAGCAGCTGCGCGAGGCGGGGGTGACGCTCAACCTCGCCCCGGTCGCCGACATCGTCACGAGCCATGACGCCCGCTTCGCCAACCCGCCCATCGGCGGGCTCGGCCGGCAGTACGGGTACGACGAGTCGACCGTCGCCGCGTACGCCGGTGCGTTCGCCGACGGGATGCGGGATGCCGGCGTCACGCCGACGTTGAAGCACTTCCCGGGACTCGGGCGCGTGACGGCGAACACCGACCACGCCGGCGATGTCGCCGACACGACCGTGACGGCGGACGGGCCCGACGTCGGGGTCTACCGTGCGCTGCTGTCGGAGGAGCCCGCGCTCGTCATGGTCGGCTTCGCGGTCTACGAGAACATCGACGGCTCCGCGCCGGCGGTCTTCTCCGCGCCGATCGTCACCGGCATCCTGCGAGGCGATCTCGGCTACGACGGCGTCGTCATCACGGACGACCTCTCCGCCGCGACCGCCGTCGCGGGCGTCGCTCCCGCCGATCGGGCGATCCGCGCACTCACGGCGGGGGTCGATGTCCTGCTGCTGTCCTCCGGCCCCGCGACGCTGCCGGCCATGTACGACGCGGTCCTCGAGCGGGCGCGCAGCGACCCCGCGTTCGCGGAGCGCGTCGACGAGTCGGCCCGTCGCGTCGCCGTGGCCAAGCTGTCCGGTCCGTGATCGGGCAGACTCAGGTGGTGACCTCCCCCACGGCGCTGATGGCCGGCATCCCGACCGACGCGTCGGCGGATGCCGTCTACGACGCGTTCGCATCGTGGGCAGAGGGGCGCGGCTTCACGCTCTACCCGGCGCAGGACGAGGCCGTCATGGAACTCGTCTCCGGCGCGAACGTCGTGCTGTCCACCCCGACGGGCACCGGCAAGTCGCTCGTCGCCGTCGCCGCGCACGCCGCGTGCCTGGCCGCCGGCGGCCGCTCCTATTACACGGCACCGATCAAGGCGCTCGTGAGCGAGAAGTTCTTCGCGCTCGTGGACATCTTCGGCGCGGAGAACGTCGGGATGGTCACGGGTGACTCGTCGGTGAACCCCGACGCCCCGATCGTGTGCTGCACGGCCGAGATCCTCGCGAACCTGGCGCTCCGGCTCGGTCCGGACGCGCCCGTCGACCAGGTCGTGATGGACGAGTTCCACTACTACGGCGACCCGGAGCGCGGCGGGGCGTGGCAGGTGCCGCTCCTCACCCTGCCGCGGGCGCAGTTCCTGCTCATGTCGGCGACGCTCGGTGACGTCACGGCGATCGCCGACGATCTGTCGCGGCGCACCGGCCGGCCGACGGCGCTCGTAACGGGCGTCGAGCGACCCGTGCCGCTGCACTTCTCCTACGAGCGGCGCCCCGTGCACGAGGTGCTCGCCGCGCTGCTGGAGAACCGCGAGTCGCCGGTGTACATCGTCCACTTCTCACAGGCCGCGGCCCTCGAGCGCGCACAGGCGCTGTCGAGCGTCAAGATCGCCACGCGCGAGCAGCGCGACGCCATCGCGGAGGCCATCGGCGGATTCCGGTTCACCACCGGGTTCGGCAAGACGCTGTCCCGGCTCGTCCGGTCGGGCATCGGGGTGCACCACGCCGGGATGCTGCCCCGCTACCGCCGGCTCGTGGAGACCCTCGCCCAGCGCGGGCTGCTGCGCGTGATCTGCGGCACCGACACCCTCGGCGTCGGCATCAACGTGCCCATCCGCACCGTGCTGCTCACGGCGCTGTCGAAGTTCGACGGCACGAAGATGCGGCAGCTCACGGCGCGCGAGTTCCACCAGGTCGCCGGGCGCGCGGGACGCGCCGGGTATGACCCGTACGGCAACGTCGTCGTGATGGCACCGGAGTGGGAGATCGAGAACGCTGTCGCCCTCGCCAAGGCCGGCGACGACCCCGCGAAGCGCAAGAAGATCGTGCGCAAGAAGGCGCCGACGGGCGTCGTCAACTGGGGCGAGGGCTCGTTCGAGCGCCTCATCACCGCCGTGCCGGAGCCGCTCGAGCCGCGGCTGCAGCTCACCGCCGCGATGCTCATCAACGTGATCGGCCGCGGCGGCGACGTGTTCGGCAACGTCCGGTCGCTCGTCTTCGACAACCACGAGTCGCGCCCGCGCCGGTATGCCCTCGCGCGGCGGGCGATCGCGATCTTCCGCACGCTGGTCACGGCCGGGATCGTCGTCTCCGATGCCGACGGCATCCGTCTGACCGTCGACCTGCAGCCGAACTTCGCCCTCAACCAGCCGCTGTCGCCGTTCGCGCTCGCCGCGATCGGGCTGCTCTCGCCCGACGACGCCGAAACCGGCACGGGGCACTACGCGCTCGACGTCGTCAGCGTCATCGAGGCGACCCTCGACGACCCGCGCGCCATCCTCAACCAGCAGGAGTACCTCGCGCGCGGCGAGGCCGTGGGGGCGATGAAGCGGGAGGGCATCGAATACGACGAGCGGATGGCGCTGCTCGAGGACATCACATACCCGAAGCCGCTCGCCGACCTCCTCGCGCAGGCGTTCGAGGTGTTCGCGTCGAGCCAGCCGTGGGTGCGCGACTTCGAGCTGTCGCCGAAGTCGGTCGTGCGCGACATGTTCGAGCGCGCCATGACCTTCGGCGAGTACGTGTCGCAGTACCAGCTGGGCCGCAGCGAGGGTCTCGTGCTGCGGTACCTCAGCGACGCGTACCGCGCGATCCGCCAGACCGTGCCGGCCGAGGCCCGGACGGACGAGCTCATGGACGTCATCGAGTGGCTCGGCGAGCTCGTCCGTCAGGTCGACTCGAGCCTCGTGGACGAATGGGAGGCGCTCGTGCACCCCGCCGACGACCCGACGGCGCCCGTCGTGCCGCCGGCTCCGCCGTCGGTGCTCACCAACCGCCGGGCGTTCACGGTGCTCGTCCGCAACGAGCTGTTCCGCCGCGTGCAGCTCGCGGCGCGGCAGGACGACGATGCCCTCGTCGCGCTCGACCCGGATGCCGATTGGTCGGACGCCCTGGACGCGTACTTCGAGGAGCACGACGAGATCCTCACCGGCGGCCCGGCGCGCTCGCCGCGCCTGGTCGAGATCGACGAGTCCGACGCGGCCTCGGCCGGGGTCTGGCGCGTCGAGCAGGTCATCGACGACCCGGACGGAAACCACGACTGGCGCATCCGCGCCGAGGTCGACCTCGACGCCTCGGTGGAGTCCGGGACCGCCGTGACCCGCGTGACCCAGGTGCTGCGCCTCTAGTCGCGCCGGTCAGGCCGTGCGCCGGTCCGGCGCGGGTCAGGAAGTCGGGGGTGGGAGTCAGAATGGGGCGGTGACCACATACGTCGCGTTCCTCCGCGCCATCAACCTCGGCGCGAAGCGGGTGTTCCCCAAGGGCGACATCCGGCGCGTCGTCGAATCCGCGGGCTTCGACGACGTCGACACGCACATCAACACCGGCAACGTCCGCTTCACGAGCGGGATGCGGTCGCGCGAGCGCATCGAGGAGAAGATCGAGGCCGCGTTCGCCGCCGACCGGGGCTTCGAGGTCCCGACGATCGTGTACACCGCCGCCGAGGTCGCGGAGATCGCCGCGACCGTGCAGGAGCTCGACGACGAGCATCCGGGACTCGCCCGGCACTACGTGTACCTCCTGAAGGAGCAGCCGAGCCTCGATGCCCGCGCGCGCGTCGAGGCCGCGGCGAGCGGCGCGGGCGAGATGATCGTCCGCGGCCGCGCCGCGCACGCCCTGCTCCTCCCGGGCTACCAGGACGGCCGCGTCGATCCGCTCGGCGCCGTGAAGCACCTCGGCGTCGCCACGAACCGCAACGCGACGGTCATCACGGCGATCGCCGCCAAGTGGTGCTGACCCGCCGGACGCCGCCGGTCGCCGTCGGTGGGCGCCGGACGCCGCTGTCGGACGCCGCGACTATCGTTGTCCGGGTGACTGACGGCGGCTGGAGCGACGACCCGTACGCCGACGTGCCCTGGTACCCGGACGAGTTCGGTCCCCCGGAGGACTTCGACGCCCCGCCCCCGCCGGATCCCGCGTTCGACGGCTATGCGGCATCCGTCGCCCGCGCCACCCGCGACCAGCCCGCCGGCGCCGCGCCGACCGGCAACCGCGCCGCGCCGCGCGCCTTCCCCGCGGTCGCGGCGACGGCACCCTCCGTCCTGACGCTCGAACGGCGCGACCACCTCGGCGCCGACCCGGTCGCGGTGCTCAAGGAGGTCTTCGGCTACGACGCGTTCCGCGAGGGCCAGGGCGACATCGTCTCGCACGTCGTGGCCGGCGGCGACGCGGTCGTGCTCATGCCGACCGGCGGCGGCAAGTCGATCACGTACCAGGTGCCCGCGCTCGTCCGCCCCGGCACCGGCCTCGTCATCTCGCCGCTCATCGCCCTCATGCACGACCAGGTCGACGCGCTCGTCGCCAACGGCGTCCGTGCCGCCTACCTGAACTCGACGCAGTCGCCGGGCGAGCGCGCCGGCGTCGAACGCGCGTTCCTGGACGGCGAGCTCGACCTCCTCTACGTCGCCCCCGAGCGCCTGTCCGGCGCCGCGACGACGAACCTCCTGCAGCGCGGCACCCTCAGCGTCATCGCAATCGACGAGGCCCACTGCGTGTCGCAGTGGGGCCATGACTTCCGCCCCGACTACCTCATGCTCGGCGACCTCGCCGAGCGCTTCCCCGGCGTCCCGCGCATGGCACTCACCGCCACCGCGACGCGCGCGACGCACCGCGAGCTCACCGAGCGGCTGTCGCTGCCTGACGCGAAGCATTTCGTCGCGAGCTTCGACCGTCCCAACATCCAGTACCGCATCGAGCCGAAGGTCGACCCGCGCAAGCAGCTCGTCCAGTTCATCCGCGCGCAGCCCGAGGGCTCCGCCGGCATCGTCTACGCGCTGAGCCGCAAGTCCGTCGAGCAGACGGCCGACTACCTGCAGAAGCAGGGCCTCGACGCGCTGCCGTACCACGCGGGTCTGGATGCCGGCATCCGCGCCAGCAACCAATCGCGGTTCCTGCGCGACGACGGTGTCGTCATGGTCGCCACAATCGCGTTCGGCATGGGCATCGACAAGCCGGATGTCCGCTTCGTCGCGCACATCGACCTGCCGAAGTCCGTCGAGGGCTACTACCAGGAGACCGGCCGTGCCGGTCGCGACGGCGAACCGGCCGTGGCGTGGATGGCGTACGGCCTCGGGGACGTCGTGCAGCAGCGGCGCCTCATCGACCAGTCGCCGGGCGACCGCGCGTACAAAATGCGGATGGGGCAGCACCTCGACGCGATGCTCGCCCTGTGCGAGACGGTGGGATGCCGTCGGCAGAACCTGCTCGGCTACTTCGGGCAGTCCTCCGACGCGTGCGGCAACTGCGACACGTGCCTCGAGGCGCCGGAGACCTGGGACGGCCTCGTCGCGGCGCAGAAGCTCCTCTCCACGATCGTCCGGCTGCAGCGCGAGCGGGGCCAGTCCTTCGGTGCGGGGCACCTGATCGACATCCTGCGCGGCGCGTCGACGGAGCGCATCCGCCAGCAGGGGCACGACAAGCTCTCCACCTACGGGCTCGGCGCCGACCTCACCGACCAGGACTGGCGCAGCGTCATCCGGCAGCTGCTCGCCGGCGGCGTGCTCGCTGCGCAGGGGGAGTACGGCACGCTCGGCGTCGGCGAGGCGGGCGCCGCCGTGCTGCGCGGGGAGAGTCCCGTGCCGCTGCGCCGTGACGTCCTCGGCCGCACCGGCAGCACGCCCCGCACCCGCAAGGCGCCCGCGTCGGATGCCGTCGCGGCCGGCGACCGCGACCTGTTCGAGGCGCTGCGCGCATGGCGCGCGTCGGCGGCGAAGGAGCAGGGCGTCCCCGCGTACATCGTCTTCGGCGACGCGACGCTGCGCGCGCTCGCCGAACGCCGGCCCGCGTCGCTGGCCGACCTCGACGGCGTCTCCGGCATCGGTGCGAAGAAGCGCGAGGCGTACGGCGAGGCCGTTCTCGCGGTGGTCGCCGCGCACTGACCCCTGTCGTCAGCGCGTCCGCACCGGCACGTGCTCGACGCTGACGCCCGTCGTCAGCGCGTCCGCACCCGCACGTGCTCGACGCGGAAGCGGTGCGGCAGCGCCGCCGTACCGCGTGCACCGCCGGCGGCCGGGAGCTCGAAGACGTCCAGCATGAGCTGCACCGGGTAGTCGATGCGCTGCGCGACGGTCTTCACCCACCGGCCGTCGATGAAGAACCGCAGGTGCTCCGGGGTCCACTCCACGGCGTAGTCGTGCGGCTGCGTCAGGTCGCCCGTGACGCGGATCCGTTCGACCTCGTCGCGCAGGCGCGGATCGTGGTGCGCCTTGACGCCCACCGTGACCCAGCCGCCGTCGTCGTCGAGGTCGCGGCCGAAGACCTCGGCGATGCAGATCTCCCCGCTGTCGTCGGGTCGGTCCTCGAACCCGATGGGCCAGAACGCGACCATGGCATCCGAGTGCCGGATCGCCGACATCCGCGTCTCGATGATGCCGTAGTGGGGCAGCCACAGCCGGTGCTCCGGCTGTTCCTCGCGGACGACGAGCCCGTCCCGGAAGCGGTGCTGGCCCGTGCTACTGCCCACCGGGCCGGAGAACTGGCCGGTCTGCAGGTGCGAGACGCGGACGTCGCCGTCCCACTCCGGCGCCCAGGGCGGGGTGTCGGGGTCGATCCGCAGTTCGAGGCGGTCCCCGGTCTTCCACCGCGCCATGGTCGCCTCCCGGCTCGACCAGTGCGGGAGGTAGTGCGGCCACCAGCGCTCCGGGTCGAGGCTCTCAGCGCCGAACCGCTCCTCCTCGAGATCGCCGCCGGGCTGCAGCGGCGCCATGTCGAGCGCCCAGATGCGGAAGGTGAGCTCGCCACCGCGCCACGGCTCGGTGCCCTCGCCCTGGGCCACGAAGCCGGCTCGCGCGCACAGCGCGTTGGACGCCGGGTTGTCGATGCCCGGGTAGGCGACGAGCAGGTCGCGCCGCCCGTCCGCGCGGATCTCGGCGAGGAGTGCGCGCAGCGCCGCCCCGGCCACGCCCCTCCCCTGATGCTCCGGGAGCACCGACCATCCCGTCTCCCACGCCGGCCGCGCGTCGTGCTCGACGGCCCAGTAGCCGATGCCGCCCGCCGGTTCGCCGTCGACGTCGATCCGGTACGTGCGGGCCTCGTCGCTCTCCCACAGCCGCAGGTAGCGGGCGTGGCGGTCGCGCACCTCGTCCGCCGTCTCGGGGCCGCCGAGGTGCACCGTCATCTCCGGAGCGTTCATCCGCTCGAGCAGGCCGAGGTCGCCGTCGCTCCAGCGCGTCAGAGTCACCGTCATCCGCCCATGATGCCCCGGGCCGCCGACACGGCCGCCCGCGGCGCTCACCCGACAGCCCGGAAGGCTGGCGCCATGCAGCAAACTGCAGGACCGGGCGTGACGGGTGAGGCGCATGGGGCTCACTGGCCACGCCAGTCACGCCTCATCCTGCAGTTCGCACCGCTCGTCAGGCCGAGCCCTCGCCGCCGCGACCGCACGACCACACGCCGCCACCCGCCCACCCCGAGGCGAACACACGCCGCCATCCGGCCGCGCGCGCAGCAAACTGCAGGACCGGGCGTGACGGGTGAGGCGCATGGGGCTCACTGGC
>NZ_BKAH01000019.1 GCF_007992455.1 Microbacterium saccharophilum | reverse complement strand
CTGGGCAGAGTGAGTTCTTCCGCGGACGCCACAGCGCGACACAGCAGAACACCCGTATGTGTGCACCTATGTGTGCACCAAATTCGCTGCTGCGACGAGAGGTTTCAAGCCGTCCGTAGGGGCCGCGCCGGTGCCAGCCGACCGGCTCGAAGGTTGCCGCCCACTCTAGGCGTCGGCGACCGGAGCCGCTGGCCTCAACGGCGTTCGCGCAGATAGGCGTCCAGGCGGGCGATTCCGTCACGCGCCTCAGCTTCGAGCTGGTGCGTGTAGCGGCGGGAGATATCTTCGCTGGCATGCCCGGAGATCCGTGAGTAAACCACCCACGGGATGCCGGCGTGCTCGGACATCGTCGTATATGTGTGGCGCAGCCAGTGCACCGTCGCGGGGCGCTTGATACCCGCGCGACGAAGGGCCTGTCGGAGTGCGCTATTCATGTCGGCGTTGGTGAGCGGTGTCCCCTGCGGGCGGTGCCACACCAGACCATGCGGGTTCCAGCCGTCGTCCTCTTCGATGTGGGCGCGGAGCGCGCCGGCGAGCGGCTGCGTGAGGGGGACAAGGCGTGGCTTGTAGGACTTCGGGCGGACGAGCACCCACCGACCCTCGAGAGGGATCGATTCCAGGTTGGGCGCGACATCGAGGATGCGCTGGGGGCAGTTGCTGGCGCGCTTGTAGCCACACGTCCCGCCGCAGCCGTGTTGGGAGGTGGCTTCGGCGAGGTTCCAGGAGATGTGCGCGACGTTCGCATCGAAGTCGATGTCCTCGATGCGCAGCCCGCGCAACTCGCCGTCGCGTGCGCCGGAAAGAAGGCTGAGGGCCCACCTGGGGTCGCCGTCCTCCAGTAGCGACTGGGTCTCCGCCCGCGAAAGGGAGTCCCGGTTTGTCGGTGCCTGAGTCGGGATGTCGACGGACTCGGCGACGTTGCGCGCGATCATCCCTTCATCTACGGCGAAGCTGAGCATGGCCGACAGGGCGCGGTGGGCGCCGGCAACACTCGACGCGCCGACGCCGCGGGAGAACACCGCGGCGTGCAGCCGTCGCACGTCCGAGGGGCGAAGTTCGGAAACGACCCGCTTCCCGAGGATGGGAACGATGCTCGCTGCTACCGCAGACCGGTACCCCTGCATCGTCTTGGGCTTGAGTCGTCCGCCGGCGTCCTCCAGCCACGCCTTGGCGAGATCGCCGACGTGGGTGTGATGATCCAGTGGCTCACCGTATGTAGCAATCTCGTTCATCAGCTTGCGGAGCTTCCTGACACACTCCTCGCGAGTCTTGGCATGCACGTACCGCTGCCGGCGCCTGCCGTCCGAGTGAAACCCATTGTCGATGACCCCGCGCCACAGTCCGCGGCTTTCGAGGAAGAAGACCGATCCCTGTCCGTGATCGCGCCGCTTAGGCAACGCTCAGGTCGACGGGCGCACTCCACCGAACCATCCCACTCACGCCGTAAGCAGACGCTCGGGGTGGGTCGGAAGAGCTTCGATGAATCGCTGCAGCTCGGAGACTGCGTACAGCGGCTTCGAGCCGGAGAAGTGCGGCGTGATGTCCCCGAGCCTCACATGGTGACGCAAGCGTGACGGACTGATCCCGATCGCGGCGGCCGCCGTGACATGGTCCACCGCGATGACAAGGGACGCAGTGCTGATGTCATTCATCCGCCTGGCGGCCAGGCGTGTAGCTCATTCCTTTGAGGTATCCGGCGGCGCGGGCCTTGCCGATCCAGTCGCTGGCGGTGCGGTGCGGGACGCCGAGTTCGACTTGCACGGTGCGGACCGGGGGGAGCCCGGCGAGGGCGGAAGCGCCGTAGAGGATCTGGATGACCTCCATGCGCTCCGTCTTGGTGCCGCGTTTGACGACTTCGGAGGCGAGCCAGTCCGGGATGATGCGTCCCTCCGCCTGGGTGAGTTCGGAGATCGTGGTCCAGCCTTTGTCGAGCTTGACGGCTACGCACTGGGGGACCGCGACCTGCAGGATGGCCTGCGGCGCGGTGTGACGGAGTGCGATCTCGTCGAAACCGGGACGGATGGCCCGGTTCACGATCGTGGTGACGACGTACTTGCCGGCGTCGGCGTCGTAGATCGCGTCGAGCGTCGTTTCGATGCCGGTCTCATCGTCCACCGTGGTGGCGCTGAAACCGGGCGCGATCCGCAATGCGGAACCGATGGGCTCTGTCGCTGCACGATGCGACATCTTCTTGCCCTCGATTGTCTTCACGTCGACCTTCACCCCCTTAGTTTGCTTGACCGCAATCAGGAATCGCAGCCCGGCCTTGACTAAGTGTACGACTAAGCCGTCTACTAGTGTCAATAGTCATTCGGGACACGCAGGAGGTCGGGGATGTACACGATCGCGGTGACCAACCAGAAGGGCGGCGTCGGGAAGACGACGATCGCGATGCAGGTCGCCGCCGCCCTGTCCCGCCGGCACCGGGTGCTGCTGATCGACACCGACCCGCAAAGGTCCACGCAGTGGTGGGCCGGCAACGTGGCCCGGCCGCTGCCCTTCGACTACGCCGGCCCGCAGCAACCGAGCGTCCTCGCCCGGCTGCCCCTGCTGAAAGTGGAGTACGACTTCGTGTTCGTGGACACCCCGGGGAGTCTCGAGGAGACCCGGACCCTCGAGCTGGTGCTGGATGCCGCCGACTATGCACTGGTCCCGATGACCCCGGAGCCGCTCGCGGTCGAGCCGACCATGCGGACCATCCACCGCCTCATCGAACCCCGGCACCTCCGGTACGCGATCGTGCTGAACAAGGTCGACCCCCGCATCCCCGATCAGCGCGACACCTGGACCCATCGGCTGGACGCGGACTGGGGGTACCCGCGAACAGCCGAGACGCTGCGGCTGTACAAGGCGCACGCCGACGCCCCCATCCTCGGCGAGCTCGTGACAGCGATGCCGGACAACCGTCGCACCGCAGGGCTCATCGGGGAGGTCACCCGCCTCGCCCTGGAAGTCAGCACCCACGTCGCCGCAACCAGCGCTGGGGTGTGGTGACGATGAACGAGCCCGATCCCACCATCCGCACGCATGGCGGGCAGTCGTGATCGAACAGCCCACCGTCCCCCTACCGGGGGAGACGCTGGCAGAAGCTGGCGAACGGATCCGCGCCGCGATCCCGATCCGCGGACACACCGCGACCGATGACGAGTGCCTCGCCCGCCGGCTCGCGATCGACGCGACACTTGCCGCCTACGGGGTCTGGCATCGGGAACGGCAGTGGCACACCGCGCAACTGGTCGATGGGCGGATCGCCGGCGTGTGGGCGCGCTCGACCGAAGAAGCCGAACTCGACCTCACCGTGTGGCTCGGAGCGCGCTGCCACTGGGTCCTCGCCGACCCGGCGCACGCGATCCGCAACGAGTACCTCCCTTACGGGCGGCGGGCGGGGGACCGGAACCGCCGGTTTCCCCTCGGCCCACCCCGCAGACCGCGCGACCAGTTCGCACCGACCGACTCCCTCCTCGATCACCCCGAGCCGCCACCCACCGGGCCCGGCCCCTCCCGCTGACGAAAGGACCGCACCATGACCACCGACGACGCCGACGAGATCATCCGCAAGACCGCGATGCTCGCCCTGCTCTACTACCCCGAACTCCACGCCGACGACCCCGACTACTCCCTCGCCGGCGATGTCGCCTGGGTCCTCGACCACATCACCGCACCCGACCCGGACGCAACCATCCTGCGGGACGCGATCGGCCGGGCGATCATCGACCCCACCGCCCACCGGGCCGACCTCGCAGCGCTCGTCTACGCGGCCACCCCGAGCGCCAGCTGACGGCCCCGCTCGTGAGCACGTCCGATGAGCGGTCGGCTGCCCGCCGGCGCCTCATCCAGAACGACCCGGATGCCGCACCACGGGCACGCGCGCAGCGTGCCGCGTACCGGGAGCGCAACCGCGAGCGGCTCGCCAAGGCCGTCCGAGAGTGGAAGGACGCCAACCGGGACCGCGCCAGACTGCATAACCGGGAATCGATGCGCCGCGCCGCCGAGCGCAAAGCCGCCGCCGAGCAACGGAGGGCGCGCGGGCGCGCCTGGTACGCCCAACACCGCGCACAGGAACGCGCCCGCGCCCGCGCGTATCGGCGGGACCACCCGGAGCGGGTCCGCGAGTACCGGCGACGCTACATCGAACGCCACCCCGACCGGGCGGCCACGCAGGCCCGGCAGGCGAGCCAGGCCTGGCGGGACCGGAACCCCGACGCCACCCGGCGGCAGCAACGCGACGCCGCCCGAAAACGCCGGGACGATGACCCCGACGGGTATCGCCGCTGGTACCAGCAGAACCTTGAACAGCAACGCGCCCGCGGCCGACAAGCCAGCAGACTCCGCACCCGCCTCACGCAACTCGGTCTCCCACCCCGCCAGATGCACCGGGTCTACGCCAACGAGAAGCGCGCCAACGAGAAGGTCGCCGACGAGTTCTACACCAGGCGCCGCACCGCCGTGCAGAAGCAGGCGCTCCGGCGCGAACTGGACCCCGTCGCGCACACCCGAGTGGCGATCCTCGCTGCCCGCGACCGAATCACGGGAGCCGCCCCGTCGGCGCCGCCGGGTGACCTTCTCCGAGACGCCACGATTGAGAGGGAGCGCCAAGCGTGGCTGCACGCGCTCCCCACACTCGTCGGCGGTTACGAGGACCGGCACCGCGCACGTATCGCTGAAGAAGTCCGGATGGACTCGATTGCCCGCGTCACGTTCGGGCGCGACCCGTACGACATCCCGGCCGAAACCGCCCGGCGGCTGCGCGCCGAAGCATTCCGCCACGCCGCCGCGCACCTCGTCCCCACCGGCGACCGCGACAAACTCGCCCGACTCCACCGACTCATCTACCCGGCCAGAGAACCGACGCATCGGCAACAGTCCCCACGACCCGACACCGACAGCCCCGGCACCGGGTCTGCCAGCCGCACGCCGATGCCGTCGCGTGGATAGCGCCGCGCTCTTTGGCCGGTTCAGGTCCGCTAGAGGGAGCGACTCGGCGCCGTGGGCGCCGGCGTCGGGAGCGACAAAGGCACATCTTCACGAGCCTCGGTGCCGACGGAGGCGCGGAGCACCGATAAGGTCGCGGACAGACGCTCAGTCTGGATGCGGGTGAACTCCGAATCGTCCCGGATCGGCAACTCCGGGACGATCTCCGTCAACGCGATCTCGTGCAACTCGATCAGATCATCCACCGCCCACCGTGGCGCCGACCGCTGCGCGCCGAGGAACCGCGTCATATGGCGCAGCTGGCTCAACCAGAGTGTCGATCGCAGTGTCCCCAGTTGCGCCGCCGCCGCGGCCTCGAACGCAGACGGCGCCCCATCTCGGTCTGCCTTCTCCGAGTCGAAGACCACATCTCCTGTGCGTGACAGCACAACCACCTGCTGGACCGAAGAAGGATCCTCCGCCATCGCTCTCAACACCGGGAGTGAAGTCATCGGCTCCGTTCGGCGCGTGGCTACGTCGTCGGATCCGCGGCGCCACTGCAGGAGCCGCGACGATGCCTCCGACATCCGCACCTCCGCCTCCCGCTCCGCAATCGCGACGAACCGCGTCGAAAAGCCGGACGACGAGAACAGCCGGGACAGTCCCGCCGCCACAGCAGGGGTGCGGAAGTGTCCATCGAGAGCGACCGAGAACCGGTTGTGGCGGGCATGAGCGAGCGCCAGCTGCAGCAACGCTGCCGCAGCCTCTGCAGTATCGCTCTCGGGGGGAGCCATCAGGCGGATGTCTGCGGCGTTGAGGGAAACCGCCGCCGGGCTGAACCGCGGAAGCGCACGCGAACGCCCTGCGGCAAGCGGGGAAGCCAACAGAGTCAGCGACGGGTAAGCCGCGCTTCGGGCGTGAAAGAAGAGGAACGGCTCAACGGTCTGGTGGAAGTGCTCCTCCAGAGCGCTACCGGGCGCGGCCGGCTCAGCCATGGGAGGAGTCCAGCTGCCACACATCCAAGTTCTCAGCGAGCTCGTCGATAGCTGCACGGTCGAACCCGTCGACGGCCGCCACGGCCGCGAGGACGCGGTTTGCGGAGGCCACGTCGCCCTCGCGTGCGAAACGGACAGCGGCATCGACGGCCGCAGAGCGCACCGCGTCATATGCGGCCGCGTCATCGATGCGCCACTCCGACGTGCTGTCCACGGATCCTCCTGCTCCGATCGTATTGCTCCCCAGCTGAAGCCGCCGGTCCCAGTGCTAACGGCTCCATCGCGCTGTCGGGATCCCTCTGCGGGCATCGCCCGCACGAGGGACTTTTGCGTTCACGCAGCGGGTGCTCGCGGAGGGGCGAGGTGGCTGCCGCGCAGACAGGAGCGCGGTTCTGTGGACGCGTACCCGTCGTTGGCGTCAGCTGTCGCTCGCAGCGTTGACTGAGTGCTGGGGTCGCGAGTCGGGACTGATCCGCCTACCGAGCCTCATTCCTGCGGCGACGTGCCGCACCAGCGGTTCCGGGTCCGCGGAGAGCGCTGCCAGCACGTCGTCGGGCGCCGCTGGATTCAACGCGACTATGAGTGCGAGGTCGATGCTCCTTCCGGCGAGGTCAACGAGCACGTCGGGTTTGGTAGCGCCGTTGAACGCGACGGCCTGCCGGACCTGCTCGTCCTCGTCGGCGCTGAGCAAACGTAAGAGACGTGCGGGTGCGTTCGGGTTCGCGGCGACGGCTCGTCGAACGCGGCTGCTCCGGCGCTCTCCGCCCAGGAACTCCAGGATGTCGGGTGGCGTCCGGGGATCGTAGGCCGCTCTCATTCGCACCTCGGCGCGCTTGTCGCCCGCCATCGCCTCGAAGACCTGTCGATCAACTGGCTCAGGTTCGGTTGCGCGAGTGAGTTCATTCCCCGAATCTGACGGTTGCCCGTGGCATCGAGCGGCTTCTTCTGCCGATGGGTGGCGTTGCGCGGCGCGGCGCACGCCAGCATCCTCGTCTTCGAGTAGTCGAGCCAGGGCTCCGAGCTCGAGCTGACTGAGTCTGGTGAGGGCCGCGCGGACTTTGGGATCGCCGTCGTGGGAGAGGTCAGTCAAGACAGCTTTAGTAGTCGAAGCATTGTGGGCCACCGCCGCGCGGACGTCCGCAGCCTCATCCCGCGAGAGCTTTTCGAGCGCGGTTGGCGGAGTGTTGCTGTTGCCCGCAACGTCCTCACGGAGCTGAGCGTCCGTCGACCGGGCCAAGCGTTCGAGCGTTCGAGGACCGGTTCGTGCGTGACGCGCGGCTGTTCGGCGTAGGTCCGGGGCACGGACCCGGCTCTTGGACAGGCGTTCAAGCGCATCGACAATCGCGGTGTCGAACTCGTCGGCTTCGTGTAACTCCTCGATGATTTCCAGGACGTCGGGTACGGAGGCCTCGGGGGCGTTGCGCAACACCTCGACGATGAAGTTGGAAGGAGCACGTTCGGCTACGAAGGCGTTCTGTAGAAGAGCCAAGCGGACCGTCCACTCCCTGTCAACAGCGAGCGCGTTGATCGTCTCATCGGTCAGGTCCTCCCGACCCGCAACTGCTTCGCGCACGTAGCTGTCGCGGTCGGCTTCGAGCCGTTTGATGATTTCTGAGGAGAGCACACCGATACGCGCGAGCGCCACCCGTGCCTCGGAGCTCCGCGCGGTTAGGAGCGTTTCGACGATGGCCGCACGATCAGCGTTCGGGAGCGCAGGATTGTCAACCAGTCTTAGGCGGATGCTGGTGCTGGTCGCCGCCGAGAGTTCGGCCAGCAGTTGGGGTGGTGACGAGCGGTGTGCAGCGACAACTTCGAGGACCTCGGCGTCATACTCACGGGATGTCTTCGCCTCGTACCGGTGGTCGAGGCCTGCGCGGCGGAATGCCACGCGGGCTGGCTTCGAGGAAGCCAACTCCAGCAGCTTCTCGGACAGGTCCGGAGCATCGATCGACGTCGTCTGTTGCAGCGCCCACCACCGGATATCCGGGTTGGAGTCGGCGAGCAGGTCCGCCCGCACAACTGGGTCGTCAATCGGAAGCGCCCACGAGACTCGCCACCGAAGCCACTCTGGGCGGTCTGCGCGGCGGAGATCTTCAGCGACCTGGCGTGGTATTCCGGCTCGAAGCCAGTCAGGGGCGCGAACGTCCTGTCCTTCGCGAATTGCCGAGTTGAACGATTCATCGGGTATCGGGAGTCGCCAGCCGGGCCACGGCCCAGAGTCGAGCATCACATGGACAAGGCGCTCGACCACTCTTGAGTTCCACGCGGCGCTGTCGCGGTTGGTGGCGGCGACGATCCCTGACGTTGTTGCTGAGGATTCGGGGATCGCGAGTGCACCCGGCGCGTGCGTGACCTCGCCGTCGTTGGTGCGCGCACTCCAGCGAACGTTGGGGTCGATATCTGTCGTGAGTGCGCTCACTGCGGCACGGGGCGCCCCAGGGTTCGCAGCGACGGCGAGCCTGACAGCCTTGCTTCGATCCGTCGAGAGCGTTTGCAGGACGTCGTCTGGGGCCGCCTCGTTCATCGCGACGCCTTCGCGGACACTCCAGGAGCGGTCGTGGGCAAGCAGTCGAACAGCTGCCTCCGGGGCGACGGAGTTGCGACCGACCCTGCGTCGTATGTCGGCGTCGTTGCTGAGCGCGAGTTCCTCGAGGGTCACGTACGGCGTGTGTCGATTGTCAGCGAGCATTTGGTGTCTGCGCCGCTGAGGCACCGGCTCGTGGCGTGCAAGCTGACGCCGGCCCGTCGCCTTCACGAAGCCTTCGCGGAGCGTCGGGAGGAGCTCTTCCGGATCTCCTCCGAGCAGACGCGTCAGCGACCACGTCGCGAGAACTTGCTGGCGAGGTAACCAAACGGCGACGCGCCGGATGCCGAGGGCATCGTCGAGGTCGAGCATCACATAACCGAGCAGCTGAATGATGTGCGCACGGAGCGAGGAAACGTTGAGATGCGAGTAGACCTTCGAATCGATCAACGTCTCCCCGATCAGCCAGTCGCCGTCCGCGCCGCCAACGAGTGAGGCGCCTACGAAATGTGGGTTCGGCTCGTAGGGTTGGCCGTCGGTGATTTCCTCCTTCCAGCTCGCGAGCTGTGGACGGCTTGCGCCGAGGAGAGCGCCAACGTCGTCGAGAAGCGGGCGGTCGATGTTGTCAGCGAAGTCCCAACCGTCCGCCGCGGCGTCCAGCTCCGCGCCCGTCGAACCGGACAGTGCGCGTGAACCTACACGTACGACACGCTCACAGTGAGCAAGCAGCACTGACGCTCGGTCAAAGTCGAGTTGACTCTCGGATCGGAGCAACTCGACGGCGGCTTCAAACGTGCCCTGCAGCACCGCCAACCGGTGGTCTGCGTTGTCAACGAGTCCCCGGTACTCATCAGCCCGCGACACACCAGCCGCCGCAGTCGATGTGAGCGCATCGAAGCCACCCAACTCGATCCGCGCACGGTAGTCGAACGCCATCCCGACGAGACTCCCGTCGACGCCCTTCGGTCGGGGGACGAGCAACCGCGACTGCGCGAGGTCAGCGAACCCAAGAGGATCCGCCGCATCCTGCTTCTGTGCGGATGATGCGACTCGGGGCGAAATGCGCTCTAGATACTCCCGGATAGGCGAGCCCGGGTCGCGCAGCTGACCGGTGAGGCTCATCGCGCAACTCGACTGTTCACAAGTCCAACATATGAGCTACCACGGCCGGCCGCGCGCACCCCGTTTGCGGAACCTGCCCGGTCTCCAGTCATTCTCCCACTGCTCTCGCAAGCATCACGCGCAGCCGGGGCCATCGAGCGCCGACGGGATCCCTCAACGCGCAATTGGCGATAGAGGGACGCTGAGGGTGCAGACGTCGATTTGATGCGAGCCGTCGCGTGTGCGATGTCAGGAGCTTGCTGCGATGAGTTCGTCGAGCCCTGGCCAGTCGGCAGAGTCCGCCATCACTCGCTCAAAATCCTTGCGGGCCATCGCCCTCTTGTTCTCGCTCAGGTATGTCTTGCCGCGCTCAACCAGCGCGAGATTCCGCAGCTCCGTCGGCCGGCTCCGAATCCGGAGAGCTTCTTTCAAGGCCTCACGCGACGCCTCGGCATAGCCCTGCTCGCGCAAAGCTCCACCTCGCTGAATCAGCAAGTATGTTGACGGTTCATCTTCGTTCGTCAGCCCATTAGTGAGATCGATGATGTCGGACCACCTGCCCTCCTCTGCGTACAGTTCCGCCAGCGAGACGGCGGCGATAGTCGTGGGCTCAAGGCCTTCAACGACCTCGATAGCGCGGGCGCGATTACCATCGGCCTGCTCGATCTCAGCGAGTAGGAGCATGAACGCGTCACGGGTGGCGGGCATGGTCGCGGAGATGCCCTGTGCGACGGGCAGAGCAACGGTGCGCCGCGGGAGGTACTTCGTGACGAACGCATCGTCTTCCGGTCGGTATGCGACGTCGTGGAGCCAATTCAGGAGCGCTCGCACGCGAGCAGTGTCCCCGGCTGGGAGTGCCACCTCAACCATCTCGATGTACGAGATCGTCTGGTTATGGTCCGGATGCTGCTGGGCGAGGGCATGCAGCTTCGGCCCATCAACCTTCTTGAGCGTTTTGAACAGTGCCTTCTCCCACCCCGGGGCCATCAACCCCGGCTTGACAGTCGACGCTTGCACGGGCCGCGGAGCTGTCACGGGTTCTCTGGCGGGACTCTTCGCAGCGCCGCTGCTGCGGGTATTGATTGTCTTCGAGTGCGAAACGCCTGTTCCCGGGACGCCGACGGTGCGGGTGACACGCCCGCTGGAATTCGCACTAATACGCGCGCCCTTCACGCCGGCGCTGATTCCGACCGACTTAGCCGACACGTTCAGCCGGACACCCGGCACGATCTTGATCGACTTACGCACGCGAAATCCCACGTTGTTTCCTTCCTCGGATCCTCACGACCATAGTGGCGCATGCCGCGGTCCAGGTGGACACCTTCGATCCCTCACCGGGCACTAGTCGCAAGATCGGTGACAATCGTCCCGCTGAGGGACCGTCGTCTGACAATCGCTATCCGGGGCACTCGCCACTGCGTCGGCGACCAGCGACGCGAAGAGGGCATTTGAAACCGTGGTTCTCAGCCGGGAGGCGCGGCTATCGATTAGCCATCATTCGGTGCCATCGTGTGTGTCCTTTCTGAGGTCGATCTGCCGGTATCCGCTCCTTCGCCCAACCACCGGAACCTCGAAGTCACCGAATGATTGGCGGGTGTTGTGTCCGCGCGAGCTGGGAGCGGGCGGTGCCGAACATCCGATTCCCGTCGAACCAGGCGACGCCCTCGGCGCTGAATGTGCCTGATGGAGCCATGCCGCTCCATTCAAAGGCTCCGCCAGCGCCGACCGCCAACGTCATCCATTTTGCGGGCTTGCTCTCGAACTCCACTCGGATCTTGACCGAGCCGCCTCCTGGATCGGGGGACACTGTTCCCGAGAATCGGACTGTCTGGTCGTAGTCCCACGTTCCCCGGAGGTTGACCGCCGTGCGCTGCCGGGGACGGATCTCATATTCCACGCCGCCCCATCGGGCCGAACTTTCCGGGTCCTCACGCCATGCGTGGATCCGGAATCGTTGATCATTTTCGCAACCCGCCTCGATGATGGTGTCGTCAAGTTGAAGCCGGCACCGGAAGCGCACTGTGGACATCGCTGGAATCGTCGTGTCTGCGGGAGTGACAGTCAGTGTCATCCCATAGGGAAGTTGGTCGGGTTCGAGGTAGGCGAGTTCTGGTGTGACGCCTTCGTTTCGTACGCTGAACTCGAAGTCGATGGCTGCGAACGGGCTGCTCTTGAGCGCCTCGTATTTGTCGACGTTCTTTTGCGCGTGGTTGTTCAGCAGCCACACATCATCCGAGCCCAGCACGGCGCCGGTGGCATCCTCTGGAATCCTGTAGTCCTCGATCTGTACGAGCAGGCAGGTATGCCCGCTGAAGCCCGCAGGCACATCCCATTGCCGCAATGCGAGGTCGGGGGCGTTCATCCCCGCGATCTCGGGACGGGTGACCGATCCGATCAGGTGGTAGGCGGAGAGATTGTTGACGTCCATCGGTCGCTGCCCGTCGCCACCTCCAGGGGGCTCGAAGTAGTAGAAGTTGAGCTTGACGTCCAACGCTTTCACCCGTCCGCGGTTCCGCACCCGTGCGACGACCCAATGCGGTTCATACTCCTTCGCGGGGACTCGGATGGGCTCGCCTTGGTCGACAGGCTGACCGGGTTGGTGGAACGGGACCAGATCAGTCGCGGTCGGCGCGTTGTTGCCCTGCCAGTCCACCCAGAGATCGGGATTCTTGTAGTAGACGGGTGGGTTCTCGAAGTAGAGGTCGACGAATTCCGCGTTCTCGCGTGTCACGGACACGAGGTAGACCTGCGCGTCGCCTTCGACGAGCCTGCGATCCTTCACAGCGACCTTCACCCCCTTCACCGCGAGTTCTGGGGCCCGAGCCAAGTCGAAGGTGTCGCCGGCATTCTGGAGCACGTTCGCGGGATTCAGCCATTGGACCGGGCGCCGATACCACCCGTTCATCGCGAAGCGTTGGTCCAGGCTCCAGCTGATCCCGTTGGTGATCAGCACACCGCCCGTCGCGATGGGCAGACTCCGGCTGAACCTCGCGCCCGGTTGGTGCGCCTCGATGAGACCGAATGTGGCTCCGTCACCGCCGAGATCGATCCGTCCGAGTTGGACAACCGGGACGGTGTCGGGCACACCAAACGCGGTACGCGCGGAGGCAACGAGTGAATCGCGCCACAGTTCGACGGGCACAAGGAGGAAGTCCGTAGTCGTGGTGCGGTCGGCCTCTGGCAACGCGATCGGTAGTACCCGACCATAGTCGGCGGGTGTGCCTGCGCCGTCCGGAATCCACATCGCCTGCAACTTGTGGTACCCGCAGTGGTGGGGCATAAGCCCGTGGTCGTCCATCATCGCCCAGGACCCGAGGTACGCGAGTTCATCACGGTATCCGTTTTGGTGATACAGATCGTCGAACCCGAGCGCGTGACCGACCTCATGCACAATGAGCGCCGTGTCCGGCCGCCCGCTAGCCATGAACACCAATGCCCACGCGCTTTGCACCTGAATGGACTTGTCCACTCTGTCGATGACCGTCGTGATGTTCTCCGCTCCTCGGAATCCGAATGGGCGGTGCAGGTTCGTAACCGACCACAACTCTGTCGCCAACGGCGCCGCCGGATCACCCGGGGCGACCGCAGACGGCTCGACTGGCAACACCAGCACGCACGTGTACCCCGCGAAAAGGTTGGTGGCCCGTTTCGCGTCCCGCAGCCGTTGCACGGCCGCACTCAACGCATCCTCGTAGAGTTCGCTCCTGTCACGCAGCGCAGTAGCCGAGTTCGCTGTGGTCGCACTGTTCGGGACGGACAACGACGAGCTGAACAGGGTCGAGAGTTCGGAGCTCGAGGTCAGGGTGACCGACGCCCCTGGCCCTCCGTACCGCGTGGCGATGGAGATGGTCGACTTCAGAGTGCCGCCGCTAAACGTCGCGGTCGGGTTCTCAAGGTACCGATCGTTGTATCCGGCCCCCGCAGCGTCCTGTCCCAAGAGCGCGGCGAGCTCAAGGCTGCGTCCCAGGCGGCCTGTCGACGTGACGGGGATGACTCCGACGAGCGCGGTCGATAGACCGAGTGGATCACCACCAGGTGTACTCGCCACCGCACTCAGCACGCGTGTTCGAACACCGGTGGCCTTGGCCGCGGTCCAGGTCACCACTAGCGCACCGAACTGCATAGACACTGCGGGCACCCGTGCGACCTTCGGCGACGCAAAAATGCGCGCCGGGATGCCGGCTGCGGTCTCTGCCGCCGCCATCACGGCGTCGAGATAGGTCGCCAACTCACCCAGTCGCCCTGAGATCTGGTTCGTGTCTGCGATGTCGATCGTCTTTGCCGGGAAGCTCAGGGTCAGACTCTTCGCCGTCCCGTCGGGCAGCGTGACATTGATGGTGAGTCGTTCGCTGCCGAGGAACTTCACCTGTACTGGGAAGAGATCGTGGTCGACACGAAGCGCCAGCGCGAACATCGATAAGGTGATGGCCTTGCCAGCAGGACCGCCTTTCAGTGGGTTCGCTTGCACAGTCAGCCGTTCCCGGCCGTCGAACTCCACGGTCTCCGACCCCGTCAACCCGGTCAGAGTCATTTCGAGCCGACCTGGGTCATAGGCGGGGAAGTAGTAATCCGCGAGGTGCGGACGGGCGAGCACGAGCGGACGCCCGATCGGGCCCACATTTCCGGCGAACACGTCCACAGTCACATCGGTGAGCTTCCCAAAGGAGTTCTCGACGTAATAGTCGCGCACAGACGACTCCATTACCCGTCGAAGGTAGGCGGCGAACCCGGCCAGGTCAGGGGACGAGAAGCTCTGCTTCCCCTCCATGACGGGAAGCACAAGCGCTTTGATCTTCGTCGGAGTGGACGGCTGTCCCCACGACAGGGTCTGCATCTGCTGACCAATGAAGGTCTTGGACTTGTCCTCGTCAATGACGTATCGATTCAGATCTGGGCGGAGGCGGTCCGACACAACCTGGACATCTGACCAAGTCCAATTCCCGGTGGCACCACGGCGCAACAACATGGTCGTCGCGCTGGGGGAGGTCAACACCTGTGACCCGCGGGGAAGGGACCACTCGCTGACGAGATTCATGTCCGAAGAAAGGAGCGAGAGGGTTCGGCCGCTAGCGTCACGCGCGAGGATGAAGCCACCAATGCGGCGCAGCGTATCGACGGTATACAACATCGCGCGCCCACATGTTCTCCGGCCCGTCCCAGCGGGGGGATAGTGATCGACCCGCCCCCCGTCCCCGACGATTCGGCCACCGTCGGGCCCTGGTTCGGCAACATCTCCGTCGTTTCCGCGCGGGTGGCTATGGGTCGGGTCATTCCCTCGCGCATCGTCGAGGTCTACCGGGTCCGTATTGGCGTTTTCGCCACGGCACGAGCACCGGAGGTGTCGGTCGTGGCAACTCTTGCCGCTTGATTCCGAGGGCGCGTCAGGGCCCCCATTACAGTCGCACCCGCGACCTTCGCGGGCGGGCTGTGCGGGGGAATCCCACGCTCGCTCGGTCATCGTCCGATCCAGGGATCGAATCGTTCTGCTGCGTCGATCGGTTACGAGGAGGTGGCCCTGATCGTCAGCAGAGACCGTCACATCGCGATGATCGATTCGGAGTCGAGAAACGACCTCACGCTGTCGCAGACTCACCCGGACGAGATGCGCCGATTCTCCCGCCTCGACCACAACTACGTCAGCGCCGGACGCGACGAGTTGCGCTACTGCACCGTCGCAATCGTGAACGATGGTTGCTCGGCCCCCTTCGACGAGCGCCAGATGGTGGATGCCGTCGCTATGGAAGGCGGCCACGACCCCGAGAGGTCCATCGACGACGGCCGTCACGTCACCCGGGAGCTGGCAAACCTCGGGATCGCATGCGCGCAGGGTCGTACCTGACAGCACGAGCCTCGAGATTGTGAGTGTCGATCCATCCGCGACCACGATCCGATCGCCGCGATCCGTGAGCTCGATGAGCGCGCCAAGGCGCAGGTCCGTGGGGATGCCTTCGACCGCACCGCCCAGCGGCGGTTCCGCAAGATTCGGATCGTCCGGCGGGACATTCGCGTTCGATCGGAGTTCTTCTTCGATCACCATCGGACCTCAGTTCAGCGAAGTCTGTCGCGACAGAGAACATCCTCCGTTGCCTGTCGCGGCGAAGGTTTGAGTAATCAGACGCGATTGCGCCTCTTCAGCTCTGCACGTGTCCTGCTCGCTTGGTCGAGGCTGTCGCTGAAGTCGAAACAACCCCCCGATCAAACTCGAAGAGGCTCATGCACCGCGTTTGACGGTTCCGCTCGCGGCGTGGCCCTCTCGGGAGAGGACGACCGGCCGGGCCGTCACCCGCTGGCTGGTAATCAAAGGTGGCAAGATCCTTCCTGCAGGTTTAGCGTTCGTTTGCCGGCGAGTACGCGCCGTACCACTTCGCAGCCCACTCATGCGGTTTCCTTCCGCAACCTCACCCCGATGAGGAAGATACACCCACGGGATCCCGGTTGCATAGGAGCCCATTTGGCCGTTCGGCAGGAAGGGTCGCGTGGGCACGGAGAGTCCTTTGGTGCGCACTGCCTCTCCCGCCCGTGGTCCGCATGATCACCGGCAGCGACGCCACCGACGCCCGCTACCTCGCCGCTGTCATCGACTCCGCGCGACGCCTCGCCACACTTCTTGACACGAAGTGTGTTGACAGGGCCCCGAACGGGGTCCACGCTGACACACGGGGTGCCGGCTCGAATCTGATCGGATGCGGCGATGACCGAGATCGATTTCCAGATCGACGTGGGGCGATTCCTCGCGGCGCAGCGCAGCTATCTCCGGAGGCTCGCCCTCTGTCCCCCGGCGCTCCCCTCAGTCGGCGGCATCCAGATCGTGCTGGATCGAGTGGATGTCGGCAGCAGCCGCCTCCGTCACGATGAGCCGACAACGTTCGACGTGTCGTACGTCCAGCGGGGTGACGTGGTCGGCAAGCGGGATGCCTCGAAAGGCTTCCGGACGATGCTCGAGCAGGATCTCGTGCTTCAACTGACGACGGATGCCGACATCCGCGGCAATCCGAACGCCGATCCACCGCTCGTCGCCTGGCCCGTGACGCTGTTCTACGAGCTGACGGCGTTCTCGCTCGACGACGACTGCTGCCTCAAGGCCGAGCCCCTCAAGGTCGAGTTCGGGCCGCCGCCCCCGCTCCCCGTCCCGGTTCCGCCCGGGGTCACCGCGGCACTGGAATCGTACGTCTCGGGCCAGGTGCGCCTGTTCGCTCCCTCGGGCACAGTGAGGCTGGGGCTGGACTCGCTCAAGCTGCCGACCGGATTCCTCAACGCGGGCCTCAGCGTCGACGACACCGGGACGACGCTCGTCATCCGCGTCGAAATCCGTGCGTCGCAGGATCTGCGCTGGGCGGCGTGGGAGAACTTCCATAAGGGATTCATCGTCGATCGACGCCAGGGACGGGATTGGGCCCTATATGTCCCGGCCGCATACATCACGCACCGCGTCGTCAACGAGGTATGGCAAAACCTGCCGCGCAACGACGACCTCGAGACCTATCCGAGCGCGGCCTATGTGCCGCTCGGTGCCACAGCGCGGCTCGACGTCGACGTGCTGGCCATCTACCACCTCGTCGAGGTAGACGAGATCGACCTCGACATCACCGTGTCCGCGCAGCCGCGGGTCTCGCTCACCGTGTGGGTCGACCGGCCGAACCGGCTGAGCGCCGAGATCGACTTCGCCGGGATCGTAAACCCCGTCGGGGCGCTCAGCAACCTCGTGGTCACGCTGCTCGACGGCTTCGGTATCCCGTTCCGCGCCTTCCTATATCACCTGATCGGCGAGGCCATCGTCGACGCGGTCGGCGAGCAGCTCCAGACCGCGGTGTCGCAACCCGACCCCGCCAAGGTGCGCGTTGACCGCGACGTGCTCATCCCAGGGATCGCGGGCGTCGCGCGAGCGACCGCCACCGACCTCATCGCGCATCCGGACGGGATCGCCATCGCCGGCGCCTTCCAGATCAGCGAACCGACGAACGCCGTGTTGGAGCTGCTGGGGTTCAGACCATTCGCGAAGCACGTGCCGCGCGTCTCGTGCGGGGCAGCGTCGATGGCGCTCATCGCCCTGTTCGGGTCGGACCCCGAGCGGTTCGCGATCCTGCGCGCCGGCGTGTCGCTCGGCAATCGCGGAACCGCGCCCCTTCGGCTGTGCGCAGCGCCTGCCCTGCGAAGGCTCGACGGTCCCGTGCAGCCGGCTGACATCCGCGTCGACGACGTCAGCCTTCCGATCGAGGTGTCCATCGACATCGGGATGCCGCCGCCCGCGTACTACGCAGCAGCCTTCCCGATCGAGCTCATGGTGAGGTCGAACGGCGGCACGCGGTTCATCAGGTTCGACCCCCCGCCGGTCGTGACTCAGGACGACCTCGACCGGCTGCAGGCCGAGCTGCTGGTGAAGATCGGGAATTGCCAGCAGCTCGTCGACCCGTGGTTCAAGGGGCATCGCGGCTACAACGTGCACTGGTCTCCTCGTCCGCCGGAGGACGGGCACGAGGTGCTCCACCACTGGGAGGTGCTGGTCGACGGCCTTCCCGACGGAGAGCAATTGGAGTTGCGCGGACTCGACGGGGAGGTGCTCGCAAGCGCGATCGGCGTGGCCGGTTCGCCGACACGGGTGTCGGTGGTCGTCACGCCTTCGGGCCGAGACCGCGAGGTGAGCATCGTTCGCGTCGGCGATATTCATCTGGAGTTCGCCGAGGACGCGCCCGCCCGCGGGCTGGAGATCCGCCAGACCGACCTCGTCGTGGTGGGCGAGGTGCCGCTCGCACAGCCCGCCCGCGCCGTCGGGCTCGCGCAGCTGCCCGACGGCCCTGCCGTCGTCGCGATGCTGGGGGACCGGGTGCAGGCGTTCGACCTGCGCGAAGGCACCGCAACGGGGGAGGTCGCGGCATGGCCGGGGCGCTTCCACGGGATGCTGCGCATCGGCGAAGGAGCGCTGCTCTACGGAGATGACGGGATCTCGCGGCTGCGGCCCGACGGACGGCTCGTGCGCACCGGCATCCGCGAACCCGTCGTCGATGCCGAGCGTGCCCCCCATGGCGCGTACCTCGTGACATCGGAGCGAGTGCTCGAGGTCGGAGCGGATCTGTCGGTAGTGCGTGAGAGCGACCGACCAGACGTGACGAGCATCGGAGCGCTCGGGACGAACGTGCTGCTGGGCCACGCCGAGGGCATCGACACGGCCGACGCCGGCCTGCGGATGCGCGGCGACCACCGGGCGCTTCACGCCCTGCGGACGCTGTCGCGCGCCGGGCGGATGCGCCGCGGCGGCCTGCTGGCGCGATGGAACGACGGCAGCGCGGGCCTGCTCGAAGACCACGACGGTGAGCCGGTCGAGGTCGCGCACTTCGCCGAGCCGCCATTGCTCGCGAACGCCCTGCGGATCGGGGATCGCCTGATCGTCGGCGACGAGGGGGCGGCGCGTCTGCGGGTGCTGCGGGTGGGGCGGAGCGTCACGCTCTGACGGTTCGGCGGCTCGCCGGTGAACGCTCGCTGGTCGGGCGGGATCCGTCCGATCGGCTGGCTGTCTGGGACCGGCTACTCGCGACCGCTGCCCGGGGGGCGACTGACTCAGACTCAACCGCAGAAGACCGCACGGAGATCGCACGCACTCAGATGGGCGAAACGGTATCGCCTACGCGATCGCAGATTCGCCGGACATGCGCCGCCCGGCACGGATCCTCCGATGAGCGGCCAGTCAGCTTTCACGAAGCAGAGGGCGCCATGCACGTCGACGTTCCCGTCCGGCAACGCGGCGGTGACGCGCGTGATCTGTGAGTGAACGCCGTTGACGAGCTTGGTCTTGTCGCGTCCGGCAACGCGCAGTGTTTCGACACGTGGCCGGAAGATGCCGCCCTCTACGTGAAGGGAGGGACGCTGGCCCTTGTATCGTTTCGCATCGATCACCCACACCCCCGAGGGTGACACGACGATGTGGTCGATGTTTGCGCGGGTGCCGGGGATGCGGCGGTCATGGAGAACGCGGAGGGTTTCGGGCAGTTCATTGAGCCACTCAGCGAGGCGTTCTTCTCCGATCGCGCCGCGCTGCCAGGCTTCGGTGCTTTCCGGGTCTTCCGTCAGGGCGAGGATGAGCCCGCCGAGCTTCGGGTGGTTCGTGCGGATGCGATGCTCGCTTGCGTTCTTGCGGCGCTCGTGCTCTCGACGGGCCGACGCGCCGGCGACGCCGGTGTCGGATTCGACTGGTGTTGCCGAGCATTCGACGCAGCTCACCGTCTTGAACTCGCGCTCATAGATGGCGTCGGTGCCGGCAGGCAGGCTCGCACCGCAGAGTCGGCAGGCGCCGGCGTAACGCAATCGCATGCGCTTGTCGGCTGGCTGCGGTTCAACCGTCACGGCTCGAAGCTAGCAGGGGAGCGCTCACGAGAGTCGTCTCGCAAACTTGTACCGCTCGAGGCGCGCCAGCACCAGGGATCCATAAACGGGCATTGCCCGGTGGGGGTACATCGCGTCCGGCACCCAGAGCGGGCCGGGCTGACAAGCCAGGACCCGCGGGTTGACTGAGCGCCGGTGAACGGAAGCGGCGTCGTGCAAAGCAGCTCGGGCAGCGGCATGCCAATCTGATGTCGTGTCCGAACTCGATGACCTCGTACATGAGGCGAATCAGCAGCAACAAGACCGCCAGGCGCTCTATGAGTTGTGGAAGGAACATGGCGGCGGGCTCTGCGTCACTCGAGTCCACCCCAACCTGCAGGCTCTCGTGGACGACTTCATCCCGCGGATCCCGAGAGATGCGGGTGGGTCCGCCTACTGGATTCAGCGGTCAGCTCTCGCCACGGTGCACCGCACGCCCGAGAGGATTCGGCCGTGGCCCGGCGCCCCGCGTCGAGAACTCCGAAGGGCGTACAAGGCACGTGTGACCGCGATGGAAACGGAGCGGCGTGGAGAAGCTCGGATCCTGACACTCCGCAGGAATCAGCCGGACGACGCCGACAGGGAGTTCCCTTTTGTCTGGCTACAGGGGGAGTGGCGGCCAGCCCGAGACATTGTCCACGGCCCCGACTGGTGGGCCGCAGGCTATGACTTCACTAGAGAGGATGCCAAGACGGTGATGGTTAGATTCCTGCAGGACCTCGCCCGCTGAACCTCAGCTGGCATGCGTCCGGCGGCGCTGCTCCTGAAGCTCCTCACGGGAAAGTGTCCCGGTTATCGGCCGGCGCCGACCATTCGCGGAAGCATCAGGTCGCGGTGGCCTTCGTCGATACAGCGCTCGAGCAAGTACTCGCCCTCGCTGTCGTGCCGGATCCCTATTCGTGCTTTGCGCGTTGAGCGGGGGTTAGCGTGCGTCACGCGAGCTCGACGTACCGCGGGTTTCCGTACTCGTCGATGCCGGGGTCGGTTGTGAGCTCGTCAACAACCTGTTGCAGGGTACGTGTGGAGACGTCGCCGGCGCTGTAGGTGTCTGCTGCGCCTGCGTATCGGATTCGGACGGTGGCGCCCTCGATCCACGCTTCGACGGGACCGGTGATGGTGCCGACCTCTTTGGTCATCACACCCCCCGGTGGGGTGGTGAACGCCGCGATCGTCGGCTTCGTTGCAGACATTCGCAACCCTTCGATAGCTAGTTTGCGCAGGTGCCGAGCATCTGTGACAGCGCGGAGCTTTCGGCGCTGGTGATGCTGAGAGCGTACTTGGATTTGATCGCGATCCACCGCTTCGCGTAGAGGCAATGCGCAGCCTGGTTCTGCGGCTTCCAAACGTCCGGACTCTTGTCACCCTTGGACTGGTTGGCCGCATCATCCACAGCGACGACAACAAGGCGATCGTTCGCGAAAGTCGTCCGCTGCGCTGTCGTCCAGGCGGCGGCACCGGAACGCCACGAGTCGGCGAGGGGAACGACGTGGTCGATATCGACATCGGAGGCCGCGTAGAGCGTGACTCCGGTGTAGGCGTCGACCCAGGAACCGCTGAGAATGTCGCACGCTGAGGTGTAGTTGACGCCGGTGCCTTCTCGGTAGAGGGACGCTTGACGGACGTCGCAGGTGGAGTTGGGGATCGGGGGCCAGCCGTTGTTGGTCGCGTCGCGCCAGTGCGGGAACAGGTCTCGGCTGTAGCCGGCCATCGAACCCGCCGGCTTCACCGTCAGGGTGCCCAGCTTGGTAGAGGCCTCCCATGCGCTGATGGCGGGGAGGTCGTGTGTGAGCTGCAGGGCGGCGGCAGCGTAGTCCGGTTGTGCCGGTTCGCCCAGATAGTAGCCCGCAACGTCGGCGATCAGGTGGGCGTCGCCGGCGGAGTTGTTGGTGAGGGCGATCTTGCCGTCCGCGCCGACCTTCACCGTCGTGAGGTTAGGGATGGTTTGGCCGCTGGAGAAGTTCAAGTTCGACGCGGTGGGCATCGCCGAGCCCGACGGGTAGACCGTCATAAACCCGGGTGCGGAAGGTGCGGTGACGGTGACGTTTGCGACGACCGCGGCGACCCCCGTCGCGGGGACCCCGCCCCGGTTGGTGACCTGCAGTCCCGCAGAGGCGTACCGGGCGACGGGTGACGCCGGTGCACCGTTACCGACGCGCGTGTCGAGCAGACGTGCAGGATCGAGACTCACGAACGCGCCGGCCTGCGTAGGTGTGCCCGCGAGGTAGTACCCGGCGACGTCAACGATCAGGTCCGACCAGTAGGCGGAATTGTTCGTCAGGTTGATGCGCCCGTCCGGCCCGACCTTCACCGTCACGAGGTTGGGGATGATCTGCTGGGCGGAGAAGTTCAGGTTCGAGGCGGTGGGTTGCGCGCTTCCCGACGGGTACACCGTGATGAACCCCGCCGCGTAGGACGCTTTCACGGTCACGTTCACGACGACCGCGGACACACCCGTCGCGGGCACGCCCCCGCGTCCCGTCACCTGCAGAGAAGCCGTCTGATACTGGTAGACGGGGGATGCGCTGAAAGCTCCAAGACCTGTACGAGTGTCCAGTAGTCGGGCCGGGTCGAGGCTGACGAACGTGCCCGGCTCCGTCGGCACACCGGGAAGGTAGTACCCGGCGACGTCGGCGAGGAGGTGGACGGTGCCGGTCGAGTTGTTCGTGAGGTTCACGACACCGTCTCCGCCGACCTTCACGGTGACGAGGTTCGGGATCGTCTGCCCACCGTTGAAGTTCAGGTTCGAGGCGGTCGGCATCGCCGTCCCCGACGGATACACCGTCACGAACCCATCCCGCGACGGACCCGTCACCGTCACGTTCATAACGACAGCCGCGACGCCGGCAGGAACACCAGAGCGGCCAGCTACCTGGAGCGCGACCGTCGAGTTCGCCGCCACCGCACGCTGAGGTGCACCATTACCGACACGCGTATCCAACAGACGCGTGGGCGACATGCTCACGAATGCGCCCGGTACAGACGGCTCCGCGGCCGACGCCCGCTCCGGCGAGGCGACGATAGCCCCCGCAGCCAACACCATCGACAGAAGAACGAACAGACCACGGCGCGCGATCAGACGCGCTCCCTCAACAGATCCCAGCAACTTTGCGACTCCCCAGAGCTCAACGACCAATCTGGTTCGTCGCGGATCATCGTATTCGTTACACACACCGCAGTCGGCATCACAACGCCGTGCGAAAAGCGCATCAGACGTGCGCTCGCCAAAGACGCCGGTGTCGCCGGCCGCCGCGCTCGTCGCGGCGCGGTTAGCGCATCGGGTCGACGCGCTCGGCGCCAGCCACCGTATCGAAGAAAGAAAGACCGCAAGCGGCGCAGGTGTAACCGCGCCTAGCGGTTCGAAGTACGGTTCCGCATTCAGGGCAACGCGGTTGCTGCGCCTCGTCGAAAGGATCCATGCCGCGACGCTACGCCACAGGACCGCAGAGCACGAGCGCCATCCATAAACGGGCATTGCCCGGTGGAGGTTCGTCGCGTACGGCTCCCAGCACGCTCGTTTCATATCCCCATGTGGGCGCTAACGCCAGATTTCCAGCGCGCCAGGGTCGCTCATCTCCATCTGCGCGACGCCTCCGTCGTAGAGATAGATCTCGCCGCTTCCGCAGACTGTCACGCCGGGTTCGATCGGTTCGAGAGAAATGTCCCAGAAGATGAACGTGAATCGGTCGGCCGAGGGATAGTCCCTGCCTACATTGACGAAGGTGCCATCGTTCGTCTCGCGGGAACTCATCAGCGGGCCACACACGCGCTGCACGGTTCCTGCCTGGCCCCGGGCTTGGTCCCATCCGAGTCCTCCGTTCGGCCACTGCGGGCTCGCGGGAGCGGCTGCCGACTCGCCGTAACTGCACCGGCCGTCCTGTTCGAGCAGCGTGACAGCCTCGGGTCTCATGCCGTAGCCGAGCAGCTCGTCGCAGGAGTCGATGCTGAACTCGCTGTCCGTGGAGTTGGAAAGGTAGTCGGTCGCGATCTCGTACTCGTCCGAGCAGCTGTCGCTCAGCGCTTGCATGATGGAGTCGATCGCACCTGTGCCAGCACGCTCGTACTGGATGGCAGCCGTGAGCAACTGTGAGCAGCTTGGCGCTGTGCTCGCCGATCTGGAGTCCGATAAGCGCGCGCATGCGGTCGTTGACGTCGCTAGACCCAGGGCAAGAAGCGCTCCGAATGCAATCCTCGCGACAGCCTTCAGTCGGTCCTCAGCAGCCCAGTGAGGCTCACTACTCACAGCGAGATGCCGATTGACGAAAACGCGCGCCCTAGGACTCTCTTCGGCCCCGAGATGACGAAGAACTGGGGTTTCCCGTCGTCGTCGAGCACGCGACCATCATCCGCCCGGCCCTGGACTTCGACCGCGGCTGAAGCTTCGAAGGGCTTGGATTCCATGCGCACACCGGCTACACGGGCGGCGGTTATTTCGACAGCTGCGCTTCCGACCTGATCCTCAAGGAGTATTCTCGGCACACCCTCGAGCGTCATCGTGCACAAGATGAGCCGTTTGCCATTCATCTCCCCGCCGCGTGGCGGCAACGCTCCCTCAGCGAAGATCACGGGCGTGCGTTCAGCGGCGAGGTATGCCCGAACTTCGCGATCGGTCGGTTCACGGGTCATCTGTACTCCTGAGTATTCGGCAGTGTGCGGGACCGCTCTGTCCCTCGGATCCTGACCCGGTTTCCCGGACGGTTCTTGTGTGTTGATCATGCCGCGATTTCTGCGGCGGTGTGAAGGGCCTCGAACTCGACGGGGCTGAGGTCGCCGAGGGAGGTGTGCCGGCGGCGGGGGTTGCAGAAGCCCTCGATCCACTCGAACATGGCTGACGCGAGCTGCGCCCGACTGTCCCAGACGGCGCGGTCCAGGAGTTCGCGTTGCATGGTCGACCAGAAGCTCTCGATGAGCGCGTTGTCAACGCTGGACGCGACTCTGCCCATCGATCCGAGCAGGCCTGCCTGGCGGAGCCTGTGTCCGAAGAGCCAGCTGGTGTATTGCGCTCCTCTGTCGGCGTGGACCACGGTTCCGGGCTCGGGACGGCGCCGCCACCGGGCCATCTCAAGCGCGTCGACGACGATCTCCGCGGTGATGCGATCGCTGATCGACCAGCCGACGATACGGCGCGAGTAGGCGTCGATCACGGCGGCGCAGTAGACCCATCCGTCTCTCGCGCGGTGTTGCGTGATGTCACAGAACCAGAGCCGGTTCGGCGCGTCTGCGCGGAACTGCCGCTTCACGAGGTCCTCGTGGGTCGCGGTGTCGGGCTTCCAGCCGCGTCGCTTGCGACGATGCGATACTCCGACCAGCCCGTCCAACCGCATCAACCGTGCGACGCGTTTCCGGGCAACGTGGACGCCGAGTCCGAGCCGCAGGTCGGCGAGCACCCGCGGCGCCCCATACGTCTGCCGAGAGTCGGCATGAATGCGCCTGATCGTGGCCGTCAGCTCGCCGTCGGCGATGGCCCGCGCAGACGGTGGCCGGTCTCGCCAGTCGTAGTAGCCGGAGGTCGAGACGTTCAGGAACCGGCAGGCCACCGCGACGGGGACACCGTCAGCGGCGAGCTCGCGGACCAGCCGGAACCCTATTTTGGGAGGACGTTCTCCCGGGCGAAGTAAGCGCTGGCGCGCTTGAGGATTTCGATCTCCATCTCGAGCACGCGGTTGCGGCGGCGCAGCTCGACGAGTTCCTTGTGCTCATCGGTGGTGACCCCGGCCTTGCGGCCGGAGTCGACGGCGTCGCGGTTCATCCAGTTCCGCAGGCAGGATTCGCTGATCCCGAGATCACGCGCGGTCTGACTGACAGGGTTGCCCTGGGCGACCAGATCCAGGGCTCGACGCCGGAACTCCGGCGGGTGGGCAGCAGGCATCTCACGGACTCCTTCCAAGACGATCATCGCCTCAAAGTCGGTGTCCGGAAAAGCGGGTCAGGCTCCAAAGGATGAACCTGGCCGTGTTTCGGGGCGGTTTCAAGCGGTGACGGTCGCGTGAACAATCGCCGACATCGCCCATCGCCCATTGACCGGAAGCGACTTCGCCTGTCAGCGTGTGCCCTGCTTCCCGATGACGCGGGATCGCCACTCGAATGGCGATCACACGACATGGCCACCGTTGACCAGAGGAATGCGCAGACCGTGTCGCGGTCCGCGTCTGACGGTGGCGGATTGTTTCACCGCAAACGACTCGGGGGGGTCACATGCTTGGTATTTCGGCATCCGTTTTTTCTGGGGCTTCGACAGATCTGCCGTCACTTCCGTCGTTCTGGCAGACCGTCACCGACACGTGGGAGACGCTCGCACCGTACTTTCCGCTGGCCATCGCCGGCACGGTCGTGTGGGCACTCTGGCTCTACCGCGTCATCCTGTCGGCGCGCACGCCGGCCATCGTCAGCGACTTCCGCACGACGACCTCGGTGATCGTGCCGTCGTACCACGAAGACCCCGACATCCTGCTGCGGTGTCTGCAGACGTGGCGTGCGCAAGACCCGACCGAGATCATCATCGTGCTCGACGTCGCCGACCTCGAGGCATACGACCGCATCATGGCGCTGGGCGACCCGGTGATCACCCCGGTTCTCTTCGAGCACGCAGGCAAGCGCTCGGCGCTCGGCTGCGGCATCCGCCTCGCGACGAGCGAGATCCTCGTGCTCGTCGACTCCGACACCTCCTGGACCCGTGGTCTGCTCGAGAACGTGCAGATGCCCTTCGTCGACCCGATGGTCGGCGGCGTCTCGACCCAGCAGAACGTCTACCAGCGCGGCACGAGCGTGTGGCGCCGGGTCGCCGACTGGCTGGTCGACCTGCGGTACTACAACTACGTGCCCGCCATGGGGCGTGCCGGAGCGGTGGCCTGCATCTCGGGGCGCACCGCGGTCTACCGCCGCTCGGCGGTGATGCCGGTGCTCGAGCACCTCGAGAACGAATACTTCCTCGGTCGGCGCTGCATCGCCGGCGACGACGGCCGGCTGACCTGGCTCGTGCTCGCCTCGGGTTACAAGACGGTGCACCAGCGCTCGGCCCGGGCGCTGTCGATGTTCCCGTCGAGCTTCACGGCGTTCATCAAGCAGCGCGTGCGGTGGAGCCGCAACTCGTACCGCACCTACCTCACCGCCATCGCCAAGGGATGGCTCTGGCGCACGCCGTTCGTCACCAAGATCACCGTGCTGCAGATCCTGCTGACGCCGGTGACGATGGGGCTGACGATCTTCTACATCCTCTTCAGCCGCCTCGAGATCTCGTCGATCGGCGTCTGGGCGGTGATCGCCTGGGTGCTGGTGACCCGCGGCATCCGGGGCTTCTCGCACCTGCGTCGCCGGCCGCTCGACATCTTCCTGCTGCCGGTGGTCGCCCTCACGGTGATCTTCATCGCGCTTCCCATCAAGCTCTACGCGTTCGTCACGATGAACAAGCAGGGCTGGCTCACCCGGCACGCCGACCAGATCGGCGGCGACGGCCAGACCGCCAAGACCCTCATCGCCGAGATGCCCTCGTCGGCACCTCCGACCCGTTCGTCGTCGTTCGACGACCGCGACCAGCCCGAAGCAGTCGCCGCGTGAACGCCCGCACCACCGCCGCACGCGCTGCGGCAGGATTCGCGCTGGCCGTGGGCCTCATCGCCCTGTCCGCCGCACCGGCCACAGCGGCCGGCACCGCGACCGGCAGCGAAGCGCCGACCCCCGCACCCGTCACGCCCGCTGAGAGCGACAACGTCGTGCGCGGCGAGGCCTACCCCGGCGACCCCGAGCTCGAGGCGACCCTCGTCGCCAACGAAGAGCGCCGCCTCGTGGAGGTGCGGGCCATCGCCAACGCCGCCGGATGGACCGGCGCGAGCGCCAACCGTCCGTTCCGCCTCGTGACCGGCAACGCCTACACGCTCGTGCTCATCGAACGCGAGGCGCCCTACACGATCTCCGACCTGCTCGAGCTCGCCCCGTCGACCTTCGTGCAGCAGCCCGACGGCAGCTACCTGCTGAGTGAGAACATCATCGTCGACCAGGGCGCCACGCTCTCGCTCACCTCGCGCGACGCACTGCGCCTGCACCTGACGAGCACGCCCGACCTCTTCGTGTCGATCGCGAGTCTCGGCGGGGCGATCCAGATCTCGGGCACCCCCGAGAAGCGTGCCGAGGTGGTCGCATGGGACTCGCGCACCGACCAGGCCGACACCACCACCTCCGACGGTCGTGCGTACGTCCGCGTGAGCGGCGGCACCGCCCGCTTCGCGAACGTCGACTTCCACGACCTCGGCTTCTGGTCGGGTCGCACCGGCGGCGTCTCGCTCACCGGCACCTCCGACGGCGAGACCGTCGTCGGACAGACGGTGCGCGGCGACGCATCGACCGGCACCACCGTGTACGGCAACGAGATCTTCCCCACGGGGTCGGATGCCGCGGTGCCCCTCGACGCCACCCCCGACCTCGGCGCCTACAGCTTCGTCTCGGCCGACATCGACAGCGTCACAGCGCGCGACAACGCCTACGGCATGTTCATCACGTCGGCGCGGGGCGTCGACATCCGCGACTCGACCTTCGACAACAACCTCGTCGACGGCCTGGTGCTGCACCGAGAAGTGGAGGATGCCGTGATCCACAACAGCTCGGCCAGCAACAACGCCGTCGACGGCATCACGGTCGCCCGCGCAGCCACGGGCGTCGTGCTCTCGCGGGCGACCGTCGAGGCGAACGGCCGCAACGGCATCACGCTGGAGGGCGGCGCGCTCGCCGACGGCCCCAACCCGGTGGGCGCGAGCCTCGGATCGTTCGGAGGCAACGAAGTGAGCGACTCCAAGATCGCCGGCAACGGCCGCTACGGCATCGAGCTGCTCGGCGGCGCGAACCTCACCGTCGACGGCAACGCGGTCAGCGACCAAACCATGGGCATCGTCGTGGCCAGCGGCGTCTCGGACGTCTCGATCACCGGCAACATCGTCGAGCGGTCCACAGCCCAGGCCATCGCGCTCCGCGACGGTGTGACGGGGGCTCTCGTGCAGGCCAACGACATCTCCGGGGGCGAGGTGGGCATCTTCCTCCGCGACGCGGCCGGGCGCGTCGACCGCAACACGATCGTCGACACCACGAGCCACGCGATCACGGTCATCTCGGCCGCAGGCGACACCGACATCACCCGCAACTCGGTCGCGGGGCGCGGTGCCAGCGCCATCGACACCGCCCGCGCCGGCGACGGCGTGGCGATCACCATGACCGAGAACGACGTGGATGCCTGGGTCTCGACCAAGCCGCTCGACGTCGTGCTCCGCAGCATCTTCCAGCCCTTGACGGTGATGTGGCTGACGCTCGGACTGCTGGTCGTGATCACCGCCGTGACCGGTGTGCGCGCCCGCCGGCGGGACTCCGGCATCCGGAACCCGTACGCCTCGCACACCCCGCTCTCGGCCCTGACGGCCGGTGTCGTCGATCCGTCGACGCTCGGACGCACTCCCGCTCGGGGAGGCACCTCGTGAGCGGGCCGGACGAGTCGGGCGCGAACGGCGGCCGACCTGAGGGTGCCGAGGGGTCGCGGCTGTCGGGCGCGGGGCCGGAGGGTGCGGGAACGGCAGCGCCGGGGGGCCTGCCGTCGGAAGGCGCACGCGGAGCGCTTGCCGCGCTCACGGCGCGACCGTGGGTGCTCGCGGGCATCGCGTTCGTGCTCGGCGTCGCGCTCACCGCCGGGGCGTGGGGCATCGTCGCCCTCGCCGCGGGTCCCGCACCCACCGTCACCGCTCCCGCCACCGCCCCCGGCCGCACGCCCACGGCAGGGGGAGAAGCCTCGGCATCCCCCCGGCCCTCATCTACTCCGACGATCGCCGCCACCCCGGCGCCGTCGAGCCCGGCCGCGTCGGCCGAGTGTCCCTCCCCCACCCCTACTGTGACCTCGGCCGACGCGCTCCACTCCGCCCTCGAGATGGCTCAGCCGGGCGATGTCATCGTGCTCGCCCCGGGCACCTACGAAGGCAACTTCGTGGCGACGGCCTCGGGCACCGCCTCTTCGCCCATCACGCTCTGCGGGCCGAAAGACGCCGTGCTGCAGGGCGGAGGCGTCAAAGACGGCTACATCGTGCACCTCGACGGCGCTGAGTACTGGCACCTCATCGGCTTCACCGTCACCAACGGGCAGAAGGGGGTGATGGCCGACGGCACCACCGGCAGCGTCATCGAGAACCTCACCGTCAGCGACACCGGAGACGAAGCCATCCACCTGCGCCGCTTCTCGACCGGCAACATCGTGCGCGGCAACACCATCAGCAACACCGGTCAGCGTAAACCCAAGTTCGGCGAGGGCATCTACATCGGCACCGCCGAGTCGAACTGGTGCGACATCAGCGACTGCCAGCCCGACGCCTCCGACGACAACCTGATCGAGGGCAACCTCATCAGCGGCACCACCTCCGAGGCGGTCGACATCAAAGAGGGCACCCGCGGCGGCACCCTCCGTGCCAACTCGTTCGACGGTGCGACGATCTCCGCGGCCGACAGCTGGGTCGATGTCAAGGGAAACGACTGGCTCATCGAGGGCAACACCGGGGTCAACTCGCCGCTCGACGGCTTCCAGACCCACGAGATCGGCGACGGCGGCTACGGCAGCGGCAACGTGTTCCGCGGCAATACAGCCACCGTCAACGGGCCGGGATTCGGCTTCTCCCTCACACCTGTGCGCGACAACGTCGTCGAGTGCTCCAATACCGTCTCCGCGGCAGCAGAAGGGTTCGCCAATGTCGAATGCCGCTGAGATCACCCCTGTCTTTGCGCATCCCGGGGGACCGCGCAAAGACCGCCGCCCCGATCGGCGTCTCGCAACACCGACCATCTGGAGGAAGTCGTGACATTGCACCGCATGGAACCGGCACAGAATGTGCTCACCGGTCCACTCCCACGCCTGACCGTCATCGGAACGGGCTATCTCGGCGCCACACACGCCATCTGCATGGCCGTGCTCGGCTATGAGGTGCTGGGGGTGGACGTCGATCCCGACAAGATCGCGCGTCTCGCCGCCGGCGACGTGCCGTTCTTCGAACCCGGACTGCCCGAGAAGCTGCGGGAGGCGCTCGACTACGGTCGGCTGCGCTTCACGACCGACTTCGACGAGGCCGCCGCGTTCGGCGACGTGCACTTCATCTGCGTCGGCACGCCGCAGCTCGCCGGGTCGCACGCGGCCGACCTGCGCTACGTCGAGTCGGCGTTCACCGAGCTCGCCAAACGCATCGACCGCCGCGCGCTGCTCGTGGGCAAGTCGACCGTGCCGATCGGCACGGCCGCCCGTCTGACTACGATCGTGCAGGAGGTCTCGCCGGCGGGCACCGACCTCGAGCTCGCCTGGAATCCCGAGTTCCTGCGCGAGGGGTTCGCGGTGGAAGACACCCTGCGCCCTGACCGGCTGGTGTTCGGCGTCGCGTCGGACTACGCCGAGCGCGCCCTGCGCGACGCGTTCGCGCCGATCATCGCCGAGGGGACCCCGGTCGTCGTGGCCGACACGGCGACGGCCGAGCTCGTGAAGGTCGCCGCCAACTCGTTCCTCGCGACGAAGATCTCGTACATCAACGCGATGGCCGAAGTGTGCGAGGCCACCGGCGCCGACGTCAACCTGCTCGCCAAGGCGCTCTCGTTCGACGACCGCATCGGGGCGCGCTTCCTGAAGCCCGGGCTCGGTTTCGGAGGGGGGTGCCTGCCGAAGGACATCCGCGCGTTCCGGCACCGCGCCGAAGAGCTCGGGGTGGGCGCGGCCGTGCGCTTCCTCGACGAGGTCGACCAGATCAATCTGCGCCGGCGCGCGCGCACGGTCGACCTCGTGCGGGAGCTGGCCGGAGGGTCGCTGCTGGGTGTGCGTGTCGCGGCGCTGGGGGCGGCGTTCAAGCCGAACTCCGACGACGTGCGCGACGCGCCCGCGCTAGATGTCGCCCGCATGCTCTACCTCGAGGGCGCGCTCGTCTCGGTGTACGACCCGGAGGCGAACGACAACGCCCACCGCCTCTACCCCGACCTCGAGTACGCCGACACCCTCGGCAAATGCGTGCGCGGCGCGGAGGTCACGGTGCTCCTCACCGAATGGGAGCAGTTCCGCCGTGCCGACCCGACGCTCCTCGGTGAGATCGTGGCCGAGAAGAAGATCGTCGACGGGCGCCACGCTCTCGACGCGACGGCCTACCGGCGGGCCGGTTGGGAGTATCGCGCGCTCGGACGACCGGTGGTCGCCGAGACCTTCGACCTCGGCACCCACGAGAAAGACTCCGTCGCCGCCTGACCGGCTCGGAGGAGCCGACCGGCTCGGATGCGCCGACCGGGGAGAGGGAATCGGGCCCTCTCCCCGGTCGGCGTGCGCGCGCAGCGCGGCCGGTGTGCGCTCAGCGCGACGGCGGCGGAGGTGGTGTGCGCGCGTCGCGGAGGACCTCGATGGCGGCCGCTGCCAGCATCCCGAGGCACGCCCCGGCCGTGTTCGCGATGATGTCGAGCACGCTGGGCGTTCGCGCGCCCAGCGCAACGGCCTGCACGCACTCGATCGTCACCGTGGCGAGGAAGGCGATCGGCAGCACCAGCCAGCGGTTTCGCGTGATGATGAGCGCGAGCAGCAGCCCGAACGGCACGAACAGGGCGATGTTCGCCGCGAACTCGATGCGCGGATACGTCAGCACCGGGATCAGCCGGGTGACGACGCGGAGCAACGGCCCGGCGCCCTGATCGACCGGCGACGGCCAGAAGGCGACGGCGGCGAGCACCGCGAGGTAGAGCGCGAGATAGGCGCGGGGATCGCGCATCAGCCGACGGGGAGCTCGGGCCTGTGCGTCCGGTTCGCGCGTCGGCAGGGGCGGGCGCGGGGGGATGCGCAGCGGTGCATCGTCCATGGGCCTCCTCGAGAGCGGAGCGCCGCGACGGTGCGCGCTTGATCCGGCGAGTTTAGCCGAGCGGGTGGGTGGGATCAGCGAGCGGGGGTCTGACCGGCCATCAAGAGGTCGACGTCGCACGGGGTGGCGGCATCCGCCTCGTCGACGCAGGTGAGCGCCGAGCCGGCGCGCAGATGCACCTCGCCCAGGGCGACGAGCGCGGGGGAGGAGAGGCTGTCGACGCCGTCGACGGTGATCTCGATGTCGGACTTGGTGCCCTTGTCGACGACCCCGGCGACGAGGTTGCCGTCGTACGCGACCGACGACCCGATGCGCAGAATGATGAGACCCGTTTCACCGGGCGCGAGGTTCCATGTGACGGGAAGATCGGGCAGGCCCTCCTGCTGGATGCCGTACGCCTCGGCCGAGAAGACCGCCACCGAGGTCGCGCTCGACGCGTCGAGCATGGCCGCCTCGAGCGGCCGCGGCGGTGCGGCCGACGTGTCGCACACGACGAGCACGGCCGACGCACGGTTGGTGGCGCGCTCGCCCTCGATCCGGACGTCGGAGATCGACAGCATCGGGCCGCTGTCGGCGACATTGCGGAGGTCGAGCAGAAGCGTCCGATGGATCTGGACTGCGCTCTGCTGCAGCCAGGCGAGCTGGGCGGCAGAGCACTCCTCGGAGCTGCCCGCCGGATAGGTCGAGAGATCGCTGCCCACCGGTAGGGCCCACTCGGTGGCCGATTCGGGGTAGGGGCTCGCGGTGATGCGCAGGTCGTCGACCCCCGACGCATTGGCCGTGAGGATCGGCCAGATGCCGATGACACCGGTGACCGCCCCGACGATGCCGACGACGGCGCCGATGACCGCCCACACGCGGCCCACGATCCTGCGGGTCGCCGGCGGCTTCGTCCGGCGGTTCGCCGCGCGTGTCCGCGGTCGCGCTGCGGACGGGGTGGATGCCGGCTGCTCGGGCGCGTCAGTACTCAACCAGAAGCCCCGCGATCCAGGTGGCGAGATCGGCGGGAGCGCACGCCGGGCCGGAGGCAGCATCCGGATTCCGCATGGTGTTGCGCGTTCCCCACTGCGTCTGCTCGAACAGCGGCGCGGTGACCGGCATGGGTGCGCAGCGCATGACGCCGTCTTCCCACGCCACCACGATCACCCCGGACCGCACCGACGGTGCGGAGCGCCACAGAACGCCCTCGTCGATGGTGAATGTCGATTCGTCTTCGCCGGCGACGACATCGGCCACGATCCGTCCCTCGAAGTCTTTGGTCGGGTCGGCGGTGTCGACGCTGAGGAAGATCTGGCCGGCCTGGCCGGGTGCGAGGTCCTGTGTGAAGAGCGACCCCACCGGCAGCACCGAACTCGCGATCACCGTCGCGGGTGATTCGTCGCCGAGAACGACCTTCACGATCGTGTACTCGCCGCCGGCCCCGGTCCCCGCACCCTCGCACCACACCGTGATGCGAGCGGGGCTCTGCGCGACGAGGTCGCCTTCGGCGCGGATGGACCGCACCGAGAGAGCGCCGCCGTCGGTCGCGCTGTTCACGAAGTCGAGCAGACCACCGGGCTTCGGCTGAGACACCGAGTGGGCCATCAGCCAGTCGAACTGCGCCTGCGTGCATCCAGACCACGCGGGCTGCGCCTGCGCGTCGTCGGGGAAGGTGGCCCAGTCGCCAGATGCGCTGTCCGGATCGCACGGACGAAGTCCGCACCAGAGATACCCGGCAGCCGACGGTCAACCAACATCACATCAAAGCGTCTACTCAACGCCGCAGACAAGGCCGCCTCCCCATCGACGACATGATGGACGCGATAATGCTCGCCCAGCATTTCGACGACGATCACCGCGATCTCAGCGTCGTCCTCGACATACAGGAGAGCGGGGAGCGCAACACCGGAGCCCTCCGGATGAACGGACATCGCCCCAGTATCCCAGCGAAGCCTATGTCGCTCGTGAGAGCCGAGCCGCGCTCCAAACCTCGACGGCAGCACCTTTAATAACCAGTGCGCCAGTGGCGAGTCCGTTGAATCTCAGGAACGGGCCAGGTCGCGCTGGGATTCTTGGTGTCATCGCAAAGGCCAACGTACAAGGTGCTTGCTGGCACAAGCACCTTGTTCACTCGGGTCGTTACCCGCTGACAACTGGGTCCGCCGTCGGGTGCACCTGTGGTCGACGTCGAGGGATCCCTATCCGCACGCTGCTCGTTAAGGGGGCCAGTGGTCGCCAGGCGAGGGTTTCCGTGCTGGCGCTGGGGGCTAGTTCGTCGCGCCCGAACCCACAAACGCCACTACCGCATAGGGTCGACGCGCTTCGCGATCGCGATTGCGTCGACGAACGCTAGGTTGCATGCCCGGCAGACGTAGCCGCGTCGTGCAGTCTCGAGCACGGTGCCGCATTCCGGGCACCGAGGCTGCTGCGCGTCGTCGAACGGATCCACAACGCGACGCTACGCCGACCAAGCGCGCCGCGCGAGCGGCATCCCCATTCGTACGGTGTGCGCGGAGGGGAATCAGCGCGCGGTCGTATTCAATCCGTCCGAGCCCGCTAGCCTTACCGCGTGAGTGTCACGGACTGGGCATCGCGACGTTGGTCGGCGCGGCAAGGAGACAGCGGGGCGTTCGAACGCTTCCTCGCGGACTACACCCCGTTCCTCGAAGCTCTCGAGGCTAACCGGACCTGGTTGCAATCCCGCATTATGGACCTTGGGGGTAACCGCCAGGACTTGCGAGTCCTTCGTCAGTACGAACGCGGCCTTGAGACATGGGGCGCTCATCTAGCGGCTGCAATGCAGGACCCTGCGTTGAGGGCTGAGGTCGAGCGACGCATGAGTGAGTGTGCCGACGTCGAAGTCTGACGGCGGCTCATGTCGATCCCGTTACGGGCCATGCCCGGAGGGGGGAGGTCCCCGGGCAGCCGTGGGCGAGTTGAGTTACTACGGACGGCGCGGGCGACAAAGCCGCGCGGGGCACGAGGCTTTGTCACCGGTCCCATCCGCGTCTCGATCGCGTTCCTTCACCGCCGCGAGCCAAACAGTTGAGTGCCGCTGCCGCTCGGCATGATCCGCCGCAATGGTCCGCATCGACACGCAGCTCGCCTTCCCTTGACGCGTGGCGCGGCGCTGTCATAATCAGGGCTGCATGACTGCTGCGGTCGATCAGTTGGGGGAGAGTCTAAGTGCCTGACATGGGGCCGTTCTCAGTCGCCCCGAAGCAGGTCGAAGGGCTCGACGGGCCAGGTTTCGCGGATCTTGTTGGCAGGCTGCTCGCGGCGGAGATCGCTCGTGCGGGACTTGCGGGATGGACACTCACCCAGACGTACCGAACGAACGCTGCTGATGGAGGCGTCGATGCCGGGCTTAGCAACTCCACCTCGACAAGTTGGCTACCGGCGGGAGATTCTGCGTGGCAGTTCAAAGCGGGTGATCTTCCGCCAGCTGCTTGCGAAATGGAGCTGCGTGGCGCGACCGCAGCCGTCGCGACTCTGAAGTCCGGCGGTTCATACCGTCTGGTGCTTGGAAAGTCACTCGCCCCGAATCTCATCGCCACACGCAAAGCGCGTTTGGAGAAGGTTGCGCGGGCTCTCGGAGTGACGGTCGTGGCGGGCATGATCGAGGTGCTCGCAGGAGACTCGCTCGCACGGTGGGCTGAGGAGTTTCCTGCTGTGGCAAGTAGCCCGTCCATTAGAGGCATGGGGACGATCGGCCAGACCTTCGGCGAGTGGTCTGACTCCGTCTCGCACACGACGACATGGGTGCCGTCAGAAGCGCGCGACAAGCAGATCGAAGACCTGCGCGAGGCTATCCAGTCGGGGGACGAGTCCGGAGTCCACGTCGAGGGCGTGAGCGGCCTCGGCAAAACACGAATGGTGATGGAAGCACTTCGCGATCAGCCAAACGAGGCGCTGGTCGTCTACGTTCCGAGCGAAGACCAGTTTCCGCCTGCGGTACTGAATCATCTTCAAACTCAAGGTCGCTCAGCTGTCGTCGTGATCGACGAGTGCGATGCCAAACGGCACGATGTCTTCGCGGGCATGCTGCAGACCGGCACGAGGATCCGCCTGGTGACAATCAGCGAGCCCTCTCAACGTGCTCCCCGAGCGGCGACACTCCTTGTCAAGGCGTTCGATGACGAGCCGCTGTCGAAGCTTCTCCAAGAGAACATGCCCACGCTGTGGCCCGAAGCGACGCGCGTGATCGTCGAGGTATCGGCCGGCAACATCGACTACGCGTTGAAGTGCGCGAAGGCGCTGATCGCGCAGCGCCCGGGCTTTGCCGGTCAGCTCGTTGACCCCGCCGACATCCGGCAATTCATCGCAGATGAACTCCCCGGTGGTGCACTTTTTCTAGCATCCTCCGCCCTGGCCCTGTTTAGTCGGCTTGGCTTCGACGGCGATCTAGCGTCGGAGGTGCGCACGGTGAGCGCCGCCCTCGCCATCCCTGAAGGCGACCTAAGGGCCGCGGCCGCTGAACTCGCGGCGAAGGGTCTTCTCTCTTCGCAGGGGCGCTATCGCAGTGTCGGACCGAGCCCCGTTTCGATCTACCTGGCCTCAAATGGGTGGACTGAGTTCGGATCACGCATTGTGACGGACTTGATCCCTGAACTGACCGACGACCTGATCGAGCGACTGTTTGCGCGGGCCGCCGAGATTGGCGATGCTTCCCTGCCCCGCGCTGTGGTCGACAAGATGCTGGGGGAGAGCGGCCCGCTTAGTTCGCTTGAGGCGGTCGCCGCCGATCGCAGGGGCAGCCTCATCGAGCACCTGGCAGTGCTCTCCCCGGGGCGCGTGTCCAGGCGGATCTCCTACCTGCTCGGGAGCGTAACCAAGGCTGAGCTGCTGGCTGCAAGCGGAGCGAGGCGGCCCCTCATCTGGTCGCTCCAGAAACTGGTGTGGCACTCGGAGACCTTCTCAGAGGCGGCCGACTCGCTACTGCTGCTTGCCCTTGCCGAGAACGAAACCTTCTCCAACAACTCGACCGGTGTGTGGGTGGAGCTCTTCGGCACGATGCTTCCTGCGACGTCGGCGTCGCCAGAGGCTCGACTCGCCTACCTTCGCGGGAAGCTCGCGTCTGAGGACTCGCAAGTCCGTTCGCTCGTCGTAAGCGCGGCTGGTCGCGCGCTGGAGAGTCATGAGTCGACGGTGGTGTCCGGTGAACTCCAGGGCGGCGTCGTTGTCGAACCTCGGGGCGCGCCCAAGACATGGGGAGAGGTCTGGGCGTACAGAAGCGCGATGATCGACCTGCTGAGAACGCTGGCCGACGATCTGAATTCGGCCGTTGCCGAGGAGGCAGTCAAGTCCCTCACCGGCGCCATCCATGGCGCGCTCGGCATTCCTGCTGTGCAGGAACATCTCGCTGCGGCCCTTGCATCGCTGCCCGCCGCGCAGCTCCGGCTCGCGCGCGCCGAGCTCGCGGATCTCAGTTCGCTCTACGACCGCACGGAGGACGAACGCAAGCACGCGGAAGACATCGACGCGATGGTCGCGGCACTCCCCAATGAATCTGTCGCCGACCGACTCTGGGTGATCACTCACGCCTCCCCATGGGATCGTCGGAACACGGACATCGAAGCAGACCTGCTCGAGGCTCTGAGCGGCATGACGCCGGGGGAAGCTACGGCTTCCCTGATCGACGCCCTGTCGAAGGAGATTCCGACAGATTTCAACGTCGGTGCAGCGATCGGACGTCTCGGCGTAGCGAACGAGCGTGACGAGCAGTTCTTGATCGAGTCGTTTGGAGGTTCGAACTCGAGAGCCCTCACGGGATACTTGCTGGCAAAGGAAGAGCTCAGGCTAGGGGCCTACGACGATTTCGTCGACGGCATGGAAGTGGACCACGCAACCAAGCTCAGGCTCACCACCCAGGGGCCGCGCACGGCGCGAGCGGGAGAGCGGATTGCGGAGTATCTTCCGGATGTTTCCGTCGCTGACGGCGCACGCGCGGTGTTCTACTGGCTCCGCGAGGAGAGCGACGAGGCGCTCCTGCGACAGTACATCCAAGACTGGTTGAAGAGAGTCGAGACGCAAGCGGATTACAGTGCGCTCGTCGACTTCATTGCCTTCGCGATTCACGTCCGCTCCGACCTATCTGCCGATCTCGAAGATCTCATCGGTGATGTCGTAGCCATGCGAGTCGACTTCCCGGACGTAGGGCAGCAGCGGTATGACTGGAAGAAGCTCGCAGAGCGACAACTTGACCGCAGACCGCGGCAGCTCGTCGACACCATCGTCCAGCTCGTGGAGAGGGATGCGGTCAGGATCTACTCGCGATCCGAAGAGCGGAGTCTGTTTGCGCGCTCGATTCAAGCGGCCGGTCCCGAAGCGTGGGTTGACCTCATGGATCGCTTGGAGTCGCGCAGTTCGTTCAAGCTCTCGTTCGCTCTGCGGGGCTGGCTCGCGGACGTCGTCGATCTCAGTGTCCTCGAAGGGTGGGTCGGCGATTCCAAGGAGCGCGCTCGTGTGGTTGCTTCCGTCGCATCGGTGGGCGACGAGATGCTGAGCGCGCCAGCGGCATTTCTTCTCGCTCGGTTCGGGGACGATGACGCCATAACCTCACCACTCATCGGTGAGTTCATTTCGGGTGGCTGGACCGGCGACGAATCCATACGAATACGGGGCCAGGTCGCTCAGGTGAAGCGATGGCTTGCTCAACCCGGTCTGTCTGACGGTGCCAAGCGGTGGTGCGGCAAGGTGATCGACCTCCTCGAGTCCCGACTGGGCGACGTCGAGCAGCGGGAGCAGGAGGGCGACTGGTAGCGCTGCTCGTGGGCACGAACGGCGTGAGCTCACTGGAAGCGGAGCAGTCTCAAGGGCCGTCGCCTCGCTCGTGGTATCACCTGGAAACCGATGGTGCCACACGCGGACCTGCGCACACCGTCAGCCTGTCAAGTGTTCGATCAATGTGGAGTGCCTCCACGTGCCTGAGCCATGCGTTCCAGATCATCTCTATGATGAACGAGGCAGGGCGCGCCTGGTGTCGGCTTCGGTGAAAACCTCCCACGTAGGTGTACCGATACGCGACAACTGGCCCGACGGCCGACGCCTGTCCTCAATCAACTCCAACTCTCGACCCGCATCATTTGCCGGTCCTCCTACGCGCTGTCGGTTTGGCGCAGGAGACGTTCGAGGTCGTCCAACTCGTTTCGGATCTCTTCGAGAGCCGTAGGTGTGAATCTTCGTACTTGCAAATGGAGGATCGCGTCGGATGCTGTGTCACTGACCCCGAAAGCTTCGGCGATCGCTGACCCTGCTGCTGCAGCATCACTGTCGACGCTGGCGCAGACCTGTAGCAGCTCACCAGCACGCTCAAGGACAGTGACGTAACCGCGGAGAATCTCTCGGCGCATAAGCAGGTTGTTGCGCTCTTCGTTCATGCGCTCACGTTACCCAGCTCTTGGCGTCTCCAAGACGCATTGCCAGACCTGCGGCCGTGCGATGACCGGTCCGTATCCGGGCGAGCATGACGCTAGCGTGCGCTTCGCGACAGCCGACATAATGGTCGCGTGCAGGAGTGGGCTCCTCGTTTGATGGTGTACCCGATCCGGGTGAAGCGGCGGGGTGTGCAGGCAGTCACGAGTTGGAGCGACCACGCCGTCCGTTGGCTCTTTGATCCGCAGAATCCGTTCGGACTTCCTCGGTTCTTCTCCGACGTCTCAGCGGGGTTTGTCCGTCTTTATGTAGACGTCCACGACGTCGTGCGCGTCGAGGACACCCTCTTCGTGGATACGGTCACTCGGGCATCGCGTTCGGTCGCCATTGAGGCATGCCTCGTGCTTGCCCGAGAGCATCTCGGCCTGACGATTACAGATCATGACGGTGTGGCTTTCGTGGTGCTGGATGGAGCCGTTGATGCCGGGGCTCAAAGCTTGTTCGTAGGTTCCATCCGTAACGCGGCAATCCTCGACGAACAACGCACCTGGAGCTTTATAGCCCACGAAGTGGCGCATGCGATGGGCTATCAGCACTCCTTCCGCGCCTCCTCGGCAACCGCGACATACCCTGACGGCGAGTACGGAAGTGCGCACTGTCTAATGTCGGCCGAGAGCTGGGGTGGACATGCACCGGTCATTCCCTTGACACCCGATCCGCTGTCGGGAATCCCACCAACTTCGCCACTGTGGAGGTTCGGGGGTCCTGCACCGTCACCTGTGGCAACCTGGGCGACGGCGCCCGGCTTCATTAGACCAGACGAGCCCCGGTTCGTAGCGCCCGATCACCCGCACCCGTTCGTCAAGGTGTTGCCTGCTGACACCACGCTCGAGACAGTGACGCTCGTGCGGCCTTCATTGCCGGGGGTGTCGGTGCTAGCGATTCCGGATCACACCGGGACCGACTACCTCACCGTCGAGTAC
>NZ_BKAH01000018.1 GCF_007992455.1 Microbacterium saccharophilum | reverse complement strand
TACCGTCCCACCTCAGGGTGGGACCAGAATGTCGGCGCCGGAGGCTCGCAACCCGCACGCCCTGGCGTGCTGATTCAGCGAGTCCGCGACATTCCCGCGATGCCCCAGTATGGTGACGGCTACAAGAACCCCAAGCTCCGTCGCGCAGCCGAAGAACACCTGATCAGTGAAGACTCGGCGGCGCGCGAGTGGAGTGATGGACACATCGGCGTCCGGGTGTTGTCTTCCGATGGCGACTCTGCTGAAGTGCTCATCGGTCGACAGCTGCAGCCCGGCGCGGTCCAAGTGGTATCGGAGACGACGGACCGCACCGAGATCAGCCGCACCCCCTCAGGAGAGATCGCTGTGTACTTTGGCGGCGCGTCGTGCGACCGACGCACGATCGAACTTGAGCGTGTACTGTCGCGCACCACGGTCTCGATCACCGCAGACGCCTTCGCACTGACCGAACCTCAAATCTCCTTCTTCGTCGGGCCACACCAAATCCTCGAGGCTGGCCCACACCAGCTCATCCTTGACGTTGAGGTCCGCATTCCGGTCGGTGGCGGCCTCACCCCAACGGGCTACAACTTTCGGACATGGGTAGCGCTGACGTGTGCCGCGAACGATGGGTCGCTGACCATTACAAGCCCTGGCGCGCCAGGGAGCTTCACGATCCCGGTAACGATCGCTTCGAAGGACGCGCAAGGAAACCCGGTCTCATTGCAACGCCAGTATGTGATCGTCGATACGACGTTGGAGCTTCCCAGCGGGGCAGTCGCCGAGCAACGAGCATGCACGGTCGTATTGCGAGAGCTTGGAGAGGACGAAGTCGGACCGCTGATCCTGTTGCCAGGCGACGATCTCGTTGTCGGCGGCCCTGACTGGAAAAAGCTAAGTCTGGGAGAGCGTCTACGACAGTTTCACCGCTTGAACCCGGTACGGCGGCCGATCTCGCTCCAGGACATGCGCGACACACCAGTCCCGTCAAGGAAGGCCATCTCCTGGATCAAGCGGCGTCCGTCTGTTTGATCCCGATCCCGGGGAGCACGTCGATCCCCATACGGACAGTGCACGATAGAGGCACGTTGCGGGCGTAACCGCGCCCGCTTCGCCGCGTTCCACTAACGGCTCAGCAGAGAGCCCCGGAGCGGTTCACGTTCCGGGGCTCTCTGGCGTATTCGAGGCCTACGCAGCCGTCAGTCCGCGCTCGAAACGGTTGAGGATCTTCTCGAGTCGCTGAATGCTGGTCTCCCCGCGGTGCTGCGCGGCGTACTCGAGAACGATGGCGCGGTCATACTCGCCGAGCGCCGCGAGCTCCTTGAGGTGCGCAGTGGTCAGGGTTTCGGCGATGGAGTCGTGCCAACCGTTGTACCCCTCCCAGACGATGCCCTCTAGCGCCTTGAGACCGGGTTCAGACAAGCCCGCGCTCATGACCTCGCCGGTGACGACGTTGTAAGCGCCCATCAGCTTCGCCCAGGCGTCGAAGCGCTCGCTTGGCCACTCGACGAGCACGACGATGTTCTGGCGGCCGTGTAGCTTCTGCATGACCTTGTGGGTTGGGCACCAGGCGATCACGACACCGTTTTCCCCGACGAAACCGGAGCGCTCGGTGACGACTGTCAGCTTGTTGAACTCGTCGTGATATGCCGCGTTCGACTTCAACGGGCAGAGAATCGTCGGACGCGCCTTGTAGTGCTGCGCAACGTAGAGCCCGATCGCCTTGCCCCCCTCGACCGTGTCCACCTTGCTGTGATCGACCCACGGGACGTAAAGGTACTGGTGCTTGAGGTACTCGGGATCGATGCCGCCCATCAGCGGCTCCAATCGATCGGCGCGGGAGCCATCTCGATCCGGGTGTTGTCTGAGATCAGTTGCGCCCAGTCCGACAGCTCCGGGTCGGTGATCGAGCCGTCGTACGCGGCGAACAGCGCCTGCAGCGCAGGCTTGATCTCTGCGACCGGGCGACCGGCGTATTGCTTGCGGAGACGCTCGAGGTCGCGGGTCTGCTCCGCGGCCACGTTGGTGACGGCTTCCTCGGCGATCTTGCGGAAGGCGTCTTCGTTGAAGGAGAAGGAACTACTCATGATGGTGCTGCTTTCTCGCCCCTCGGGTGGGCGATAGCCGCGAGAGTGAAGGCGAACCACGACGCGCCTTGTCACGTGAAGCGTGGGCAGGGAGGGCCAGCCGGAACGAAGTCCAGCTGGCCCCATGGGTCTTAGCCCTTGCCGAGCGTCGAGCCGGCCTTCGCCTTGGCCGGCTTGCTCGACGAGTTGGACGCGAGCGTCCGTCCCGCCTTGCTCAGCGAGGCCTTCGAGGGCTTCCCGGACGACCGTGACGATGCCTTCGCCATGATGCTTCCTTCCTGCGCGTAGGGAAGCAGATCCCCTCCGGCCAGGCGAGCCGCCCGGCGTTTGGTCGAGACCACCTGGGCCTCTAGAGTCGAGGAGTCCTACCCAGACACCCCAGCCCCGATCTGCTGCAACTTCCGAGCCCCGCTCGAGTTCAGCGATCGGGGCTTCTTGCTTGCCCTCCAACTCTAAGCACACGCTCCGACAACGGTCTAACGAACGTGTGGATAGGTATGTGGACAAGTTGTGATGAAACGTCGCGTAGACGGCCACTCAGGGGGCTTAGAGAGCAGATTCTGTGGAGAGATCGTCCCCCACGAACTACATACATGTAATTCGATCGGCCCCCGAGCCGCGAATTCACGCGGAAGATGACCGCCCGACACGTTCTCGACAGGGTACGCGTATAGAAGTTGCAGAAAAATTTGGTCGCCGATGTCGTCAAAGACGTGTCGGATGGTGCCAGACGGCTAGAGAAGCGGCCGAAGCTCGTCATTACTGGGCGTCGGGATGTCGGGCAGAACCTGTGGGGATTGAGAAGTGGGTCGCCACGTCAACCTTCCCAACGCCTCGCGCAGGTACTCCTCGGTGGCGAGGCGGGCATCTCCGATAGCTCACCCTCACTCGCGCAAGCGCTAGCCAGACACTGGTTCGCCCGCGGGGCCAATTCGAGCGCGGAAAACACGACTGTCCCTTACGATCGGCTCCGGGGAGAGGAGCACCGAGCCCCGAGACAGGAGGATGTGTGTACCTGCGTCGGTTGCGAGTTTCTGGATACAGGTCGGGCGCCGACAACCCCGTGGAGGTGGTACTTCCCGGAAGGTTCTCCGTAGTCCTCGGTGCCAACTCGTCCGGCAAGACAACGTTCGCGGAGGCGGCCTACCTGGGTCACTCTCGGGTCTTCCCTCGAATTGGTCGTCCGAGTGCCGCAGCACTCGCTCGGGTGATCGTCTTATCGAGATCGATTACTACTTCGAGCGCGCCGGACAGGTGGAGGGCCGACTCGGTGAGCAAATCATGACGCAGACCGGGCGTCGTTCCGCCGACACGGCGGCCGCGACGTGGACTCGATCTCTCAGCCGGGATCTCGGATCAGTCCGGTCTGCTCAGGAGACGCGAAGTGAGTTTCAAGATGCCGTGCGGCTGATCTTCTTGCCAGCATCGAGGAATCCGCTCGACGAACTCGCCAGGCGAGAAGTTCGCGTGTTGATAGAGCTCCTCCGGGCACAACAGCAGGCACGAGGCAGCGGTCGAGATCTCACTGGGTTGCGCGCTCGGGCGGGGCATTTGCTGGAGGGGCTAGCCAATGACACCATCCTTCAATCGCTCGAGCGCGTGGTGACTACGCACCTCCACGCGCTGACGTCGGGAGTCGAACGGTCTTGGCCGTATATCCGGGGTCAAGCAGTCGACGACGCTTACTTGGCGCGGGTTCTCCAGCTGATGCTGGGCGTCATCGAAGGTCGAGAACATGCGCTACCGCTCGATGTCACGGCACTTGGATACGTCAATCTCCTCCACATCGCGATCATCTTGGCGGCCATCCCAACCACAGGATCCCAACCCACGACTCCCGAGTCATCTATTGAGGCGGACGAGGGTGACACCGATGTCCGGGACTACCTCGATCAGGCAGACGCGGAGCGCGAAAGTGAAGAGGACTCCCTCTTCTCGACCGACCCCTTCCACGCCACGGTCGTAATCGAAGAGCCTGAAGCGCATCTCCACCCTCAGCTCCAGCAGGCGCTTGTCCGCTACCTCAGGGACCAGGTGCGCGCGCGGCCCGAGCTTCAGATCATCCTGACCTCGCACGCCCCCGACATCATCACAAGCACTGCGCCGGAGGAGCTTGTGGTTCTTCGCAAGGGCGCGGACGGAGCGCGGGTCTGCCGAACAATCGCTGAGGTGCCGTTCCATGATCGGAGTCGCATCTTGCAACGCGTAGCGCTCCACTTCGACGCCGCAAGATCGTCCGCCCTGTTCTCCTCCCGGGTGCTGTTAGTCGAAGGAGTCACCGACGCCGCGCTCGTCCGCGAGTTCGGACTCGCTTGGAGCGCGAGTGATGCAGAGAAGCGGGCATTTGTTCACGCATTGAGCATCGTGCCGATCGGCGCAAAGGTCGGCCAGTGGCCGGTCGAATTCCTTGCCTCGCCCGGTCATGAGCTCGTCGGCCGGCTTGCCGTGCTTAGAGACAGCGATCTGGCGCCGACAGATACCCCGGCGCCGCCCAGCTGGCTTGCGCGCTACGACCACGGGGTTGTTCAGGTGGAGCAATCGCATCCGACACTCGAACCGGCCATCACAGTTGGTAACGAAGCCTTGGTCAGCCGAGTGCTGGGACGAATGGAGCTGCCGGCCGCCAGCCCAGTCACAGACGCAAGCGTCGAGGCGCTCTTTCGGGGAGCTCGAGCTGCGACCGAAGTCAGCCCGGCGACCAGTGCCGGCCCGGCTGCACGTCGTAAAGGCGAGTTCTCTCTCGAGATGGCCGCGGAGATCCGGTCAGCACTGCGCAGAGGTGAAACGGTGCATGTGCCAGGTGCTATCGAGAGAGCACTCGACTTCCTCTACGTTGGGCCCGGCGGCACGCCTCCGGTCGCCTTCGCTGACGAGACCGACTCCTAGTGGCCATGGCAGAAACGCCGACCCCGCGGCGGCGACGTCGATCGAGGCTCGCGCGAGAACTGACGAGTTCACAGGCCACCGCGGCTGCGCGCGGCACTTCGGCGAGCAGCATCTACATTGAAGCGGGACCCGGGTCTGGCAAGACGATGGTTTCCGCGGCACGCTTTGGCGTGCTTCGATTTCGCGCCAGTGAGGACCGCGGTGTTTTGGCGCTTAGTTTTACGCGAGCCGCCACGGCGGAGTTGAGCCGTCGTGTGCGGATGCTATGGGGCCCCACCTGTCTGCGTTGGCCCAACCGTATTGAAACCCTAGACAAACTGCTGCTCGATTTACTTCAGGGCGTGAGGAACGAACTGGTGACAGGTGCGGTTTAGGCCGCGATGGTGAGCGGCTCGGTCAGCTTGGCTTCGAACTCGATGGGCGTCAACCCGCCGAGCGCGTCTTGGGCTCGCTGCCGGTGATACTTCCGCTCAATCCAGACGACGATCGCGAGGCGCAGCTCCTGCCGGGTCGTCCACCGCTGCTGGTTGAGCACGTTCGTTTGGACGAGCGACCAGAAGCTTTCCATGGCGGCGTTGTCTCCGGCCGCGCCGACGCGGCCCATCGATCCGACCATGTCGTGGCGGCGCAGTTCGCGGGCCATCACTCGGCTTCGAAACTGGCTGCCCCTATCGGCGTGCAGGATGCAGCCGGCGACGTCACCACGGCGAGTGACGGCATTGCGGAGCGCGTCGACGGCGAGCTTCGCCGTCATGCGGTCCCTGATCGAGTAGCCGACGATCCTGTTCGAATGGACGTCCTTGATCGCGCAGCAGTAGAGCTTGCCTTCGCTCGTCCAATGCTCCGTGATATCCGTGAGCCAGACCCGGTTCGGGGCGTCGGCGTGGAACTGCCTCTGCACGTGATCATCGAACACCGGCGGCCCGGCCTTCTTGCCCTTCCCGCGCCGGCGGCGCTGCGCGGATGAGAGGATCCCGGCCTGAGAACACAGCTTCCACGCCGTGCGCCGGCTCATCCGCCACCCTGCGCGGCGGGCCTCGTCAGCCAGGTAGCGGTAGCCGAACGTCGGGTCCTCAACGTGCGCGTCGCGGAGCGCGTTGAGCCGATACGCACGGAGCACATCGGCGCTGCGGACAGGGTCGTTTCGCCAGCGGTAGTAGGGCTGACGGGCGAGCTTGAGAACCCGGCACGACACCGTCACGGGGATCCCCGATTCGGCGAGCTCAGCAACGAGCGGGTACGTCATTTTGGGGAGCCACCGAGTTTCAGGTTCGCCTGCGACAGATACGCCGCGGCCTTCCTGAGCACCTCGTTTTCCTGCTCGAGCAAGCGGATCCGCTTCTTCAACTCGCGTGCCTCGGCGGCGTCCGCGGCGGTCTGGCCGGGGCGGTTGCCCTCCTCGACGTCGGCCTGGCGGAGCCAGTTCTGCAGCGTCGCTTCGCTGATACCGAAGTCAGTGGCGACCTGTTTGATGGTGACGCCGCTCTCGCGGCGCCGGGCGACCGCGACAACGTCTTCGCGGAACTCTTGCGGATAGGGACCGGGCATGATGACATCCTTCCCGTCAGCGCCTCCCGGCACTAACGATCAGTTGTCACCGATTCGTTCCTCACGCCCTCACGACCTACTTGAGGGCGGCCTCATCCTCTGGCCGGGCGGCGCGACTGAGCTCCAAGTGTTCGACTCGTGGGCCGCGCTGGCCCAGCAGGCATGGACATCCGTCGGGTATGCGTTAGTCGCCGACGGAGATGCGCTCGTGGCACAAGTGCAGTTCGAGGGAACAAGCCGTCAGCGAGTGCCGGGGTCGATCGTCGTGCCCCTGTTACGTGCTGGAGCTTGCACTCGCGACGATGTTCGGGCGGTCATGGCTTTGGCGCTCGATCGGCCAGATTGTCAGGATCGCATCCGTCGGCGCCTTGCCGAGTCATTTCGTTCGGTCATTGTGGATGAGGTCTTTGACGCGAACGAACTGGACCTTCGCGTGGTGGAACTCATGCTGCAGTCAGGCATCGGAACAACGCTGGTCGGAGATCCGTGGCAAGCGCTCTACGTGTTTCGCGGAGCGACGCCAGATGCGGTGCGCGAGCTAATGCTCCGTCATGCGATAGCTCGCGCGGATTTGACCGAATCCTTCAGATGGAAAACGGAGGCGCAACGGAGCCTGGCGGCTGATCTGCGCGCGGGGTCTCCAGTTGCGATTGAAGTCGCCCAGCCGGACGAGGCGGTAGACGTCGCCCTATCTTCAACATGGAAGCCGCTATGGAACCTGGGTAGCGAAGTTCTGCCCCTCGCGTTCGGAAGCTTCAAAGGAGGCTACGAGGAGGCTGGCGCGACTCTCTTGCTTCACTACTTCGCATCTGTCGGTGGAGAGCAGTATTTCGGGAGGCAGTATTCGCACCACGGCTTGGTGGGCTCCATGTTGACCAGGTGATGATCGTGTCCGCCGGTTACGCCTGCTCGGGCAATGCTCGGATCGCCCGTTCGATCTGGGACGTGGTTGGTGCCCCAGCGAACCCGTTCTCCGTTGTGTAGACGCGGCACGCAAGTGCCTGTACAGGAGATGTCGGGAATAGGTCGACGCCGTCGGCCAGGAGCGTGGGCGATCCTCCGAACCCGAGGCTTGCCGCTTCGGCCTCGGTGTGGATCGTCACCAGCTCGACGGCGACGCCCCCGAGCCCGAGAGCGTCGAGCGCCGCGCGTGCGTTGGCTTCGGCGATGTCCGTGTTGGGGCAGTCGACGATGTGCAGCAATTCCACTTTCACGAGGCGCTTTCCGTTCTCTCGCTGTTGGTCATCGTGCGAGCGTTCGGCAGGAGGAGGTTCAGGCAGACGAGTCCGACCCCAATCACGACGAAGACGTCGGCGACGTTCCCGACGAAGAGGTCGCCGTAGGCGAGGAAGTCGGTGACGTGGCCGCGGCCGAACGCGGGCGGGTTCATGATTCGGTCGATGAGGTTGCCGACCGCGCCGCCGAGGACCAGCCCCAGCGCGAGGCCCCAGCGGGCACCGCGCAGCCGAATGGCGAAGATGACCACCGCGGCGGAGGCGAGTACGCCGATGAGGGTGATGATCCAGGTGGCCCCGGAGCCGAGCGAGAACGCGGCTCCGGGGTTGTAGACCAGGGACAGGCCGAACAGGTCCCCGACCAGCGGGATCCGTTCCCCCGGGGCCAGCTGTGCCACGGCGAGGGCCTTCGAGGCCTGGTCGAGCACCACAGCGAGCACGGCCACGACCAAGGTGAAGCCAAGGGCTCTCCTCGCCTGCGGCCGTGGGCCCGTACGGTCTTCGCCGACTGTCGCGGCGACGTCCTGCACGGTCACGCGATGGTCTTCCGGGTCCGGGCGGCGCGCAGACCGTTGAGGATCACGACGACCTCGGCGATCTCGTGCACGAGCACCACGGCGGCGAGGCCGAGGACGCCGAAGAGGGCGAGCGGGAGCAGGGCGCTGATGATCAGCAGCGACAGGATGATGTTCTGGTTGATGATGTGCCGTCCGCGGCGGGCGTGGTCGAACGCGCGCGGCAGCAGCCGCAGGTCGTGGCCGGTGAAGGCCACGTCGGCGGACTCGATCGCGGCATCGGAGCCGGTCGCGCCCATCGCGATGCCGATATCGGCAGCGGCCAGGGCGGGGGCGTCGTTGATGCCGTCGCCGATCATCGCGACCGAGCCCTTCGCACCGAGCTCTGCGATCGCAGCGGCCTTGTCCTCCGGGCGCAGTTCGGCGCGGACGTCCTCGATCCCCGCTTGGGCGGCGAGGGCGCGGGCGGTGCGAGCGTTGTCGCCGGTGAGCATCGTGACCCCGATGCCCTGCGCGGCGAGGGTACGGACGACCTCGGGGACCTCCGGGCGCAGCTCGTCGCGGACGCCGATCGCGGCGACCGGCTCGCCGTCGCGGTGGACGATCACGACCGTCATGCCCTGCTCCTCCAGCCCCGCGACCTGGTCGCCGAGGAATCCGGCGTCGAGCCAACGCGGGCTGCCGACCGTGATCCGCGCGCCGTCGAGCTCGCCTTCGATGCCGTGACCTGCCTGCTCGGTCACGCCCTCGGCTGCAGGGGCCTCAGGCGCTGCAGCGGTGATCGCGGCCGCGAGGGGGTGGGTGCTGTGCTGCTCCAACGACGCCGCCCACGCCAGCGCCTGCGCCTCGGTCACGCCGTCGGCGGTGAGCACCGCGGTGACGGCGGGCTCGTTGCGGGTCAGGGTGCCGGTCTTGTCGACCGCGACGTGGCGGATCACGCCGAACCGCTCGAACACGGCCCCGGACTTGATGATCACGCCGAACTTGCTCGCCGACCCGATGGCGGCCACCACGGTCAGCGGGACCGAGATCGCCAGCGCGCAGGGCGATGCCGCGACCAGCACGACGAGTGCGCGGGTGATCCACAGCTCCGGGTCGCCGAGCAGCGACCCGATGATCGCGACGAGAGCGGCGAGGATCAGCACGCCGGGCACGAGCGGGCGGGCAATGCGGTCGGCGAGACGGGCGCGGTCTCCCTTCTCCGCCTGCGCCTTCTCCACCAGGTCGACGATCGTGGTCAGCGAGTTGTCCGTGCCGGCCGCGGTCGTCTCGACCTCCAGCGCCCCCGCGGTGTTGATCGCACCCGCCGACACGGCATCGCCGGGCTCGACCTCGACCGGGATCGACTCCCCCGTGATCGCGGACGTATCCAGGCTGGAACGTCCCGTGCGGACGACGCCGTCGGTCGCGATCCGCTCGCCCGGCCGCACCAGCATCAACTGACCGACAGCCAGGTCCTTCGCGGCGACCTCCACCGAGACGCCGTCGCGGCGGACGGTCGCGGTCTCCGGGACGAGCTTGAGCAGCGCCCGGAGCCCGCCGCGAGCACGGTCCATCGCCTTGTCCTCCAGCGCCTCGGCGATCGAGTACAGGAACGCCAGGGCGGCGGCCTCCTCGACGTAGCCGAGGATCACCGCGCCGACGGCGCTGATGGTCATCAGCAGGCCGATGCCGAGCTTGCCCTTGAACAGCTTCCGGATCGCGCCCGGGGTGAACGTCGACGCGCCCAGCAGCAGACCGATCCAGAACGCCACCAGTGCCGGGATCTCCATCCCGGACCACTCCAGCGCCAGGCCGGTGAGGAAGGCGACGCCGGAGAAGACCGGGACCATGATCCCGCGGTCCCGCCACCAGGGGCGCTCCGCCTCCTCGGCTTCATCGCCTATGACAGTCTCGGGCTCGTCGTGCTCGCAGCCGCACGCCGCGCTCACTCGCCTGCTCCCGTCCCGCAGCAGCCCGGCACGGTGCACGAAGAGTCCACGCAGGGAGCGTGCTCGTCGACAGCAAGCGTCACGTCCACCAGTGCGGTGAGCGCCGCCGCGAGGTGCGGGTCGGCGATCTCGTAGCGCGTCTGCCGCCCCTCAGGCTCGGCGACCACGATGCCGCAGTCGCGCAGACAGGTCAGGTGGTTCGAGACGTTCGAGCGGGTCAGCTCCAACTCGCGCGACAGCACGGCCGGATAGCTCGGGCCGCCGAGCAAGGTCATCAGGATCCGGGAACGCGTCGGGTCCGCCATGGCCCGGCCGAGCCGGTTCATGACGTCGAGGCGAGAAGCAATAGTCAGCATGCACTGATTATACAGTGCTTGCTGAACTTACGAGGCAAGGAGGCTGTCGACGGAGAGACGAGGTCCCGGGGACAGTGCACGGCAATCGGAGTCGCTCAGACGAGTTCGCTGACCAACTGTTCGATGCGGGTGCGGATCTCGTCGCGGATCGGACGGACGGCGTCGATGCCCTGCCCGGCCGGGTCGTCGAGCTTCCAGTCCTCGTAGCGCTTGCCGGGGAAGAACGGGCACGCATCGCCGCAGCCCATGGTGATGACGACGTCGGAGGCCTGCACCGCTTCGGTGGTGAGGACCTTGGGCTGCTCGGCGGTGATGTCGATCCCGAGCTCGCCCATGGCCTCGACGGCGACGGGGTTGATCTGGTCGGCTGGCATGGACCCGGCGGAACGCACTTCGATGCGATCGCCTGCGCGGTCGCGCAGGAATCCGGCGGCCATCTGCGAGCGGCCGGCGTTGTGTACGCAGACGAAGAGGACGGAGGGCTTGGGTGCGGTGGTGTCGATCATGGTGGCTCCTGTGAGGGATGGGTCAGTGGATGAGTTCGTTGACGAGGGCACGGACGCGGCCTTCGATGTCGTCACGGATGGCTTCGACGCCTTCGCGCGAGGCGAGGGCGGGGTCCCCGACCGCCCAGTCGTCGTAGCGAACCCCGGGGATGATGGGGCAGACGTCGCCGCAGCCCATGGTGATGACGACGTCGGCGGCGCGGACGGCGTCATCGGTGAGGGGCTTCGGGAAGCGCGCGGCCGCGGCATCGCCTTCGATCTCGGCGAGGATCGAGCGCACGTGGGGGTGGATGATCTCGGCGGGGCTGGATCCGGCGGAGCGGGCGATGACTTTGCCGCCGGCGATCTGGTTGACCAGGGCCGCGGCGAGCTGGGAGCGGCCGGCGTTGGCGACGCAGACGAAGAGCACTTGCGGGACGGAGTGGTTGCGGTCTCTGGTGATGTCTGCGAGTCGTTGCCTGGCGAAGCGTTCGGTGAGAGGGACGAGCGCGCCGGTGACTTTCGCGGTACGGGCCAGCGACGTGTAGGACTCACGCACGATGCTCAGCACAGTCTCCGGGGCGAGCTCGGGGATCTCGGCGGCGAGTTCGTCGGCGAGGTGGGTGATCCGGATGTCGAAGTCTGGGCGGATGTCGCGATCTTCGCTGTTCCCGTCCTCGCTGGGCGCCGTCATGGTCGCCGGGGCGAAGGAGTCCAGCAGGGCGGTGACGGCGCTGCGGCGGCTCGGGTTGATGCGATACCAGACCCATGTCCCGCGGCGTTCCGAGGTGAGCACGTCGACGTCCTTGAGCACCTTCAGGTGGTGCGACACGGTCGGCTGTGACACGTCTGCGAGCTCGGCGAGGTCGCAGACGCAGGACTCGCCGCGCGGGTCCGAGGCGATCGCAGAGAGCATCCGCAGTCGCAGCGGGTCGGCGAGTGCCTTCAGGGTCGCGGCCACCGTGCCGGCGGCCTCCTGGCCGATGGCGTGCGTGGCGACCGGGCTGCAGGCGTCGGCCGTGCCGGTGAGGGTGAGGTTCATGAGGTGATCCTTTCGCCGGTGTACGGATCGGTGTGGAACCAGGCTCGGGCCGCCCAGAGTGAGACGTAGACGAGCCCGACCAGGACGGGCACTTCGATGAGCGGGCCGACCACGCCGGCGAGGGCCTGGCCGGAGGCGGCGCCGAAGGTGCCGATGGCGACGGCGATCGCGAGTTCGAAGTTGTTGCCCGCTGCAGTGAAGGCCAGCGAGGTGGAGCGGGCATAGTTCAGCCCGAGTGCCTTGCCGGTGAGGATGCCGGTGAACCACATGATCGCGAAGTACGCCAGCAGCGGGATGGCGATGCGCGCGACATCCAGGGGATGGGACGTCACCTGCTTTCCTTGCAGAGCGAACAGCAGCACGATGGTGAACAGCAGCCCGTACAGCGCCCACGGTCCGATCACGGGCAGGAACTTCTCCTCGTACCAGTCGCGGCCGCGGCGCCGCTCGCCGATCCACCGGGACGCGAAGCCGGCGACCAGCGGCACGCCGAGGAAGACGAGCACGTTCAGCGCGATCTGCCAGACCGAGATCTCCAGCCCCTGGGTGTCCAGCCCGAGCCACCCGGGCAGCACGGTCAGGTAGAACCAGCCCAGCAGCGAGAACGCGACCACCTGGAACACCGAGTTGATCGCGACCAGTACGGCGGTCGCCTCACGGTCGCCGCAGGCGAGGTCGTTCCAGATCACGACCATCGCGATGCAGCGGGCGAGCCCGACGATGATCAGTCCGGTGCGGTACTCGGGCAGGTCGGGCAGGAAGATCCAGGCCAATGCGAACATCACGGCCGGGCCGACCAGCCAGTTCAGCACCAGCGAGGAGATCAGGAGCTTCTTGTCTCCCGTGACGGCGGCGATCCGGTCGTAGCGGACCTTCGCCAGCACCGGGTACATCATCACCAGCAGTCCGAGCCCGATCGGCACCGAGATGCCGCCGACCTCCATCCGGCCGAGCAGATCCGACAGCGCCGGCACGAACCGCCCCAGAAGCAGACCCGCGACCATGGCGAGCCCGATCCACAGCGGCAGCCACCTGTCCAGTGTGGAGAGCCGCCGGGTTGCGGCCCGGGCAGGGGTGGTGGTTGCGGTGGTCATGCGAGCAGTCCTTCGATCTTCTCGGCGATGACAGGCTTCGGGTGCGCGCCGATGAGGATGTCCGTGCGTGTGCCGTCGCGGTAGAAGCCGAGAGTGGGGATGGAGGTGACGCCGGCGGCGATCACTGTCTCGGGGTTCTGGTCGGCGTCGACCTTGACGATCTTCACGCGCCCCTCGTACTCGGCAGCGAGCTGCTCGAGCAGCGGGGCGACCTGCCGGCACGGCCCGCACCAGGTGGCCCAGATATCCACCACGACGGGGAGGTCGGAGCCGAGGACCTCGTCCTGGAACGTCGCGTCGGTGACGGCGGTGAGCGTGCTCATGCGAAGACCTCCTCGGTCTCGGTCAGGGCGTCCAGAGGCGCGGTCGCGTTCTCGAAGGCGGCGAGGAAGTGCTGGGCGTCCTGCGCTGCGGCGCAACCTGTGCCGGCGGCGGTGATCGCCTGCCGGTAGGTGTGGTCGACGAGGTCGCCGGCGGCGAAGACGCCGGAGAGGTTCGTGCGGGTCGAGGGGTGATCGACGAGTACGAAGCCGGCGGCGTCGGTGTCGACCGTTCCGGTGACGAGCTCGGAGCGGGGGTCGTGGCCGATGGCCACGAAGAGCCCCGTCGCGGGCAGGTCGCGCTCGGCGCCGGTGACGGTGTCGCGAAGCGTGACGGACTCGAGCTTCTCGGCGCCGTTGAGGCGTGCGACTTCGCTGTTCCAGGCGACCTCGATCTTCGGGTGGTCGAGAACGCGCTGCGCCATGATCTTCGATGCCCGGAACTCGTCGCGGCGGTGCACGATCGTCACCTTGGAGGCGAAGCGGGTGAGGAACAGGGCCTCCTCCATCGCGGAGTCGCCTCCGCCGACGACGAGGATCTCCTGCTCGCGGAAGAAGAACCCATCGCAGGTGGCGCACCAGGACACTCCGCGGCCCGTGAGGCGCTCCTCGTCCGCGAGGCCGAGCTTGCGGTACGCCGACCCCATCGCGAGGATCACCGCGCGGGCGTGGAAGGCCTCCCCTGCACCCGTCTCGATGACCTTGATCGGTCCCTCGAGGTCGACGCGGATCGCGTCATCGAGGAGGATGCGGGCACCGAAGCGCTCGGCCTGCTGACGCATCGACTCCATCAGTTCCGGGCCGTTGACCGGGTCGACGAAGCCGGGGAAGTTCTCCACCTCGGTCGTGGTCATCAGTGCGCCACCGGTCGTCACGGAGCCGGCGATCACCACGGGCGCCAGGTTCGCACGGGCCGCGTAGATCGCAGCGGTGAACCCCGCAGGGCCGGACCCGACGATGACCAGCTCAACCTCTTGAATCGACATGCTTCTATATTGACATCAATCTATGCAAGGCGCAATCGGCGCTGGCGTCGTTCACCGACTCTTCACCTGGACACGCGAAGAGGGCGGCCTCCCACGGGAAGCCGCCCTCTTTCCGAGACCGTCAGCCGACGGTGACGGGGCGCGAGCCGATCTGCAGCACGGACGGCGTGGCGCAGCAGCTGCTGCCTTCGGCGTCGAAGCCGCCGGCGCCGCCGCACACTCCGGTGTCGGGCAGGACAAGCTCGTTGCGGTCCGCGGCCTCATGGTCGCCGGCAAGGTGGGCTGCGACGCTGCGCACCTGCTCGTAGCCGGTGAGCGCGAGGAAGGTGGGGGCGCGGCCGTAGGACTTCGCACCGACGATGAACAGGTCCTTCTCCGGCTGTGCGAGCTGGCGTGCGCCGGTCGCTCCCACCGAGCCGCAGGAGTGGATGTTGGGGTCGATCTCCGAGGCGATCCCGGCCACGGCGTCCAGCGATCCGTCGAGCTCGATGCGCACCTCCCGCAGGATGCTGGTGTCGGGGCGGAACCCGGTGAGGGCGAAGACGCGCGTGACACCCGAGATCTCCTGGCCGTTCTCGGCGAGGATCGTGAGCGTGTCGCCGTCCTGCTGGAACTCCGCGACGCGGAACCCGGTGACGACCTCGACGACGCCGGCTTCGATGACCTTGCGTGCGCGGGAGCCGAGTGCGGCCCGCTCGGGCAGCTCATCTCCCGTTCCGCCGCCGAACACGTTCGTTGCACTCCCGCGGCGCAGCAGCCAGGTCACCTTGGTGCCCGGCTCGCGACGCGCCAACTCACTCAGGCGCAGCACTGCGTGCGTCGCGGAGTGGCCGGCGCCGACGACGACCACGTGCGAGCCGGCCAGCTCGAACACGTCGTCTGGGATCCGGTATGAGATGCGCTCCGAGGCAGCCGTCTCGCCGACCGCGGGGTATCCGTCAGCGCCCGCGGGGTTCGGAAGTGACCACGTGCCGGTCGCGTCGATTACAGAGCTGGCGAGGATGCGGCCATCACGGCCGTCCTGGTCGACCGTGTGCACGACGAACGGCTGCGCCTTCCGGCCGCTCGCGACGACCTTATCTCGACCCTGACGAGCGACACCGGTGACGGTCGTGCCGTAGAGCACCCGGTCGCCCAGAGCGTCGGCGAGCGGGGAAAGGTACTCGCTGACCCACTCAGCCCCGGTCGGGTAGCCGCTTGCTGGCGCCGTCCAGCCGGTCGGCTCGAGAAGGCGTCGCGCTGCGGCATCGGTGAGCTCCGGCCACCCGGAGAACAGTCGCACGTGTCCCCACTCGGACACGGCAGCACCGGCCGAGCCGCCCCGCTCGACGACCACGGCGTCAACGCCGCGTTCGGTCAGGTGGGCGGCTGCAGCCAGGCCCTGCGGACCGGCACCGATGACGACGACAGGAAGCTCAGACATCACATCTCCTCAGATCGAAAAACTTCAATACGAGAACACTCGCTTACCTATCGAAGTTTGTCAATACGTGTCAGACTATCCGCATGAGCCTTCCCGTGACCATCGAGCAGAGCACGTGCTGCGTGCCGCGCATCACCGCATCGATCACCCCCGAGGAGGCCGAGCGTTCCGCTCGGGTGTTCAAGGCCATCGGTGATCCGACCCGCGTGATGCTGCTCTCCCTTATCGCCGGCACCGAAGGCGGCGAGGCCTGCATCTGCGACCTCATCGAGCCGGTCGGATTGTCACAGGGGACGGTCTCGCACCACATGAAGCTCCTCACCGACGCCGGGCTTGTCACCCGCGAACAGCGCGGGAAGTGGGCGTACTTCGCGCTCAACGACGGGGCGCTCGAGGCGGCCGCGGATGCGCTGCGACCTGCCGCGCTGGGCAGTGCGAACTAGTAGTCATCGACGCACGGCTGGGTAGTTCGACCAGATCCCGCCGGCTTTGCTCTTACGCCGGTCCGCCGTGTGGTTGCCGATTCCGATGACGTCGGCAACCACGGCCGAGGGCATCCGCATGCTCAGCAGGTTCATCCGGGTCTCGCGTGACACGCGTGGACGGATCCCGAGTTCCGTGAGGCGCAGCCTGATGTAGGCCGCAGTCATGTGAGCGCCGGGCGAGAGTCCCTCGAACAGCCAGCTCGATTCCCCCGCGGCGTATCCCCGTCGCGGCGCGGCGGAGAGGTGCCGTCTGACGATGTCCCCGACCCGGTCATCGAGCACGACGGGCGTGACCCCGAACCGCACGGTCACCTGCGCCCCGGTGGCGTCTACTCGGTCGCGAGTCATACTGACGGCGCGTCCGAGGATCTGCGCATAGAGGAGCATGAACAGCCCTGCCACGCGCACTTCCAGTTCCACATCTTCTCCGTTGAGCAGAAGGTCGATATCGCGCCACAGCTCCTCCTTGGTCACGTTCGACATCGTGTTTCGTGCAGCCCGGACGTTGGTGGCGAGGTCGCCCGTCAGCCGCGTCTTGGTCGCCCACCGCACGAAGTGCTCCACGGGCTCTCGCGTCTTGACGCGGGCGATGTAGTGATCGAGCGTGCGTTGATCAAGGTCACTGACGGCGAGCCCGCGAGCATCCATCCAGGTCAGGAACCGGACGACCGCGGCCAGTTTCCCGCGCTGGCCGATGAAGGCCTCGTTGGACAGGTCTCGATCGCGGTCTCGATAGCGCCTGTGAAGCTTGGGCAACACGTCCCATCTGTAGAAGCGGCGGAGCTTGTTCCCGGTCGGGCGCTCGAGAGTCGCAGCCACCGCGGCAACGTGCAGCGTGAGCTCGTGCTGCAGCACGTGGATGTTCGGCAGCACCTGGGCTTCGATGAGCAGACGCCGGAAATACCGCGTTGCTGGCCTTTGCTGGAGTTGATCAAGAGACGAGTGATCAACGGGCAGCGCGCCCGTGGCCATGCCGCGCAGGGTCTCTGTGACGTGCGGCCGCCGCAGCCAGCGCACCACCGAACGCGGGTCCATCGGCGCGTTCGCAAGGTACACGCGAAGCCTGGTCAGCTCGATCGGAGCCGATCCCTTGGGTCCGATGAGCTCGTCCAGTCGTGCCTGCAGCCGGCATCGCCCGCAGTGCGTTCCGGTCAGGAACTCCTCACTGCCGCACGTGCGGCACGCGAACCGTGGCGGGTGTCCGGCGCAGATCGCACAGGTGATCACGCCTTCATCGGTGCGAAATGCGAGGACTCGGATGTTCCCGCACAACGGACACTCTGACGGGTTCCTGCGGAGCGCGCTGTAGCAGACGTTGCAGATCTTCTCGCCGAGCAGCGAGTAACGGCCCGCGCTCGAACGCCCGCAACGGTCACACGTCTGTGACGGCGTAGCCGTCATCGGCCTGGATCGGCGGGACGATGAAGTCGCGCACGCACAGGACGAAGGTCCCCGATCGCCGTGTCACGCCCCCGCCCAGTGCCCGTCTTCTTCGCCGCTGCCGGTCGCGCCACGACAGTGATGAGGTCGTTCGGCTGGCATCCGAAGACGCGGCACAGCGCCGCAAGAACTTCGACGTTCAACCGCTCCGGTGCTTTGGTGACCAGTCGATACACCTGCTCGCGGGACAAGACGATGCCCTGCTCGCGCAGCGGCGCGAGCAGCTCCGTGGTCTGGAACATCCCAGCCTCGGCCATCAGAGCACGCAGGTGCCAGTCGATCGGCCCCTTCGAGTCAGTCCCCATCACGGTCCTCCGTGTTCCTCTTGAGCGCATCAGCGAGCACCCGGTTCTTATAGTCGTCCCCGACAGACGTGTAGATCGCCGTCGTCGAAGCGAACGTGTGGCCCACCTGATCCTGCACGAACTTCTCGCTGTAGCCCCACTCGATGAGGTTCGTCACATAGGTGTGCCGCAGCGAGTGCAGAACCAGCTCTTCCGGAAGTCCGGCTTCGTCGCGCAGCTCGGCGAAACGGTCGTTCAGGTAGCGGCCACCGATTCTGGTCCTGCGCTCCGTCGGCCAGAGGATGTCCGTCTCCCAATCACCGACCACCCGCGGCCGGCCCTGGTCCACCCAATGGGTGAGGCCGTCAACGACCCAGTCGAACTCGGGCAGAGTCAGCACGGTCCGTCGCTTCGGACCGGTGCCCCGACTGCCCTTCCCGTGCCGGACATACACCGCTCCGAAACTCCCGAACCCCGGGGCCACCGGGTTCGACCGCAGATCGGCAACGTCGAGCCCAATGCACTCGGAACGCCGCAGCCCAAAGGCGTAGATGGTCTTGAACATCTGCGCGTTCCGGAGCGCAGCAAGCGCACCCTTCCTCCTGGCACGTACGATCGCCTCGACCCGAGCATCCGCAGCATCGAAGAACCGCTCCAGCTCATCGAAAGTGAGGGCACGTCGCCCGGGATCCCCCTCATGGTCGAGCAGGTGCGAGATCGTGTTCCAGTCATGGCAGATCTGCTGCGGCGCATCCCCGAACCGAGCCAGACACTCCGCCTGCCAGCCGTACCGCGGGTCAGTGAGGAAGTCGCAGAACAGACGGATCCTCGTCTGATACCCCCGAATCGTTGACCGCTTCAAGGGACCCTTGCCGGGTCGCACGCGCACTGAATAGTCCTCGAGATCCCGCGGCTGCCACTGCCACGGGTACGCCGCGCAGAACTCGGCGAAATCCTCGATGAACCGCCGGCGCGAATCGATGGTGGTCGCCTGCAAACCGCGACTTGTCTGCTGGTTCGCCCAGCCATCCAGCATCGACTCGAAGACGTACTTCCCCTCATCGAGGGCGACGACATTTCCTGTCAGCCGCAGCGAAGAGCGACCATCAACATCTGAACCAGAACGCACCCCTCCATGGTTGCAGCAGTTGCATCATTGTTGCAACCACTCTCCATGATCTTCACCCGCAGAGGCTGTTGGACACGTTCGTGAAGCACCACCCCAGCAGGCAAGAAGGTGACTTGGTAGCCGAATCACCCTTGTCGGCACCATACGCGACAGCCACGCCGCCCGTGATCCACTCCTGGGCTCGGCGGCCAGCTCCCGCCGAGCCTCCTGCCGCGACCGAGAAACTCCAGATCAACCATGCAATCGCAAGCAAGTGATGCATCTGATGTCGATACTGCTTGGTCGCGAACCGTTAACGAACCAGCCACATATCTGCGCGATGCGCTGCGAGCGCTCGCGATCACCGAAATGGACCTGCCCGCCATCGATCGTCAGCTCGAGGCGACTCTAAATCGCCTTCGGGAACCTACGACGGCGGCCACACGAGAGGCATACGCCATCCTGTGCGCCGCAATTCACTCAGTCTCTCCACGCAGGCTCCGCGTCGCACATCACGCCCACACGAACAGGTTGAAGCTGCTCGGAGAGCGGATCCGCGGAACCACCCTGCTCGTGCCGGGCTTGACCATTCACCAGGCGAAGGGGCGGGAATGGGATCGCGTCGGTGTGAAGCTCGATGACTTCGAGCGAGAGCGCCTTGGCGTTGGACTCACCGTTGACGCGGACACAGACAGGCGTCTGTATGTCGCCTTAACTCGCGCTCGCTACCGCACGGTCGAGCTGGCCTAATACGTAGCTTGGCCGCGGACGACTGGTTCGGATGCGATCCAGAAGACGCTTGGTTTGTCCGTCCGCCCGAACCTTCGGCGCCAGGGCACGAATCGCGGTCCTTGCCCGTGCGGTCGGTGTTAGGGGCGGCCGCCCTTGCGAACTCAGCTCGACGCGCCCGAATAGCCCGCCCAATGAGATGCTCGCGAGCGGCCCCACACCCGAGCGAATGCAGGGAGTTCCTGCCCATCGGCGCGAGCTGCCACGTGACCGACAACAGGACGAGCAGCGATGGACAAACGAAGCGATGCACGCAGGCACTTTCTGTGAATCACGTGACGTGATTAACAATTCGGCGTAACGTGTGAGACGTGCGGGGCGGACTCGAACGGTGGAAGCGAGGCGTCGAATCCCACGGGGTTCGGTCGGCGATCGCGTACGCGCTCCAGGGACAATGCGACGCTGCGCCAAGACTGTCCAGCGGCGTTGATGCGCTCGCCGCCTACTCCCGCGGTGACACGCCAACGGTGACCCGGTACACCGTCGAGGACGGCGCGATCCGTGAGGACGAGCTGTCGCGCGGTGACCTCATGGCGTGGGTGGACGGCCGCGACCCGGTGACCGGGGAGCGCCGGGGGAGGGAGCTGCTCTCGCCGCAGGCGGATCTGATCCTGGATGGCACGATCAACGCCCCGAAGTCGTTCAGCATCGTCGCCCTGGTGCACCCGGATCTGGCGCGGGAGTTCGAGGCGCTGCAGGACCGGTTGCGGTCACGCATCATCACCACCTGGCAGCAGGAGCTGAATGCGCGCCGCGGGGCCGGGGGTCGCATCCGGCAGGCGATCCGTCGGCTCGAGGTCGTCGAACTGCAGCATCGCCGGTCCCGCGCGCTGGATCCGCACATCCACCGCCATCTGTGGCTGAGCGTGAAGGTGCAGGGCATCGATGGCCAGTGGTCCAACGTCGACTCGCGGTTCGCCATGCGCCTGCACACACTCATCAACGCCGAAGGCGATCTCGCGGCGCGAACCGATCCCGACTGGATCGCCGCTCTGGCCCGCCACGGTTACACCCTCAATGCCGACGGTGAGATAGCGCAGGTTGCCCACGCGGTGCGGCCGCTGTCACGTCGATCGAACCAAATCGAAGCGCATCGTGCGGTCGCTCTTGCCGAGTGGCGCGGTCGGCATCCCGGCCAGGAACCGGACCGGGACGTGCTGCAGCAGATCGACCGCCTCGCCTGGGCGACAGGCCGCCCAGGCAAGCCCACCAATCTGACCGAGGACACGTGGGAGCGACTCGTCCGAGAGGAGCTCGCCGCGATCGATCCGGCTCTTCTGGGCGACGGCAACGCGTCCGCGACGGTGAGTGTCGTGCCGGAGCTCGACTTCGAGATGCTCGGAACCATCGCTCTTGTGGACGCCGACCAACGATCCGCCGCGAACGGCGGCCGGTTCAGCGCGGTTGATATCCGTGCCGGCGCCACCCGTGCCCTCGCCGCGAGCGGCGTGGTCGCCCCTCGAGACGACCTCCAGCCGGTTATCGACGCAGCCGTCGCTCACGCCCTCGACAATGTCGTCGACCTGCTCGACGGTGAGGCAGACCGCCCCATGTATGTGAAGGGCTACATGGCACCGTCCACCGCGGCTCTGAAGGTGGAACTCGCCGCTCTGTTCGACCAGCTCAACGAACCAGGAGTCAACATCAGCCGGCCGACGATCGCGACGGTGGCGAACGCGTCGATCGGCGACCTGCCGCTTGACGAGGGCCAGGCCAACGCAGCCGCTGCGATCGCCGGCACGCATCGGCTGGTGACCATCACCGGGCCCGCGGGCACCGGTAAGACAACAATGCTCCGCGTGGCCAAACGTGCCCTCGACGTGCAACGGCGGCGCCTCGTGGTTGTCGCGCCGACGAAGAAGGCGGCCTCTGTCGCGGCAAGAGAGATCGGGACGGCCGGGTCGAGCCTGCATGCCCTCCTCTCCGACCATGGCTGGCGCTGGAACCACGACAGCACCGGATCGGAGCACTGGACCCGAGTTGAGCCCGGCGACACCGACACCGCCGGCCACATCTATCTCGGTCCCCGCCGGTACCCGCTGTCACCCGGAGACCGGATCGTGGTCGACGAGGCCGGAATGGTCGACCTACACACCGCCCGAGCCCTCGCGATCCTCGCCGCCGAGACGGGCGCCGGGATCGCGATGGTCGGCGACCACCTCCAGGCGCTCCCGGTCGGCCACTCGGGTGCGATGGCCTGCATGGCACGTCGCAGCGGCTCCGTCGTCGAACTGACCGCCGTTCACCGATTCCGCGACCCCGAGTACGCCGCCCTCACCCTCCGTCTCCGCGAACCGGCCTCGCAGTCCGACGCGGTCAGCATCGCGACGGCTCTCGACCGTGGCGGCCACCTCCACGCCGTGGCTGACCTTCAGCAAGCACGCGACGTGATGATCGAGGGCTACTTCCGAGCCACCGCCGTCCGTCGCCGGATCGCGCTGGTCACGGGTGCGAACGACGAGGCCGACGCGATCAACACGGCCATCCAGCAACGTCGCGTCGAAAAGAGACAGCTCAGCGTTCACCGGATCGCGGTCGGGATGGACGGGCAGCGCATCCTCGAGGGCGACGTCGTCCAAACCCGACGCAACGACCATGTCGCCGGTGTCGAGAACCGCGCGCTGTGGGTCGTGCGACGCATCCACAACGCTGCGATCGACCTCGTCAGCACCACGGACAGCGGCGACGTTCGCACCATCGGCACCGACTACGCCGCCGACCACCTCCACCTCGCCTACGCGTCGACCGTGCACGGCATCCAGGGAGAGACGACGGATCTCGCCATCGTCGGGCCCGACGTCGACGCCGCCGGCCTCTACGTGGGCATGACCCGCGGGCGCATCCACAACGAAGCCATCGCCATCCCCCGGCCCGGCCAGACCGCCGTCGACGTCGTCGCCGCGACGATGATGCGCGGCCTCCCCGAAGTGACGATCGCCGACGCCCGCCGCGGCGCCCGCACCGAGCTCGGAAGAGCAGCCCGCAGCGAAGCGCCCACAGCCGTGCCGGAGTCGCGACCGGGAAAGCCGCCCGGAGCTGACGGCGGGCACTCGGCCACCACTCCGGCTATAGGTGTCGGGAGTGGTCTCGATCGCTAGCTGTTGCTGGCCATGAGGTTGTTGACGCCGGTTAGTTCTTCGAGGTGAGCGTGCAAAGACGTTGCTTGGTGTCGTTAAGCATGGCCTGTTGCTGATCAATGTGCGCCGAGATGGCATCGACCTCCGCGCGAAGCTCCGGGCACATCTCAAGGGTGGTGCCGTGCTCTCCGGTCTGTGCGCAGTCGATGTACCGACGGATAGTGCTCGTTGCGAGTCCGGCGTTGATCATCGCCTTGATCTGTAGCACCCGGGGGACGTCGGATTCGGCATAGACCCTGTAGCCATTGGTGTCGCGCTCCGCGGCCAGCAGTTCGCGATGCTCGTAGTGGCGCAGCGCTCGGGCCGAGACCCCAGTTCTGGCAGCGAACTCGCTGATCAACATGTGTGCTCCTTGAACTTGACCTTCACGCTGGCGTCAACGCATAACGTCCAGCGGTATGACGTCAACAACTTCCAGACAGGGTGTAATCTTCCATGGATACGGCGCGACGCCCGAGGACCATTGGTTTGGCTGGCTTGCCGACCGGCTGAATCAAACGGGCGTATCCGCGCACATCCCCGTGTTGCCGGATCCCACCGCGCCAGATCCGAGTCGTTGGGCGGCGGCCTCCGCGGAGGCGCTGGGGACGCCGGGGCCTGAGTCCATCGTGATTGCCCACAGCCTCGGCTGCATCACTGTCCTCAGGCATCTCTCCTCGCTATCAGACCCGTGGCGGGTCGGGACGCTCGTGCTCGTCGCGGGGTTCGTCGACAAGCTGCCATCGCTGCCCGTCCTCGACGAGTTCATTGGCGACGGCGTGAACCTGGCCGGGATACGAGAGCATGTGGTGTCTCTAGTGGTCATGCGGTCCGACGATGACCCTTACGTCCCGACGGGACACACGGATCGCCTCGCTCGCCTTCTTGATACTTCCCCTCTTGTCGTCCCGGGCGCGGGCCACTTTCTGGCAACCGATGGGGTCACGTCGTTGCCGCACGTTCTCGAAGTGGTCCTGTGATGGCCAGGGCATCCGGCCAGATCACACATCGCAACGCGCCGCTGACCGTTGAAGGGCGCCGGCGACTCATCGAGCGGTGTCGCACCCGCCCCATCGCACACGTCGCCGCCGAGATGAGCATCTCGCGCGCGACAGCGTCCAAGTGGGTCAACCGATTTAGACAATTCGGGGAAGTCGGGCTTCTTGACCGCTCTTCCGCTCCGGCCAGCCAGCCAACAGCGACGCCAGGCCATCTCGTGGAACGGATCGAGTCCATGCGGCGGGAACATAAGTGGCCGGCGTCCCGCATCGCCTTCGAGCTTCATCTCGCCGGCACCCCTGTGAGCCGACGGACCGTCACACGGCTTCTCGCACAGCTCGGCTTGAACCGGCGGAGATTAATCGACCCCAGTGGCGAGACCAACCGACAACCGCAGCCGATCATCGCGAAGCGACCCGGGCACATGGTCCACATCGACATCAAGAAGACCGGCCGCATCCCGGACGGCGGAGGATGGCGGGTTCACGGCAAAGGTAGCGCCGAGGACAAGGCCGTGGCGCGGACGAAGAAGCGGGGCGCGAGGTCCGGCTACGTCTTCCTGCACTCCGCGATCGACGGCTACTCCCGACTCGGCTATAGCGAAGCGTTGGAGGACGAGAGGGCCGTAACCGCCGTTGCCTTCCTCGACCGGGCGAGAGCATGGTTCGCTGCCCACGGCATCACGCAGATCGAGCGCATTGTGACGGACAACGGAGCGTGCTACAGGGCGTCCGGGTTCGCCGACGCCATGGGCGAAAGTCGGCATCAGCGGATCACCCCATACACGCCGCGGCACAACGGGAAGATCGAGCGATACAACCGCATCCTCGCCGAGGAGTTCCTCTACGCCCGGACCTGGACCTCAGAACCTGAACGCGCCGCCGCGCTCGCGGTATGGAACCGTCACTACAACTATCACCGACCCCACGGCGCGCACGACGGCAAGCCGCCAGCGTCCGCGACCCCTCTACAGGTCAACAACGTCTTGGCCTCATACAGCTAGCTGATGCTCGGGCTGTCGGGGACCTGGACGGCCCCGCGCCATACCCAGCAGCGGTACTCCTGCGCGGCCACCCGGAACCGGATGGCGACGGCGTGGGCCGTCCACATGCAGGCCTCAGCTTCGACGCGGATGGGTGTCTTTCCGAAGCGGACCCATGCCTGCACTGTGGCGGGCTTCGGGTCGGTTGTTACGGCGAGCTCGTCCAGTTGGAGTTCGCTGGCGATCCCGTTCAGCTGGACTTCGAAGTGCAAGTGGCATCCGGTCGACTTTCCGGTCGACCCCTCAGCGCCCAGCGGGTTACCGGCCGTGACGCGGTCGCCGACGGCGACCACCTGGGATTGCCATTGCATGTGGCCGTAGAGGGTGACTATTCCGCCGCCGTGGTCGATGCGTACGGTGTTCCCCCAGCCCGGCATCGGTCCGGCGGTGATCACCGTTCCGGGGCCGGCCGCATGCACGGTCGCGCCGCACGGTTGATCCATGTCATAGCCGAGGTGATTGGACGGGCAGTACGCGCACCCCTTCACAGGGTGATACCCGTACCCGCGACCGGTGCTGTAGCTGCCGGCGAGGGGATACCCCCACTCGCCCTTCACTGCGGGGACCGCATCGTCGCCGGGTTCCCCGTGCGCAGCTGACGCCTGGCCGGCAATCGCCATCGGCACCGCGACCAATGGCGCGAAGATCGCTGCGTTCGCGAGAACGAGGAGGACGACGAGGGCGATGCTCGCTTTCCGGCCGGTCCTCGTGCTCGCGAGGGCTGAAGCGACGGCCGGGGCACCCATGTCAGCCCTCTACCGGCTCCGTGAAGTAGCGCACCACCTTGCAGTGCCCCGCCTGCTGCGCCGTTCCCGGCGTCGGGACCGACGCCTCTCCGCACAGCACCTGGACACTCACCCGCACCGTCTCCGGGTACGACGCTTCTCCACCCGCGCCGTCGGACTGCGTGAACGTCAGCTCCGCATTCGCCGTCGCGATGCGCATGTCACCGGCCGCGTCCTGCGGGACATCCGCCAACCTGACGTCACCCGTCACTGCGGCAATCACTCGCCCATCCTGCTGAGCGATCGAGTCCCACATTTCTTGCGGGAGCACGACACCCTGCCGCAATTCGAGCCTGGCCGCCTTCATCCGCGCGGCCTGATCAGAGGGGTCCGTGTACCGAGTGTCGGGCGTGAACCATGTGTCGAGGTAGTCGAGCCACTCCTCTCGAGTGCTGAGTGTCGTGTCGAACGTCGATGCCGCGGCTAAAGCGGCTCGTGCGTACATCTCCGGGTCGGTGGTGATGGGCTCGGGTAGCCAGCCGGCTTCCGCGACATCAGGATCGACGACCTCGATGGACCCGGGCGTCTCCGTTGGCGGTGCAGTGCTGCCGGGCGGTAGAGAGGGACTGGGCGTCGGTCGAGGGGACGGACCCGTGGCCGCTCCGACGATCACGTTCACAACTAGAGCGACGATGGCCGCGATCAGCACTGCGCCGCCGATGAGTGCCCAGGTGAGCCCGGTGCGCTTCCGCCGCTGTGGATTCGTCATCGGCGAACCCCCTTGCGGCAACGAACTGGACGAGAAAGCTTGTTGGATGCCGATGCTACGGACGCCCGTGGCCACCGCCGAGTTATCCACAGCCCAGCTGGGATCAGCGAGATGGAGAGGTGCGTGGCACCGACCTGCGATGGAGCCAAACGATACGTGTGCGCCGGAGCGGCGTCTGTAGACCGTTCGGCGGACACCCCCGCATCAGCCGCGGGGACGGCAACGGTCGGTGGCGGCGCGAACATGAGTGAACGGTACAACCGTCCACGTCGAAAGTAAACGGGTAAAAAGTTCAGGTTCGTTGTGTGGCGGTGAACGGTGCGGCACACTGCTGGCATGCCGAAGTATGCGAAGCCTGTTGGCGGAGAGGGTGCCGAACAGGCAATCTCGGTGTTCGGGAACTATGTGAAGGCGGCCGCCATCCGCTACCTCCGGCAGCACCCAAACGTCACGCGCAAATCGATCGCGGATGCGCTGCAGCTGCCGCCGACAACGTTCGTCGCATACCTCGGCGAACTTGAAGAGGCCGGGCTCATCGTCGCCGATCCGCCGCGCACGGAGCGGCGCAAGGGGGAGTGGCCGGTGTACCGCGTCAACGATGCGGAAGTCACCGCTCTCTATCTCCGACTGGGACAGGAGCTCGGCGAGATTTAGCGATCGCCGTCGCAGTGGGCAATGCCGCCACCAACGCAGTTGCCACAACGATCGTTGAGGTCTTCCGCCCCGATGCTGGCCCAGATCTTCATGTCCCCCAAAAGGACGACAGCAGGGAACACCGCGCGGGAGTAGCTTCGTGTTCGACGGAGGGCTCCCCGCTGCGCGCGTCTGGGGACGCGGTGGAGAGCCCTCCGTCGCCATTCGCTTTTGTCCCCCGAAATACCGACGCGCGTCCCGGAGGCTCATGCGGTAGCCTTCCCGTGACGGATGCATGACCCCCCGCATGGCACCCCCCTTTCGCCGCGCGGCGGGCCTGTACCGCGGCGACGCCCCCCAACTTGTCGCCGCACCCGCATCCGGAGGGCCCCCACCCGCACCCCCCAGCCGCGGCACGGAGGGCCCTCCCTCTTCGTTGATATAGCCGCACGCTGCGCTCCGAGCCGCATTTGCACGGCCCGACCGCGCGGTGTTCTGGGATCCGACCGCTACCGTCGCGCCATGACGACTGTGCGCACCCTGCCTGCGACCTCCCGGCGGCAAGAGGGCTCCTGGTTGACCGTGGCATCGCTCGCGATCGCTGGGCTGGTGGCGATGGCGAGCCTGCTCGGGCTGTTCGCGGATTGGCCGTATCAGTTCGAGACGGAGAACTGGGCACTGCAGGCGCGGGGGCAGGACGTGGGCAACCTTCTCGCGGTCGTCGTTCTTGTCGTCGCCACGATCCGGATGCGGGCAGGATCGGTTCGAGCCGCGCAGGTCTGGGTCGGTGCGCAGTTCTATCTCCTCTACGCGTATCTCGTGTATGCGTTCGCCCTGCACCTGGGACGGCAGTTCTTGGTCTACGTGGCCGTCCTCGGTCTGATCGCCTTCAGCCTGATCGCCGCGCTCCAGGCCGCGCTTCGCGTGCCGGCGACGGGGCGCGTCCGCGCCCGAAAGTTCGGCGGCGCGGTCTTGATCGGCACGGGTGCGCTCTTCGCGTTGCTCTGGCTGAGCGAGCTGGTGCCGGCCCTGGTGTCGGGCGAGGTCCCCGCGAGCCTCGAACTCGCCGGACTGATCGTCAACCCGGTCCACGTCATCGACCTGTCCGTCGTGCTCCCCGGGATGATCGTCGTCGGAGTCCTCGGCATCCGCGGCACCCGGACGGGCGCCCTCACTCTGCCGCTGCTGGTCTTCTCCACGCTCATGGGGCTCAGCATCGTCGCCGCGATGATCCTCATCACCGCCGCCGGCCCAGTGGGGAGCGTCGTCCCCGCCATCCTGGTCGGGGTGGTCGTGGCGGTCAGCCTCGCCGCAGCCGCAGGTCTCTTCCATGAAACCCCCGAGAGACCGTTAGCCGAAGCATCTGCCGCGGCACCCCCACGGGCGCCACGATCGCGCCGATGATCACAGGCGAGGTCGCACCGGGCTGGCCAGGACTCGGATTCTCTCCGGTCGGCTTCGCTGTCGCTGCGCTCGTTCTCGCCCCCAACCTCCTCCTCGTCTTCGTCGGTCCGAGGGGTCGCGCCCCGAAGCCCCGCGTCCCGCCTGTGATACAGGCGTTGGAAGGCATCGGGCAGGTCGCGTGCCTCGTGGTCCCCACGGCCACCGTCTCCACGGCGATGAACCCGGCTGTCCTTGCAGCGGCAGGCGCCGTCCTCGTCGTCTACTACGCCGGATGGGTTCGGTTTCTCGCCTCCGGGCGACGGTGGGCGTCGCTGTACGAACCGTGGGGCTCCGTCCCGGTGCCGATGGCGATCACCCCGGTCTTGGTCTTCCTCCTCGCGGGTATCGGGCTCGCTAACCTTTGGGTCGTCGCGGCTTCGCTCGTGCTCGCGGCCGGCCACATCCCGGCTTCTCTGCGCGCGGCCCGCGTGCTCGCAGACGGCTAGCGGCCTCCCGGTCCCTGTCCACCAGCACCGGGCACTGAATCCCGACGAGGTGGTGTTCCCCGGCCGGGCGCTGCCCGATTCGCTCGCCTATTACAGATTCCTGCACCTGACGCCAGACCCTGACCTCCTGGAAGCGCTTCTGCACCGCGTCATATCGCACGGTCTTCATCCTCGACTTGCTTCCGCTCGCGCCGGACTATGCCCGAACCGAGGACGCGGCTACACAACGACGCATCCACAATCTCCTGATCGAGGTGTACGAGAGCCTGCCGGTCCCCATCGTCCAGGTGCCGGTTCTCCCACGCGCCGACCGGGTCGCTTTCGTCCTCGCTCACCTGTGAGTCGCGGGCCGACGCCGCGGGGAATACCCCATACCCCCAGGGGGTATGCTAGCTTTGCTGTGGAGGGCGTTATGCGCGGATACGACGATGACAAGCAGGAGCTCTTGGCGCGGCTGCGTCGCGCGGAGGGACAGGTCCGGGGGATCGCCCGGATGATCGATGAGGACGTGTACTGCATCGATGTCTTGACCCAGGTGTCAGCGGCGACGAAAGCTTTGGAGTCCGTCGCTCTCGCGCTCCTGGAAGACCATCTGATGCACTGCGTCGCCGCGGCGACGGCAGAGGGCGGTCAGGTCGCACAGGACAAGCTCCGCGAAGCGAACGCTGCGATCGCGCGCCTCGTCCGGTCCTAGCCTCCCCATTTCACTGCGCAACACTCACTGCGTGACTAGAAAGGAAACTCTGAATGTGTGGTTCTGAATCTCAAGACCTGGGCCTGACAGCGGCAGGCAACGCCGGGTGCGCGTGCTGCTCCGGACACGCCTCGACAGAGGGCGAAACGCCCGCGGCGCAGAGCACCGTCGTCGCAGAGTACCTCGTTGAGGGAATGACGTGCGGGCACTGCGTGTCCAGCGTCAGCGAGGAGCTCTCCGAGCTTCCCGGCGTCGGCACCGTCGATGTGGATCTCCGCTCGGGCGGGCTCTCGCGCGTGACGGTCGGCAGCGCTGCGCCGTTGGACGCGGAGTCGGTCCGTCAGGCGGTGGAGGACGCCGGGTACCGGCTGGCGCCCGTCTCATGACCGCACGGGATGTCGAGCTCGATATCACCGGGATGACATGCGCCTCGTGCGCGTCCCGGATCGAGCGGAAGCTGAACAAGCTCCCCGGGGTGGAGGCGTCTGTGAACTTCGCCACAGAGAAGGCGCGCGTCCGCACCGACGACATCCCCGATGAAGACCTGATCGCTATCGTCCAGTCCGCCGGGTACGGAGCCACGGTTCCCGCCTCACCGGCCGCCGAGGACGGTGAACTCCCTCCCGCGCGCGACCTTGAGTTGGCGTCCCTGCGCCACCGTCTCGTCGTGTCGGCGCTGCTCAGCTTGCCTGTGGCGGTGTTGTCGATGGTGCCCGCCTGGCAGTTCACGAACTGGCAGTGGCTGGCACTGACTCTCGCCGCGCCGGTCGCGGTGTGGGGCGCGTGGCCGTTCCACCGGGCCGCCGCGACGAACATCCGACACGGGGCGGCCACCATGGACACGCTGATCAGCGTGGGCGTCCTGGCGGCGTTCGGCTGGTCCCTGTATGCGCTGTTCTTCGGGTCCGCCGGCATGCCGGGAATGCAGATGACTTTCCAGTTGGTGGGCACCCCGCGAGCGGGCGGACACGAACTCTATCTCGAGGTCGCTTCCTTGGTGACCGTCTTCATCCTCGCCGGACGGTACATGGAGATGCGCGCCAAGCGACAGTCCGGTGAGGCGCTGCGCGCACTCCTGGAGCTGGGCGCAAAGGATGCCGCGGTGCTGCGTGAGGGTGCGGAGCGCATCGTCCCGGTCAGCCAGTTGGTGCCCGGGGATGTCGTGGTCGTCCGACCGGGGGAGAAGATTCCCTCGGATGGCCTGGTTCGCGAAGGTTCCTCAGCCGTCGACGAATCGATGCTCACCGGCGAATCGGTCCCCGTCGAAGTGTCCGCAGGAAGCCGGGTCATCGGAGCCACGGTGAACGTCGGCGGGCGGCTTCTGGTGGAGATCACCCGCACCGGCGCTGACACGGAGCTGGCACGGATGGGTCGCCTCGTCGAGGAGGCCCAAACTGGAAAGGCACAGGTGCAGCGGCTCGCCGACCGCGTCTCGGCGATCTTCGTGCCGGTCGTGATCGGCCTCGCCCTTGTCACGTTCACAGGGTGGGCTGTGGCTGGCGCGCCGCTCGACGTCGCGTTCACCGCCGCCGTAACCACTCTGATCATCGCGTGCCCGTGTGCGCTGGGACTCGCGACCCCGACGGCGTTGCTCGTCGGCACCGGGCGGGGCTCGCAGCTGGGCATCTTGATCCGAGGTCCGCAGGTGCTGGAGCAGACCCGTCGGATCGATACCGTCGTGCTCGACAAGACGGGCACCGTCACCTCGGGGACGATGTCCGTCACCGCGATCCGCCCCGTCGCGGGGCTGGACGCGGACGACCTGATCCGGATCGCCGCGGCCGCCGAAGACGGTTCGGAGCATCCGATCGCGCGCGCGATCGTCGCCGCTTCCAAGGACACCCTGCTGCCATCGGAAGGGTTCCTGTCGCACGCGGGCGCAGGTGTTCAGGCGCTCGTCCAGGGGCGCGCCGTCGTCGCCGGCCGCGAATCCTGGCTGAAGGCCCAGTGGGCGTTGGCCGCCCCGGAGGAGCTCGCCGCCCACATCGCAGCGGATGAAGGCGGTGGCGCAACGGTCATCGTGATCGCGTGGGACGGGGCGGTGCGCGGTGCGATCAGCATCGCCGACACCATCAAACCGCACGCCGCCGAGGCGATCACCCGGTTGAGAGCGCTCGGGCTGACACCGGTGCTGCTCACCGGCGACAATCGCGGCGCGGCGCGGGCGATCGCCGCGCAGGTCGGCATCGACGACGTCCGCGCAGGCGTCACGCCGGCCGGCAAGCTCGACGCGATCCGCGCCCTGCAGGACGCGGGTCGCGTCGTGGCGATGGTCGGCGACGGGGTGAACGACTCGGCAGCGCTGGCGGCAGCGGACCTCGGCATCGCAATGGGCACAGGAACGGATGCGGCGATCACCGCATCGGATCTCACCATCGTCTCGGGCGATCTGCTTCTGGTCGCCGACGCCATCCGGCTCGCCCGTCGCACCCTCGGCACGATCAAAGGCAACCTGTTCTGGGCCTTCGCGTACAACGTCGCCGCGATCCCGGTGGCGATGGCTGCCCTGCTGAACCCGATCCTCGCGGCGGCGGCCATGGCCTTCAGCAGCGTGTTCGTCGTCACCAACAGCCTTCGGCTGCGCAGGTTCCGCGCGTTGCCGTCCGGGACAGGCCTCACGGGGGCCACGGCCGACCGGGCGCGCGCCGCTGTTGCTGATCGGGTGTGATCGAGGTGGCTGTCGCGGAGATGGTGCGGAACGGCAGGCGGAGTCCCGCGGGCGATGACCGAGCCCTCGCGATCCGCCTCCTGCGGCGCCACCGCTCGCCGGCAACGCGTCCTCACCGGACGCTCACCCTGGAAACGCCGATGGGGGGAGGATGATGCTCGCTCTCAACGCCATTGAGCGCCACCGACTTCTTCCCCTGCGCACCCTCGGCGCCATCGCGCTCGCGGCCGCAGTCATTCTCGGGCTGCTGGCGATGCATGTCCTGAGTGGCCCCGCGGGTGCTCACCACTCCGCCGTCGCCTCGGGAAGTGCGACGTCGGTCGCCGTCTTGAGCGACTCCGGATCGCACGCCGGCATCACACAGGCGGCGTCCACCGGCCACGGAGTCGACTCTGAAGCGGTGTGCGACTGCGACGAGGTGATGCTCGCCACGACGCCGGTATCGGTGCACTCGATGCTCGTAATGGCGTGCGTGCTCGCGGTGCTCGCCGTCGCGCTCCTCCTCGTCCCGCCTGGTCGCTCCGCTGCCATGCTGATCCCCGGCCGTGCCTTCTTTGCCGGTCCGCGGCTCTCGGACGTCGCGCGCGCACGCGCACCGTCTCTCTTCGTTCTCTCGATCAGTCGAACCTGATTCGCCGCGCTGTTCCCCCGCACCTGCCTGGAGGAACATGCCGCCCTGCCCGGGCGCCGAATCGCATCTGCTTCGACTGATTGAAAGGACACTGCTGTGAACAAGAAATCGCGCGCGATCGCGCTCACCGCCGGCGTAATCGCCGGAGTCCTCGTTCTCGCCGGCTGCGCCGCGCAGGATGGGGTCACGCCGGGGATGGGAAATGGGCCCGGCGGCATGATGACCCAGACGAGCGAACCCGGCGCGGACTTCAACGCCGCCGACCAGATGTTCCTCATCATGATGATCCCGCACCACGAGCAGGCGATCGAGATGGCCGACATCCTCCTCGCCAAGTCCGGCATCCCGGACGAGGTGACCGAGCTCGCCCAGAAGATCAAGGACGCCCAAGGTCCGGAGATCGAGACCATGCGCTCGTGGCTGGAGGAGTGGAACGTGGAGTACGACGAGGACTCCATGGGCGGCATGGGGCACGGCGACGGGATGATGTCAGAAAGCGACATGACTGCTCTCGAGGAAGCGTCGGGCGCCGAGGCCGCGCGGCTGTTCCTGGAGCAGATGATCGTCCACCACGAGGGTGCGATCGACATGGGGGAGATGGCCCTCCGCGGAGCGCAGAACCCCGACGTCATCGCCCTGATCGACAAGATCATCGCGGACCAGACCGCCGAGATCGCCACGATGCGCGACCTTCTCGAGGCTTCGTAACCCCGACCCGGGTGCGGGGCGCCCGCTCAGCGCCACGCACCCGGATCCCATGCCGTTCGGCGCCGCCCGAGGCCTCCACGTCGCCCGGAGGAGCATAAGCCGCGTCACTCGCACCCGTCAGAGGAGATTCCCTTGAGAAGCCCCATCGTAACCACCACCGCCGCCACGCTCACCCTCGGCATCGCAGGGCTACTGGTCGCCTGCGCGCCAGCAACGGCACCGACACCGTCGGCGAAAACTGCGGACCCGTTTGGTCATGTCCATGCCATCGTCGCCCGCGGCGCGGAAACGCTGGTCGCCACTCACACCGGTGTCTACCTGCTGGACGAACAGGGAGCCGTCACCGGTCCGCTGGGTGGATTCGATTTCGACGCGATGGGGTTCACTGCCACCGCCGACTCCTGGTTCGCCTCCGGCCACCCCGGCCCCGCCACGCCCCCAGAACTCGGTGCCCCGAATCTGGGGATCATGCGCAGCGACGACGAGGGTGAATCATGGGCGTCGACTGCGTTCACCGGCATCGAGGACTTCCACATTCTCACCGCCGACGCCGACGGCACTCTGTACGGGATCGGCTCCAGCAGCCCGGCGCTGCGCACCAGCAGTGACAGCGGTGTGACATGGACTGACAGGGCGGTCCTGGACAGCGTCGCGGACGTCGCCGTCTCCGCCGCAACGCTGTACGCGGCTACCGAGAGCGGTCTGCTACGCAGCGCAGACGGGGGCGAGACGTTCGCGCCCGTCGCGGACGCCCCGCTGCTGTACTCACTCGAAACGTGGGGCGGTCAGGATCTCGTCGCGGTGAGTACCGACGGCGTCCTCTGGCGCCTGACCGCTGCCGGCGGCTGGGAGCGGATCGGCAATGCCTCTGGCCGGGTGCAGGCCATTTCCGGCGCTGCCGAGGGCGCGGTGCTGTTGGCCGACGACCGCGGCATCGTCCGCATCGCCCCCGACAGCGACCAACCCACCATCCTTCATCCGAGCGCTCCCGCGGGAGCGGACCGATGAGCATCCATCCGCCATTCGATACAGAAGGGACTGAGATGACCGACTCCCTGAGGACCGTCACGTTGGAGGTCAGCGGGATGATCCGCGCGACCTCCACCAACGTCACCGAAGCCCACCTCGCCCGCCAACCCGGGGTCATCCGTGTCGAGGCGAATCCCGTCTCGCAGACGGCGACCGTCACCTACGACACCGGCATGACCTCGGTCGCGCGCTTGCAGGAATGGGTGATCGAATGCGGCTACCACTGCGCCGGTCAGTCTGTGCCCGACCACATCTGCGACCCCGCTGCTGACCCGCACGACCACGCCGCGCAGAAGGGCGCCACCGGTCACGACATGCACGCGGGGGCTACGCAGACGAGCCACCCCGGCCAGGCTCCGGGACCCCTTGCTGAGCACGTTCATGGCGGCGAGGCCGGTGCGCACTCACCGCAGGAGATGATGGGCCACGGCGGTCACCATGCCGGCATGTCGATGGATGCCATGATCCGCGACATGCGCAGCCGGTTCCTGGTCGCGCTGATCCTCTCCATACCGATCACCTTGTGGTCGCCGATCGGGCGGGAGGTTCTCGGATTCGATGTTCCGGCACCCTTCGGGCTCCGCGACGACGTGTTCGCGCTGATCCTCTCGCTGCCGGTGATCTTCTACTCGGCCTGGATCTTCTTCGACGGGGCGTATCGGGCGCTTCGTGCCCGCACCCTGGACATGATGGTCCTCGTCGCGGTGGGCGTCGGCGCGGGCTGGCTCTACAGCCTCTTCGTCACCCTCGCCGGTGGCGGCGAGGTGTTCTACGAGGCGGCGACCGTGCTCGCAACGTTCGTGCTGCTCGGGCACTGGGTGGAGATGAGGGCCAGGGGCGGTGCGAACGACGCCATCCGCACGCTTCTGGAGCTGGCACCCCCGCAGGCGGTCGTGATCCGCGACGGCCAGGAGGTCGAGATCGCCACCTCCGACGTGGTGCCCGGGGACCTGATGCTGGTGCGGCCGGGCGCCAAGGTGCCCACCGACGGAGTCGTGGAGTCGGGGGAGTCGGAGGTGGACGAGTCGATGGTCACCGGCGAGTCCATGCCGGTGGACAAAGTCCCCGGGTCAGCCGTGATCGGCGCGACCGTGAACACCATCGGCACGCTGCGGGTGACGGCGACGAAGGTCGGCGCCGACACGGCGCTGGCGCAGATCGTGAAGCTGGTGCAGGAGGCGCAGAACTCCAAGGCTCCGGGGCAGCGGCTCGCCGACCGGGCCGCGTTCTGGCTGGTGCTCGTCGCCCTGATCGGCGGAACGACGACCTTCCTGGTGTGGATGCTGGCAGGAGCAGCCGTGCCGACGGCGATCCTGTTCGCCATCACCGTCGTGGTCATCACCTGCCCCGACGCCCTCGGGCTCGCCACCCCGACCGCGATCATGGTCGGCACCGGCCTCGGTGCCAAGCGCGGCGTGCTGTTCAAGAGCGCGGGCGCGATCGAGTCCGCGGCCCGCATCACCACTGTCGTCTTCGACAAGACCGGCACTCTCACCAAGGGTGAACCCGAGGTCACCGACTACCTCACCGTAGACGGAGACGATCTGGAGCTGCTGAGCCTGGCGGCCGCCGCCGAGCGGGAGTCGGAACATCCCCTCGCCCAGGCGATCGTCGCGTACGCCGACGCCCGCGACATCCCGCGACGACACGCCACCGCTTTCCGGAACATCACCGGGCAGGGCGCTGTGGCGACCGTGGACGGGAAGCGGATCGTGCTCGGCAACACCCGACTGATGGCAGCAGAGGGCATCGACATCACCTCGGTGGAGGCATCCCAGCGGGAGCTGGCCGGCTCGGGCCGCACCGCGATCATGTTCGCCGTCGACGGGCGGATCGCCGGGGTCGTCGCCCTCGCCGACGCGCCCCGCGAGAGCGCGAAGGCTGCCGTCGACGCCCTGCACGAGCAGGGTGTCGAAGTCGCGATGCTCACCGGCGACAACCAGCCCACCGCGGATCGGATCGCCGCCCTGCTGGGTATCGACACGGTCATCGCCGACGTCCTCCCGGAGGACAAGGCCGCGAAGGTCGCCGAGCTGCAGGCCGCCGGGAAGAAGGTGGCGATGGTGGGCGACGGCGTCAATGATGCCCCGGCGCTCGCCCAAGCCGACCTCGGCATCGCGATCGGTGCCGGCACGGACGTCGCCATCGAGACCGCGGATGTGGTGCTCATGCGTTCCGACCCGCTCGACGTCGCGATCGCGCTGAAGATCGGCAAGGGCACATTGCGCAAGATGCGGCAGAACCTGGGCTGGGCGATCGGCTACAACGCGGCCGCCCTTCCGATCGCCGCCGGCGTCTTCTACCCCGCATTCGGGATCATGCTCTCCCCGGAGATCGCCGCGCTGTCGATGTCCGGATCCAGTGTCATCGTCGCCGTCAACGCGCTCCTCTTGAAGCGGCTGCGCCTGCCGGCTCAGTCCGTCGTCGTCGGCCCGGGTCCGGCAGAGAAGCAGCATGGCAGTGTCTGATCCGGTTCCGCAGGCCGCCCCGCGCCGGGCACTCGTGGTTGACGACGAGCAGCCGCTCGCGATGGTCGTTGCCGGATACCTGGAGCGTGAGGGGTTCGAGGTCGCGTTGGCATCCGATGGGCCGTCGGCGGTGCAGTTGGCGCGCGAGCAGAATCCTGCTGTCGTGGTGTTGGATCTGGGCTTGCCCGGCCTGGACGGGGTGGAGGTCTGCCGGAGCATCCGCACCTTCTCGGACTGCTACATCCTCATGCTCACGGCCCGAGTCGACGAGGTCGACATGCTGATCGGGTTGTCGGTGGGAGCGGACGACTACATGACGAAACCGTTCAGCCCGCGCGAGCTGGTCGCTCGCATCGCGGTCATGATGCGGCGCCCGCGCGCCGCGGCTGCGGAAGAGTCCGCCCCGCTCGTTTCGTTCGGCGCGTTGGCGATCGACGTGCGAGGGCGCGAAGTGTCCCTGGAGGGACGCCCGGTGCCTCTGACGCGCATCGAGTTCGACGTGCTGGCGGCGTTGGCGCTGAACCCGGGTCAGGTCTTTACCCGCCAGGCGCTCATCAACGCGGTGTGGGGTGGGCAGTGGATCGGCGATGAACACCTCGTTGACGTGCATGTTCTGCACATCCGGCAGAAGCTCGGCGACACGGCCACCGAGCAGAAGTACGTCCGGACGGTCCGCGGGGTGGGATACCGGATGGGGCCCGGACGATGACCAGCCCCGCCCGTGGGCCTGCGGTCCGCGGGATCGCCGCCCGTCTCGTCATCGCGATGACCTTGGTCGTGGTCGCGGGGGGTCTTACAGCGTTCCTTGTTGCCGATCTCGTCGGCCCGGCCCTTTTCGTCCAACACGTCGCCGAGTCGGGGGGAACCTCCCAAGGCGCTATCGGCCACGCGGAGGAGGCCTTCCGATTCGCGAGCACGCTCGCCACGACCATCGCTCTGGGCTCAGCCGCGGTCACGTCCGTCGCCGCGAGTGTCTTCCTCGCCCGCCGCATCGGCGCATCGTTGCGCACGATGGCCGAGGCATCCACTCGTCTCGCCACGGGCCGCCTTGATACCCGTGTCGCCGCACCCGGGGTCGGTGCCGAGTTCGACCAGCTCGCGCTCGCTTTCAACGCCATGGCCGATCGCCTCGACCGAGACGAGCAGCTGCGCCGACGGCTGACGGCGGACGTGGCCCACGAGCTTCGCACGCCGGTTGCCACCATAGCGGCCACCCTGGACGCTCTGGACGACGACGTGCAGCATCTCACCCCCACGACCACCGCGGTGTTGCGGGCACAGGCGTCCCGTCTCACCCGTCTCTCCGCGGACCTCACCGCCGTCAGTCGTGCCGACAGCGGTAAGCTGCGCCTGCACCGGCAACCGCTCGCACCCGGGTCGATCCTCTCCGGGGCGGCGGCAGCGGCCGCCGGCGCCTACGCCGCCGCCGGTGTGACCCTCGTCGTCGATGCGCCGCACCTGCCGGACCTGTCCGTGGACCCCGACCGGCTCGGGCAGGTGTTCGCGAATCTTCTCGACAACGCGTTGCGGCACACCCCTGCCGGCGGCACCGTCCGCCTCAGCGCCGCGCCTACCCCGACCGGGGCGCGCTTCGTCGTCGCCGATGACGGTGACGGCATCGACCACGCGCACCTGCCGCACCTGTTCGAACGGTTCTACCGGGTCGACTCGGCCAGGGACCGCGCACACGGCGGGTCGGGGATCGGCCTCAGCGTCACCCGGGCACTCGTGCACGCGCACGGCGGGACCATCGCCGCTCACAGCGGGGGTCCGGGCCACGGCGCAGAATTCCTCATCGAACTGCCCTTCGACGGGGAGCGCACCCCGCGTGGCGCGCAGCTTCAGTGATTCTTCATCAGGCCACAGCGCGTCCTTGATCCGCGCCGCCCAGTCTGAAAGGACATCACCGGCAACCCCGCCGGTGAAGAGAGGGGGCGGTCGTGAGCGTGTGGTGCGGGCAGATGGATGTCGTCGGCTGGATCGCCATGGTCGCCGGGTGGGGGATCGTCATCGGAGTCGTCGTCTGGGCGGTGCAACGCATCTTCCCCGCCCCCGCCGACACCGAACGACGCGAAGTCGTTGCTGGACGCTCGTCTGGCCGGCGGCGACATCGACCTTCCCACCTACCAGTCAATCCGGGCCGCTGTGAACGATTCGGCGTCCGTCACCCACGAAGGAACACGATGAAAAAGCACCTCACTCTCCTCGCCGGCGCCGCGACGATCATCCTCGTCGGCCTGGTCGCGTTCGGCGTCGATCTCGCCCAGGCGCTGCCGTTTGCCCTGGTGCTGGCGTGCCCGCTCAGCATGATCGCGATGATGTATTTCATGAACAGGCACGGCGCGCACGGCCACGGAGAGCGGTCGACTTCGGCCCACGACGGGCAAGTCCCGTCGCGAGAAAGCCACGAGCGTCTTCCCTGACCCCGCTGAGGCACCCCGCCCGATCGGTGGGGCCCGGTTGACCCGCACCCTCACCTTCGCCGACGAACGGCGGGGGTGAGGGTGCCTTTCTGCCCGCGTTCTTCCCTCGCTGCCAGCCCGGGGGAGCAGACTTGGGGGACCCGGCACGCCCTCCACCCCGCCGCAGCGAGGTACCGGCGCTGCAGTGACGAGAACCCGGCGGAGAATGGACCCATGGACATCGAGCTCCTGCATATCGACGACTGTCCGAGCTGGGTGGAGACGCGCCGTCGACTCGAGGCGGCCCTCAGTGCGACCGGCTTCGGCGACACCCCGATCAGGCTCCGCGTCGTCACGACCGGGGAGGAGGCCGCCCGCCTGAGGTTCGCCGGATCGCCGACGATTCTCATTGACGGCGCGGACCTCTTCCCCGGTGGGGAACCAGCCTTGGACGTCGCGTGCCGGGTCTACAAGACCCCGACGGGCCTCGCAGGGCTGCCGACCACCGAGCAACTCATTGATGCGATCTCGTCCCGCGCAGAGTGACTCGCGGACGGCGCCTTGTCGCCATGCGTCCCCTGCCAGGTCGCCCGGCAGTGGTCTCGAGGACTCAGTGGTCGCGGCGGCCTATCCGAGCGCTTCCTGTACCTCGTGGAGCAGGTCGTCAGGGTCCAGCCACATCGAGGGATAGTCGCCGCGCCAGCGCTCGTTCCCCTCGGCGTCGATGAGGACGAACCCGTGACCCGGGAGGCCGGCATGCATGCCTTTGCCGAGGACGTCATAGGCCTGCGACACGGTCCCGTCGTCGAGCAGGTACGGGGTTGTGACGCCGAACGCGTCCATGTCCGCCTGGACCTGCGCGGCCGGGTTCATCACGATGGGGAGGACGGTGATGTCCTCTTCGGCGAAGCCGGGGTTCTTCTCGATGGCGGCCATCTGTGCGGTGCAGGAACCGCATCCTGCGCCCTCGTTGAAGTAGAGCACCACCGTCTCTCCGCGAAGATCGCTCAGCCTGACGGTGCTCCCATCGGTTGCGGGCAGGGTGAAGTCTGCGGCGGCCTCCACATCGACCGGGGCCGCCTCGGGGATGGCGGAGTAGATCCCGTACCCGACCAGGACGGCGCAGACGGTAACGGCCGAGGCGGTCACCCAGATCCGTGTCCGTGAGCGGGCGCTCTGCCGGCGGGTGCGGGCGGGGTCGCTGACCGTTTCGCGGGTCTTGCGGTTCATGGGGTGCTCTCCGTGGGTCGGGGTGTGGGTTCAGCGACGGGGTCCGGTGCATCGACAACGAGTCCCGTGGTGTCGGGCGAGTCGCCTCCGTCGGGTGGGTCGAAGGGCGTGTCGTGGCCACGATCGCGGAGTGTCGCGAGCAGGAAGATGCCGACCAGCCCGATCAGGGCGGCGCCCAGAACGGGGTCCGGGATCGGTGCCGTCCACTGCAGGACGAACGCGAACAGGTCGGTCAGCCACGCGGCGACCCCTGACTGCGACCCGCCGCCGGTCATATCGGTCGCACCGGCCTGCAGGATCACTGCGACGCCCATCGCGACGAATCCGGCCGCGACGAGCAGGTTCACGGTGTTCGTCGCGAGGATCCGGCGCCCCACCCGCAGGCGCACCGGCTTGGCGCGCAGCCACGACTGCCCGCCCTTGGGGAGCTTGTCCCACAGCAGCGCCATGAGGAACAGAGGCAGCACCATGCCGAACACGTATGCCAGCCCGAGCAGCGTGCCACCCGCCGGTGAGCCGGACAGCGCGGAGAGGGTCATCACCCCCGCGAGAACAGGCGCGCAGCAACTGGACGCGATCCCGGAGAATACGCCGAGGCTGAAGAAGGTCGCCGTGTCGCTCCTGCCCGCGCCGGGGGCTCGCAGCATCCTGGGCATGGACCACATCCGGCCGGAGAGGGCCAGGATCGCCAGCGCGATCATCAGAAGCCCGCCGGCCCAGTAGAGGACCGCGTGGTAGCGGGCGATGGCGCCTGCGATCAAGTTGGCTCCGACGGTGATCGGGACGAGGACCGCGGCGAGTCCGGTGGCGAAGACGAAGGTCAGTGGCAGCAGCTTCCAGCGCCGGTTCTTCACGGCGGCGGCGAGGTAGCTGGGGGCGAGGAAGACGATGCAGCAGGGCGCGAACAACGCGACGCCGCCGGCGAGAAAAGCGGCGAGGATCGACCCGGTGGCGAGGAGTTCGCTGCCCATCAGATGCGAGCTCGCGCTACGCCGAGAACCCGTGAAAGGAGTCCGCGCGGCAGTCGTCCTGCGCTGAAGAACTCCCCCTCAAGCAGGGTCAGAGGGAACATCGCCGGCCGATGCCGAGCGACAAGCGCAGTTCCCCGAGCTGATTCGGCATCGACGACCTCGAGGTCGACGAGACCCTCGGCGCGGGCCTTCTTGAGCACGAGTTCCGCGTCAGCGCAGTGTCCGCACGCGGCGGAGGACACCAGCAGGATCTGCGGGCGGCTGGTGGGGATCACGGGGGGTCGATCGTTCACTACCTCAGCCTCACCGGCGCATGTGGGGGTTCAATTGGGATTCGATCAAGATTCGATGAAGGAGGCTGATCGCTACGGACGGCCGTACCAGAGCGGAGTGTGAGTGGGAGGAGTCCTGGCGCTACGGGGGCGGGACAGACGTGGGAGTTGAACGGAGCCGAGCCGCGACGACGCGTGACGCGGCAGGCCCTGAACCGCGCAATCACGCGGCAACCAACCGCGGTCGCTTGCTACCGCACCTGTGCATGATGAGTTCAAGTCCCACCGTAGGAAGGCCGCCGTTGTTCGATGAAGGCGCGGACCGGGATGTGTGCACTCATGTGTGCACCAGTCACGCTAAGCCGCGGAAACACCGCGATCGCCGGCCGTGCCGCTCCGT
>NZ_BKAH01000017.1 GCF_007992455.1 Microbacterium saccharophilum | reverse complement strand
GCTAGGCTGGGTTCCGAGGGCCTCTAGCTCAGTCGGTAGAGCATCGGACTTTTAATCCGCGGGTCGTGGGTTCGAGCCCCACGGGGCCCACCCTCGTTACGGTGAGAGCCATGCCTTTCGCGCTCGCGCTCACCGTGATCCTCGCCCTCCTCGCCCTGTTCCAGCTGGCACTGATCCTCGGCGCTCCCCTGGGCCGGTTCGCGTGGGGCGGCCGGCACCGCGTCCTGCCTGCGCGTCTCCGCGTCGGCAGCGCGGTCTCGATCCTCATCTACGGACTCATCGGCCTCATCGCGTGGGACCGGGCGGGGGCCGTCGATGTCTTTCCGAAGCTGTTCTCCGAGGTCGCGATGTGGGTGATCTTCGCCTACTTCGTGCTCGGCATCCTGATGAACGCCATCTCTCGAAGCAAGCCGGAGCGCTACACGATGACGCTGGTCTCCCTCGCGCTCGCGGTCGTGTCTTTCCTCATCGCGATGGGAATGGGCGAGCTGGCGGTAGCCATCTGAGTACGGGTGGCTATTGTTGCGCCATGCCAACGGTGACGGACTGGATCTCGAGTATCGGCTCATTGATAGGCGCACTGACAGGCGTCGGAGCGCTGATCGTCGCGGTGTTGAGCTACCGGAAGTCGACGAAGGCGTTGGCCGCCGACGCGCAGACCAGAGGAGCCGTCGGCTCGACGCTGGATGCCGTCGAGGCTCTCGCGCGCCCCGGAGAGAACTTCATCCTGGGCCGCGACCGACCCGATGACCAGGAGAAGAGGGACGTGTTCGAGGCGGCGCTGACCGAGGCGCGGCGCCGACTCGAGGTCCCGTGACGAGCGCCGGACAGGTCCCCGTGAGACCGGGGCGCGGGGTTGCACTCGGCGGCCCCTCCAGGTCCGGTGCGGAGTTATGTTGTGGGGATGAGCGGCGTAGCGGAGGCAAGCGTGACTCTGGAGAGCCGGTTCGCTCGGGAGCTTCCGGAGCTGGCGGTGGCGTGGCGCGCGGAGGATCCCGTCGCGGCGCGGCTGCTCGTCCTGAATGAGCCGCTGGCCGCCGAGCTGGGTTGGGATTCGGTCTTTCTGCGCAGCGCCGACGGTGTGCGGGTCCTGACCGGCACCCTGGTTCCGGAGGGGGCGGCACCGGTGGCGCAGGCGTATGCCGGGCATCAGTTCGGCGGCTACTCCCCGGTGCTCGGCGATGGGCGGGCGCTCCTCCTCGGCGAGGTCGTCGACGCGCACGGCCGACTCCGCGACATCCACCTCAAAGGCTCCGGGCGTACCCCCTTCGCCCGCGCGGGCGACGGTCGGGCGGTGCTCGGCCCGATGCTGCGCGAATATCTGGTCAGCGAGGCGATGCACGCGCTGGGTGTGCCGACGACGCGTTCTCTGGCCGTGACCGCAACGGGACGCGAGGTCGCGCGGGAGACGCTGCTGCCGGGAGCCGTGCTGACCCGGGTGGCATCCAGTCACCTCCGCGTGGGCAGCTTCCAGTACGCGGCCTCGACCGGCGATGTGGAGCTGCTGCGCCGGCTGACGGCGCACGCGATCGACCGTCACTACCCGCTCCTGTCCGACGCGGACAATCCGGCGCTGGCCCTTCTCGATGCGGTCATCGCCGCCCAGGCGTCCCTGATCGCGCAGTGGATGCTGATCGGCTTCGTCCACGGCGTCATGAACACCGACAACATGACGATCTCGGGCGAGACGATCGACTACGGGCCGTGTGCGTTCATGGACGCGTTCGATCCCGCCGCCGTCTACAGCTCCATCGACACCGGCGGACGCTACGCCTTCGGCAATCAGCCGCTCGCGGCCGAATGGAACCTGGCGCGATTCGCGGAAGCCCTGCTCCCCGCCGTGCACGAGGAACCCGAGGCGGCGATCGCGCTCGCGCAGGAGTCACTCGCCGCGTTCCGTCAGCACTACAACGCCGCCTGGCTGGCCGGGATGCGGGCGAAGCTCGGACTGCGCGACCGGGCAGCCGACCCGGAGACCACGCCGCTGATCGAAGAGCTGATCGCCCTGATGGGGACCAGCCGCGTCGACTACACGTCGTTCTTCCGAGCTCTCCGCACAGCCGCCACCGGCGATGACCGAGCCGTCCGGGGGATGTTCCTCGATCTGGCAGGTTTCGACGCGTGGGCAGAGCGCTGGCGCGCGCTGGGTCCGGACCCCGACGCCATGGACGCCGTGAACCCGGCCTACATCCCCCGCAACCACCTCGTGGAGGAGGCGCTCGACGCCGCCGCCGCGGGTGACATGGGGTCCTTCGAGCGACTCCTCGGAGCCGTCACCGCCCCGTACGTCGAACGTCCGGGGCTCGAGCGTTACGCGGCGCCGGCACCGGAGTCCTTCGGCGCCTACCGCACATTCTGCGGAACCTGATCGGGGATGGGCCGGTGGATCACGCGCCCGGGCCGGCGTACGCTGACCCACACCGGCCGGGAGGGGCAGTGAAGAAGCGCCAGGCGCAGCGTGAGATCAGCGACGACGAGCAGATCGCCCGGTACGCCTATGTTCTGGGGAACGTCCCGACCGGTGTCGCCGACCGGGCGTACGCCGCCGCGTTCACGCGGCTCTCCCCCGCGCAGCAGGACGAGATCGTCGGCCAGCTGCGCGCCCGGCTCCCCGTGCCGCCGCAGGAACCGGCATCCGACGACCCGAACGCCTTCGCGCGACTCATGCGCAACCTGCACGCACGCGCCGCGCTGGTGGGCATTCCCCTTGCCCCTCGCCTCGCGGCGGAATTCGTCGCGAGCCCTCCGGTCGTCGCGTATTTCACCACCGGTGCGGGGTCGGTGACGCTGGACCAGCAGCCACCGTGGATCCACGCGCTTGCCGGGCACGAGACTGCGCCCCTCGATGGTGGAAGGATGCATCACCGTCGCGGACCGGACTCCGGCGGCGTCTGGATGGGCTGAGACCTCGCATACCCAGCACCGCAGGTGCGCCCCTTCCATCCGTGCGTGACCGCGGTCAGTATGGGCGTGTCGGCATCGAGCAAGGAGGGGTCGAGATGAGCGTTTATCGAGTGATCGAGGTCATCGGCACGAGTGCCTCGTCGTGGGAGGAGGCGGCCCGCGAAGCCATCACGACGGCCGCCGGATCGCTGCACGACCTGCGCGTGGCCGAGGTCACGAAGCAGGACGTCGTGGTGGGCGAGGACGGGGCGCTGCTGTTCCGGGCGCGGATCCAGCTCTCGTTCAAGTACGTTCCGGACTGAACGGTCTCACCGGTGCAAGAACCCTGCCGGCTGGGTGTGCCGCTGGCACGATGACGGGGTCACCATCCACCGGTTCACCCGATCGGCGTGACCTCACGCGTCGCCGAGTCCCACCGGCGCAGGGCGATGCCGGTACCCGCATGCGGCGGACCGACGAGCCGGAGCGCCTGATCGAGCGCATCGAGCCGCAGGCGTCTGGCCAGGGTGACATGCGGCGTCCACTCGCCGGGCTTCGTGTGTGCGGCATCGTCTCCTGGCAAGGCGGCAGCGTGCACGGCGCGGTGGAAGCTCAGCAGTTCCTCCGTCGGCACGATCCGCCGAGCCAGCACGCCGCGGTCGCCGTGCCGGAAGACGATGGGCTCGGCGAGCATCAGCGCGATCGGCAAGGCGGCGAGCGCAGCCTCGAACCGCGTCGGCGGCAGCGCAGGGCGCACCAGCAGCGTCACGTGCGGCCTGTTGCTCGGGGAGGTATGCCGCCCCGCACGGAGAGGCCGGCAGCCGCCAGGCGCTCCCACTCCACGCGCACGAGCTCCTCGGATTCGGGGTCCAGCAGCAGCTCGATGCTGACGATGCCGCTCATCACCCAAGACCGCGGCCGCTCAGTCGACTTCGACCGCATTCGCCTTCGCGACGCCCCCGAGCCACGCCAGGCTCGGCTTGGGACGCCGCGCGAACGTCTCGCGGTCCCACGCGATGAGGCCGAACGTGGGAGCGTACGACCCCCACTCGTAGTTGTCGAGCAGTGACCAGTGCAGGTAGCCGATCATGGGGAGCCCGGCGGCGATCTCGGCATGCAGGGCCTGCAGGGCGCCACGGGTGTAGTCGATGCGCCGGGCGTCATCGGCGGTCGCGATGCCGTTCTCGGAGACGAACACCGGCAGGCCGGTGATGTCATGCGCGAGCCGCGCAGCCTCGGCGATGGCCGGCGGGTAGTACTCCCAGCCGGTGAGGGTCTGCTCCACGTCATCCGGCGCAGGAAGCGGCCCGTCGAGCGTGATGCGCGTGCGCGTGTACGCCTGCACGCCGATGAAGTCGTCGCCGCGTGACGCCTCGAGGAAGATCGTCTCGCGCGGATACGCGTACGCCCGCAAGACTTCTTCGGCGCCGGGATCGGCGAAGAACTGCTGCGGCGCGACGGGCCAGCCGACGGGGCGGCCCGTCGTGCGCACGAGTTCCACGGCCCGGTGGTGGGCGGCGATGATGTGCTCCGTGACGACGGCATCCGGTTCGGGAAGGGCGCCGGCCTGGATCTGCTGGTTGCCCTCCTTGCCTGCGAAGATCATCGCGAGGATGTTGGGCTCGTTGATCGTGAACACGTGTGAGGCACTGTGCAGCAGCGGCAGCACGATCTCGACGAAGCGCGCGAAGCGATCGACGGATGCAGGGTTGCGCCAGCCGCCGTCATCGGCGAACCAGCGCGGGGTCGTGAAGTGGTAGATCGTGACGGCCGCGTTCACGCCGAGTTCGTGGCAGCAGTCGATGACGCGGCGATAGTGGTCGAGCGCCGCACGGGAGACCATCCCCTCCTCCGGCTCGATGCGCGACCACTCCAGCGAGAAGCGGTAGGTGTCCAGGCCCGCCTCGGCGAGGAGGGTGATGTCTTCCCGGTAGCGGTGGTAGCTGTCGGCGGCATCGCCGGAGGGCTCCGGGATGTCGGTGCCCGGGGCGACCTCGCGCGGCCACCAGTCGCTGTTCACGTTGCCCCCCTCGATCTGGTGGCCCGCGGTCGCGGCGCCCCACAGGAATCCGTCCGGGAAGGTGAGCGTGGTCATGGATGGGTCCTTGTCTGAGCTCACTTGAGCCCGGTCATGGCGATTCCCTGCACGAAGTAGCGCTGGAGGAAGAGGAACAGGATGAGGATCGGCGTGACGACGAGCACCGACCCGGCCATCAGCAGGCCGTAGAAGGTGCCGTTCGATCCGACCGAGTACAGCGACAGCGCGACCGGCAGGGTGTACATCTTCTCGGTCTGGGCCACCACGAGGGGCCACAGGAAGTTATTCCACGAGCCCAGGAAGGTGAGGATCGCGAGCGTCGCGATCGCCGGGCCGCACTGCGGCATGACGATGCGGAGGAAGATGCGGAACTCCCCCGCCCCGTCGATCCGCGCCGCCTCGAGCAGTGCGTCCGGGACGCCCATGATGAACTGCCGCATGAGGAAGACGCCCAGTGGACCGGCCAGGAACGGCAGGATCAGGGCCGGATAGGTGTCGACGCGCCCCATGTTGGCCACGAGGACGAACATCGGCACGAGAGTCACGACGCCCGGCACCATGAGCGTCAGCAGCACGAGGAGGAACAGCGCCTTCTTGCCGGGAAACTGCATCTTCGCGAGGGCGTACGCGACCATCGAGCAGAACGCGATGTTGCCGAGCACGACCACGAGAGCGACGAACACCGAGTTGAAGAAGAACTGCCCGTAGTCCAGCTGCGTCAGCCAACGCGAGTAGTTGTCGAGCGTCGCCTGCTCGGGCCACCACGTGATGGGGCGCTGCAGGAGCTCGCCCTGCGTCTTGAAGCTGCCGAGCAGCATCCAGATGAAGGGCATCAGGGTCACGATGAGCCCGATGGTCAGCGCGATGTACGTCGCGGCGCGCGACCAGGCGGGGCGGCGGCTGCGACCCGGCGGGCGGGTCTCCGCCGCCGCGGGCAGCGTGACGGGTGCGTTCGTGATGGTGGCCATGTCAGTTGTCCTTCGAGCGCAGCAGGCGGAACTGCACGGCCGAGAGCGCCGCGATGAAGGCGAACAGCACGTAGGCGGCAGCGGATGCCAGCGAGTAGTCGCCGTAGCCGAACTGGTTGTAGACGTAGTAGCTGATGGAGAGGGTCGAGTTCAGCGGCCCGCCCTGGGTCATGACGAACGGCTCCTCGAACACCTGCAGGAACCCGACCGACAGCAGGACGGCCCCGAGGAGGAGCGTCGGGCGCATGAGCGGCAGGGTGATGCCGGTGAACCTCCGCCACGATCCCGCGCCATCGACCTCGGCGGCTTCGTAGAGCTCCCGCGGCACGGCCTGGAGGCCGGCCAGGAAGATGATCATGAGCGTGCCCATGTTCCGCCAGACACCCATCGCGATGATCGAGGGCATGGCCCAGAACGGATCGTTGAGCCAGTCCGGGCCGTCGATGCCCACCCAGGAGAGGACGGTGTTCGCGAGGCCGGAGTCCTGCAGGATGAAGCGCCACACGACGGCGACCGCGACGATCGAGGTCACGACCGGCGTGTAATAGCCGACCCGGTAGACGCTCCGGAACTTCTCGATGCCCGAGTTGAGGGCGACGGCGAGGAGCAGCCCCGCCGCCATCGTCAGCGGGATGCCGACGATGACGAAGTAGAACGTGTTGAAGATCGACTTGACGAACAGCTCGTCCTGGAAAAGGGCGACGAAGTTGTCGAACCCGACGGGGTTGACGGAGAACGGTGTCCGCAGATCCTTCACACCGAGATCGGTGAACGACATCGCGAACGAGCCGATCAGCGGCCCCAGCATGAACACCGCGAAGATCGCGACGAACGGGAGGGCGAACAGCCAGGCCGCCACCGCGGTGCGGCGCCGCTGGGCGGCGAATCCTCCTCGCCGCCCAGCCGCGCTCGTCGACGCGAGCGCCATCGTGTTTACCAGCCCGTGCCGAGGGACTCGGCCTTGGCGATGATCGCCCCAGCCGCGTCCGCGGCACTGCTGCCGTTGGCGACCTTCTCGGCCTCGGTCTCGATGAAGGCCGACATCTCGTTCCAGCTCGGCACCGACGGCGGCGCGACGGTGTTCTCGAGCTGGTCGTTGAGCACCGTGAGGCGCGGGTCCGACGTGAACGGCTCCGCGTCCAGTGCAGAACTGACGGCGGGAAGGGCGTTCACCTGCTCGAACCAGGCCTGCTGCGTGTCGGCGTCGGACAGCCAGCGGATGAGCTTCCACGCGCCGTCCGCGTTCTCGGCATCCTCGAACACGCCGAGGTGTCCACCACCGAGGTAGGAGTCGTTGTTGTCGGCGCCGGCGGGCACAGGGGCCGTGCCGACGTTCGCGTCGACCCACTCGGGGGACTCCTGGTCACCGAGCACACCGATCATCCACGGACCGGAGATGAACGACGGATTCGACCCGTCGGCGAACGCCGCGGTCTGCGCATCGCCGTAGCCGGACATGGGTGCGAGGCCCTCGGTGAAGAACGAGGCGTAGTACTCCAGCGCGTCGGTCAGCGCTGCCTCATCCCAGGCGTAGGCGTCACCGTCGTCGTTCAGCACCTCGCCACCGGCCTGCGCGTAGAACGGCAGGATGACCTGGGTGGAGTCCTCCGCGTCGCCCATCGGCAGCTGGATGCCGTAGTCCGCGCCGTTGGCCTTCATCGCCTCACCGAACGCCGTGAGATCGTCCCATGTGGCGGGCGGCTCGACACCGGCTTTCTCGGCGAGATCCGTGCGATAGTACATGACACGGGTCTCCACGTACCACGGCACGGCGTACGCGGTGCCTTCGACGATGACAGACTCCGCGGCCGTCTCGTTGAGCGTGTCCTCGTCGACCACGCCGTCGGGGACCGGTGCGAGGCCCCCGGCGGCGACCATCGAGGGCAGCAGGGATGAGCCGATCATGATGGCATCCGGCACCGTGCCCGCGGCGACCGCGGTCTGGTACTTCGTCATGACGTCGGCCCACGGGATGTTGGTGACCGTGACGCTCGCATCCGGATTGTCTTCGATGAAGGCGTCCGCGAAGTCGCCGAGGTTCTCGCCCTCTTCGCCCATCGCCCAGATCGTGATCTCACCGGTGGCAGGTGCGTCGTCGATCGTGCCGGCCTCGGCGTCGCCGCCGGTGCCTGCGTCGTCTGCGCGGCCGCATCCGGACAGGGCCAGCATGCTCGCGATGCCGATCGCTCCGATCGCGACCGCTTTGCGTCCCATCTTCATGGGGTCCTCCTCATTGAGTGTGGCGGCTGCGCCACCCGGTCAAAGTAACCTAGCGACTGCTCGCTTAGTTTGTTCACCATAGACTCAGATCGAAACGCTCGCAAGGGAGTGGCGTATGACCGACGAACATCCACCGGCCGCGATGGCCGCGCGCACCGACCTCCGGAAGGTGCGAGGCGACAAACGGCGGACGAGGATCCTGTCGACGGCGGTCGAGGTCTTCGGCGAACAGGGGTACCGCGGTACCTCGCTGCGCGAGATCGCGCGCCGCGTCGGCATCTCCGACGCGGGGCTCCTGCACCACTTCGGCTCGAAGGTGGGGCTGCTGGCCGCCACCATCGCCGAGCGAGACGAGATGGATCGCGTGCGCCGCGAGGCATCAGAGGCCGCGGGGGTCGGATTCGTCGACACGATGCGCGACCAGGTCGCCCGCAACGCCCAGTCCCCCGGCCTCGTCGCCCTGCACGTCGTGCTGTCGGCGGAGGCGACGGATCCGCAGCATCCGGCTCATGAGTCGTTCCGCGAGCGATACCGGCAGATCCGCCACCAGGATGACGCGTCCTTCTCCCGTCTGCAGGACAGCGGCGAGATGCGTCGCGACCTCGACCCGCGCCGCGTCGGTCAGCTCGTCACGGCCATGATGGACGGCCTGCAGCTGCAGTGGCTCCTGGACCCCGACGCCGTCGACATGGTGGGGTTGTTCGAGGACTTCCTGCACCTGCTCGAGATCCCCGCGCCGGGGCACGGAGTCCACGAACGAAGGGATCGCGCCATGACGTCCGAATCGCACCACGAGCACCACGTCCCTGCGCCCGGCGAGCCGACGGTTCCGGAGCTCGAGGAGGACGAGAGCGTCGCTCCTCGGCCCGAAGAGGAGATCGCGGACATCCTCCGGGCCGAGCCCGATGTCGCGGACCACAGCGGGTCCGCGCCCTGACCGCGCCCTCAGGCCGCTGCTGCGCCCTCCACCTGGACCGCGTGCAGCATGCCTTCCGCCTCGTCGATCGGGATGCCGAGCGACAGCGACACCTCGACGGCGATGGGCCTGCGAGCTTCGCGCAGCATGTCGCGCTCGGCTTGCGAGAGCCCCTTGGATTCGAGTCGTCGCGTGAGGTCGCGGGCGATCGCGGCGTGCGTGAAGATGTCGCCGGTGCGCAGCCGCTCACGGTTCTCCTTGAAGCGCCGGGACCACTGAGCGACCTCGGGGCCGGACGGCGCCCGCACGACGGCGAGCAGCGCCTCGATCTCCTCGGGCGACATCACCGCCCGCAACCCGACGGCATCGGCCCGGTCGACGGGCACGCTCACGATGAGCTTCGAGTCGAGGACAGCGAGTTCGAGGTAGGCGACCGATGTGTTGCGCACCGTCCGGTGGACGATGGCGCGAACGACGGCGGGGCCGTGATGGGGGTGTACGATCGTCTGGCCTTGGGTGAACATGCGTGAGGTCCCTCGTAGTGCGCGTGAGCGCCTTACTCGACATCTGCGGCTGGACAGGGACAGTCTCCTGACCTTGCCTCGACGGTCGACCCGCCATCCACCACCTGCGTGGCGGGAACTGTCGGAATCCGATCACGACGAGCACGCCGGTGATGGTCCGGGCGGGCACGCGGATGCGTCGTTCCCGCAAGGGCGGGGGGGGTCGACATCCGCGAGCGCGGCAGCATCCATTGTCTCATTTCCGGTGCCGGCTTCGTAAGTCGGACGCATCACGGGACTGGTCCGTCAGCGCATCCTCCGGCTCGCGAAGGCGGTCCCCGCGGGTCTTGACGAGGCTGGAAGCGGTGGCCACGGCGACGGTCGCGGCGATGAAGAGCAGCGACAGCCAGATCGGGATCTCGGGGATCACCGTGATCGGCTCGCCGCCGTTGATGAACGGCAGCTCGTTCTTGTGCAGGGCGTGGATGAGGAGCTTCACGCCGATGAACGCCAGGATGACGGCGAGTCCCTGCGCGAGGTACACGAGCCGCTCTAGCAGACCGCCGATCAGGAAGTAGAGCTGCCGGAGACCCATGAGCGCGAAGGCGTTGGCGGTGAAGACGATGTACGCCTCGTTCGTGAGGCCGTAGATCGCCGGGATCGAGTCGACGGCGAAGATGAGGTCGACGAACCCGATCGCGACGATCACGAGCAGCATCGGAGTGACGAACCGCCGCCCGTCCCGGGCGATGGTCAGCCGGTCGCCGTCGTACTCGTCGCTCACCGGCAGCACCCGCCGAACGGCGCGCATGAACCGGCCCTCCGCCGGGTTGGCGTCGCCATGCGCGAACGCCTGGCGGTAGGCGAGGAAGAGCAGCAGCGCCCCGAACGCGTAGAAGACCCAGGAGAAGTTCTCGATGAGGGCGGCACCGACCGCGATGAAGAGGCCGCGCATGATGAGCGCGATGACGATCCCGATCATCAGCACCTTCTGCTGGTAGATCTTCGGCACCGCGAAGCTCGCCATGACGATGAGGAAGACGAAGAGGTTGTCGATCGACAGGGCCTTCTCGGTCAGGTAGCCGGCGAAGTACTCACCGCCGTACGTCCACCCCGACGCCATGCCGACGCCGACACCGAACAGCAGCGCGAGACCGATGTAGAAGGCCGACCAGCGCGCCGCCTCGCCGATGCTCGGCTCGTGCGGCTTGCGCACATGCGCGAAGAACTCATAGACGAAGAACGCGATGGTGACCGCGATCGTGATGACCCAGATGAGCGGAGTGATGTTCATGGGGAGTGTCCTGACGTCGGCGTGAGCGGATCAGCGCCAAGGTCTTCTCCATCCTCGTGACCGAGGACCGGTGACCCGGAATGCGATGTGCATCCGTAGTGACGGGCCGACCGTGCCGGAGTACTCCCCCTGGAATGCCGGCAACGATACGGGATCCTCCGATGCGCTCGCTGAGAGGTCCCCGAGCGTCACCCGGGCGGCGCGGATCGCGGCCGAGACGCGCGGGGTCAGGGTGCGGGATCGACCTCGCGTCGTGCGGCGTTCCAGACCGCGCGGGCCGCATCGGCATTGAGGATGCCGATCGCGACCCCGGCGATGATGTCGAGCCATCCGGTGGCGAACCAGATCGTGAGGAGGCCCACGGCGATGATCGCGACGTTCGCGAACGCGTCGTTGCGGGCGGACAGCCACGCGGCTTTCGTGAGACTTCCGCTGTGGTGGCGGTGGCGCACCAGCAGCAGGGCGGCGGTGAGGTTCACGATGAGCGCTCCCGCAGCCGTGAGAGTGAGCGGGAGCGGCGCGGGCGGATACGGGTCGAAGGCCTTCGCGACCGCCGCCCAGACGGTGGCGACGGCGGGGATGAGGATCACGAACGCGAGCACGGATCCGACGGTGCGGCGGCGTGCGGCGCTCCACGGCAGCGCCGCGTAGATCAGCAGGTTGATCAGGGCGTCCTCGAGGAAGTCGACGCTGTCGGCGAAGAGCGACACGGAGCCGATCGCGATGGCGACAGCGAACTCCACGGAGAAGTACGCGAGGTTGAGGAGGGCCACGGTCAGCACGACGCGGCGAAGTGTGTGCACCTGCCCATCCTCGCACCGGCCACCGGACGGGCTCGGAGGCGAGGCGTGCGGCGAATCCGCCGGAGCGCCGACCATCCCCCGGTGACCGGCGGGTGCCGGTCAGCTGACCGGGATGCGCTCGATCAGCTGCTGCGTGAAGGTGATGCTCCACACGGTGATGACGACGAAGCCGAGCACGGTCACGCCGATCCACACCCACAGTGCCGTGAGGCCCTTACCGGTCTCCCGCTTCAGGACGACCGTGCGGCCGATGACGTAGACGCCGATGGACACCATGAGGGCGAAGAAGGCGAACGCCCAGTGGAAGGGCTTCTCGACGCCGCGCTTGCGGAGTTCGCGCCAGTCGAGCCACGCGAACAGGATGGACAACCCCAGGAAGACGTACGACAGCAGCGTGATCAGCAGGATGCCGCCGACCCAGCTCACCATGGCGCTGCCGGCATCGGCCGACGGGCGCCCGGACATCTCCACCATGACGTCGAGGTAGCCATCCCAGTCCATGAGGAAGATCGTGAACATCGGCAGCGTGCCGGCGATGATCGCGAGGTAGATCCAGATGGTGTCGGTCGCGGCACCCGGCGCGGACGGGCCGGTGCGCGCCACCGCGGGTGCGGCGCTGGGCCACGGCGTCACGGACGGCGCCGGCGCCTGCTGAGCGTACGACGGTGCGGGCGTCTGCACGGGGTAGGCAGGTGCGACGTCCACCGCCGGCACCGCGTCCGCCACCGGCGCGGCGCTTGCCGCGGGAGTCCCCGCCGGCGCGGTCTGCTGACCCCAATACGACCCATCCCACCAGCGCACGCGCGACGGGTCGGTCGGGTCGGGGTACCACCCGGGGGCCACCTGAGGACTCATCGGGCACTCTCCTGCAGTTCGGCACCCGCGTGGGCGAGTTCGGCGAGGGCGGCATCGCTGGTCTCCGGGGCGACGCCGGCGACCAGGTCGGTGAGGATGCGGACGTGCCGGCCGTGCTCGATGGCATCCATCGCGGTGGCCTTCACGCAGTAGTCCGTCGCGATCCCCACGACGTCCACGTCGACGACGCCGTGCGCGGCGAGCAGGTCGCCGACGGCCTCACCGGCATCCGTCACCCCTTCGAAGAGGGAGTAGGCGGGCTTGCCCTGCCCCTTCCTCACGTGGTGGGTGACGGCGGAGGTGTCCAGGCCCGGGTCGTACGCGGCGCCGTCGGTGTCGGCGACGCAGTGCACGGGCCAGGTCCCGGCGAAGTCGGGCTCTGCGGAGAAGTGCCCGCCGTTGTCCGAGTCCGCGTCGTGCCAGTCCCGCGAGGCCACGATGAGGGCGTACTCCCCCGCATGATCCTTCAGGTAGGACGTGATGCCCTCGGCCACGGCGTCACCGCCGTCGACGCCGAGGGCACCGCCCTCCGTGAAGTCGTTCTGCACATCGACGATGAACAGCGCTCTGGTCATTCTTCGAGCGTACGCCGGTACTCCGCGCGGGTCATCTCCTCCGGCTCGTCGCTCGCTGCGACGGTGTCTTCGTCGCCGGCGAAGCGCGACAGCTTCGAGGGCCACCAGATCTTCCGGCCGATGTCGTACGACAGGGCCGGCACGAGCAGCGAGCGCACGACGAACGTGTCGAGCAGCACGCCGAACGCGACGATGAACGCCAGCTGCGCGAGGAACAGGATCGGGATGACCCCGAGGGCCGCGAACGTCGCCGCCAGGACGAGCCCGGCGGAGGTGATGACGCCGCCGGTCGCGACGAGTCCGCGCAGGATGCCGGACCGTGTTCCGTGCTTGAGCGACTCCTCGCGCACCCGTGACATGAGGAAGATGTTGTAGTCGATGCCGAGGGCGACGAGGAACACGAATCCGTACAGCGGGACGGCGGGGTCACCGCCCGGGAACTGGAACACGTTGTTGAAGACCAGGGCGCTCACCCCCAGCGCCGCGCCGAACGACACGATGACGCTGAGGATCAGGATCACCGGTGCCACGATCGCGCGGAGCAGCAGCATGAGGATGATCAGCACCACGACGAGGATCACCGGGATGATCACCGTCCGGTCGCGGATCGACGTGTCGTTGGTGTCGAGATCGACCGCGGTCGTGCCGCCGGTCAGCGCGACGCCGTCGCCGAGTTCGCCCGCGAACGCCTCGCGGAGGTCGCGGATGGTCTGCTCGGCCTCGAGGGAGTCCGCCTCGTCGGCGAGGGTGACGGCCAGGAGCACGTCCCCGTCGGAGACGGTGGGCTCGGGCGCGGGGGTTCCGGGAGGGCCGAAGGCCGTGAGCACGGCCACGCCGTCCTGCAGCTCGATGGGCGCCTGACCGGTCGGGGAGTCCTCGGAGACGGCGGCGACGGAGTCGACGCCGTCCGCGTCGTCCAGCACGGTGACGGCATCCGTGAGGCGATCTTCCTCGACGATGACGTAGGCCGGGCTGCCGGAGCCGGCCGGGAAGTGCTCGGCGAGCACCTTCTGGCCGTCGCGGGCCTCGGAGGTGCCGAGGACGAGTTCGCTCGCCGGCACGCCGTCGGCCTTGAGCTGGAAGGCGCCGGCCGCCATCACGAGCAGCACGAGCGTGGAGACGATCCACACCGGGCGGGAGTGCCGCGCGACCAGGCGTGCCTGGCGGGCCCAGAACCCCTTGACCGGCTGGGTGAAGTCCTTCGGCAGCACCACGCCCGCCGTCTTCGGGATGAAGGGCCAGAACGCGGCGCGCCCCGTCAGCGCCATCAGCGCCGGGAGGAAGGTGAGCGCAGACAGCATCGAGAAGGCGATGCCGATGGAGGCGATGGGCCCCAGCGCGCGGTTGCTGGCGAGGTCGCTCAGCAGCAGGCAGAGGAGGCCGGCGATGACGGTGCCGCCGGAGGCGAGGATGGGCTCGAACGCGCCCTTCCAGGCCGCGACCGTGGCATCCCATCGACGGAGCCCTCCCCCGATCGCCTCCCGGAAGCGGGCGACGTACAGGAGCGCGTAGTCGGTGGCGGCGCCGATCACGAGGATGAACAGGATGCCCTGGACCTGACCGTTGAGCACGACGATGTCGGCCTTCGCGAGCCACCACACCGTCAGCAGCGCGACGCAGAGCGCGAACAGCGAGGTCATGAGGACGAGGACGGGCAGCAGCGGCGACCGGTAGACGATGACGAGGATGACGAAGACGGCACCGAGCGCCACGATCAGGAGCAGCCCGTCGATACCCGTGAAGCCCTCGACGAGGTCGGCGGTGAAGCCGGCGGGCCCGGTGACCCAGCCTTCGAGACCAGCGGGGACGTTCTCCTGCACGAGTTCGCGCACCTCGGTGACGAGGTCGCCGATCTCGCCGGAGGAGTCCAGCGGCACGAAGATCTGCACCGCTTCGCCGTCCTCCGACGGGATGGGGGGCGAGATCTCGCCGACGCCGTCGATGCCGCCGATCTCCTCCGCGAGGGTGGCGAGCTCGGCGAGCTGGTCGGCGTCGAGCTCCTCGTCCCCGGAGATCACGACGAGGGCGGGGATCGTGTCGCCGCCGGTGAAGTCGGACAGTCGCTCCTGCACCTGTGTCGCCTCGGCGCTGGAGGGGAGGAAGGTGGACTGGTCGTTCGTGGCGACTTCGCTGACCTTCCCGAAGTACGGTCCGCCGATCGCACCGCCCGCGGTCCAGATGAGGACCAGGAGCAGGGGGATGCCGATCCGCAGCCAACGGGACGGTTTCAGGTGCTTCGCCATATTGCTAGCTTATCTAGCAATCTCGGCTCTTGCCAATCGGCTCTAGGCTGGCGCCATCATGATCGCCGCCCTCCTCGCCCTCGTAGGGGCTCTCGTCTACGGGGCGGCGGACTTCCTCGGCGGCCTCGCGGCGCGACGTGTCCGACCTGTCGCGGTGACGGCGGTCTCCGCCCTCTCCGGCCTCCTCCTGCTCGCGCTGGCATATCCGGTGCTCGGCGGGGCGTGGTCGTCGGAGGACGCCCTGTGGGGTGCGCTGTCCGGCGTGACCGGGGCCGCCGCCATCGGCCTCCTCTACGCCTGCCTCGCGATCGGGCCGATGAGCATCCTCTCCCCCGTCACCGCCGTGGTCTCCGCGATCGCGCCGATGCTGTGGGGAATCCTCATCGGCGGGGAGCGACTGACGCGCATCGGCTACGCCGGGCTCGCTCTGGCCCTCATCGCCGTCGTGCTCGTCGCGTTCCTGCCCGGTGAGGCCATCGCCCGCCCGAGCGCACGGGGACTCGTCATGGCGGTCGGCTCCGGCCTGTCGATCGGCGCGTTCCTCATCCTCATCGACCAGACGAGTCAGGCGAGCGGCGTCGTGCCGCTGCTGCTGAACCGTGGCGTCAACGTCCTCATCACCGGCACCATCGTCGTGATCGCGGTGGTCGCCGCACGGCGGGGCGGCGTGCGGGCCGGCGCCGCACTCGGGTCGGCACGCGGCGGTGCCGGGCGAGGGATGATGGCGGGCCGGGCGTGGACGATCGCCCTGGCGTGCGGACTCGTCGACGCCACCGCGAACGTGCTGCTGCTCCTCGCCCTCCGCTCCGACGGCGATCTCGCCGTCGTCGCCGCCCTCACTGCGCTGTACCCGGCGGGGACGGTGCTGCTCGCCGCGATCGTGCTCGGGGAGCGCATCGCGCGCATCCAGTGGGTCGGGCTCACCCTGGCGCTCGCGGCCGGCGCGCTGCTCGCGATCGGCTGACCCGCGGCGCACCGATCCGCCGTCTCGGGTCAGCCGCGCGCGAAGAGCAGGATCCAGGATGTCGCGAGCGACACCACCCCGAGTGCCAGCATGCTCGCCGCTGCCCACGCGACGGCGCGGAACCCCGGTGCGCGCCGCGTGAGCCGCATCCGTCCCCGCCAGCCGTGGCGATACCAGATCGGCGCGCGATCGGCGCCGACGAGGTGCTGCGCCTCCGCGGGTGAGGGGTGCGCGGCGTTGGCATCCCCGTCGGCGTCGAACCATCGGACGACGGTGCCGTCGTCCTCGTGATCGACGAGGGCGTCGGCGGGCAGCCAGGTCCCGTCCGCCGCCCACAGGATGACGGCGACGACGCCCAGGAGAAGGCCTGCGCCGAAGCCGAGCCACGAGAAGACCTCGAGCACGATGTCGAGGGCGGTGTCCATTCGGAGCCACCTAAGGGAATCGAACCCTTGACCTATTCATTACGAGTGAATCGCTCTGCCGTCTGAGCTAAGGTGGCGCGCTTCGCTTGCACGATGCACGATCAACGATCTTACAGTGTTCCCCGGGGCGCCGCGAACCACCCGGCGGACCATCCCGGTGTCGGACTGTTACGCCCGAATAGCCGTCGCATCGCGGTCGACGTACGGTCGTTGAGGCACCGCGACGAGGCGAGTCGCGGTCGGCCGATCCCCCCGGCATCTCCGCGCCGACGTGGTGCCCTGAACCTCCAAGGAGCACCACATGTCCAAGAAGTCGCTGTCCGCAGCAGCCCTCCTCCTCCCCCTCGCACTCGCGCTCGGCGCCTGCGCCGGCACGTCCTCCGCCGCCGACGGCGCGGATGACGCCGAGACCACGGGCCCCGTCCGCATCGGCGTCGTCGGCGCGGGCGACCCGTACTGGGAGCTGTATACCGAGGCTGCCGCGGAAGAGGGCATCGAGGTCGAGATCGTCGACTTCACCTCCTACGACCAGCCGAACCCGGCCGTCTCGGCGGGCGAACTGGACCTCAATCAGTTCCAGCACATCATCTACCTCGCCACCTACAACGTCGCCGCCGACGACGACCTGCAGCCGATCGGCGCCACGGCGATCTACCCGCTGGGCCTGTACTCGACGAAGTACGACGACGTCGCCGACATCCCCGAGGGCGAGACCATCGCGGTCCCGAACGACGAGTCCAACCAGGCGCGCGCGCTGCTGGTGCTGCAGTCCGCCGGGCTCATCGAGCTCGAGGACGGCGGGTCGATCTTCTCGACCGTCGCCGACATCGACGCCGACGCGTCGACCGTCAAGGTCGAGGCCGTGGACGCGGACTTCACCGCGTCGTCGCTGCCGGACTTCGCCGGCGCCATCGTCAACAACGACTTCGTGACGAAGTCGGGCCTCACCGAGGACGAGCTGCTGGCGCAGGACGACCCGTCCGACCCGGCCGCGTTCCCGTACATCAACATCTTCGCCGCGAAGGCGGAGGACGCCGAGAACCCGACGTACCTCAAGCTCGTCGAGATCTTCCAGGAGACCCAGTCCGTCCAGGACGGCGTGCTCGAGGTCTCCGGCGGCACCGCGGTCCTCGTGAAGACCCCGGTCGCCGACCTCGTCGCCTCGCTGAACGACGTGCAGGACGACATCCGCGCGAAGCAGTAAGACCCCTTCGTGTGCGGCCCGGTCCTGTGACCGGGCCGCACACGCGTTCCCGCCGTACCCCGCTCGCAGCACTGTCGAGGAGCAGCCATGACGCTCATCCGCCTGACCGGCGTGACGAAGACCTTCCCGCCCGCCGGCAAGGATGCCGCGCCCGTCACCGCCGTCGACGACGTGTCGCTCGCCGTCGAGGCGGGCGAGATCTGCGGCATCATCGGCTATTCCGGTGCGGGCAAGAGCACCGTGCTGCGGCTCGTCAACGCACTGGAGACGCCGACCGCGGGCGCCGTCGAGATCGACGGGACCGACATCACCCGGTTGCGCGAACGCGACCTGCGCCGGCTCCGCGGCGACATCGGCATGATCTTCCAGCAGTTCAACCTCTTCGACTCGCGCACCGTCGCCGGCAACGTCGCCTATCCGCTCGAAGTGGCGGGGCGCCCGCGCGCCGAGATCCGCGCCCGCGTCGAGGAGCTCCTGCGCTTCGTGGGCCTCGCCGACAAGGCCCGGAGCCACCCCGAGCAGCTCTCCGGCGGCCAGAAGCAGCGCGTCGGCATCGCCCGCGCCCTCGCGACGAGCCCGCGCATCCTCCTCGCCGACGAGGCCACGAGCGCCCTCGACCCCGACACGACACAGGAGGTACTCGCTCTCCTGAAGCGGGTCAACGTCGAGTTCGGCATCACGATCCTCGTCATCACGCACGAGATGGAGGTGATCCGCAGCATCGCGGACCGCGTCGTCGTGATGGAGCGCGGGCGCGTGATCGAAGAAGGGGCCGTGTTCGACATCCTCGCGTCGCCGCAGCATCCCGCGACCCGCCGCTTCGTCGCCAGCATCATCGAGGAGGTGCCGGTCGGGGCGCAGCTGCAGACGCTGCGGGAGCGCCACCCCGGCCGCATCGTCACCTTCCGGGTGCGCGACGGCGAGGGCGCGCAGGGCGATGTGTTCGCGGCGCTCGCCGCGGAGGGCGTGCGCTTCGAGGTCGTGCACGGCGGCATCAACGACATCCGCGGACGCGTGTTCGGGCATCTGACGCTCGGCCTCTCCGGCCCACCGGAGGCCGTACAGCGCGCCATCGACGCGGCATCCGCCTTCGCCCCCCTGCACGAAGAGGAGGCCGTCCATGGATAGGCTCATCGACTTGCTGCCCGAGCTCTGGGCGGCCACCGCCGAGACGCTCTACGTCGCCTCGCTCGCCCTCGTGCTGGGCGGCCTCGGCGGCCTCGTGCTCGGGATGGCGCTGTACGCCACGCGGGCCGGGAGCCTGTTCCCGAACAAGGTCGTCTTCGGCATCCTGAACGTCCTCGTCAACACGATCCGCCCGATCCCGTTCATCATCCTGCTCGCCGCGGTGCAGCCGCTGGCGCGGGGGGTCGGCATCCCCGGCATCGGCGTGACCTTCGGGATCTTCGCCATCACGATCGCGTCCCTCTTCGCGATCAGCCGCATCGTCGAGCAGAACCTCCTCACCGTGCGTCCCGGCGTCATCGAGGCGGCACGCGCCGCCGGGGCGAGCCGCTCGCGGATCCTCTTCCGCCTCGTCCCGCGGGAGGCCCTCGGCCCGCTCGTGCTCGGGTACACCTTCGTCGTCGTGGCGCTCGTGGACATGACCGCGATGGCCGGTGCCGTCGCGGCCGGCGGCCTCGGCGAGTTCGCCATCGTCTACGGGTTCAAGCAGTTCAACCCGTGGGTCACGTGGGCGGCCGTGCTCATCATCATCGTGATCGTGCAGGGCGTGCAGTTCTTCGGCAACGCGCTGGCCCGGCGGGTCCTGCGGCGGTAACGCCCGCCCTCGCGGCGCGGTCGCGCACGGGCCGTCAGCGGCAGACGAGGCCGTCCGTCGGCACCGTGCCCTCGAGCAGGTAGGTCTCGACGGCGTCGTCGACGCAGTCGTTGCCCTTGTTGAAGCCGGTGTGCCCCTCCCCTTCACGGGTGACGAGGACGCCGGAGGCGAGCTGCTCGGCCAGGGACATCGACCATGCGTACGGCGTCGCGGGGTCGTTCGTCGTGCCGAGGACGACGATGGGCGCGGCGCCCTCGGCGGCGATGGGCCCGCGGGTCCCGGTCGGCGGGTAGGGCCACACCTCGCACGCGTCGACACCGGTCCAGTAGGGCGCGATCGTCGGCGCCTTCTCGGCGATGAGCGCCTCGGCCGCCGCCTCGGCGCCCGCGTCGGTCTCGAGCGGGTAGTCCATGCAGTTGTAGGCGCGGAACGCCTCGGTGGAATTGTCCTCGTACCCGGACTCGCTGCGGTTGTAGTAGAAGTCGGCGAGGAAGAAGGCGAGCTCGGGGTCGCCGCTCAGCGCCTGGCCGAGGGCCTGGCTGAGATAGCTCCAGCTGTCCTGGGAGTACAGCGCCGCGATGATGCCGGTCATGAGCGAGTCCGCTCCCAGCATCCGCCCGTCCCCGTTGCGCAGCGGTGTCTTGTCGACGCCGGCGAGCAGCGTGCCGAGGTCGGCCATCGCGTCATCGACGGTGCCGCGGAACGGGCACTCGCGCTGGCTGAGGCAGTCGGCCATGTACGCGCGCAGCGCGGACTCGAAGCCGATGGCTTGGGTCGTGCCGACGTCGAGGCCGGATACCGACGGGTCGATCGCCCCGTCGAGCACGAGACGGCCGACGCGGTCGGGGTACAGCTGCGCGTACGTGGCGCCGAGGAATGTGCCGTACGAGTAGCCGAGGTATGTCAGCTTGTCGTCGCCGAGGACCGCGCGCAGCAGGTCCATGTCGCGGGCGGCGTTGACGGTGGTGATGAACGGCAGGATGCCGTCGCTGCCGGCCTCGCAGGCCGCGGCGAACTCCTCGTTGCGCTGCGTGAGCTCCGCCTCCCAGGCGGCGCTGCCCCGCGGGTCGGCGGGGATGTCGAAGAGGTAGGCGTCCATGGCGTCGGCGTCGAAGCAGGTGACCGCGGTGGAGCGCCCGACACCGCGCGGGTCGAAGCCGACGACGTCGAAGGCGTCTGCGAGCGTGTCGCCCACCGCGAAGACGGCGGAGTCGGCGACGAGGTCGTACCCGCTCGCGCCGGGCCCGCCCGGGTTGGTCAGCAGGGATGCCGCCGCTTCGCCGCTGCCGGCGCTCCGGACGATGACGGCGAGCTCGAGCTCACCGGCATCCGGAGCCGACCAGTCCAGCGGCGCCGTGACGGTCGTGCAGTGGTAGCTTCCCTCGTCGGCGCCCTCGCACGGGGTCCAGTCGAGTTCCTGCCCGTAGAACGGGAGCAGGTCTGCCGCGATGCCCTCCGTGCTCGGGGTGCGGGCCGGGGCGGGGGTGTCGTCGGTGTCGCCGCGGATCACGCACGCGGTGAGGGTCGTGCCCGCCACGACGAGGGCGACGAAGGCGGCGAGGGCGCGGGCTCGGCGGTTCACGGGGTCCTTCCGCTCGCGACGGTCACGAGCATGCTCTCGAGGGCCAGCGCGGGTGCGGCGTTGCCCTCGAGATTCGTCCGGGTGGTGGAGATCTGGTCCAGCACGGTGAGCGTGCGCCGCGACGTCCACGCCTTCGCGAGGGCGGCGAGGTCGTCGGCGATCTCCCGGTTGATGAGGTCGGCGTCGGGGCGCAGCTGCAGCATGAGCGTGTCGCGGTACATCGATTCCAGGTCGGTGAGCACGCGGTCGATGCCGTCGCGGAGACTCCGCGTGGCGCGACGCTTCTGGTCGTCCTCGAGGGCGTTCAGCTGGCCGCGGACGGCCGGCGGCACGGCCGCACCGGGCGCGATGCCGAGGGTGCGGAGCAGCGACTCGCGCTCGGCCTCGTCGCGTTCGGCGGTGAGCGCCTTGGCGTCGTCGGTGGCGAGGGCGACGATGCGCGCGGCGACCTCGACGGCGTCGCCGACCCCCCGGACGCGGAGGACGGCGCGCAGCGTCTCGTCGCGGCGGGCACGGGCATCGGCGTCGGTCGCGAGGCGCTGCGCCATCCCGATGTGGCGCTGCGCGAGCCGGGCGGACTGCTCGGCCGTGACCTCGTCGACGCCCGTGCGGGCCACGATGAGCCGGGCGACGTCGTCGACATCGGGCTCGCGGAGGCGGAGGATGCGGACGCGGGAGCGGATCGTCGGGAGGAGGTCGGCGTCGCTCGGCGCGCAGAGGATCCAGACGGTGCCCTCCGGCGGCTCTTCGAGGGCTTTCAGCAGGACGTTGCTGGTGCGCTCGACCATGCGGTCGGCATCCTCCATGACGATCACCCGGTGGCGACCCAGCGACGGCGAGAAGTAGGAGCGCTCGACGAGGGCGCGGGCGTCCTTGATGGAGATGATGACGCCCTCGGTGCGCAGCGCCGTGAGGTCGGGGTGCGTGCCCGCGAGGACCTGCCGCATGGCGTTGTCGTCGCCGGGCTCGGCGATGAGCGCGGCCGCGAACGCGTAGGCGAGGGTCGACCGGCCGGAGCCCGGCGGGCCGGTGATGAGCCACGCGTGCGCGAGCTGGGTGGGGTCGTCGGCGGCGGCTTGGAGTTGGGCGACCGCGGCGTCCTGACCCCACACGTCGGTCCACGGCAGGTCGTGGACGAGGGGGGCGGACTCCATGCCGACCAGCCTAGGCGCTGGTACCGACCCCGCCGCGCCTGCGCTCGCCTGTGCAGGAGGCTTCGGGGGCGGTTCCGGGCCCGGGCTCAGGATGGCTCGGTGGTCTCTTCATCCGCGCCGAAGTGCGGGTGTGTCCGACGCGGACCCGCCATTCGGCGCGGATGAACATCGGCCGGGCAGCGGCCTCCCGCATCCCCACCCTTCGCCCGCGCCGAAGTGCGGGTGCGGGACCCGCGGACCCGCCATTCGGCGCGGATGAAGATCGGCCCTGCGCTTCGCCCGCGCCGAAGTGCGGGTGCGGGGCCCGCGGACCCGCGATTCGGCGCGGATGAAGATCGGCCGGGCAGCGGCCTCCCGCATCCCCACCCTTCGCCCGTGCCGAAGTGCGGGTGCGGGCCCCACGGACCCGCGATTCGCCGCGGATGAACGTGGCGCCCCGCCCGGCGCCGGCTCAGCGCAGGGCGCCGGCGACGCGGTCGCGGACGGCGGCGGCGATCTCCTCGACGGGAAGCGACGCGTCGAGCACGAGGAACCGCTCCGGTTCGGATGCCGCCAGCTCGAGGAACGCCGCACGCACGCGCTCGTGGAACTCGGCCTTCTCGGCCTCGAGCCGGTCGAAGGGCTTGTCGGCAGCATCCAATCGCGCCCGCGCGGCGGCGGGATCCAGGTCGAGCAGCACGGTGACGTCCGGCAGCGCGCCGCCGGTCGCCCACAGCGACAGGTCCCGGACCTCGCCGGCATCCAGCACCCGCCCCGCGCCCTGATAGGCGACCGAGGAGTCGAGGTAGCGGTCCTGGATCACGACGTCGCCCCGCTCCAGCGCCGGCCGCACGAGCGTCGCGACGTGGTGTGCGCGGTCGGCGGCATACAGCAGCGCCTCGGCGCGGGGCGCGATGTCGCCGCGGTGGTGCAGGACGATGTCGCGGATCAGCACGCCGACGTCGGTGCCGCCGGGCTCGCGGGTGCGCACGACGGTGCGTCCCTGCTCGCTGAGCCACTGCTCGAGGAGCGCGGCCTGGGTCGTCTTGCCCGACCCGTCACCGCCCTCGAACGTGATCCAGAGGCCGGTCACTTCTTCGCGGCGGGCTTGCGGGCCGGCGCCTTGCGGGTCGTCGTGCGCTTGGGGGCGGGACCCTTGGCGCGCTTGTCGGCGAGCATCTGCACGGCGATCTCGAACGTGATGTCGTCGGGCATCTGACCCCGCGGGATCGTGACGTTCGTCGTCCCGTCGGTGACGTACGCGCCGAACCGGCCGTCCTTGATCTTGATCGGCTTGCCGCTGACCGGGTCGGCCTCGAACTCCTTGAGGGCGCTGGACGCGGCGCGGTTGCCGTACTTCGGCTGCTTGTAGATCTCGAGCGCCTGCTCCAGCGAGATCTCGAAGATGAGGTCCTCGCTGCCGATGTTCCGGGAGTCCGTCCCCTTCTTCAGGTACGGGCCGTAGGGGCCGTTCTGCGCCGTGATGACGTCGCCGGTCTCCGGGTCGGTGCCGACGGTGCGGGGCAGCGCGAACAGCTTCAGCGCGGTCTCGAGGTCGATGGTGTCGGGCGACATGCTCTTGAACAGCGAGGCGCGGCGGGGCTTGGGAGCGGCATCCTTCTTCGCACCGCGCTTCTTCGGCGCATCCTCGGCAGGCGCCTCCGTCTCCGGGAGCACCTCCTCGAGGTACGGGCCGTAGCGGCCGTCCTTCACGACGATGTCGCGTCCGGTGTCCGGGTTCTGTCCCAGCACGCGGTCGCCGGCGACCGGCGCATCGATGAGCTCGCGCGCCTTCTCCGGCGTGAGCTCGTCCGGAGCGAGGTCCTCCGGCACGTTGACGCGGCGCGGGGTCTCCTCGTCGCCGGGCACCTCGAGGTAGGGGCCGTACTTGCCGAACCGCAGCGTCGCGACGTCGCCGATGGGCGTCGAGTTGATCTCGCGGGCGTCGATGTCGCCGAGGTTGTCGACGATGTTGCGGAGCCCCCGGTGGTCGTCCGAGCCGAAGTAGAACTCGCGCAGCCACGCCGCACGATCCTGCTCGCCGCGGGCGATGGCATCCAGGTCGTCTTCGAGCGCGGCGGTAAAGTCGTAGTCGACGAGTTCGCTGAAGTGCTCCTCGAGGAGGCGGATGACGCTGAACGCCAGCCAGCTCGGCACGAGCGCCTGGCCGCGCTTGCTGACGTAGCCGCGGTCGAGGATCACGTCGATGATGCTCGCGAAGGTCGAGGGACGGCCGATGCCCTTCTCCTCGAGCGCCTTGACGAGCGACGCCTCCGTGTAGCGGGGCTTCGGGCTCGTCGCGTGGCCCTTGGGCTCGATGTCGCGCAGACGCAGCTCATCGCCGACCGCGACGATGGGGAGGGACTGGTCCTCCGCCTTGTCGGCGTCGCCGCGCTTCTCGTCGCGGCCCTCCTCGTACGCCTCGAGGAAGCCCTTGAAGGTGTAGACGGTGCCGGATGCCGTGAAGGTCGCGACCTGCGTGCCGGCCTGTGCGTCGAGCGTGACGGTCGTGGTCTCGTACTTGGCGTCGGACATCTGGCTCGCGACGGTGCGCTTCCAGATGAGGTCGTACAGTCGCAGCTCGTCGCGGTCGAGACCGGATGCCACGGACGCGGGCGTCCGGAAGCTCTCGCCCGAGGGGCGGATCGCCTCGTGCGCCTCCTGCGCGTTCTTGCTGTTGTTGCGGTAGCTGCGCGGGTTCGCGGGGACGGCCTTGTCGCCGTACAGCGCGACGGCCTGCTCGCGCGCCGCCGTGACGGCCTGCGCCGACAGCGCCGTCGAGTCGGTGCGCATATACGTGATGTAGCCCTTCTCGTAGAGCCGCTGCGCGACGCCCATGGCGTGCTTGGCGCTCATCGAGAGCTTGCGACCGGCCTCCTGCTGGAGGGTCGACGTGGTGAACGGGGGCTTGGGGCTGCGGGATCCGGGCTTCGCCTCGACCGAGACGACCGTCGCGGTGCCGGCGGCTTCGAGGGCCGCGGCGAGGGCGCGGGCCTGCTCCTCGGTGACGACGACGACGGCCTTCTTCAGCTGACCGGCGTCGTCGAAGTCGGTGCCGCGTGCGAGCGGCGCGCCGTCGAGGCGGGCGAGGCGGGTCGAGAAGGCCTCGGCGTCCTTCGCGGCGACGGCCTCGACGTCCCAGTACGAGGCGGACACGAACGCCATGCGCTCGCGCTCGCGGTCGACGACGAGGCGCGTCGCGGCGGACTGCACGCGCCCGGCGGATGTGCCCTGGCCGACCTTGCGCCGGGTGACGTCGGAGACGTCCCAGCCGTAGAGACGGTCGAGGATGCGGCGGGTCTCCTGCGCGTCGACGAGGGCGAGGTCGAGCTCGCGGGTGTTGTCGACGGCGGCACGGATCGCATCCTTGGTGATCTCGTGGAACACCATGCGCTTGACGGGGACCTTGGGCTTGAGCGCCTCGAGCAGGTGCCACGCGATGGCTTCGCCCTCGCGGTCCTCATCGGTGGCGAGCAGGAGTTCGTCGGCGGTCTTGAGCGCGCGCTTGAGCTCGGCGACCGTCTTCTTGCCGCGATCGCTCTCCACATAGAGAGGGGTGAAGTCGTTCTCGATGTCGATGGAGTACTTGCCCACCGACGTCTTCTTCAACTCGGCCGGGATGTCCTTCTTATTGGCCAGGTCACGGATGTGACCGACCGAGCTGAGCACCTCGTACCCGTCGCCCAGGTATCCCTGGATCGACTTCATCTTCGTCGGGGACTCGACGATGACGAGCTTCTTGCCGTCTGCCACGGGCCGTCCTTTCTCCGAAGCACACCATACACACCGCACGAGCAGGAGAATCCTGGGAGCATCGCGGCTGTGCACTTACGGCGGGTGCCGCGCGGCAGGCGCGGCGGGGGCCGCGCGGGCGTCACGGCGGCGGCCCCGCGCGGGCCCGGCCGCGCGCCGTGAACACCCCGACGGGCACCGTCACCTCCACCGTCGCGATGAGCCCGTCCACCGCGCAGACCGCGACCGAGGCCCCGTGCCGCGCGGCGATCTCGGCCGCCCGGTCGCACGGCACCCCGACGGCGGCGCCGGATGCCGCGTCGGCGGCGGCGAGCGCGGAGGCGTCCGCTGCAGCGGCCGCACGGATGCTGCGGCTCGCGGCCACACCGACGCCCGTGTAGCCGACGGCGAGGGTCGCGGTGACGGCGAGAGCGCCGACGGCGAGGCTCAGTCCGCTCATGGTCCGCCGCTCATCGTCCGCCGCTCATCGTCCGCCGCTCAGGGCGCAGGAGGAGGCGCGCAGCGGAGGCAGCGGGAGTGCGACCGCGGGCGGCGCGGTGGCTGTCGCGCAGACGAGGTCACCGTCGTCCCGGACGCTGACCGTCCCGCCGAGCGCGGCCGCCGCGGCCCGGACGCGGGCGCCGTCCTCGCCGCGCGCCGCCAGCCGGGCCGCCTGCGCGACGGCCTGCTCGAGACGCACCTGCCGGGCCGCCCCCGTGAGAGTCGCGGCGCAGAGCAGCATCACCAGCACGACGGCGGGGACGACGACGGCGAACTCCGCCGTCACCGACCCGCGCTCGTCGCTGCGCGTGATCATGCGACCGTGAGCGCGCGGCGGACGAGGTCGGTCAGGATGCCGCGCACCTCATCGCTGCGCATGATGATCACAAGGAGGCCGGCGAACGCGACGGCGGCCACTGTTGAGGAAATAAAGCGGATTAGGAGCCGAGGCCGAAGAGCTCGCGCTCGCCCCCCATCGCGGCGCCCAGGTGACGAGCTGGGCGGCCGCGGCGCTACGATGAGAGAGCCCCCCGAAAGGCCGCAACTTAGGGGTGCCCAGTGCCGAGGAATACCGACCGCGAAGTCGTCGCCGCGAAAGTGGCGATCGAAGAAGAGTGGGCCTACGACCGTCGCGTCGAACGGCTGTCCTGGCGACAGATGCGCGATCGCTCCGCGCTCCCGATCGAAGAGGGCGGCCTCGGCTATCTGCTCGGCATCGCGACGCTCCAGGCGCGCGCCGGCGCCTACTTCGAACAGATCCGGGGAACGCTGCGCGTCGGGGTCGACGAGCGACGGGCGCGGCAGGAGGGCGAGATCGACGAACTCATCCGGCTCGCGATCGGCGACATCAGGGCCGCCCGCGCTGCCGGCGATGTGAAGGCCTCCGCCGACGCCGAGCTCCGGCTGCTGCGCTACCAGGAACGCGAAGCGAAGATCTTCGGCACGGACGCTCCGACGAAGATCGAGGCGACGGTCGACGTCGTCGACGACCGCTCCGTCACGGCGGAGCTCAACTCGTCCCTGCTGAGTCTCGGCGGCGGTGTCCTGCCCGTCGTGTCCGACGATGGCTTCTTCTGGGTTGACACTCGCACGTCGCAGGCGCTCATCGACGAGTTGCCGACGGAGATCCGGGAGCGCGTGAAGCGTCTCGGCTCGCATTAGGCGGCCTCGCCTCTGCGCCATTGTCCGGAAGCGCCCCTAGCCTGAGCGCATGTACGAGATCATCACTGAGATTTGGTCCGAAGACGGCGGCACGGACGTGCTCTTCGCGAGCCATTACACCCACAACGCGACAGTCGTGCCGAGCCCGAAGGACCCCATCGTCTTCCGCACGCCGTCGGCCGGCGGGCCGCACGCATCGCGGCTGAACGTCACCGGCGTGTCGACGCTCTCGAGCCTGGACGGCTTTCTCGTCGTCATCTGTCACCCGTCCCTTCTGGGAGACGCCGAGGCGACGCGCGCGCTGCGCAAAGAGTTGCTCGCGCTGCAGTGGGACTTCGTGATGCCGGAGCCGCCCCTGCCGCCCCTAGCAGACGCTGACGACTTCGACGAGGACTGACCAGCGACGCCGCGCTACGCGATCAGGCGGAACGTCGGCGAGATCGTGCGACCGCCGCACGTCGCGCACTCGAGCGCAGCCCAGCGCTTCTTCGTGCGCCGCCTAAGGCGATCCCAGAGCGTGGGCGGAAGCGGTTCGCCGAGTCGCGTCCAGTAGGCGGCGTGTGCGACGCACAAGAAGCTCACGCACCCGCACGGACTGCTAGTCGCCGTCCAGGACGCCCTCTCGCGGTCGCACGGGCCGGCGTCATCGTCTCGGAGGATGCCCGCGCCGTAGTCGCACGGCGGGATCTCGTCGGAGTGCTCTTCGAGGTATTCCCACGCATCGCCGAAGGCGTCGCTCGTCGTCTCGTCATCGCTCACTGTCTGGATGCCCCTTCGCTCTCGCGCGCGCCCTCCGCGCTGCCGCTGACTTCGTGTTCTGTTGCCTGCGAACGTCGCGACGCCGATCCTCGCTCGCGATGACCTCGGCGCCCGTCCAGCGACGATGCTCCGCCGCGGCCTTCCGCGCCTCCCCGTACTCGTGGAAGGGGCCGAGGACGAGCCCGCATGTGCACGCCACGAGCGAGCCCGTATCGGGCGAGTAGTCGATAGTCGCGGCGTGAACGGTCATCGGAGGAAGAGGATCGAGCCGTCGACGCTCGCGCGGCCGAGCGTGAACGCCTGAGGGAACGAGACGCGGGCGCGGACCGAGATCGTCGCTCCGGCCACGAGCCCCGTGAGGATAGCCGTGTTCGGGGCGGCGGCGAAGCCGTACTGCTGCCCGGCGACGTCGTTCCATGTGGTGTATGCGCTGGACGACGTGATCGTGCACGCGACGATCAGCCCCCCGGTCACGCCGGCGGCGGCGTTGGAGCGGAGCGAAGCGACTGCCGTCGCCTGTACGATCGCGCGACTGTACCCGTCAGGTACGACAGTGTTCGCGATCGCGAAGTCGCTCGCCGTCGGCAGGATTGCCGCCGGCTGTTCGTAGTTGCGCACCATCACCGGCAAGACGGCCGCGTCGATGGCCGTCTCGAGCTTCGCGACCGTTCGGAAGGCCTGAGTGCCGGACGGGGACTCGAGAAGGTCGAGGCGACGGCCTATCTCCCGGATCTCTTCGTACATGCGCCGGAGATCGTCGACCGGCGAGCGCGGGTCGAGGACGCTCACGCCGCACACTCCGTCGCCAGGACGAGCGACCCGTGGAGGCTCACGAGTGCCGCCTCCAGTCGCTCGAGCGCGGCTAGAAGGTCCGCGGCGGTCGGTTCCGCCTCGACGACGGCGTTCACGAGTCACCCCGACGGGATGCGCCGCGCGTGATTCGTGCGGCTTGTCTCCGGGATGCCGACGAGCCGCGCTCGTTCCGTTCTCCGTCGTCGCCCCACGCCGGCTCGCGATCGTCGTCGCGGTTGTCGTCGGGCTCGTCCGTGCGACCGCGGCCGGTCACGTAGGCGGCCTGTCGCTCGCTCGTGCTGCGCGACGCCTCACGGCGTGCGAGCTCTGCCTCCAGGGCTTCCTTGCGGGCTTCGAGTGCTTCTCGCGTGGTCATTTCGATCGTGCTCCTTCGATAGGTGTTGCGGGGGTCATTTGGCCGCGAGCCGTCAGCGCGGCGACGGCTGCGGCGCGGTTCGGGGCGAGGATCTGCACGTCGCCCCCGTATGCGGCGAAGCATTCCTGGCAGAGGATGCCGCCGCTCGGGAGGATGCCGTGATCGTGGCCGGCCGGGATCTCGACGTCGCGGCACCCGGAACAGTAGAACGGCGGCCAGGCCTTCGGGTTCGTGTTCACGAGCGCGCCTCCCGTTCGGCGAGGCGACGCATCCGCCGCGCGCAGACGGCGACGTGCACGACGTCGCTCGGCCAGTCCTCGCGTCGGGGGACCGCCTGTTCGGCGAGGCGCATCCGAAGCCGCCCAACCTCGATCAGGATCGCGAGCAGGGGCGCCGTCGTCTCCTGGCCCCGCTCGAGGGCTTCCAGGGCCTGCTCCGTGATCTCGTCGAGCAGCGCGGCGGGCTCGCGCATCGTCTTGGTATCGACGTCGCCGAAGTCCCGGTCGATTCGATCGCCGTTCACGAGGTGGCCTTTGGGGGGTTCAGGTAGTCAAACGCGAGGCCGAGGTTGTCGTACTCTTCGCGAAGCGCGGCGAGGCGCAACTCCGTCACGATGATCTCGTCTGCCACCGTCGCCGAACGCGCCCCGATGACACGACGGGCGTATTCGAGCCCTTCGCCGCTCACGACTCGTCCTCGTCGTCTTCGTCCTCGTCGTCGAAGATCAGGTGATCGAGGTCGTCGTCTTCGTCGTCCGAGTCGTCGAGGTCGGCGAGATCGCGGCGCGACACCTTGACGCGCACGGCCGGCGACGCCTCCGCCTCGGGCGCTGTCCACTCGCCGCCCTCGGCCGTGCGGACCTTCGGGCCGAACTCGTCGTGCGGCTGATCGTGCTCGGGCTGCGGTTCGACGGAAGCGGGGACGCCGGTCGTCTTCGCGCGTGCGGCGAGCTCGGCGGATGCCTCGGCGATGGTCGCTCGCACGCCCTCGAGGGCGGCGTCGATCGAGAAGATATGCGAGCCGCGCTCCCAGGCGAGCGAGTAGCGACCGCGCCCGTCTTCGAGGCCCTGGAGCATGTTCAGTACTCCGGTGTCTTCCTGCAACCCCTTCGCGACCGCTTCGAGCGACCGGAGGGCGGTCGTGAGCTTGAGGATGAGCTTCTTCCCGGATGCTCGCGACGCCTGCGCCCACGCCTCGGACTCCACGTTCACAGCGTCGAAGAGAATCCGAGCGCGCATATCGCGGGCGGCGCGGAGCGCGTTGTAGTCGGCGCGCGCCTGCTTGGCTTCGGCCTTGAGACGGTCGACCGGAGAATCGCCGTCGGCGTAGTCGCCCGTCGCGGCGTAGGACGCCGCCCGCCGGTGATCCTCGGAGGCGACCGCGTTGTTGTGGGCGGCCTCCGCCTCGTCGAGGCGAATCGCGCCGGCGGCGAGGTCGGCGTCGATCTGGACGAGTCCGGCGATCGCCGCCTCGACCTTCGGCGGGGTGCGTCCTGCGTCGGGGAGGTTGATCGTCTGTCCTGCTGCGAAGAAGCTGCGCATTTCGGTCGTTATCCTTTCGTTACTTTTTGGTGTCGGGGTCGATCGCGAACGTTGCGCGCTCGGGCGCGAGTTCGAGGTAGGTACTCCGGCCGCGGACGCTGCCCACGAGCCGGCCAGACGAAATGAGATCGCCGATGTACGTCTGCGCCGTGCTCGGGCCGCCCGCGACGCCCCACTCGACGAGGTTCCGCACGTACTCGGAGCGGGTGACGCCTGTCGTCGCGTAGGCACGGGAGAAGTGCGCGAGGGCCTCTTCGATCCGGGCGGCCTGCATCCCGCTCGGCTGCCCTTCGCCGGGGCCGATCGGCTCGAGGACGAGCGTTTCATGCTCGGGGACGCGCTTCGCGCGGAGACGGATGATCTCGCCGCCCTCGCCGTCCTTCTGCTTCACGGCCGAGAGGGTGAGCATCCCCGCCTCGCCTTCGAGCTTGAGCATCGTGTCGACGTTGCCTTCGAGCGCGCTCGCGCCGCGATAGTCGCCGGATTTTCCGGCGTGATGTACGAGGGCGACCGTCGTCTCGCCGTCGCCGGCGCGCTTGATCCGTTCGGCGGCATTCGTGACTCGCGTCATGGCCGTGTTGTCGTTCTCTTCGGCGCCGCCCGCGACCTTGACGAGCGTGTCGAAGATCACGAAGCGGAAGCCGCGATCGGCGACGAGGGCGACGATCTCGTCGACCTCCCCGTCACTCGTGAGGTTCACGGGCGCGGGGTAGATGAAGAGATCCGCGATCGGCTTCCCGCGGTTCAGAAGCCACGCGAGGGCCGCGACGCGCTTCTGGATGCCTGCGACGCCCTCGGCGGCGACGTAGAGCACGGACCCCTGTTCGACGGCCCTGCCGGCCCACGGACGGCCGAGCGCGATGCACGCGGCCCACCAGAGCGCCAGGAACGTCTTGAACGTCGCCGGCGGCGCGTAGAGCATGGCGACGGTATCGACGTTGAGCACGCCCTCGATCAGCGGGCGAAGCGGCGGACGGGCGGCGAGCGCGGCGTAGTCCAGAAGGCCGTCGGCGATCATGGGGCGTTGGCTGCCCTCTTCCTCGTCGAGCTCGCGCTTCGCGATCCGGCGCTTCCGCTGCGTCGCCTTCTCCGCCTCGACCTCGGCGCGCTCGTGCGCGGCATCCCAGTCGACGAGATAGCGGCGGCGAGGGACCTTCCTGCCCTTGCCGTAGGCCTTCGCGGCCTTCTTCTCGAGGGACTTCCGCTCGTCCGGCGTGAGGCGCGGGGCGGAGTCGAAGAGGAACTCGAGCGCCTGCGCCTTCGTGTAGAGGTTGAGAGGCACGCTCGCGCCCATCTCGCGCGCGGCCGTCGGGATCTCCGCGGCGTCGTGCTTGACGAGTTCGCCGAGCCGAGCGACGTCGGCGTAGATGCTCTCGCGGCTCCCCGCGACGAGTTCGACTCCGTCGAGGTTCACGCGCGGGCCTCGCGGCGCATGACCTCGACCAGGGCCGTCTCGTGCTCCGTGATGAGGCGGGCGTGCTCGGCGGCTCGGTTGAGTTCGGCGGAGCGCTGCGCGGTGAGGCGGGCGATCTCCTGCTCGTGATAGGCGATCAGGGTGTCATCGTCCGTCGGAAGGTCGCTCGTCTTCGTGCTGCCTGCGGCCTCGATGATCGCCTTCGTCTCGGCCTCGGCGAGACGGTGAGCGATGCGGCGCTTCTGCGTGCGGCCGGCGGTCGCGGGGTAGAGCCCCATCTCGCCGGCTCGATCCATCCAATAGGCCTCGACTTCGGGATCGTCGAACCGATCGGGCTTCGCGCCACGCTCGGCCTGCTTCGTCGGCGCGAGGCCCTGCGCAATGCGCTGCGCGCGATACGGGGCCCAGCGACGTTCGATCGCGGCCCGTCCCGACGCTGCGCGGTCGAAGGGTTCGCCGGTCATCGTGACGCCGCCGGCTTGAGCAGGAGGGTGAGACGGGCGCGGGCCGCATCCGTGAGCGGCGGCGCCGAACGGGCGATGCTCGCAGCGACGTCTTCGCGTCGAGTGGCGACGATTCCGCCGGCCGTGTTGTCAGTCATTCCCACTGTCCCTTCGAGATCGGTTCTCGGGGGTAGGGGCTGACAACTCCTAGGTACAACCTATACACGTCGGGCGGCAAACTCCAGTCATAGGTTGCGCATTCTGCGAGTGTTATCTACTTGTGATTAGGCATTAGGTGAGACGTTCTCGGCCAATGGGTGAGAAGTGCTCACGTTTGGCGCCTCGCGCTGCGGAGCTCGTATCCCCTTATCCCGTCTCTCGAGTCGGTTTAGTGGTGCGCGTCTGAGCGTCCCGTCTCGATCCCGGGCCCCTATAAGGGGGGCCCGTCCGGGAGAGACGATCGGGACAATCGAGACGATCGGGACGAAGTGTTCAAGAACCGCGGAAAGACGGGGAATTATCGACGTGTCGCCGGATCGAGACAATCGGGACAGACGTATCGGCGAAGAGTTCGTCCAGATCGTCGATCAAGACGACTCGCTCACCTAGCCGCCTATCTTTCGTGCGCACAACCCATAAGGCGGGGCCGTGACGTGACTAACCCGCGCTCGTCGCCAGTCCTACTAAACGCCCTGCGGGGACCGGATTACTAAACGCCGGGGTGCGCCGAGATAGCAACGGTGCCCGCTGTCGCTATTAGGGCGTACCCGAGAGAGTTATAGGCTCGGCGCGTGAGCTTCGACAACGAGCTAGGCGCGCAACCGCGCTGCCCGACGTGCGGCGTCGTGATGCGCGACGAGCCGGGCGCTACCATGTGCCCGTCGTGCGGCCGGCGCGAAGCGCACGACGACGTCGTCATGCCGCCGAGCTTCGACGGGCCGGCGATCCGCGGCGGCTAGTGCCAGTCGAAGCGGACGGTCCGCGCTAGCGCCTCGTCGCTCATGCGTCGCCGGTTGCCCTGCCCGACGGAGAAGACGACGACAGTCGCTAGCGCCTCGAGGATCGCGCGCCGCTTGCCGAGCGTGAGCCCGTGCCACGCTGCCGCGACGTCGTCGCTCGTGACAACCTCGGCGAGGGCCGTCGTGTCGACGCCGGCGCGCAGCTTCTCGTCGAGCTCGGCGATCCGGGCGTTCGCGCGACGAGTGAGGCGCACTCGCTCGGCCCGGTCGATCAGGCCGTCCATCTCGTCGTCGCCTGCCTGCCGCACGGCCGTCTCGAGGCGCCGCCGCTCCGCGCGTAGCTCGTCAACGTCGTGCCGCTCGCGGTCGTCCAGGAGGTCGACGGCATCCGGTCGCGAGAGACGGGCGATCACGACGCGCTCGACGAAGTCGTCGAGGGGGACGCCGCGCCGCATGAAGTGCGCCATGCTCGCGCATCGGTAGGAGTGGATGCCGGCCTCGCCGCCGCCCGCTCGGATCGGCTTGCCGCATCCCTCCGTGCCGCAGACGGCGAGCCCGCTCAGAAGCCACTTCCGCGAGGGCCCCGGCGACGTCTTGCGCTCAGGATGCTCCAGACGGGCCTTCGCCTCTTCCCACGTCTCGACGCTCACGATCGGCTCCCAGCGGCCCGGCACGCACGTCTCACGCGAGATCTCGCGCTGATCGTACGGCCGCTGCTCGCCGTCCTGCGAGGGGAGCGGTAGAAGGCCCGCGTAGTACGGGGACATGAGGATGCGCCGAAGCGTCGTCGGCGTGAACGGCACGCCCTCTGGATGCCGCTTCGTGCCGATCGTCCGCTTGCCGGCGGCGTTGAGGTCACGCGCGATCGAGCCGAGCGGCACGCCGGCCAGGAAGGCGTCGTAGATCGCGAGCACGTCGCCCGCCCGCCCGCCGTCGTAGACGTACGCGTGTCCGTCTCCGTCGCGCTCTGCCGTCGGAACCCAGCGATAGCCATAGGGGACGCGGCCCGACGTCGGGATGCCGCTGAGTCGCCGGTCGGCGTTCGCGAAGACGCGGCGCTCGGCCTTGATCTCGGACTCGGCGCGCGAGACGGACGTGAGCACGTTCGCGACGAGGCGGCCCGACGGCGACGCGAGATCCAGGGCGCCGTCCGTCGTGACCGTGTTCACGCGCGCCGCCGTGAGCGCCTCGAGGGCTGACAGGGACCGGCCGAGGCGGTCGAGCTTCCGAACGATCAGGACGTCGAAGCGGCCGGCGCGCGCGTCGTCGAGAAGGCGGGCGAAGCCGGTCCCCTCGCCGCGGGCCTTGTAGCCGCTGACATTGTCGTCGACGTACTCCGCGACGACGTCGTACTCTCGCGACTCGGCGAGCGCCCTGCAGGCCGCGATCTGTCGCTTGATTCCCTCGGGCTCGGCGACGGACTGCCGCGCGTAGATCGCTGCGCGGGGTGCGGGCTTCTTCGGAGTCATGCGCTAAGTCTGCCCTAATACGTCAACAGTCGCCATCGTCGCGATGGCGTACTCCGCCGTCGCGGCGCCGGTCTCGTCGCCGTACAGCGCCGCGGCGCGGCGCGACGTGAGGTGCGGCAGGGGCGGCGCGGAGGGTGCGGAGCGCTCCGCGGCTCCCCGGCGGAGCGCACGGCGGCCGAAGGCGTGGCGGAGCGGGGTCTCGTGGGTGCGGGTCTTGCGGGTCATGGTGGGGCTCCTTCTCTGTGCGTTCTCGCGGTGCGTTGGGATGGGGTGGGCACGGTCTAGAGGGTCAGCGGCGTCGCGGTCAGGACGGAGAGGAGCATCGGCGCGACACCGAGCAGGAGGAATGCCGGAAGGGTGCAGACGCCGAGGGGCAGCAGGAGCCTGCTCCCCAGCCGGGCGGCGCGCAGGCGGCCGTCCGTGCGGATGCGATGACGCTCGGACGCCGCGGCCGCGCGGAGAAGCTCGACCGCGGGCGCGCCGGCGCTCTGCGAGAGCACCAGGACGTCGGCCGTGCCGGGGGTCGGCGCGCCGCCGCCCGCCTCCTCGACGACCTGGAGTGCGCGTTCGATGGAGACCCCGCCGGACAGCGCGATGGCGACGACTTCCGCGTCCAGGCCCGCGATCGACGGGTCCGGCTGCGCACGGGCGACCAGACGCGCCGACCAGCGGTGCGCGCCTACCATGAGCGCCACCCCGGCGACGAGGCACGCGATGCCGATCGGGTTGGTCACCGTGGCGACGACATCGAATCCCAGCAGCAGCGCGAGCGCGACGGCGACCAGCGGAAGCCACGCGATCAGCCGCGCGGTCGCGGCCGGCTCGGCGAGCGCGACGGCGACGTCGTCGCGGGATTCCTGCGCCTCGCGGAGCGCGTCGGCCAGGCCGCGGAGGCTCTGCGCGAGGGGCGCCCCGACGGTCAGCGCCACGCGCCATGCGATGGCGGCCTGCCGCCACGCACCGCCCAATCCGGCGACGGCATCCGCGAGAGCCGCCCCACGATCGGCGGCGTCGCAGACGCGTCGCGCGTCGACGTCGCCCGAGTCGGCGAGGTGCCGCCAGGCCCGCCCCGGCGCCACGCCGGCCTGCAGCAGCACGGCCAGGCGGTGCAGCGTCTCGGCGACGGCCGCGGCGCCCTCACCCCCGGCATCGGCCCGCCCGCGACGTCCCGGCGCCGCCCTCATGGATCGGCCACCACGATCTCCAGGCGCCCGCCGGGGGCGACGGGGCGGGCGATTCCGGTCACACGGCGGATGCCGTCCGCTCCGCGTTCGACGTGGACGATGGCGCCGATCGCGCTGACCACCTGGCGGGCGACGGCGTGGTCGTCCATCCCGGCGAGGGAGCCCAGCGCCTCCAGGCGCGCCGGCACGTCGTGGAGCGCGCCGGCATGGACCGTCCCCGCACCGCCGTCATGCCCCGTATTGAGGGCGGTCAGCAGTTCACGCACCTCTTCCCCGCGGCATTCGCCCACGACGAGGCGATCGGGCCGCATCCGCAGCGCCTCGCGCACGAGGCGGCTGAGCGGCACGCCACCCGCCCCTTCCAGGTTCGCCTGCCGCGCCTCCAGGCGCACGTGATGCGGATGCGCGATCCGGAGTTCCGCGACGTCCTCGATCGTCACGATCCGTTCGCGGTGCGGCACGAGCCCGAGGAGGCAGGCGAGCAGGGTCGTCTTCCCCGCTCCCGTGGCGCCGGTGACGAGGATGTTGGCACGGCCGGCGACGAGTCCTTCGAGGCGCGCGCCGACCGTGGCGTCGAACATCCCGGCCCGTCCGAGATCGTCCAAGCGCGGGGTGCCGGTCGCGGGGAGCCGGATCGAGATCGCCGTGCCGACGCACGACACGGGCGGCAGGACGGCGTGCACGCGGGCGCCGTGCTCCCAGCGCACGTCGACGCAGGGTGACGCGTCGTCGAGATGCCGGCCGCCGATCCCGATGAGCGAGACGGCGAGCGCACGGACCTCGGCGTCCGCGGCACGCCATCCCGCGACCCGCTCGGCGCCCGCACCGCGGTCGACGAAGAGACCGTCGGAGCCGTTGATGAAGACGTCCGTCACGGCCGGATCGGTCAGGTACGGCAGCAGCGGCTCCAGCACGGGATGATCCGGCACGCGCCGCCGCTCGTCGACCGTCACCACCCCCGCGCTCCGGCCCGCGCGCGCGGCCGCGCCCTCCTCGTGCGCGGGCGTGGGCGCACTCACGCGCGGGCGGACGACGAACGGCACGGGCATGCCCCGACGCTAGGTCGACGGCATCCGCCGCGTGTGCTCCGCAGGCTCATCGGGGGCAGGTCCCCCGTCGAGGGCGCCTGGGGAGGAAGCGCGGTGCACCGCCGGGAGCGCGGAGCATCGCCGCAGAAAGAGAGAGGGCGGCATCCCATTGGGGGGAATGGGATGCCGCCACATGCACGCGCCCGTTATGGGGGTATCGGGACGCTGCATCGCCAGAATCAATGTTCGGCCGACCCGATCTTACGGAACGAACCTGGGAGGACAAATCCGCACCGCCGCCGGGAACCGATATATCTCTCCCGCCCGGGAATTCCGCGGCCGTCGCGCCACCCACTATCGGCGGTAGTGAGCGATCTGCACCGCCGTTTAGATTGTCCGGAATCGTCGCGGCACCCGTGCCGCCTCCCGCACCGCCGCGGGCCCGTCGCAAAGGAGCGCGCCAGATGAGCAGCCAGATCGATCACCTGCTGAATGAGACCCGCCGGTTCTCCCCGCCCGAGGAGTTCGCCGCGCAGGCGAACGCGACCGCGGAGCTGTACGACCAGGCCCGCGCCGACCGGGAGGGCTTCTGGGCGGAGCAGGCCCGCGCACTGCACTGGCACACGCCGTTCACGCAGGTTCTCGACTGGTCCAACCCGCCGTTCGCGCAGTGGTTCGCCGACGGCGAGCTGAACGTCGCGTACAACTGCCTCGACCGGCACGTCGAGGCCGGCAACGGCGACCGCGTCGCACTCCTCTGGGAGGGCGAGCCGGACGGCGACTCCCGCGCCGTCACGTACGCCGAGCTCACCGAGGAGGTCAAGCGCCTCGCGAACGTCCTCCTCGGCCTGGGCGTCGAGCCCGGCGACCGGATCGCCATCTACATGCCGATGATCCCCGAAGCCATCGCCGCGATGCTCGCCTCCGCGCGGATCGGCGCGATCCACTCGGTCATCTTCGGCGGGTTCTCCGCCGACAGCCTGCGCTCCCGCATCGACGACGCCGGCGCGAAGATCGTCATCACCGCCGACGGCGGCTACCGCAAGGGGCGGGTGTCGCCGTTGAAGCCCGCCGTGGACATGGCGCTCGCGGACCGCAACGGCTCGGGCCCGCAGGAGAGCGTGGAGCACGTGCTCGTCGTCAAGCGCACCGGGAACGAGGTGCCGTGGCGCGAGGACCGCGACCTGTGGTGGCACGACGTCGTGCCGCAGGCCTCCGCCGACCACGAGGCGCAGCCGTTCCCGGCGGAGAACCCGCTGTTCATCCTCTACACGTCCGGGACCACCGGGAAGCCGAAGGGCATCCTGCACACCTCGGGCGGCTACCTCACGCAGGCGGCCTTCACGAACCGCGTCGCGCACGACATCCACCCGGAGACGGACGTCTTCTGGTGCACGGCGGACATCGGGTGGGTCACCGGCCACACCTACGTGACGTACGGTCCGCTCGCCAACGGCGCGACGCAGGTGCTCTACGAGGGGACGCCGGACACCCCGCATCCGGGCCGCTGGTGGGAGATCATCGAGAAGTACGGCGTCACGATCCTCTATACGGCGCCCACCGCCATCCGCTCCTTCATGAAGCTCGGCCGCGCCATCCCGAAGCAGTTCGACCTGTCGTCGCTGCGGCTCCTCGGGTCGGTGGGCGAGCCCATCAACCCGGAAGCGTGGATGTGGTACCGCAAGATCATCGGCGGAAAGACCGCGCCCATCATCGACACCTGGTGGCAGACCGAGACCGGGGCCATGATGGTCTCCGCCCTTCCGGGCGTGACCGAGACGAAGCCCGGCAGCGCGCAGGTTCCGCTCCCCGGCATCTCCGTCGACGTGGTGGATGACGACGGCGTCCACGTGGGCAACGGCAACGGCGGCCTGCTCGTGATCAAGGAGCCGTGGCCCAGCATGCTGCGCGGCATCTGGGGCGACCCGGAGCGCTTCAAGGAGACGTACTGGGAGAAGTTCGAGAAGCAGGGCTTCTACTTCGCCGGCGACGGAGCCCGCCTCGACGACGACGGCGACGTCTGGTTCCTCGGCCGCGTCGACGACGTCATGAACGTCTCCGGCCACCGCCTCTCCACGACGGAGATCGAGTCGGCCCTCGTCGGCAACGACGCCGTGGCCGAGGCCGCCGTCGTCGGCGCATCGGACGAGACCACCGGGCAGGCCGTCGTCGCCTTCGTCATCATCAAGGAGAGCTACCTCCACGAGCACTCCCCCGAGGGCCTCGCGGGAACCCTCCGCGCGTGGGTCGGCGAGATGATCGGCCCGATCGCCCGCCCGCGGGATGTCTACATCGTCGGCGAGCTGCCGAAGACCCGCTCCGGGAAGATCATGCGCCGGCTGCTGCGCGACGTCGCGGAGGGCCGTGAGGTCGGCGACACGACGACCCTCGCCGATACGGCGGTCATGAGCGTCATCAGCGCGCAGGTGAAGTGACCCGGATGGCGGCGATCACTCCGCCGCGGCGCTGATCGCCGCCATCCGGCGCCGCGCGGTGCGGAACGTCTCGAGGTCGATGCGCACTTCCCCGTCGACCTCACGGGCGTCCCGCTGCACCTCGTCGCCGAGCGCGATCGCGAACGCGACGGTCAGACGCGCCTCCGCCGTGTGATCGGGGTCGGCCAGGCGGGCGTGCTCGGGATGCGCGTCGAGCCAGGCGGCGATGACCGCGATGAGGCGCTCGCGGCTCTCGTGACTCGCCCACGACACGGCGCTCGTGGTGCCCGGCTCCCGCGCGAACAGCGCGAACCGGCGCCGCGTGAGGTCGTCGTCGACCGCGCCCCGGACGGACTCCATCACGATGCGGGAGGCCGCCACGACGAGGTCATCGCAATGCCGGCCGAGGATGTCGTCGGTCAGCTGCGGGTCGTACTCCAGTGCCGCGCCGAAGATGGCCTGCTCGAGCGAGGAGAAGTAGTTGAAGAACGTGCTGCGCGAGACGAGCGCCGCCGCGCACACCCGATCGACCGTGACGGCGCCGACGCCCTCGTCGTAGGCGATGTCGACCGCCGCCTGCTCCATGGCACGGCGCGCGGCGCGTCTCTTGCGTTCTCGAAGGCCCTCGACCATGCCTACCCCCTGCGACGGATCCGTGTTTCACCCTACCCAGTCAATCCCTGGCTTGTGTACAAGTTTGCACTCCGTCCATACTTTGAGGGACCCGTTTCCCCCGAAAGGCACCGATGCCCCGCCTCCCCCGAAGCCCGCGTGCGCGCAGCGCGCACGTCCGTCTGCCCGCTCTCGCCGCCCGGATCCGCCTCCTGGGCGCGATGGCGACCGTCACCGGACTGACCGTCCTGGCCGTCCCGCTGCCCGCCCAGGCGATCGTCCCGACCAGTCACCCCGTCACCGTGTCCGTTCGCATCGACGACGGGACGGATGCCGCCGCGCTCGCCGGTGTGCAGATCAGCGTCCGCGCCCCCTACAGCGACGCCCCGGTCCTCGCAAGCGGCGTCACCGCCGCCGACGGCACCGTCTCGGTGGTCGTGGAAGGGGAGGAGACGTCTCACGTCGTCGACGCCACCTGGCCCGGAGCCGCCGGCGACCTCGGCGTCCCGGACGTGCGGACGGAGTTCCTCCTCGGAAGCGGCCGAACAGTCGACGTCACTTTCCAGGGGACGCACGGCTCGCTCTCGGGCCGGATCACCGCGACCGCCGACGGACAGTCGCTCGCCGATCTCCGCGGTGCCGCGCTCGTCATCACCAGCGGCGGAACCCCGGTGCAGAACATCCCGCTGAGCGCCGACGGCTCGTTCACCAGTGGTGCGCTGCCCACGAGCGCGTCCGCCGACTACGCCGTGTCGCTCACGCCGCCGTCCGGCCTCGTGCTGGCCGGCAGCCAGACCGAGCCCAACCCGCCTTTCGCGCTGCCGAGCGGCGCGAACGGTCCCGTCCTCGTCCAGCGCACGTTCTCGCTGCAGTCGACGGGCGGCGCACCGGCGCCGACACCGACTGCCGCGCCGACACCGACGCCGACGCCGACCGTGACGCCCACGCCCGCGCCGACGCCGACACCGACGCCGACGCCGACCGTGACGCCCACACCCGCGCCGACGCCGACACCGACCGCGACGCCGACCCCGACCGCGACCCCGACCCAGGACCCGGCCGGAACCGGGACGCGGGCGCAGGTTGCCGCCATCTACGCTCGCCTCTTCGGCGGCGCCTCGAACATCGGGGACACGCTCGGCGGCATCTCCGAGCAGCACCTCGGCTCACTCCTCGGCGCGGCAGCCGCGGGAGGGACACAGCCTTCCTTCGTCGCGAACCAGGCCAGCCAGGTCCTCGGTCTCGTCGTGCAGCCCACGCCGGCGCAGGCACAGCAGGCCAGGAGCCTCTTCGCGCCCGTCGTCTCGCTCCTTCCGGGCGTGTCGCTGAACTCCATCAACGTCGCCGCCCTCGACCTCGAGCAGGCACTCCTCGCGGTGCAGACCTCCCGCTCCTCGCTGCTGGAGGACCAGCTGGCCGCTCAGCTCCAGTCGGTGCAGCAGCGCAACGGGCAGATCGCGCCGCTCAACACGGCGCTGACCGCGGTCCGTGCGTATCTCGCATCGCCCTCGGCCACCACGCTCGCCACGGCGATCTCCGCGACGAAGACGGCCGGCGTCTCGCACGCCTTCCTGACCGCTGCGGCCGAGACACAGGCGCGCGAGGCGACGGCCCTCGCCGAGCTGCTGAAGCAGCAGATCGACACGCTCTCCAATGCCCAGCAGATGGACATGCTGCGTCTGCAGTCGCTCTCCAACAAGCGCAACGAAGCCTTCGACGTCATGACGAACTTCGTCAAGAAGATGCAGGACTCCCGGACCAGCATCATCGGCAACATGCGCTCGACCCCGGTCGCGATCGGCACGGTGGCGTGGAACAAGGGCACGATGTCCGGCGCCTTCAACCTGACCGGAGTGACGAACGGCCGCCACCACCTCATCCTGAACTTCGCCGATGCCGGTGTCACCCTCATCGCCGACGTGACGGTGCAGCGAGACGGGCTGGCGGCGACCGGCGGCCGCCCTGCCCCCGTACTCGGCGCCGGGATCGGTCTGCTGGTGCTCGGCGCCGTCTCGCTCGCCGGCGCGTCCGCGCTCCGACACCGCCGGGCGACGCCGTAACGACGACAGGGCGCCCCGGAGCCGATGCTCCGGGGCGCCCTGTCATGTTCGCCGGTCAGGCGTACGAGAAGACGACCTCGACCTCGACGGGGCTGTCCAAGGGCAGCACGGGGACGCCGACGGCCGACCGGGCGTGACGGCCGGCCTCGCCGAAGATCTCGCCGAGCACCTCGCTGGCGCCGTTGATGACGCCCGGCTGGCCGGTGAACTCGGGAACGGATGCCACGAACCCGGTCACCTTCACGACACCGGTCAGGCGGTCGACGCCGCCGACCACGGCAGCTGCGGCCGCGACGGCGTTCAGTGCGCTCTGGCGCGCATAGGACTGCGCGTCGGAGGCGGGGACGAGACCATGGCCGTCACCGACCTTGCCGGTGGCGGGGAGGGCCCCGGCGACCATGGGCAGCTGCCCCGACGTGTACACGAGATCGCCGTGCACCCGTGCCGGGACGTAGGCCGCGACCGGGGGGACGACCGGCGGAAGGTCGATGCCGAGGTCGGCGAGGCGCGTGGAGATGCTCATCACGCGTCCCCGAACTGCTGAGCGGCCTGCGCGGCGGCGCCGAGACCGGCGTTCGCGACGCCCTGGCCGCCGGACGGCCGCTTGAAGTACCCGACGAGCCCGCCCTCGGGACCCGGGACCACCTGCACCAGCTCCCAGCCCTGTTTGCCCCAGTTGTTGAGGATGGCGGCGGTGTTGTGGATGAGCAGCGGCGTGGTCATGTATTCCCACGTGGTCATTCGGACTCCCGGAAATCGGCGCGACGCGGGAGAGCCCCCGAGGCTTCCCCCAGGTATCTCCCTTACGATCAACCCTATGCCCCAGAAGAAACGGACGGCCAGCGGTGTGCTCGGCGGACTGCTCGGTCTCGTCGGCCTGAGCGCCGTGGCCGGCGTCCTCGTCACCGCAACGGTCACCCCCGCGATCGCCGTCTCCGGCTATGCGGCATCCAGCGCGATCACGGTGTTCGACAACATGCCGAGCTACCTCGAGATCGACAAGCTCATGCTGCCGACCCAGATCTACGCCGAGGGCCAGGACGGCAGCGACGTCCGCATCGCGGAGTTCTACGACCAGAACCGCATCCCCGCGACCTTCGACAAGGTCGCGCCGGTCATGTACGACGCGATGCTCTCCAGTGAGGACAAGAACTTCTACGCCCACGGCGGCGTCGACCTGGTCGGCACGCTGAGCGCGGTCGTCAACAACGCCGTCGGCGGCAACCAGCGCGGCGGATCCTCGATCACGCAGCAGTACGTCAAGAACGTCCTGCAGCAGAACTGCGAGCTGAGCGCGAAGAACCAGGAGGAAGTGCAGAACTGCTACCTCCAGACCACGGTCGCCGAAGGCGCCGAGGGGTACCAGCGCAAGCTGCAGGAGATGCGCTACGCCATCCAGCTCGAGAAGGAGTACTCGAAGGACGAGATCCTCATCGGGTATCTCAACATCGCGCACTTCGGCGGCGTCGTGTACGGCATCGGCGCCGCGGCACAGCACTATTTCGGCACGACCCCCGACCAGCTCACCATCGCACAGGCGGCGACGATCGCCGGCATGGTGCAGGAGCCGAACACCTATCGCATCGACCGGCCCGCCGGGTCGACCAACGACAGCGCCGGCAACCCGATCAACAGCGCGGAGGACGGCTACAAGCTGACCCTCGACCGCCGCAACTACGTGCTCTCCCGCATGCTCGAAGACGGCAAGATCACGCAGGAGGAGCACGACGCGGCCAAGGCGCTGCCCATCGAACCGAACATCACCCAGCGCACGCAAGGCTGCACGACCGCCACCGGCGCCGAGTTCTTCTGCGACTACGTGACCTCTGTCATCAAGAACGATGAGGCCTTCGGCCCCACCCCGGAGGACCGCGCGGCCGCCCTCCGCCGCGGCGGGCTCAGGATCTACACCACCCTCGACTACGAACTGCAGGCGACGGCCCGCGAGGCCATCGGCGTGGTCCCCGGCAGCGTCGGGTACATGGACCTCGGGGCCTCCGGCATCCAGCTCGAAGTCGGCACGGGCCGCGTCCTGTCGATGGTGCAGAACCGCCCCTACGACGCCTCCGGCGGCGACGGCGTCACCACGACCGCCGTCAACTACAACGTGCGGGAGAAGAACGGCGGCGGCGGCCACTCCGCCGGTTCGACGTACAAGGTGTTCAGCCTCATCAACTGGCTCGAGCAGGGCCACTCGGTCAACGAGATGGTGAACGGTCGCGTCGGCGCCAAGAAGGTGCAGACCTGCGACGGGCAGACGCAGACCGTCCAGGCGGACAACTCCGAGCAGGCGGGTCACGTCGGGAACTTCGAGAAGAGCAACGGCTACAACGGCACGGTCTACAACTTCACGAAGGACTCCCTCAACTCCGGCTTCCTGGCCATGGCGGAGAAGATCACGGTGTGCAGCACGAACCGGACCGCCATGAAGATGGGTGTCATGCTCGGTGACGGCGGGCCGCTGGACCAGACGAACTTCGCCTACAACGTCCTGGGCGACCAGGCCGTCGCGCCGATCGACATGGCTGCCGCGTACGCCGCCATCGCGGGCAAGGGCATCCTCTGCGCCCCGAAGGCGATCGACCGGGTGCTCGACGCGGACGGCGTCGACCAGCCCATCCCCGACACCAAGTGCGAGCGGGTCATGAGCGAGGCCGTCGCGGCCACCGCGGCCTACACGCTCCAGGGCGTCATGGACGGCACCGGTGTGGGCGCGAAGACCTACGACCGCACCCCCATCTTCGGCAAGACCGGTATCCACGAGTACGAGCACACCTGGATGGACGGCGCGTCCACGAAGGTCGCCACGGTCGTGTGGGTCGGAAACGTCATGGGCAAGAAGAAGCTCAACAACTACTACGAGAGCGGCTGGGTCCTCTCCCGCATCCGCAACGCCATCTGGCCGGTGATGCAGCGCGCCGCGAACGCCAGGTACGGCGGCGACGCCTTCCCCGAGCCGGATACCACGCTGACCAAGCGCAGCTTCGTCACCCTCCCGAGCGTCATCGGGATGTCGGTCGACGACGCCCGGCGGACGCTCGAGGGCGCGGGCTTCTCGGTCACGGTCGGCGACCCCGTCGACGGCGCCGAGTCGGCCGGGACCATCGTGCAGCAGGATCCGGGCGCCGGGCGCTCCGCGGCGGGCGCGAACGTCACGATCCGTCCGAGCAACGGGCAGGGCGTCGCGGTGCCAGCCGTGAACGGGACCCCGCAGGACGCCGCCCAGCAGCTGCGCGCCGTCGGGATCACCGACGTCGAGGCCGTGTGCACCGAGAAGGCGGGCGCGCCGAAGGACGGCCAGGTCACCGGCACCTCCCCGGCCGCCGGCACGATGATCAGCCGGGGCACGAAGGTCACCGTCGCGTACGAGGCCGACAAGTGCACCGGGCGCCCGTGACGGCCGCGCCCAGCCGTCGCGGCGCCGGCCCCGCGAGCCCCTGGCTCGTCGGGGCCGG
>NZ_BKAH01000016.1 GCF_007992455.1 Microbacterium saccharophilum | reverse complement strand
CCCGCCGTCGCCGCCGCGTCCTCCGCGGGGACGGCGTGCAGGCGGGCGGACAGGCCGCTCAGGACCGCATCGACGGGCGCGTCGAGGATGTCGAGGGTGACGAGGCCCTCATCGGTGACGACGATGAGGGCCTCGCCGATCGGTGTCGGGTGCACCGAGTACGCGGGGGAGGTCATGCCTCCATGATGGCGTTGCGGGGATGCCGTCGACCGCCCGTCGAGGCGGGTCTGTGGATCGCGGGCCTCGGACGGGCGCGGGGGAGGAACCGCTGATCGGACCGGCGCGTCGCGCAGGGGCGGCAATCCCGCGAAACTCGGGGGTGCTGCACGCAACGCGCAGGTACGCCGCCTAAGGTTTCTCGTGTGTGGCGACCAGAGGGCAATGCCGCGGCCGGCGTCAGCGACGCCGAGCGCGAGGTGCCGGTGACCCCATCCGACCTCGAGCTGTCAGAACCGGGAGTCGTCGTGGGGCATGTCGCCGAGCCCGAGCGGCGCCGACTCCGGGAGGAGGCCGCCCAGCTGGGCGGGACCTCCACCCTCCTGCACTACACGGACGCCGGCGACGCGGGCATCGAGATCACCAACGCCCACCCCGGGAGCCTGCCGCAGTTCATCACCGGCCGCTCCACCCTCCTGTCGAACCTCTTCCGCGACGAGGTCGCCCTCCGCACCGCGCGCCTGGCCGCCGAGCGCATCGCCGCGAAGGACGTCGAGCTGCGCACGGCGCGGGGGCTGGACACCGTCCACCTCGCCGTCGGGATGGCATCCTGGCGGATCGGCGGCGTCAACTACACCGCCCCCGTGCTCCTGCGCCCCCTCGCGATCCGCCGGCACCACTCCGACTTCGACCTGAAGCTGCACGGCGCGTTCACGGTGAACCCCGAACTCGTCCACGCCGCCCGCACGCACTTCGGCCTCGACCTCGACGGCCGCGCGCTCGCCGGGCTCGCTCACGATGCGGGCGTCTTCAAGCCGCAGCCGGTCATCGACCACCTCCGCGCCCTCACGGCGCACGTCGACACGTTCACGGTGCAGCCGCGCCTCATCGTGTCCACCTTCGCCGACGTCGCCTCGCACATGGAGCGCGACAGCGGGTACCTCGACCACCCCGTGCTCAACGCGCTCGCCGGCCACGAGGCCGACCGCGAGGACCTCGCGCTCGTCCGCGGCGTGCCGGAGTACGTCAGCGCCGACGACCGGCCACCGGCATCCGATCGTCTTCTCCTCGACGCGGATGCCGAGCAGGAGGCCCTCCTCGCCCGGATCGTCGCCGGGCAGCTGCTCGCCGTGCACACCCTGCCGGGGACCGGCGGCACGCAGACGGTCATCAACGCAGTCGGCGAGCTCGTCCGCGCCGGCAAGCGCGTGCTCGTCGTGAGCGCCCGCCGGTCCACGCTCGAGGGCGTGCGGCACCGGCTCGGCAAGATCGGGCTCCCCGGCCTCGCCGTCTCCCCGAGCCGGCTGCACCGCGACCTCATCCGCGCCATCGCCCGCAACGAGAAGGCCGAGCAGCCCAAGGTCGCCGAGGTCGACGACGCGCTCGTCCGCCTGCGCACCGTGCTCCGCGACTACCGCGGCTCGCTGACCGGACGGCATCCGCAGGTCGGCGTCTCGCCGCTGGAGGCGCTGCGCACCCTCGCGACGATCGCGAAGACCACGCCGCAGCCGAGCGCGCAGACCCGGTTCGACCTGTCGACCCTGCAGACGCTCTCCACCCGCCGCGCGGAGGCCGCGACGGCGCTCGCGACCGCCGCCCGCCTCGGCGAGTTCCGCTTCGGCCCGGACGACTCGCCCTGGTACGGCGTCGCGTTCGCGACCACCGAGCAGGCGCGCTCCGCGCACGCCCTCGCCGGGCGCCTGCACCGTCACGAGGTGCCCGCGATCCTCGAGCGCGGCTACGAGCTCATCGGCCAGACCCGCATGCGTCCGTTCTCGACGGTCGCCGAAATGGGCCAGTACATCCGGCTGCTGCAGGGCATCCGCGCCTCGCTCGACCGGTTCAGCCTCACGGTCTTCGAGCGGCCCCTCGACGAGCTCATCCAGGCGCACGGCCCCCGCCGCGACACGGCCACGATGTCCGCGAGCAACCGCCGCCGCCTCAAGCGCCTCTCCCGGGAGTACGTCCGCCCGGGGATGCACATCACCGACATGCACGAGTCGCTCCTGCGCGTGCAGCAGCAGCGTGCGCAGTGGCAGCGGCTCGTCGAGGCCGGTGTCACGCCGGAGATCCCGCTGGGCCTCGACGACGTCGCGACCGCCTGGCAGCGCGTGGATGCCGACCTCGCCGACCTCGACCGTGCGCTCGGGCGCACGGAGGCCCTCGCGGGCCTCCCGGTCCCGCAGCTCGTGCGGACGCTCGCGGGCCTGGCCGCCGACTCCGACGTCTTCGACAACCTCGTCGAGCGCGCGACGCTCCGCGGAGAGCTCGCCGAGCTCGGCCTCGAGCGGCTGCTCACCGAACTGTCCGTGCGGCACGTGCCGGAGAGCCGAGTGGCGGCGGAGTTCGAATTCGCCTGGTGGCAGTCGGCCCTGGAGGCCATGCTCCGCACCGACCGCGCCCTGCTCGGCGCGAACACGTCCGTCGTCGACCGCCTCGAGCGCGACTTCCGCCTCGTCGACGAGGCGCACGCCGCCTCGGCCGGTCCGCTCCTGGCCGCCGAGCTCGCCACGCGCTGGAAGATCGCGATCGTCGACGAGGCCGCCGAGGCCGCGGCGCTGAAGACCGCCCTCCGCGGCGGGACCGCGACGGCGGCCGAGCTGATCGCGACGGCGCCGACGCTGCTGCGCACCCTCGCCCCGGTCTGGCTCGCCTCGCCCTACGAGGTGCCCGCGATCCCCGACTACCCCGACTTCGACGTCGTGATCATCGCGGATGCCGCGGCGATCTGCCTCGCCGAGGCCGCCCCCGCCGTGCGGCGGGCGCGCCAGGTCGTCGTGTTCGGCGACCCCGTGACCCAGAAGCCGACCCCGTTCCGCGTCGGCGCGGGCCTCGTGGCGCAGGAGGACGAGCCCGAGGTGCCGTTCGACGATACGAGCCTGTTCGAGCGGCTCGCCGACCTCATCCCCACCGCGAAGCTCACCCGCAGCTACCGGGCCGGCGGCGAGGACCTCGCCGAGCTCGTCAACGACGCCTTCTACGACGGCGAGCTGGTCTCCCTGCCCTGGGCCGGGTCGTACCTGGGACGCGGCAGCCTCAGCGTCGACTACATCGAGGGCGGCTCGGGCACCCCCGACCCCGTCACCGGCGCGGTCGAGAGCCCGGACGCGGAGGTCGCGCGCGTCGTGACGCTCGTCGTCGAGCACGCCGTGAACCGTCCCACCGAGTCGCTCATGGTCGTCACGGCCTCGACGCGCCACGTCGAGCGCGTCCGCGCCGCCGTCGCGGCCGCGTTCGCGGGCCGTTCGGACGTCGCCGACTTCGTCGGCCGCGACACCGCCGAGCCGTTCGCCGTCCTGGGCCTCGAGGAGTCGGTCGCGGAGAGCCGCGACCGCGTCATCTTCTCGCTCGGCTTCGGCCTCACCAAGCACGGCCGCGTCCTCAGCGACTTCGGCGACCTGTCCGGCCCGGACGGGGAGCGCCTCCTCACCGTCGGGATGACCCGCGCGCGCCGTTCGATGGTCGTCGTGTCCTCCATCCGTCCCTCCTCGTTCGACGACGGCCGGCTCGAGTACGGCGCCGCGACCCTGATGTCGATCCTCGGCGGCGTCGCGGCCCGTGCCCGCGAGTCGCGCCTGGAGGACCTCGCCGACCCGCTGACCCTCGCGCTCGCGCAGCAGCTGCGGGCCCTCGGCGTGTCGGTCGACGTCGACTACCGCGGCCGCCTGCCGCTCGTCGCGCAGTACGGGGGCAAGGCCGTCGTCGCGGAGAGCGACCCCGAGTCGACGGGGGAGTCGCTCCGCGAGGCCCTGCGCCTGCGCCCGCAGGTGCTGCGCCGCCTCGGCTGGCACTACATCCGCGTGCACGCGTTCGACCTCTACAGCGACCCCGCCGGCGTCGCATCGCGGGTCGCCGCGATCCTCGGGGTGCTGCCGCAGACGCCCACCGCCGAAGCCGAGACGCAGCCGATCGATGTCCCGTGACGAGCGTCAGCGGATCGTGCGGGTCCCCGGGGCTCGTCGCGCGCGCCTGACCCCTGCGCCCGGAACGATCGCGGAGCCGCTCGCCGTCGACGAGGCCGAGACGACGGATGCCCCGGCCGGCGCATCACGCGCGGCCGGGGCATCCGGACCCAATGACGAGCGCCTGCGGAACGACGTCCCGCCGCACTACTGAGGTTCGATCAGGGCAGGCGGGTCGTTCCCGGGGCGGGGGTTCCCGCCGCAGTGCCGTTCTGCTCGAGCAGGTCGCGGATCTGGATGAGCAGCTCCGCCTCGGTGGGCATCGGCTCCGCCTCCTCGACCACGCCGGCCTTCGCGGCCTGACGCTCCTTGAAGCGGTTCATCGGCACGACGAACACGAAGTACACGACGAGCGCGACGGCCAGGAAGCTGATGATCGCGGTGATCAGGTCGCCCAGCGGGAAGGCGACCTCCTGCCCGTAGATGCCGGTGAGCGTCGGACCGATGTTGCCGTTCTCATCGGGCTGGTAGAACAGCGCGACGATCGGATTGATGACGCTCGCCACGATCGCGTTCACGACCGCCGTGAAGGCACCGCCGATGACGACGGCGACGGCGAGGTCGATGACATTGCCGCGCATGATGAAGTCTTTGAAGCCCTTGAGCATGTCAGCTCCTTTCGTCAGCCGACTTCCGCCGGGCTACGATCCCGACGGTGCCGGCGAGGCCTTTGCCTCGGACTTCGATGATGACGCAGAAGACGAGGAGCCGCCAGCGCTTGACCCGCTCGTGCCCGAACCGGTACTCGCGCGGGAATCGGTGCGGTAGAACCCGGAGCCGTTGAACGTCACGCCGATCGAGCCGTACTCCTTGCGCAGGGGCCCGGCGCACACGGGGCACTCGGTGAGGGTGGGTTCGGAGAAGGACTGGGTCGCGTCGAAGCGGTGTCCGCACTCCTTGCAGGCATAGGCGTAGGTGGGCATGGGTCCTCGGGTGATCAGTGGGTGAGCGAGACGGTGCGCGTCGGGGTGACGACGCCGTCGACGGGCTGGTCGTGCAGGTCGCGGGGGACCTCGTCGACGAGTTCGGAGTCGAAGATGACGGCGTAGACGGGCGGGCACTGCTCCATCGAGCCGATGGTCTTGTCGAAGTAGCCGCGTCCCCAGCCCAGGCGCATGCCCGTGCGGTCGACGGCGGCAGCGGGGATGACGAGCAGGTCGACGTCGTTGACGGCGAGCGGGCTCAGCACATCGGCGACGGGCTCCGGCATCCCGAAGATGCCCTCCGTCACGTCGGCATCCGCCTCGGCGACCGCCCAGTCGAGCAGGCCGTCCGCGCGCGTGATCGGCAGCAGCACCCGGATGCCGCGCTGCACGGCATCCCGGATGAACTCGCGCGTGCCGGGCTCGGTCGTCGTCGAGAGAAAGCACGACATGGAGCGCACCCCGAGGTCGTCGACGAGCCGGTCCAGCTGCGCCTTCACGCCCTCCTCGGCGGCATCCAGCGCGGCGGCGGAGCGCTGCTGTCGCCGCTCCCGGAGATCGGCGCGCATCGCTCGCTTCGCGTTGTCGATGCCGTCGGTCATGGGTCCGATTGTAAGCGGCGCCGTGCGCCGGTCGGCGTCACGCATCAGAACGCGGCGGCGCGGCGTGGATAGAGTGAGGGGCATGCCTCACTCGCGCATCAAAGCCGTCATCCCCGCAGCAGGCCTGGGCACCCGGTTCCTGCCGGCCACGAAAGCCATGCCGAAGGAGATGCTGCCGGTCGTGGACAAGCCGGCCATCCAGTACGTCGTGGAAGAGGCGGTGCAGGCCGGGATCGAGGACATCCTGATCATCCTCGGCCGCAACAAGAACAACATCTCCAACCACTTCGACTCGGTGCCGGAGCTGGAATCCCGCCTCACCGACAAGGGCGACCTCGACCGGCTGCGGAAGGTGCAGGAGTCCAGCGACCTCGCCGACATCCACTTCGTGCGCCAGGGCGAGCCCAAGGGGCTCGGTCACGCGGTGCTCCGCGCCCGCGCACACGTCGGCGAATCGACGTTCGCCGTCCTGCTGGGCGATGACCTCATGGACGAGCGCGACCCGCTCCTGACGACGATGATCGCGGAGAACGAGCGCACCGGCCTCACCGTCATCGCACTCATGGAGGTCGACCCCGACCAGATCCACATGTACGGCGCGGCGGCCGTCGAGGCCACCGACGACCCGGATGTCGTGAAGGTCACGGGGCTCGTCGAGAAGCCGAGCAAGGAGGACGCGCCGTCGAACTACGCCGTCATCGGCCGGTACGTCCTGACGCCCGACGTCTTCGACATCCTGGAGCGCACCGAGCCCGGCAAGGGCGGGGAGATCCAGCTCACCGACGCCCTGCAGGAGCTCGCCGTGACGACCGGCGTGCTCGGTGTCATCTTCCGGGGACGTCGCTACGACACCGGCGATAGAGTGGATTACATCAAGGCCATCGTGCAGCTGGCAGCGGACCGGGAGGATCTCGGACCCGACCTGCGCCCGTGGCTGAAGGACTTCGCGTCGCGGCTGTGACGGCGCTTCGCCGAAGGGGACGTGCATGGATCTGACGGTTCCCCGCCGGCACGGGCCGATCTCCATCCGGCTCGTCCGGCAGCGCGACGCGCGGCCCCTGCAGGACGAGCTCCTCGGCAACCGTTCCTGGCTGCGCCCGTGGGAGGCCACGAGCCCCGACGGGCCGGTCTCGTTCGACATGAAGGTCGGCATCCGCCGGCTGCTGCAGCAGTACCGCGACGGCGGCGGCGTGCCGCTCGTCATGGAGTACGACGGCGAGATCGCCGGGCAGCTCAACGTGTGGGGGATCGCGCGCGGCTCGCTCGCGTCGGCGACGATCGGCTACTGGGTCAGCGAGCGCTTCGCCGGCCGCGGCATCACGCCGACGGCCGTCGCCCTCGCGACCGACCTGTGCTTCAGCGAGCTGCGCATCCACCGCATGGAGATCTGCATCCGCCCGGAGAACCAGGCGAGCCTCCGGGTCGTGGAGAAGCTCGGCTTCCGCTACGAGGGGCTGCGCCGGCGCTACATCCACATCGACGGCGACTGGCGCGACCACTACGCCTTCGCCCTCGTCCGCGAAGAGGTGCCCGAGGGCGTGCTCGAGCGCTGGGTGTCCGGGCGGGCGCCGATCGATGCGGCGGCCATCCCGCCGGCCGACCGGCCCAGCGCGAGGTAGCGCCGAACCTTCGAGTTCGACTCGAACTTCAGACACGCGGGCGGGTGCGGGGTTCGCGGGGCCTCGGGGACATACCGTGGACCGCATGGGTGGGCAGGTTCTGGGTGGCGGCGTGGTGGTGCTCGTCGCCGTCGTGCTGTGGATGGTCTATCTGCTGCCGTCCTGGCACTCCCGGCACCAGTACAACGCCGCCGAGCGCAACGCCGTCCGCCTCAACCAGGCGCTGCGCGTGCTCGCCGAGACGAGCCAGACGCCCGACGAGGTCCGGCTGGAACTCAACGCCCGCACCGCCCTCGCCCAGCAGAAGCTCGCGCGTCGCGCGCAGGCCGAGCGGGAGAGCGCCGAGCTCGAGGGCGCCCGCGCCGAGCTGGAGACCGCCCGCGCCGAAGCCGAGGTCGTGCGCGCCGAAGCCGAGATCGCCCGCGCCCAGGCGCGCGCCGAGGCCGAGATCGCGCGCGCCCGCGCGGCCGCCGGGGCCGCCGCGGCGCGCGAGCGCGCCGCCGCCGAGGCCGCGGCCGCCGCATCCGCACCCGCCGTGCGCCGCGCCCGCGCCCGGCGCCGGGCCCGCCTGATCTGCACGCTCGTGGGCATCGCCGCCATCGGTTTCGCCGGATGGGGCGCCGTCATCGTCGTCACCACCGGGTCGCAGCTGCTGCTATGGGCCGGCGCCGCGGTCGCCGTCGCCTGCGGGGGGATGCTGCAGCGGATGTCGACCGTGCAGCGCCGCGCCGCCGGACGCGTCGTGGCCGTCGCCGACGGCGCGCAGCGGTCCGCCGCCGCGGTGCAGGACGTCGCGCTCGGGTCGGAGCGCGAAGCCTGGACGCCCCGCGAACTGCCCCGGCCCCTCACCGCCTCCGCCGGCTCCCGCGCCGCCGCCGTGCTCGATGCCGCCGCCGCCCGCGAAGACCTCCGCCGCGCCGCCCTCGACGAGGCCATGCGCGAGCGCGCCGAGGCGGCCGCCCCGCCGTCGCTCGACGAGGCCCGCCGCACCCGCGCGGCCGCCGCCGAGCCCGACTTCGCGGCCATGGGCCGCGTCGACGACGCCGAGATCGAGGCGCACGTGCGCCGCCTGCTCGAGCGCCGCGCCTCCGGCCAGTAGGCCGCCGCAGACGGCATCCGGCGTGAAGTCGAGGGCTGCAATCGTGATAGTGTTTTCGAGGTTCACGGGCCTGTGGCGCAGTTGGTAGCGCGCTTCGTTCGCAATGAAGAGGTCAGGGGTTCGAATCCCCTCAGGTCCACCGGAGAAAGCCCCCGCTCGTCGGGGGCTTTCGCGTTTCCCGGGCCGGAACTCACATTCGGTCACAGCGGACTGTGAGGAAGACGTTCGACCGGGGTAACCCAATGCGCGCCCCCGCCGAAACACCCTGCTCGTAGCGTCGCCTGCACGACTTCATCGCTCGACCCCGGTCGACGATCGGCAGGAGGCCCCGTGTCAGACATCCTCTCCCCTCTTCGGGAACGCATCGTGGTGGTGGGCGCCGGCATGGTGGCGCACCGCTTCCTTGAGAGCCTCCTCACCCGCACGGACGCCGATCTCGACGTCACCCTCATCGGCGAAGAGGGCCGCCACCCGTATGACCGGGTCGGGCTGACCGGCTTCTTCGGCGGGCGCGGCGACGACGAGCTGACCCTGGACCCCGTCCACATCGACACCGACCCGCGCGTGCGGTTCCTTCCGGGCGACCCGGTGCGGCGCATCGACCGTGCCGAGCGCCAGGTCGTCACCCAGTCCGGCGAGGTCGTCGGGTACGACCGGCTGGTACTTGCGACGGGGTCGTACGCGGCCCGCCTCGCCGTCGACGGGTTCTCCCTTCCCGGGTGCTTCGTCTACCGCACCCTGGGCGACGTCGCGGGGCTGCAGGCGTTCGTCGAGACCCGCTCGCGCGAGCTCGGCCGGCCGCTCACCGGGCACGTCATCGGCGGCGGCCTGCTCGGCCTCGAAGCGGCCGGCGCGCTGCAGCAGCTGGGCGTCGAGGCCACCGTCGTGCAATCCAGCGACCGCCTCATGTCGGCGCAGCTCGACCTGCCGGCCGGCACGGCGCTCGCACGCCTCATCGAAGCCCGCGGCATCCGCGTGCGCACCGGCGCCCTGACGACCCTCCTGACCCCCGACCGCAGCGGCAGCGTCGCGGCGCTGGAGTTCCGCGACGGCAGCCACGCCGCAGCCGACGTCGTCGTCTTCACGGTCGGAGTGCGTCCGCGCGACGAGCTCGCGCGCAGCGCGGGGCTGACCTGCGACCCGCGCGGCGGCGTCGTCATCGACGAGCGCTGCGACACCGACGACCCCGCCGTCATGGCGATCGGCGAGGTCGCGAGCTTCGGCGGCATGGCGGTCGGGCTCGTCGCCCCCGGCTACGCGATGGCCGAGGTCGCGGCCACCCGCATCCTGGGCGGCGAGGCGACCTTCGACGGCTACGACCTGTCGACGAAGCTCAAGCTCACCGGCGTCGACGTCGCGAGCTTCGGCGACGCGTTCGCCGAGACCCCCGGTGCCCTCGACGTCGTCTACGCCGACCCCGCGGCCGGCGTCTACAAGAAGCTCGTCCTCTCCGACGATGCGAAGACCCTGCTGGGCGGCATCCTCGTCGGCGACGCGTCGGCGTACGGGTCTCTCCGGCCGCTGCTCGGCACCGCGCTCGGGGCCGACCCCGCGGCGTTCCTCCTGCCCGAGGGCGGCGTCGAGCTGCCCGGCGGCGACCTGCCCGACGAGGCGATCGTGTGCTCCTGCTCCGCCGTGACCGCGGGACGCATCCGGCATGCCGTGCACGAGGAGGGCTGCACGGATGCCGGCGGCGTCAAGGCGTGCACGAAGGCCGGCGCGACGTGCGGCTCGTGCGTCGTCGCGGTGGGCAAGATCGTCGGGCGCGAGCTCGGCAAGATGGGCAAGACCGTCTCGCACGCGCTCTGCGAGCACTTCGACCTGTCGCGGCGGCAGCTCTTCGACGCCGTCCGCGTCTCGGGTCTCACCACGTTCAGCGCCGTCATCGAGCGGTTCGGCCGCGGGCGCGGGTGCGATGTGTGCAAGCCCGCGCTCGCCAGCATCCTCGCCGTCCTCACCGGCACCCACGTGCTCGACGGGGAGAACGCGACGCTGCAGGACACCAACGATCACGTCATGGCGAACATGCAGAAGGACGGCACCTACTCCGTCGTGCCGCGGATGCCGGGCGGCGAGGTGACCCCCGACGGACTCATCACGATCGGCGAGATCGCCCGCGACTTCGCGCTCTACACGAAGATCACCGGCGGCCAGCGGGTGGACATGTTCGGGGCGAGGCTCGAGCAGCTGCCCGACATCTGGCGACGACTCGTGGATGCCGGCTTCGAGTCGGGCCACGCGTACGGCAAGTCCCTCCGCACCGTGAAGTCGTGCGTCGGCTCGACGTGGTGCCGCTACGGTGTGCTCGACTCGGTCGGGATGGCCGTGCGCCTCGAGCTGCGGTACCGCGGCCTCCGGGCACCGCACAAGCTCAAGCTCGGGGTCTCCGGGTGCGCGCGCGAGTGCGCCGAGGCGCGGTCGAAGGATGTCGGGGTCATCGCGACGGAGAAGGGCTGGAACATGTACGTCGGCGGCAACGGCGGGTACTCGCCGCGGCACGCGGAGCTCCTCGCCGAAGGTCTCGACGACGACGGGCTCATCACGGCCATCGATCGCTACTTCATGTACTACATCCGCACCGCCGACCGCCTGCAGCGCACCGCCCCCTGGATCCAGGAGCTCGAGGGCGGGCTCGACGAGCTGCGCGCCGTGATCTTCGACGACAGTCTCGGCATCTGCGCCGACTTGGATGCCGCGATGGCCGGGCACGTCGAAGGCTACGAGGACGAGTGGGCCGCGACCCTCGCCGATCCGGAGAAGCTCCGGAGGTTCGAGTCGTTCGTCAACGCACCGACGACACCGGACCCCTCTTTGGCGTACGTCGCCGAGCGCGGGCAGGTGCGCCCGGCGACCGAGGACGAGCGGCGGTCCGAGGCCGTGCTCATCGCGAGCACGACCCTGGCGGTCCGGCGATGAGCGCGGTGACGGCCACCCGGACCTGGGTGCGGATCTGCGCGATCGGCGACCTCGAGGTCGAGCGGGGGCGCGCCGCGCTGCACGGGGATGTGCAGGTCGCGCTCTTCCTGCTCCGCGACGGGACGGTGCACGCCGTGTCGAACCGTGACCCCTACAGCTCAGCCCAGGTCATCTCACGCGGTATCGTCGGCACGAAAGGCGACGCGCCCACGGTCGCGTCGCCCATGTACAAGCAGGTCTTCGACCTGCGGACCGGCAGCTGCCTCGAGGCGCACGGCAAGGACCCGCGACCCCTGCAGGTCTGGCCCGTGGCCCGGCGCGGCGATGACATCTACCTGCGGTGGGAGGAGTGAGATGACCACGATGCTCGGAGTCTCCCTCGCCGGCCGCGACGTCCTCATGGTCGGCGGCGGTCCCGTCACGGCCCGCCGTCTGCCGCGCTTCCTCGCCGACGGGGCGCGGGTGCGCATCGTCGCGCCCGAGCTCGCGCCGGAGACGCGCGCTCTCGTCGAGGCGCACGGCCTCGTCTGGTCGGCCCGCCGGTTCCGGCGCGCCGACCTCGCCGGCGCGTGGCTCGTGCACACCGCGACCGGTGATCTGCGGGTCGACGTGGCCGTCGCCGCGGCCGCCGAGCGCCGCCGCGTGCTGTGCGTCAACGCGTCCGACGGCGCGCACGGCAGTGCGCGGCTCACTGCCCAGACCACCTCGGGCGACGTCATCGTCGGCGTCGTCTCCGACGCCGGCGTCGACCCGCGACGCTCCGCCTCGGTCCGCGACGCCATCGCGCTGCTGTTCGCGGGCGGAGCCCTGCCGCTGCGGCGGCGCCGCAGCGGCGCGCCCGGCCGCGTCGACCTCGTCGGCGGCGGCCCCGGCCCCGTCGACCTCCTGACGGTGCGAGCCCGGCGCCTCATCGCCGAGGCCGACGTCATCGTCGCCGACCGCCTCGGTCCCGCCGCCGAGCTGCTCGCCGAGCTCCCGGCGGACGTGCTCCGCATCGACGTCGGCAAGGAGCCGGGCTCGCACCCCGTGCCGCAGGAGGAGATCAACGAGCTCCTCATCGCGCACGCCCGGGCGGGCAAACGCGTCGTCCGGCTCAAGGGCGGCGACCCGTTCGTCTTCGGCCGGGGCGGCGAGGAGGTCCTCGCGTGCGTCGCCGCCGGCATCCCCGTCGACGTCGTCCCCGGCACGAGCAGCGCGATCTCGGTGCCGCAGGCCGCCGGCATCCCGGTCACCCATCGCGGGACCGCGATGGCGTTCCACGTCGTCAACGGCCAGGCCGAGGTCACGCCCGCGACCCTCGCCGCCCTCGCCGACGACGCCGTGACCACCGTCATCCTGATGGGCGTCCGCGCGCTCCCGCGGATCGCGGAGGCCGCGCGGCGAGCGGGCGTCGCGGAGGACCGGCCCGTCGCGATCGTCGAGAACGGGCACACGCCGAGTCAGCGGACGACCCACACGACCCTCGGGCGCGCCGCCGACGAGGCCCGCGCCGTCGGGGTGTGCAACCCCGCCGTGATCGTCGTGGGCGACGTCGCGCGGGCCGGGTTCCTGCTCCCCGCCCCTGCGTGGATCGGAGAAGCCACCCGGTGACCGAACGCGAGCCGCTGTCGGCGGCGCTGCAGGGCTGCACGATCGTCATCGCCGTGGATCGGCGTTCGGGCGAACTCGCTGCCGCTCTGGAGCGACACGGCGCGCAGGTGCGCGCGGCGCCCGCGCTCACGATCGTGCCGCACATCGACGACGCGGCACTCCTCGAACGGACCCGCGAGCTCATCGCCGACCCGCCGGACATCGTGGTCGTGTCGACGGGCATCGGGTTCCGCGGGTGGATCGAGGCGGCCATCGAGGCCGACCTCGTGACCGGCCTGACCGAGGCGCTCGAGGGCGCGCAGATCGTCGCACGCGGACCGAAGGCGCGCGGCGCGATCCAGCAGGCCGGGCTCACGGCGGACTGGGTCGCCGAGTCGGAGACCTCCGCCGAGCTCGGCGAGTATCTCGTCGCGCAGGGCATCGCGGGTCGGCGCATCGCCGTGCAGCACCACGGCTCGGGCGCGGACGGCCTCGACGAGCTCTTCGCCGGCCACGGCGCCGACGTCGTCAGCATGACGGTCTACCGGTGGGGCCCGCCCGCCGACCCGGATGCCGTGCGCCGCTCGGTCGCCCAGACCGCGTCCGGCGAGGTCGACGCGGTCCTGTTCACCTCGGCCCCCGGAGCGTCGCAGTGGCTCGCGGAGGCCGAGCGCGACGGCGCGCTCGACGCCATCGCGCGGCGCTCGCAGACCGGCCGGCTGCTCGTCGCGGCCGTCGGACCGATCACGGCCGGCCCGCTGCAGGATGCCGGGCTGCGCACGACGATCGCCGAGCGCGGCCGCCTCGGCTCGCTCGTCCGCTGCGTCGTCGGATACTTCGGCGGCGGCGGCGCCCCCATCCAGGAGACCGTCGGCGGCCGGCTCGAACTGCGCAGCGGGGGAGCGGTGCTCGACGAGCGCTTCGTGCCGCTGTCGCGGTCGGGCGTCGAGCTGCTCGGGATGCTGTTCGACGCGGCCGGCAGCGTCGTGCCCCGCGAGCGGCTGCAGAGCTCGCTCTCGCGCTCGGCGCCCAGCACGCACGCCGTCGAGATGGCGGTCGCGCGGGTGCGCGAGGCGCTCGGCGCCCCGGACGTCATCAAGACCGTCGTCAAGCGCGGCTACCGCCTCAACGTGCGGGGCGACGGATGACGACGCTCGTGGCCTGTTCGCACGGCACCCGCTCGCCCGTGGGGCGCCAGGTCGTCGCCGCGATCGTCGAGGCCGTCCGCGCCGAGCTGCCCGACGTCGACGTGCGCCCCGCGTTCGTGGACGTCGAGGAGCCGGAGGTCGGCGGCGTCGTCGCCGGCGTCACGGGCCCGCTGGTCGTCGTGCCGCTCCTCCTCTCCCGCGGGTACCACACGGGGGTCGACATCGCGCGGGCCGTGGGTACGCGTGCGGATGCCGTGCAGACGGCGCCGCTCGGCCCGCATCCGCTCATGTCGGAGGTGCTGCTCGCGCGCCTCGCCGAGACCCTCGGACAGGACGGCCTGCGGCCCGGCGACCACCTCGTGCTCGCCGCCGCCGGGTCGTCCGAGGCCGTCGCCGCCGTCGACGTCGAGGCGACCGCCGCCGACCTGCGGCGGCACGTCTCGGTGCCGGTGTCGGTCGGCTTCGCCGCCGGCGCGACGCCCCGGATCGGCGACGCCGTCGCGCAGGCCCGATCGGACGGTGCCGCGCGGGTCGTGTGCCTGAGTTACGTCCTGGCGCCCGGGCACTTCGCGGACGTCGTGCGCGCCGCGGGCGCCGACCTCACGACCGCGCCGCTCGGCGCCGATCCGCGCATCGCGCGCATCGTGGTGGACCGCTTCGCGGCGGCGCTGCGGGAGTTCGGCCGGGTCTGAGACCCGTGCTCGGCAGCGGCACCTCGGCGCACGGGAACGCCCCCGCCGACGAGTCGGCGGGGGCGCGTTTCCGGGGGGGGGGTCAGGGCTGCGAGACGAGCTCCGGGGCCACGGGCGCGACGGCCGGAGCGTCCGCGGCCTTCGGACGCCGGACCCGCACCGTCGGGATCCGCGCCGGGGCCGTGCGCCCGTGCGTGGCGTACATCGTCGCGGCGACGAACGTGATGCCGCCCACGAGGTTGCCGATGACGGTCGGGATCTCGTTCCACAGGAGGTAGTCCCAGAGCGTGAAGTCGGCGCCCAGGAGCAGCCCCGACGGGAACAGGAACATGTTGACGATCGAGTGCTCGAAGCCCATGTAGAAGAAGAGCATGATCGGCAGCCACATGCCGATGACCTTGCCCGCAACGCTGTCGGACATCATCGCGGCCACGACGCCGGTGGACACCATCCAGTTGCAGAGGACGCCGCGGATGAACAGGGTCAGCATGCCGGCCGCGCCGTGGTCGGCGTACCCGATCGTGCGGCCGTGGCCGATGTCGCCGATCGCCTGGCCGACGGGGCTGGGCTCGGTGGAGAAGCCGTAGGTGAAGTAGATCGCCATCAGGATGGCGACGAGGAACGCGCCGCCGAAGTTGCCGAGGAACACGAGGCCCCAGTTGCGGAGCACGCCGCCGATCGTGACGCCGGGGCGCTTGTCCACCCACGCGAGCGGCGCGAGGGTGAAGACGCCGGTCAGCAGATCGAAGCCGAGCAGGTAGAGCAGGACGAATCCGACCGGGAACAGCACGGCCCCGAGCAGCGGCTGGCCGGTCTGCACCGAGACCGTGACCGCGAACGCGGCGGCCAGTGCGAGGATCGCGCCGCCCATGATGGAGCGGATGAGGGTGTCGCGGGTGGACATGAAGATCTTGGACTCGCCGGCATCCACCATGCGGGTCACAAGTTGAGCGGGCTTGACGTAGGACATCTGGGCCTCCAGATCGGTGACGCATCCGAGTGAGTGGGCTTCAGCATCCCTCGCGTGCGTTTCCGGCGGCCGTTCGCGGTGTTGCACCGCGCGAACACTCCGCTCACATCCGACAGGACGCGCCGGTGAGAAGAGCGCGCCCGGCCGCCGCGCAAACCGCAGGACCGAGTGTGACGGACGGGGCGCATGAGCCTCTGGCGTCACAGGGGTCACACCCGGTCCTGCCGTTTGCACCGCGAGGCCGCGGGATGACCGGCCGCGGCTGAATCGGCCTGCGACGTAGCCGAGGGCGCGGGCTGGCGAGGGCGGCGCCGGCCGCCGCGCAAACCGCAGGACCGAGTGTGACGGACGGGGCGCATGAGCCTCTGGCGCCCCAGGTGTCACACTCGGTCCTGCCGCTCGCAGCCCACCGAGTGCCGCAGGTGTGGCGCGCAGGGCGGCGGCCCCCCGACCACCGCCCTGCGCTGTCCCCAGTACGTCAGTGCGCGTGCGCCGGCTCGCGCGTGTCGGTGCCGAGCCGCTGCGCGGCGAGGGACTCCGCGGCCGCGAGCGGCGTGATGCCGCGGGCGTCCGCGTCGTCGAAGATCCGCCGCACCGTGTCGCCGATGCCCGCGACGCGGGCCATGATCTCGTCCCGCGACGCGAGCTGCTTCGCGACGAGGTCGAGGTAGAGCACCCCGCCGGCGTTGACCACGAAGTCGGGTGCGTACAGGATGCCGCGAGCGGCGAGGCGCTCGGCACCGGCGTGCTCGGCGAGCGGGTTGTTCGCCGGACCGCACACGGCCTTCGCGTCGAGGGCGTCGATGACCTCGTCGGTGAGGAGACCGCCGATGCCGGCCGGCACGAAGACGTCGGCCGGGACGAGGTGCTCGGTCCCGGGCTCCGCCCACTGTGCGCCCAGCTCGACGGCGAGGTCGCGCTTGAGCGGGTTCACGTCGGTGACGGTCAGGACGGCGCCCTCCGTCGACAGGCGCACGGCGAGGCGGCTGCCGACCTGGCCGAGCCCGGAGATCGTGATGCGGCGACCCGCCGGATCGGGCGATCCGGTGACGCGCTCGAGGGTGGCGCGCAGCGCTTCGTACACACCGAGGCTCGTAGGGCCGGCGGGCTCGCCGGATCCGCCGACGGCGTCGGGGAGCCCGACGACGTGCTCGGTTCGCTCGCTGACGACGAGCATGTCGTCCGTCGTCGAGCCGACGTCCTCGGCCGTGCGGTACAGGCCCCCGAACGACTCGACGGCGTCGCCGAGGTCGAGGAACGCGGCGCGGCGGCTCGCGGCATCGAGTTCGGTGCCCTCCGGGAGGCAGATGACGGCTTTGCCGCCACCGGCATCCAGCCCCGCGGCCGCGTTCTTCAACGTCATGGCCGCGGACAGGCGGAGGGCGTCGCCGATCGCGTCGCTGTAGTGCGGGTACGTCCACAGGCGGGCCCCGCCGAGCGCGGAGCCGAGGACGGAGGAGTGCAGCGCGACGATGATCACGAGGCCACTGCGTCGGCCCGTGATCACCTCCACGCGCTCGTGGGTGAAATCGGGCAGGGGCAGGGTGTGCGTCATCGCGTTCCTTCTTCGGCGGCCTTGTGGGCGCTGCGCTGCGGAGGCCGCGGCGTTGCGGGCTCCGCATCCATTGTGCCCCAGCGGGGCCATAACGTCACGGGCTCTAGGCTGATCGCATGACCGCCGCGCACCTCCCGACCCGCAGCCGCCTCGTCCACGATTCCCTGCGCGCCGCCGGCATCACCGGTGAGATCGTCGTGCTGCCGGATGCCGCATCCACGGCGCCGCTCGCCGCCGCGGCGCTCGGCGTCGAGGTCGGCGCGATCGCGAACAGCCTCGTGTTCTGGTCGGACGGCGAACCGCTCCTGGTGATGACGAGCGGCGCGCACCGCGTCGACACCCGCGCGCTCGCCGAGCGGCTCGGCCGCGGCTCCATCGCCCGCGCGAGCGTCGAGCAGGTGCGCGAGGCGACCGGGCAGGCGATCGGCGGCGTCGCGCCGACCGGCCACCCGGCGCCGCTCACGACGATCGTCGACGAGGACCTCGCCGGCTACCCGGAGATCTGGGCGGCCGGCGGCACGCCGCACACCGTGTTCCCGCTCACGTTCGACGAACTCGTGCGCCTGACCGGCGGGACCGTCGGCAAGGTGGACTGAGCGGGCTCAGCCGCGCTCGAGGATCGCCCGCCAGTCGTGCGGGACGCGCCCGCGCGGCCCGGGCGACGGCTGCGACTCCGGACGGCTGCGCGGCGGGGCGAGCTCGGGGCCGTCGACGGTCTCCCCGTCGACGTAGTCCCAGAACCAGTCCTCGCCGGGCTCGAAGCTCTGCATGTATCGGTGGCCCGTCGACGCGAAGTGCGCGGTCGCATGGCGGCCGAGCGACATGTCGCAGCATCCGATGTGCCCGCACTGCGCGCAGCGGCGCAGGTGCACCCACCAGCCGTCCTGTTCGTCGCATTCGGCGCACCCCGTCCCGGACGGGGGGACGGCGGTGTCGAAGCCCTCTGTCATGATGTCCTTCCGGGTGGGGCGGGGGTCATACCGAGGCCAGCGCGCGGTGCACGGACGCCACGGCGCTCGAGCCCTCGCCGACCGCCGCGGCCACGCGCTTCATCGAGCCGCGGCGCACGTCGCCGGCGGCGAAGACCCGCGGCGTGGAGGTCTCGAACGGGAACGGCTCGCGGCCGAGGCCCTGCCAGCGCTGCAGCGACTGGACGGCGATGTCGGTGCCGGTGCGGATGAACCCCTCCGCATCGCGGTCGAGGGTCGGCAGCCAGGATGTCGCCGGGTCGGCGCCGATGAAGCAGAACAGGCCCCGCGCGGAGACATCGCCGACGGAGTCGATGCGCACCGTCTCGAGCGACTCGGCGCCGTCGAGTCCCACGACGCTCGCCCCGGTGTGGATGCGGACGCGCGGCTCCTCGCCGAGACGGTCGGCGAGGTAGGACGACATGCGGGTGCGGATGTCGGTGCCGCGCACGACGAGGTCGACGGCGCAGCCGTTCGCGGCGAGGTACAGGGCGGCCTGACCGGCGGAGTTCGCCCCGCCCACGACGACGACCCGCGACCCGGCGACCTGCCGCAGCTCGAGGGGCGTCGCGGCGTAGTAGATGCCGGCGCGCTCGAAGTCCTCCCAGCGCTCCAGGTCGAGGCTGCGGTACGCGGCGCCGGAGGTGATGATGGCGGTCCGGGCGCGGATGAGGCGGCCGTCCGACAGGGTGACATCCAGCTCGCGGCCGACCGGCTCGAGCCCGACGGCCTCGCACGGGGCGTACACGCGGACGCCGAACTTCAGTGCCTGCAGGGTCGCCTGCCCGATGAGGTCGGCTCCGCTCACGCCGAAGGGGAACCCGAGGAAGTTCTCGATGCGCGACGTCGACGCCGCCTGCCCGCCGGGGGCCACGGCATCCAGCAGGACGGTGCTGAGCCCCTCGGACGCGCCGTAGATCGCGGCGGCGAGACCCGCGGGACCCCCGCCGACGACGACGAGGTCGACGACCTCGTCGGCCTGCGCCTGGTAGCTCAGGCCGAGCTGCTCGGCGACGATCCCCGGCGTCGCGTGCGGGATCGGCTCACCCTGGATGAACGCGATCGGCAGGTCGGCGGCCGTGAAGTCGTGGCCGGCGAGCGTGCCGAGCTCGCCCGGCGGCAGGGCGACGGCCGCGTGCACGAGGTCGAGGCGCTCCGCGAAGCGGCGGAGCGCGAGGAACTCGTTCGAGGTCGTCGAGCCCACGAACTTGAGGGTCATCGCCGCGGGCCCGCTGCGCAGCGACTCGCGCCGCGCCCAGAGGGCGTGCAGGATCAGGTCGCACAGCTCGTCGTCCTCGTTCATGACGTCGCGGAGCTGCGTCCGGGACACGCGGATGACGCGGCCCGGCTGCGTCACGCGGGCGGTGAGGAAGGCGCTCTGGCCGTTGAGGAGGCCCAGTTCGCCGGCGAACGTCCGCGGGCCCATCGTCGTGATGACGGCCTCGCCCACCCAGCGCATCGCGTCGCGGACGATCTCCACCTCACCGGACTCGATGAGGATGAGGTCGTAGTCGGACTGGCCGGCTTGGAACACGAGGTCTCCGGGCTGGACGTCCTGCGGGGTGCCGGCGGCGGCCAGCCGCTCCCACTGGGCGTCGGTGAGGGTCGGTGAGATCACCGGGTTCTTCTCAGCTTCCATGGCAGACAGGCTAGTGACCTGTGGACGCGTCGGGGCCGCCCGCGGTGGACTGCAGGGCGCGGATGAGCGACTGCGCGTCGTACGGGCCGGTGTGCCGCCGGCCGTTGACGAAGAAGGTGGGGACGGAGGTGATGCCCATGGCCTCCGCGTCGAACATGTCGTCGCGGACGCGGGAGGCCACCTCGGGGGAGACGAGGTCGCGCTCGAACCGCGCGACGTCCAGGCCGAGGTTCTGCGCGAGCCGGATGATGTCGGTGGGGCGCTGGTTGTCCTGGTCGGCGAACAGGCCCCGTTCGAACTCGAAGAACCGGCCCTGCATGGCGGCGGCTTCCGACGCCTCCGCGCCGGCGAGGGCGTTCGGATGCTGCTGGACGAGCGGGGCGTGCCGCCATACGTACCGCAGCTGATCGCCGAGCTCGTCGTGGACCTCCTGGATCGAACCGGATGCCTTGAGGCAGAAGCCGCACTGGAAGTCGCCGTACTCGACGATCGTGTAGGGCGCGTCGGCGGGGCCGTACATGTGGTCGCGGGCCGGGTCGACGGGACGCACGAGCGTCTGCCCCGTGTTGAGGTCGGGCCGCAGGGCGTCGGAGATGCGGAAGACGATCGTCGCGAGGACGAAGGCGATGACGGACGCGGCGAGGACGCCGACCCGCGCCTCGTTCTGGGCGGCCGGGTCGTCGATCGCGAGGTCGATGATGAACAGCGAGATCGTGAAGCCGATGCCGCAGAGCGCGCCGCCGCCGGCGATCCGGTCGAGCGTCAGCCCCGGCCCGAATTCGCCGACGCGCAGCAGCTTCAGGACGCTCGTGGACCCCAGCACGCCGACGAGCTTGCCGACGACGAGCCCCGCGATGATGCCCCACGTGAGCGCCGACTGCGCGGCGGCGGTGAGGATCTCCGGGCTCAGGACCACGCCCGCGTTCGCGAGCGCGAACAGGGGCAGGATGACGTACGCGACGTACGGCGCGTAGGCGGACTGCAGTCGCTCGTTGATGGAGATGGACTCGCGGAGGCTGTTCGCCGCCGCCCGCGCGTACTCCGAGCTCGGTGACTGGCGGAACGTGCGCGCGAGTTCGAGGGCGTGCTCGACGTCGCGCCGGTCGGGACGGTACACGGGCACCAGCAGGGCGATCGCGACGCCGGCGAGCGTCGGGTGCACGCCGGAGGCCAGGAACGCGAACCACACGATGATCGCGAGGGTCGCGTACACCGGGCCCCGCCCGCCCCGCAGGTACCGCGTCGCGTAGACGCCCGCGAGCCCGAGGGCGGCGACGATGAGCGGGTAGGGAGTGAAGTCCCCCGTGTAGACGAGCGCGATGATGCTGAGCGCCCCGATGTCGTCGACGACGGCGAGGGCGAGGAGGAAGACGCGGAGGCGTCCCGGCACCCGTGGGCCGATGAGCGCGAGGGCGCCGACGAGGAACGCCGTGTCGGTCGAGATCACGACGCCCCACGCGCCGACGTGCCCGGACGGGGCGGCGATGAGGACGAACAGGAGGGCGGGGAGCGCCAGCCCCGCGATCGCGGCGATCACGGGGACCATGGCGCGCGACCAGCTCGTGAGCTCGCCGATCGCGAACTCCCGCCGCACCTCGAGCCCGACGGTGAAGAAGAAGATCGCCATCAGTGCGTCGTTGACGAGGGCGTGCAGGGTGAAGTCGAGCTGGATGTCGCCGACTCCGACGGTCAGGTGCGTCTCCCAGAACGCCGCGTACGACCCGGTCGCCAGGTTCGCCCAGACGATCGCGGCGGCCGTCGCGATGAGGAGGAGGAGCGCGCCGATTCGGTTCTGGCCCATGGCGGAGATGCGGGCGGCGATGGAGGGGCCACGGCTCTCGTGGGTGTGGGTGCCGGACGTCGGCTGTTCGAGGATCGACAGTTCCGTCATACGAGTGGGAACCCTTCGGGAGGCGTCGGGATTCCGCCCAGTTTCCACCCGGGGCGTCCGCGCCCGCAACGATGCGGCCGAGACGCCGGTCAGCCGCGTGCGATCGCGAGGCACGCGACCGCCGCGGCGGCCGACCACGCCTGCGGGCGGCACGCGGCCGGGTAGGGCGCCGGGGCGGGGGTCAGCTCGGCGGAATCCCCGGCGTGCAGCTCCGGCATCCGGTACCCGAACGCGTCGGCGGCGGCGAGGAGACCCTCCACGAGCACGCGGGCGTCGTCGCGGAGCCCGGCCCGCGCCATCCCGCGCGCGACGATCGCGGTGTCGTGCGCCCACACGCTGCCGCCGTGATAGCTCAGCGGCCAGTAGCCGGCGCCCCGCGTCGACATCGTGCGGAGTCCGAAGCCGGAGCTCATCGTCGGACCCGTGAGCAGAGCGGCGACCTCGGCCTCCTGCGCCGGGTCGAGGATGCCGGTGCCCAGCAGATGCCCGATGTTCGAGGTGAGCGTGTCGACGCCCTTGCCGTCCCGGCCCAGCGCGATCGCCGGGTAGGTGCCCTCCTCGGTCGTGACCCAGAAGCGCTCCTGGAAGCGCGTGCGCAGCGCATCCGCCCACTCCCGCACGTCGTCGGCGCCGTCGCGCCCGAACCGCTCGAGCAGGTCGGCGCCCGCGTGCGCGGCCTCGTAGGCGTAGCCCTGCACTTCGCAGAGGGCGATGGGTCCTGCCGCCAGCGCGCCGGTGCGCCACTGGATCGAGTCGCCGGAGTCCTTCCAGCCCTGGTTCGACAGGCCCCGGCCGGTCTCGTCGACGTACTCCAGGAAGCCGTCGTCGCCCGCGCCGGCGCGCATCCACCCGAGCGCCGCTTCGAGCGCGGGCAGCAGCGCGCGGACCTCGTCCTCCGCCATCCCGGCGCCGGCGGCCTCGCCGAGGAGGCAGACCCAGAGCGGCGTCGCGTCGACGGTGCCGTAGTAGCGCGGCGGCAGGATGATCCCCTCGCCGGGCATGCGCAGCTCGCCGGCGCGGAGCTCGTGCAGGATCTTGCCGGGCTCCTCGGCCGTGGCGGGGTCCGTCGCCCGGCCCTGGAGGCGGGCGAGGACCCGCAGGGTGGATGCCGCGATCGCGGCATCCACCGGAAGGAGGAGGCGGGCGGCCCACAGCGCATCGCGGCCGAAGAGGGTGAGGAACCAGGGCGTGCCGGCGGCGAGGAACTCGTCGTCGGGGTGACCGGGAAGCGTGAGGCGGAGGGCGTCGAGGTCGGACAGGGCGCGGCGCACCCACCGGGCCAGGCGCGGGTCGGTTCCGGGGTCGGGCGGCCGCGCCGCCCAGGGTGCGGGGGCGGCGGCGGCGCGGACGACGAGGGACGGGTCGGCCACGACCGCGGACCAGGCGACCTCGACCTCGCCGCGCGGGGGGCAGGTCAGCATCCAGTCGATCGTGACCTCGGCGTCGGCGGCGACACGGGCGCCGGACGCTGCGATGCGCATGCGGGCGCCGCCCGCGTCGATGTCCACCGCGTCCGGCGCGTCCCCGCCGCGCGTCGCCGTCCACGTCGCGGTCGGCGTCGCGCCGGCCTTCACCTCCTGCAGCGGCGCGAAGTCCGGGGTGAGGCGCAGCCGGAGGCGCAGCGCGAGCGGCTCGGCCAGGTGCGAGCGCACGGTGAGGCGTTCGTCGAGGCGCCCGTCGGCGACCGTCCGCACGCGCTGCAGGCGCACCTTGGGGTCGGGCCAGTCGTCGTCGACGGCGCGGAGGACGGCGTCGAAGGCGACCTCGGATGCCGTCCGCTCCGCGAGCGCGATCCACTCCGGCGCCGTCTCGGTCTCGTCCTCCGCGCCCCCGTAGGTCAGCGCGGTCGCCCGGAGGAACCGGGTGTCGCCGTGGTAGAGGCCGTCGATCGCGTGCCTGCCGAGCTCGCCGTCCCGCCCCGACCACACCTGCGTCGGGGCGCGGAGGGCGACGATGCCGTCGGAGAGGAACGGCTGGAGCCCCCCGGTCATCCCTTGACCGCCCCCTCCGACGTGTTCATGATGCGCTTCTGGAAGATGAAGAACATCACCGCCACGGGGATCGTCATGAGCGCGGCCGCCGCGAGTTTCAGGGGATACTGCGTCCCCGAGCTGAGCTGGCCGGAGGCGAGGCTCGCGACACCCTTCGTGAGGGTCGTGAGCTCCGGCGACTGCGTCGAGACGATGAAGTGGTTCAGCTCGTTCCACGAGCCCTGGAACGACAGGATGATGATCGTGATGAGCGCGGGCCGCGCCATCGGGAGCACGACCGACCAGAAGACGCGGAAGGCGCCGGCGCCGTCGATGCGCGCCTGCTCCTCGACGGACACGGGGATCGACTCGAAGAAGTTCTTCATGATGAACACCCCCGCCGCGTCCACGAGCAGCGGGAGGATCATGCCGGCGTACGAGTCGTAGAGCCCGATCTGCTTGAGGACGAGGAAGCGCGGGATGAGCAGCACCACCGCGGGGACGGCCATGACGCTCACCACCATCGCGAACACGGCGGCGCGGCCGCGGAACGTGAGGCGCGCCAGCGCGTACCCCGCGAGGGAGACGAAGAACACCCGGCCGAGGGTCACCAGCACGGTCACGATCGCCGAATTGAGGAACCAGAGCGGGAAGTCGCTGTTGACGAAGAGCCGCTCGTACGCCGCCACCGTGAAGGTCTGCGGGAGGAGGGAGATCGGGTTGGACGCGGCCTCCTGCTCGCTCTTGAACGACGTCGCCACCTGCACGAGGAACGGGTAGATGTAGACGAGCGCGAGAGCCGCGAGCATGACGTACAGCAGCACCTGCGCGACGACGGTGTTCCGGGTGAACCGCCGCCTGCGGCCCCGAGGGGCGGGTGCGGCCGGGGCGGGCGGCGCCGCGGCGGGCGCCTGTGCGGTGTCGGTCACGACCGGACCCCCTTCGCCTGGTAGACGGCCGCGCGGCGCCGGGAGACCGGCCGCTCGCGCAGCGCCCAGCGCTGGAACAGCGTGAACACGATGATGATGAGGAACAGGATGAAGGCGATGGCCGCGCCGATTCCCCAGTCCTGGTTCTGGAACGCCGACGTGAAGGACAGGTACGCCGGGGTCACCGTCGTCTTGGCTGGGCCGCCGGAGGTGCCGGTGTAGATCTGGTCGAAGACCTGCCAGCATCCGATGAGCCCCAGCGTCACGACGGTGAACAGCGTCGGCCGCAGCTGGGGGAGGGTGATCCGCCAGAATCGCTGCCAGCCGCTCGCGCCGTCCATCATCCCGGCCTCGGTGAGCTCGTAGCCGACGTTCTGCAGCGCCGCGATGAACAGCAGCATGAACGTGCCGCTGGTCGTGAAGACGGCCATGAAGATGAGCGCCGTCATGGCGACCGACGGGCCGGCGAACCAGTCCCACCAGGACAGGCCGAGGAAATCGTTCTGCGTCAGCACGTCCGGTCCGCTCGTCACGCCCAGGCCGCTGAGCCCGACGTGCACGATGCCCTTCGGCTCGTTGAACCAGTTCGGGCCGTCGCCCCCGAGCCGCGCGATGACGGCGTTGATGGGGCCGGTGGTGCTGAACAGGAACAGCCACAGGACCGTGATCGCGACGGAGCTCGTGACGGAGGGGAAGTAGAACGCGGTGCGGAAGAACCCGCGGCTGCGGAGGATCCGGCGGCTCACGAGTACGGCGAGGAAGAGCGAGAGGGCGGTCTGCAGCGGCACGACGAGCACGACGTACCACGCGTTGTTGCGCAGGGCGATGCCGAAGTCGCGGGTGCGCAGACCCCCGTCGGTCGTGATGGCGGCGTAGTTGTCGAGGCCGACGAAGCTGACCTCCGGCGACAGCGGGCTCCCGCGACCGGACCAGTCCGAGACGGAGACCCACAGCGCCATGATCACGGGGAAGAACAGGAACACCCCGAGGATGACGACGACCGGGGCCACGAAGAGCCACCCGGCCGCGCCCTCCCCGCGGCGGATGCCGCCGAAGCGGGACCTGCCGCGGGGAGGTGCCGGCACGGCGGCCGGCGTCATGGTGGTGGTCATCGTCGTCAGCCGACGATGGCCTCGAGGTTGGACTGCACCGAGCCGAGGATCTCCGCCGGGTCGCCGTCCTTCAACGTGCCCAGCTGGGCGTTGAAATCGGCGATGACGTCGGAGATGCCGTCGTTGGTCGGCACGCCCTGCGCGTAGTCGGCGCCGTCGAGGAACGCGACGAGATCGGGGTTGTCGCTGCGCCACTGATCGGCCGCCGACTGCACGGACGGCATCGGGCCGAACGCCTCCGAGAACGCGAGCTGCTGCTCCGCCGTCGTCAGATACTCGATGAGGTCGAGCGCCGCCTCCTGGTTCGGGCTGTCCGCCGCCATGCCCCAGCAGTTCGTGAACTGCAGAGTGCCCTGGCCGGCCGGGCCCGCGGGGAGCTCGACGACGAGGGCGTCGACGTCGGGGTAGTCACCCAGCGCGCCGGTGATCCAGTTGCCCTCGATCGTCATGGCCCCGAGCTGCTTGCCGAACGCCTCGCCGCCCCATCCGGCGCCGACATCCGCTGCGTACGCGAAGGTGCCGTCGGTGAGGTGCTCCTTGACGTAGGCGAGGGCCTCCTCGTTCTCTGCGCTGGCGGCGGTGGCCTCGGTGCCGTCCTCGGAGATGAGCCGCCCCCCGGCCTGCGCCATGAAGACGCCGACGCGGGCGTACTCACCGGAGAAGACGAGGCCGGTCGTGCCGTCCGTCGTCAGGGCCTTCGCCGCGGCGGCCAGGGAGTCCCAGTCCGTCGGCACGTCGGCATCCGTGAGTCCCGCCTTCTCCCACAGCCCCTTGTTGATGATGAGCTGGAGGGTCGAGAAGTCCTTCGGTGCGCACGCGAACTCGCCGTCGTAGGTGAAGTTCTCCACGAGGGACGGGTAGAAGTCGTCCTTGTTCTCCAGCATGTCGCCGTAGGGGAGGACCGAGCCGTTGCCGGCGTAGCCCGCGAGGAACTCCGTGCCGAGGTAGAACACATCCGGCGGGGAGCCGCCGGCGAAGCCCTGCGAGAGCTCCTGGGTGAGGTCCGACGCCGCCGTGACGGTCGCGTCGACGCCGGAGTCCGCCGACCATGCCGCGACGGCATCCTTCACGGCCGTCGTCTCGGCGTCGCCGCTGGACCCGATGAGGATCGAGAGGGGATCGTCGGAGGACGTGAGCCCTCCGCCGTCGCCGCTCGGTCCGGCATCCGGTTCGTCGAAGCCGGATCCGCCGCAGCCGGTGAGGGTGAGTGCCGCGACGAGGGTGATCCCCCCGGCGGCGAGCAGCGTCCGTGCTGTGTGTCGCTTCATCGCATCTCCTTTGATCGCTGACCGCTCCTGAGCGTCGGCGCCCGGTGCTCGCCGATCGTCTCTTCGATCGTTCCCACGCCACCGCGTCATCGCGGGTTTGAACGATCAAACTATGGAATGATGCCCAAAGTAAGTCGGCCTCTCGGCGCTGTCAAGGGTGGTGCGCACATGGCGAACGAACGCTCGGTCACGATCGAGGACGTCGCGCGTGCCGCGAGCGTGTCGCGGCAGACGGTGAGCAATGTGCTGAACAGCCCGGCGATCGTGCGCCCCGACACGCGGGACCGCGTCCGCGCCGCCATCGCGCGGCTCGGCTATGCGCCGCACGCGTCGGCGCGGCGGCTGCGGACGCGGCGCAGCTCGACCATCGGCATCCATCTGGACCCGTACGCCGGCGGCATCTCCGGCGCCGTGCTGGACCGCTTCGTGCACGCGCTGACCGAGCGGGCGGGGGAGCGCGGTCTCCGGGTGCTCGTGTACGCCGCCGCCTCGCCGGAGGAGGAGATCCAGCGGATGACGGACCTCGCCGACGGTGGGGAGGTCGACGGCATCGTCATCACGGGCACGACGTACGGCGACCCCCGCATCGCGTGGCTCACCGCCCGCGGCCTGCCGTTCGTGTCGTTCGGACGCCCGTGGGGCGACGACGACATCGACGACCCGCTGCACCTCTGGGTCGACGTGGACGGCGCCGCCGGCACGCGCGAGGCGACCGAGCATGCGCGGGCCGCCGCGGGACCGCGGGTCGCGTTCCTGGGCTGGCCGGCGGGGTCGGGCACCGGGGATGACCGGGAGCTGGGCTGGCGCGAGGCGATGCGGGCGGCCGGGGTCTCCGAGGCCGACCTCGGGGAGCTGCGTCTCACGGTCGCGGAGAGCGTCGCGGACGCGCGGGTCGCGACGACGGCGCTGCTGCAGCGGGATGCCGTGGACGCGATCGTCTGCGTCAGCGACTCGCTGGCGGTCGGGGCGCACGTCGCCGCGGTCGGCGCCCAGCGGCCCGACCTGCTCGTCGTCGGGTTCGACAACACCCCGGCGGCCGAGGCGCTGGGACTGTCGAGCATCGAGCAGCTGCCGGAGCAGGTGGCCGCGGGCACCCTCGACCTCCTGACGGTCGGGGGCTCGCTCATCGGCAACCGGGCCCTCGAGGCCGGGCAGGCGCACGTCCTGGTGCGGCCGCGACTCGTCGTGCGCTGAGGGGTTTGTACTCAACGGCGGAGATCGTGCTGCGGATGCCGGGATTCCGGTGCCGTTCGGTGGGATGGGGCACGGAATCCGCCGTTGGGTGGCGGTGCGGTGCGCCGAGCACGGGTCAGCGGCCGCTGATGCGGCGCTCCAGCGCGCGGGCGGCGTCGCCCGCGAGGCCCGCGAGCTCCGCCGCATCGCGGTCGGCGTCGCCGGGCCACGTGACGGCGATCGCAGCCGCGGGCCATCCGGTGTGGTCGCGCACGGCGACGCCGACGGAGCGGAGACCGAGCGTGACCTCGCCGTCCTCCTCCGCGACGCCGCGTGCCCGCACGGCGCGCAGGAGCTCCCGCAGCTCCCGCGGCCGCCGCGGGCCGCGGCCCGTGCGGTCGGCGAAGGCCGCGGCATCCGGGTACAGCGCCCGCACCTGGCCGGCCGGCAGCAGCGCGAGCATCGCCCGGCCCGTCGCCGTCAGGTGCGCGGGGAGCCGGACGCCCACATCCGTCACGAGCGCCGGGCGGCGCGGCGCCCGCTCCTCCACGATGTAGAGCACGTCGCGCCCCGTCATGACGGCGAGGTGCGCGCTCTCGCCGGCGCGGTCGGCGAGGCCCGCGACGAGCGGGCGCCCGAGACGGGCGAGCGGATCCTGCCGCGCGTACCCGCCCGCGAGCTCGAACGCCGCCGTGCCCAGACCCCAGCGCCGCTCCGCCTCGAGGTGCACGACGTAGCCGTGCCCGGCCATCGCGTGCAGCAGGTGGTAGACGCTCGAGCGGGGGATGCTGAGCGCGGTCGCAACGGTCTGCGCCGCGACCGGGCCGCGCTGACGGGCCAGGAACGTGAGCACCCGCAGCGTCTGGTCGGCCGCGGGCACCTTCGGCTTGGCCGCCGGCGATGTATCTGGGATCGACGTGTCTGGGATCGCTGTGTCTGGGATCACAGACACAGGATGCCACGCCGCCCTGGCGCGGCGTGTGCCGCGGCGGTGGAATCGGACCATGACCGCCGCATCCGCCTCGGAGACCGCGACCCGACGCGACGTGCGCGTCGGGTCGGGCACGCCGCTCACGCCGGCCGACGTCGTCGCGGTCGCCCGCGACGACGCCCGGGTCACGGTGGACGACGCGGCCCTCGCGCGGGTCGCCGCCACGCGCGCCCTCGTTGAGCGCCTCGCCGACGACCCCGAGCCGCACTACGGCATCTCGACGGGCTTCGGCGCGCTCGCGACGACCTTCATCGCGCCGGAGCGGCGCCGGCAGCTGCAGGCGAGCCTCATCCGCTCGCACGCGGCCGGCACGGGTGCCGAGGTCGAGCGGGAGGTCGTCCGGGCGCTGCAGCTCCTGCGCCTGCAGACCCTCGCGTCCGGCCGCACGGGCGTCCGCCCGATCGTCGTCCGGACGTACGCGGCGATGCTCGACGCCGGCATCACCCCGATCGTCCGGGAGTACGGGTCGCTCGGCTGCTCCGGCGACCTCGCGCCCCTCGCGCACGTCGCCCTGGCCGCGATGGGGGAGGGTGAGGTCCGTGACGCCTCCGGCACGGCGAGGACCGCCGGCGACGCGCTCGCCGCCGCCGGCATCGCGCCGCTCGTGCTGGAGGAGAAGGAGGGCCTCGCGCTCATCAACGGTACCGACGGGATGCTGGGGATGCTGCTCCTCGCCGTGCACGACCTCGACATGCTGCTCGTCACCGCCGACCTCGCCGCGGCCCTGTCGATCGAGAGCCAGCTGGGCACCGACGCCGTCTTCGCCGCCGACCTCATGGCGCTGCGCCCGCAGGTCGGGCAGGCCGCGTCCGCGGCGAACCTGCGCGCCTTCCTCGCCGGGTCGCCGATCGTCGCGAGCCACCGCGACCCCGCCGTCTGCACCCGCGTGCAGGACGCGTACTCCCTCCGCTGCACGCCGCAGGTGCACGGCGCCGCGCGGGACACGGTCGAGCACGCGCGGACGATCGCCGCGCGGGAACTGGCGTCCACCGTCGACAATCCGGTGCTCACCGACGATGGCCGCGTGGAGTCCAACGGCAACTTCCACGGCGCCCCGATCGGGTACGTGCTCGACTTCCTCGCGATCGCGGTCGCCGACGTCGCGTCGATCTCGGAGCGGCGCACCGACCGGGCCCTGGACCGCACCCGCAGCCACGGCCTGCCGCCGTTCCTCGCCGACGAGGCGGGCGTCGACTCCGGGCTCATGATCGCGCAGTATGCCGCCGCGGGCATCGTCTCGGAGCTCAAGCGGCTCGCCGTCCCGGCATCCGTCGATTCGATCCCATCCTCCGCGATGCAGGAGGACCACGTCTCGATGGGATGGGCCGCGGCGCGGAAGCTCCGCCGCGCCGTCGACGGGCTCGCGCGCGTCCTCGCGATCGAGATCGTGACGGGATGCCGCGCCCTCGACCTGCGTGCACCGCTCCGGCCGGGCGCCGTGACCGGCGCCGTGCGCGCCCTCGTCCGCACCGTCGTGGACGGTCCCGGCCCGGACCGGTTCGTTTCGCCGGAGATCGAGGCCGTGACCGAGCTCGTGCTCTCCGGCCGGATCGCGCGCGCGGCCGCCGACGCGGCTCAGGCGGAGCCCACCGCACGATGACGACACAGGGGGATGCCATGACCGCAGGCCACGAGCGGGGGCCGGTGCGCGCCGCGCGCGGCGCCGAGCGCACCGCGAAGAGCTGGGGTGCCGAAGCCGCCAAGCGCATGCTCATGAACAACCTCGACCCCGAGGTCGCCGAGCATCCGGAGGACCTCGTCGTCTACGGCGGCACCGGCAAGGCGGCGCGGTCGTGGGAGGCGTACGACGCGATCGTCCGCACCCTGGACGAGCTCGAGCCGGATGAGACCCTGCTGGTCCAGTCCGGCAAGCCCGTCGGCGTCTTCCGCACGCACGAGTGGGCGCCCCGCGTGCTCATCGCCAACGCGAACCTCGTCGGCGACTGGGCCACGTGGCCGGAGTTCCGGCGCCTGGAGGCGCTCGGCCTCACGATGTACGGGCAGATGACGGCGGGCTCGTGGATCTATATCGGCACGCAGGGCATCCTGCAGGGCACGTACGAGACGTTCGCGGCCGTCGCCCGCTCGCTCGGCCGGGAGTCGCTCGCCGGCACCCTGACCCTGACCGGCGGCGCCGGCGGGATGGGCGGTGCGCAGCCTCTGGCCGTCACGATGAACGAGGGCGCCGTGCTCATCGTCGACGTCGACGCGTCGCGCCTGCAGCGCCGCGTCGCGCACGGCTACCTCGACGAGGTCGCTCCTGACCTCGACACCGCGGTCGCCCGCGCCGTCGCGGCGAAGGAATCCGGCGCGGCCCGTTCGATCGGCGTCGTCGGCAACGCGGCGCTCGTCTTCCCGGAGCTGCTGCTGCGCGGCACGCCCGTCGACATCGTCACCGACCAGACGAGCGCGCACGACCCGCTCGCCTACCTCCCGGTGGGCATTCCGTTCGAGGAATGGAAGGCCGAGGCGGCGCGTGACCCGGAGGGATTCACCGCGCGCGCCCGCGGATCGATGGCGAAGCACGTCGCCGCGATGGTCGGCTTCCAGGACGCCGGCGCCGCCGTCTTCGACTACGGCAACTCCATCCGCGCGGAGGCGCAGCTCGGCGGGTTCGACCGCGCCTTCGCGTTCCCCGGGTTCGTGCCGGCGTACATCCGTCCGCAGTTCGCCGAAGGCCGGGGGCCCTTCCGCTGGGTCGCGCTCTCCGGCGACCCCGAGGACATCCGCAAGACCGACGAGGCCATCAAGGCGCTCTTCCCCGACAACGCCGGTCTCGTCCGCTGGCTCGACAAGGCTGCCGAGAAGGTGCACTTCGAGGGGCTCCCGGCGCGCATCTGCTGGCTCGGCTACCAGGAGCGCCACCTCGCGGGCCTGAAGTTCAACGAGATGGTCGCCGCCGGCGAGCTGGCGGGCCCCATCGTGATCGGCCGTGACCACCTGGACGCCGGGTCGGTGGCGAGCCCCTACCGGGAGACCGAGGCGATGGCGGACGGGTCGGACGCCATCGCCGACTGGCCGCTGCTGAACGCGCTCCTGAACACGGCATCCGGCGCGTCGTGGGTCTCGATCCACCACGGCGGCGGCGTCGGGATCGGCCGCTCGATCCACGCGGGGCAGGTCACCGTCGCCGACGGCACGCCGCTCGCGGCCGAGAAGCTCGCGAGACTGCTGACCAACGACCCCGGGACGGGTGTCATGCGGCACGTGGATGCCGGCTACGAGCGGGCCCGGGAGGTCGCCCGGGAGCGCGGTCTGATCGTGCCGATGCCATGACCGCCGCGCTGCTGCTGACCGGCATCGCCGAGCTGACGACGAACACGCCTGCACCCGGCGACCCGACCGGGACGATCACCGACGCGGCGCTGCTCCTCGTCGACGGCGTCGTCGCCTGGGCGGGACCGGAGGGGGACGCGGATGCCGCCGTCGCGGCGCGTGCGGCGTTCGCCGACACCACCGTCCACGACGTCGGCGGCCGGGCGGTGATCCCCGGATTCGTCGACGCGCACACGCACCTCGTGTTCGGCGGCGACCGGGCCGACGAATTCGAAGCCCGGATGAGCGGGACGCCGTATACGGCCGGCGGCATCCGGCGCACCGTCGCGGCGACCCGCGCCGCGACGGAGGACGAGCTGCGCGCGCGCCTGGCCGGGTTCGTCGCCGAACTGCACCGGCAGGGCACGACGACGTTCGAGGTGAAGACCGGCTACGACCTCACGGTGGACGGCGAGGCGCGGCTCGCGCGGCTCGCGGCCGAGGTCACCGGCGAGGTCACCTTCCTCGGCGCGCACGTCGTGCCGGCCGAGTTCACGGGCGACCGCGAGGCGTACCTCGATCTCGTGTGCGGGCCGATGCTCGACGCCGTCCGGCCGCATGCGCGGTGGATCGACGTGTTCTGCGAAGAGGGCGCGTTCACCCCCGAGGAGACCCGCCGCATCCTTCGCGCCGGCACCGCCGCGGGCCTGCCCGCACGGCTGCACGGCAACCAGCTCGGCTACGGCGCCGGTGTCCGGCTCGCCGTCGAAGCCGGCGCGGCGTCCGTGGATCACTGCACGTACCTCTCCGACGACGACGTCGCGGCCCTCGCGGGGTCGGAGGTCGTGGCGACCCTGCTGCCGGGCGTCGAATTCTCCACGCGGCACCCGTACCCCGATGCGCGCCGGCTCCTCGACGCCGGGGTGACGGTCGCGCTCGCGAGCGACTGCAACCCCGGCACGAGCTTCACGAGCTCGATGCCGCTCATGATCGCCCTCGCGGTGCGCGAGATGGGGATGACGCCGGCCGAGGCCGTGCACGCGGCGACCGCCGGCGGTGCGCGGGCGCTGCGCCGCAGCGACGTCGGGCACCTGGGCGCCGGCGCGCGCGCCGACCTCGTCGTCCTCGACGCGCCGACGCGCGTGCACCTGGCCTATCGGCCGGGCGTCCCGCTCGTGCGGGAGGTCTATGTCGCCGGCGCGCCGGTCTGACCAGGACTCCCGGCGCGGCGGTCTCAGCGCGGGCTGTCGAACTCCCACGCGTCCGGATCCGTCGCCGTCACGACATCCCAGTCGTCCGTCTCCCACGTGAACACCGCGACGGCGCACGTCGGCATGTGACCGATGCCGCCGCCGGAGAGCCGCTCGGCGAGCACCGTCATCCCGGGATCGTGCGCGACGACCATGACAGCGTTCGCCTGCTCGGCGGCCGCCGTCTGCAGCAGCACCGACGCAGGGGCGCCGTACAGCCCTGGATCGGTGCGCAGCGGTGCGCCGAGCTGCGCCGCGAAGACCTGCGCCGTCGTGTGGGCGCGCAGCGCTGTGGACGCGAGGATCGTGTCGAGACGGATGCCGGTGGCCGCGAGGCGCCGGGCCATGCGCGGCGCGTCCGCCCGGCCGCGGTCGTTGAGCGGCCGGTCGTGGTCGTCGAGGTCGGGTCGGCCCCAATCGCTCTTGGCATGCCGCACGAGCACGAGTGTCGTCACGGTCGTGTCTTCCCTTCACGTGAGGCCGCGCCCTCGCGCAGTGCGAGGCCGGCCAGCAGTTCCAGCACGCAGAGCGCCGCGAGGCGCACCGTGCGGCCGTCCGGAGCGTCGGCGGTGGCGTCCACCTCGACGATGTCGGCGCTGCCGACGCGCGGGTCGCGCGCCGCGGCGCGGACGAGCGCGCGCAGCTCGGCGGCCTGCAGCCCGCCGGGCACCGATGCGGGGCAGCCGGGGGCGACGGCGCGGTCGCACACGTCGAGGTCGACGTCGAGGTGCACCGCACCGTCGGGGCCGGCGATCTCCAGCGCCTCGGCCATGACCTCCGCCGCCTGCCGCCGGCGCACATCCTCGAGGGGGATGACGGTGATCCCCAGCTCGGCGGCGCGGCGGGCGTAGGCGGCGGAGTTCGCGAAGTCGGCGATGCCGATCTGCACGATGCGGCGCGGGTCGAGCCCGTCCTCGACGAGCCGCCGCACGGGGGAGCCGTTGGAGACGCCGTCGCGCAGGTCGAAGTGCGCGTCGAGGGTGATGAGCCCCGTCGCGGCGGCGCCCTGGGCGGCCGCGTACGTGACGGAGTTGTCGCCCCCGAGGGCGATGACGAGGTCCGCCGCCGCGCGCAGCGCGCGCACGCGGGATCGCACCGCCGCCTCGCCCTCCGGGCCGTCCGGCTCGGCGACGTCGCCGGCATCCGCGATGCGCAGCGCCTCGCCGAGGTCGATCGGGGGCGGCCCGAGCAGCGTGGGGCTGTATCGCCGCAGCGCGTCGCGCACCGCCGCGGGCGTCGCGTGCGCGCCGGTGGGGCTCAGCGACGTGCGGAAGGCCGGCAGCCCGACCAGGACGGCATCCACGCGCCCGTCGGGCGCGGGCCAGCCGCCGGCCCGCGGCCAGAGCGGATCCACGGAGAGGGTGCTCATGCGATCAGGTACACCCAGGCCTCGCGGCCGCTCCCGAGCGTCACCCGGGCACGGCGGAACATCGCCATCTGGAACTCGTCGGCGGCCTCGAGCTCGGTGACGGTGAGCCGCAGCACCGCTCCGACGATCTTGTCCCGCGGATTGCCGGTGCGACGCAGCTGCGGGTGCACGATGCGGCCGGTCCGGTCGCTGAACCGGATGTCGTCGATCTCGACGTAGTCGGCGGTGTATCCGGGAAGGGTGTCGGGCTCGGCGGGCAGCACGCGGCCGAACATGTCCTGCTGCAGCTGCGGATCGCGCATGTCCGCGTAGCTGAACAGCAGCTCTTCCGGTTCGGCGGCCATGCCCTCAGGCTAGTCCGCGGGGCCGCGCATCCCTACCCGAACAGGGCGTGCGCGAGCGCGAAGATCGCGAGCCCGGCGAGCGCGCCGACGAAGGTGCCGTTGAGGCGGATGTACTGCAGGTCGCGGCCGACCATGAGCTCGATCTTCTCGGTGGTCTCCGCGGGATCCCACTTCTCGACGGTGTCCGTGATGATCGAGGCGATGTCGTGGCGGTAGCGGTCGACGAGGAACACCGCGGCATCCGTGACCCGGTCATCGACCCGTCGCTGCAGAGCCGGATCGGTCGCCAGGCGCGCCCCGATCTCGGCGAGCGCGGCGGCCACGCGGCGCCGCAGGGGGCTGGCGGGATCGTCGAGTGACCGGAGCAGCCCCGTCTTCGCGGTGTGCCAGGCCTCCGCCGCGAGGGCGCGGACCCGGGGGCTGTCGAAGACGGCGCTCTTGGCATCCTCGAGACGACCGATCGTCTCCGGGTCGTGCTGCAGGTTGTCGGCGAGGCGGGTGAGGTAGCCGTCGACGGCCTTGCGGGCCGGATGCTGCGGGTCGCGGCCGATGGCCGCCGCGAACTTCACGGCCTCGTGGTAGACGGTGTCGTCGACGAGCCGCATCGCCACCGAGGGCACCCAGGAGGGGAGCCGGCGGGAGACGAGCCCGCTGAAGGAGTCGCGGTTGTGCTCGAGCCACGTGGAGATGCTGTCGATGCCGAGGTCCACGGCCCCGCGGTGCGCATCCGCCTCGACGACGCGGGCGAGCCAGCCGCCGACCGTCGGGCCCCACTCCGGGCTCAGCAGGTGCTCCCGCGCGAGGTCGCTGATGAGGTCCTGCACCTCGTCGTCGCTCAGGGCCTGCAGGATGCCGGCGGCCATCGTCGACGCCTCCGCCGCGACGGTCTCGGCGTGCTCGGGCTCGCTCAGCCACTCGCCGGCCTTGGCCGCGATGTTGGTCGACTCCAGCTTGGAGCGGACGACGCCGCCCTCGAGGAAGTTGGTCTCGACGAATTCGCCGAGGGTGCGGCCGATCTCGTCCTTGCGGCGCGGGATGATCGCGGTGTGCGGGATGGGGATCCCGAGCGGATGCCGGAACAGCGCCGTCACGGCGAACCAGTCCGCCAGCGCGCCGACCATGCCGCCCTCCGCGGCGGCGCGGACGTAGGCCAGCCACGGGTACTGCTCCTCGAGCGCGAACGCCGCGACGAAGATGACCGCCATGAGGACGAGTGCGCCAAGGGCCACGCCCTTCATGAAGCGCAGACCCCGGAGACGCTCCTGGTCCGCGGGGCTCAGGAGGTCGATCGAGGTGCGTGCCATGCCGTCATCCTCGCACGCGGCGTATCCTGGCCGCGTGATCGACGACATCAAGAAGCGCGCCATGCACCGCACCAGCATCCTGGAGGGGCAGCTGCGGGGGCTCGCGAAGATGATCGAGAACGAGGACTACTGCATGGACATCATCGCCCAGTCGCGGGCCGCGCAGCGGGCGCTCGCGTCGCTGGACAAGATGCTCCTGGAGAACCACCTGCGCACGCACGTGACGCACATGTTCGAGGAGGGCGGCCCGCAGCGCGACCAGGCCGTCGCGGAGCTGCTGAAGGCCTACGACCTCGAGGGTCGCTGACTCAGGAGTCGACCGGCCCCAGCCACGCGGCCGCGACGGTGCTGTGCGCGGACTCCGGGTCGGAGGGGTGGAACAGGCCCGCCAGGACGTCGCGGTAGAGGCGCCCCAGCTCGCTCCCGCTGAAGTAGGACGAGCCGCCGGCGACCAGCACCGCCTCGTCGACGACCCGCTTGGCGGTCGTCACGGCGCGGTGCTTGATGCCGCTCAGGAGCGCGAACCACTGCGCGCCGTGGTCGGCGAGGGCGTCGACGTCGCGGCTCAGCGACGCCAGCTGCGGGGGGAGGGCGTCGTACGCGAGCGCCATCTCGGCGATCCGCCAGCGGATGTCGGGGTCCTGGCTGTACGTCGCCCCCGTCTTCTTCGACGTGCGCTTCTTCGCCGTCGCCACGGCGACCTCGATCGCGCGCCGCGCGATGCCGGTGTAGACCGAGGCCAGCAGCAGCTCGAAGACGCTGAAGATGCCGAACACGATCGGGTCGGGGTTCGGACCCGGTGCCACACGGCGGACGACGCGGTCGGCGGGCGCGACGACCCCGTGCAGCTCGGTGGTCCGGGACTGCGTCCCGCGCATGCCGACGGTGTCCCAGTCGTCGCGGGTGACGACGGCGTCGCTGCGCGGCACGAACGCGTAGACCATCTGCGGGCCGTCGGGGGAGGTCGTGTCGAGGCCGTGCAGGCCCAGCTGCGTCCACACCGGGGCGAGCGAGGTGAAGATCTTGGTGCCCGTGAAGGCGTAGGAGCCGTCCGGCTGCGGGGCGGCATCCGTGTCGCTGCCGAAGAGCACGAGGTCGTTTCCGGCCTCGCTGATCCCGAAGGCGAAGACCTCCCCGGCCGCGGCGCCCTCCTGCACGAACCGCAGCGTCTCGATGCCGCGGTCGGCGAGGACCTTCGCGACGCCCGTCCACACGAGGTGCATGTTGATGGCGAGGGCGGTCGCCGGCGCCGCGCCGGCGAGCCGCTGCTGCAGCACCGACGCCTCCGCGAGACCCAGGCCCGCGCCGCCGAGGGCCTGCGGGACGAGGATCGCGAGGTAGCCGGCATCCTTCAGCTCGGCGAGGTCCTCGTCGGGGAACACGTTGTCGCGGTCCACGCGGGCCGCGCGTTCGCGGAAGCGCTCGAGCAGGTCGTCGGGGAGGAAGGTCGCGGCGGCGAAGGCGGGAGCGGATGCGGATGCGGTCACCCGAACATTGTCCTCCCGCGCCGGGGTGCCGGCGCCGTGGGGGAGGATGGTCGCATGATCTCGACGGACCTGGCCGTGTCGCTGCGCGAAGCGGGCCTCGTCTGGCGGCCGGCCTCGGGCGACCGGTTCCAGCTCGACGAGCCGGAGTTCGAGGCGGACGTCTTCACCGTCAGCGAGATGACGATCGAGCCGCGGAACTACTCCACCGGCATGATCCTCGCCTTCAACGGCACGACCGAGTGGGCGCTGGATTCCGTCGCCCTCGAGGACGCCCTGTGGCTGCCGCGCGAGGACCAGCTGCGAGAGCTCCTCGGCGGGGCGTTCCGGGCGTTGCGGCGCCTGGCCGACACGCACCGCGTCGAGGTGCAGATCGCGGGGCAGCGGCACGAGTTCGACCACCCGCAGCCCGAGGACGCGTACGCGCTCGCGCTGCTGGCCGTCCTGCGCCGCATCTCCTGAACCGGGGCGGCGGCCGGCCGGTCAGGTGATGACGGGGACGGGCTCGGTGTCGGGGATGGGGCTCGCGTCGCGGTTCCGCAGGTCGGGGAAGCCGCGGACGCACGTGACCGCGACGACCACGCCGACGACCGCCAGGGCGGCGCCGGCCCAGTACGCCCCGACGGGGCCGACCCCGTCGATGAGGAACCCGGCGGCCGCCGAGCCCAGTGCGGCGCCGATGAGCTGGCCCGTGCCGATCCAGCCGTAGGCCTCGGCGGTCTCGCTGAACTTCACGCTCGCCGAGGTCATCGCGAACATGACGGCGAGGGCCGGGGCGATGCCGATCCCGGCGACGAACAGCGACGCACCGAGCCACCACGCCGAGAGGGAGAAGAACGTGAGCGTCAGGCCCACCGTCACGACGATGAGCCGCCGCGCCATCGCCCAGCGGCCGATCGGGATGTGCCCGAAGCTCAGGCCGCCGACGAGGCTGCCGACCGAGAACACGGCCAGGACGAGGCCGGCCTCGAGGCCACCGTGGCCGAAGGTCGCGACGACGCCCGCCTCCACCGCCGAGCACGCCCCGATGAGGAGGAAGCCGATCACCGTGGCCAGCAGCACGGTGGGCTTGCCGAGCACCTTGCCGAAGGCGCGACGGCTGCGCGGGATGCGGACGCGGCCCACCTCGGGGGAGAGGATGAACCACGCGCCGCCGAGGACGAGGATCGCGACGATGAGGAGGAGTCCCGGGACGGTGCCCGCCTGCGTCGCCACGAGCGTGATGACGACGGGCGCGAGGATCCAGATGATCTCCTGCAGGCTCGCATCCAGGGAGAACAGCGGCGTCAGCTGGCGCGACGTGACGAGCTTCGGGTAGATGGTGCGGACGGCGGACTGCACGGGCGGGGTCGACAGCCCCGCGAGGAACCCGAACAGCATGAAGCCGATCAGCTCGAGCGGGACGAGGGCCATCACGAGCCCGGCGGCCGCGCACACGGCGGTCGTGAGCGTCAGGACGCGGCGGATCCCCCAGATCCCCATCCACCGGCTCGTGACCGGTCCTGCGATCGCCTGTCCGATCGATGTGGCGGCCAGGACCAGGCCGGCGGCGCCGTACGACCCCGTGATCTGCTCCACATGCAGCAGGATCGCGAGGCTCGTCATCCCGTTCGGGAAGCGGGCGGTCAGCTGGGCGGCGATGATGCGCGCGACCCCGGGGGTGCGCAGAAGATCCCGGTAGCCGGCCACCCCTCCACGCTACCGCCGCCGCGACACGCCGACGACACGCCGGAACCCGATTTCCACAGGCTGGGGATGTCGGAGGCGCGGTCTACCGTGCGATCTGTGGATGGATCCTGGCGGACGCCGCGAAAGGGCCGGATTCCAGGACTTTTCCAGGTTCGAAAACAACCGGCATCCTGTGGATGAATCGGTGGACAACATGTGTTGTACCTGTAGAGAGCGGTGGAAAATCACACGGATGTAACTACTAGCCCTTGTGGTGCTATCGAATGTCGGCACCCATATGTAGTATTGGACTCCCGGCGGCGCACTGCCGGGCATACACAGATCTTGAGGGGAGAAGACAGGTCACCATGGCGATCACGGTCTACACCAAGCCGTCCTGCGTTCAGTGCAACGCGACCTACCGCGCGCTGGACTCGAAGGGCATCGATTACGAGGTCCTCGACCTGTCCGAGGACCCCGCGGCTCTCGAGCACGTCAAGTCGCTCGGATACCTCCAGGCGCCCGTCGTCGTCACCGACGAGGGCCACTGGTCGGGCTTCCGTCCCGACAAGATCGACGAGCTCGCCTCCCGTCTGGCGTGACACCGTGAGCGCGGCCGTCGCGACCGAGGCGCCGCTGCTCGTCTACTTCTCGAGCGTCTCCGGCAACACGGCGCGATTCATCGAGAAACTCGGGATGCCGGCCGTCCGGATCCCGCTGCACCCCACCGACCCGCCTCTCGTGGTGGACGAGCCGTTCGTGCTCGTCACCCCCACGTACGGCGGCGGGCAGGGGCGCGGCGAGGAGAAGGGCGCCGTTCCCAAGCAGGTCATCCGGTTCCTCAACGACGAGCGAAACCGAAACCTCATCCGCGGAGTCATCTCCGCGGGCAACACCAACTTCGGCGCGGCGTACTGCCTCGCCGGTGAAGTGATCAGCCGCAAGTGCACCGTGCCGCACCTGTACCGGCTCGAATTGTTCGGCACGCCTGAAGACGTCGACCGCGTGAGCGACGGATTGGAACGATGGTGGAAGCTGCATTGACCGAGAAGACCTTCAAGACCGACACCCGGTTCGAAGGCCTGGACTATCACGCCCTCAACGCGATGCTCAACCTGTACGGCGAGGACGGGAAGATCCAGTTCGACGCCGACAAGCGCGCCGCCCGGGAGTACTTCCTGCAGCACGTCAACCAGAACACGGTGTTCTTCCACTCGCTCCAGGAGCGCCTGGACTACCTCGTGGAGAAGGAGTACTACGAGGGCGCCGTGCTCGAGAAGTACCCGTTCGAGTTCATCCAGAAGCTCAACGACCGCGCGTACGCCGCGAAGTTCCGCTTCGAGACGTTCCTCGGCGCGTTCAAGTACTACACGAGCTACACGCTGAAGACCTTCGACGGCAAGCGCTACCTCGAGCGCTTCGAGGACCGCGTCGTCATGACCGCCCTCGGCCTCGCCGACGGCGACCAGCAGCTCGCCGAGAAGCTCGTCGACGAGATCATCTCCGGCCGCTTCCAGCCGGCCACGCCGACGTTCCTCAACACCGGCAAGGCCCAGCGCGGCGAGCTCGTCTCCTGCTTCCTGCTGCGCATCGAGGACAACATGGAGTCGATCGCCCGCGGCATCAACTCCGCCCTGCAGCTGTCCAAGCGCGGCGGCGGCGTCGCGCTCCTGCTCTCCAACATCCGCGAGTCGGGCGCCCCGATCAAGCAGATCGAGAACCAGTCCAGCGGCATCATCCCCGTCATGAAGCTGCTCGAAGACAGCTTCAGCTACGCCAACCAGCTCGGCGCGCGTCAGGGCGCCGGTGCGGTGTACCTCTCCGCGCACCACCCCGACATCATGCGGTTCCTCGACACGAAGCGGGAGAACGCGGACGAGAAGATCCGCATCAAGACGCTCTCGCTCGGTGTCGTCATCCCCGACATCACCTTCGAGCTCGCCCGCAACGACGAGGACATGTACCTCTTCTCGCCGTACGACGTCGAGAAGGTCTACGGCGTCCCGTTCGGCGACATCTCGGTGACCGAGAAGTACCGCGAGATGGTCGATGACGCGCGGATCAAGAAGACCAAGATCAACGCGCGCGAGTTCTTCCAGACCCTCGCGGAGATCCAGTTCGAGTCGGGCTACCCGTACATCATGTTCGAGGACACGGTGAACAAGGCCAACCCGATCAAGGGCCGGATCAACATGTCCAACCTGTGCTCGGAGATCCTGCAGGTCAACACCCCCACGACCTACAACGAGGACCTCTCCTACGCCGAGATCGGCAAAGACATCTCCTGCAACCTCGGGTCGATGAACATCGCCCTGGCGATGGACGGCAAGGACCTCGCCGGCACCGTGGAGACCAGCATCCGCGCCCTCACCGCCGTCAGCGACCAGAGCCACATCCGCTCCGTCCGTTCGATCGAGGACGGCAACGACCGCTCGCACGCGATCGGCCTGGGGCAGATGAACCTGCACGGCTACCTCGCCCGCGAGCACGTGCACTACGGCTCGGAAGAGGGCATCGACTTCACGAACATCTACTTCTACACCGTGGTGTTCCACGCCCTGCGCGCCTCCAACCAGCTCGCGATCGAGCGCGGCACCGCGTTCGACGGGTTCGCCGACTCCACGTACGCGTCGGGGGAGTTCTTCGACAAGTACACCGAGCAGGCCTGGGTCCCGCAGACCGAGAAGGTCAAGGAGCTCTTCGCCGGCATCCACATCCCCACGCAGGACGACTGGCGCGAGCTGAAGGCCTCCGTCCAGGCGCACGGCATCTACAACCAGAACCTGCAGGCCGTTCCCCCGACCGGCTCGATCTCGTACATCAACAACTCGACGAGCTCGATCCACCCGATCGCGTCGAAGATCGAGATCCGCAAGGAAGGCAAGATCGGCCGCGTCTACTACCCGGCGCCGTTCATGACGAACGAGAACCTGGAGTACTACCAGGACGCGTACGAGGTCGGCTACGAGAAGGTCATCGACACGTACGCCGCCGCGACGCAGCACGTCGATCAGGGTCTGTCGCTGACGCTGTTCTTCAAGGACACCGCCACCACGCGCGACATCAACAAGGCCCAGATCTACGCCTGGCGCAAGGGCATCAAGACGATCTACTACATCCGCCTGCGGCAGATGGCGCTGGAGGGCACGCAGCTCGACCAGTGCGTCTCCTGCATGCTCTGACCCCGAGAAAGCCACGGACATGACTCCCGAACCGCTGAAGCTCCTGACCTCGGTCCAGGCGATCAACTGGAACCGCATCGAGGACGACAAGGACCTCGAAGTCTGGAACCGCCTCGTCAACAACTTCTGGCTCCCCGAGAAGGTGCCGCTCTCCAACGACGTCCAGTCGTGGGCGACGCTGACCCCCGAGGAGCAGACCACGACGATGCGCGTGTTCACCGGCCTGACGCTCCTGGACACGATCCAGGGCACCGTCGGCGCCGTCTCGCTCATCCCGGATGCGATCACCCCGCACGAGGAGGCCGTCTACACGAACATCGCGTTCATGGAGTCGGTGCACGCCAAGAGCTACTCGTCGATCTTCTCGACGCTGTGCTCGACGCCGGAGATCGACGACGCGTTCCGCTGGTCGGTGGAGAACCCGAACCTGCAGAAGAAGGCTCGGATCGTCATGGACTACTACCGGGGCGACGAGCCGCTCAAGCGCAAGGTCGCCTCGACCCTGCTGGAGTCGTTCCTCTTCTACTCCGGGTTCTACCTGCCGCTGCACTGGTCGTCCAAGGCCAAGCTGACGAACACGGCCGACATCATCCGCCTCATCATCCGTGACGAGGCCGTGCACGGCTACTACATCGGCTACAAGTTCCAGAAGGGTCTCGAAAAGCTCACCGCCGCGGAACGCGACGACCTCAAGGACTACACGTTCTCGCTGCTGTACGAGCTCTACGACAACGAGGTGCAGTACACGCAGGACCTGTACGACGGCATCGGCCTGACCGAGGACGTCAAGAAGTTCCTGCACTACAACGCCAACAAGGCGCTCATGAACCTCGGCTACGAGGCGATGTTCCCCTCGACGGTGACGAACGTGAACCCGGCGATCCTGTCGGCGCTCTCGCCCAACGCGGACGAGAACCACGACTTCTTCAGCGGGTCGGGCTCCTCGTATGTCATCGGCAAGGCCGTCGCGACCGAGGACGACGACTGGGACTTCTAGGAGTTCCCGAACACACTTCGCCCGTGATGGGCGGCTGAAAGGCCCGGGCCCGCAGGATTCTGCGGGTCCGGGCCTCTTTCGTGTGCCTTCGGCTGGTTATCGGGGGCACCGGCGACGGCGCGCACACGGTGACCATGGCAACCGGCCGTATCCGCCGCGCGCCCAACGCAGCAGGTCACGCGCGAGCAGCGAACTCCTTCATCCGCGCGAGGTACCCGCGTATGCGGACGGCGGGGACAGCGCGCGGCCAGTCGTCGGCGCGGAACCATGCATCGGACCCGCCGTCGACGAAGACGACGCTGCCGCACAGGAAGTCCGCCGCGTCCGACAGCATGAACACCACCCACTCGGCCAGCTGCGAGGGCACGCCGAACCCGCCGATCGGCACGGGGAACGAGCGGATGGCCTTCGCCTCATCGGGCGTGGCGAGCTGCCTCTCGAGGAGGGGAGTGAGGATGGCGCCGGGAGCGATGGCGTTCAGTCGGATGCCGGCACCGGCCCAGCGCGCGGTCACGGCCTGACGGCGCACCCAGCGGCTGACGGCGATCTTGGATGCGCCGTACGCCATCGCGGGGGCGTTCTTGCCGAACAGTCTGGTCGCCTTCACCGCCTTGCCGCTGTCCCCTGCCAGCATCGCGCGTATCGCCCGGCCGGGGACCGCGGGCATCGTCGTGGTGGAGTTCGACGAGAACACCACGACCTTGGCGCGCTCGGCACTCGCCAGCGCATCGTGCCATCCCTCGAGCAGGTCGACGACGCCGAAGTAGTTGACCTCGACGATGAGTGCGGGCCGATCCGCGCCGGGTGCCGGACCCAGCCCTGCGGCGAGCACCGCGCCGTCCAGCGTGCCCCCCGATGCGGCGAGCACGCCGTCGATCGCGGCCCTGCGCCCCGTCGCGGTGGAGAGGTCTGCCACGACGTCCGCCGACCTGAGGTCCACGCCGATCACGGTGTTCCCCGCGGAGCGCAGCTTCTCAACGACCGCGGCACCCATGCCCGACGCTGATCCAGTGACCACGTACACGCCCATCTCGGCGCCTCCTCGTCCTGCCGGGTCGCTCTTGACTCGGTTATTGACACTATATGACAAAAATGATCGACTAGGCAGTATGCCCAGGGATGCCGTTCGTGACAGCGGCACGCGGAGCCGTGGCCGGCCGAGCGTGATCGATGCGGATCGCATCGCGGAGACCGCGATCGCCCTGTGGCGCGAGCGCGGGTTCCGCACGACCGGATGGAAGGACATCGCGGAGGCCACGGGGGTGAGCGTGCGCACGCTGATCCGGCATTTCGGCAGCCGCGCCGAGATCCCGTGGACGGGAGTCGAGGCCGCAGCTGCACGACTGGAGGCGAGCCTGGAGACCGTGACTTCCGACATCCCGACCGGTGAGGCGCTGCGCCGGGCGATCGTGTCCTCGGTCACGCACTCCGAGCAGATCTACCGCGCTGCGCCGGGCTGGCTGGAGGTCGTGGCGAGCGAGCCCGAGCTCATGGTGGTCGCGCCGCGCGCCTATGCGCCGTGGGCCGGCGCGATTGCGAGATTCATCGCGCTCCGAAACCCGTCGGCGCCGGCAGCGATCAGCCATGCCCTCGCCGCCGCCTACCAGGCCGCAGCCTTCGCAGCTCTCGCTGACTGGGCCTCGGCGGGGGCGGTCGGCGCACCCGATCTTGCCGTCGACCGAACGCTCCGATGGCTTGACGTGCACGGCTCGGTCACCGACGACGGGAGCACACCGAGAATCCAGGAGGAACCGGAATGACCAGTCACACACCCGACCCGCTCGCCCTCGCCCGCTTGGGGCCCGTGACCCTGCGCAACCGCGTCATCAAGTCGGCGACGTTCGAGGGTGTCACCCCCGACGCCCTCGTGAGCGATCGCTTGATCGACTTTCACGTCCGTGTCGGCGAGGGTGGCGCCGGCATGACGACAGTGGCGTATCTGGCCGTCGCCCCCGAAGGGCGTACGGAGCGTGGCCAGGTGTACTGGCGGCCCGAGGCCCTGCCGGGGCTGCGGCGGCTGACGGATGCCGTGCACGCGACGGGTGCCAAGGTCTCCGCGCAGATCGGCCATGCCGGCCCGGTCGCCAATTCACGGTCGACCGGCCTCCCGTCCTTGGCGCCGTCGATGCGGCCCAATGCGCTCGCCATGGGAGTCGACCGCAAAGCGAGCGTCGACGACATCCGTCGCATCGTCCGGCAGCACGCGGAAGCGACGCGCTACGCGATCGATGTCGGCTTCGACGCCGTCGAGGTGCACGTGGGGCACAACTACCTCGCGAGCTCCTTCCTGAGTCCCAACATCAACCGTCGCAAGGACGAATGGGGCGGGTCGCTCCAGAACCGCGCCCGCTTTCCCCGCATGATCCTCGAAGCGGTCCGCGAGGCTGCCGACGGCCAGATCGCCGTGCTGGCCAAGACGAACATGGCGGACGGCGTCGCCGGCGGGCTGTGGCTGGACGAATCGCTCGCCTTCGCCCGGATGGTGGAAGCGGACGGCCATCTGGATGCTCTCGAGCTGACCGGCGGCTCATCGCTTCTCAATCCGATGTACCTCTTCCGCGGCGACATCCCCCTGGCAGAGATGGCCGCTACCCAGAAGCCGATCATCCGGCTCGGGATGAAGATGTTCGGCTGGGCGGTCTTCCAGAAGTACCCGTACGAGCCGATGTACTTCCTCGACTACGCCCGCCAATTCCGCGAGGCGCTGTCGATGCCGCTTGTCCTGCTGGGCGGCATCACCGATCTCGTCGCGATGCAGGCGGCGATGCGCGACGGGTTCGAGTACGTCGCGATGGCGCGCGCGCTGCTGCGCGAGCCCGACCTCATCAATCGCATCGGCCGCGACGCGGCGGCGCGCTCTGCCTGTATCCACTGCAATCTCTGCGCCGAGAGCATCTTCACGGGGACGCGCTGCCCGCTGGCGGCGGGTGCCGAGAGGGTCTCCCGCTAGGCGAACGGTCGCCGGAGCCCCGGTGGTGAGCACCTCCGCTACCGCGCTCGTGACGCAACGACGGGAGCGTCGGCCGACGAGAGGTCGGTCCAGGCGTTTGTCACGCCGCAACGCATCCGCCACGAGCGCGGGCGCATCGTTACCATAAGGTCATGACCGACGAGAGTCCCCGCTTCAGCCCCGTGATCGCCCTGATCGCGGTGTCGGCGATGTGGGAGGGCCAGCTCGCCTCCGCTCTCCGTGACCTCGGCATCTCGACACGCAAGTTCGGGCTGCTCGGTCACATCGGCGCGGAGCCCGGGATCTCCTTCTCCGAACTCGCCCGCCGCTCGCACATCACGGTCCAGTCCGCCCATACCGCCGTCCGCACGCTCGTGGACGAGGGGCTCGTCGCCGATGCCATGGCGCACGCCGGCGCAGCATCCGATCTCACCGTCACGGAGAAGGGCGCACGCGTCCTGCAGGAGGCGCGCGCCCGCCTGGCGGCCCTCGATGGCGCCCTTGCGCAGAACCTGCCGGGGGTGGCGACGTCGCTCGACGGCATCCGGGCCGGGATGGTGTGATCCTTCACCTAGGCTGAAGGGGTGTTCCACACTCCCGCCCGGCTGTTCCGTGTCCTCGCGATCGCCGAGATGGTGTCGTGGACGATCCTCATCACCGGTCTGATCCTGCGCGCCACCCTCGGGTGGGCGCTCGCGGTGACGATCGGCGGCGGTATCCACGGGTTCGTCTTCCTGTCCTACGGTGCGACGGCGATCCTCGTGGCGCTGAACAACCGGTGGCGGCTCGGCGTCGGCATCCTCGCCGTCGGCTCCGCCGTCATCCCATACGCGACGGTGCCGGTCGAGCGCTGGCTGCACCGCCGCGGGATGCTGGAAGGCGCCTGGCGGATCGAGGAGGCGAGCGACCCCGCGGACCGGCGCTGGTACGACGGGCCGATGCGGTGGTTCCTGCGCCGGCCGTGGGTGCTGGCAGTGCTCCTCGTCGCGGCCATCGTGGTGGTCTACGTCGTGCTCGTCCTGATCGGACCCCCGGTGCCGCACAGCGACTGACGTGCGCGCGGCCGTGCGTGCGCCGCAGCCCCGGTGGGGGCACGCGGTGTTCCCTACGATGGGGGTCGTGAGTACGGAACGCAGGAAGGTGGCGATCGCGCTCGGCGGCGGGGGAGCCCGGGGCTATGCGCACATCGGTGTCCTGGAGGAGCTGACGGCCCGGGACTACGACGTCGTCCAGATCTCCGGCACGTCCATGGGCGCGGTCATCGGCGCCCTGTTCGCCTCCGGCCACCTGCCGGAGTACAGCGAATGGGTGCGGGGCCTGCGCCGGCGCAGCGACGTGGTCAAGCTGGTCGATCCCAACTTCTCCGGGTCGAGCGCGATCAGGTTGGGGCGGGTCCTCGCGCGGGTCAGCGAGATCATCGGGGTGCGGCGGATCGAGGACCTGCCGATCGCCTTCACCGCCGTCGCCACCGATCTGTGGGCCCGCCGCGAGGTGTGGTTCGACTCCGGCCCGATCGACACGGCGCTCCGCGCGTCGATCGCCATCCCCGGCATGCTGCCGCCGATCGCGCTCAACGGCCGCCTGCTCGTGGACGGCGGCGTCGCCAACCAGGTGCCGGTGAGCGTGCTCGCCTCCTCCGGCGCGGACCTGACCGTCGCCGTCACCCTCGACGGGCACGGAACCGTCACCCAGCGCGGCAAGGGCCTCCCGGTCCACACCTCCTCCGACGAGGAGGAGGACGCCGCGGTCTGGTCGGACCGGCTCCGCACGCGGATGGGCAAGCTGATGGAGGCGGAGCCCATGCGTTCCATCGCCGCACGCATGGCCGCACGCCCCCAGCAGCAGCGCACCGAGAGTTCCGGCACCTCGGTGGCCGAGCTGTTCGAGGAGCTGCCGACCGGGCTGCGCGCATCCGACGTGGCCACCCAGTCGCTGGATGTGCTGCGGTCGATCGTGCAGCGCTACCAGCTGGCCGCCTTCCCGACGGATGCGCTCGTCGTCGTCCCGAACGACTCCGTTGGCACGATGGACTTCCACCTCGCGGAGGAGCAGATCGAACTCGGCCGCCGGCTGGCTGCCGAGACCTTCGACCGCGCCGGCATGCTCACCGGGCTCGGCGACGTCGAAGCCTGACGGCGGATTTCGTGGGCCGGCGGCGGCTCCGGATGCCGTGATCCACGGCATCCCGTCACGATCTCCGCCGTTGCGCCGGCCCACCGGTCCTGCGCGCCGACTAGCGTGTGAGGATGATCCGCGCCGTCGCCCGCTGGCTGCTCGCCGCCCTCCTCGTCGCGGCGGGTGTCGGGCATCTCACGACCCTGCGCCGCGGGTTCCGCATCGCCGTGCCGGACTGGGCGACCGCGCTCCTCCGCACGGACAAGGACACGATCGTCGTCGTCTCCGGTGTCGTGGAGATCATGCTGGGGCTCGCGTTCGTGCTGCTGCCTCGCGAGCGCACGCGGGTCGGCCTCGCGGTCGCCGCCTTCTTCGTCGCGGTGTTCCCCGGAAACGTGCACCAGTGGCGGACGGGCGCGTCCGCGCCCGGTCTCGACACCGAGCGCCGACGCCTTGTGCGCCTCTTCCTGCAGCCGGTCCTCGTCGCGTGGGCGGTGTGGGCAGGGCAGCCGGGGACGGCGGGGACGCTCAGCGGCGCGTCGACACGGTGACCGTGAACTTCGGGTCGCGCGCGACCTGCCGCGTCGGCCCGACGATCCGCTCCAGGACGGGGCGGTACCGCAGCGGTGAGTTCCAGACGCACCACAGCTGACCGCCGGGGCGGAGCACGCGGGCCGCGTCGGCGAAAAGCCGCGGCGCGAGCCGGTCGGTGACGGCGGAGCCGCTGTGGAACGGCGGG
>NZ_BKAH01000015.1 GCF_007992455.1 Microbacterium saccharophilum | reverse complement strand
GCTAGAGTGCCCGGATGGTCGACATCGAGATGGCGCGGATCGGCGCGGGGCGCGTCGAGCTCCACGACGCGCGGCGCCGGCTGCGTCGCACGGTGCAGCTCGCACCGTTCGAGATCGGCGTGTACCCGGTGACCGAGGCGCAGCTGGCCGAGGTCCTCGGGATCACGGCCGCGCATCCGCAGCGTCCGGCGGTGGAGGTCGCATGGCTGCGAGCCGTGCACTTCTGCAACGCCGCGTCGGAGTGGGAGGGCCTCGACCCGGTGTACGCGTTCGACGGGGAGGACGTGACCTGGCATGTGGATGCCGACGGCTACCGCCTGCCGACGGAGGCCGAGTGGGAGTTCGCGTGCCGCGCCGGCTCGACCGGCGCGCACTACGGGCCGCTGCGGGAGGTCGCGTGGACGAGCGCCGACGGCGTGGACGCGCCGCAGAACGTGGGCGGCAAGCTGCCGAACCTCAACGGTCTCTTCGACACGCTCGGGAACGTCTGGGAGTGGTGCTGGGACCTGCTGGACCCCGCCCGGTATCGCGACTACCGGGTCTTCCGCGGCGGCGGGTTCGCCGACGATGCCGCGAGCGTGCGCGCGTCGACGCGGCGCGGCGGTGCGCCGCGCATGCACCACGAGGATGTCGGGTTCCGCCTCGCCCGCGGCGGATTCGACACACCGGGGGCGGCGCAGGGGTGGTCCGCGGCGGACGATGCGGCGCGCGCAGACATCGACGGCCCGCTGCCGCCGGGGTGGACCCCGCTGCGGTGACCGATTCTCCGAGCGATGTCGATTCCGCTCCCGGCCGTTCGACGTCATAGTGAGAGGGAGCCGACGGCATCCCCACACACGCAGGGAGAAGAGCACATGAAGCACATGCTGATCATGCGGGCCACCGCCGACGCGGTCGCGGCGTACGAGGAGATGGACTTCGAGACCGTCATCAACGCGATGGGCGCATACAACGAGGCCATGATGAAGGCGGGCGTCATGGTCGCCGGCGACGGCCTCGCGCCCGAGCCTGGCTACGTCGTCGACTTCTCCGCCGACCCGCCGCTGGTCACGGACGGCCCCTACGGCGAAGTGCACGAGCTGTTCAACGGCTTCTGGATCATCCAGACCGCCACCGCCGACGAGGCCGTCGAATGGGCCAAGCGCTGCCCGCTCGGACCGGGGTCGAAGCTGGAGGTGCGCCGCGTGACCGATGAGACCGACTTCGCGGATTACGCCGACAACGAGTTGGTGAAGAAGGAAGCCGGCTGGCGGGACGAGCTCGCGCAGCCATGACGCCGGCGGACGCCGCGCGCGCCATCGACGCCGTCTGGCGCATCGAGGGCGCGCGCATCGTCGCGGCCCTCGCCCGCATGACGGGTGACCTCGGGTTCGCGGAGGACGTGGCCCAGGAGGCGGTGGCGGAGGCGCTCGCGTCCTGGCCGGAGAACGGCATCCCCGCCAACACCGGCGCCTGGCTCACCGCGGTCGCGAAACGCCGGGTGATCGACGCCTGGCGGCGCCGGGAGCGCCTGGACGAGCGCCACCGCGCGATCGCGCACGACCTCGCGGAGGCCGTCGAGGACGAGTGGGAGCCCATCGACGACGACCTGCTGCGCCTCGTGTTCACGGCGTGTCACCCGGCGCTGTCGCGGGAATCGCAGGTCGCGCTGACCCTGCGGGTCGTCGGCGGGCTCACCACGGTCGAGATCGCGCGGATGCTGCTCGTCCCGGTCGCGACGGTCCAGGCGCGCATCACCCGGGCCAAGAGGACGCTCGCCGCGGCGCACGTGCCCTTCGAGACGCCCGACCCGTCGGAGTGGCGGCAGCGACTCGATGGCGTGTTGAGCGTCGTGTACCTCGTGTTCACCGAGGGCTATTCCGCGACGACGGGGGAGCGGTGGACCCGCCCCGACCTTGCGGACGAGGCCCTCCGATTGGGGCGCGTGCTAGCGGGCCTGCTGCCGCGGGAACCCGCGACGCACGCGCTCGTCGCGCTCATGGAGTTCCAGCGGTCGCGGTTCGCGGCACGGGAATCGCGGACCGGAGCCCCGATCCTGCTGGCCGACCAGGACCGGAGTCGATGGGACCACGGCCAGATCGCGCGCGGACGCGCCGCCCTGCGCCGCGCCGACGCGGAGGCCGCGGCCCGCGGCCAGGGGAGAGGCGCCTACGCGCTGCAGGCGGCGATCGCGGAGTGCCACTGCGTCGCGCCCAGCGTCGAGCAGACCGATTGGGAGCGGATCGTGGTGCTCTACGAGGCGCTGGGCCGGATCGCGCCGAGTCCCGTCGTCGAGCTGAACCGGGCCGTCGCCGTCTCGATGGCCACGGGGCCGGCGACGGCGCTCGCGATCGTGGACGACCTCGCCGCGGCGGGGGAGCTGCGCGGGTCGCCGCTCCTGCCGAGCGTCCGCGGCGAGCTGCTGGCCCGGCTGGGACGCGCTGCCGAGGCGCGCGCGGAGTTCGAGGAGGCGGCATCCCGCACCGCGAGCGCGCCGCAGCGCGCGCTGCTGGAGGCGAAGGCGGCGGCTCTGGACTGACCCTCAGTCGGCGACCGCAGCAGGTCCCGACGCTCCGTCCGCGCGCGCATCTGCAGGACCGACCGTGACCACTGGGACAGAAGTCGCCTCGTACGTCCCACGCGTCACACCCGGTCCTGCATTTCGCCGCGGTCAGGGCCGCCAGACGTTCACCGGGTGATCGGCTGGGTGCGGCCGCGCGCGTCGCCGCGACGAACGGTAGGATCCGGTGTGACCTGTGTGACGCATGAGCGGTCATCCGCCCCACGCGTCACATCCGAACCTGCAGTTCGCGCGCACGCGGGGGACGCGCCGCAGCGCGCCGACACCCAGGCGGGGAGGCTCCACCCTCAGGTGAACTGACATAATGTGCATTATCGGCTAATGGTTGTCACGGGGTCAGAAGGGCTGCGGCGGGGCGCCTAGGCTCGAGGTGTGCTGGACTCGCTCACCGGATTCGTCGTCGTCGGCGTCGCGATCCTCGTGGGCTGGATCATCGCCCGCATCGATCTGCTCGGCCCGCATGCGCGCCACGTCCTCGGCCGGCTCACGTTCTTCGTCCTGTCACCGTTCCTGCTGTTCGTCGTGCTGGCGCAGGCCGACGTGCACACGCTCTTCTCCGCGCTGCTGCCGGTCTCGGCGATCGCCGCGGCGGCGGTCTTCGTCATCCACGCCGTCGTGGCGCGGTTCGTCTGGCGACGGGATGCCGGAGAGACCCTCATCGGGACGCTCTCGGCCGGCCAGGTCAACTCCAACAACATGGGCATCCCGCTGTCGCTGTACCTGCTCGGCAGCGCCGCGTTCCCGGCACCCGTCATCCTCCTGCAGCTCCTCGTCTTCACGCCGCTGTCGATGGCCGCCTTCGAGGCGATCTCGACCGGTCAGCGGCGCGTCAACCCGATCCTCCGGCGGACGCTGACGAACCCGATCGTCGTGGGATCGGTGCTCGGCGTGGTCGTGTCGCTGTCCGGCATCCGCCTGCCACCGATCGTCATGGAGCCGGCGAGCCTCGTCGCGGACGCCTGCATCCCCGTGCTGCTCATCAGCTACGGCATGTCGCTGCACGGCCAGCGCGTCCTGTCCCCGTCCGGCCGGCGCCGCGACATCCTCCTCGCGACGACACTGAAGCTCCTCGTCATGCCGCTCGTCGCGTGGACGGTCGCAGCCCTCGTCTTCCGCCTCGGACCCGCGGATGTCCTCATCGTGACCGTGCTGGCGGCCCTGCCGACCGCGCAGAACGTCTTCAACTACGCGCAGCGCTACGACGTCGGCGAGACGATCGCCCGCGACACCATCCTGCTCACCACCGTCGGCTGCGTGCCGGTCCTGCTGGGCATCACGCTCCTCCTCGGCTGACGGCGCCCGCGGGATGCCGTAGCACCGAGGAAGCCCACGGGTCTACCCTGGTGCCACCTTCGTGCCCGAGACCTCGCAGAAAGGGCCTCCATGACCACCGACACCGACATCGGCAGACCCGCCACCGACACCCTCCGCGCCGCCCTCGGCATCAGCGGCATCCTCGCCCTCATCGCGGGCCTGCTGATCCTCATCTGGCCGGGCAAGACCGCGCTGGTGGTCGCCGGCATCGTCGCGATCTACGCCATCGCGTCCGGCCTCGCGTACGCCGCGCTGGGCCTCTTCTCGCGTAACAAGGGCGGCTGGGCGCGTGTCGGCCACGTCGTTCTCGGCCTCATCTTCATCGTCGCGGGCATCGTCGCGTTCGCCAACCTCACCGCGACCGCGGTGTGGCTCGCGGCGTTCCTCGGCATCCTCGTCGGCATCATGTGGATCATCGAGGGCGTCGTGTCGCTGTCCACGCTGGGCGCCTCCGGGTCGCGCATCTGGACCGTGATCTTCGCGGTGCTCTCCATCATCGCCGGCATCATGCTGCTGTTCTCGCCGCTCTGGGGCGCCGTCGTCCTGTGGTGGCTGCTCGGCATCGGTGCGGTGGTGCTCGGCATCACGAACATCGTCCGCGCCGTCACCTACGGACGCTGACGACCGGGCTCATCAGGCCGCGACGGGCAGGTGCCTCGTCCACCACTCGAGGACGGCGTCGAAGCGCTGCACACGATGCCGCGGCTGTCCGGCCCGGGTGAGCTCGTGGTCCTCGCCCGGGAAGACGAGCATCTCGGCCTCGGTCCCCTGCCGCTTCAGCGCCGAGTAGTACCGGGTCGCCTGCTCCAGGGGGCACCGGTAGTCCAGTTCGGAATGCAGCACGAGCGTCGGGGTGCGCACCTGATCGACGACGGCCATCGGGCTCTGCGCCGCCATCTGCTCCGGATCGACCCCGACGTACTCGTCGCCGAAGAACGAGCCGATGTCGCTCGTACCCTGGAAGCTCACCGGGTCGAGGAACCCGCGCTCCACGATCGCGCCGGCGAACCGGTGCTCGTGCGCGATGATCCACGCCGTCAGGTATCCGCCGTACGAGCCGCCCATCACCCCGACGCGCTCCCCGTCGAGGCGCGCGTCGGCGGCCACGACGCCGTCGAGGAAGTCGATGACGTCGTGGAAGTCGACGGTGCCCATCGCCTGCCGGATGCTGCGACCGTGGGCGCGGCCGTAGCCGGCACTCCCCCGCGGGTTGCAGTACACGACGGCGTAGCCGGCATCCACGAGCACCTGCGTCTCGTCGAAGACATGTATGCCGTAACTGGCATACGGTCCTCCGTGGATCTGCAGGATGACGGGGAACGGCCCCTCCCCTGCGGGCGCGGCGACCCAGCCGTGGATCGGATAGCCGTCCCGGCCCGCGATCTCCCGCTCCTCCGGGAGCACGAGCCCCGCCCCGCGAAGGGGTGCGCCGAAGTCGGTGAGGGGGCCCCGGCCGACGAGAGCGAGCTCGCCGAAGGAGTCCGGGGTCGTGTACGCGACCACGATCCGCTCCCCCGCCGCGGCATGCCCGACGACCTCGACGGCGCCGGTGAACACCGGGGTCGTCGCGCCGTCCCGCGCGACGCGGACCAGGGTCACCGTCCCGCGCGAGCGGTTCTGCACGAGGAAGTCGTCGCCGACCGCACTGATGTGCGAGCCGGCCTCACCGAGGTCGACGGCGTCCGGGTCGGTCAGCAGGCGCGGTCCGGCGGCGTCCAGCAGGTAGAGGCCGACGGCGGGGGCGATGAAGTCGACCCGCCCTTCGCCGACGCCGCTCGCGAGCATCGCGACGGTCCCGTCCGCGGCGACCGCGATCTCGTCGACGGAGAGCAGCGCGGTCCGCGCGAGCACCTCGCGCGCCGGTCCCCCGTCCACGGGCAGCGCCACGACACGCGAGCTCAGGTCGCGCCGGTCGTTCTCGATCTCGTCGACCACCGCGAGGATCTCGCTCCCGTCGGCGGTGAAGACCACGCCGCTGTACGAGGCATCGCCCTCGGTGAGGGGCACCGCATCCGCGGCGACGAGCCGCTTCTTCGGCGGCTCCGAGCCCTCCGGTCGCACGGCGGGGGCCGGCTCGTAGAACGGCTCGGCGCCCGGATCGGGCACGTCGACGACGAAGACGTGGGCGGGCCGGTCGGCGAGGTAGCCGAGCCCGTTGGCGTGCCAGCGGATGCCGGTGATCCGCCGCGGCGCCTCGGCGGTCGGCTCGAGGCCCTCGACGGTGCCGTACCGGCCCCCCTCGGGGACGCGGGCGGTGAAGGCGAGGCGGGCGGCGTCCGGCGACCATGCGAATGAGCCGACGCCGGCGGGCGCGTCCGTGACCTGCACGGGCTCCCCTCCCCCCGCTGCCACGACGAAGATCTGCGCCTTGCTCTTGGCGTCGGCGCGCAGGAACGCCACGAGGTCCCCGGCGGGCGAGAGGCGCGGCGTGCTGTCCGCGACGCCCCGGGTCAGCCGCCGCGGCGTGCCGTCCGGCAGCTCGACGCGCCACAGCTGGCCGACGGGGCGGTTGGCCGCGGGGTCGGGACGGGATGCGGCGAACACCGCGAACGCGCCGTCGGGCGCGATCGTGGGGCGCCCGACGCTGATCAGCTTGTCGATGTCGGTCGCGCGCATGCTCACTCTCCGCCGAACGAGCTCACGTCGCCGACGAGGCGGGTGTTGTCGGCGGGGACGGGCTCGACAGCCGCGAGCGCGACCTCGGCGGCGAACTCGGAGACGTTGTAGAGCTTGCCGGCCGATTCGCGGCGGTTCGCGATCGCGCCGGGGTTGGCGCGCTCGAGCAGGGTGGCCGTGATCGTGCCCTCGATCATGTCGCCGGAGACGACCACGAAGTCGATGCCGCGCTCGGTGAGCGCCGGGATGCGCTCGCGCAGGGCGTCCTCGCCGGCGCGCTTGGACTGGGCGACGACGTCGTACTCGGCCATGGTCGGGGTGGTCCGGATGAAGTGGGCCTGGTGGCTCGTGACGAACACGACGCGGGATCCGTCGTGCAGGAGCGGCAGGGCCGCCTCGAGCACGCCGATCTGGGCGTCGCGGTTGAGCGTCAGGGCGTAGTCCTCCGCCATCCCGCTCTCCATGCCGCCGGAGGCGTTCAGCACGAGGATGTCGAGGCCGCCGAAGCGCTCCTTCACGGCCGCGAACATCTCCTCGACGGATGCCGGGTCGGTGAGGTCCGCGCCGACGACGAGCGCCTCGACGCCGAGGTCGCGCAGCTCGCCCGCGAGCTTCTCGGCGCGGGGGGCCTTGTTGCGGAAGTTGATGACGACGTTCGCGCCCCCCTGCGCGAAGTAGCGGACGGTGTCGGCGCCGATGCCGCGCGAGGAGCCCGTGACGAGGGCGGTCCGCCCGGTGAGCGATCCGGCGGGAATGGGCTGGGACATGTGCTGCTCCTGCTGCGTCGAGTCGCCCACGGCATCCGCCGCGGGCCTCTGCGAGCCTACCAACCGGGGCATTCCGGTCCCGGTGTAGGGTTCGAACAGAACCACGCGGAAGGAGTGGGCGATGCTGCCGGACCTCACCGAGTACCTCTGGATCGCGTGGCTCGTGCTCGCCATCCTCTTCGTCATCATCGAGCTCCTGACCCTCGAGTTCACCTTCCTCATGCTCGGCACCGGCACCCTCATCGGCGGCCTCGGCGTGAACCTGCTGGGCGGCGTGTGGTGGCTGCAGGTGCTCGCGGCGGCGGCCGTGTCCGCCCTGCTACTGTTCACCATCCGGCCGCTCCTCCTCCGCGCGCTGCGTCGCAGCAGCGCCCTCATCCCCTCGAACGTCGACGCCCTGTACGGCATCGGCGCCCGCGTCGTCACCCCGTTCGTCGGCGGCGACGGCTCCGTCCGCCTCGACAACGGCGAGACCTGGACGGCGCGCCTCGTCGGCGACCCGGCCGGCCTCGATGTCGGCGCCCGCGTGGTCGTCCGCGCCGTGCGCGGCGCCACCGTCGAGGTCGCCCCCGAAGAAAGGACCACCGACCATGGGTGACTTGGGAGCCTTCATCGGCCAGATCTTCATCGTCGTGCTGCTCGTCGTGGTGGCGATCTTCGTCATCGTCGTCGTGTTCCGCTCCATCCGGATCATCCCGCAGGCCTACGCCGGCGTCGTGGAGCGTCTCGGCCGCTACCAGCGGACGCTGAGTCCGGGGCTGAACCTCCTGGTCCCGTTCATCGACCGGGTCCGCCCGCTCGTGGACATGCGCGAGCAGGTGGTCTCCTTCCCGCCGCAGCCGGTCATCACGGAGGACAACCTCGTCGTCTCGATCGACACCGTCGTGTACTTCCAGGTCACCGACGCGCGCGCAGCGACCTACGAGATCGCGAACTACCTCGGCGCCGTCGAGCAGCTCACCACCACGACGCTCCGCAACGTCGTCGGCGGGCTGAACCTCGAAGAGGCCCTGACGAGCCGCGACAACATCAACGGGCAGCTGCGGGTGGTCCTCGACGAGGCCACCGGCAAGTGGGGCATCCGGGTCTCGCGGGTGGAGCTGAAGGCCATCGACCCGCCGCACTCGATCCAGGACTCGATGGAGAAGCAGATGCGCGCCGAGCGCGAGCGCCGGGCCACGATCCTGACGGCGGAGGGCTCGAAACAGTCGCAGATCCTCGAAGCCGAAGGCCGCCGCCAGGCGGCGATCCTGGGCGCGGAGGGCGACAAGCTCGCCGCGATCCTGCGTGCGGAGGGTGAGGCCGCCGCCATCAAGAACGTCTTCGACGCCATCCACGCGGGACGTCCGGACGAGAAGCTGCTCGCCTACCAGTACCTGCAGACCCTGCCGAAGATCGCCTCGAGCGCGTCGAGCAAGCTCTGGATCATCCCCAGCGAGATGACCGAGGCGCTCAAGGGCTTCAGCGCCGGTTTCGCGGGACGGACGACGGATGCCGCGGATGCGCCGCGGCCCGCGACCCCCACGGCCTCCGACTCGACCCCGGATGCCCCCGCCGCACACATCCCTCCGCCCCCGCCCTCGGCTCCCGCCCCGTGACGCATCCGTGGTTCCAGGCGTCCGCGGCACCGCGGGTGCTGGCTCACCGCGGGCTCGTGCCGCCGGACGCCGAGGGTGTGGCGGAGAACACGCTCGCGGCCTTCGCCGCCGCGCACGCCGCCGGCGCGACGTATGTCGAGTCGGACTGCCATCTCACGGCCGACGGCGAGGTCATCCTCTTCCACGACGACGACCTCGTCCGCGTCGCGGGAGACCCGCGCCGCGTCGCGGATGTCGGGCTGCGCGAGCTGCAGGCCATCATGGGCACGCGCGGGGGCCTCCTGACCCTCGCAGAAGCGCTCGACTCGTTCCCCACACTGAGGTTCAACCTTGACGTGAAGGTTGAAGCCGCCGCCGCGCCGGTGGGCCGCGCGGTGGCCGCGCATGCCGAGCGGGTGCTCCTGACGAGCTTCTCCGACGAGCGCCGGCGCGTCGCCCTGCGGTCCGCGGCGGACGGCGGCGGCTCCCCCGCGACCTCCGGCGGCACGCGGACGATCGCGCGGGTCCTCGGCGCCGTCGCGAGCCGGTCGGAGCGACTCGCCCGGCGGGCGCTCGCCGGGGTGGATGCCCTGCAGGTGCCGGAGCGGCACCGCGGCGTCCGCATCGTCACCCGCCGCCTCCTGGACGCCGCCCACCGCTCCGGCGTCGAGGTGCACGTCTGGACGGTCAACGACGCCGGCGACATGCGGCGGCTGCTCGAGATGGGGGTCGACGGACTCGTCACCGACCGCGCCGACACGGCGCTCGACGTGCTCTCCGGCCGCGCCTGACACGATCCCCTGGGGATCCGCTGTGAAAGGCCGCCGGGAGGCCGCCGTTCGGATGATCCACCCAGGTGGGGACGTTATACCTGAGGACGACGAGAGGACCATACGATGGCAGATCGCAGCCTGCGCGGCATCCGACTCGGCGCTTCCAGCCTACAGAGCGAGGAAGGCGTCGTGTTCCACGAGCGCGCCAATCACACCTACGTCTGCACGCAGTGCAGCCGGGAGACCGTCCTGACCTTCGCGGCCGACGCCGAGGTCCCCGAGGCATGGGAATGCCGCACGTGCGGCGGCGAAGCCGTCCTCCGTGTCGGAGACACCCTGGTGGAGGTCGACCACTCCGGCGACAAGATCGCCCGCACGCACTGGGACATGCTCCTGGAGCGCCGCAGCCTTCCCGAGCTGGAGGAGCTCCTCGAGGAGCGCCTCGCTCTCCTGCGCGCGCGGCGAGGTTCGGGCGAGAACGCCCGCCTCTCCGCCTGACGCTCAGACTACCGAGACGCCGGCCTCTTCGGAGGCCGGCGTCTTCGTCGTGCGCCGACGGCGCACCGCCCAGGCGACCGCGGCGACCGCGAGGACGCTCCCCCAGCCGAGGATGAGCTGCACCGCCGGCCCGATGATGACGGCGGGGGTCAGCCCGGTCCGCAGCGGCACGTCCGCGACGATCGCGCCGGCTTCGCCGGCCGGGAGCGACTCCAGCGTGGCGCCGTCCGGTGCGATGACCTGGCTCGTCCCGACGGTCGACAGGTTCACCACCGACCGTCCGGTCTCGATGGCGCGCATGCGCGCGAACGCCAGCTGCTGCAGGTTCTCGTCGGTGTCGCGGAAGTCGGCGTTGTTGGTCTGGAACATGTACACCTCGGCGCCGTCACGGGCACCGGACCAGATGACGTCGTCGTAGATGACGTCGAAGCAGATCGCCAGTCCGACCCCGATCCCGGCCACATCGAAGAACGGCGGGTTCGTCCCGGGGGTGTATTCGCGCTGGATGAGGCCGATGAGGTCGGGGGCGAGCATCTCGAAGAACCACCGGTCGGGGACGTACTCCCCCATGGGCACGGGATGCGACTTGTCGTGCAGCGCGACGGGGTTCTCCTGCCCGGCCTCCCACACCATCGAGGTGTTGAACACGTCCTCGCCGCGTTCGGTGGCGGCGTTGACGACGAGCGGCGCGCCGACCGTGTCGGACAGCCGGTCGAGCGTCCCGGCGACCGAGGCGTTCGCGGTCGGGTCGGCGTCGATCCCGCCTTCCGGCCACAGCAGGATGTCGAGGTCCTCCCCGATCAGCGGCGCCGTCGCGTCGAGCTGCGCCTGCAGCACGGCGTACCGCTCCCGCTCGTCGAAGTAGCCCGCCGGGCCGTTGCCCTGCACCGCGCCGACGCGCGCCGATCCGGCATCCACCGTCGGGAAAGCGGGCAGCGCGACGAGGAGCAGCACGGCCAGCGCCGCCGGCAGCGCGGAGCGGATGTCCCGCCACGCGCCGAGCCGCACCCACTCGATGACGGCGGCGACGAGGAACACCATGACGAAGGTGAGCCCCGTGACCCCGGTCCACGAGGCGAGGTGGGCGAGCGGACTCTCGGACTGGCTCATGCCGATCCGCCCCCAGGGGAAGCCGGTGTACGGCCACGACCCGAGGAAGAGCTCCCGTGCGGTCCAGAGTCCCGCGACGAGCGCCGGCAGGGCGAGCAGGCGGCCCCAGCGTCCGGGCGCGACCTGCGGCATCCACCGGTAGGCGAGCGCGATGAGGATGGCGCCGAGCGCGCTCAGCAGCGTCTCGAGCCCGGCCAGCGCGAACCACGGCACGACGCCGAGGTAGCGGGTGATCCAGACGATGTGGATGAGGTAGAAGCTCGCCGCGAAGACGAGACCGACGCCGAACGCGCCCCACGCCGTCCGCCCGATGAGGGAGACGAGCGAGAGCGCCACCCCGCCGAACGCGAGCGGCCACCAGCCCACATCGGGGAAGGCGAGGTCGAGGACGGGCCCGCCGGCCGCCGCGGCGAGGAGCGCGGCCCACAGGGGCAGCAACGGGCGGGGACGTTCGGGCACGGCTTCGAGCCTAGGCGAACGCTCCGCGGCGGTGGCGCTCACACCGAGCTGTACGCGACGATGCCGCGGCGGACGGACTCCAGCGCGCGCCGCGCCGTCCCCGCGACGTCCGCGTCGGCGACGATCGAGAGCTGATCGAGCAGATCGATGGTCTGCTTCACCCAGCGCACGAAGTCGCCGGCGGCGAGGTCGGCCTCGTCGAGCACGATGTCCAGCGGCATCCCGCGCGCCCAGGAGTGCATGGCCCGCGCGAGCCCCGTGGCGACCGGCTCCGAGCCGGGCAGCCGGTGGTCGCGCTCGAGATCGTCCAGCCGCGCCCACAGGTTCTGGGTCTCGCTGAGCGCCTGGCGGAACGCGCCCCGGGGCAGGCCCCGCTCCCCCGGGCCGGATTCGTCGCGCCGCGGCTCGTAGACGAGGCAGCAGGCGAGGGCGGCGAGCCCGGGCGCGTCGAGGTCGCGCCAGAGGCCGAGGCGCAGCGACTCGGCGACGAGCAGGTCGCGCTCGCCGTAGATGCGGCGCATCGTGGCACCGGCATCCGTCAGGGTGACGGCGCCGTCGGGGGCCACCGCGACGTAGTCGAGGGCGGCGAGCACGTCGACGACCCGGTCGAAGATGCGCGCGACGGTGCCGGTGCGGGTCTCGATCTGCTGCCGGAGCTTGTCGGTGCGCCGGCGCAGCTTCGTGTACCGCTCCGCCCACCGCGCGTGGTGCTCGCGGTCGGGGCAGGTCTGGCACGGGTGCCGCTGCAGCCGCCGGCGCAGCGCCTGCATCTCGTTCTGCCGGTGCTGCCGCGTCTTCGCGGTCGCCGTGCGGTCGGCCCGGTTGAGCTTCTCCAGATCGCTCAGGTCGCGGCGGAGGGCGGCGAACTCGGCGAAGTCGCCGCGGTCGCACGTCATCGAGGCGGCGTAGCCGGCGAGCGACTCCTCGGCCTCCTTGACCTGGCGGGCGAGGCCCACGACGGCGCGGTCGGCCTGGAACTGCGCGAATGAGGATTCCAGGATCTCCCGCGCCCGCGGCCGGCCGAACTGGTCGATGAGGTTCACGGCCATGTTGTAGGTGGGGCGGAAGCTGGAGTTGAGCGGATACGTGCGCCGCGAGGCCAGGGACGCGACGGACTGCGGGTCCATGCCCTCCGTCCACTGGATGACGGCGTGCCCTTCGACGTCGATCCCGCGCCGCCCCGCGCGGCCCGTGATCTGCGTGTACTCCCCCGAGGTGATGGCGACCCGCGCCTCCCCGTTGAACTTCTCGAGCTTCTCCAGCACGACGGTGCGCGCGGGCATGTTGATGCCGAGCGCGAGCGTCTCCGTCGCGAAGACGGCCTTCACGAGCTTCCGCTGAAACAGTTCCTCGACGATCTCCTTGAACGCCGGCAGGAGCCCGGCGTGATGGGCCGCGACGCCGCGTTCGAGGTTCTCCTTCCACTCCCAATACCCGAGCACCCCGAGATCCTCGTCGAGCATGGTCCGGGTGCGCTCGTCGACGATCTGGCGGATCTCGTCGCGCTCCTCCCGGCTCGTGAGCCGGACCCCCGACCGGCGCACCTGCTGCACGGCGGCGTCGCAGCCGGCCCGGCTGAAGATGAAGAAGATCGCCGGCAGCAGGTTGTTCCGGGCGAGCAGCTCGACGACGTCGGGCCGGTCGAGGCGCTCGATGCGCTGCACGTTCGCGGCGCGGACGGGCCGTTTCCCGCCCTTGTGCGGACGCCGGTGCGTCCCCTCGAACCCGCCGGCGCTGCGCTGCTGCTGCACCTGCCGGTTGCGTTCGAAGTTCGGTCCCTTGACCGAGCGGATGCGCATGAGCTCCTGGTTGACCTGTGCCGTCGCGATGCCGGCCCGGTCGTCGAAGAGCGGCAGGAGGTCGCCGCGGACGAGGACGTGCTGCTCCAGCGGCACGGGCCGGATCTCCGAGACGATGACCTCCGTGTCGCCGCGCACGGTGTCCAGCCAGTCGCCGAACTCCTCCGCGTTGGAGACGGTCGCGGACAGCGACACGATCCGCACGGACGGCGGCAGGTGGATGATGACCTCTTCCCACACCGCCCCGCGGAACCGGTCGGCGAGGTAGTGCACCTCGTCCATCACGACGAAGCGGAGACCGCGGAGCGCGGGCGAGTCCGCGTAGAGCATGTTGCGGAGCACCTCGGTCGTCATGACGACGACCCGGGCGTTGCCGTTGATGTTGGTGTCGCCGGTGAGCAGGCCCACCTCGTCCGGACCGTACACGTCCTGCAGCTCGCGGAACTTCTGGTTCGACAGCGCCTTCATGGGCGTCGTGTAGAACGCCTTGTCGCCCGGCTCGAGCATCGCGAGGTGGATCGCGAACTCCCCCACGATCGTCTTCCCGGCGCCGGTGGGCGCGGCGACGAGGACGCTCTTGCCGTCCTCCAGCGCGTGGCAGCCCGCGATCTGGAACGGGTCGAGGTCGAACCGCTGTCCCGCGGCGAAGGCGGCCGACAGCGGATGCGACTTCGTGGCCTCGGCCCGAGCGAACCGCTCGGCCGGATCCATCACGACAGGGATCCCGGGGCCTGGGCGAGCATGGCGGCGTCGCGCTTGGCGCGCCGGCGGTCGAAGATCATCGACAGGCCGGCGGCGGCGAAGAACAGCACGACGAGGATGCCGGCGAGCAGCAGCATGCTCACGATGTCGGCGGCCGGCGTCGCGAGGCCGGCGAACACGACGGCGACGAGGATCGCGACCCGCCAGCCGCCCAGGATGGCGCGCCCGCTCATGACGCCCGCGAGGTTCAGCGCGACGAGGAACACCGGCAGGACGAAGGAGACGCCGATGACGACGAGGAGCTTGAACACGAAGTCGTAGTAGTACCGCGCCTCGAACATGTTCGACGCGCCCTCGGGGGTGAAGCCGGCCATGATCTCCACGATGTGCGGCATGACGAGCCAGCCGACGTAGCAGCCGGCGAAGAACAGCGGCACGGCGGCGGCGACGAAGCCGATCGTGTAGCGGATCTCCTTGCGGGTGAGCCCCGGCACGAGGAACGCCCAGATCTGCCAGAGCCACACCGGCGCCGAGATGATGATGCCGACCGCGAAGGCGATCCGCAGGCGCATGTCGAAGGGACCCGTGACGTTCTGGTACATGAGGCTGACGAGCTCGTCGTTCCCGCGGCGCTCGGCGACGAGCCGGATGGGCTCGGTCATGGCCCAGATGACGGCATCCGTGAGGAAGAACGCCAGCACCATGCCGACGACGAGCGCGATGCCGGCGATGATGAGGCGCTTGCGCAGCTCGACGAGGTGCTCGGCCAGCGTCATGCGCTTGTCGCGCTGCGGGTTGTCGTCCTCACCGACCCGCGGGCGGAAGGCCGTGGCCACGACCGGCTACGGCCTGGTGGTGTCGGGGCCGGTCGGTCCGGGCGTCGGGTCGGCGGGGGCCGTGGGCGCCACGGTCGGGGACGCCGGGTTCTCGACGGTGGATGCCGTCCCCGCAGCGACGTCATCCTCCTTCATGGCCTTCATCTCGCCCTTGAAGATGCGGGCGGACTGCCCCATGCTCTTCGCCAGCGCCGGCAGCTTGGCCGCCCCGAAGAGCAGCAGGATGACGATCAGGAGGATCCACAGGTGTGGACCTGCGAACAGATTTCCCATGGGCGGCTCCTCGTCGCGAGATTTCGATCAGTCTACCTGGCCGGACGCCGGGACCGGTCAGCGGTACTGGGCGAGCCCGGCCTCGGCCCAGGCGGCGGCGGCCCGGCGCGCCGACTCGGGCGCGAGGATCTCGACGTCGCCGCCGTGGCGGGCGGCGAGACGCTTCAGGCTGCGCTCGTCCGCGACCCGCAGCCGCGCGTCGCGGAACTCGCCGTCGCCCGTGACGGTGGCCCGGTCGAGGAAGTCGGCCAGCAGGGTCGCGATCGTCGCGCGGTAGCGCACCTCGGCGACGGCATCCGTCTCGCTCGGCTCGAAGAGGTCGGGTACGGCGTCGGAACCGTGCGCGATGGGGATGTCGGTGAGCCGCACGTCGCTGACCCGCTCGAGGTGGAAGGTGCGCATGGCCTCGCGGAGGTGGCACCAGCCCTGCAGGTACCACTGCCCGCCCGCGATGTGGACCTTCACCGGGTCGACGGTGCGGGTCGTCGGCTCGTGGTCGGGTGCGTGGTAGGTGAAGGAGACGGCGACGCCGTGGCGGAGGGCCTCGGCGACGCGCACGCGGACATCGTCCACGGCGTCCGGGGCCACGATCACGTCGGCGGGGGCCGCGGAGGCGCCGCGTGCCAGCTTGGCGAGGAGTCCCTGCACGACGCCGCTGTCGCCGACGCCGGGAAGCGACGCGGCCAGCTGCAGACCCGCGAGCAGCGCGGCCGCCTCCCGTGCGGTGAGGCGGGGCGTGCGCTCCAGTCCGACGCTGTTCGTGATGGAGATGATGCCCTGCTCGTCGAGGAGGTCCCAGTCGATGTCGAACAGGTCGTTCGCCATCTGCCAGAAGCCGCCGTCGCCGGGGAGGCCGATGACCGTGAGCTTCTCGACCATCTCCCGCATCTGCTCCGGGGTGACCTCGAAGGCGTCTGCCGCCTCAGCGACGGACACCTCGCCCTTGCCGATGAGGTAGGGCACGAGCTGCAGGATGAGTGCGGCGCGATCGGTGGCGAGCAGGGGCTTCGCGCTCATGCGGCTCCTCCGTGCACGGCGAGCGTGCGCTCCAGCCGGGCGATGACCTCGTCGCGCAGCTGCGCCGGTTCCACGACCCGCACCTCGGGCCCGTAGGAGGCCAGCTCGTCGGCGAAGATGTGCACGTCGACGTACGGCACGTGGATGCCCTGGTCGGCGGGGATCGCGCGGCGGTGCAGCCGCAGCGCGGCCTCCGTGCCCGGCGCCACCTCCACGAGGGCGCGCTGCCTGGCCGCGACCTCCTGGAGGCCCCGGAGGGCCTTGTCGCCCGCCCCGTCGCGCAGCGCGAGGTCGAACGTCTCGCGGGTCGAGCGCACGTCCGAGACGATGCGGGACAGGAGGAAGGTGCGCTCCGCGTCCTGGATCAGATCGAACCCGTAGACGTGCCAGCGGCCCTCGTACTCCAGCAGCGCGAGCGGCTGGATGCGGCGGGTGTGGGCGGTGTCGTCGCCGCCCTTGAGGTACTCGAACTCAGCGACGCGGCCCTGCTCGATGGCACGCTGGAGCGGGGTGAAGGCGGGTTCGCGCAGGTTGATGCGGGGCGAGTACCCGATGATGGGCGCGTCGACCTCGTTGCCGAGGGCGCGGATCTTGCGGAGGCCGCCGCGCGCGTCGGCCGACATCGAGCTTTCGCTCCAGACGCCGCCCGCGAGGTTCAGCACGGCCAGCTCCGCCGGCGTGAAGTCGATGTCCGCGGGCAGCTCGTACTCCGCCGTCGGCACACGGTAGCGCGCTTCGCGCAGGTCGTCCGGGTCGGCGTAGTCGCCGATCGTCTCGATGGGGACGCCGAGCGCACGGAGGTTCTCCTTGTCGCGCTCGAACATCTTCTCCAGCGCGTCCTTCTTGGCGCCGGCCTCGCTCTGCTCGCGGTACCCCGAGACGGACGTGAGGATCGTGTCCTTCGTCAACCCCTGCTCGGTCGCCATGAGCGCGACGACGAGGTTGACGAGCCGCTCCTCGGGAGCGCTGCGGGTCGGATCCTTGGCCACCGCACCATCCTAGGCCGGTGCGTCGCCGCGCTCCCCGGGTGGCGCCGTGTCGCGGACTACTGCGTCGCGGTGTCGTCGAGGCCGAGGATGTCGATGACGAAGACGAGGGTCGCGCCGCCGGGGATCGTGCCGCTGCCGGCCTCGCCGTAGCCGAGCTCCGGCGGGATGACGACGAGCAGCTGCGATCCGACCGTCTGACCCTCGAGCGCCTGCGCGAAGCCGGGGACCACGCCCTCGAGGGTGACGGTCGCCGATGCGCCCTTCTCCCACGTCGAATCGAACACCTCGTTGTCGTCCCACGTGACACCGGTGTACTGGATGCGGGCCGCGGTGTCGCCGGTGACCGGCTCGCCGTCGCCCTTCTTCAGCACCTCCACGACGAGGTCGGTGGGCGCCTCGGCGTCGGGGACGATGATGCCGGGGCGACCGTCGGGGGCCAGCACGACGGACGGCATCCCCGTCCGGTCGTTGAACTGCGGGGTGCCGTCGGCCGCGGCGAGGAAGACGCGCTGCAGGTCGAGGACGATGACGGCCGCCTGCCCGTCGGTGAGCCCGAGGTTGGTGGCGGCCTCCTCGGAGAGGTCGTCCGGTGCGACGGCGCCCACGATGCGGGAACCCTCCGTCGCGCAGTCGAGCATCTTCGCGATGCCCTCGTAGTAGTTCGCCCATTCGGAGACCCGCTGGACCTGCGTGCCGGCGGAGACGAGGGTCTCGCCGGACTCTCCGTCGACGATCGTCGCAGTGAACTGCACGTCCTGCGCACGCGAGGTCACGGCCAGGCCGTCGCCGACCTCGGCATCCGTGTACACCGTCTCGTCCACGTACACCGGCGGGGCGATCGTCACGGCGGCGGAGCCCGGCGCACCGGTCACGTCGATGAGGTCGAGGGCCGACGAGTCCGCGTCGGGGCGGTCGCACGAGGCGGCCGGGGCCGACGACGAGCAGCCGACGAGGGCCAGGGCGGACAGGCCGAGAACGGCGACGACAGCGGGGATCCTGCGCATCCGATCAGTTTACGGCGTCGCCGGTGCTCTCCCCCGCCGCCCGCCGCGCTCCCTCCGCCGCGCGCTGCGCGTCGCGCACCCGCTTGCGGAGGTTCTTGTCGGTGATCTGCCGGTCGCCGACGGCGCCGGGGGTCCACTGCTCGACGTCCTCATCCGCGTACGTGGGCTTCTTGAGCGCCCGTTTCCGCACGTCCGGGGGCACGGCGCCGGGCGCGAGCCGGCGGGCGGTGAGGAGGAAGCCGGTGTGGGCCACCATGCGGTGGTCGGGGCGCACCGACAGGCCCTCGACGTGCCAGCCGCGGACCATCGTCTCCGTCGCCTCGGACTCGGTGAACAGTCCGGTGCCCCGGATGTACTCCGCGACCCGGCTCAGCTGCGTCGCGGTGGCGATGTAGCACAGGACCACCCCGCCGGGGGTGAGGGCCTCGGCGACGGCGTCGATGCACTCCCACGGCGCGAGCATGTCAAGGACGACCCGGTCGACCGATCCCGGCTCGACGACCTGCGGCAGCTGCTCGACGAGGTCACCCACGACGACCTGCCACGCCGCCGGATAGTGCCCGAGGAAGGTCTCGACGTTCGCTTCGGCGACCTGCGAGAACTCCTCGCGGCGCTCGAACGACAGCAGCCGCCCGGCGTCGCCGATCGCGCGCAGGAGCCACAGCGACAGCGCACCCGACCCGACGCCCGCCTCGACCACCGTCGCGCCCGGGAAGATGTCGGCGGCGGTGAGGATCTGCGCGGCGTCCTTCGGGTAGACGATCGCGGCACCGCGCGGCATCGACATGACGAAGTCGCGGAGCAGGGGGCGCAGCGCCAGGTATTCGTGGCCGCCGCTGTTGGTGACCACCGAGCCGTCGGGCTGGTCGACGATGTTCTCGTGCCGGAGCACGCCGTGGTGCGTGTGCAGCTCGCCGCCCTCGCGCAGCGTGACGGTGTGCAGCCGGCCCTTGGGGCCGGTCAGCTGGACGCGGTCGCCGTAGCGGAACGGGCCGCTCGGTCGCAGGTCGGCGCTCATGCGGATGCTCTCTGCCGGCGTGCGGCGTGTTCGGTGTGGAAGTCGCGGAGGTCGGCGGCGGTGCGGCCTTCGAGGGTCGGCCAGAGCCCGTCGGCGCCGGTGCCGACGAGGGACACCATGAGCGGGACCCCGAGCGTGACGGCTCCCGACGCGACGGCCGCGCGCATGCCGTTCGGCGAATCCTCGATCGCGACGGCGTCGGCCGGGTCGACTCCCAGCATCCGGGCCGCCTGCAGGTAGGCGTCCGGGAAGGGCTTGGGGCGCGTCGCGTCGTCGCCGGCGATGACGACGTCGAACGCGTCGAACGGCAGCTGCGCGACGACCGTCTCGGCCATGCGGCGCAGCGACATCGTGACGAGCGCGGTCTTGATCCCCGCCGCGCGCAGGTCGCGCAGCAGCTCGACGGCGCCGGGGCGGTAGGGGTTGCCGCGCTCGGCGAGCTGGTCGGTCACGGCATCGGTGAGGTGGTCGACGATCGCGCCGACGCTCATCCGCACACCCGCCTGCTGCAGGATCGCAGCCGACCCCTCCAGCCCCATCCCGACGAGGCTCAGCGCCTGCTCGTGCGACCACTCCCCGCCGAAGCTGTCCACCAGCGCGGTCTCGGCAGCCATCCAGTAGGCCTCGGTGTCCACGAGGGTGCCGTCCATGTCCCAGAGGACGGCGGCGGGGAGGGGGGAGGTCACTGCCCCATGCTACCCAGCGCGGTCGCGCCGCGACCGCGCCCGGGCCCGCATGAGCCTCCCCGGGCGTATCGTGGGTGGACCGCACAGCGACGGAAGGAGCGGGGTGGACAGTCTGGGTCAGCGCGTCCTCGTGGTCGCCTTCGACGGCTGGAACGATGCCGGAGAGGCGGCCTCGGCCGCCGCCGCGCGCCTGCGCGCCGCGAACGAATACGAGCCGGTCCTCTCGGTCGACCCGGAGCTGTACTTCGACTACCAGTACACCCGCCCGCAGGCGCGGCTGGATGCCGACGGCACGCGGTCGCTCGTCTGGCCGGAGGCGACCCTGTGGCGTCCCGCGCCGGGCGAAGGCACCCGGCTGTGGCTCCTGAACGGGGTCGAGCCGGCGCGCGCCTGGCAGGCGTTCGCCGCCGAATTCATCGATGCGGCGCTCAGCGAGGACATCACCGGCCTCGTCGCACTCGGCTCGATGATGTCCGACGTTCCGCACACCCGCCCCATCTCGGTCTTCGCCGGCAGCGACAACGAGCGGCTGCGCACCGAGCTCGGACTCGAGCGCTCCACCTACGAGGGGCCCGTCGGCATCCTGAGCGTGCTGGCAGCCGCCGCCGAGGAGGCCGGCATCCCGACGGCGGCCCTCTGGGCGAGCGTCCCGCACTACGTCGCCGGGCACACCACGTCGCCGAAGGCGACGCTGGCGCTCCTGGACAAGCTCACCGAGCTCACCGGAAGCCCGATCGCGCGCGGCGAGCTGCCCGCCGAGGCGCTCGCCTGGGAGGCGTCGATCGATGCCGCGGCCGCCGATGACGAGGAGATGACGGAGTACATCCGCCAGCTCGAGCGCACCCGCGACACGTGGGACTCCCCCGAGGCGTCCGGCGACGCGATCGCGCAGGAGTTCGAGAAGTATCTGCGGCGCGGCGGCGACGGCCCGTCGAAGCCGGGCCGCGACGAGCCGCGCCGCTGACCCGGCCTGTCGTCAGAACGCCTGCAGGACGCCCGTCGCGAGCAGCACGATGAGCACGACGCCCAGCACGAGCCGGTAGATCACGAACGGCAGGAAGCTGCCCTTCTTGAGGTAGCGCATGAGGTACGCGATGACCGCGAAGCCGACCGCGAACGCGACGACGGTCGCGGCGGCGGTCTCCCCCAGCGTGAACACCGCTGCGCCGGGCTCCCGGATGGCCTGCAGCAGCTCGTAGAGTCCGCTGCCGAACACGGCGGGCACGGCGAGGAGGAACGCGACCTCGGCCGCGGCGGGGCGGGTGTACCCGAGGGCGAGGCCCATCGTCGTGGTCGCGCCGGAGCGCGAGACGCCCGGGATGAGGGCGAGCGCCTGCGCGAAGCCGAGCGCCAGCCCGTGCGGGTAGGTCAGGTCGGCCTCGGTGCGGGTGCGGCGACCGAGGGCGTCGGCGCCACCGAGGATCAGGCCGAAGACGATCAGGACGATCGCGACGAGCCAGAGGTTGCGGAAGGTGTCCCGGATGACGTCCTGGAAGAGGAAGCCGAGCACGCCGATCGGGATCGTCCCGATGATGACGATCCAGCCCATGCGGGCGTCCGGGTCGTTGCGCGGCACGGCCCCGGTGAGCGAGCGGAACCACTGCGTGATGATGCGCACGATCCGATGCCAGAAGTACACGAGGACCGCGAGCTCCGTGCCGATCTGCGTGATCGCGGTGAAGGTGGCGCCGGGATCCTGGGCCGACGGGAGGAACTCTCCCGCGATCCGCAGGTGCGCGCTGGATGAGATCGGGAGGAACTCGGTCAGACCCTGCAGGAGTCCGAGGATGATCGCCTCGAGGAGGTGCATTCTCGCCTTTCAGTACGTGCGGAGGAGGTCGGTCAGCACGCGCTGCCCGAAGCGGAGCGATTCGATGGGGACCCGCTCGTCGACGCCGTGGAACATGCCGGTGAAGTCCATGTCGGCGGGAAGCTGCAGCGGGGCGAAGCCGAAGCCGGCGATGCCGAGCTCGGCCAGCGCCTTGTTGTCGGTGCCCGCGCCCAGCAGGTACGGCACGACGGGGACGCCGGGGTCGTGACGGCCGAGCGCGGCGACCATCGCATCCACGAGCGCGCCCGAGAAGGGCACCTCGAGACCGATGTCGCGGTGCGCGACTTCGAGCCGGATGTCGTCGCCGACGATGCGCCGGATCTCGGCGATGACGAGATCCTCCTGACCGGGGAGCGTGCGGACGTCGATCGCGGCGGTCGCGGCGTCCGGGATCACGTTGTGCTTGTACCCGGCGGTGAGCCCCGTGGGGTTCGCCGTCGTGCGGAAGGTGGAGCGCAGGAACGCCGCTGCCGGCCCGGTCGCGTCGGCGAGGGCATCGGGGTCGGCGGGGTCGCCGCCGCTGAGGCGGGCGAGGGCCTCGACGAGCTCGCGGGTCGTGGCCGTGAGCTCCATGGGCCACGCGGTGCGCCCGAGCTTGGCGACGGCCTCGGCGAGGCGCGTGACGGCGTTCTCCGGGTGGTGCCGGCTGCCGTGGCCGGCGACGCCGGTGGCGTGCAGCCGCAGCCAGACGAGGGACTTCTCCCCCACCTGCAGCAAATAGGCGCGGCGGTCGCCGACGGAGATCGAGTAGCCGCCGACCTCGCTGATGGCCTCGGTCGCGCCGGCGAACCACTCCGGCCGGTCGCGGACGACGAGCTGCGAGCCCTCCACCCCGCCGTTCTCCTCGTCGGCGAAGAACGCGACGACGATGTCGCGCGCCGGCTGCTCACCGGCGCGGAGGATGTCGGCGACCGAGGTGAGGATCATGGCGTCCATGTCCTTCATGTCCACGGCCCCGCGGCCCCACAGCATCCCGTCCCGGACGACACCCGCGAACGGGTCGACGCTCCAGTCCTCGGCGACCGCGGGCACGACGTCGAGGTGCCCGTGCAGGACGAGGGCGGGCTTGTCGCGGTCGCGGCCGGGGATGCGCGCCGCGACGTTCGTGCGCCGCGGGATCGGCTCGTAGTACTCCGGCCGCAGCCCGAGCGATTCGAGGTACGCGCCGACGTATTCGGCCGCCTCACGCTCGCCCTTCGCGCGGCCCTCGCCGTAGTTCGTCGTGTCGAACCGGATGAGGTCGCGGGCGATGCGGGCGACCTCGGGAAGGTCGGCGGTGTCGGGCATGCCGTCCACGCTACCTTTCCCTGCGGGGCGCTCCGAAAACGAGAACAGGGCCCCTTTCGGGACCCTGTTCCTCTGTGCGCGAGGGGGGACTTGAACCCCCACGCCCTATACGGGCACTAGCACCTCAAGCTAGCGCGTCTACCTATTCCGCCACCCGCGCATTGGGTGTGTGGTTGTCTCCAACCGAAGATCGACATTATCACGTTCCGGCGGGCGCGCAGAATCGGCGGCGTCAGGCGACGGACACGCCGAACAGCAGGCCCAGCAGATACGTGACCCCGGCGGCACCGAAGCCGATCGCGAGCTGGCGGAGACCGCGGCGCAGCGGCGGACCACCGGAGAGGAGCCCGACGGCGGCACCGGTGAGGAGCAGTGCGAGGCCGACCAGGACGAGCGCGGTGATCACGGCGGCGAGGCCGGAGAGCCCGAAGATCCACGGCAGCACCGGGATCACGGCGCCGGAGGCGAAGAACAGGAAGCTCGACACGGCGGCGCCGAGGGCCCCGCCGACGACCTCGTGGTCGTCGCCGTCCGCCGCCGTCGTCCGGTGCGGGGCGGGCAGGTCGGCTCCCTGGGCCGCCCCCACGACACGCCGCGCGCGCTCGAGGGCATCCTCCAGCGGCATCCCGCGGGTGCGGTACACGAGGGCGAGCTCGTTGGCGTCGAGATCGAGGTCGGAGAGCACGTCGGCGGCGTAGTCGCTGGGCTCCGTGGCGGTGAGCATCTCCCGCTGCGAGCGGACCGAGACGAACTCCCCCGCCCCCATCGACAGCGCGCCGGCGAGGAGCCCCGCGATGCCGCTGAAGAGCACGAAGTGCGGCGCGACCCCGGTGGCTCCGATACCCATGACGAGCGCGAGGTTCGAGACCAGGCCGTCGTTCGCGCCGAACACCGCGGCGCGGAACGTGCCGGAGAGCCGGCGGCGGCCGCGCGCGGCGAGGCCGCGGACGACCTCGCGGTGGATCTTCTCGTCGGCGGCCATTCGGGCCGTCGCGAACGGCTCCGCCTCATAGGGGGAACGGTCCTCGGCGTTCTGCGCGAGCGCGAGCACGAAGATCGACCCGAACCGGCGGGCCATCCAGCCGAGGAGGCGCGTGCCGATGCTCGGGGCGGGGAGGCGCGCCGGCTCCTCGCCCAGCAGGTCGAGCCAGTGCGCCTCGTGCCTGCCCTCGGCCTCGGCGAGGGCGAGGAGGATCTCCCGCTCCTCTCCGCTCCGGCGGGCGGCGAGGTCGCGGTACACGCGTGCTTCGGAGCGTTCGTCCACGAGGTACTGCGCCCAGCGTCGGCGGTCGCCGGCAGTCGGCATCCGGGGGTCGTTCACGCTTCTCCACACTCTCGATCGGTCGATTCACGCTACCGGCGGGGCGCGGACGGGCCCGCCGGAATGCCGGGATTGCCAGCATTTCGGAGCTCCGAACCCGCTCCGGGGTCAGGACCGGACGCGGGCTCTCAGCAGGTCGATGCGGGCCTGCAGCTGCGCGACGGTGGCCTGCGGGACGGCCGGGCCCCCGCAGATGCGCCGGAGCTCCGCGTGCACGGCGCCGTGCGGCTCGCCGCTCTGCCGCGCGTACACCCCGACGAGGCTGTTCAGCAGCTGGCGCTGCTCGCGGAGCGTCCGGTGCAGCGGGGCCGGGAGAGCGGGAGCCTCCGTTGCGCCCGCGGTCTGCTCGCGCGCTTCCCGGACGCGCCGGTGCCGGGACTGGCGGGACTGGCGCTGCATGAGCAGCTCGTGCACGTGCTCGGGCTCGAGGAGGCCGGGGAGCCCCAGGAACTCCTCCTCCTCCGGCGTGCCGGGCACGGCGAGCTGGCCGAATTCGCGCCCGTCGTACAGCACGCGGTCGAAGTGCGCGACGGATCCGAGCGCCTGGTAGCTGAACTCCTGCTCGAGCTCGTCGGACGCCTTCTCCTCGCGCTCGGCGGCGTCAAGCAGACTGTCGTCGAGGCCGTCGTCGTCCTTCTCACCGCGGTCCAGTGCGTGGTCGCGCTCGCGCTCGAGCTCGTTCGCGAGGCTGAGCAGCTGCGGCACGTTCGGCAGGAAGACGGATGCCGACTCGCCCCGCCGGCGGGCGCGGACGAAACGGCCGATCGCCTGCGCGAAGAACAGCGGTGTCGAGGCGGATGTCGCGTACACGCCGACGGCGAGGCGCGGGACGTCGACGCCTTCGGAGACCATCCGGACGGCGACCATCCACCGGTTCGTCCCCTGGCCGAAGGTCTCGATGCGCCCGGAGGCGGCCTTGTCGTCGGAGAGCACGACGGTGGGCGCCTCGCCCGTGATGTCGCGGAGGATCGCGGCGTACGCGCGCGCGGCGGTCTGGTCCGTCGCGATGACGAGACCACCGGCATCCGGAACGTCCTGGCGCACCTCGCTGAGTCTGCGGTCCGCGGACCGCAGCACCGCGGGGATCCAGTCGCCTTCCGGATCCAGCGCCGTCCGCCACGCCTGACTCGTCACATCCTTCGTGTTGTCCTGACCGAGGTGGGCCTCCAGCTCGTCGCCGGCGCGGGTGCGCCAGCGCATCTTGCCGGCGTAGACGAGGAACAGGACGGGACGCACGACGCCGTCGGCGAGCGCCCGGCCGTAGCCGTAGTTGTAGTCGGTGCGGGAGAGCCGGATGCCCTTGTCGTTCGGGTGGTATTCGACGAATGGGATGGGCGCGGTGTCGCTGCGGAACGGCGTTCCGCTGAGCAGCAGGCGGCGCGTGGCCCGCCCGTACGCGTCGCGGAGCGCGTCGCCCCAGCTGAGCGCGTCGCCGCCGTGGTGCACCTCGTCGAGGATGACGAGGGTCCGCGACTCCTCGACGATCCGCTTGTGCACGGAGGACTTGACCGCGACCTGCGCGTAGGTGACGGCGACGCCGTGGTACTGCCGCGAGGGTGTCCGCTGCGCATTGCTGAATCGGGGGTCGAGGCGGATCGAGACGCGGGCCGCGGCATCCGCCCACTGGGTCTTCAGGTGCTCCGTCGGGGCGACCACGACGATCCGGTCGATGACGCCGCGGCGCAGCAGCTCGCTCGCGAGGCGCAGCGCGAAGGTCGTCTTCCCGGCGCCGGGCGTCGCGGCGGCGAGGAAGTCGCGAGGGCCCTTGCCGATCCCCTCCGGGCCGTCCATGCCGAAGTACTGGTCCAGCGCCTCGGCCTGCCAGGCACGCAGGCGCTGCGCCGTTCCCCACGGCGCTCGCTGCGGGAACGAGGGCGACAGGTGCTCGGCGGCGAAGCTGCCGAAATGCTCCTGCTGGTCCTCGTACACGAGTGACAACCCTAAGCGAGATGTCCGACGCGCTAGCGTGGAAGGCACCCCGAGTCGAGGAAGTGTCATGTCTGAAGACGAGGCCGCTGCGAGCGCCGAGCGCCCGCCGTTCACCCCCAACGAGACGTCGCACCCGTGGCGCCGCATGGTCGCCATCGGCGACTCGTTCACGGAGGGGATCGGCGACCCCGACCCGCTCCGCCCGGGCGGTCACCGCGGCTGGGCGGACCGCGTCGCGGAGGTCCTCGCCGGCTCGGTCGACGACTTCGCGTACGCCAACCTCGCGGTGCGCGGAAAGCTCATCGGCCAGATCGTCGCCGACCAGCTGGAGCCGGCCATCGCGCTGCGACCGGACCTCGTGACCTTCTCGGCCGGCGGGAACGACGTCATCCGCCCCGGCAGCGACCCGGACGCCGTCGCCGAGCAGTTCGAGGACGCCGTCATCCGGCTCTCCTCCGACGGTGCCACCGTCGTCGTGTTCACGGGCATCGACACGAACTTCACCCCCGTGTTCCGCGGCATCCGCGGTCGCGTCGCGATCTACAACGAGAACATCCGCGCGATCGCGGAGCGCTACGACTGCATCGTCGCCGACCAGTGGGCGCTCAAAGAGGTGCAGGACATGCGGTTCTTCGACGACGACCGGCTGCACTACAACGCGCTCGGTCACCACGAGGTCGCGCGGATGGTGCTGCGCGCCCTCAACGTCCCGAACGACCTGCAGGCGATGCAGCCGGAGCCCCTCCCCCGGCTCACGTGGCGCGCCGCCCGCACGAACGACATCGTGTGGGCTCGGACGCACCTCGTGCCCTGGGTGCTGCGGCGCGTGCGGCACCAGTCCTCCGGCGACGCCGTCACCGCCAAGCGCCCCGATGCGCTGCCCGTGCAGCCGCGGATGTCCGGCGAGGAGCCGCCGGTCGACCAGTGACGGCCGCGCGGCACGCCGCCGGTCAGTCCCGCGGTCGGCCGCGGGTCGGCCGCGGGGCGGCCGCAGGTCGGCCGCGCGGCCGTCGCGGGTCAGTCCCCCGGGCGCAGCTCCCACAGCGCCACGGCGGCGGCCGCCGCGACGTTGAGCGAGTCGACGCCGCCCGCCATCGGGATCGTGACGACGGTGTCGGCGGCCTGCAGGGCCCGGCGCGACAGGCCGTCGCCCTCGGCGCCCAGCAGCAGCGCGACGCGCTCGGGCCGCGCCGCGGAGAAGACGTCGAGCGGGACGGCGCCGTCGGCGAGCGCGAGGGCGGCCAGGTGCAGGCCCGCGTCGTGCAGGATGCCGCCGGCCTCCGGCCATGCCGGCAGCCGCGTCCACGGCACCTGGAAGACCGTCCCCATGCTGACCCGGACGCTCCGGCGGTACAGCGGGTCGGCGCACCGCGGGGTGACGAGGACGGCGTCGGCGCCGATCCCCGCGGCCGCCCGGAACGCGGCGCCCACCTTCGTGTGGTCGACGATGTCCTCGAGTACCAGGACGAGTCGGGCACCGGCGACGACGTCGGCCACCGGCGGCAGGACGGGCCGGTGCATGGCTGCCAGGGCGCCCCGGTGCACGGCGTAGCCGGTGACCCGCTCGGCGACCTCGTCGGAGACGACGTACACCGGCGCGTCCCCGGCGACCTCTGCCGCGTCGGCGAGCCACTTCTCCTGCACGAGCACCGACCGCGGCCGGTGACCCGCGGCGACGGCACGGGCGATGACCTTCGCGGACTCGGCGATGTACAGGCCGCCCTCGGGCTCCAGGACGCGGCGCAGCGCCACATCGGTGAGACTCCGGTAGTCCGCGAGCAGCGGATCGTTCTCGTCGTCGATCCGCAGGATGGGCATGGTTCCATGCTGTCACGGGCCGCGTAACATCCCCGAAAACGAGGGCGCGTAGGCTCGGGCCGTGGCAGCGCAGACGATCATCGACCCCGACCCGGCGGTCACCGCCGCGGTGGGGCGTGCGATCGACGCGCTGGCGGGGCGGAAGGTCGCGGTCCTGACCGGCGCGGGCGTGTCCACGGACTCCGGCATCCCGGACTACCGCGGCAAGGGCGCGCCGACCCGCACCCCGATGACGGCCCAGCAGTTCCTCTCCAGCGACGCCGCCCGCCGCCGCTACTGGGTGGGCAGCCATCTCGGCTGGCAGGCCTTCGCGGCATCCCGCCCCAACGACGGGCACACGGCGCTCGCCGACCTCGAACGCGCCGGCATCGCGACCGGCGTCATCACGCAGAACGTCGACGGCCTGCACCTGCGCGCCGGCAGCCGGCGCGTCGTCGAACTGCACGGCACGATGCGCCGCGTGTTCTGCACGCACTGCGGGCAGGTCTTCGACCGACGCGACCTCGCCGTGCGTGTCGAGGCCGACAATCCCTGGATCACGGTGCCGGAGAACGTCAAGCTCGGCCCCGACGGCGACGTGCTGCCGGAGTCCAGCGACGGTTTCGTCGTCCCGGACTGCAGCGTGTGCGGCGGGATGCTCAAACCCGATGTGGTGTTCTTCGGCGAGTACATCCCGGCCGAGAAGTTCCGCGCGGCGGAGCAGCTCGTCGGCACGAGCGACGCGCTCATCGTCGCCGGATCCTCGCTCGTCGTGAACTCCGGCATCCGGCTCGTCGAGCGGGCACGCCGCCGGCGCCTGCCCGTCGTCATCATCAACCGCGGCGAGACCCGGGCAGACGCCAAGGCGACCGTCAAGGTGGATGGCGGCACGAGCGAGGCGCTCCCCGTGCTCGCGCGGGCGCTGACCGCGCTGTCGTGATCCCGCCCGCTCCCCCGGACCGTAGGCTCGAGACGTGACGACTCTCACGCTCGTGCGCCACGGCGAGACCGACTGGAACCTCAACCGGCTCATCCAGGGCTCGACCGACATCCCGCTCAATGACACCGGACGCGGTCAGGCCCGCGCGACCGGCCTCCGGCTGAGGGAGGAGCTCGCGGCGGAGTCGCCGCTCGTCGTCGCCTCCAGCGACCTGTCCCGCGCCCACGAGACCGCGCGCATCATCGCGGCGGAGCTCGGCGCCGCCCCGCCGCGCACCTACCCGCAGCTGCGCGAGCGCGGCTACGGGGACGCCGAGGGGGTCGGCGTGCACGAGTTCCTGGAGCGCTGGGGCGACTGGAGCACCGCCGAGGTCCCGAACGCGGAGCCGTGGGCCGACGTCCGCGCCCGTGCCGTGGCGGGCCTCCGGCGCGTCACGCGCGACGCGCGGCGTCTCACGGCCCCGGCGGCACCGTCGCTCGTGATCGTGTCGCACGGGGCGCTGATCCGCGAGCTCATCCGACATGCGACCGGCGGCGCCTTCCCCGCCGAGGGCGAGAAGCTCGCGAACGGCTCGACGCACACGTTCCTCGTCGAGCGGGACCGCCTGAGCCTGCTCTCCTACGCCGGCGTCATCCACTGACGTCGGGGCTGTCGCGGCGGCTGCCGGCCGCCGCGCGGTGCAAACTGCAGGATGGAGTGTGACACGAGGGACGCATGTCGCCTCCCACGCCCCACCCGTCACACCCGGCCCTGCAGTTCGCCGCGCACCGGCGCGCCGCGCACCCGGTGGCCGGCGGGTCGGCGCGCCGGCCGGGCTCGTCGGCTGCCGGCCGCCGCGCGGTGCGAACCGCAGGATGCGGTGTGACACGAGGGACGGATGTCGCCTCCCACGCCACACCAGTCACACTCGGCCCTGCAGTTCGCCGCTCACAGGCGCCGCGAACAGGACAGGCGCGCCGGCCAGTACGCCGCGCACAGGGCGCGCCGGCGCGCCGGAAGTCACGGGCGCGCCGGAGGGTCAGGCGTCGGCGCGGCGGACGAGGGTGCGGGCGTGCCGCAGGACAGGCTCGTCGACCATGCGCCCGTCGTGGGCGAACACGCCGCGCTGCCCCTCCGCGGCGGCGAGGACCTCCCGCGCCCAGGCGACCGCGCCGGGGTCGGGCCGGTAGGCGGCGCGGATCACCGGCACCTGGTCGGGGTGGATGCAGGCGGTCGCCGCGAACCCGCTGGCCGCCGCGTCCGCAGCCTCCCGCGCGAGTCCCTTCTGGTCGGCGATGTCCAGGTGCACGGCGTCGATCGCGGCCTTGCCGCGCGCGCCGGCGGCGAGCAGGACCCGTGCGCGGGCGTGCCGTGCGACGTCGCGGTACCCGCCCTTGGGCTTGCGGCTCGACGTCCCGCCGAGCGAGGCCACGAGGTCCTCCGCGCCCCACATGAGCCCCACGACGTTCTCGAGCGCCGCGATCTTCTCGGCCGCGACGACGCCGCGCGCCGTCTCGCAGAGCGCGATCACGGCGAAGCGGGGGTCGAGGCGCGCGATCTGCTTGGCGGACTCGGCCTTGGCGACCATGACCGTGCGGTAGTCCGTCAGCGACAGGGTCGCGAGGTCCGACTCGATGTGCGCGCCGTCGAGCGCGTTGACGCGCACGACGGTGCGCTCCGGGTCGAGGTCGGATTCCATGACGGCGCCGCGGGCGAACGCCTTCGCGTCCGCCGAGACGGCGTCCTCCAGGTCGAGGATGACGCCGTCCGCCCGCTCCGCCGCCTTCGTGAACCGCTCCGGCCGGTCGGCGGGGCAGAACAGCAGCGCCGGGCCCATCGCGAAGGCCGTCACGACGCGTCCTCCGCGGGCGTGCAGAGCATGAGCGCGACGCGCGTCGCGGTGGCCACGACCGTGCCGTGCTGGTTGCGTCCGGTGTGCCGCATCGTCACGAGGCCCTGACCGGGCCGCGACCGCGACAGCCGCTTGTCGACGATCTCCGTGTCGACGTACAGCGTGTCGCCGTGCAGCAGCGGCGCCGGGAAGGAGATGTCCGACAGGCCGAGCTGCGCCACGAGGGTCCCCTGGGTCACCTGCGCGACGGAGGCCCCGACCATCGTCGCGAGCGTCCACATCGAGTTCATGAGGCGTTCGCCGAACTCCTGGGTGGCCGCGTACGCGGCATCCAGGTGCAGCGCCTGCGTGTTCATCGTGAGGGCGGAGAACAGGACGTTGTCGGCTTCGGTGACGGTGCGTCCGGGCCGATGGTGGAAGACGTCGCCCACCTCGAGCTCTTCGACGTACCGGCCGCGCTGCAGGATCTCGGTCACGCTGTCACCGTACCGGTTTCACACGACGCCCAGAGCACGGGCGATGACGAGCAGCTGCACCTCGGAGGTGCCCTCGCCGATCTCCAGGATCTTCGAGTCGCGGTAGTGCCGGGCGACCGGGTATTCGTTCATGAACCCGTTGCCGCCGAAGATCTGCGTCGCGTCGCGGGCGTTGTCCATCGCGGCGTCGCTCGCGGTCAGCTTCGCGATCGCGGCCTCCGTCTTGAACGGCTGCCCGGCGTCCCGGAGGCGCGCCGCGTGCAGCCACGCGAGCCGCGCGACATGCACGCGCTGCTGCATCCGGGCCAGCAGAAACTGGATCGACTGACGAGTGGACAGGGCCTCACCGAAGACGGTGCGGCTGCGGGCGTAGTCGGTGGCCGCCTCCAGGCATCCCTCCGCCGCCCCCGTGGAGAGGGCGGCGATCGCGATGCGCCCCTCGTCGAGGATGTGCAGGAAGTTCGCGAACCCGCGTCCGCGCTCGCCCAGCAGGTTCGCCTCCGGCACGCGGGCGCCGGAGAAGGTGAGCGGATGCGTGTCGCTCGCGTGCCAGCCGACTTTGTCGTAGCCCGGCTCGACCGTGAAGCCCGGAGTCCCGTTGGGGACGATGATCGTGGAGATCTCCTTGCGCCCGCCGGCCTCGCCCGTGACGGCGGTGACCGTGACGAAGCGGGTGATGGCCGTGCCGGAGTTCGTGATGAACTGCTTCGCGCCGTCGATGACCCACTCGCCGCCCTCCAGCCGCGCCGTCGTGCGGGTGGCGCCGGCGTCCGACCCCGCCTCCGGCTCCGTGAGCCCGAACCCGGCGAGCGCGCGGCCGGCGAGGAGGTCGGGCAGCAGCTCGGCGCGCTGCGCGTCGGTGCCGAAGCGGAACACCGGCATGGCGCCGAGGCTGACGCCGGCCTCGAGGGTGATCGCGACCGACTGGTCGACGCGGCCGAGCGCTTCGATCGCGAGGCACAGGGTGAGGTAGTCGCCGCCCTGTCCCCCGACCTCCTCGGGGAACGGCAGGCCGAACAGGCCGAGGTCGCCCATCTGCGCGACGACGTCGAGGGGCAGCGTCTTCGTGCGGTCGGCCTCATACGCCTGGGGCGCGACGACCTCGTCGGCGAAGGCGCGCACGAGCCGGGCGAGCTCGAGCTGCTCCTCCTCGAGTCCGTACGTGGACAGGTCAATCGTCATCGGTTCCCTCCCGGGTCTCGGCGGCCACCTCGGCCAGCAGTTCGTCGCGGCGCACCTGCGCGCCGACGACCGCGTGCACGCGTGCGACGCCGGCGTGCGGCGCCGTCACGGAGTGCTCCATCTTCATCGCCTCGACCGTCACGAGACGGTCGCCGGATGCCACGATCGCGCCGTCGGCGACGTGCACGGCCACGACGGTCCCGGGCATGGGGGCGCGCAGCTCGGGGCTCTCCGCCCCCGCGTCGCGGCCTCGGTCGGCGAGGCGCTCGGCGAGCGCAGCCTCCCGGGTCACCGGGAGCAGGCGATGCGTCGCACCATCGGCGTGGACCCAGACGGCGCCGTCGGCATCCACGGCGACGTCGGCCGCCGCGTCCGCACCGGCCACCGCGCGATGCAGCACATCGGCGTCGTCGCGCAGCAGCACGGTGCGGGGCTCGCGCCGCCCGCCCTCCCGCCAGCCTCGGAGCGCGCCCCAGACCCCGGGCGTCGTCGGCTGCGGCAGGGCCGCCGCCGCGGCGGCGAGCGCATCCGCAGCCGGCGGGTCGGGCTCGGGCGCCGGCATCCGGTCGATGAGGCCCGTGTCCAGGTCGCCGGCGCGCACGGCGGGGTCGGCGAGGAGGCGCCGGAGGAAACTGATGTTCGTGTCGACGCCGAGGAGGACCGTGTCGGCGAGGGCGGCATCGAGCCGGTCCAGCGCGACGGCGCGGTCGTCGCCGTGCGCGATGACCTTCGCGATCATGGGGTCGTAGTCGGCCGTGACGGCGGAGCCGGACTCCACGCCGGCGTCGGTGCGGACGCCCGCCGCCGCCCGCCACGTGAGCACGTCGCCGGTCGCCGGGAGGAACCCGCGCTCGGGGCTCTCCGCGTACACGCGCGCCTCCATCGCGTGGCCGTGGAACCGCACGTCATCCTGCGCGAAGGCGAGAGGCTCCCCCGCGGCGATCCGCAGCTGCTGCTCGACCAGGTCGATGCCCGTGACGAGCTCGGTCACCGGGTGCTCGACCTGCAGGCGCGTGTTCATCTCGATGAAGAAGCACTCGTCGGGCCGGTCGCCGGGGACGAGGAACTCCACCGTCCCGGCGCCGCGGTAGTCGACGCTCGCGGCGGCGGCGCACGCGGCGGCGCCGAGCCGGGCCCGCATGGCGGGATCGACGAGCGGCGACGGCGCCTCCTCGATGACCTTCTGATGCCGGCGCTGCAGCGTGCATTCGCGTTCGCCGAGATGCAGGATGCCGCCGTGCGCGTCGGCGAGCACCTGCACCTCGATGTGCCGGGGCCTCTCGATGAGCCGTTCCAGCAGCAGCGTGTCGTCGCCGAACGCGCTCGCCGCGACGCGCCGCGCGGCTGCGAGGGCCTCGGGGAGCTCGTCGAGCGTCCCGACGATCTGCATGCCCTTGCCGCCGCCGCCCGCCGAGGGCTTGACGAGGAGGGGCAGGCCGACCTCGGCCGCCTGGGCGGCGATCGCGGCGTCGTCCAGGCCCGCGGCACTGAACCCCGGCACGATCGGGACGCCGCTGCCGGCGACCTGCGCCTTGGCGCGGATCTTGTCCCCCATGACCTCCAGGGCACGGACGTCGGGTCCGATGAAGACGATCCCGGCCGCCCGGCAGGCCCGCGCGAAGTCGGCGTTCTCGGAGAGGAACCCGTAGCCGGGGTGGATGGCCTGCGCGCCGGTCTCGCGCGCGGCGCGGAGGACCGCCTTCCCGTCGAGATAGGACTGCACGGCCGGGGCGGGCCCCAGCCGCACGGCGACGTCGGCCTCGCGGACGTGCGGGGCGCCGGCGTCGGCGTCGCTGTAGACGGCGACCGAGCGGATGCCGAGGGCCCGGAGCGTCCGGATGATGCGGCGGGCGATCTCGCCGCGGTGGGCGACGAGGACGGTGTCGAAGAGGGTCATCGCGTCACATCCGGAAGACGCCGAAGCGCGGTTCGGGCAGCGGGGCGCGGGAGACGACGTCGAGGGCGAGCCCGAGCACGTCGCGGGTGTCGAGCGGGTCGATGATGCCGTCGTCCCACAGCCGTGCCGTGGCGTAGAGCGGGTCGCCCTGCTCCTCGAACTGCTTGCGGATGGGGGCTTCGAACGCCGCGCGCGCGTCGACATCCCACTCCTCGCCGCGCGCGGCGAGCTGATCGGCCTTCACCGTGGACAGCACGGAGGCCGCCTGCGGACCGCCCATCACCGAGATGCGGCTCGCGGGCCACGACCACAGGAAGCGCGGCGAGTAGGCACGCCCGCACATCGAGTAATTCCCGGCGCCGAACGACCCGCCGATGATGACGGTGAGCTTGGGGACGCGGGTCGTCGCGACGGCCGTCACCATCTTCGCGCCGTCCTTCGCGATCCCGCCGGCTTCGGCATCCCGCCCCACCATGAAGCCGGAGATGTTCTGCAGGAACAGCAGCGGCACGCCCCGCTGATCGCACAGTTCGATGAAGTGCGCGCCCTTGAGGGCGGACTCGCGGAACAGGATGCCGTTGTTCGCGACGATCCCGACGGGATGCCCGTGGATGCGGGCGAAGCCGGTGACGAGCGTGTCGCCGTACTCGCGCTTGAACTCGTGGAAGGCGCTGTCGTCGACGAGGCGCGCGATCACCTCGCGCACGTCGTACGGCTGGTTGACGTCGGTGGGGACGGCGCCGTACAGCTCCGTCGGGTCCACGGCCGGCGGTGCGGTGGGAAGGACCTCCCAGACCGGCGCGGCGGGTGCAGGGAGGGTCTTCACGATGTCGCGGACGATCTCCAGGGCGTGCTCGTCGTCCTCGGCGAGATGGTCGACGACGCCCGACGTGCGCGCGTGCAGCTCTCCCCCGCCGAGCTCCTCGGCCGTCACGACCTCACCGATCGCAGCCTTCACGAGCGGCGGGCCGCCCAGGAAGATCGTGCCCTGGCCGCGCACGATGACGGTCTCGTCGCTCATCGCCGGGACGTACGCGCCGCCCGCGGTGCAGGAGCCGAGGACGGCCGCGATCTGCGGGATACCGGCGGCGGACAGCCGCGCCTGGTGGTAGAAGATGCGGCCGAAGTGATCGCGGTCGGGGAAGACCTCGTCCTGCATCGGCAGGAACGCGCCACCGGAGTCGACGAGGTAGATGCACGGCAGGCGGTTCTCCAGCGCGACCTCCTGCGCCCGGAGGTGCTTCTTGACGGTCATGGGGTAGTAGGTGCCGCCCTTGACGGTGGCGTCGTTGCACACCACCATGACGTGCCGCCCGTGCACGAGACCGATACCGGCGATGACCCCGGCGGCGGGCGCCTCACCGTCGTAGAGCCCTTCCGCCGCGAGCGGGGCCAGCTCGAGGAACGGGCTCCCCTCGTCGAGCAGCCGTGTGACGCGGTCGCGCGGGAGGAGCTTGCCGCGGGCGACATGGCGCTCCCGGGAGGCCGCCGGACCGCCCAGGGCGACGGCGGCGAGACGGTCGCGCAGCCGGTCGGCGGCCTCCTGCTGCGCCTCCTGCCGGCGCGCGAACTGCGCGTCGCGGACGAGGGCGCTCGTGAGAGTGGCCATGGCATCTCCATCGATGTCGGCGGACCGGGACGGCGGACAGTGGCGCCGAGCCGATCCATCGGTTAGTGTGCACTAACTGAGAGCACCTAGGTTAGCGAGGATTAACTGACATGGCAAGGCGTTCTCCGTCCCCCTCCACCGCCACCGGCGCGGTGACCGCGACCCCGCGCGAGCGCGCGAAGGCCGACCGCCACGAGGCGCTGCTGCGCGCAGCCGCGGCGCTGTTCGCCGAGAACGGGTTCGACGGCGTGAGCCTGGAGGACCTCGGCGCGGCCGTGGGCATCACGGGTCCCGCCGTGTACCGGCACTTCGCGAGCAAGCGCGCGCTCCTCGGCCGCATCCTGCTGCGCGCGAGCGAGGACCTGCTCACCGGCGGCCGCGCCGTCATCGCCGCGCACGACGACGCGGATGGGCGGCTCCGCGGCCTCATCGCCTTCCACGTCGACTTCGCGCTGGACGCCGCCGACGTCATCCGCGTGCAGGATCGCGACCTCGCCCGCCTCGACGACGAGGACCGCCACCGCGTCCGCCGCCTGCAGCGGGAGTACGTCGAGGTGTGGACCGACGTCCTGTCGGACCTGCATCCGCATCGCTCCCCCGGCGACCTGCGCGTGCGCGCGCACGCCGGATTCGGCCTCATCAACTCGACGCCGCACAGCGTGCGCGGCCTCCGCGACGCGCCGGACGACGACGCCGTCCGGGCGCTCCTTGCCACGATGGCGCACGCCGCACTCGCCACCGCGCACTGAGCCGGCCCGGGTCACCGCAGCAGCATCGCCCGCCCCGGGTCGCCCAGCACGTCGGCGACGTCGCGGAGGAACAGCGACCCCTGCTCGCCGTCGGCGAGGCGGTGGTCGAACGACAGGCTCAGGGTGAGCACATCCCGCAGCGCGATCTCGCCCTTGTGCTCCCACGGGCGGCGGCGCACGGCGCCGAGACCGAGGATGCCGGCCTCCCCGGGGTTGAGGATGGGGGTTCCCGCATCCATCCCGAACACGCCGAAGTTCGTGATGGAGAAGGTCCCGCCGGTGAGGACGTCGAGACCCGCCTTGCCGGCGCGCGCCGTCTCGGCGAGGTCGCCGATCGCATCGGACAGCTCGACGAGGGTCAGCCCGTCGGCATCCTTCACGTTCGGCACGACGAGTCCGCGCTCGGTGGCCGCGGCGATGCCGAGGTTCACGTAGTGGTACTGGACGATCTCGCCGGCGGCCTCGTCCCACCGCGAGTTGAGTTCGGGGTGCGCGGCGAGGGCCAGGCAGACGGCTTTCGCCGCGACAGCGAGGATGCCGATCCGGTGGTCGGCGAGCCGGCGGTCGGCCTTCAGCCCGGCGAGGAGACGCGTCGTGGCCGTGACGTCGATCGTCAGGAACGTCGTGACGTGCGGGGCCGTGAAGGCGCTCCGCACCATCGCCTCCGCCGTGTGCTTGCGGACGCCCCGGATCGGGATGCGGGTCTCGCGTTCGCCGCGTTCGACGCGCGGCGCGGCGGGGCGGGCGGCGGTCGCGGCGGATTCCGCGGGCGCCGTGCGGGCGGCGAACGCCTCCACGTCGGCGCGCGTGATGATCCCCGTCGCGCCGGAGGCCTCGACGAGCGCGAGGTCGATGCCGAGGTCCTTCGCGAGCTTCCGGACCGGCGGGGTCGACCGGGGCCGCTCGTGCCGCGTGTCGTCCGGGGGCGAGGCCGTCACGACGTCGTGCGGCGCGGCCTCGAGGACCGCGGTGTCGGTCGCCGCCGCGCGCGCGCCGACGCGGGCACGCCGCTGCGGGCGGGCGGCGCCGCGCGGCGCCGCGCCGTACCCGACGAGGTTCGGCTGGGCGGACTCCTCCGACGCGGCTGCGGCGGGTTCCGCCGGGGTGGCCGGGGCGGCCGGCGCGGACGGGGCGGCGGATGCGGCATCCGGCTCGGCGCCGGCGACCTCGAACGCGATGAGCACGTCGCCCACCGCGACGACGTCGCCGTCCGCGTGCCGCAGCTCCCGGACGGTGCCGGCGTACGGCGAGGGCAGCTCGACGATCGCCTTCGCGGTCTCCACGTCGGCGATGGTCTGGTTGAGGGTCACAGTATCGCCCACGGCGACGTGCCACTGCACGATCTCCGCCTCGGGGAGGCCCTCCCCCAGGTCGGGCAAGCGGAACTCGACGATCACCGCGGCACCTCCGAGAGACTGTTCGGGCGGTCCAGCACCCGGTCGACGCCGTCCAGGATGCGGTCGAGGTCGGGCACGTGATGCTTCTCCAGCTTCGCCGGCGGGTAGGGGATGTCGTGGCCCGTCACGCGGACGGGGGCGGACTCGAGGTAGTGGAAGCACTTCTCCGTGATGCTCGCGATGAGCTCGGCGCCGACGCCCGCCTCCCGCGCCGCCTCGTGGGTGACGACGACGCGCCCGGTCTTGCGGACCGAGGCCGTGACGGTGGCGTAGTCCACCGGCGAGATCGAGCGGAGGTCGATGACCTCGAGGGAGACGCCGTCGTCCTCGGCCGCCTCGGCGGCGTCCAGCGCCGTCGCGACCTGCGCGCCGTAGGTGAGGAGCGTGACGTCGGAGCCCTCCCGGACGACGCGCGCGACGCCCATGGGGGCGGTGTCGGCGATGTCGCCGTCGAGATCGACCTGGCCCTTCGTGTGGTAGAGCCGCTTGGGTTCGAAGAACACGACCGGGTCGTCGCAGGCGATCGCCTGGCGCAGCATGACGTAGGCGTCCTGCGGGTTGGAGACCGCCACGACGCGCAGCCCGGAGGTGTGCACGAAGTACGCCTCGGGCGACTCGGAGTGGTGCTCCGCCGCCCCGACGCCCCCGGCCCACGGGATGCGGATCGTGATCGGCATGGTGACGTTGCCGCGGGTGCGGTAGTGCAGCTTCGCGACCTGGCAGACGATCTGGTCGAATGCGGGGTACACGAAGCCGTCGAACTGGATCTCCACGACGGGCCGGTAGCCGCGGAAGGCCAGTCCCACCGCCGTGCCCATGATCCCGGACTCCGCCAGCGGCGTGTCGATGACCCGCATCGCGCCGAACTCGGCCTGCAGGCCGTCGGTGATGCGGAAGACGCCGCCGAGCTTGCCGACATCCTCGCCCATCACGACGACGCGGTCGTCGTCGGCCATCGCCCGCCGCAGTCCCGCGCCGAGGGCCTTGCCCATCGTCAGCTGGGTCATGACGCCTCTCCTTCACTCTCGAAGCCGGCGAGGTACGCGGCGAACCGCGTGCGCTGCTCGTCCAGGCCCGTGTGCGGCTCGGCGTAGACGTCGTCGAGCACCTCGATCGCGGGGCGGGTGACGGCGGTGAGCGCCGCCTCCCGCATGCCGGCCGTGAACCGATCCGCGTCGGCCTGCACCTCGGCGACGAACTCGTCGTCGAACGCCCCCTGGGAGCGCAGCAGCGCTTCGAGCCGGGTCAGCGGGTCCTTGCGGCGCCAGGCCTCGACTTCCTCGGCGGAACGGTACCGGGTCGGGTCGTCCGAGGTGGTGTGCGGACCCATCCGGTAGGTCACGGCCTCGATGAAGACGGGTCCCTTGCCGGTGCGGGCGTGGTCGAGGGCCCACCGCATGGCGGCGAGGCACGCCAAGACATCGTTGCCGTCCACGCGGAGGCTCGGGATGCCGAACCCGGGAGCGCGGCCGGCGATGGGGAACTTCGCCTGCACCGTGACGGGCTCCGAGATCGCCCACTGGTTGTTCGAGCAGACGAACACGACGGGCGAGCGGAAGGACGAGGCGAACACCATCGCCTCGTTGACGTCGCCCTGGCTCGTCGCCCCGTCGCCGAAGTAGGCCACGGCGACCTGATCCTCCCCGTCGCGCTGGATGCCCATCGCGTAGCCGACGGCGTGCAGCGTCTGCGCGCCGATGATGATCTGCGGCGTGGCGGTGTTGAGCTCGTAGGGGTTGTAGGTCGAGTGCATCTCGCCGCGCCAGGCGAGGATGAAGTCCGCCGGCTTCGCGCCGCGGACCAGCTGGACGCCGAGCTCGCAGTAGCTCGGGAAGAGGAAGTCATCGGCCCGGCAGGCCCGCGCGGTCCCGATCTGCACGGCCTCCTGGCCCTGCGCGGGCGCCCACAGCCCGAGCTGCCCTTGACGCTGCAGCGCGACGCCCTCGGCGTCGAGGCGGCGCAGCAGCGCCATGTCGCGGTACAGGCCGCGGAGGGCCTCCGGGTCGAGGTCCTCGACCCACGGGTCGAGCTGCCGATCGGAGATGCGCCGCCCGTCGGGTGTGAGCAGCCGGGCGAGGTCGTCCAGGTCGGTCGAGGTCTCGACCGAGGGGTTCAGGGTGTGCGTCATCGTCATCCCTCCTGTTCCCGGCCGAGGGTCTTGTGGACGTCGGCCGATCCAGAGCGCCGGCATCGTCGCCGGCTGACCAGAGAGTACGTCCGCATCGCACCTAGCTCAAGCATCCCGTCGGGGGTTGAGCATGTTGCCAAAGCGCGGCGCGCAAGGCCTGCTATTGTTTCGCACTATGGGATCTTTGGACCACGTCGATCTGGAGCTGCTGAACGCGCTCGCCGATGACCACCGGGCCACCGTGGTCGCGCTCAGCGAGCGCCTCGGGCTCTCGCGCAACACGGTGCAGGCGCGCATGGCCAAGCTCGACCGCTCCGGCGTGTTCCTCTCCTTCGAGCGCGCCATGGCGCCGGCCGAGCTCGGCTTCCCCATCGAGGCCATGCTGAGCGTCACGGTGCACCAGGCCCACCTCCCGCGGATCACGACGGAGCTCGCCCTCATCCCCGAGGTGCTGCAGGCGCACGGCCTCAGCGGTCAGGTCGATCTGCTGGTCCGCGTCGCCGCCCGCGACACACAGCACCTGTTCGATGTCGACGCCCGCATCCTCGCGATCGAGGGCGTCGAGCGCACCGAGACCTCGCTCGTCATGGGCGAGGTCATCGGCTATCGGGTGCGGCCCCTGCTGGAAGAGGCTCGACGGGAGCGCTGACCCCCCCGGCATCCATCCGCACGAGCACGACGCCGACGAGGATGAGCGCACCGCCGGCGAACTGGATCGGCGCGGGCGCCTCCCCGAGCAGCAGCCACGCGAAGGCGAGCGCGAAGAGCACCTCGGACAGGCCGATGAAGGACGCCAGGCGCGATCCGACGCGCGGAACGGCGACGACGCCGAGCGCGTAGCCGAGGGTCGTCCCGACGGCGCCGACGAACAGCAGGGGGACGATGCCGGGCAGCGCGACGCCGTGGAAGGCGACCGTGACGGCGGGAGCGGCGAAGGGCAGGATGCCGGTGACGGCGAGCACCGCCATGAACACCGCCCCCACGAGCAGCCCTCCGGAGGCGAGGGCGAGCGGCGGCAGGTCGTCGCCGGTGCGCTCGGACATGACGAAGTAGACGCACACGCAGATCGCCGCCGCGAGCGCGAACAGGGTGCCGAGGAGATCGAACCGCGCCCCCACGACGTCGACGACGAGCACGAGCCCCACGACCGCGACGGCGGATCCGGCGAGGACCAGGGCGGAGGGCGCGCGCCGCGTCCGCAGCCATACGAAGGCGACGAGGAACACCGGCGCGAGGTACTGGATGAGCAGCGCCACGGCCACCGGCATCCGCTGCATCGCGGAGAAGAACAGCAGCTGGCAGCCCGCGACGGGGATGAGCCCGAAGGCGAGGAGCGACGGCCAGTGCCGCCGCAGGAAGGACCGCTCCCGCAGGACGACCCGGACCAGCATGGGCGAGAGGATGAGCCCCGCGAGGCCCATCCGCACGATCAGCGCGGCCGACAACGACCACCCCGCTTCCAGGAGGGGTTTGACCAGCGGCCCGCTGGAGGAGAACGCGAGGGCCGAGACGACGGCGAGGACGATGCCGCTCGCCCGGCGGTCCGGCGCCGTGGTGACCAAGGTGGCGACGGAGACGGCGCCCGCGGGCGCGCCCGGGGCGGGGATGAGGGGCAGGGCTGCCGTCTGGGTCACCGTCGGTCCTCGACTGTCAGGGGTGAACTGTGTTTACACTGGTGACGGTACTGCCCGCGAGCGTCAGGAGTCAAGATGGTTTTCATCCGTGACACGGAATTGTCCCTCCGAGCCGCGACCGCCCTCGTGAACACGCTCCCCGAGACCGATTTCGAGGGCGTCGACCACCTCGCCGATCAGTCCGATCTGGCCGCGTTCCTCACCGAGTTCCCCTACACGGGGTCGATGCGCCGCGACGCGGAGGAGCTCGCGGCTCTGCGCGGCATCCGTCCCCGCCTGCACGCCCTGTGGCAGGCCGACCGGGCGGGTGCCGTCCCGCTCGTGAACGCGATGCTCCGCGACGGGCGGGCGCTGCCGCAGCTCGTCATCCACGACTCGTACGACTGGCACATCCACGCCACCGACGAGGGCGCCCCGCTCGCCACGCGCATCCTCGTGGAGGCGGCCATGGCGTTCGTCGACGTCATCCGCTCGGACATGTACGACCGGGTGCGGGTGTGCGACGCCGACGACTGCCGATCGGTGTACGTGGACTACTCGAAGAACGGCTCGAAGCGCTACTGCGACACCGGCAACTGCGGAAACCGCATGAACGTCAACGCGTACCGCCGCCGGAAGGCGCGAGAAAGCGCCTGACGGCGGATGCCGCGACCCGCGGCGTCTCGTAGTGGATGAGGTGGCCGACGTCGTCGATCTCGACGAGCTCGGCCTGCGGAAACAGCGTCTGCAGGTGCCGCTCCGCCTCGATGGGCGTGATGTCGTCGCGCACGGCGGCGATCAGCAGCGTCGGCTGCGCGATCGCCGGCGCGAAGGCGCGCACGTCGTTGGACACCGACGCCACGAACGCGTCGTGCAGGACGTCGCGATCGGCGAACCGGGAGAAGTACGTGTCGTGCTGGTCGTGGATGAAGGCGCGCAGCGCGCGGTCGCTCGTCTTGGCCATCGAGACGCTCATGATCCGCACGACGAGGCGGCTGCGCAGCACCGCCTCACCCAGGCGACGCGGGAGGCGCGCGCCCGCCCAGTAGTAGAAGACGGCGAGGCGCGTGAGGATCCCGCGCGGACCCTCCAGGGCGGGCGCGCCGATGGGGTTCACGAGGATGACGCGCGGCGTCGGCAGCCCACGCGCCACGGCGGCGGCGGCGACGATGGAGCCGAAGGAGTGCCCGAGGATCTCCGCGCCCGGGGCGACGGCGGCAGCGAAGGCCGTGAGCCATTCGGCGTAGAGGTCGAGCGTGTGCCGGCGGCCCGGGACCGGTGCGGTCTCGCCGAAGCCCGGGAGATCGGGTGAGATGACGCGGATGCCGTCGAGGTGGGCGACGACCGGCTCGAGGCCGTGATGCTCGCCGCGGAAGCCGTGCACCGCGACGACGGTGACGGCGGCGTCCTCCGGACCGTAGACCCAGTACGCCGTGGTCCCGCCGAGCACCGCGACCTCGCGCCGCCGCACGGGGATCGCGGCGAGCAGATCGGCGTACGGGTGCGGAGCGGTCACCCGTCGAGTCTACGAGTGCGGCGCGGCTCCCCCGCCGTGTCGGCGTCAGGACCTAGCGTCGGAGCATGGACATGTGGCAGCCCGAGCCGCTCGCCCTCTGGGACGACGCGTGGGAACAGGACCAGGCGCCGGCTCCCGCCCCCGCCCTTCCCGGCTGGGCGCAGGCGATCGGCGTCTTCGACCTGGAGACGACCGGTGTCGACGTCACGACCGACCGGATCGTGACGGCGCACGTCGGGCTGCTCGACGCCGACGGCGGCGTCGTGCGCGCGCACGGCTGGCTCGCCGATCCCGGCGTGGAGATCCCGGCCGGCGCGACCGCCGTGCACGGCATCACGACGGCGCGCGCACGGGCGGAGGGACGACCGGCGGCCGCAGTGGTCGCGGAGATCGTGGATGCCCTCCGTGCGCTCCTGGACGCCGGCATCCCCGTCGTCGCGTACAACGCGCCGTACGACTTCTCCCTGCTCAAGCACGAGGCGCTCCGGCACGGCATCCCGCCGATCCTCGATCCCGCACCGGTCATCGACCCGCTCGTCCTGGACAAGACCTACGACCGGTACCGCCGCGGCAAGCGGACACTGGAGGTGGTCGCGGCGCACTACGCCGTGACGCTGGAGGGCGCGCACGATGCAGCGGCCGACGCGATCGCCGCGGGACGGGTGGCGCAGGCCCTCGCCGCACGCTTCGCGCTGCCGCCGACCGTGCACGAGCTGCACACGCAGCAGATCGGCTGGGCCCGGGCGCAGGCGGAGAGCCTGACGGAGTACTTCATCCGCATCGGCCGGCTCGACGCCGAGGACGCCGTGGACGGCAGCTGGCCGATCCGCTGACCGGCGGCCGTCCGGCGCCCGCGCTCACACGGCCGGGCGCGCATCCGGCCGTCGTCGGGCTCCGAGCCGCAGTCAGGCATTCCGCCGCAGTCAGGCAGATCCGGCACGAATCCGCCTGAACCGGGCGGATCGACTGAACCCGGCCGTCCGCCGCCCGCACTCACTGGGCCGGGAGGCAGCCGCCGTCCATGATGATGCCGCCCACCTCGACGGTGACGCGCTCCGCCTCGACGGCCCCGTAGACGCAGCCGCCGACCGGTCCCGCCGCCCCGAACAGGACGTCGCCGGCCCCCGTGCGGGTCTGGATCGCCGCGGCTCCGGCCTCCGCCAGGGCGGCGCGCACGTCGTCTTCGGTGAAGCCCCCGTCTGCCGTGCGGAGCTCCTCGAGGGCGAGGGTGATGGGCCCGACGAGGCGTTCGTTCGCCGCCTGCGCCTCCGCCCCCAGCGCCAGGCGCTGCCGGTACATGTCGTTCTGGGCCATCGCGGCATCCGGATCGTAGCCCGCGCAGCCTTCCGGGAGCGGCACGCCGTCCTGCTCCGGGCAGGCGGCGGTCGGCGACGCGGACGCCGACGGGGCGGCATCCAGCGTCACGGCGCAGCCGGCGGTCAGCGCCAGCAGGGCGAGGAGAGGCACGAGGAGCACGGATCGACGGACGGCCATGCCGCCCACGCTAACGGACCGCGGGCACGACGAAGGCCCCGCCGGAGCGGGGCCTTCGAGGACGGCTGCTTACTTGGAGCCGAAGTTCTTGAAGCGCTGGTTGAACTTCTCGACGCGGCCGGCGGAGTCCATGATGCGCTGCTTGCCCGTGTAGAACGGGTGCGACGCGGACGAGATCTCGACGTCGACGACGGGGTAGGTCACGCCGTCGAGCTCGATGGTCTTGTCGCTGGTCACCGTCGAACGGGTGAGGAAGGTGTCGCCGGAACCCAGGTCGCGGAAAACGACGGCCTGGTAGTCGGGGTGGATGTCAGTCTTCATGATGGTCCTCTAGCCGGGTGTCCTGGATTTGGCCAGGACGGTCAAAGTCTGCGGTGCGAACGCACCAAAGAGAGATTCTATCAGGTTCAGGATGCCGCGCGCGCGGCGAAGCGTCCGCCGTCCTCGGAGAGCGCGATCTCCACGCCGAACGTCGCGGTGAGGTTCTCCCCCGTGAGCGTCTCGGCGATGGGCCCGGCGGCGACGATCGCGCCGTCGCGCAGGAGCAGGGCGTGCGTGAAGCCGACCGGCACCTCCTCGACGTGGTGGGTCACCATGATCATGGCGGGCGTGGTGGGGGCCTGCGCGTAGCCGCCGAGGAGGCCGAGCAGCTCCTCGCGGGCGCCGAGGTCGAGGCTGGCAGCCGGCTCGTCGAGGAGCAGCAGCTCCGGGTCGGTCATGACCGAGCGGGCGATCTGCACGCGCTTCTGCTCGCCGTCGGACAGTGTCCCGAACGTGCGCTCGGCGAGGTGCTCGAGCTTCCACTCGGCCAGCACGCGGCGCGCCCGGCGCTCGTCGATCGTCTCGTAGTCCTCGTTCCAGCGGCCGAGCACCGAGAACGCGGCCGTGAGGACGACATCGAGCACCGTCTCCTCCGGCGGGATGCGCTTGGCCATCGCCGACGAGGCGAAGCCGATGCGGGGCCGCAGCTCGAAGACGTCGGTGCGGCCGAGCCGCTCGTCGAGGATCGTGACGGCGCCGGAGGTCGGGTGGATGAGGGTCGCGGCAAGCTGCAGGATCGTCGTCTTGCCGGCCCCGTTGGGTCCGAGCACGACCCAGCGCTGGTCGTCGGAGACGGTCCAGGTCACGTGATCGACGATGTTACGGGCGTTGCGGCGGACGACGACGTCGGCGAAATCGAGGACCTGGGGCATGCCGTCCAGCCTATCGGCCGGCGGCGGTCACCTCGCGATACAGCGCGGCCGTGGCGTCCGCGATCGCGGCCCAGCTGAACTCCTGCGCGGCGCGCTCCCGCCCCGCGGCGCCGTAGGCGCGCGCGCGTTCGGGGTCGGAGACGACCTCGGTGAGCGTCGCGGCCAGGTCGGCGACGAACCGCTCCGGATCCAGGGGCGTCCCGGTGCCGTCCTGCACCTGCTCGATGGGCACGAGACGACCCGTCACGCCGTCGACGACGACCTCGGGGATGCCTCCGGTCGCGGTGCCCACGACCGCGGCGCCGCAGGCCATCGCCTCGAGGTTCACGATCCCGAGCGGCTCGTAGACCGACGGGCAGACGAACGTCGTCGCGGCGGTGAGGATGGCGCACAGCTGGTCGCGCTGGAGGAAGTCGTCGATCCACACGACGCCCTCGCGCGTCTGCTGCAGGCCGCGGACGAGCTCCTGCACCTCGGCCATGATCTGCGGGGTGTCCGGGGCGCCGGCGCACAGGACGACCTGCACCTCCTGCGGAAGGCGCTCGGCGGCGCGCAGGAAGTACGGCAGGCCCTTCTGCCGCGTGATCCGGCCGACGAACACGACGGAGGGACGGGACGGGTCGATGCCGTACTGCGCCAGCAGCGCGTCGTCGGACACGGGCCGCCAGGACTCGACGTCGATGCCGTTGTAGATGACCCGGACCTTCGCGGGGTCCAGCGCCGGATAGCTGCGGAGGATGTCCTGCCGCATACCCTCGCTGACGGCCACGACGGCCGCGGCACCCTCGTAGGCGGTCTTCTCGATGTAGCTGGACACGGCGTACCCGCCGCCCAGCTGCTCCGCCTTCCACGGCCGCAGCGGCTCGAGTGAGTGCGCGGTGACGACGTGCGGGATGCCGTGCAGCAGCGACGCGACGTGCCCCGCGAAGTTCGCGTACCAGGTGTGGCTGTGCACGACCTCGGCGCCGGCGACATCGCCGACGATCTCCAGGTCGGTGCCGAGCGTCTGGATCGCGGCGTTCGCTGCGGACAGCTCCGCCGGCACCCCGTAGGAGGTGGTCCCGGGCTCGTCGCGGTCGGCGCCGAAGGCCCGCACCTCGACGTCGATGGCGGTGCGGAGCGCCTTCACGAGCTCCGTCACGTGGACTCCCGCTCCCCCGTACACCTCGGGCGGGTACTCCTTCGTGACGATGTCGACGCGCATGTGTCGAAACTAGTACAGAGCGCGAACCCGGGCCTAGGGTGGGGGCATGCCCGCAGCGCCGAAGGTCTTCGGAATCATCCTCGCCGGGGGCGAGGGCAAGCGACTCATGCCCTTGACCACGGACCGCGCGAAACCCGCCGTGCCCTTCGGCGGCCAGTACCGGCTGATCGACTTCGCGATCTCCAACCTCGTGAACTCGGGGCTGCAGCAGATCGTCGTGCTGACGCAGTACAAGTCGCACAGCCTCGACCGGCACGTGTCGCAGACCTGGCGGATGTCGGCGCTGCTGAACTCCTACGTCACCTCCGTCCCGGCGCAGCAGCGGCTGGGGAAGCGCTGGTTCGCCGGTTCGGCCGACGCGATCCTGCAGTCGTTGAACCTCATCCACGACGAGAAGCCCGACATCGTCGCGGTGATCGGCGCCGACCATGTCTACCGCATGGACTTCCAGCAGATGATCGACGCGCACATCGCCTCCGGCGCGCGCGCCACCGTGGCCGGCATCCGGCAGCCCATCGCCCTCGCCGACCAGTTCGGCGTGATCGATCTGGATCCTGCGGACAACCTGACGATCCGCGAATTCCTGGAGAAGCCGCAGAACCCGACGGGACTCTCGGACAGCCCGCACGAGGTGCTCGCCTCGATGGGCAACTACATCTTCGACACCGACGCGCTCATCGAGGCCGTCGAGGCCGACGGCGAGCTGCCGACGTCGAACCACGACATGGGCGGGGACATCGTCCCCTACTTCGTGAACCGCGGCGAGGCCGCCGTCTACGACTTCCAGCGCAACGACGTCCCGGGGTCCACCGATCGCGACCGCGACTACTGGCGGGATGTGGGGACGATCGACTCGTTCTTCGACGCCCACATGGACCTCATCTCGACGCTGCCGATCTTCAACCTGTACAACACCGACTGGCCGATCCACTCGCAGTCCGTCAACTCGCCGCCGGCGAAGTTCGTGCGGGACGGCGTCGGCCGGATCGGCAACGCGATCGACTCGATCGTCTCGCTCGGCTCCGTGCTGTCCGGGACGCACCTCGAACGCAGCGTCGTCGGGCCGTGGACGCTCGCCGGAGGCGGGTCGACCATCACCGACTCGGTGCTCTTCGAGCACGTCAACGTGGGCGCGGGCGCCCGCGTCCACCGGGCGATCCTCGACAAGAACGTCGTGCTCGATGCCGGTGCGACCGTCGGCGTCGACCGCGCGCGTGACCTCGCCCGCGGGTTCACGGTGACCGACAGCGGCATCACCGTCGTCGGCAAGAACGTCCACGTCACGGGCTGAGCGAGCGCCGCGCTAGCGTGGTGGGGTGCCTGACGCCCGCTTCCTCGTCGTGTTCGACGCCGATTCCACGCTCATCCGCAACGAGGTCATCGAGCTGATCGCCGACGAGGCCGGCCGCGGCGCCGAAGTGGCGCTCGCGACGGAGGCCGCGATGCGGGGCGAGGTCGATTTCGCCACGAGTCTGCGCTCTCGGGTCGAGGCACTGGCGGGCGTCCCGGTGGCCGCGTTCGCGCGGGTCCTCGCCCGCGTCGAACCGACACCCGGCGTCGTGCCGCTGATCGAGGCGATCCACGCGCGCGGCGGCGTCGCTGCCGTCGTGTCGGGCGGGTTCCACGAGGTGCTCGACACCGTCGCGCCGTCGCTGGGCGTCGACGTGTGGCGCGCCAACCGGCTGGTCGCCGAGGACGGCGCCCTCACCGGCGTCGTGGACGGCGGGATCGTGGATGCCGAGGGCAAGGCAGCGGCGCTGCGGGGATGGGCCGCGGCGTACGGCGTGCCCCTGGCCCGGACGATCGCGATCGGCGACGGCGCGAACGACCTGCGGATGATGGCCGCCGCGGGCCTCGGCCTGGCCTTCAACGCCAAGCCCGCCGTGCGCGCGCAGGCAGACCTCGTCATCGAACGCGTGGACCTCGCCGAGGTCATCCCGCTCCTGCCCTGACGGTGTCGGCGGTCGGCGGTAACGTCCCGTCATGGACATCCTGCTGATCCCCGGTCTCTGGCTCGACGCATCATCCTGGGACGACGTCTCCCCTCCCCTGCGCGCGGCCGGCCATTCCCCGCACGCCCTCACCCTCCCCGGCGTGGGGGACTCCGCCGCGGACAGCGACGGCATCGGCATCGCGGACTGGGTGGCGGCGGTCGTCGCGGAGATCGACGCGCTGCCGGGCCCCGTGGTCCTCGTCGGTCACAGCGGCGGCGGCAACGTCGCGTGGGGCGCGGCCGACGCCCGCCCCGACCGCGTCCACCGGGTCGTCTTCGTCGACACCGTCCCGCCTCCGCCGGGCTCCGGGATCTCGGAGTTCCCCGTGGTCGACGGCGTGATCCCCTTCCCGGGGTGGGACTTCTTCGAGGACGAGGACGTGTGGGACATCGATGAGGCCACCCGCGCCGCGACGGCGCCGCGGACCCGGTCGGTGCCCGCGCGGGTGCCGACCGATCCGCTCGCCCTGACCGGCGATCGGCGCTTCGGCGTCCCGGTGACCCTGCTGATGGGCGGGATGGCGGAGGATGAGTTCCGTCAGGCGGTCGCGGGGTGGGGAGCGTACGGTGCGGAGTTCGGCGCCATCGCGAACGCACGGGTCGTCAAGCTCGGCACGGCGCACTGGCCGCAGTTCACGCAGCCGGAGCGGCTGGCGCAGGCGATCATCGCCGCGATCGGCGACGACGACACCCCATGAGGCGACGATGCAGGTTCAGTGCCCCATGCCCAGGCCGCCGTCGACGGGGATGACCGCGCCGGAGATGTACGCGGCGTCATCCGACGCGAGCCATGCGACGACCCCGGCGACCTCGTCGGCGGTCGCGAAGCGTCCCGCCGGGATGTTCTTCCGGTACTCCGCCTGAGTCGCCTCCGGCAGCTCCGCGGTCATGTCCGTCTCGATGAAGCCCGGGGCGACGACGTTGGCGGTGATGCCGCGGCCGCCGAGCTCACGTGTCAGCGATCGCGCGAAGCCGACGAGTCCGCTCTTGGACGAGGAGTAGTTGACCTGTCCGGCCGAGCCGTACAGGCCGACGACGCTGGAGATGAGGATGACGCGCCCCCACTTGGCGCGCAGCATCCCTTTCGCGGCGCGCTTGACGACGCGGAACGTGCCGCCCAGGTTCGTGGCCAGGACGGAGTCGAAATCGTCCTCGGTCATCCGCAGCAGGAGGGTGTCCTTCGTGACGCCCGCGTTCGCGACCACGATGCCGATGGGGCCGAGCTGCTGCTCCACCTCGGTGAACGCCGCATCGACGGCGGCTGCGTCGGTGACATCGGCGCGGACCGTCAGCGTCCCCTCGGGGCCCTCGCCGGAGCGGGCGGTGACGGCGACCCGGTATCCGGCGGCGACGAAGCGCTCGGCGATGGCGCGGCCGATGCCGCGGTTTCCGCCGGTGACGAGGACGACGCGATCCGTGGACATGGCTGCTCCCTGCTCGTGGTGAATCCGCACCAGCCTATCCGCGGCGCCGCGCGGCGCAGGTGAGCGCCCACCGGTACGCTGGAGATCCCGGTCAGAAGGAGCAGTCCCGTGAGCGAGCCCACCCCGCAGCCCCAGAACACACAGCCGCCCGCCGCGCCCCCGGCCTACGTTCCGCCGGCCTACCCGCCGGCCGCCCAGACCCCGCCATACGCGGCGCCCGGCGCCTACCAGCCGCCCGCCTACCCGGGCACGGCCAACCCGTACGCCTACGGCGGGTACGCGGCGGCGCAGAAGACGAACACGCTCTCGATCGTGTCCTTGATCGCCTCGATCGCCGGCTTCATCTGGATCCTGCCGTTCGTCGGATCGCTCGCCGGCGCCATCATGGGCCACATCGCGCTGAACCAGATCAAGCAGACCGGCGAGAAGGGTCGGGGCATGGCGCTCGCGGGCGTCATCGTCGGCTGGGCGGGACTCGCGCTCGTCATCATCGGCGTCATCATCTTCTTCGGTCTGATCGCCGTGGCAGGTTCGACGACCGGCTTCTCCACCTCCTGACCGGAGCCATGCCCGGTGCGCAGGCGTACGCTGGAAGCACCAGAACACGTCGGGATACACCGTGAAACCGCACACGCCGCAATCGGCGACTTCGCTCCCTCGCGCGCCGCGGGACGAGGCCCACACCCGCATGACGAAGTACTTCGCCATGATGGCGGTGCGTCTCACGTGCTTCATCCTCATGGTCGTGGTGACGCCGTACTCCTGGTACACCTGGGTCTTCGCCGCGGGCGCCATCTTCCTGCCGTACTTCGCCGTCGTGATCGCGAACGTCAGCTCGGGGCAGGACGAGCCGCGGCTCGTGCCGCCGGAGCGGCAGATCGAATCGGGTGCACCCCCCGCCGCGCCGGAGCCGGCCGCTCCGCCGGTCATCCGCATCCGCGAAGCCGATCGCACGGACGAGTCGTGACGGACGAATCATGACAGGGGCGATCTGCTCCCGCGCCGGTTGCCGGGCGGGCGCGAACTGGCAGGTGCTCTGGCGGAATCCGCGCATCCATGGCCCGGAGCGCCGCAAGGTCTGGACGGCGTGCGACGAGCACGTCGACTACCTGCGTTCCTTCCTCGCGACCCGGGACTTCCCGGTCGAGGTGCGCCCGCTCGATGAGGCGGTGACCTCGTGAACCGGCAGACCGCGCTGCGATGGTCGGGGTACGTCGCCATCGCCGTCGCGTTCGCGATCGCGTGCGGGTTCCTCTCGAACTGGCAGTTCACCCGCGACGCCAGCCGCTCGACCCAGCTGCGGCTCATCGCCGACAACTACGACGCCGACCCCGTGCCGCTCGCCGAGCTGCTCCCCGCCGGAGCCGAACTCGACCCGGACGATCAATGGCGCCCCGTCATCCTGCAGGGCGAATACCTGCCGGACGACCAGCTGCTCGCCCGCAACCGCGCGCACGGCGGGACGAGCGCGTTCGAGGTGCTCGTGCCGTTCCGCACCGCCGACGGCCGCGTCTTCATCGTCGACCGCGGCTGGGTCGCGCCGGGCGCCGACCAGCCCGAGCCCGACGAGGTCCCGGCGGCACCCACCGGGACGACGGAGGTCGTGGTACGGCTGAAGCCCGGCGAACCGCTGCCGAACTCCGGCCGGTCCGCGCCGGAGGGGCAGGTGCCCACCATCCACCTCCCCCTCATCGCCGACGCGATGCCGGGCGATGACGTCGTCACGAGCGCGTACGGCCTCCTCGTCTCGGAGGACCCGGCACCGGCGACCGCGCCGTCCGCGCTGGAGCCGCCTTCGGAAGACCCCGGACCCCACCTGTCCTATGCGATCCAGTGGATCCTCTTCGCCATCATGGGCTTCGTCTTCATCTGGTACATGATCCGCACCGAGCGCCGGCACCGTCGCGAGGATGCCGAGGAGCGCGCCGCGCGGACGGAGCGCCGCCGCGACCGCGACATGCAGGAAGAGGACGCCCTGCTCGACTCCGCGCGCTGACCGCGCGCCGCGTCACGCCAGGGTGCCGGACCGCGTCACGCCAGGGTGCCGGACCGCGTCACGCCAGGGTGCCGGACCGCGTCACGCCAGGGTGCCGGACC
>NZ_BKAH01000014.1 GCF_007992455.1 Microbacterium saccharophilum | reverse complement strand
ATTTGAACTCAAGGGAGATGGCATTTCGCGGATGTGCTGGGCCGTACTCGCCAGTAGCTCCGCGGGAGTCTCCATTTCGTCGATGTGCTCGCCGACACCTGATGCGACTCGTTCCATCCCACTGATCTACCCACCGAGGAGAAGAACGGCAAAGCATTGCGGGTTGCCGTCTCCGCGCCGCTGGCTCTGTGTGAACACGTTGCGCCCCCTGCGGCTGCCGGGCACGAGCGCCCCGCCGCCGTTCACCGCGGTTCGGGAGCCAGGTGCTGCACGCCGAGTCTGTCCCCTTCCCAGGCCACAGGCATCGGATCGGTGATCCCGCCGACGAACGCCCCATCTTCGTCGGTATTGCGGAACGCGAAGAGCAGCCATAGGCCGTCTGATCGACGCTGCAACAGTCGTCCCACATAAAGGCTCCGGTCGGTGAGCGGGTACGCGGCGGCGATATCGAAAGGGCCGAGAACGCTCTCGGCTGGAGCAGCCCACGTCCCGCCCTCGTAGCCATGCCGCGATTCCGTCGAGTGCTCTGCAAGGCAAGAGAAGATCACGACGGGGCGACCATCGACGACCTCTACTTGAAGGACCTCGAGCTGGCCGAACCCGCTCTCACTCGGCGCCGAGAGAGGTGCACGCAGTTCCCAGGTGCGCAGGTCAGCGGACCATGCGTGGCCGATCACTCCGCGGCCGACCACCGGCCCTTCTGGCGCTCGCGCAGTGATCAGCATGTGCCATCCGTCGCCTGAGGGGTCCGCGAATACCCAGGGATCCCGGAATGCCTCGTCGTGCCACGTGCCGCTGTTCAGCTTCTCGTACCAGGGACCGCTGGCCTCGAGGACGGCATCCCCCGACTTCGTCCAGGTCATGAGATCGTCAGAGGTGGCGTAGCCGATCCGCTGGACATTCTTCCCGCCGGGCGCGAGCGTCGAGCCGGTGTAGAAGAGGAACCAGGTTCCGTTGGGGTGCCGCACGATGGATCCCGTCCAGGTGGCGAGGTCGTCGAAGGCGGGGGCATCGCTGCGCACGAGCGCGTCGGAGACCTGCGTCCACTCCACGAGGTCGGTGGAGACAGCGTGGCCGATCGATGCGCGGTAGTGACGCGCGTCAGGGTCATGGAGAGCCCGCGAGGCGTAGAGGAAGAAGAGGTGGTAGAGGTCGCCGTCGTCGGCGAACCAGTAGTCCCAGACCCAGGAACCGGGGAGATCAAACATGGAAGTCCTTCTTGGTGGGTCGAGCACGCTGAGGCACTCGTGGCAGATGGGTTTCAACCGACCTCGGTGTCGAGTTCGGCGAGTCGCGGTGGATCCGCACCGGGACGTGACACGGTGATCGCGGCCGCGCGTCCGCATCGGGTCAGCAGGGCTTCGAGTTCGTCGGCGTCGATCTCACGCGATCCGCGGAGGTTGCCTGTGCCGCCGTCGATCGCGAGTATGCCGTCGATGAGAGCGCCCATGAACGTGTCGCCCGCGCCGACGGTGTCGACCACGGCGGTCGGAACGGACGGCACTTTCACCGTCAAGTGCGCCGTGACCCCTACCGCTCCCCCGGCACCGTAGGTCACGACGACGAGCGCAGGTCCGATGCGCTGCCATTCTCTGGCGACGTCGAGCACGTCGCGCTCGGGATGCAGCCACCGCAGGTCCTCGTCGCTGGCCTTGACGATGTCGGCGTTGCTCACCAGGGTTCTGACGTTTCGGAGGACGTCCGACGCGTCGTCGACCAGCGCGGGGCGGATGGTCGGGTCGAACGTGATCGTGGCCGTCGGACGTACCCGGCTGACGATGTCGGCTGTGTCTGAGGCCCCAGGTTCGAGCACCGCGGCAACGGAGCCGATGTGGACGAGAGCGGCTGTGCGGATGCCGCTGGCCTCGACCACCTCGGAAGTCGCGGGGAGATTCCATGTCAGGTCGAAGTCGTAGGTGGCGGCGCCTTCGTCATCGAGCGTGGCGGTCGCCGTCGCGGTTCGGTCGACTCGCTCGGCCCACACGTCCACGCCGGAGTCGGCCAGCCACGACCGCACCGTCTGCCCGCGTGCATCGTCGCCGAGCGCGGTGACGAGGGACACTCTGCGTTCGAGCCGGCCGAGGGTCAGCGCGACGTTCGCGGGGCTGCCTCCAGGGGTCTCATCGACCCGGCCGCCACGGTGGACGATGTCGACGAGCGATTCCCCGATGACCACGACGCTCGGCACTCCCCCCGTCATCCCTTGACCCCGCTTGCGGCGATGCTGCTGACGAAGGCCCGTTGGAAGATCAGGAACACGATGAGCACAGGGATCGTGATCAGCGACGTGTAGGCCATGACCTCACCCCACGCCGTGTTGAGCTGGAAGAAGTACTGCATCCCGACCATGACCGGGCGCAGTTCCTCCTTCTGGACCACCATGAGCGGCCAGAGGTACTGGTTCCATGCCGGCAGGAAGGTGAGGATCGCGACCGTCGCGAACGCAGGACCCGACAGCGGAACCAGGATGCGCCGGTAGATCGTGAACCAACTGGCACCGTCGATCCGTGCCGCCTCGTCGAGCGACTTCGGAATCGTGGAGAAGTACTGCGTGAAGAGGAAGATCGAGAACGCGTTGGCGATGAACGGCACGATCTGCACTTCGTACGTGTTCAGCCATCCGAAGTCGTACTTCAACACGCCACCCTCGATGACGAGCGTCGGCAGCTGCGCGACCCAGTAGACCATCGGCACGGCGATGGTCTCGAAGGGGACGATGAGCGTCGCGATCACCAGCGCGAGGACGACGACACGTCCCTTCCACTCCAGTCGCGACAGCGCGAACCCGGCCATCGAATTGACGATCAGCCCCAACCCCACAGTGAGGACCGTCACGAGGATCGAGTTGAACATGAACTGCGCGACCGGCACCCGGTCGAACACCCCGAAATAGTTGTCGAGGCTGATGTCACCGACGGGGAGGAACGCCATCGGCGAGTCGATATCCTGCAGGATCTGCGCGTCGGGCTTGAGGCTCGAGACGAACATGAACACCAGCGGGAAGAGAAAGATGATCCCGAAGAGCGTGAGGGCGACGTAGAGGAGGATCCTGCTACGCAAGCGCACCGCCTTCGCGCTGCTCTCCGGCACGGCCGGCGTACGGCGAGAAGCGCGTCGGGAGGTGGTGAGGGTACGGGTATCGGACATCGTCAGTCCTTCTCTCGCGTGAGGCGACGCTGGATCAGCGCAATGATGAGCACGGCGACGAAGAAGATGAGTGAGATCGCGGCGGCGTAGCCGATCTCCTGCTGCTCATAGCCTTTGCGAACGGCGTGGAACACGATGGTGGATGTCGAGTTGACCGGCCCGCCCTGGGTCATCACGTCGACCTGCACGAACAGTCCGAGGGCCGCGATGGTGATGGTGACGAGGACGAAGACCATGGTGGGCCGCAGTCCCGGCCAGGTGACGTTCGTGAACTGGCGCCACGGGCCCGCACCGTCCATCTTCGCTGCCTCGTACAGCTCTTCGGGGATAGTCTGCAGCCCGGACAGCCAGATGATCATGTGGAATCCGACGGCTTGCCAGATGGACAGCACGATGATGGCGCCCAGGGCGGTCTGCGGGTTGTTGAGCCAGTCGACGCCCGACCATGAGCCGAAGGTCAGGGCGTCGATCATCGCGTTGATGAGCCCATCCTTCTGGTACATGAACTTCCACAGGATCGACACCACGACGATCGAGGTGACGACCGGAATGAAGAAGATCACACGGAAGGCCGTGATGCCGCGCATCCGCCGGTTGACCAGCACCGCGAGCAGAAGCCCCAGGCCGGCCTGAACGGGCACGACGACGAGCGCGAAGATCGCGGTGTTGCCGACGGACTGCGCGAAGACGGGGTCGACGGTGAACGCGCGGATGAAGTTGTCGAAGCCGACGAACCGCGGTGGGTTCGGCGAGATGAGTCGCGCGTTCGTGAACGACAGCGTGAACGCGAGGATCACCGGGACCACAAGGAACAGGACGAGCAGCAGCCCTGCGGGTGCGATCATCCCGAGCCCTGCCCAGGTCTCACGTCCCTTGATGGAGCGGAAGCGACGATAGGCGCGCCGAGGCTCTTCGGCGGCGACCGTCGGAGGTGTGACAGTCATCATGAATCTCTCTGGAACGCGCCGGCGAGGGCGTGGAGCCCCCGCCGGCGCTGAGGCCTACTGGAAGCCGTAGCCGTCGTTCGACGCGATGTTCGCGTCGATCTCGGACACGGCACGGTCGAGCGCCTCCTGCACGTCGGCACCGTTCATGATGTCCTTCGCCGCGGTCTCGAACGTGGCCGAGATCACCGCGTACGCGCGCGTCTCCGGCCGAAGCACCGCATACTGCTGAGAGAACTCGACGAACGGGCGTAGCGCGCCTCCGTCACCGAAGTACTCCGATGCTTGCGCGGCGGCTTCGGTGGCCGGGATCACGACCTGCTTGTCGGCGAACTCGGTGATGTACTCGTCCTGGAAGCTGAATTCGAGGTACTCGCGGGCGCCGTCGGCGTCGTTGCACTCAGACGAGATCGCCCACTGCCACGAACCGCCGCCGATCTTCGGACCGTTGCCGAGGTCCGGCGGCGGGAGGATGAGCAGGTCGTCGCCGACCGCATCGAGCGCAGCGACGGCGTTCCACACGCCGGTGTAACTGAGCGCCACCTCGTCGTCGACGAACTCCTGGTTGCCGACCGTGCCGCTGTTGTTCGCGTAACCATCGGCGAACAGACCCTGGAACCACTCGCCCCACGCGACAGCGTCCTGACCGTTCAGCGAACTGTCGGCCGACAGCATGGTGTCGCGGTGGATGAGGTCGCCGCCGAAGCTCTGCAGGAACGGCGAGTATGCGTATGGCCACCACTCACCGGTGTCCTCTGCACCGATGTCGATGGGTGTCTCGTAGCCCGCGGCCTTGAGGGTCGCGAGCGCATCGGCGAACTCTTCCTCGTTCCACGGCTCGTCGAGTTAGCAGGGTTGTCAAGTTCCGCGAGCGATGCAGTAGCCGCGGCGACCATGTCCCCCGAAATACCTACAAACCTATGCGTTGTCTTATGAGAGCATGTAGAGGTGCAAATCGATTTGCATACCTTTCCCACATGAAGGAGAGCACGATGACTCACTCGACGAGAGGGCGCGTTCGTCGCGTCCTGGCCGGAGGGCTGGCGACCAGTACCCTTGCGGCCGCCGTCCTGATCGCCGGAGCCGCCCCTGCGACTGCTCAGTCAGGGCTCCAGGACGGCCCGGAGCCGACAATTCACACTCAGCAGGCGTACGCCCCCGAGGATGATTTCACCGCCAAGTGGACACGCGCCGACGCCCGCCAGTTGCAGCGCATGTCCGACCCCACCGCGCCGTCGCGCGAGAACTCGATGCCGGCGTCCGTCACCATGCCAACTGTGCCGCAGGACTTCCCGGACATGTCCAACGAGCAGGTGTGGGTGTGGGACACCTGGCCGCTGACGGATGAGGATGCCAACCAGTACTCCGTCAATGGCTGGGAGATCATCTTCTCGCTGGTGGCCGACCGCAACCTCGGCTTTGACGACCGGCACGTGTTCGCGAAGATCGGCTACTTCTACCGTCCCGCCGGCGTACCGGCGGCAGAGCGTCCCGAGAACGGCGGCTGGACGTATGGCGGGCTGGTGTTCAAGGAAGGCGTCACCGGCCAGATCTTCGAGGATCAGTCGTTCAGCCACCAGACCCAGTGGTCGGGGTCGGCGCGTGTGTCCAAGAACGGCGAGATCAAGCTGTTCTTCACCGACGTCGCGTTCTACCGCAACTCTGACGGCACGAACATCAAGCCCTATGACCCCCGCATCGCGCTGAGCGTCGGCAAGGTGAAGGCGAACAAGAAGGGCGTCACCCTCACTGGTTTCAATAAGGTGACCGACCTGCTGCAGGCGGACGGCACGTATTACCAGACGGGGGCGCAGAACGAGTTCTTCAACTTCCGCGACCCGTTCACCTTCGAGGACCCCGCGCACCCCGGCGAGACCTTCATGGTTTTTGAGGGCAACTCCGCCATGCAGCGCGAGACGGCGACCTGCAATGAGGCCGACCTCGGCTACCGCCAGGGCGATCCGTACGCCGAGACCGTCGACGATGTCAACGCCTCCGGCGCGACCTACCAGATCGGGAACGTGGGTCTCGCGAAGGCGAAGAACAAGCAACTGACGGAGTGGGAGTTCCTCCCGCCGATCCTGTCCGCGAACTGCGTTACAGACCAGACCGAGCGGCCGCAGATCTACTTCAAGGATGGTAAGTCGTACCTCTTCACGATCAGCCACCGCGGCACGTTCGCGGCGGGACTCGATGGCCCTGAGGGCGTATACGGATTCGTCGGCGACGGTATCCGCAGCGACTACCAGCCCCTCAACGGCGGATCGGGCCTTGCCCTCGGCAACCCGACGAACCTGAACTTCTTGGGCGGGCAGCCGTTCGCCCCTGACTTCAATCAGCACCCGGGGCACTTCCAGGCGTACTCCCACTACGTCATGCCCGGCGGCCTTGTCCAGTCGTTCATCGACACCATCGGAACGCACGATGACTTCGTTCGCGGCGGCACGCTCGCACCGACGGTGAAAATGGACATCGGCGTCGGGGGCGACCCGACCAAGACGGCCGTCGACTACTCGTACGGCAGCGAGGGGCTGGGCGGCTGGGCGGATATCCCGGCGAACAAGCACCTGTTCACAAACGGCAAGTTCGGCGTGGCGGTCTCCGACGAGGCGGCGCAGAAGATCCGCAAGATCCTCGGCTCGAAGTTCGACGACTACCTCGACGGCAAGCCCGTCTCAGCCACGGTGCGAGCCCTCATCGAGAAGCTGCTGGCACAATACGGCGGCTGACATGACGGATGCCTCGGACCGGCGATCATCGCGGTCCGAGGCATCCGACAGCACCATCACCACACATCGAGGAGTCGCAGCATGACCGAGGACACACCCGACAGCCACAGCCGTCCTCCGCGCAAGCACGCACGGATCGCGCTGGTCGCGGCCGGCGCAGTCGCAGCCGTTCTCGTGATCGTGGCGGCGGTACTCGTCTGGCCGCGACCCAGCGTCGCGCCCGCTCCCCCGGATGCCGCAACCCCGAGCGCCGACGCGAGCGACGAGGGGGTGTACCGTCTCCCCGCTTCGGAAGGCGCGTTGCGGCCGGCCCTGCACCTGACGCCGGAGCAGAACTGGATGAACGACCCCCAGAAACCGTTCCTCCTCGACGGCGTCTGGCATTACTACTATCTCTACAACGCCGACTACCCCGACGGGAACGGCACCGAATGGTTCCACGCTACCTCCACGGACCTGATCCATTGGACTGACCAAGGTGTCGCGATCGAGAAGTACAAGAACGGCCTCGGCGACATCTGGACCGGCACCGCGGTGGTCGATCACGACAACACAGCCGGCTTCGGCGCGGGCGCGGTGGTCGCCATAGTGACCCAGCAGGCCGACGGCATCCAACGCCAATCGCTGTTCGTGTCTCACGACGGCGGCTACTCATTCGAACCGTTCTCCGGCAACCCTGTAATGGAGAACCCCGGCACACGCGACTTCCGGGACCCGCGTGTGCTCTGGGACGCGGAGCGTGGCAACTGGGTGATGGCCCTGGCCGAGGGTGGCAAGATCGGGTTCTACACGTCCCCCGATCTGAAGGCGTGGACGTACAGCTCGGGCTTCGAGACGTCCGGACTCGGAGTCCTCGAGTGCCCCGACCTCTTCCCGATGGCCGTTGATGGCAACCCCGACGACGTGCGATGGGTTCTGATATCCGGCGCGAACGGCAGCGCGGAAGGCATGACGACGGGGACCGTGTACTGGGTGGGCGACTGGGACGGCAAGAGTTTCACACCGCACCACGCTGAGCACCAGTGGATGGACCGTGGCGCCGACTTCTACGCGGCAGTCACCTGGGACGACCCGCGCCTTACCGCGGAGGAGCGCCTCAACGAGCGTCACGCGATCGGCTGGCTCAACAATTGGGCGTACGCAGGACAGGTGCCGGGCGATGACTGGCACGGCGGTTCGGACAGCATCGTCCGCACTGTTCGCATGACAACTCGCGACGGTGTGGCCACCCTCCTCTCCGAGCCGATTGACGAGATGAATCAGCTCGCCGGGCCTGCCCAGTCCGTCTCAGAGGCGGAAGTCGCTCCGAACGCGCCAGTCGATCTGCCTGCACCCGATGCGGACGCCTACCGCATCGTCGTCGAGATTTCTGCACCGGGCGGAGACGCCGAGTTGCGGCTGCAGATCCCCCGCGGCGATGGAGCGTTCGCCACTGTCGGATACGACTTCTCTGGTCAAACGGCGTTCGCGGTTCGCGACCAAGACGCGATTGCATCAACGATGGCGTCGGCCTATCGCGAGCCGCGCACAGCGCAAATCCCCACACACGACGGCGTGGTACGACTCGATGTGATCGTCGACAACGGCTCGGTTGAGGCCTTCGTCAATGACGGCGAGGCCAGCCTCAGCATGGTGACCGGCAGTGGGAGTACTGCTTCTCAAGGTCTTCGAGCAGCTGCGGCGCGCGGTGCTGTCACAATCCACGAGGCGACGATCACACCGCTTCGCGTCGCCCCCGTCGAGCGGATGCAATGAGATCGAAGAGGGGCCTAGGCTGAGGCGATGGGATCAGTGGCAGACGCGCCCAATGGGAAGCGCCCGCGGATCTCAGATGTAGCCCGCCGCGCCGGCGTGTCTCCCACAACGGTCTCCCACGCGTTGAGCGGCGCCCGCGCGGTGAATGCTGAGACGCGTGACCGTGTCGTTCGCGCTGCCGTAGAACTGGGATACGTGCCGGATCGGCTAGCAAGCGGGTTGCGTCGCCAGAGAACCAGCCTGATCGGTTTCATTGGGGACCACGTCGCCACCACGCCGTTCGCTGGTCAGATGATCGCGGGCGCGCGTACCGCTGGACTCGATCAGGATGCCCTCATGGTCGTTGCCGAGACGGACGGCGACCCCTCGCAGGAGCATACGCTCATCGATCGGTTGCTCGCCCAGCGGGTTGACGGCCTGTTGATCGCGCGTATGTTCCACCAGCAGATCTCGCGCCCGACGATGCCTTCCACTGTGCCCATCGTTCTCGTCGACGCGGCTCCGGAAGCAGGATGGCACGTAGACGCGATCATTCCCGACGAAGCACAGATCGCGATCCTCGCGTGTGATTTTCTGCTCCGCGCAGGGCACCGCCAAATCGCGTACGCAGGCACCAGCGATTTATCTCGGGCCGCGAGAGCCCGGCTAATCGGCGTCCGTATGGCGCTCGGCGATGCCGGTGTCCATCTCTCGCCGCAGCGGATCGTCAGCGTGGATTCCGATGCCGCAGGCGGCCGGGAGGCCGGAGCGCGGATTCTCTCTCGGGCGCACCCCCCAACGGCGGTGATCTGCTTCAACGATCAGATTGCAATGGGCGTCATGCAGGCGGCCGCCCGGATCGGGCTCCGTGTTCCTCACGACCTATCGGTCATCGGAGTCGATGACCTTCGGCCTGTCGCCGATGCGCTCGATCCGGGGTTGACGACCATCGCGCTGCCTCACGCGGCAATGGGCCGGTGGGGCATGGAACGACTGCTTGCTCGCATCAACGGTGAACTTGATTCGCCCCCCGGGCACCTTGAACGAATGCCGGGCTGGCTCGTTGAACGCGGCAGCGTCACGCCGCCCGCCGATCGCTGATCCATACACTCGAGAGCTGACGGCAAGCGGACGCCTCTGCGGAGTCTCCGGACAGCTCCCGGAATCTATCTACCGCGACCACCTTCTCAGGTAAGGCGGATGCCCAAGCCCCGGTCACCTACCGATCCGAGGGCACATCACGCTCGTGAACCGACAGCGCCTCCACCTCGAACGGCTCATCAACGCCAGCACGATCGTTCCGGCCGTCAACCAGGTCGAGCTGCACCCCGCCCTGCAGAACCGCGACGTCATCGCCGCGAACACCCGCCACGGTATCGCGACCGAGGTGTGGAGCCCGCTCGCGCAGGCTGCCGTGCTCGGCGAGCCCGCCGTCACCACGATCGCTACGGCGCACGGCAAGACTCCCGCGCAGGTCGTGCCGCGCTGGCACCTGCAGGAAGGCCGCATCGTCATCCCGAAGTCGGTGACCCCGGCACGCATCGCCGAGAACCTCGACGTCTTCGACTTCGACCTGACCGTCGACGAGCTGTCCGTGATCGACGCGCTGGACCGCGACGGCCGCACCCCGCCGAGTTCCACGGCTAATGACCGCGCTTCGATTCCGCCCTCACGACCCGCCTCGGCAGGCGACTCCTTCCTGATGCGGTCATGCGCCCATGCTCCGAAGCGCGCCTGCGCTCGGCGCAATCAGTAGAGGAGGACACGGCGGTCAAACCACCGGACGACAGGAGTGCCGGGGATGCCGGACAACGGCATCCCCGGCACTTGTGTGTCAGCGCTTGACCGTGACTGTCAGCGGGTCGCTGCGGGTCGCCCCGGCCGCGTTGACGAACTCCACCACGTAGCTGCGCTTGCCCACGGCGGCCCCGGTGACGTCGAGCACGGCGGTCTGCCCACCAGGCGTCGCAGCGGTGAGCACGCCCTCGCCGATGACCCGCCCGTCCTCAAGGAACCGGTACGAGGTCGCGTTCGTCCCCCACCACAGGTGCGCGGTGAGCCGGTACGAGCCGTCCCCGTCGTGGTTGTCGTGCCGCAGCACGGGCTTCGCAGGGTTGGCCTGAGTCACCTTGACCGTCGTGCTCATAGTCGCGGTGACGCCCTTGCTGTTGACCAATTCGCCGGTGTAAACGTACGTTCCGTTGCCGCGCCCGGTGACCGGTACGGCCGCCCGCTGCGGCGCGAGTCCGTCGTACGTGAGCGGCACGGTCGCGATGAGCGCACCGTTCTCATACAGCCGGAACGTGGAGCCGTTCTCACCCCACCACAGGTTCATCGTGACGGTGTAGTCGCCGTCGGCGATACCGGTGTCCCACCCGTTGTCGTGCGACAGGGTGCCGCGCGCCGGCGGCGCGGTGGCGGCATCCGTCGGTTCCTCAGGAACCTTGTACATCGTCGGGGTGAGGGGTGTGACAGACAGCGACTCGACGATGGCGGTGCCGCCCTCCGCCCACGCCGTGACGGCAACAGCGCCCGCCTCTGGAAAGACCTGGTCCGTGAGCGTGACCCGGCCGTCCTCGGCGAAGAGCTCCACCGACGCGCGATCGAGGTACACCTCGAACGACACGGTGCCGTCCTCGGCGAGCGCGACGGGCGCGTCCTCCACCGAGGCGAATGCGGGGTGGAACCCGACGTCTCCCGAGTCCCTCCGGTCAATGAAGACCCGGCCGAGCTCGGCGTCGTACCCGATCCGGGTGCCCGAGTCGGCGTCACCGAACACAGTGATCCCGGCGCTCTCTGCGTCACCGGGCCGCAGCACCACGTCGAGCTTGGCGACCTCGGCGTCAAGCCCCAGGTCCGCCCGGCCGTCGACCGTCACTTCAGCGACGCTGGTGGCGTCGTCGGTCTCGAGCTGGTCGGAGATCTGCGGCACCACGCGCTGGGACAGACGCGGCCCCTGCGGCGTCGACACGAGGGTCACCTCGCGGGGAAACGCCATGGAGCTCCGCCACGTGGACGTCGGAATGTCGTTGGCGTAGTCCCAGTTATTCATCCAGGCCTGCATGATCCGCGCGCCCGGCGCGACACCCTCCGTACCGAAGTACGACACGCCAGCGTAGTAGTCCCGGCCCCAGTCGACCCAGTCGTAACTCTCTAGGCGCGTGGGGGCCGCGGCATCCGCGAACATCACCTGATCGACGAGGATGTGGCCCCATCCGAACCGGTTGTTGTCGATAATGCGGATGGATGCCTCGCGCCCGGCGAACTCTTTCACGTTCCAGTTCGTCCAGTCGAGCGTCTCGCTGTCGGCGCCGGTCGCGGTGCGCACGATCTCGCCGTCGACGATGAGGTTGACAGATGTCTCGTCCGAGCGCGCCTTCGCCGGCTCGTCGCCGACGATGAGGTGGTCGAACGTGAGGTGCCCCCAGCCCCCGGTCGCCTCGTCGCGGATACGCAGGGTGGCTTGGCGGCCCTGGTACTCCGCGACATCCCACGAACGCCAGTTCAGTTGGCGCGCCTCCGGCCCGGTCTGCGTGCGCACGACCTCGCCGTCGACGACGAGCTCGGCCTGCAGGGTGCCGTCGGTGCGTTTTCCGCCGCCGATGAGGAACGAGACGAAGGCTCCGTCGAGCGCGAACGCCGGCGAAGTGAAGAGGCCGACGTTGTCGTCGCCGTTGGGACCGCCCTCCCACGTGTTCACGCGCTTCGCGCCGAGGTAATAGTCGCCGCCCGCGGTCGACGGGTTGCGCGGGGGCTCGGTCGCGAAGTCGCCGGTGATGTCCCAGCCGCTGTCGGCGAGGGCCTGGCCGTCGGGCAGCTCGAAGTCGAACACCGCGGTGCCGGCGGGCGGCTCGTTCCCGAACTGCGTGCCGTCGACGTGCGGGTGGCGTCCACCGCCGACGAGCAGGTTCACATAGTCGTCCTCGATCGTGAACGAGGGCGACTCGAGCGTACCAAGGGGCCAATCGCCATCGTTGAACCCGTTCACGAGACCCCCGCCGATGAAGCCCGACACGGGGTTCTGTCCGGGTAGCGAGCCGGTCGGGGGCGCCAGGCCCCAGGGGCCGTCCTTCCAGTTGCCGGGCTCGTTGCCGACGGTCCATCCGCCGTATGTGCCGTCATCGAAACCCGCGAACAGCGTGCCCGCGGGAAGCGCATCCGCACCTTCGGTGCTCTCGCTGTTGAAAGTGACGCCGTCGAACTCGCCGACGAAGTACTGACCTCCGCTGCCGCCGGCGACCGACCCCGGATTGAGGTTGACGACCATCACCCACTTGCTGTTCCCCAGGTCACCGTCCACGGGCAGCTCGAACAGGTCGGGGCATTCCCAGATGCCACCGGTGGAGTTGGCGGGGCCGAAGTCCGAGAGGTGCTCCCAGTTCTTAAGGTCGGCGCTCTTGTACAGCACCACCTTGTGGTCGAGCGCTTCGACGGCGGCCATCACCCAGTAGGCACCGGCCGGTCCGTCGTACCAGAACACCTTGGGGTCGCGGAAGTTGCTGGACCCGCGGTCGAGGACGGGGTTGCCGGCGTACTTGGTCCAGGTGTACCCACCGTCGGTGCTGTAGGCGAGGGACTGCGCCTGCTTGCCGGCCAGGGTCGGATGGGCCGGTTCGTACGCGCTGGTGTAGATCGCGACGAGCGGTGCGCTGTCGCCGACGCCGAAGCCCGAGGTGTTGTCCTCATCGACGACGACCGATCCCGAGAAGATGCTCTCGATCGGGCGGCCCTCGGCGTCGAATGTCTGCGGGATCGCGATCGGCTGCTCTTCCCAGTGCAGCAGATCGCCGGATGTCGCGTGGCCCCAGCTCATGTTGCCCCACCGGGTGCCCTGCGGGTTGTGCTGGAAATAGAGGTGGTACGTGCCGTCGACATGGACCATGCCGTTGGGGTCGTTCATCCAGTTCTTCTCCGGCGAGAAGTGGACCAGGGGCCTGTACTGTTCGTCGCCCGGCTCCGTCTCGGCGCCGGATGCGGGAGCCGTCGTCAGTCCGGCGAAGAGGAGCGCGGCGGCGACCGCCGCCGCGATCGCGGTGCGCCTGCGCCTGGAATTCGCGTCGCTGATCGGTTGGGGGATGTCGGCGTCGAGGTGCGGCGGCCTTGGCGGCTTCATTCGCTCTCCTTCGGGCGGCGCCGTCTCCCCGGCGCGGGGCGAGTGACAACGATGTCAGTCGCGATGGGCGATGCTAGGGACTGTCCACAGGACAATGCAAGCGCCCCTCGCCCGTTCTTTCGCGACGGGGATCGGAAACCTACGCAGGTGGCGGGATCTCGCCGCTGCCGCGAGCGATGAGCGTGGTGGGGATGAGCAAGTGGCGGGGCGGGCTGGCATCGCCTTCCAGACGCGCGAACATGCGCTCCACGGCGACCCTCCCGATCTCATGCGGATCCTGGGCGACGACGGTGACGCCAGGGTCGACGAGGTCCGCGAGCGGGACGTCGTCGAAACCGACCAGCGCGACCGTATGCTGCAGGCCGTGTGCGCGCAGCGCGTGCAGGGCTCCCACTGTGATCAGGTTCTGGCCACTGAACACCGCGGTCGGGGGGTCGTGGGACTCGAGCAGATCGGTGAGAGCGGCGCGCGCCGCCGCCTCGTCGTGCAACTCGGTGACGATCGTCGCGAGCGAGGTCGGGATGCCGGCGCGTCCCATGGCGTCGAGGAAGCCATCCCGACGCGCCTGCGCGGACTGAATCTCGAGCCGGTCGGCGAGCAGCGCGATGCGGCGATGCCCGCGAGCGATGAGATGGGTGGTCGCAGCATCCGCCCCTCCCCGATTGTCGCTCGCGACCGCATCCACGCCCACGGCAGCCGGCTCCCGGTCGATGTAGACGACGGGTATGCCGCGCCCCTCGATCGCTCCCAGATACCCCGGCCGGCGTTGGGCCGTCGTCAGGATCAGCCCGTCGACGCGACGGCGGAGGAACGCCGCGACGGCGCGCTCCTCGCGCTCGGGATCATCGTCGAGGCTCGATGCGAACACCGCGACCTCGCGCCGGAGCGAGACCTCTTCGATGACGCGGTGGATCACGCCCGAGAACGGGTTGTCGACGCTGCCGACGAGGAGCCCCAGCGTCCGTGTGCGACCGTCGGTGCGCCGCAAGCTCCCCGCCTGCAAGTCGATGTGATAGTCGAGCGCCCGCACGGCGTCCCACACACGCGCGGCTGTCGCCGGCGCCACGTTCGGCTCGTCGTTGACTTCCTGCGATCCGCATCCGACCCGACACGTTCGAGATCGCAATCGACGGCGAAGAGGTCGAACCGGCCCCGTCCGCATCTCTTCCGCTGGCCCAGCTGTACAGCATGTTCTGACGCCTCCATGGACTCCGCCACGCACACCGTCAGCCTGCTGCTGGCCGACGCACGCCTTCCCTCGGGAGGGCATGCTTTCTCGGCAGGGGTGGAGCCCGCCATCCAGGGAGGCCTGCCGCGGGCGGACGTCGGTGCATTCCTGCGTGCCCGGGCGCTCACGACCACGCGAGTCGATGCCGCGACGGCCGTCGTCGCACGGCGCGCGGGTCTGACCGGCGGGTCTTACGCGCCGGTCGAACGAGCATGGGCCGCGCGCACACCGAGTCGCGCGGCGAGAACCGCCTCGATGGACCTCGGTCGCGGACTTCTGCGACTCGCGCAGCGGCTGTGGCCGCAGTCACCGGCGATCACCGCGCTGAGCGCGCGCGGCGCGGCTGCCGCTCCCCGGCCCATCGTGCTCGGCGCGATCGCCGCGCACACCGGGCTCGACGCGGAGACGCTGGTGCGCGTGGCGGTGTACGACGACATGGCCGGCGGAGTCGCTGCTCTGCTCAAACTGGAGCCCGGTGACCCCGTCGAGGGGGTTCGGCTCGTCATGGACGCCTGCGCGGCCGTCGATCCGTTCATCGAGCAGCTCGCGATGACCGACACGCCCGCGGCGATCCCCGCCGCGAGCGCCCCCCAGGCCGAAGCGTGGACCGAACTCCACGCCGCAACGAACAGGAGACTCTTCCGTGGCTGAGACATCACACCCCTCTCGGGCCCTCCGGCTCGGCGTCGCCGGCCCCGTCGGCACAGGCAAGTCGTCGCTCATCGCCACGGTGTGTCGCGTTCTCGCCGCCGAACTCCGGCTCGGGGTGATCACGAACGACATCTACACGGACGAGGATGCCCGATTTCTTCGCTCCGCGGGCGTGCTCGCGCCCGAGCGCATCCGCGCCGTCGAGACCGGGGCGTGCCCGCACACCGCGATCCGAGACGACATCACGGCGAACCTCCTCGCCGCGGAAGACCTCGAGCGCGACTTCGCACCCCTGGACGTTGTGCTGATCGAGTCGGGCGGGGACAACCTGACAGCGACCTTCTCCCCCGCGCTCGTCGACGCGCAGATCTTCGTCCTCGACGTCGCCGGCGGCGGGGACGTCGCCCGCAAGGGTGGTCCGGGCATCGGCCGTGCGGACCTGCTGGTGGTCAACAAGACAGACCTCGCGCCGTACGTGGGCGTGGACGTCGCGCAGATGGTGACGGATGCCGAGGCAGCGCGCGAGGGCCGTGCCGTCCTCGCGCTGTCACGGCATGACGCGTCCTCCGTCGCGGCGCTTCGCGCGTGGGTCCTCACCGTTCTGGCGAGTCACCGCGCGGGCACGCATGTCGCGCAGGACCCGGGACCGATGGCGCCGCACTTCCACGCCGACGAGGAGCACCCCGACGGCGGTTTCGTGCATGCGCACGAGGAGAACCAGAGGCTCGGGACCGACTTCGGACACCAGCACTCGCACGCTCACGCCGGTGCGCGCGGGGAAGCGACCGAGTGACGCCCACGCGCATCGCGGTCATACCCGGCGAGCCGCGCGCGCGTGTTGAGCTCACCGTCGGGGCTCTCGCGCCGCGGCTCATCTCCCGCGAAAGCGCACGAGCTCACGTCGCCGTCGCTGCGGCCGGGATGGTGCTCCTCGGCGGTGACCGGGTGGACATCGAGATCGACATCGCCCCCGGCTGCACACTCGAGATCGAAGACGTGGGGGGAACTGTCGCCTACCCCGGCCCCCGGTCGACCTGGAACCTCTCGGTCCGCATCGGAGCCGGTGGAGCGCTGACATGGGACGGTCTCCCCTTCGTCGTCACCACGGGAGCGGACGTCCTGCGCAGAAGTTCCCTCACTCTCGGCGCCGATGCGCGAGCTGTCATCCGCGAAACTCTCGTGCTCGGCAGGCACGGAGAGCACGGCGGCCGACTGGTTTCGGAACTCGCGGTGACCGACGACGAGGGCCCTCTCGTCGTGGAGCGACTGGACGTGCACGGCGATGCGCCGGAGCCCGGCGTTCTGGGTGACAACCGGGTGCTCGACGCGGTGATCGCGATTGGTTTCCGTCCGCCGACGCGAGCCGCCGACCTCGAGTTCGCCGGGGCCGGAGCGATGGCCCGACACCTTTCCGATCACACTCACGGCTCACCGTTGGACGACGTATGGGGCAGCTGGGTCGCACACGCGGAGAGGTCCCGCCATGACGTCACGGTCTGACGCGCCCGCGACCCCGCGCATGCGAGGCGGCACGATCGGTGTCATCGCTTTCATCATGCTGCTGCACGGGCTGGGGTGGGGGGTGCTCATCCTGCTCGTGATACCCGCCGGCATTCCACTCGGCGGGGCCAGTGCGAACGGGAGTGGCGCGCTGGTCACGCTGGGCGTCGGGTTGACCGCCTATGCGCTCGGCGCTCGGCACGCGTTCGATGCCGACCACATCGCGGCGATCGACAACACGACACGCCGCCTCGCGGAACGGGGCAGATCCGCCAACACAGTGGGCTTCTGGTTCTCACTCGGACATTCGACGGTCGTCGTGGTTCTGTGCATCCTGCTGACGCTGGGGATCGCCGCAATCGGCTCGTCGCTCGCCGATGAGTCTTCCGCACTTCGCACCTGGACCGGAGTGATCGGGCCGGTCGTCTCCAGCCTCTTCCTCATCGTGATCGCAGCGGTCAACGTCGCCACACTGCGCCGCCGCCACGGACATCTCGGTGGCCCCGTCCTTCGACTGCTCGGACCGTTCGAAGCAGCGGTCGATCGGCCTTCGCGGATGTACGCGGTCGGGCTCTTGTTCGGTCTCGGCTTCGACACCGCGACCGAGATCGGGCTGCTCACCCTGGCCGGCGCCGCCACACTCGGAACCGTCCCATGGTGGGCGACGCTCACCCTTCCGGTCCTGTTCGCCGCAGGGATGAGTGCGTGCGACACCACCCAAGGCGCAGTGATGCGACGCGCCTACGGCTGGCAGACGGGCGGCAGACGGTCAGGCGCCATCTACGCGCTCGCGATGACAGGACTGTCCGTGATCGCCGCCGTGCTGATAGCGACCGTGCAACTCGCGGGGGTACTCGTCGAAAATGTCGCCCTTGCGGGTCCCCTTGAGTGGCTGGCCTCCGTCGGCATCGATGGCCTCGGGTTCGTGCTGACCGGCATACTCCTGGCCACGTGGGGTGTCGTGCTCGTCACCGCACGAAGAGGTTTCACGCAAGTCAAGTGACGCTCTTTGGCGAGGTTGATGCTGCCGGCCGGTTGCCGCACACAATGCCGCGTCGACCGGACCGCGGTCTATCCACTATGGGCAGAAGCGCGGCAGCGGCTACCGTCGCACCCACGCCGACCAGCACACGGGATACATCGATCCCCCGTCTACGCCTCCCTACGCGTTCGGTCGCCTATCGTCCACCACCTTTGGATACAAGACCATCGCAGCTCAGTCCTCTCGGTGCCGACCGACGGCGGAACGATCCGAGTCGGGGTTGGGTTTGCGCCGGGCTCCTGCTCGCGCTCTTTGGCCTCGTCTTGTCGGATTCGGCCTTAAGTTCCGCATCCGTGACTGGTCGAGAAGGCGCGGGATCGCGCGTCCGGCGGATGCGCCACCCGTCCCAGACGTCGGCTCGACCTGACGCTGCCGACACGCCGCGCAAGTGCGGCTCGCACGTCCTGCGCTCGTCGAGGTACCCTCATCGCGCAGTGCCCGATTGCGGATCGCATGGGGGCGTGAATCGGGTTGTTGATCGCGTACGCTCGCGGCATGGAGCCGTACACCCCGGTCGAGCTCGCGCGTCTTCTCGGATACAGCAACGAGGCTCGGCCTGGACTCGTGGTCCGCAAATACCTCCGCGCCACGTATCCCGATCACGTGAAGAACTCCCGGTGGGAGCTGACCGAAGCGGAAGCCGCCGACGTGCTCGCGAACGTTCCGAGAGCTCAACTCGGAAGCAACATGTAGCCTCCCTCGCGTCACGCCAGACTGGTGAGCGCTGCGACGGTCCATCGGTTCCGTGCTGCCCCGGACGCGGACGTCAGGTGCCAGGCGTGGCAGGACCGGCAGGGGTGTATCCCAGCCTCGCCTCGCTCTGGATGCTCGCGGTGGATACGGCGGAGTGCACGCGCGGCGCTCGCTGGTGTCGGATACGGGCGTTTCTGGCAGGCGGGCATCGCCGCTCCCTTCATGTGAGGAAACGACGCGCTTCGGCCTAGCCTGCCGACCAACGTCCGAGCCTGCGGCTCTATCCAACCCAGGCCCTGCGGGATGCCAGTCCGGACTTACACCGAGATCAGCATGCCCGACGCGGCCACGAACCCGCAATCAGCGCCCGAGTGCAAGGTGTCATCGCCAATCGAGGCCGCGAGCCTCCAGGCATGCCTTGGCCATTGGTACGTCGAGCGAGTAGCGCTCGACGTACCAATGCGGGCCGGCGATGGTGATGAATCGACCGTTCGGATCCTCGTGGGCGACGATCTCCTCGAGCTCGTTTTCGAACGCAGCCTCCTGCAAGGGCCAACACCCTCGGCACTCGTGTCCGTCATCGATGATTCGGTACGCCATGTGAACCCTTCTGCAAAGCGGTGCCGTGCAAGTCGCTATCGGTGTAGGGGGAATGTCTCGGTGAGCCGGCGGTACACGGTATCCGCATCGATCGAGGCTCCGTTGGCGGGAATGATCCGATTCACGAGCAGTCGGGGCCACACGACGTGGATCCCGCCGACGATGAAGTCCCCGCCGATGAGCGGCCAGTCCGCCTCAACGAAGCACAGCACTCCGGTCACCGTGACCGCCGGATCGGCGATGGCGTCCCTCACACTTTCGACCTGAGTCGTGACGCCGGCGACGAGTTTCGTGCCATCGCGCCCGCCGATCCGCAGCGATTCACTACGTGGACGGATCAGGCCACCCTCAACTTGCAATCTGGGGCGCCTGCCTTTGTAGCGCTTCGTGTCGATGACCCAGACCCCCGTCGGCGTGACCACGATGTGATCGATGTTGGCACGTGTGCCGGGGATCCGGCGGTCGTGAAGGACACGCGCCGTGTCGGGGAGTTCTTGGAGACGCGATGCGAGAAGTTCCTCACCGACTGCGCCACGCTCCCATGCCCTTGTGCTCTGCGGCTCGTCCGTCAAAGCGAGGATCAGCCACCCAAGCTTGGGGTGGCTGCTTCTGATCCGTGATTCGCGGGCGTTCTTGCGTCTCTCGTACTCGCGGCGTGCAGAGCCGCCGGCGATGTCTGCTGCCGGCTCGGTCACGGACGGGCATGCGACGCATCGCACCGTCTTCGTCGCGCGCTCGTATATGGCCTCCCGCCCAGCGCGCAGATCGTCGCCGCACAACCGACAAGTGCCGGCGTACCGCAGCCGCATCTGCTTGTCCGCACTCGCCGACTCCTCAGTCACGCGCCGAACCTAGCAGTCGATGCCGACCTCGCACTGCAGCGGCTCAACTTGGTCGCGGGACGGCAACCGCGACACAGTCGACCGCACCCGCATCGCGGGTACCCCATGGTGCAACTGTCCGCACGTGAGTCCGTCAGAGCGAGATCTCAGGTCCGCGTTTGGCGAGGTCGGTCGTGAGCCAGCGGAAGACGGTGATCGACGACGTCGGCGACGCAACACTCGCCCTCAGGTAGCCACGGCTCGCGAACTCGAGCGCGTGACGGCGGGGCTCCGTGTGCACGTCGAGCGGCAGCATCCCACCCCTGAAGCGCGCCCGCGAGACCTCAGCGACCCGCGCACGAAGCTCCACCTCGTGTTCGGCGAAGTACTCCTCGGCGATCGCGAGGATCTCGCGGACGACACGACGGTTCTCCGAACGCTCCTGCATCGCGTGAACCAACTCGGGTGGGGTCGGCACGTCTTGCTCTCTGATGCGAGCGACTTCCTGACCACTGCGCCTTTTCGCGAAGAACTCGTCCGCTGCAGCGTCGTTGTGGCGTCGATCCGGAGCGTGCACCCGGTGGAGCTGTCGCTCGGGTAGCCCGGCGCGTGCTCGGCGACGCGCGAGGCGCCTCGCTTCGTTCTCGCGCTCACGATACGTCGCACGCTGTTCAGGAGTGGGCGACCAGGCCGAGTCCCGCCCGCCGGCCCTGGCGCGGTCGACGGCGCGGCGACGGGCCTCATTCGCCTTCTGAGGGTCGGCCGCCTCACGTGCGCGACGACGCTCGGCGATCGCGTCCCGATTCCGGTGGTAGTAGTCGCGCTGAGCCTGCTTGTACGCCTCGGGATGCTTCTGCTTGTACCGCTCGCGCGCTCGCTGGCGCTCCTCTGGGTGCTCCTTCGCCCACGCCGTCGCGCGATCGATGCCCTTCTGGCGTCGAGCCTTCTCCTCGCGCTCACGTTGCGCGCGATCACGCTCACGCTCACGGTTCTTGCGACGGATGTCCTCGCGATTGCGCTCCCGGTACTCGGCGTAGTAGCCCGGGTGCGCGTCGTTCCAGGCCTTCCGCTGTGCGGCCAGGCGGGCCGCACGCTCTTCATCACTCGGGTGGGTGTCACTCATGGTCATCTGCGACGAACACGCCGTCGAGCTCCGCGAGCGCAGTGAACAACTCTTCGCGCGTCGCGGTGGGGTCCGTGATGGCGCGCGCGAACAGCTCGGCGATCCGGCCCCGTTCGGCGTCGGACACGTCACCGAGCCGCGCCAGACACCAATCGATGTCCTCGTCGAGGCTGTAGCTCGGATCATCCGCCTCGATGCCGGGGTAGTAGAGGAAGGCGAGCACAGCTACGTGCTCCAGGACGGCGTCAGCGCGCTCACGATCGCTCATGGCAGGAAGGTGCACATGGCGCGCCCAAGGGACGCCCGGCGGTGTCTGTGACCCGTTCTACGCTCATGGGTGTTCGGCTGGAGGAGGAGACCCAATGGCCGAGTCGAGCCGATGGCACCCGATCATCGCGGCGAGGGAAGGTCCGCCGGGCACGTGGAGCTTGCTCGACGGGTTCGAGCGCGTCTATGGCACCATCGAGATCCGCCGCGTGAACGCCACCGACGTCCGCTACCGCGCCACCTTCCAGGGAGAGGTCATCGGCTGGTCAACGAGCCTCAACGTCGCCTGCGAGCACGTACACGCCGCGTTCATTCAAGCCCATGGGCCGAGAGGTGGACCGATCGCGAGTTGGGGCCGAAGCGCCCCGAACCGGTAGGTCGATCCTCTCCTACGCGGCTTCGGTGTCTTCCTCATCGAGGAAGTCGAGCGCCGGATCGTCAGCCGCCCCGTTGTCTGTCGAGAGAAGCGAGGTGTCCGGATTCGTGCGGCGCAGAGTCCGTTCGAGGATTCCTGCTGGCCCCCGGTCCACGGTGCGGTCGGGCTCGATGTAGTGCCCCTCTGTGATCGCCGTCGATCCGTGGCCGAGGAAGGTCGCGGCAGCGTCGGCGCTCGCACCTCGCGCGATGACCGTGGCGCCCGTGCGCCGATACCAGCGAAGGGTGATCCCCTCCCCCGCGAGATCCGCCAGCTCGAGAAACGCGCGGAAGGTCCGCCGCACGTTGAACGGGCTGAGAGGCTTGCCTGCGCGGTTGGCGAAGATCGTCCGTTGATGGTCACTGGTCGGGATGCCGGCGAGGCGTGCGCGAAGCACGGCAGCTGCGAAGTCGGGGACCGCGATGCGGCGGATTGAGTGCTCGGTCTTCGGGTGATCTTGACGCACAGCGCCGCTCCCCGTTCGCAACACGACCGTCCCTTTCACCGAGATCGTCATCCCACTTGGACCGTCATCGACGTCGCACACACGGAGGGCAAGGCACTCGCCGATGCGGAGCGCGGTGCCGAGAAGCACTTCGATGATGTCGCGCACCTGACCATCGGGCTTGGGGCCCTTGACGTCGGGACCGGTGCGCCAGCGACCTGCGGCGTCACGGATCGCGTTGATCTGGTCGACCGTCAGCGCCTGCGGCTCGCCCTTGGGTCGGCGGAGTGGGCTGGTGCCCTGCACGGGGTTGCGCGGAATCGCATCGTGTCGGAGCGCAAACCCGAACAGAAGATTGAGCATTGTCCGCGAGTGCTTCGCTCGGGAGAAGGACACAGCGGCCTCAGAACGCAGAAACCATTCGACGCGCCCGGTCGTGATCTCCCCCAGAGTGAAGTGCTCGAACTGCGGCAACACATGGAGGCGCAGGTCGTCGCGGTAGTTGTCCTTCGTTCCCTCAGAGAGCTTCTGCAGCGCGAGGTCCTCCAGCCACAGTTCGGCGAGGTCACGGAACGAGCTGGTGAGATCAAGCAAGCCACCCGTACCAAAGCTCGGCCGTTCGAGCAGTCGCTGCTTCAACCTCGCCCGGGCCGCCGAGTCGGTGCGCGCGGCACCGGTCACTCTACGCAGGCGCCCGTCAGCGTCGCGAATGCGCGCCAGCGCCACGTAGGACGTTCCGCGCCTGGTCACGCTGATGGTCCCGTACGAACCGATCAGGGTGCGTGGCCGCCCACCGTTCACGATGCGCCGCCGGCGTGGCGCTGCTCGTCGGCGAGCTCCATGCGCTCGACCCACGCGTCGATCTCGCTCTCGCGAAACCGCAACTGGGTGCCGACACGGAACCCGCGGGGGCCGCGCCCCTTGCTGCGAAGGTCGTAGATCGTCTGGACGGAGACCTTCAGCTGCGCGGCAAGCTCAGCGAGCGAGACATAGTTCCCGTGTCCCGAATCTGAAGTGCTGACGCCGTCCATATCGCGAAGGTGCGCGGGCTGTGCCGCGTACCTTCCAGATACTCCGAGAAGGCTCGAAAGCGCCCTGCGGCGACTCGGCGAAGTGTCCAGTAAACGACTACCAAACATTCCAACTCCCTGATCAGGGAGTGAAGTTTCGGTGCTTTACCGGGAGTTTTGGTGGACCTGAGGGGACTCGAACCCCTGACCCCCTGCATGCCATGCAGGTGCGCTACCAGCTGCGCCACAGGCCCTCCGTCGCCGCTCGCGGCAACCCCACTAGATTACTACACGCCGAGGGGTGCCGCGAACCACGACGCCTATTGCGCGGTGGTGTGGGTCGGAATGTCCACCGCGATGACGGGGCAGTCCTTCCACAGCCGCTCGAGGCCGTAGTACACCCGCTCCTCCTCGTGGAAGATGTGCACGACGAGGTCGCCGAAGTCCAGGAGCACCCAGCGGGACTCCTGCCGGCCCTCACGGCGCAGGCGCTTGAAGCCCGCCTGGAGGAGCTGGTCCTCGATCTCGTCGGCGATCGCCGCGACGTTGCGCTCACTGCGGCCGGTGACCAGCAGGAACGCGTCGACGAGCGGGAGGGGCTGGGAGACGTCGAAGGCGACGAAGTCCTCCCCGCCCTTGGAATCCGCGGCGGCTGCCGCGATCTGCACCATCCGGTGCGATTGTTCGCTTGCTGCCATCAGAACACTCCTGTCACGAAGGCGAGGATGAGGACCCCCGCCAGGGCGAGCGCGAGGACGCCCGCCGTGATGGCCAGCGCCATCATCAATTTGCTGCCCTTCTCCGGCGCCGGGGGACGGATGATGTCCTCAGCGCTCTTGATGGTGCTGACCGCCGCGCTGGCGGCGATCGGCGTCGGAGAGGAGGCGGAAGGGAGCTCGCCGTCGAGCAGGACGGCGTCGACGTCCTTGCCGTCGGCGGAGCCGGGGACACGTCCGGTGGAGCCGTAGGTGTCCGGGAGGGCGAAGGTGCCGGTGATGAGCACCTCGCCGGTCGCGGCGACGGGAGAGACCAGCGATCCGGTCTCGGGCGTCTGCGAGAGGATGAGCGCGTTCGCCGTCGACAGGGACGCGCCGCCGTTGCCGCCGCGGGGCAGCATCTGGTCGAAGGATGGCGGCAGCGCGATCTCGATGTCGACCTCGGCGGGCTCATCGCTGCGCCCGAGGCCGAACGCCGCACCGGCGACAGCGGGCGCGGCCTCCTCGGGCTCGGCTGCGTCGGAGTGCTCGCCGGGCTCGACGGGCTCGGCATCTTCGGCCGCCACGGGCACGGAGTCGTCGGACGCCGGTGCCTCGTCGACCGCTGTCTCCGCTGCCTCCGCCGATGCCGGTTCTGCGTCCTCGGCCACGTCCGGTTCCGCCTCGATGACCGCCGTGACGGGGCCGGTCGACGCGGAGTCCTCGGGAGCGTCGTCGCGCGTGGCGACGAGCTCCTCGACCGGGTCTCCGGCATCCTGCCCGGCGGACCCGGCGGCCCCGTCGGCCGGGGCGTCGCCTGCCGGAGCGGCGGACTGCACGGGGATCGCCGCGGTGCGGAGCCGCTCCTGCTGACGGGCGGCGCGGCGGGTGAGGGCGTGGCCGCCCAGGTCGACGGCCGAGTCGGCGATCGGCGCCTCGGGGATGTCCACGGGCACGGCGGCGCGCGGAAGCGGTGCGACCGGCGCGGACGCGGGCGCGGGAACCTCCGCCGGGGCCTCCGCCGCGGCATCCGTCACCGGGGTCTCCCCGGTCTCGGCGCGTGCCATGTCGGGCGTGATGATGGGGGTCGATGCGGTGTTGCGTATTTCGCGCAGCTGGCGGCGGGTCAGCTGAGGAGTCTCCGGCTGGTCGGGTGTGCTCATGCCTCGCTCCGGTAAAGGTGGTGCTTCGCAATGTATTGGACGACGCCGTCAGGGACGAGGTACCACACCGGGTGTCCGCGTCCGACGCGGGCCCGGCAGTCCGTCGACGAGATCGACAGGGCGGGGATCTCGAGCATGCTCACATCGTCGGTGGGCAGTCCTGCGGTGCTCAGGACGTGCCCCGGTCGGGAGACGGCGACGAAATGAGCGAGGTCCCAGAGTTCATCATGGTCCCTCCAGCTGAGAATCTGCGCGATGGCGTCTGCGCCGGTGATGAAGAAGAGCTCCGAGTCCGGTCGCTGCGCGTGCAGATCACGGAGCGTGTCGATCGTGTAGGTCGGGCCCGTCCGATCGATGTCGACCCGGCTGACGGTGAACTGCGGGTTGGATGCGGTCGCGATCACCGTCATCAGGTAGCGGTGCTCGCTGGGCGAGACCTTCTCCTTCTGGTACGGGATGCCGGTCGGCACGAAGATCACTTCGTCGAGGTCGAACGACTGGGCGACCTCGCTGGCCGCCACCAGGTGCCCGTGGTGGATCGGGTCGAACGTTCCGCCCATCACACCGATGCGCGGGGCGCGCGTGGCTGCCATCCGCGCGGCCTAGTGGTGGTGCCCTGCCTGGAGTTCGGCGCCGTGAGCCTGCGCGTACGCCTCCGCCTTGTGGGCGTGGCGGTTGGCCACGTTGCGGTAGGACAGCGTGACGAAGCCCAGCAGCAGGAAGACGACGAAGGCGATGATGCCGAAGACGAAGGTCTCCGCCTGGACGTTGCCGTGGTGCTCCTCGGTGGCGAGGGCGACGATCGTGGCGAGGGTCATTCGTGCTCCGTTTCGGTTCGGGTGGCGCTCGGCCCAGTTTAGGCGGTCAGGACCGGATCTGCCCGGACCCGCGGGCGAGCCACTTCACACTCGTGAGCTCAGGGAGGCCCATAGGCCCGCGCGCGTGCAGCTTCTGCGTCGAGATGCCCACCTCCGCACCGAAGCCGAACTCGCCTCCGTCGGTGAACCGCGTCGAGGCGTTCGCCATCACGACGGCGGCGTCCACCTCGGCGAGGAACCGCTCGGCGTGGGCATCGTCGGTCGTGATGATGGACTCGGTGTGCTGTGTGGAGTACGTGCGGATGTGCGTGAGCGCCTCGTCGAGGTCGTCGACGATCCGCAGCGAGAGGTCGAGGCTCATGTGCTCGGTCGCCCAGTCCTCCTCGGTGGCGGGCACGATGCCGGGCGCGAGGCGCCGGGCATCGGCGTCGCCGTGCACCGTGACGCCGGCGCTCTGCAGCGCCGCGACGACGGGCGGGACGAGCCGCTCGGCGGCGTCGCGGAGGACGAGGACGGTTTCGACGGCGTTGCAGACGCTGGGCCGCTGCACCTTCGCGTTCACGACGATGTCGCGCGCCCAGTCCAGCGGCGCGGACGAGTCGAGCACGATGTGCACGACGCCGGCTCCCGTCTCGATGACAGGGACCGACGACTCGGCGACGACGGTGCGGATGAGCTCCGCACTCCCCCGCGGGACGAGCACGTCGACGAGTCCGCGGGCGCGCATGAGCTCGCGGGCGCCGTCGCGGCCGAAGTCGTCGACGGTCTGGATCGCCTCGGGGTCGACTCCCTGCGCGGCCAGGACGCCCCGCATCACGGCGATGAGGGCGGCGTTGGATGACTGGGCGGCGCTGCCGCCGCGCAGGACCACGGCGTTCCCGGCCCGGAGGGCGAGCGAGGCGATGTCGACGGTGACGTTGGGGCGTGCCTCGTAGATCGATCCGATGACGCCGAACGGCACGGAGACCTTCTGCAGCCGCACGCCGCCGGCGATCGTCCGCTCCTCGAGGACCCGTCCGACCGGGTCGGGCAGGTCGGCGACGTCGCGCACGGCGGATGCCAGGGCGTGCACGCGCGCCTCGTCGAGGCGGAGGCGGTCCTGCAGGCCGGCCGAGAGGCCGTTCGCGCGGCCGCGCTCGAGATCCTCGGCATTGGCGGCGACGATCTCCGCCGCCGCGGCGTCGATGCCGTCCGCGATGGCGCGCAGCAGGTCGGCCTTCTGCGCGTCGGTGAGAAGCCCGACGCTCCGCGAGGCGTCCTTGGCCAGCAGCATGCGCTCCCGCGCGGTGGCGGCGATGACGGTCATCCCGCCAGTCTACCGAGGCGGGGCGCCGGAGCGGCCCGGCTCAGATCGTCGACGAGGTGTGGACGGGCGCCGTGCCGGCCGGGACCGGAGCGGCCGGGTTCGGCGCGAACCAGGTGCCGATCTCGGCCCCCCGCAGTGCCTCCTCGACGAGGTCGGCGCTCGTGACGAGCACGCCGACGCCCGCGGTGGCGGCGAGTCGGGCGGCGGACACCTTGGTCGCCGCTCCCCCGGTGCCGACGCTGTTGACGACGACCGAGCCGAATTCGAACCCGTGGAGGTCGTCGCCGAACTCGACACGGTCGATGGGGCGGGCGCCCGGCTCGCCGGGCGGGCGGGTGTAGAGGCACTCGATGTCGCTCAGCAGCACGAGCGCGTCGGCGCCGATCAGCTGCGCGACGAGCGCGGCGAGCCGGTCGTTGTCGCCGAAGCGGATCTCATGGGTCGCGACGGTGTCGTTCTCGTTCACGATGGGGAGGATGCGCAAGCCCAGCAGCCGTTCCATGGCGCGGCGCGCGTTGGAGCGGTGCGTGGGATTCTCGAGGTCCCCCGCGGTCAGGAGTACCTGGCCGGTGACGATCGCGAAGGGGCGCAGCGCATCCTGATAGCGGTAGATCAGCACGTTCTGGCCGACGGCGGCGGCCGCCTGCTGGGTCGCGAGGTCGACGGGACGCTCATCCAGGAGCAGGTACGGCATCCCGGTCGCGATCGCGCCGGACGAGACGAGCACGACCTCGGTGCCGCGGGCGTGCGCGGCTGCGAGGGCTTCCACGATCGGCTGGATCTTGTGCGCGTTCTCGCCGCTGATCGATGACGAGCCGACCTTCACGACGACACGACGTGCCCCGGCGAGGCCGGCGCGCTCCCTCACGGTCACAGCTCGTCCTCGTCCTCCCCGCCGCGGACGGCGAGTCGCTCCGCCTCGAGCTCGGCGCGTGCGTCGGCCTTGGCATCCATGCGCTCGTGGTAGCGGTCGCGGCGCTGCGACGTCGTACGGCGCGGGTTGAGATCCAGTCGCGGGTCCGTGCCGCGTGGTGCGGTCATGAGCTCGGCGGCCGAGGAGAGCGTCGGATGCCAGTCGAAGACGATGCCGTCGCCCTCGCCGATGACGACGGTGGACCCGGCCTCGGCTCCCACGCGGAAGAGCTCGTCCTCCACCCCCAGCTTCTCGAGCCGGTCGGCGAGGAAGCCGACGGCCTCCTCGTTCTGGAAGTCGGTCTGCTGCACCCAGCGGAGCGGTTTCGCGCCGAGGATCCGGTACACGTTGCCGTAGGTGCCGCCTTCGACCCGGATCTCGAACTCGCGGCGCGAGCCCTGCGGACGGATGATGACGCGCTCCGGCGCCGGTGCGGCGGCCAGGTCGGCGCGGTGCTGCGCGACGATGTCGCCCAGCGCGTAGTTCAGCTGGCGGAGGCCCTCATGACTGACCGTGGAGATCTCGAAGACCCGGTAGCCGCGCGCCTCCAGGTCGGGGCGCACGAGGTCGGCGAGGTCCTTCGCCTCCGGGACGTCGACCTTGTTGAGCGCGACGAGCTGCGGACGCTCCAGCAGCGGGAGCTGACCCTCCGGGACCGGGTAGGCCGCGAGCTCGGCGAGGATGACGTCGAGATCGCTGATCGGGTCGCGGCCGGGCTCGAGGGTCGCGCAGTCCAGGACATGGACGAGGGCGGTGCAGCGCTCCACGTGGCGGAGGAACTCCAGGCCCAGGCCCTTCCCCTCGCTCGCCCCCTCGATGAGGCCGGGCACGTCGGCGATCGTGTAGCGGACGTCGCCGGCCTGCACGACACCGAGGTTCGGGTGCAGCGTCGTGAACGGATAGTCCGCGATCTTGGGGCGGGCGGCGGAGACGGCCGCGATGAGGCTCGACTTCCCGGCCGACGGGAAGCCGACGAGCGCGACGTCGGCGACGGTCTTCAGCTCGAGGAGGACATCGCCCTCCCAGCCCGGCGTGCCGAGCAGCGCGAAGCCGGGCGCCTTGCGCTTGGTGGTCGCAAGCGCCGCGTTGCCGAGCCCGCCCTGACCGCCGGGAGCGGCGACGAACCGCGTGCCCGGGACGACGAGATCGGCGAGGACCTCGCCGTCGACGTCCTTGACCACGGTGCCGACCGGCACAGGCAGCTCGAGGGGCTCGCCCAGCGCGCCGGAGCGGTGATCGCCCATGCCGAAGCCGCCGTTGCCGGCGGAGCGGTGCGGTGAGTGGTGGTACGACAGCAGGGTCGTGACCTGCGGGTCTGCGACGAGCACCACGTCGCCGCCGTGGCCGCCGTTTCCACCGTCCGGACCGGCGAGGGGCTTGAACTTCTCGCGCTTGACGGAGACGCAACCGTTGCCGCCCTTGCCCGCCCTCAGATGGAGCGTGACGCGATCGACGAAGGTCACCATGGAATGTCTCCTGACGGGAACAGGCGAGGGGCGAGCCGAAGCCCGCCCCTCGCCAAGGAAGTGTGTACGACTACTCTGCGGCCGCCACGATGTTGACGACCTTGCGGCCGCCCTTCGTGCCGAACTGCACGGCGCCCGCTTCGAGAGCGAACAGCGTGTCGTCGCCACCGCGGCCGACATTGGCGCCCGGGTGGAAGTGGGTTCCGCGCTGGCGGACGATGATCTCGCCGGCGAGGACGGTCTGGCCGCCGAAGCGCTTCACGCCCAGTCGCTGGGCGTTGGAGTCGCGACCGTTACGGGTGGAGCTTGCGCCCTTTTTGTGTGCCATCTCTGCGTCTCCCTGGCTTTACTTGATGCCGGTGATCTTGACGCGCGTGAGGTCCTGACGGTGGCCCTGGCGCTTCTTGTAGCCGGTCTTGTTCTTGAACTTCTGGATCACGATCTTCGGGCCGCGCTCCTCGCCGAGGACCTCCGCGGTCACGACGACCTTCGCGAGCTTGTCGGCGTCGGTCGTGACGGCGTCGCCGTCGACGAAGAGGACGGCGGGCAGCTCGATCTTGTCGCCGACCTTCGCCGCCTGACGGTCCAGCACGACGATGGTGCCGACCTCGACCTTTTCCTGACGGCCACCGGCGCGCACAACTGCGTAAACCACTTCACACCTGTTTTTCTTCTGTGGAGCGCACGGCTCCGTCTGTCTTTGTGAGACTGGGAAGTCTTGGTGCGGAAGCAAAGCTCTCGGTCGCCATAGGCCAGCGACACGCGACGCACCAAGGGTCCACTTTACCGGATGCCGTGCAGGAGGGCAAAAGCACGCGTCTGGCGTGTCGGAATCGGCGCCATGCCTAGGATCGGGACGTGGCCATCCTCGTCGACGAAGCAATCTGGCCGGCGCACGGCCGGCTGTGGTCGCACATGGTCAGCGACAGCGATCTGGCGGAGCTGCACGCGTTCGCGCGGGCGCACGGCATCCCCCCGCGGGCGTTCGACCTGGACCACTACGACGTCCCGGAGGACGCGCTGGAGCGGCTCGTCGCGGGCGGCGCCGAGCGCGTGAGCGGGCACGAGCTCGTCCGACGCCTGATCGGCTCCGGCCTGCGGGTGACAGCACGCGAGCGCCGCGGGCTCTGACGCGCAGAGCCCGCGGCGCCGGGTGATCAGTCCTCGGACGGCGCGGTGCTCACCGGCGTGCCGCTGAGCGCGGCCGTCGTGACGCGGCGGCGCGAACGCCCCTGCCCGGGAGCCTTCGGCTCGGGAAGCGCGCTCAGGACGGTCTCCAGGAGCAGGTCCTTCTCGGTCTTGGGCGCTCGCGAGGCGGGCGGCGCGCCATCCGTCTTCTTCTTGCGCGACTTCTTGGGGCGCTCGACGGGTTCGGCGGTCTCCACGACCGGCTGCTCCCCCGCGTCCTCGGCGGCGGTGTGGATGGTGGACGCCGCGATCTGGGCGAGGGCGGACTTCGCGCCCTCGGTGATCACGTGCGTGCCACCATTGCCGCCGGCGGGAGCCGGGGGCGCCTGCCGCGGGCGGCGGGCGGAGCTGCTCTGCTGCGGGGCGCGGTGCTTGACGACGGGGTCGTGGTGGACGATGACGCCCCGACCGGCGCAGACCTCGCACGCCTCGCTGAAGGTCTCGAGGAGGCCCAGTCCGAGCTTCTTGCGCGTCATCTGCACGAGGCCCAGCGACGTGACCTCGGCCACCTGGTGCTTCGTCCGGTCACGGCTCAGGCATTCGACGAGGCGACGCAGCACGAGGTCGCGGTTGGACTCAAGGACCATGTCGATGAAGTCGACGACGATGATGCCGCCGATGTCGCGGAGCCGCAGCTGCCGGACGATCTCCTCCGCCGCCTCGAGGTTGTTCTTCGTGACGGTCTCCTCGAGGTTGCCCCCGGTTCCGACGAACTTGCCGGTGTTGACGTCGACGACCGTCATGGCCTCGGTGCGGTCGATGACGAGCGAGCCGCCGGAGGGCAGCCAGACCTTGCGGTCCAGCGCCTTCTCGATCTGCTCGGTGACGCGGAACCGGTCGAACGGGTCCTGCTCGTCCTCGTACTTCTCGATGCGCTCGATGAGGTCCGGCGCGACGCCGGCGAGGTACGAGGTGATCGTCTGGTGCGCGTCCTCACCCTGGATGAGCATCTTCCGGAAGTCCTCGTTGAAGACGTCGCGGACGATCTTGACCAGGAGGTCGGGCTCGGAGTGCAGGAGAGCGGGCGCCTGGATGTTCTCCAGCTGCGCGCTGATGTGCTCCCACTGCGAGGTGAGGCGCTGCACGTCGCGCGTGAGCTGCTCCTCCGTGGCGCCTTCGGCGGCCGTGCGGACGATGACGCCGCTGGACTCCGGGAGGACCTCCTTCAGGATGCGCTTGAGGCGCGCCCGCTCGGTGTCCGGGAGCTTGCGGGAGATCCCGTTCATGTTGCCGCCGGGCACGTACACCAGGTAGCGACCGGGGAGCGAGATCTGGCTCGTGAGCCGGGCGCCCTTGTGCCCGACGGGGTCCTTCGTGACCTGCACGAGGACGCGGTCGCCGGATTTGAGGGCGAGCTCGATGCGGCGGGGCTGGTTGCCGGTCTCCACGGCATCCCAGTCGACTTCGCCCGAGTACAGCACCGCGTTGCGGCCGCGGCCGATGTCGACGAACGCGGCTTCCATGCTCGGCAGCACGTTCTGCACGCGCCCGAGGTAGACGTTGCCGATGAGGGACGCGTCCTGGTTGCGGGCGACGTAGTGCTCGACGAGGACGTTGTCCTCGAGGACGGCGATCTGGATGCGGCCGTTCTTGGAGCGGACGATCATGTCGCGGTCGACGGCCTCGCGGCGCGCGAGGAACTCGGCCTCGGTGACGACGGGGCGGCGATGGCCGGCTTCGCGACCGTCACGGCGACGCTGCTTCTTGGCCTCCAGGCGCGTGGAGCCCTTGATGCGCTGCGGCTCGGTGATGAGCTCGACGGCGCGACGACGGGGCTGCGCGGGGGCCTCGTCGGGGGCGTCGGCCCCGTTCGCTCCCCCGCGGCGGCGGTTGCGGCGCCGGGCGCTGGAAGGCGACTCGGCGTCCTGCTCCTCCCGGGACTCGTCGTCGTGGCGGGGCGGCAGCGGCGCGATGGCCGGGGCGTAGAACACCAGCTGCGTCGAGACGGCGGAGACGAAGTTCTCCGGCAGGAGGCCCAGGCTCACGGCCGTGAGCGGCTTCTCCGGCTCGGCGGGCGTCTCCGGCTCGGCCGGCGTCTCCGGCTCGGCGTCGGCCGCACCATCGGCCTCGGGCGCAGGCGTCGCGTCGTTGGCGGCGGGCGCGTGCTCCTCGACGGCCTCGACGGAGGTCACGACATCGGCGAGCTCCGCGGCGGGCGCGTCGCTCAGCGTGACGGGCTGCTCGTTGTCGGACGGGGAATCTTCGGTGTGCTCATCGGCCATCACTGGCTTACTCCTAGCGGGACGGCACCGCGCGCCGTCCGGCGAAAATCTGGCGGCGCCGCTCCGGTTCGGAGGAGCCGCGGTCTCACTCGGTCTGCAGCGGGAGCTTGCTCATCTGGCCGTGGCTCGTGCTGCGAAGGGCGTTCATCGCCCGAAGTCTTCGGTGATGTCCGGTCGCGGCGCGGCCGCGGGGAGCATCGGCGACCATTATCGCACTTTCGGTGCCCGAATGCTCGTTTCGCTGTCCGCGGCGCGTGCCGGTGCGGTGCCGGGAGTCCGTTCGCCGGTCGATGCGATAATCGCAACCATGCCCACCCGCCTCACGCACACCCGTCCGCGGGCGCTCGCGGTATGGCTCATCATCGCCGGCGCCGTGGGCCTCTTGGCCGCTTTCGAGCTGACGGTGGAGAAGTTCCACCTCCTCGCCGAGCCCGGGTCGACGGCATCCTGCGACGTCAACATCGTCGTGCAGTGCGGGAAGAACCTCGACTCCTGGCAGGGCGCGGTTTTCGGCTTCCCGAACCCGCTCCTCGGGCTCGTCGGCTGGGTCGCCCCGATCGCGGTCGGCGTCGCCATCCTCGCGGGCGCCCGGTTCGCCCGCTGGTTCTGGTGGCTGTTCTGGTCCGGCACGGCGTTCGCGTTCGGCTTCGTCGTGTGGCTCATCGCGCAGAGCGTGTTCGTCCTCGGCACCCTCTGCCCGTGGTGCATGGTGACGTGGATCGTCACGATCCCGACGTTCTATGCCGTCACGCTGCACGTGCTGCGCTCGGGCGTCGCACCGGCACCGGGCCGCGTGCGCGCGGCGTCGGACACCCTCCTCGGGTGGGTCCCGCTCCTCGCGATCCTCAGCTACGCCGTGATCGCACTGATCGCCCAGCTGCGGCTGGACTGGATCGGCACCCTGTAACCGCAGCGCGCCCTGCCGTGTCCCGGTTCATGCGGGTCGCGCCGCGCCGCACCCGCGCATGGCGGGACATGCGGCGGGTCGGCGTCACAGCATCCGCGGCTCCGCACGGACGCCGGATCCCGGCTCAGCCGAACCAGATCTCCAGCTCGCGCGCGGCCGACTCGGGGCTGTCGCTGCCGTGCACGAGGTTCTGCTGCACCGCGAGGCCCCAGTCGCGGCCGAAGTCGCCGCGGATCGTGCCGGGCGCGGCCGTCGTCGGGTCGGTCGTGCCGGCGAGCGAACGGAAGCCCTCGATGACGCGGTTGCCGGCGAGGCGGATCGCGACGGAGGGACCCGACATCATGAACTCCAGGAGCGGCTCGTAGAAGGGCTTGCCGGCGTGCTCGGCGTAGTGCCGCTCGAGCGTGTCGCGCTCCGGCTCGACGAGGGCGATGTCCACGAGCGCGTAGCCCTTGGCTTCGATGCGGGCGAGGATCGCGCCGGTGAGTCCGCGCGCGACGCCGTCCGGCTTGACGAGGACGAGGGTCTCTTCCGTGTGCATGTCAGTCTCCGTTCGATTCCGCCTGAGCGGCCAGCTGTGCGTTGCGCTTGTCCAGCGCGCCGCCCTTGATGGTGCCATACGCGTACATGGCACCGAAAACGAGGGCGACCAGGAGCAGCGCCGGCAGCACGATGGCGCCCAGTGCGACGACGAGCTGCCACACCCAGCCGAGCGCGATCCCCCAGCGGTGGCGGGCGACGGCTCCGGTGGCCACCATGAGGACGGCGAGGACGCTGCCCGCGACGATGGCCCACCAGCCGGGGACCCCGTCCGGGAGGGCGCCGAGCCCGTAGGCGACCATGCCGCCGAGGAAGACCACGAGGGCTTCCGCGGCCAGCACGATGGATGCCAGCGACTCGGCGGCGCCGCGGGGACGGCGGGGTCGCCGGACGCGCTCGCTCACTCCTGCCACCCGCTCTTCCAGTCGTCGTCCGCGGCGAGCATCACGGCTTCCCCGGCGAGCACGACGCTGCCGGCGATGATGACGGCGCGACGGTCGGACGCGGCCGCCCACGCGCGGGCGGCCTCGGCCGCGTCGGCGAGGCCGTGGTGCACGGTCACCGGCGACCCGGCGTCCTCCACGAGGTCGGCGATCTGCTCCGGGTCGGCGGCGCGCTCGGAGTCCGGTGCCGTGGCGAACACGTGCGCGGCGGCCGGGGCGAGGGTCGAGACGATGCCCGCGGTGTCCTTGTCGCCGAACACCCCCAGCACGAGGCCCCACTCGTCGAAGTCGAACGACTCGCGGAGCGCCGCGACGAGGGCGGCCGCGCCGTGCGGGTTGTGGGCGCTGTCGGCGAGCACGGTCGGCGCGACGCCGATCAGCTGCAGACGGCCCGGCGAGGTGACGTTCGCGAGGGCATCGGCGAGGACGTCGGGCGCGATCGGCTGCGTCCCGGCGCCGATGAGCGACTCGACGGCGGCGATCGCGAGGGCCGCGTTTCGGCCCTGGTGCGCGCCGTACAGCGGCAGGTACAGCTCGTCGTAGGTGCCGGCGAGGCCGCGCACCGAGATCTGCTGCCCGCCGACGGCCAGCCGCTGCGCCGTGAGGGCGAACTGGTCGCCGTCGACGGCGAGGGACGCGTCGTGCGCGGCGGCCGCGGCACGCAGGACGGCGGCGGCGGCCGGGTCCTGGGCGGCGGAGACGACGGCGGCATCCTGCTTGATGATGCCGGACTTCACGGTGGCGATCGCCTCGATCGTGTCGCCCAGCCGGTCGGCGTGGTCGATGTCGATGGGCGCGAAGACGGCGACGTCGCCGTCCGCGGTGTTCGTGGAGTCCCACGCCCCGCCCATCCCGACCTCGATGACGGCGACGTCCACCGGGGCGTCTGCGAAGGCGACGAACGCCAGCACCGTCAGAAGCTCGAAGAAGGTCAGCGGCGCCTCGCCGGTGGCGGCGAGTTCGGCATCCACGAGGTCGACGAACGGGGAGATCTCCTCCCACGCGTCGGCGATCGCGGCGTCCGCGATCGGCTCCCCGTCGATCATGATCCGCTCCGTGAAGCGCTCCAGGTGCGGGCTCGTGAACAGCCCGGTGCGCAGGCCGTGGGCGCGCACGATCGTCTCGATGATGCGGCTCGTGGACGTCTTGCCGTTCGTGCCGGTGACGTGCACGACCCGGTAGGTGTGCTGCGGGTCGGCGAGCAGCTCCAGGACGCGCCGGGTGCGCTCTACGCGGGGCTGCACCCAGCGCTCGCCCTGCCGGGTCAGCAGCGCCGCGTAGACGGCATCCGCTCTCGCGCGGTCGTTCATGCGGATGCTCCGATCCGGGACACGGCGACGTGGAAGCCGCCCTCGTTGGCGAACAGGCCCTCGCGCTGGTAGGCGACGTGCTCCGGCGCGGCGCCGAACGCGGCGCGCTGCCAGGACTCGTCGGTCTCGCCGCCCCGCACCGGCACGTCGCGTCCTTCGACGGCGATGGAGTGCTCGAGCGCGAGGGTCTCCCCCGCGACCTCGGCCGTGTCGAAGGCGGCGGAGACGGCATCCGCGTCCGCCGCCGAGGCGAACACGAGTCGCAGGCGGATGCGGTCGCTGACCTCGAAGCCGGCGGCCTTCCGGGTGTCCTGCACGGCGCGGATGACGTCGCGGGCCAGGCCTTCGGCCTCCAGCTCCGGCGTCGTGGCGGTGTCGAGCAGCACGAAGCCACCCGCGGGCAGCAGCGCGATCGCCGTGCCGGCGGCCATTCCGCCCGCCTCGAGCGTGAGCTCGTACTCCCCCTCCTGGAGGGCGATCCCGTCGACGACGACGACACCGTCGACGACGGACCACAGACCGGCCTTGGCACCGCCGATGACGTGCTGCACCTGCTTGCCGAGGCGCGGTCCGGCCGCGCGCGCGTTGACGGCGAGCCGCTGGCTGATGCCGTACCGCTCGGCGAGCCCGTCGACGAGCTCGACGACCTCGACGCGCTTGACGTTGAGCTCCTCCCGGAGGATGTCCTCGAACTGCGCGAGGCCTGCCGCGTCCGCGACGGCGACGGTCAGGCTCGCGAGGGGCAGCCGCACGCGCTTGCCCTCGCGCTTGCGCAGCGCGTTGGCGACGGAGGAGACCTCGCGGACGGTGTCCATCGCGACGCGGATGTCGGCCGCGGGGGCGAACGCGTCGGCGTCGGGCCAGTCCTGCAGGTGCACGCTGCGCCCGCCGGTGAGCCCCTGCCAGACACGCTCGGCGACGAGCGGGATGAGCGGCGCCGCGACGCGCGTGAGGGTCTCGAGCACCGTGTAGAGGGTGTCGAAGGCCTCCGTGGAGGTCTCGTCGGCCGAGACGCCGACCCAGAACCGGTCGCGGGAGCGGCGGATGTACCAGTTCGTCAGCGCCTCCGCGAAGTCGCGGAGCTTGGCCGCGGCCATCGTGGAGTCCAGCGCCTCCAGGTCGGTCGCGACGTCGCGGACGAGGTCGCCGGTGAGGGCGAGGATGTACCGGTCGAGCACATTCGTCGAGTCGGTGCGCCACTGCGCGTCGTAGCCGGCGCCGTCCGGCCCGCCGGCGGCGCCGGCGTACGTGGCGAAGAAGTACCACGCGTTCCACAACGGCAGCAGGAACTCGCGCACTCCGGCGCGGATCCCCTCCTCCGTGACGACGAGGTTCCCGCCGCGGAGCACGGAGGATCCCATGAGGAACCAGCGCATCGCGTCCGAACCGTCGCGGTCGAACACCTCGCTGACGTCGGGGTAGTTCCGCAACGACTTGGACATCTTCTGCCCGTCGCTGCCCAGCACGATGCCGTGGCACGCGACGCCCGTGAACGCCGGGCGGTCGAACAGCGCGCCGGAGAGCACGTGCATGACGTAGAACCACCCGCGCGTCTGCCCGATGTACTCCACGATGAAGTCCGCGGGGGCGTGCTCGTCGAACCATTCCCGGTTCCCGAACGGGTAGTGCACCTGCGCGTACGGCATCGAGCCGGAGTCGAACCACACGTCGAAGACGTCCTCGATGCGGCGCATCGTGGCGCGCCCCGTGGGGTCGTCGGGGTTCGGGCGCGTCAGGTCGTCGATGTACGGGCGGTGCAGGTCGACCTCGCCCGCCTCGTTGACGGGGAGGCGGCCGAAGTCGCGCTCGATGTCGGCAAGCGAGCCGTACACGTCGACCCGCGGGTACTCGGGGTCATCGCTCTTCCACACCGGGATCGGCGACCCCCAGAACCGGTTGCGGCTCACGGACCAGTCGCGCGCGCCCTCGAGCCACTTGCCGAACTGTCCGTGCTTGACGTTCTCCGGCGCCCACGTGATCTGCTCGTTGAGCTCGACGAGGCGGTCCTTGATGGCCGTGACGCGCACGAACCAGCTGGAGACGGCCTTGTAGATGAGCGGGTTCCGGCACCGCCAGCAGTGCGGGTAGGAGTGCTCGTAGCTCGCCTCACGCAGCAGCCGGCCCTCGGCCTTGATGAGGCGGATGAGCGGACGGTTCGCATCCATCCACAGCTGCCCGGCGACATCGGTCACCTGCGGCAGGAACTTGCCGCTGTCGTCGAGGCTCATGATGAGCGGGATGCCGGCGGCCTCGGTGATGCGCTGGTCGTCCTCGCCGTAGGCCGGGGCCTGGTGGACGATGCCGGTGCCGTCGCTCGTCGTCACGTAGGCGTCGACGAGGATGCGCCAGGCGCGATCGGTGCCCCAGGTCGCGGCATCCGCGTAGTAGTCGAAGAGGGCGTCGTAGTGCACGTCGGCGAGCTCGGCGCCGAGGATCGTCCGCTCGACGGCGGCGTGCGCGGCCTCCGCCGACGCGTAGCCGAGGTCCTTCGCGTACCCGCCGAGCAGGGCGGATGCCAGGAGGTAGCGGTGCGCGTCCGCCTCCGCGCGGTCCTCGTGCACGTCGGCGACACCCTCCGGGCCGCCCGGGAGCACGGCGTACTCGATCTCCGGTCCGACGGCGAGGGCGAGGTTCGTCGGCAGCGTCCAGGGCGTCGTCGTCCAGGCGAGGGCACGGACGCCGGTGAGCCCCAGCGCCTCCGCCTTCGTGCCCACGAGGGGGAACGTGACCGTCACGGACGGGTCCTGACGCATCTTGTAGACGTCGTCATCCATCCGCAGCTCGTGGTTGCTCAGCGGCGTCTCGTCGCGCCAGCAGTAGGGCAGGACGCGGTGGCCCTCGTACGCGAGGTCCTTGTCCCACAGCGTCTTGAACGCCCACAGCACCGACTCCATGTAGCCGGGGTCGAGCGTCTTGTAGCCGCGCTCGAAGTCGACCCAGCGCGCCTGCCGCGTGACGTAGTCCTCCCACTCGCGCGTGTAGGCCAGGACGGAGGAGCGCGCCTTGTCGTTGAACGCGGCGATCCCCATCTGCTCGATCTCGCTCTTCTCGGTGATCCCGAGCTGCTTCATCGCCTCGAGCTCGGCGGGCAGGCCGTGCGTGTCCCACCCGAAGACGCGGTCGACCTTGTGGCCGCGCATCGTCTGGAAGCGCGGGAAGAGGTCCTTGGCGTAGCCGGTGAGGAGGTGGCCGTAGTGCGGCAGGCCGTTCGCGAACGGCGGGCCGTCGTAGAAGACCCACTCGGGTGCGTCCGCGCGCTGCGCGATCGAGGCGCGGAAGGTGTCGTCGTCCTTCCAGAAGGCCAGGATCTCCTGCTCGATCTGCGGGAACCGCGGGCTCGCGACGAGATCGGCGGCGGGGCCGAACGATGAGGGCTTCGGGTAGGTCATGTCTCTCCAGCAGGTCGCGGTGCTTCCTGCGAGGACGATCTGACGACCGCGGTACCACCCCGCTTGCCCCGGAGGGCCACTCTCCCTGCGGCTGTGACGGGCCTGCCCCGTCCGGTTCTACTCCCCCGCGGGGTTTCTTCCGGAAGCTCCCCGGTGATGGCCGGATCGATGCTGGTCGTCCCATCATACGCGCGCGATAGGGTCCCGGCATGGCCCGGCGCACCGACTCCCCCGTCCCTCCCCGCGATGCGGCACCCGATCTGCCCGCCCGGCTGGAGGCCGTCACCGGCCTCGCCCGGCATGGGGATCTGCTCGGCGCGCGGGTCGCGGATGTCACCGGCGCGGTGGATGCCGCACACTGCCGGCTCACCGAATCCGTGGTGGAGGGGATGAGCGCCGACCGGCTGGACCTGACGGGCGCGGTGCTGACCGACGTCCGGCTGGCCGAGCCGCGCGCGACCGAGATCGTCGCCCGCGACGGGCGGTGGCGGAGCGTGGAGATCGTCGGCGGGCGGATCGGCACGCTCGACCTGCTGCGGGGCGAGCTGGACGGCGTCGTGCTGCGGGACGTCCGCATCGACTACCTGAGCCTCCCCTCCGCGCGGATCGCGGATCTGCAGGTCGTCGGCTGCGTCATCGGGACCATGGATCTGCCGGAGGCCGACGTGACGCGCGTGGCCTTCCAGGACACGCGCGTGGACGAGGTCGACACGCGGGGGCTCCGGGCGACGGACCTCGACCTGCGCGGCCTGGAGGCGCTGTCCTACACCGAGCCCGCGGCGCTCCGCGGCGCGACGATGTCCGCGGCGCAGCTGCTGCTGCACGCCGGCGCCTTCGCGCGGGCACTCGGCATCCGCGTCCTCGGCTGACCCGGCCGACCCGGCGCCGCCCCGGGACCCCGGTAGAATGGCCGGACATTCCCACACTCAGGCACGCTCACACAGTGCCGCATATACGGCTCGAGGAGTCCCATGACGAACGCGCACATTCCCGACAAGCCGGCCCTCGAGGGCCTCGAGCAGAAGTGGGACGCGGCCTGGGCCGCGCAGGGCACGTACCTGTTCGACCGCGATGCCGCGAAGGCCGCCGGTCGCGCCGGCGTCTTCTCCGTCGACACCCCGCCGCCGACGGCATCCGGGTCGCTGCACATCGGGCACGTCTTCAGCTACACCCACACCGACGTCAAGGTGCGCTTCGAGCGCATGCGCGGCAAGACGGTCTTCTACCCGATGGGCTGGGACGACAACGGCCTGCCCACCGAGCGCCGCGTGCAGAACTACTACGGGGTGCGCTGCGACCCGTCGCTGCCCTACGACCCTGACTTCACCCCGCCGTTCGCCGGCGACGCCAAGAGCCTGAAGCCCGCCGACCAGGTGGCGATCAGCCGCCGCAACTTCATCGAGCTGTGCGAGAGCCTGACCCTCGAGGACGAGAAGCACTTCGAGGCGCTGTTCCGTCAGCTGGGCCTGTCCGTCGACTGGACGCAGACCTACCGGACGATCTCGGACGACACGATCCGCACGAGCCAGCTCGCGTTCCTGCGGAACCTCGAGCGCGACGAGGCGTACCAGGCCATGGCGCCGACGCTGTGGGACATCGACTTCCGCTCCGCCATCGCGCAGGCCGAGCTGGAGGACCGCGAGCAGCCCGCCGCGTACCACCGCGTCGCGTTCCACCGCACCGACGGCACCGGCGACTTCCACATCGAGACGACCCGTCCGGAGCTCCTTGCGGCGTGCGTCGCGCTCGTGGCGCACCCCGACGACGAGCGGTACCAGGCGTCGTTCGGGACGACGGTCCGCACGCCGCTGTTCGACGTGGAGGTCCCCGTCCTCGCGCATCCCCTCGCCCAGAAGGACAAGGGCTCGGGCATCGCCATGATCTGCACGTTCGGCGACGTCACCGACATCATCTGGTGGCGGGAGCTCGACCTCCCCAACCGTACGATCCTCGGCAAGGACGGCCGTGTCCTCGCGGAGGCTCCGGACGTGATCGTGACGGATGCCGCGCGTGCGGCGTACGCCGAGATCGCGGGGAAGACGGTCTTCAGCGCCAAGAAGCGCATCGTCGAGCTCCTGCAGGAGTCCGGCGAGCTCATCGGCGACCCCAAGCCGTTCACGCACCCGGTGAAGTTCTACGAGAAGGGCGACCGCCCCCTCGAGATCGTGTCGACCCGGCAGTGGTACCTCCGCAACGGCGCGCGCGACGCGCAGCTGCGCGACAAACTCATCGCCCTCGGGCAGGAGATGAACTGGCATCCCGACTTCATGCGCGTCCGCTACGAGAACTGGACCAACGGTCTCACCGGCGACTGGCTCGTCTCGCGCCAGCGCTTTTTCGGCGTGCCGATCCCGGTCTGGTACGCCCTGGACGAGAACGGGGAGCGCGACTACAACCGCGTCCTCACGCCGGACCACGCGAGTCTGCCCATCGACCCGACGACCGACGTGCCCCCGGGCTTCACCGAGGACCAGCGCGGCGTGCCGGGGGGGTTCGACGGGGAGAAGGACATCTTCGACACGTGGGCCACGTCGTCGCTGACCGCGCAGCTCGCGGGCGGCTGGGAGCGCGACGGCGAGCTCTGGAACCTCGTCGCACCGTTCGACCTGCGGCCGCAGGGGCAGGACATCATCCGCACATGGCTGTTCTCCACGATGGTGCGCAGCGCCCTCGAGGACGACCGCGCGCCCTGGACGGATGCCGCCATCTCCGGCTTCATCGTCGACCCCGACCGCAAGAAGATGTCGAAGTCCAAGGGCAACGTCGTCACGCCCGCCGACATCCTGGACACGCACGGCACCGACGCGGTGCGCTACTGGTCGGCGTCGAGCCGGCTCGGCGCGGACGCGGCGTTCGACCCGCAGAACCCCACGCAGGTCAAGATCGGCCGCCGTCTCGCGATCAAGGTGCTCAACGCGGCGAAGTTCGTGCTGTCCTTCCCGGTTCCCGAGGGCGCCGAGGTGACGCACGCGCTCGACGCGTCGATGCTGGCGACCCTGGACGGCGTCGTGCGGGAGGCGACGAAGGCGTTCGAGGCCTACGACCACGCCCGCGCCCTCGAGCTCACGGAAGGGTTCTTCTGGACCTTCTGCGACGACTACCTCGAACTCGTCAAGGAGCGCGCGTACAACCAGACCGACGTGGGGCAGGCCTCCGCCGCCCTCGCCCTGCGCCTGGCGCTGTCGACGCTCCTGCGGCTCCTCGCGCCCGTGCTGTCCTTCGCCGCCGAAGAGGCGTGGTCGTGGTTCGAGGAGGGCTCGGTGCACAACGCGAGCTGGCCCGAGCCGCTCGGCATCGAGGGCGACCCGGCGGTCCTGCGCACCGTGGGTGAGGCGCTCATCGGCGTCCGCCGCGCGAAGACCGAGGCGAAGGCCTCGCAGAAGACCCCCGTCGACACGCTCACGATCACGGGCCCGGAGGCCGCGATCGCCGCGATCCAGACGGCGGAAGGCGACCTCAAGGCCGTCGGCCGGATCGGCGAGATCACCTACGGCACGGGCGAGTCGATCGCCGTGACGGAGATCGTCCTGACGGTGCAGGAGGCCTGACATGCAGCTCGGAACGCGCTGGTCGAGCGGCGACGAGCCGCCGACCGCGGTCCCGGCCGTCCTGCGGCCGCAGATCGCGGCGGTCGATGCCGCGATGCCGGGTGATCAGCTCGGGCAGCCCCGGCCGCGCTGGACGCTGACGTGGCTCGAGGGCCGACCCATCGCCGAGCTCGACACCGGCGTCCTCGTCGAGCTCGACGCGGCCGGGAACGTCGTCGTCCGCCACGACGTCGGCGACGAGTTCGGCTGAGCCTCAGTCAGCGGCGGCTGCCGAGAGTGACTCTGCTCCCGCACGGCGGGTGCCGGCCACGACGGGGCGGGCGCTCACCAGTGCGGTGAGCACGACGACGGCGCCGCCGATCCAGAACGGCATCCGCAGATCTGCGCGGCCCACCCAGCCGCCGACGACGGTCGCGATGGGGAAGAGCCCCCAGGTGAGCGTGCGGATGACGCCGAGCACCCGGCCGAACATCTCCGGCGGGACGATCTGCTGACGCAGGCTCCCCCACGGCACGTTCCAGATGGCGATCGAGCACGCCGACAGCGCGAACGAGGCGACGGCGGTCCAGACGTTCGGAGAGGCGCCGGTGCCCAGGAGCGTCACGCCGCTCGCGAGCACCGCGCCGAACATCACGGGACCCCGCCCGAACCTCGCGACCAGCCGCGGCGCAAGCAGCGAGCCGCCGAGCGCGCCGACGCCGATGCCGGCCGTCACGAACCCGATGATGGCGGCGGGGACGGCCATCGTGTCGAGGAAGAACAGGATGATGACCGCCTGGGAGAAGGACAGCGCGGACCCGATCACCGAGGTGAAGACGACCATCGCACGCAGATACCGGTGTCGCCAGAGGAAGGCGAGCGCGTCGCGCGTGCTGACGCGACGTGACCCCTCATGGCCCGCTTTCTCCCCGGTGCGCACCGCCCGCGCGGCCGACAGCGGCAGCAACAGGGCGAGGGCGACCGGCACGATGTAGCCGAGCGCACCGAGCCACAACGGGAGGGCGAGCGAGACGGCGAACAGGATGCCGGCGATGGGTGTCGCGATGAAGCTGTCGATCGTGATCTGCGCCGCCTGCATCCAGCCGTTGGCCCGGTCGAGCCGGCGGCGCCCCACCACCCCCGGGATCGCCGCGTTCGTCGCGTTGTCGAAGAGCGTCTCACCGACTCCGAACACGAGGACGCCGAGGAAGAGCCACCAGATGGTGAGGCCACCGGAGACGGTCAGCAGCGCCAGCGCGAGCGCCACGCCGCCGCGCAGGGCGTTGGCGGACGCCATCACGACCCGCCGGTCGCATCGATCCACGATCATTCCGGCGGGCAGGCCGAACACGAGCCACGGGACGAAGGCCAGCGCCGCGATGATGGAGATGGCGAGCGGATCGCGGGTGAGCGTCGTGGCGATCAGCGGGACGGCGGTGCGGCCGAGGCCATCGGCGAGGTTGCTGAACGCCGCCGCGGTCCAGAGCTTGCCGAAGTCCCGGCCGAGCGAGGGACGGGTGTCCGTCACCGCCCGGCCGGGCCTGTCGAGACGGGTCACCCGTTGAGCCGCCCGCCGAAGCCGTACGTCGAGGCCGTGGCACGGACATCGAGTGCGCTGACGACGGTGCGGGCGGGCCGGGAGGAGGCGACGCGGCGCTCCAGGCGGGCGAGGACGAAAGCGTCGATCCGATCCGAGGTGGTGAGCAGCGCGCGCTCGAACCAGGTGGCGCGCGCGAGAGTGCGGGGTGCGATGACTGCGGTCATGACTGTTCTCCGAGAGAGGGGAGCGGGAACAGGTCGGCACGGATTGTCACGGGCCGGACGTTCTCGCCGGTTTGATTGCGATAGGTGTCCACGGCTTCGTCGATGACGGCCATGATCTTCAGCGTCAGCTCTTTGCTCTGTTCGGGAGTGAGCCGCGTGGTGGCGGTGGAGATGAGCGTCCCCTCCTGCCATTCTTCGCTTTCGGCGGCGATGCCCCGGTTCACGAAGTCGAGGAGCTGGTCGTTGCGGTTGCGGAGGAACTCGCTCATCACGAGCTGCGTGGCCGCACGCCCGGCGGGCGTCGCCATGGCATCCGGATTGGTGAACGACACCCCGCCGACCGGACGCTCCCACCAGCGCTCCCGGGCCGTACCGCGGTCCGCGGCCTCACGGATCAGGTCGTGCTTGGCGAGCGCGCGAAGGTGGTAGCTGGTCGAACCGCTGGACTCCCCCAGGCGCTCGGCGAGGGTGCTCGCCGTCTGGGGGCCGTACTGGCTGAGGATGTCGTAGATCCGCACGCGCAGCGGGTGCGCGAGCGCCCGGAGTGCGCCGGTGTCGAGGACGCGGTCCTGGTTGTGCCGCGCCTCGGCGCGAGCCAGCGCATCCGCCTGCGCCCGAATATCGGGAGCGGTCTCGTTCTCTGCCATGCCCATCACGATACACATGCAAAGGATCCTTTGCAACACGTTCTTTGCAAAGATTCCGCGGCATCGTTCTCGAGGAGTCGATAGGCTAACCGGATGACGATCGAGAACCCGCTGCTGTCCCCCTCATCGCTGCCGTACGGCCTGCCCGACTACACCGCCATCCGGCCCGCCCACTACCTCCCGGCCTTCCGTGAGGCGTTCGCGCGGCACGCGGCCGAGGTCGCGGCGATCACGTCCGACCCCGCTCCCCCGACGTTCGAGAACACCCTGCTCCCGCTGGAGGAGAGCGGCCGGCTTCTCGGCGACGTCGCACGCACCTTCTACACGGTGTCCTCCGCCGACGCGACCCCGGAGATCCAGGAGATCGAGGAGGAGCTTGCGCCGTTGATGTCGGCCCATCAGGACGCGATCCAGCTCGATGCAGCCCTCTTCGCGCGGGTCGCCGCCATCCACGCGCAGCTCGACGCGCTCCCGCTGAGCCCGGAGCAGCGCTACCTCGTCGAGCGGCACCACCGCGAGATGGCGCACGCGGGTGCCGCACTGGGCGAGGATGCCAAGGCCGAGCTCACGGCGCTGAACCAGCGGCTGTCGACCCTGACGACGACGTTCGAGAAGAACCTCCTCGCCGACACCAACGACCTCGCGGTCGTCTTCGACACTGCGGACGAGCTGGAGGGGCTGACCGAGGGCGAGCTCTCGGCCGCCGCGCAGGCGGCCGCCGACCGGGGACTGGAGGGCAAGTGGGCCGTGACGCTCACCCTGTTCACGGGCCACCCCTACCTCTCGTCCCTCGTCCGCCGCTCCAGCCGCAAGCGCATCCTCGACGCCTCACGCTCGCGGGGTTCCCGCGGCAACGACGCCGACAACCGTGGGGTCCTGCGTGAGATCGTCCGGCTGCGCGCGCAGCGGGCGGCCCTCCTGGGCTATGAATCGCACGCCGCGTACATCACCTCCGACGAGACCGCCGGCTCCCCCGCAGCCGTGCACGACCTCCTCCGCCGGCTCGCCGTGCCCGCCGCCCGCAACGCCCGCAACGAGCAGGCGGCCCTGCAGGCCATCATCGACGCCGAGACCGAGCCGTTCCCGCTGGAGGCGCACGACTGGGCGTTCTACACGGAGAAGGTGCGCGCGGCGGAGTACGACCTCGACCGGGGAGCCCTGCGCCCGTGGTTCGAATCCGAGCGGGTGCTGCGGGGCGGCGTGTTCCGGGCCGCGACCGAGCTGTACGGCGTGACCTTCACCGAGCGCACCGACATCCCGGCCTACCACCCCGATGCCCGCGTCTTCGAGCTGCACAACGCGGACGGCTCCGAGCTCGGCCTCTTCGTCCTCGACCTGTACACGCGCGACACGAAGCGCGGCGGCGCGTGGATGAACTCGATCGTCTCGCAGTCGGCACTGCGGGGCACCCGGCCGATCGTCGTCAACAACCTCAACGTGCCCAAGCCCGCCCCGGGCCGGCCGACCCTCCTCACCCTCGACGAGGTCACCACCCTGTTCCACGAGTTCGGGCACGCGCTGCACGGCCTCTTCGCAACCGTGACCTACCCGCACTTCGCGGGCACGGCGGTCTTCCGCGACTTCGTCGAGTTCCCCAGCCAGGTCAACGAGATGTGGATCTACTGGCCGGAGATCCTCGCCTCGTACGCGCGGCACGTCGACACGGATGAGCCCCTGCCGGCGGAGGTCGTGGAGAAGCTCCACGCATCCGAGGCGTTCAACCAGGGCTTCGCGACGAGCGAGTACCTGGCCGCGGCCTGGCTCGACCAGGCGTGGCACTCCCTCGGGGTCGCCGAGGCCGAGGCGGAGATCGACGTGGCGGCCTTCGAGGCGCAGGCACTCGCCGAGATCGGGCTCGACAATCCCGTCGTGCCGACGCGCTACTCCTCGACGTACTTCGCGCACGTCTTCTCCGGCGGATACAGCGCGGGGTACTACTCGTACATCTGGAGCGAGGTGCTCGACGCGGACACCGTCGAATGGTTCCGCGAGAACGGCGGCCTGACGCGCGCGAACGGCGACCGGTTCCGACAGCGACTCCTGGGCGTCGGCGGGTCGAAGGACCCGCTCGACGCCTACCGCGACTTCCGCGGTCGGGATGCCGAGATCGACCCGCTGCTGAAGCGCCGCGGCCTGTCGGACTGAGCCTGGACGGCGACGGGGAACGCGGGGAGGATGTCATCATGACCGACCCTGCCTTCCCCACCGCTGTGTTCGCTCCGGCCGAGCGGATCACGCTGCAGGCGACACCTCTTGCCGTGATCCGGGAGGAAGGCCTCCGCGTGGCGGATCTCGGCGCCGTGTTCGACCGCGGCTATACCGCGATCGGCGGACTCTTCCAGTCCGGTGAGCTCGTGCCCACCGGACCCGCGCTCGCGATCTACTACGGCGATCCGATGGGCGAGTTCGACCTCGAACTCGGGTTCCCCGTCACCGTGTCGCCGGCGGCTCCGATCGTTCGTGGCGACGTCGTCGTCCGGGCATCGCAGCTGCCCGCGGGCCCGGCGTTCGCCACCACCCACATCGGGCCCTACGACGGTCTCGGGGCAGCCTGGGGTGAGCTGGCGGGCGCCGCCGACGGGACGCCCACGGGCGTCTGGATCGAGAGCTACGTCGGAGAACCGGGCAGCACGGCGCCGGAGGAGCTGCGGACCGATCTCATCCTGCCGGTGCGGGACTGACCGCGTAGACGAGTCGCGCGAACTGGCCGACGGCCTTCGCGCTGACGAGCCGGAGCCGGTCCGAGTCCAGTCGGCGCGGGAGGAGGGGCGCCCCGCCGGTCAGCAGCACGGGCGCGATCGACACGGCGATCTCGTCGAGCGCGCCCGCGTCGAGGAACTGACCGGCCAGGTCACCGCCGCCCACGACCCAGATGTCGGTGTCGCCCGCCACCTCCCGGATCGCGGGGAGTGCGTCGGCGACGGGGCCGGACACGAAGCGGATGTCCGCACCCTCGGGGCGCGGCAGATCGCGCGTCGTGAAGACGAACGTGGGACGGTCGCCGTGGAAGTCCTGCCACTTCTCCGGGTGCGCGAGGATGTCGGACTCGGCGAGCACCCACTCGTAGGTCGTCGACCCCTCCACCAGCACCCCGGCGTTCCCGGGCAGCACTTCCGCATCCGGTGTCGTCCCGCCGTCGACGGCGAAGAGCCAGCTCAGCGAGTTGTCCTCGTCGGCGATCCAGCCGTTGAGAGAGGTCGCGGTGTCGAAAGTGATGCGCGTCATGACGTGACGCTACCGCCGGCCGCGGACACGCGCTCGATGCCGGCTCAGCCGAGGAGGCCGAGCCCTCCCGCGAAGGCACGGACCCGGTCGGCCATGGCGCGAGGGACCTCGGCGACGGTGAAGTGCCCACCGCGCTCCAGCCGCTCGAACGTGCGGATGTCACGGTAGAACCGGCGGGCCAGGGACTCCGGGTAGTCCCTCTCGTGGCGCTGGATGTGGATGGACGCCGGCACCTCGACCGGCGGGATGGCATCGGGCTGATCGGCGCCCTCGTAATAGGGCCGGAAGGAGGTTCCGATGCTCTGCGCCGCCCAGTACAGCATCGCCTCGGTGAGGATCCGGTCGCGGGCGATGAGCTGCTCGACCTGGGACGGGTCGCCGCTCGGCGTGTCGCTCCACTCCACGAGCTTCTCCGCGAGCCACGCGAGCAGCCCGGCGGGCGAGTCGTTGAGCGCGGCAGCGAGCGTGTCGGGGCGCGTCGCCTGCACGTGGCCGTATGCGCCGCTCGCCGCGCTCCACGCGGCGAGCCGGTCGAAGAACGCCCGTTCGTCCTCGTCGTCGAGCGCAGCACGCTCGGCCTGTGACGGGAAATGCGCGTGCGTCACGACGATCCCCGCCACCGCCTCCGGATGCGTCGCGGCGAGCAGATCGTTGACGTTCGCCGAGACGTCCTCGCCGTAGGTCAGGTAGCTCGCGTAGCCCAGGACGTCTGTCATGAGCTTATGCATGGTCTCCGCCAGTCGGACCTCCGTCATCGGTTCGTCGGCATACGGCGCGGAGAAGGCGAAACCCGGAAAGCTCGGCACGACGACGTGGAAGTCGGGCAGCAGGTCGGCGAAGTCCAACTGCAGGGCGAACGTATGCGGCCATCCGTGCATGACGAGGAGGGCGGGCGCGTCCGGCCGGGCGGAGCGGAGATGGGCGAAGTGCACCGTCGTGTCACCGATCGGCGCCCGGAACTGCGGGTGCGTGTTGAGCCATGACTCGCGGGCACGCCAGTCGAAGGCGCCCCAGGACGCGACGAGCGCATTCAGGTAGTCAGCGCTCATTCCTGCGGCGGGACGCCGCGGCGAATCGGGCAGCGCCCGCGTCCGCGACAGGCGCGTACGCAAGTCGTCGAGGACGGCATCCTCGACCCGGACGACGAAGGGTTCGACGGTCATGCGGCGACGCTACGCGCGGCATCCGACACCCACCGCTGCCGCAGGGGCCCCGGGGCGTCAGGCGCTCTTGCGCTTCTGCCGGAGCACGAGCGTCGGCGCGGCGCCCTCGGTGACCGCGGGAAGCGTGACGATGACCTTCACGACGTCCTCGGCGGACGGGATCTCGAACATGATCGGCCCGAGCACGTCTTCGAGGATCGCGCGGAGGCCGCGGGCGCCGGTCTTGCGCGCGACGGCGAGATCGGCGATCGCCATGAGCGCGTCGTCGTCGAACTCCAGCTCGACGCCGTCCAGCTGGAACATCCGCTGGTACTGCTTGACGAACGCGTTCTTGGGGCCGGTGAGGATCTCGATGAGCGCCTTCTGGTCCAGCGGCGACACCGAGGTGACGACGGGCAGGCGGCCGATGAACTCGGGGATCAGGCCGAACTTGTGGAGGTCTTCGGTCTGCACCTCGCTGAACAGGTCGAGGTCCTTGCCCTTCTCGTGCAGCGGGGCGCCGAAGCCGACACCGTGCTTGCCCACGCGGGCCGAGATGATGTCCTCGAGACCCGCGAAGGCGCCCGCCACGATGAACAGGACGTTCGTCGTGTCGATCTGGATGAACTCCTGGTGCGGGTGCTTGCGGCCGCCCTGCGGAGGGACCGAGGCCACCGTGCCCTCGAGGATCTTCAGCAGCGCCTGCTGCACGCCCTCGCCCGACACGTCGCGCGTGATCGAGGGGTTCTCGGCCTTGCGGGCGATCTTGTCGACCTCGTCGATGTAGATGATGCCGGTCTCGGCGCGCTTGACGTCGAAGTCCGCGGCCTGCAGGAGCTTCAGGAGGATGTTCTCGACATCCTCCCCGACGTACCCGGCCTCCGTCAGCGCGGTCGCGTCGGCGACGGCGAACGGGACGTTGAGGCGCTTCGCGAGCGTCTGCGCGAGGTAGGTCTTGCCGCAGCCGGTGGGACCGAGGAGCAGGATGTTGCTCTTGGCGATCTCCACCTCGTCGGCGCGCTGCTCGGCCGGCTGCAGGGTCGCGTGGGCGCGGACGCGCTTGTAGTGGTTGTAGACGGCGACGGACAGCGCCCGCTTGGCGGGGTCCTGACCGACGACGTACTCCTCGAGGAAGGAGAAGATCTCGCGCGGCTTCGGCAGATCGAAGTCGGCGACGGCGCCGTCTCCGGACTCCGCCATCCGCTCTTCGATGATCTCGTTGCAGAGTTCGACGCACTCGTCGCAGATGTACACGCCGGGGCCCGCGATCAGCTGCTGGACCTGCTTCTGGCTCTTGCCGCAGAAGGAGCACTTGAACAGGTCGGCGCTCTCACCGATACGAGCCATGGCGCCCTCCTTCAGGGTTCACTGCGAATGCGTTCTCGAGCCTAATCGCTGACACCGACAACGTGGCGGATTGCGACGGGGATTGCGGAAGCCGGACGACGGAGCCCCGCCCGAGGTGGGCGGGGCTCCGGTGCGTCGATCAGACCGTGATGGCCGACGGCGTGCGCTTGCGCGAAGTGAGCACCTGGTCGACGATGCCGTACTCCATCGCCTCGGACGCCGAGAGGATCTTGTCGCGGTCGATGTCCTTGTTGACCTGCTCCTGGGTGCGGTTGGTGTGCCGCGCCATCGTCTCCTCGAGCCAGGTGCGCATGCGGAGGATCTCCGCCGCCTGGATCTCGATGTCCGACGCCTGCCCGTGGCCGGCCTCGCCGACGGCGGGCTGATGGATGAGGATGCGGGCGTTGGGCAGCGCGAGGCGCTTGCCCGGCGCGCCGGCGGCCAGCAGGACGGATGCCGCGGATGCCGCCTGGCCGAGGACCACCGTCTGGATCTCGGGCGAGACGTACTGCATCGTGTCGTAGATCGCCGTCATGGCAGTGAAGGAGCCGCCGGGCGAGTTGATGTACATGATGATGTCGCGGTCGGGGTCCTGGCTCTCCAGCACGAGGAGCTGCGCCATGACGTCATCCGCGGACGCGTCGTCGACCTGGACGCCCAGGAAGATCACGCGGTCCTCGAACAGCTTGTTGTAGGGGTCCTGGCGCTTGTAGCCGTAGGCGGTGCGCTCCTCGAACTGCGGGAGGATGTACCGGCTGGAGGGCATCTGCACGCCCTGCGGGATGCCGAAGGTCGGGGTGTTCATTTCTGGATGTTCCTCCGGTGCTTTCAGTTCTCGGTTCCGCCGCCGCCGATGACATCGGACGCGGATTCGCGGATGTGGTCGACGAAGCCGTACTCGAGCGCCTGGTCCGCTGTGAACCAGCGGTCGCGGTCGCCGTCGGCGTTGATCTGCTCGACGGTCTTGCCCGTCTGCGCCGCCGTGATCTCGGCGAGGCGCTTCTTCATGTCGAGGATGAGCTGCGCCTGCGTCTGGATGTCGCTGGAGGTGCCGCCGAACCCGCCGTGGGGCTGGTGCAGCAGGACGCGGGCGTTGGGCGTGATGTAGCGCTTGCCCTTCGTGCCGGCCGTCAGCAGCAGCTGACCCATCGACGCGGCCATGCCGATGCCGACGGTGACGATGTCGTTCGGGACGAACTGCATCGTGTCGTAGATCGCCATGCCGGCCGTGATCGAGCCGCCGGGCGAGTTGATGTAGAGGTAGATGTCCTTCTGCGAGTCCTCGGCGGCGAGCAGGAGGATCTTGGCGCAGATCTCGTTCGCGTTCTCGTCGCGCACCTCCGACCCGAGCCAGATGATGCGGTCCCTCAGCAGTCTGTCGAAGACGCTCGTCGCGACAAGTGGTTCAGCCATGAATGCTCCTGTTTCCGGGTTGCGGTTCGTCAATGAATCTACCGACGCGCCGCGAGCGACCCGCCCGTGTTCGCCGTCGGCATATCGGGCGGCCGGCGGAGACGACGAACGGGCGGATGCCGCAGCATCCGCCCGTTCGCGAAAGGGGTCTTACTCGGCGTCGGCCTTGGGGGCGGCAGCCTTCTTCGCGGCTGGCTTCTTGGCCGGGGCCTTCTTCGCGGGCGCCTCCTCGGGGGCCGCCTCGTCGGCGTCGGCCTTCTTGGCGGCCGGCTTCTTGGCGGGAGCCTTCTTCGCCGGCGCCTTCTTGGCGGGCTTCTCCTCGGCGGCGGTCTCCGACTCGGCGGTCTCGGACTCGGCCGTCTCGGCGTCGTCGTCCTCGGCGGCGAAGCCGGTCAGGTCGACGGCCTTGCCGTTCGAGTCGACGACGGAGACCTTGCCGAGCGCGATCGCGAGCGCCTTGTTGCGGGCGACCTCGCCGATCATGGCGGGCAGCTGGTTGCCCTGCTGCAGCGCGTCGACGAACTCCTGCGGTGCCATGCCGTACTGCGCGGAGGACTGGATGAGGTACTGCGTCAGCTCCTCCTGCGAGACCTGCACCTCGTGCTTCTCGGCGAGCTTGTCGAGGATCATCTGGGTGCGGAATTGCTTCTGGCTGGCCTCGGTGACCTCGGCGCGGTGCACGTCGTCCTCGAGGCGGCCCTCGCCCTCGAGGTGCGCGTGCACCTCGTCCTCGACGAGCTGCTCGGGGACGGGGATCTCGACCTTCTCCAGCAGCGCCTCGACGAGCTTGTCGCGCGCGGCGGCACCCTGCGTGAAGACGGACTGCTGCGACACGCGCTCGACGAGGCTCTCGCGGAGCTCGGCGATGGTGTCGAACTCGCTCGCCATCTGGGCGAAGTCGTCGTCGGCCTCGGGGAGCTCGCGCTCCTTGACGGCCTTGACCGACACGGAGACCTCGGCCTCTTCGCCGGCGTGGTCGCCGCCGATGAGCTTCGAGCGGAACGTGGTGTCCTCACCTGCGGTGAGGGACTCGATGGCCTCGTCGATGCCCTCGAGGAGCTCGCCGGAGCCGAGCTCGTACGACACGCCCTCGGCGCGGTCGATCTCGTTGCCGTCGATCGTGGCGACGAGGTCGAGTTCGACGAAGTCACCGGTCGCGGCGGGACGGTCAACGGTCACCAGGGTGCCGAAACGCGCACGGAGGCGGTCCAGCTCGGCGTCGATCGCGGCGTCGTCGGTCTCGACGGCGTCGACCTCGATCGTGACGTCGTCGTAGGACGGCAGCTCGAACTCGGGGCGGACGTCCACCTCGACCTCGACCTTGAGGTCGCCGGAGTAGTCCTTCTCGCTCGGCCACTCGACGATCTCCGCCGACGGACGGCCGACGATGCGCACCTCGTTGGCCGTGACGGCCTCGCGGTAGAACGTGTCCAGGCCCTCGCTGACGGCGTGCTCGAGCACGGCGCCGCGGCCGATGCGCTGATCGATGATCGGCGCGGGGACCTTGCCCTTGCGGAAGCCGGGGATCTGGACGTCCTGGGCGATGTGCTCGTACGCGTGCGCGATGCTGGGCTTGAGCTCGTCCGGGGTGACCGTGATGTGGAGCTTCACCCGGGTGGGGCTGAGCTTCTCGACGGTGCTGGTGACCATGCCTGTTCGTTCTCCTCCGTGAAGCGGCCGCGCACATGCGCGTCCGCTGGTGGTCTGGTTCTGGGGGCCGTTGTCGGGGCGACAGGATTTGAACCTGCGGCCTCCCGCTCCCAAAGCGGGCGCTCTACCAAGCTGAGCTACGCCCCGGGCGCGCACGCAGGCGAGCGCCGAAATACGGCCGCGGGTCAGTCTAGCCGACGCGTCCGCGGATCCCGGTGGCGGGCCCCGGATGCTAGCGGGCCTGCACCCACTGCGCGCGCCATTCCGGCGCGGGGAACGGCTTCGTCCAGTACGCCGTCTCCTTCGCGATCTTGCCGTCGCGCAGCTCGAAGATGAAGACCGTCTGGTAGGGATCGCCGTCACCGTAGTCGAGGTCGGCCTCCGCGACCCAGAGGTCGCCCTCCCCCGTGATCCGTCGCGGAGTGATGCTCGGCAGTTGCGGGAACGCCCCGTACACGCCGCGGCGATTGTCTCCTCCGACGATCCGCTCCCCCGACTGCGGCCATTCCATGACCGCGTCCTCATGGAAGACGGCATCCATGCCCGGCACGTCGCCCGCGTTCAGTGTGGCGATCAGCGCCTCGATGACCTGCTGTCCCGACATCATCGTCTCCTCCCGTGATCCGCGCGGAGGCTGGCGTCAGGGGGCGATGCCCGGTCGTGTATTAGGATGGATCGGTGCCCGTCAGCGGGCGCACGGGGATGTAGCTCAATGGTAGAGCCTCAGTCTTCCAAACTGATGGTGCGGGTTCGATTCCCGTCATCCCCTCCGAACTCCTCCTCCCGCAGCATCCCGACCGATGTCGCACAGGCGTCTCCCCGCCAGGCCTCGATGCCTTCGCGGACCGCGAAGCCGGCGATCACGAGCGCGGCGAGGGAATCGGCCCACCACCAGCCGAACCACCCGTTCAGCATCAGGCCGATGAGCACCGCGGCGCTCAGATAGGCGCAGATGAGGGTCTGTTTCGAGTCGGCGACGGCGGTGGCCGATCCGAGTTCGCGGCCGGTCGTCCGCTCCCACCACGACAGGACCGGCATGACGACGACGCTGACGGCGGCGACGAGGATGCCGAGGGTGGAGTGCTCCGGCTCGGCCCACACCCCCGTGAGGGTGAGCGCGGCGCTCACCGTCACCCATGCCGCGAGGGCGAAGAACGCCACCGCGATCACACGGAGGGTGGGCTTCTCCCACCGCTCCGGGTCGCGTCGCGTGAACTGCCACGCGACGGCCGCCGCGGAGAGCACTTCGATCGTGGAGTCCAGGCCGAACCCGATCAAGGCCGTCGAGGACGCGGCGGCACCGGCCGCGAGGGCGATGACCGCCTCGACGAGGTTGTAGGTGATCGTGATGCCGACGATGAGCCGGATGCGGCGCTGGAGCGCCGATCGGCGCACCGACGTGAGCGAGGTCACAGCACTGCCTCGCAGGAGTCCGCGTCGCGGTTCATGATGCCCCTTTCAGTGCGGGTGCCGGTGGTGTGCGTCCGGGTAGTGCTCGTGCGAGTGCGTGACGGCCTCGTGCGTGTGCACATGCCGGTGCCGCGCCCCGGCCGGCAGCACCGCGCCGCCCGGATGCTCGTGCTGGTGGTGTTCGTCGTGCGTGTGCCAGTGCTCGTGGGTGAGCGCCTCGTGGGTGTGCTCGTGTTCGTGGTGCTCGGTCAGATGCAGCCACACGCCCGTGGCCATGAGGGCGGCGGCGATCACGAGAGGCAGCGTGACGGGCTCCCCGAGGAGGACCGCGAGCACGGCGCCGAAGAACGGGGCGACGGAGAAGTACGCGCCGGCACGCGCCGTGCCGACGTGCCGCATCCCGACGATGAAGAGGGCGAGCGAGACGCCGTAGGCGAACAGGCCGACGGTCATCGCCGCCCCGACTGCCCAGATCTGCGGAAGCTCGGCGCCGAGGACGAACGCGAGGGCGAGGTTGACGGGTCCGGCGACCATGCCCTTCACCGCCGCGAGCCACGTCGCATCGTTGAGCGCGACCTTGCGGGTGAGGTTGTTGTCCAGGCCCCAGCACAGGCACGCGCCGAGGATCGCGAGGGCGGGCCATCCGGATCCGAAGTCGGCACCCCACGGCACGCTCAGGAGGACCGCGCCCGCCACGATCGCGACCATCCCGAGCGCGATCCGCCGGTCGACGTTCTCGCGGAAGACGACCCAGGCGAGGAGTGCCGTGAAGACGGCCTCGGCGTTGAGCAGGAGCGACGCGCCGGATGCCGGCATCCCCGCGAGACCCGCCATCAGCAGGACGGGCGCCACGACGCCCCCGAGGAGGACGGCCCCCGCCAGCGGAGGGAGTTCCTGCCGAGGGATGCGGACCCGCGGCGCCCGCCGGACCAGCCGCCACGCCGTGAGACCCAGCCCCGACCCGGTGTACAGCAACCCGGCGAGCAGCCACGGGCTCACTTCGCCCAGGAGCAGCTTCGCAAGGGGGGTGCCCGCGCCGAACAGGACCGCCGCTGCGACCGCTGCCTGCACGCCGACCTGCCGGACACCTCTCATGCCTCAAGTATCGTCCGGGCGTCCTCTCGCAGCGCACCGCGGCGGCTCGGCCGGCTCAGGCGGCTC
>NZ_BKAH01000013.1 GCF_007992455.1 Microbacterium saccharophilum | reverse complement strand
GACGACGGCCGCCGAGCTGCGGCGGGCGACCCGCGCGCGACTCGTGGAGCTGGGTCTCGGTCGGGACGATTCGTCGATCCCGGAATCGTTCTCCTTCTACGATCAGGTGCTCGATGCGGCGGTCACGGTCGGAGCGTTGCCGGCCCGCTTCGACGACCTGCGCGACGCGGACGGACAGATCCCCCTCGGCGCGTACTTCACGGCCGCGCGTGGCGACGGAGAGCGGGCCGCGCTGGAGATGACGAAGTGGTTCGACACGAACTACCACTACCTCGTGCCCGAGATCGGCCCCGAGACGGCGTTCTCGCTCTCCAGCGACCGGTTCGCGCGTCAGGTCGCCGAAGCACGCGCCGACCGCGTCACGGTCCGCCCCGTCGTCGTCGGTCCGGTCACGCTGCTCGCACTCGCCAAGGCGACGGATGCCGCACCCGAGGGCTTCCGGCCGCTCGATCGCCTCGAGGACCTGCTGCCCGTGTACGTCGAGCTGCTCTCGACGCTGCGGGCCGCGGGCGCGGAATGGGTGCAGCTCGACGAGCCGGCCCTCGTCTCCGAGAGCCTCAACGCCGCGCCCGGCGAGCTGGCGGACGCCGCCCGCCGCGCGTATGACGTGCTCGGCTCGGCGACGAGGCGTCCCGCGATCCTGGTCGCCGCAGGGTACGCCCAGCTCTCCGCCGAGGCGTGGACCACGCTTGCGGCGGCGCCCGTCGAAGCCCTCGCGCTCGACCTGCACCGCGGTGCCGTCCCCGCGCCGGCGGACGGCCTCTCGGGGAAGACCCTCGTCGGCGGAGTGATCGACGGACGCAACGTCTGGCGCGGCGACCTGGCCGCAGCCGTCGCGGCCCTCGACGATCTGCGCGCGCTCGGCGCGCCCGTGGCCGTCGCGACCTCGACGTCACTGCAGCACGTGCCGCACGACGTCGCCGACGAGACGGCACTGGACCCGCGCCTCGCGTCGTGGCTCGCCTTCGCCGACCAGAAGGTGCAGCAGGTCGCGACGCTCGCGCGCGGGCTCCGCGACGGGCGGGCCGCCATCGCCGCCGACATCGACGCGGCGGCCGCGGCGGCCGCCGATCGGCGTCACGCAGCCGGGGTGCGCGACGGCGGGGTCCGCGCGCGCATCGCGCAGCTGACCGCCGCCGACCACCGGCGCCCGGACTACGAGCTCCGCCTCGCCGCCCAGGCGGCGGCCGTCCCGCTGCCGGCGCTGCCCACGACCACGATCGGCTCGTTCCCGCAGACCGGCGAGATCCGGCGTGCGCGGGCGCGCCTCGTGCGCGGTGAGATCACGCCGGAGGAGTACGACGGGTTCCTCCGCGACGAGATCGCCCGCGTCATCGACCTGCAGCTCGATCTCGGACTCGACGTTCTCGTGCACGGCGAGCCGGAGCGCAACGACATGGTGCAGTACTTCGCGGAGAACCTCGACGGCTTCACGGTCACCCAGAACGGGTGGGTGCAGTCGTACGGCTCCCGCGCGACCCGCCCCTCGATCCTGTGGGGCGACGTGTCCCGCCCGGCTCCCATCACGGTGCCCTGGTCGCGCTATGCGCAGTCCCTGACCGACAAGCCGGTCAAGGGCATGCTGACCGGCCCCGTGACGATCCTCGCGTGGTCCTTCGTCCGCGACGACCAGCCGCTCGCCGACACGGCGGCGCAGGTCGCGTTGGCCCTCCGGGAGGAGATCGCCGACCTCGAGGAGGCCGGCATCCAGATCATCCAGGTCGACGAGCCGGCGCTGCGCGAGCTGCTGCCGCTCAAGGCGGCGGACCAGCCCGGCTACCTCGAATGGTCCGTCGGCGCGTTCCGGCTGGCGACGGCGGGCGCGGGGACGGCGACATCGGTGCACACGCACCTCTGCTACTCCGACTTCGCCGTCGTGATCGACGCCATCGCCGCACTCGACGCGGACGTCACGTCGATCGAGGCGGCGCGCAGTCGCGGCGCCGTCATCGACGACATCGCCCGGTCCGGCTTCTCGCACGGTGTCGGGCCCGGTGCGTACGACATCCACTCGCCACGCGTGCCGTCGGTCGCCGAAATGACCGACCTGCTCCAGCGCGCGGCGGACCGGCTGCCGCTGCGGCAGGTGTGGGCGAACCCGGACTGCGGGCTGAAGACGCGGGGCTACGACGAGACGGTCGTGTCGCTGCGGAATCTCGTCACCGCGGCGGCGGCCGTGCGCGCTCGCGCGGAGGCGACCGTCTGAGGGGAGGGGCTGCGCGTCGTCCGGCTGCGAAGCGGCTCAGATGGCGCGCAGCACCGCCACGACCTTGCCGAGCACGACGGCGTCGTCGCCGAGGATCGGCTCGAAAGCGGAGTTGCGGGGGAGCAGCCAGGTGTGGCCGTCGCGCTGGCGGAAGGTCTTCACCGTGGCCTCCTCGTCGAGCATGGCCGCGACGATGTCGCCGTTCTCCGCCGTCGACTGGGAGCGCACGACGACCCAATCGCCGTCGCAGATGGCCGCGTCGATCATCGACTCGCCGCTGACCTTGAGCATGAAGAGGTCGCCCTTGCCGACGAGCTGGCGCGGAAGCGGGAAGATCTCCTCCACCTGCTGCTCCGCCGTGATCGGGATGCCGGCGGCGATGCGCCCCACGAGGGGCACCAGCGCGGCGTCGCCGACCGACGGAGCGCTGTCGGCGGGGTTCTCCGTCGCCGCGCCGGGCAGGTCGATGAGGACCTCCATGGCCCGGGTCTTGCCCGGGTCGCGGCGGAGGTAGCCGCTCAGCTCCAGCTGGTTGAGCTGATGGGTGACGCTGGAGAGCGACTTGAGCCCGACGGCGTCGCCGATCTCGCGCATGCTGGGCGGATAGCCGTGCCGGGCGATGGATCGCTGGATGACCTCGAGGATCGCCAGCTGCTTGTCGCTGAGGCTCTTGCGCCGACGGGTCTGCGGCTTCTCGCTCATCTCGCGCTCCTTCTCGTCACCCGCCCCGCGGCACTCGGCTTCGAATGTCGGAGGTCGGTGATGGGGTGTGTTCATCGAAACCGTATCCGGTATCGGGCCTCTCCACCGCCAAGCGTTCGCGTGTCACGTTCGAAGAGAATCCGAGATCGGATGCACTTGACACTCTAGCAATTCGAAGATAGCTTCGGAAGAGAAGTTCGCCTCCGATCCTCCCGGCCGAGGGTGGGAGGCGAACTTCTCCACATCCGAGGCAGCAGTCCTGAGGAGGAGCCATGACCACCATCGACATCGCCGGCGTCCGCAGCATCCCCGCCCCGTCGACCCGACTCCGTCTCACGACGCGAGGACGCCGCGTCCTCGCGACGCTCGCCTCCGTGCCCGCCGTCGTCGCGATCAGCATCGCGATCGTCTCGGGCGGTGGCGCGCTCGCCTCCGGCGAGCAGAGCGCTCCCGGGGGCACCTTCCAGACCGTCACGGTGATGCCCGGCGACACGCTCTGGTCCGTCGCGGAGCGGGTCGCCCCGTCCGCCGACCCGCGCGACGTCGTCGACGCGATCATGCGCCTGAACGCCCTGAGCAGCGCCCGCCTGGATGCCGGTCAGCAGGTCGCGATCCCGCTGGAGTACGCGACGGGCGACTGACGCCGAGCCCTACCATGGGAGGGTGACTGTTCGTCTGGAAGACCTCCCGCTGCGCGACGATCTCCGGGGTCTCACCCCCTACGGGGCGCCCCAGGCGCCACTCCCGGTGGCCCTCAACGTCAACGAGAACTCGCACCCCGTGCCCGAAGAGGTCGCCGACGACATCATCGTGAGCATCTCGCAGGCGCTGCGGGGGATCAACCGGTATCCCGACCGTGAGTTCACCGAGCTGCGGGAGGGCTTCGCCGACTACCTGGGCCACGGGCTGTCCCGGGAGCAGATCTGGGCGGCGAACGGCTCGAACGAAGTCCTCCAGCACCTGCTGCAGGCTTTCGCCGGGCCCGGCCGGACCGCCTTCGGCTTCGCGCCCACCTACTCGATGTATCCCCTGCTCACGCGGGGGACGGGTGCGCAGTACGTGACGGGCACGCGCGGCGTGGACTACACGATCGACGCCCAGGACGCGGCCGCGCAGGTGGCCGACGCCCGACCGGACGTCGTCTTCCTCTGCGCGCCGAACAACCCCACCGGCACGCCGCTGCGCACCGACGTCGTCGAGGCGGTCTACGACGCGACCGACGGCATCGTGATCGTCGACGAGGCGTACCAGGAGTTCGCACCGCGCGAGGAGCGGTCGGCGCTGACCCTGCTGCCGGGGCGCGAGCGGCTCGTCGTCAGCCGCACCATGAGCAAGGCGTTCGCCTTCGCCGGGGCGCGCGTGGGCTACCTGGCGGCCGATCCCGCCGTCATCGACGCGCTCCGCCTCGTCCGGCTGCCGTACCACCTGAGCGCCCTCACGCAGGCGGCCGCGACCGCGGCGCTGCGGCACGCGCCCACGATGCTGCAGATGGTCGACGACATCGTCGGCCAGCGCGACCGCATCTCCGCCACGCTGTCGGCGCTCGGCTACACGCCCTACGAGAGCTGGACGAACTTCGTCCTCTTCGACGGCGTCGACGACCCGGCCGCCACCTGGCAGGGGCTGTACGACCGTGGCACCCTCATCCGCGACGTCGGCATCCCGCACAGCCTCCGCGTCACCGCCGGCACCGAGGACGAATCGACGGCCTTCCTCGAGGCACTGGCATCCCTCTGAACCCGGCGGGCGTCATGCGGCCCGCGCCCCTGCGGCGCGCTCGGTAGACTCGGATCCATGAGCAGCCCCGCGCCCCGCACGGCATCCCTTCGCCGCGCGACGAGCGAATCCACCGTCGAACTCGAACTCGATCTGGACGGCACCGGACAGAGCCACATCGACACGACGGTCCCGTTCTTCGACCACCTGCTCACCGCGTTCGCGAAGCACTCGCTGACCGACCTGACGGTGCGCGCCTCCGGCGACACCGAGATCGACGCCCACCACACCGTGGAGGACGTCGCGATCGTGCTGGGCCAGGCCATCCGCGAGGCACTCGGCGACAAGGCCGGCATCTCGCGCTACGGCGATGCGCTCGTGCCGCTCGACGAGGCGCTCGCACAGGCCGTCGTGGACATCAGCGGGCGTCCCTACCTCGTGCACACCGGCGAGCCCGCGGGTTACGAGCACCACCTCATCGGGGGTCACTTCACCGGGTCGCTCGTGCGCCACACCTTCGAGGCGATCGCCTACAACGCGGCGTTGACGATGCACATCACGGTGCTCGGCGGGCGCGACCCGCACCACATCGCGGAGGCCGAGTACAAGGCGTTCGCGCGCGCGTTCCGTCAGGCCAAGGCCCTCGACCCGCACGTGCGCGGCATCCCGAGCACGAAGGGCGCTCTGTGACCGACGCCCCGCTCGTCGCCGTCCTCGACTACGGCTCCGGCAACGTCCACTCGGCGGTCAAGGCCCTCGCCGCCGCCGGCGCCGACGCCCGCCTGACGCGGGACCGCGGCCTCGTGCAGGACGCCGCCGGGCTCGTCGTCCCGGGCGTGGGCGCGTTCCGGGCCGTCATGGATGCGCTGCAGGAGAGCCGCGGCCACGAACTCATCGATCGCCGGCTGGCCGGCGGGCTGCCGGTTCTCGGCATCTGCGTCGGGATGCAGGTGCTCTTCGAGCACGGCGTCGAACGCGGCGTCGACACGGAGGGCCTGGGGGAGTGGCCGGGATCGGTCACCGAGCTCGACGCCCCCGTCCTGCCGCACATGGGCTGGAACACCGTCCGTTCCGGCGCCGGGTCGGTGCTCTTCGACGGCATCGAGGAGGAGCGCTTCTACTTCGTGCACTCCTACGCGGCCCAGCATTGGTCGCTCGAGGTCATGCGACCGTTCGCCGAGCCCGTGCTCACCTGGTGCGACTACGGGACGCCGTTCCTCGCCGCGGTGGAGAACGGCCCGCTGTCGGCGACGCAGTTCCACCCGGAGAAGTCCGGGGCGGCCGGCATCCGGCTGCTGGGGAACTGGATCGGCGCGCTGCCGAAGGCCTAGTAGGCTGTCACCTCGTGCATGCGCGGATCCGCGCGCGCGAATCTACCTCCCGTTGGAGCCATGAACGATTTCGCTTCCACCCCCGAACTGATCCTGCTGCCCGCCGTCGATGTCGCAGGTGGCAAGGCCGTCCGCCTCACACAGGGCGAGGCCGGCACCGAGACGAGCTACGGCGACCCGGTGGAGGCCGCACTCGCGTGGGCCCGCGACGGCGCACAGTGGATCCACCTCGTCGACCTCGACGCCGCCTTCGGCCGCGGCAACAACAGCGCCGTGCTGCGCAAGGTCATCAAGCAGCTCAAGGGCGTGCAGGTCGAGCTCTCCGGCGGCATCCGCGACGACGCGACCCTCGAGGCCGCCCTGGAGAGCGGCGCCGCCCGCATCAACCTCGGCACCGCGGCGCTGGAGAACCCCGAGTGGGCCTCCGACGTGATCTACCGCTACGGCGAGGCGATCGCCGTCGGGCTCGATGTGCGCGGCACGACCCTGGCCGCGCGCGGCTGGACGCGCGACGGCGGCGACCTCTGGCAGGTGCTCGAACGCCTCGAGGATGCCGGCTGCAGCCGGTACGTCGTCACCGACGTCACGAAGGACGGCACGCTCCGCGGCCCGAACCTCGAGCTCCTCCGCGAGATGGTCGCTCGCACGCCCAAGCCGGTCGTCGCCTCCGGCGGCATCTCGAGTCTCGACGACATCGCGGCGCTCCGCGAGCTCGTCCCGCTCGGCGTCGAGGGCGCGATCGTCGGCAAGGCCCTGTACGCGGGCGCGTTCACGCTCGCCGAGGCGCTGGATGTCGCCGGAGGCTGACCACTCCTGCGGTCCCGCCGACTCGGCGGGACTGCCGTGGGCCGGCCGCAGCTTCGAGCCGAACCCGCACGCCGCCGACGACGGCTCGGCCGACCCCGCCCTGCTGGCCGCGCTGCTCGCGTTCCGCGCGGGGGACGGGGACGCCGGTGCCGTCGTCGACGCGTACCGCTCGGCGCGCCTGCTGATCCCGCTCGTCGCCGAGAAGGGCGAGGAGGGCGTCGGACCGACCGGGCTGACCGTCGACAAGACGCAGGAGCTGTCGATCGTCACGGTCGCCGCGCCCGACGGGCGCCGCGTGCTGCCGGTGTTCACATCGGTGCAGACCCTCGCGGCGTGGGATCCCGCGGCGCGCCCCGTGCCGGTCGACGGCGTGCGCACGGCCCTCTCGGCCGCCGCGGACGACACCGATCTCGTCGTCATCGACCCGGCCTCGCCGACGGAGTTCGTGCTGCGCCGGCCCGCCGTGTGGGCGATCGGCCAGGGTCAGCGCTGGGACCCCCCGCACATGTCGCCCGAGGTCTTCGCCGGACTGCAGGAGAGCATCGGCGGCGAACTCGGCGTGCTCGACCTCTCGGTCGCGCCGGGGGACCCCGACGCGCGCCTGCGCGGACCCGAGCTCGTCGTGCGCCTGCACCTGGTCGACGGCCTCGATCAGGGCGAGCTGGATGCCGTGCTCCAGCGCCTCGCGGCGCGCTGGGCCGCCGACGACCGGATCGCCGTGCTCGTGGACTCCCTGACGGTCAAGCTCGTCCGCGCCTGACCCCGCCCCGTTGCGCCGCGGCGCCGCGCCGCGCCCCGTCCGGTGCAATCCGCAGGATCGGCCGTGACGCGTGGGGCTGCTGAGCCCCACGGGCCTCGTCAGTCACACCGCATCCTGCAGTTTGATCGGCGAGAGGGTCCCGGGGCGTGCCGGCGGCGGGCGGAACCCGGGGGACCGGTGCGTCGCGCCCGCGCGCGGACGCCGCGGCATCCGTCGACTGAGACACCACATTCAGCGCGAGACATCACGCCTGGCGTGGTTTCTGATGCCGGATGTGGTTTCTCGGCGTGGAAAGGGGGTACCCACGGCGAGGTACGCCGGGGCCGCCGCGCGGCGGCCCAGAGCGCCGGGTCAGTTGACCGGGCCGGTCCACTTCTCGCCCGGGCCCTTGCCGATCGGGTCGGGGATGACCGACGCCTCGCGGAAGGCGAGCTGCACCGAGCGCAGCCCGTCCCGCAGCGACCGGGCGTGCATGTCGCTGATCTCCGGGGCGCCGGCGGTGATGAGGCCGGCGAGGGCGTTGATGAGCTTCCGGGCCTCGTCGAGGTCCTTCTGCGTGTCAGGGTCGTCGGCGAGACCGACCTTGACGGCCGCCGCGCTCAGCAGGTGCACCGCGGTCGTCGTGATCACCTCGACGGCCGGAACCGCCGCGATGTCGCGGGTCGCGGCCTGCGCGGCGCGCTCCTCCTCCTCCCAGCGCGCGAGGCGCTCGGCATCCTGTTCCCCGGGTCCAGACGGAATCGTGTCCACGTGCTGCTCTCTGCTAGACTGAGCGGGCACCGGAGTGTTCTGCTCCGGATCGAAAGAGGATCACATCCCACCCGCGCTTGCCGTTCCAGGCTACCGGGTCTCGCACTCCGCCCCGTTCACCCGGGGTGGCACGGGTGCAGAACACTGAATGCCGATGCGCGCGCATCGTGCGGGGTGGACGTGATGCTCTTCCGCCCGAGATGCAGCCCTGCGTCCCGGTGGCCGTCGCCCGCATGAAGAGGAGTTCCGCATCAGCGATCCCCGCACCAACGACCGCATCCGCGTCCCCGAGGTTCGCCTCGTCGGTCCCGCCGGAGAGCAGGTCGGCGTCGTTCGTATCGAGGTCGCCCTGCGTCTGGCGCAGGAGGCCGAGCTGGACCTGGTCGAAGTCGCCCCGAACTCGAAGCCCCCGGTCGTCAAGATCATGGACTACGGCAAGTTCAAGTACGAGGCGGCGCAGAAGGCCAAGGAAGCACGTCGCAACCAGGCGAACACGGTCCTCAAGGAGGTCCGCTTCCGCCTGAAGATCGACAACCACGACTACGAAACCAAGCGCAAGCGCGCTGAGGGCTTCCTCAAGACGGGTGACAAGGTCAAGGCCATGATCCTGTTCCGCGGTCGTGAGCAGCAGCGCCCCGAGCAGGGCGTGCGCCTGCTCAAGAAGTTCGCGGAGGACGTGGCCGAGTTCGGCACCGTCGAGTCGAACCCGATGATCGACGGACGCAACATGGTCATGGTCATCGCGCCGCACAAGAACAAGTCCGAGGTCAAGACGGAGCAGAACGCCGCCCGCGCGGCGAACAAGGAAGCCGCCCGCCAGGCGCGCGGCGGCTCGTCCGAGGCCGACGCGCCCGAGGCCGGCGAGACGGCATCCGCCCCCGCCGAATAGGCGCCCACAGACTCCCGCCCAGCGGGAAATACAACGAAGGAAGAGACATGCCGAAGCAGAAGACCCATTCGGGTGCCAAGAAGCGCTTCAAGATCACCGGCAGCGGCAAGATCATGAAGCAGCAGGCGAACCTCCGCCACAACCTCGAAGGCAAGCCCACCAAGCGCACCCGTCGCCTCACGCAGGACCAGGTCCTCGCCAAGGGTGATGCCAAGGTCGCCAAGAAGCTCCTCGGCCACTGAGCGCCGACGCACGTTAGGAAGTAAAACGAAATGGCTAGAGTCAAGCGGGCAGTAAACGCCCACAAGAAACGTCGCGTCATCCTTGAGCGCGCCTCCGGTTACCGGGGTCAGCGTTCGCGCCTGTACCGCAAGGCGAAGGAGCAGGTCACCCACTCGCTCGTCTACGCGTACCGTGACCGTCGCAAGCGCAAGGGCGACTTCCGCCGTCTGTGGATCCAGCGCATCAACGCCGCGAGCCGCCAGAACGGCCTGACGTACAACCGCTTCATCCAGGGTCTGGGTCTCGCCGGTGTGCAGGTCGACCGTCGCATGCTCGCCGAGCTGGCCGTCAACGAGCCCGCCGTCTTCACCTCGCTCGTCGAGACCGCGAAGAAGGCGCTGCCGGCCGACGTCAACGCGCCCAAGGCCTGATCACGGCTTCGACAGGGGCGTCCTCCTCCGGGAGGGCGCCCCTTTCGCGTGCCCGGATGCCGGTGGCCGCGGCCCTACACTGAGACCGTGCTCGAGAACCCCCGCTCCCCGCGTGTGCGCGCTGTGGCGAAGCTGACCAAGCGCAGCGCCCGGCAGGAGACCGGCCTCTTCCTTCTGGAGGGTCCGCAGGCGGCCCGCGAGGCGCTGACCTTCCGCCCCGAGACGCTGATCGAGCTGTACGCGACGCCGTCGGCGCTGGAACGGCACCAGGACGTGCGGGATGCCGCGGAGGCCGCCGGGCTGGAGATCATCTTCGCCAGCGAGGCCGTGCTCGATGCGATGGCCGACACCGTGACGCCGCAGGGGATCGTCGCCGTCGCGCGCCAGTCGCCGACCGCCGCGCGCGACGTCTTCGCCGGCTCGCCGCGGCTCGTCGTGATCTGCGAGGAGGTACGCGATCCCGGCAACCTCGGCACCATCATCCGCGCCGCCGACGCGGCAGGGGCGGACGCCGTCGTCCTCACCGGCCGGACGGTCGATCCCTACAACCCGAAGGTCGTGCGCGCGACGACCGGCTCGCTCTTCCACGTGCCCGTGGCCGTGGGTGCGGAGCTCGCCGAGACCGTGCAGCGCGCCCGGGCGGCCGGCCTCCGCGTGATCGCCGCGGATGTCGGGGGAGAGGACTTCCTCGCCCACCGCGGCACGCTCGCCGAGCCGACCGCGTGGCTGTTCGGCAACGAGGCCCGCGGCCTCGAGGAGGACGCACTCGCGCTGGTCGATCTGTCGCTGCGGCTGCCCATCTACGGCGCCGCGGAGTCGCTCAACCTCGCCACCGCCGCGAGCGTCTGCCTGTACGAGAGCGCCTTCGCGCAACGCGCCGGCGCCTGACGGGCCGCATTCCGGGCCTGTTACAGATCGGTAAAGGTCCCGTCAAGATCCTGCGGTGCCGGTGGCCGATCCGTAGGGTGGCGTCATGGCGACTCCAGAGAACGAGGCTGCGCCCCGGACATCCAACATCGACGTCCGCCGCGGTCAGCCCCTCGTCGTGATCTCCGACGTCCAGAAGCACTACGGCGACTTCCAGGCGCTGAAGGACATCGACCTCACGGTCAACCGGGGTGAGGTGGTCGTCGTCATCGGGCCGTCCGGTTCCGGCAAGTCGACGCTGTGCCGCACGATCAACCGCCTCGAGACCATCACGAGCGGCACGATCACGATCGACGGCAAGGAGCTGCCCAAGGAGGGCAAGGGCCTCGCCGAGCTCCGCGCCGACGTCGGGATGGTGTTCCAGTCGTTCAACCTCTTCGCCCACCTCACGATCCTCGAGAACGTGACGCTGGGTCCCATCAAGGTCAAGGGGATGAAGAAGCCCGAGGCCGAGGCCCTCGCGAGGAAGCTCCTCGACCGGGTGGGCGTCGGCCAGCAGGCCGCGAAGCTCCCCGCCCAGCTCTCCGGCGGGCAGCAGCAGCGCGTCGCGATCGCCCGCGCCCTCGCGATGCAGCCCAAGCTCATGCTCTTCGACGAGCCGACGAGCGCCCTGGACCCCGAGATGATCAACGAGGTCCTCGACGTCATGGTCACCCTCGCGCAGGAGGGCATGACGATGATCGTCGTGACCCACGAGATGGGCTTCGCGCGGAAGGCCGCCGACCGCGTCGTGTTCATGGCCGACGGGCAGATCGTCGAAGAGGCGACGCCCGACGAGTTCTTCACCCACCCGAAGAGCGACCGGGCCAAGGACTTCCTCTCCAAGCTCATCACGCACTGAGAACGTCCGCGCCCATGCACCGGCGCGACGACCGAAGAAGAGATCGAAACCAGGAGGATCACATGCGCAAGACACGCATCGCCGGCGCGTTCGCCGGTATCGCGATCGCCGCACTCGCGCTCGCGGGCTGCAACAGCGGAACCCCCGGCGCCGACCCGGCAGATCCGGGTGAAGCAGAGGGCGACGGCACGTGGTTCGAGGTCGCCTCCGAGCCCGTCGAGATCGAGGGCAGCCCCACGGTCGACGCGATCACGGAGCGCGGCAAGGTCCGCATCGGCGTCAAGGAGGACCAGCCGAACCTCGGATACCTCGACCCCACGACCGGCGAGCGGAGCGGCTTCGACGTCGACATCGCCCGCTGGATCGCGGCATCCCTCGGCTATGACGAGGAGGACATCGAGTTCTCGGTGATCGACTCGAAGGCTCGCGAGGACGCGATCACCCGCGGCGACATCGACTACTACGTGGGGACGTACTCGATCACTGACTCGCGCAAGGAGCTCATCTCCTTCGCCGGACCGTACTTCGTGACCGGTCAGGGTCTCCTCGTGACGGCGGACAACGACACCATCACGGGCAAGGACTCGCTGACGGCGGACATGACGGTGTGCTCGGCGACCGGCTCGACCTCGATCCAGCGGATCAAGGACGAGACCCCCTCGAACACGGAGGAGTTCGACAAGTACTCCGAGTGCGTCGAGGCGCTCAAGAACGGGCAGGTGGATGCCGTCACGACGGACGAGGCGATCCTCATCGGCTACGCCGCCCTGGAGCCGGACGCGCTCAAGGTGACCGGCGAGGTCTTCAGTGAGGAGCGGTACGGCGTCGGCATCGTGAAGGGCGACACGGCCTTCGTCGAGTACGTCAACACGCTGTTCACCGACGGCGGCGACATCTGGCAGGCCATCTTCGACAAGAACCTCGGCGCGGCCGGGGTCGAGGGCGACCAGCCGACGGTCGACCCGGTCGAGTGACCGCCTGCGGGGCGGTGCACCGCTGACGCGGCGTCACCGCCCCGCACCATCCCCGGCATGACGAGAGGAGAACGGTGAACCAGATCTTCGATTACCCCGACCTGTGGGTCGAGGCCCTGATCGGCACCCTCGTCCTCTTCTTCGCGGGCGGTGCGATCGCCCTCGTCCTGGGCTTCCTCGTCGGCGCCATGCGCGTCTCGCCGGTGCCGATCGCGCGGGCCGTCGGGACGCTCTACGTCAACACCATCCGCAACACCCCGCTGACGCTCGTGCTGTTCTTCTTCGCCTTCGCGGTGCCCCTGCTGTTCCCCGTGCCCCGCGGCAGCTTCCTGCTGCTGGCGATCCTGGGCCTCGGCATCTACACGGCGACGTACGTCGCCGAGACGATCCGCTCCGGCATCAACACCGTCCCGATCGGGCAGGCCGAGGCCGCGCGCGCCCTCGGCATGGGGTTCGGCCAGGTGATGGGATACGTCGTGCTGCCGCAGGCGGCGCGCTCGGTCATCCCGCCCATGATGAGCGTGCTCATCGCCCTGCTGAAGAACACGACCGTCGCGTCCGGCTTCTCCGTCGTCAACCTCGGCAACATCCGCGCCAACATGAGCGAGAACGGTGAGAACCAGATGGTGACGATCCTGCTCGTGATGGCCGTGTTCGTGGCTCTCGTCCTGCTGCTGGCGTGGCTGCAGCGGACGCTCGAGAACAAGTGGCGGGTGGCGCGATGAGCGGCTCCGTCCTCTACGACGTCCCCGGTCCCCGCGCGCAGGCGCGGAACCGGATCATCGGCGCGGTCACGATCGTCGTCGTCCTCGCGATCATCGGCTTCGTGATCTGGCGCCTCTTCGCGACGGGTCAGTTCTCCGCGCAGAAGTGGGAGCTCTTCGGCTACACCCGCGTCTGGCAGATGATCGGCCAGGCGACACTCGCCACCATGACCGCGTTCGCGGCGGCAGGCGTCGGTGCCATCGTGCTGGGGTTCATCCTCGGCATCGGCCGCCTGTCCGATCACGCGTGGGTGCGTCGGCCGGTGATGGCGATCGTGGAACTCCTGCGCGCCGTCCCCGTCCTCGTGTTCATGCTGCTGCTGTACTACGGCCTGCCCGTCATCGACATCCGGATGTCCAGCTACTGGGCGGTCGTCCTCGCACTCGTCCTGTACAACGGCTCGGTGCTCTCGGAGGTCATCCGCGCGGGTGTCGAGTCACTGCCGCGCGGCCAGCAGGAGGCGGGCTACGCCGTCGGGCTCCGCAAGGCGGGTGTCATGCGGCTCATCCTGCTGCCGCAGGCGATCCGCGCCATGATGCCGGTCATCATCGCCCAGCTCGTCGTGACGCTGAAGGACACCGCGCTCGGCTTCATCATCACCTACCCCGAGCTGCTGTACACGGCGAAGCTGCTGGGCTCGAACGCGAACTTCGGCTCGCCGCTGATCCCGTCGGCGATCATCGCCGGCACGATCTACATCGCCATGTGCCTGGCGCTCAGCTACGTCGCGCACCGCGTCCAGGAGCGCACGAAGCGCTCGCCCAAGGTGCAGCTGACGATCGCGCCGCTGCAGGAGACCACCGACACGCAGCTCATCGCGACGCAGGCCCGTACCGACAACCGCACGGGCCAGGCCGGGGGCTCGGTGTGACGCACGGCGTGGGGACACGCCGCCGGTAGACTCGTTCTTCGTGTCTGACGCACCCGAAATCACGCCCGAAGCGGTCGACGCCGCCGTCGCGGACGCGCTCGCCGCGATCGCCGCGGCCGGCGACACCGCCGCTCTGAAGGCGGCCCGCTCCGCCCACACCGCAGAGGGTTCGCCGCTCGCGCGCCTGAACGCGCAGCTGCGGAACGTGCCGAACGAGCGCAAGGCCGAGGTCGGCAAGCTCGTCGGCGGGGCGCGCGGACGCGTGACCCAGGCGCTCGCCGCGCGCGAGGCCGAGCTCGCCGAGGCCGAGACGGCCGCGAAGCTCGAGGCGGAGCGCATCGACGTCACGGCCCTGCCGCAGCGCGCGCGCGTCGGCGCACGGCATCCGCTCACCCTCCTGCAGGACCAGGTCGGCGACATCTTCGTCGGTATGGGATGGGAGATCGCGGAAGGCCCCGAGCTCGAGCACGAGTGGTACAACTTCGACGCGCTGAACCTCGACGCCGACCACCCGGCGCGGCAGATGCAGGACACGTTCTACGTCGACCCGGTCGCGCGGCACCTGCTGCTGCGCACGCAGACGAGCCCGGTGCAGATGCGCACGATGCTCACCCGCGACCTGCCGATCTACATCGTCTCGCCTGGCCGCGTGTTCCGCACCGACGAGTTCGACGCCACCCACCTGCCCGTGTTCAGCCAGTTCGAGGGCCTCGTCATCGACAAGGGCATCACGATGGCGCACCTGCGCGGCACCCTCGACCACGTCGCGCGTGCCCTCTTCGGCGCCGAGGCGAAGACGCGCCTGCGCGCCAACTACTTCCCGTTCACCGAGCCGAGCGCGGAGCTCGACCTCTGGCATCCCACCTTCAAGGGCGGCGCCCGCTGGATCGAGTGGGGCGGATGCGGCATGGTCAACCCCAATGTGCTGCGCGCGGCCGGGATCGACCCGGAGGTCTACTCGGGGTTCGCGTTCGGGATGGGGATCGAGCGGACCCTGATGTTCCGCTCGGATGTGAAGGACATGCGCGACATGGCCGAAGGCGATGTCCGCTTCAGCGAGCAGTTCGGAATGGTGGTCTGATGCGCGTCCCGCTCTCCTGGCTGCGTGAGTACGTCGATGTCGCAGCCGATGCGACCCCCGAGGACGTCCTCGCCTCCCTCGTCTCGGTCGGCTTCGAGGAGGAGGACGTCCACGGCTTCGACCTGACCGGCCCGATCGTCGTCGGCCGGGTCGTCGAGTTCGTCGAGGAGCCGCAGTCCAACGGCAAGACCATCCGCTGGTGCCAGGTCGACGTGGGCGATGCCCACGGCGGCGTCCGCGGCATCGTCTGCGGCGCGCGGAACTTCTTCGAGGGCGACAAGGTCGTCGTGACGCTCCCGGGCGCCGTGCTGCCCGGACCCTTCCCGATCGCGGCGCGCAAGACCTACGGCCACGTCTCGGACGGCATGATCGCCTCCGCGAAGGAGCTGGGCCTCGGCGACGAGCACTCCGGCATCCTGCGCCTGGCCGAGCTCGGACTCGACCCCGAGGTCGGCACCGACGCCATCGCGCTCCTCGGCCTCGACGACGTCGCGGTCGAGATCAACGTGACGCCCGACCGCGGCTACGCGCTGAGCCTGCGCGGCGTCGCGCGCGAGTACGCGCACGCCACCGGCGGAGCGCTCCGCGACCCGGGCCTCCGGGACTTCGATGAGCTCGAGCAGCCCACCGGCGGGTTCCCCGTCGCCGTCGCGGACGAGAACCCGATCCGCGGGAACGTCGGCGCGAGCGAGTTCGTCGTGCGCATCGTGCGCGACGTCGACCCCAGCCGGCCGACGCCGCCGTGGATGGTGGCGCGGCTGACGCTCGCCGGCATCCGCTCCCTCGGCGTCCTCATCGACATCACGAACTACGTCATGCTCGAGCTCGGCAACCCGATCCACGGCTACGACCTGGACAAGCTGCAGGGCGGCATCACCGTCCGCCGGGCGGCTGAGGGGGAGAAGCTCACGACCCTCGACGGCAAGGAGCGCACGCTCAGCGCCGAGGACCTGCTCATCACCGACGAATCCGGGCCCATCGGCCTCGCCGGGGTCATGGGCGGCGGCACGACCGAGATGAGCGATGCCACGCGCAACGTCCTCATCGAGGCGGCGATCTTCGACACCGTCTCGATCGCGCGCACCGCCCGTCGCCACAAGCTGCCCTCCGAGGCGTCCAAGCGCTTCGAGCGCGGCGTCGACCCGCTCATCCCGTTCGTCGCCGCGCGCCGCGTCGCCGACCTGATGGTGCAGCTGGCCGGTGGCACCCTCGACACCGAGACCGGCGGGGCCCTCTTCGCCGAGGTCTTCGTCGCGTCCGTCCCGCTTCCGCGCGGCTTCGTGTCGGGGCTCATCGGCGTCGACTACGCCGAGGCGGAGATCACCGGCGCCCTCGAGATGATCGGCTGCGAGGTCGCCGCCACGGACGACGGCTGGGACGTGATCCCGCCGACGTGGCGCCCCGACCTCACCGACAAGTGGACCCTCGCGGAGGAGGTCGCCCGCATCACGGGGTACGACCGCATCCCGTCGGTGCTCCCGGTGCCGCCCTCGGGCCGCGGCTTCACCCCGTCGCAGCACGGCCGTCGCCGCGTCGCGAACACCCTCGCCGCCGCCGGCTACGTCGAGACGCCGTCCTTCGGCTTCACGACGGAGGAGCAGAACGACCTGCACGGCTCCGCGTCGGGCGCGCACCTGCCCTCGATCAGGATCGCGAACCCGCTCGACGGGCAGGCGCCCTTCCTGCGCCGCTCGCTCGTGCCCGGGCTCCTGCAGGTCGCGCACCGCAACGTCTCCCGCGGGTTCACCGATCTGAGCCTCTTCGAGACCGGCTCGGTGTTCCTGCCCGAGTCAGGCGTCGCGTACGGCACCGACGTCGTGCCCGCCGCGACCGCACGACCGGATGCCGACACCCTCGCCGCGCTGGATGCCGCCATCCCGCCGCAGCCGCGGCATGTCGCCGTGCTCCTGACCGGCAACCGGGTCGCGAAGCAGCCCGGCCAGCCGGCCGAGCCGTTCGATGTGGGCGACGCGCTCGACGCAGCACGCACGATCGCCGCCGCCGCGGGTGTCGAGATCGAGGTCGCCCAGGGGCAGCGCGCCGCGCTGCACCCGGGCCGTACCGCCGTGCTCTCCGTCCGCGGGACCGAGATCGGCTACGCCGGCGAACTGCTCCCGGCCGTCGCCGAAGCCGCGGATCTGCCGGGTCGCGTCGTCGTCGCCGAACTCGATCTCGACGCGCTGCTGGAGCTCGCGGGGGAGCGCGTCGTCGCCGGCTCGCTGTCCGGTTACCCCGCGGCGACGCAGGACGTCTCGCTCGTCGTGGACGCCGGTGTGCCGGCCGCGGCGGTGCGTGCGGCGCTGCGCGAGGGAGCCGGGGAGCTCCTCGAGTCGCTGCGGCTCGTCGACGACTACCGCGGGCCGGGCCTGCCGGAGGGCTCGAAGAGCCTGACGTTCGCCCTGCGCTTCCGCGCCGACGACCGGACGCTGACGGCCGCGGAGGCGACCGACGCGAAGCTCGCCGGCGTCGCCGTCGCGGCGGAGCGGTTCGGCGCCGCGCTGCGCGAGTAGCCCGAGGCGCGCCTACCGGCCGCTCCGGTTCCACGCCGGGACGTCGAGGAACGGACGTCCCGACGCGCGGTCGGCGGGGCGACGGCGGATGGCGCTTTCGGGCCATCCGGATGGCCGATCCGCGCGACGCGGCGAGGCATGCCCGCGGCGTTGACTGCCGGGCATGTCAGCACTCACGTTCCACGTCATCGACCAGCCCGCCCTCCTCGGCCGGCTGGCGCCCCTCCCGACCGGCCGCGCCCGCGCGGGCGGCCCCGACCGGTTCGCCGTCGACACGGTCACGATCGACCGGCGGCTGAACGGCCCGCGGCGTGCCGCCAACGGCGGCTTCGCAGCCGGCACCATCGCGCGCCACGTCGACGCCGACGTCGTGACGGTCGCCCTCCGGCGCCCCGTCCCGCTCGGCCGCGCCCTCGACGTCGTCACCGCCGGCCGCGGCGGCATCGAGGTGATCCGCGGCCGCCGCGTCGTGGCCGAGGCCGCGCCCGGAGTCCTGGACGACGGACCCGCCCCCGTGCCGCCGACGTTCGCCGACGCCGTGGCCGCACGCGCCGCGCATCCGCTCGTGGGCATCCGGCATCCGCTGTCCGACTGCGTCGTGTGCGGTCCCGCCCGATCCGACGGGATGGGCGTCACCCCGGGCCCGGTCCCCGGCCGCCCCGACCTCCTCGCGGCACCGTGGGTCGTCGGCGCGGAGACCGCCACCGCCGGCCTCGCGCACTTCCCGGCCGTCTGGGGGGCGATGGACTGCACGAGCTACCCGGCCGCCGCGCTGCGCTCCCGGGAACTGTGCCTGCTCGGCACCATGACGGCATCCGTCGAGCGCCGCCCGCACGTCGGCGAAGAACTCGTCGTCTACAGCTGGACCCGCGAGCACCACGGTCGCCGCTACGAGACGTCCGTGCGTCTCGTCGACGCGGGCGGAGACACGGTGGCACGCGCGGACGCGACCTGGATCGCCCTCCGCCGCCAGCGCCGCGCACTCCCCGTCCCCGCGGGGCGGGCATGATCCATACTGATGTCGTGGAGGCCGCCGCCCCGCCGATCCGGTATGCGCGGTCGGGATCGGACGATGTCGCCTGGACCGAGCGCGGGACGGGTGCGCCCCTGCTCCTCGGCGGCTGGTGGATGAGCCACCTCGAACGGGATGCCGACTATCCGCCGCTGCGGAGCTTCCTCGCGACGCTCGAGAGCAGGCGCCGGGTGATCCGCATGGACGCTCCCGGCAGCGGGCTGTCGCGCTCGCGCCGGGAGACCCCCGCCGAGCTCGGGCCGCACGCCGACGCCCTCCTCGCCGTCCTCGACGCCGCCGGGGCTCCGCAGGTGACGCTGCTCGCGGGATCCTCGGGCTGTCCCATCGCCGTGGCCTTCGCCGCACGGCATCCCGATCGCGTCCGCCGCCTGATCCTCTGCGGCTCGTACCTGCACGGCGACGCGATCGCGAGCGCCGCCGACCGGGCGGCCCTCGTCGACCTCGTCCGCCGCAGCTGGGGCGTCAGCTCCCGCGTCATGGCGGAGATCTTCTACCCCGATGCGACACCGGAGGAGCAACGCGCGTTCCTGCAGCACCAGCGCGCGACGGGGACCGCGGCCGCGGCGGCCGCCGCGCTCGCCGCCGTGTACTCCTTCGACGCCCGCGACGACGCGGCCGCCGTCTCCGCGCCGACCCTCGTCCTGCACCGCCGCGGCGACCGGGCGATCCCGCTCGCCCTCGGCGCGGAGACCGCCGATGCCATCCCGCACGCGCGGCTCGAGGTGCTCGACGGCACCGCGCACCACCCCTGGCATGGCGACAGCGCGGCGATCATCCGGCATGCGCTCGCCTTCGACGGGGACGACGCCGGGGATCCGGCCGCCGCCGTCGACGCGTCGCCGACGGCATCCCTCCTGTCGCCCCTCACCGAGCGCGAACGCGAGATCCTCCTCCTCGTCGCCCGCGGCATGACGGATGCGCAGATCGCCGACCGGCTCTTCCTCAGTATCCACACCGTGCACCGGCACGTCGCCAACGCCCGTGCGAAGCTCGGCGCCCCCTCCCGTGCCGCCGCGGCGGCCTGGGTCCTCGCACGGGGGATGTGAACGCATCCGTGCCCTCGCCCTCGAGCGCGGCACAGCTGCTGGACGGGTCCCGCGGCCCCGGCGATAGGCTCGGGCGATGAGCGAGTCACCCGCCGTGCCGGCCCTGCAGCTGACCGGGCTCGTGAAGCGGTTCGGCGACAACGTCGCCGTCGCGGGGATCGACCTCGTCGTGCCCGCCGGATCGTTCTACGCCCTCGTCGGGCCCAACGGGGCCGGCAAGACCACGACGCTGTCGATGGCCACGGGACTGCTGCGCCCCGACGCCGGCGGCGTGCGGGTGCACGGCGTGGACGTGTGGGCCGATCCGGTCGCCGCGAAGGCCATGATCGGCAACCTCGCCGATGGGGTCCGCCTCTTCGACCGGCTCACCGGCGAGCAGCTCATCACCTACACGGCCATGCTGTTCGGCATCCCGCGCCCCGACATCGCCCCGCGCGTCGCCGACCTGCTGGAGATGATGGACCTCGGCGAGGCGGCGGGCACGATCGTGGCCGACTACTCCGCCGGCATGACCAAGAAGGTCGCGCTCGCGTGCGCGCTCGTCCACGCTCCCCGCCTCCTCGTGCTCGACGAGCCGTTCGAAGCCGTCGACCCGGTCTCGGCGGCCAACATCGAGGACGTGCTGCGCAGCTACACCGCCTCCGGCGGCACCGTCATCGTCTCCAGCCATTCGATGGACCTCGTGCAGCGGATGTGCGACCACGTCGCCGTCATCGCCGCGGGCCGGGTCCTGGCTGCCGGGACGGTGGACGACGTCCGCGCGGGGGAGAGCCTGCAGGACCGCTTCGTCGCGCTCGTCGGCGGACGGCACATCTCCGAGGGGCCGCAGTGGTTGCGACAGTCCTGAGGCTGCGCTTCCGCATCCTCGGCAACACCCTCGCCCGCCGGCCCTGGCAGCTCGTGGGCTTCTGCTTCGGGGTGCTCTCCGCCCTGTGGGTGCTCGTCGCCGTCGTGGCCGGGCTCATCGCGGTCGGTCTCCTCCAGGGGCTCGACGTCGCCCGGACGGTGGCCGTCGTCGGCGGCTCGGCGCTGCTGGTGGGCTGGATCGTCGGTCCGCTGCTGATCGCCGGCATGGAGACCACGATCGACGGCGCGCGGCTCGCGCCCTTCCCGCTCACGACGCGGCAGGTCATGGCCGCCCTCACCGCGACGGGGCTCACCGGCATCCCCGGCATCGTGACGGCCCTCGGTGCGTTCGCGACCGTCGCGCTGTGGGTGCGCTGGCCTGCCGCGGCGATCGCCTCCGTCCCGGCATCCGCGCTGGCCGTGCTGACCTGCGTCGTCGCGACGCGCTTCATGGGGACGCTCTCCACGGGGCTCGGCGGCAACCGGCGCAGCCGCGAGGTCGTCGGCACCGTCGTGCTGACGCTGCTGATCATGTCGGGGCCGATCGTCGCCGGCATCCTGGCGCTCCTCGACAGCACGGGAGACCTGATGGCGCGCTTCACGCAGGCCGGGGAGATCCTCGGCTGGACCCCGTTCGGCGCCGCCTGGGCCGTGCCCGGCGACATCGCCGCGGGATCGTGGCTGACGGCGGCGGTGAAGTTCGCGATCGCCGTGGCCACGCTCGCCGTCATCTGGCTGCTCTGGTCGCGCGCGCTCGAGGCGTCGCTGACCTCCCCGCCGCAGACGGCGGCACGCGCCGTCCGGCGCGGCACGCTGGGCCTGTTCGGGCGGATGCCGACGGGCGGCGTCGGTGCGACGTGGGCGCGCGCGCTCACCGCGTGGGTCCGCGACCCGCGCTACCTCCGACAGCTGCTCGTCGTGCCGCTGTTCCCGGTGCTCTTCGCCTTCTCCGCGGGCGTCGACAGCGCCCTGTTCACGGCGTCGGCGCTCGCCGCCGCCTTCGTCCTGTCCGTGGCCGGCTACTCCGACATCTCCTACGACGGCACGGCGTTCGCGACGGTGCTCGCGAGCGGCGTGCGGGGGCGGGAGGATCGGCTCGGGCGGCTCCTCGCGGCGGCGTGCATCGGCGTGCCGCTGACGCTCGTCATCGCGGTTGTGACCCTCGCGGTCGCCGGGCGGCTGGAGCACCTGCCCGCCGTCCTCGGCGGCGCATGGGGGTTGCTGCTGGTCGGGTACGGGGTCACCGCGGTGTCGTCCGCGCTCATCGTGACGCCGGTCGCCGCGGCGGGGGACAGCCCGTTCAAGAGCGTGCCCGGCCAGACCTTCGTCAGCGGCCTCCTCGTGTTCGTCGTGTGGCTGGCCTGCGCCGCCCTCGCGACACCCGCGCTCGTGCTCGCGGCGATCGGTGTGGCGACCGGCTCGGCCCTGACCGGCGGGCTCGCGCTCGCCGTCGGGCTGGCGGTCGGCGCGGGCGTCGTCGTCGCCGGGGTGATCGTCGGCGGGCGCACGCTCGACCGCACCGGCCCCGACCTCCTCGCGCGGATCAAGGCGTTCCCGGTCTGAGGTTGCGCTCTCAGCGGACCGGGTGGCGGGCGGCGGGCCGGTTTGCTGGGATGGCGGGATGACACGGGTACTCGTCCTCGGCGGCACCGGATGGCTGAGCGGTCGCCTCGCGCGGCGATGGGTGGATGCCGGCGCCGCCGTCACCTGCCTGGCCCGAGGCGGCCGGCCCGCCCCTGCGGGCGCCGCGCTCGTCGTCGCCGACCGCGCCACCGCGGACGCCTATGCGGAGGTCGCGGGGGAGGAGTGGGACGAGGTCGTCGACATCTCCTCCGATCCCGTCGCCGTGGCCGCGGCGGTCGACGCCCTCGGCGGGCAGGCGGCGCACTGGAGCTACGTGTCGAGCCTGTCGGTCTACGCCGAGAACACCGAGGTCGACGCCGACGAATCCGCCGCGCTCGCCGTGCCCGCAGAGCACGGGGACGAGTACGACTACTCGCGAGCGAAGTCCGCCGGCGAGCGGGCCGTCGGGACGCTCGGCGACCGCGCCGCGATCACGCGCCCGGGCCTCATCGTGGGCCCCGGCGACCCCACCGACCGGTTCGGGTACTGGCCGTCGCGGTTCGCCCTCGCCGGCTCCGGGCCCGTGCTCGTGCCGGACGCCGAGGGGCTCACGGCGCAGGTGATCGACGTCGACGACCTCGCCGAGTTCATCGTCGCCGCCGGCGGGCGCGGGTGGACCGGCACCGTCAACGCGATCGGCCCCTCGATGCCGCTCGGCGACATGCTCGGGGTCGCGCGCGCCGTCGCCGGCCACACCGGCGCCCTCCGCGCGGCTTCACCCGACTGGCTCGTCGAGCAGGGCGTGGCGCCGTGGGCGGGGCCCCGCTCCCTCCCGCTGTGGCTGCCGGGCGACATGCCGGGCTTCGCGACGCGCCGGGGCGACGCGTACCGCGCCGCCGGCGGCAGCATCCGCCCTCTCGAGGAGACCGTCGCGCGCGTCCTCGCCGACGAGCGGGAACGCGGTCTCGACCGGGCGCGCGCCAGCGGCCTCAGCCGCGCCGAGGAGATCGACCTCATCGCCGCCCTGGCCTGAGCGGCCGCCCGGCGCCCGGGCGCCCGGCGCCCGGCGCCGACCGCCCGCCCGGCCGCGCTGCGCGCCCGGGTGCTCTCTGCCCGCCCGGGTGCTCTCTGCCCGCCCGGGTGCTCTCTGCCCATCAGGCCTCTGTCTGGCCCCCGGCCGTACGCCTGGGGAGGAGATGACGCCTCGGGAGGTCCTGTCCGGCGCCCTGATCCTCCCGCACGGACATCTCCTCCCGGGCGCGCTCCCGCTCACCGGCGCGGTGCACTGCCTCGGCGCGACGGATTCCCGGCCCCCGACGCGGACTGCCCGCCCGGCCGCGCTGCGCGCCCGGGCGTACGCCTGGGGAGGAGATGACGCCTCGGGAGGTCCTTTCCGGCGCATTGATCCTCCCGCGCGGTCATCTCCTCCCGTGCGCGGCCGATCGCCGGCGCGGTGCGCTGCCTCGACGCGACGGACTGTAACCCCGGCCGTACGCCAGGGGAGGAGATGACGCCTCGGGAGGTCCCTTTCGGCGCATTGATCCTCCCGCGCGGACATCTCCTCCAGTGCGCGCAGGACCCCGGCCGCGCGCAGGGCCCCGGCCGCGCGCAGGGCCCCGGCCGCGCGCAGGACTCCGACCCCGCGCAGCCCCGATCCCGCGCAGGACTCCGACCCCGCGCAGCCCCCCGCCCCGCGCCGGATCGCCCACCCGACGGTGGGCCCGAGGCTCGCGCTGTCGAAAGCGGCACGCGCTGCGGAATGTTCGACCGCGGGTGCTGCTTTCGACCGCGCGACGCGCGACGGGCCGCTCCGGCGCCGCGATTTGGCGGATGCCGCGCCGCGGCGCTATCGTCTCGGCATGCCCGCGCCCGCGAACCGCACCGTCTCGACGGTCCTCCGCGCGCGCCGGCGTCTGAGCGGCCGCCGACTCTAGGCGACCCCACGTGCTCCCCGAACGGGTCGAGCGCAGGTGTCGCCGGTCTCCGGTCCCGGTCGCCGTCCGAGGCGACGCCCTCTCAGACAATAAGGTTGAAGCATGACCATCTCGGTCGCCGTCTCCGGCGCCTCCGGCTACGCGGGCGGCGAGATCCTGCGCCTGCTCGCCGCCCACCCCGACGTCCAGATCCGCACGGTCACCGCGCACTCCAACGCCGGGCAGCCGCTCATCGAGCATCAGCCCCACCTGCGCTCCCTCGCGCACCTGACCCTGCAGGACACGACGCCGGAGACCCTCGCGGGCCACGACGTCGTCTTCCTCGCGCTGCCGCACGGGCAGTCCGGTCAGTACACCGACGCGCTGGTCGACACCCCGCTCGTGATCGACGCCGGCGCCGACCACCGGCTGACCTCCCCGGACGCGTGGGATGCCTTTTACGGCGGCGCCTTCCACGAGCCGTGGACCTACGGCGTGCCCGAACTCCTGGTCACCGGCGGCCGCAAGCAGCGCGAGAACCTCCTCGGCGCGACGCGCATCGCCGCCCCCGGCTGCAACGCGTCGACGGTCTCCCTGAGCCTCGTGCCCGGCGTCGCGGCGGGCGTCATCGACGCTGCCGACATCGTCACCGTCCTCGCCGTCGGCCCGTCCGGCGCCGGGAAGAGCCTCAAGACCAACCTCCTCGCATCCGAGATTCTCGGCTCAGCGAACCCGTATGCCGTGGGCGGCACGCACCGGCACATCCCGGAGATCCAGCAGGCGCTGACGGATGCCGGCGCCACAGGCCGCATCGGCATCTCGTTCACGCCCGTGCTCGTGCCCATGTCGCGCGGCATTCTGGCGACCTCCACGGCACCGATCGCGGCGGGAGCGACGGATGCCGACATCCGCGCCGCGTGGGAGGACGCGTACGGCGACGAGACGTTCGTGCAGCTCCTTCCCGCCGGCCAGTTCCCCCGCACCGCCGACGTCCTCGGCGCGAACACGGCGCTCATCGGCCTCGCGATCGACCGCGCCGCGAACCGCGTCGTCGTCGTCACGGCCGTGGACAACCTCGTCAAGGGCACCGCCGGCGCCGCCATCCAGTCGATGAACATCGCCCTCGGCCTCCCCGAGGCCACGGGCCTGAGCGTGAACGGAGTCGCCCCGTGAGTGTCACGGCAGCGCAGGGATTCGAAGCCGCGGGCGTCACCGCCGGCCTGAAGAGCAGCGGCGGGAAGGACCTCGCCGTCGTCGTGAACCGCGGGCCGCACAAGACCGGCGCCGCCGTCTTCACGAGCAACCGCGCCAAGGCGAACCCCATCATCTGGTCGCAGCAGGTCATCGCGGACGGCGTCGTCGAGGCCGTCGTGCTGAACTCCGGCGGCGCGAATTGCTTCACCGGGTCGTTCGGCTTCCAGACGACGCACCAGACGGCCGAGAAGGCCGCGGAGCTGCTCGGCGTCAGTGCCGGCGACATCCTGGTCTGCTCGACGGGCCTCATCGGCACCGGCGACGAGGTCTTCCGCGGCAAGGTCCTCGCCGGCACCACCGAGGCGATCGCCGCGCTCAGCGCCGACGGCGGCGACGACGCGTCGCTCGCGATCATGACGACCGACACCAAGCCCAAGCGCTCCGTCGTCAGCCGCGACGGCTGGACCATCGGCGGCATGGCGAAGGGCGCCGGGATGCTGGCGCCCGGTCTTGCCACAATGCTCGTCGTCATCACCACCGACGCCCGACTCGAGCCGGCCGAGGCCGATGCGGCGCTGCGCCGCGCCACGGCGCGCACGTTCGACCGGCTCGACTCCGACGGCTGCATGTCGACCAACGACCAGGTGACGCTGCTCGCCAGCGGCGCCGCCGAGCTGCGGCCCGACCTCGACGAGTTCGCCACGGCGCTGACCGAGGTCTGCCAGGACCTCGCGGAGCAGCTGCAGGCCGACGCGGAGGGCGCGAGCCACGCCATCGCGATCCGGGTCGTGAACGCGGCATCCGAAGCGGACGCCGTCACCGTCGGCCGCTCCGTGGCGCGCAACAACCTCTTCAAGGCGGCCATCTTCGGCAACGACCCCAACTGGGGCCGCGTGCTCGCCGCCATCGGCACCACGGACGCCGCGTTCGACCCGTACGACGTCGACGTGTGGTTCAACGGCGTCCGCGTCTGCACGCAGGGCGGCCCCGACCGCCCCCGCGAGGAGGTCGACCTCACCCCGCGCGCCACGTCGATCCTCATCGACCTGCGCACCGGCGACGCGGAGGCCACGATCCTCACGAACGACCTTACGCACGACTACGTCCACGAGAACAGCGCGTACTCCTCATGACCGACATCCAGCAGACCACCCCCGAGGAGGCCGCCGTCAAGGCCGGCGTCCTCATCGAGTCGCTCCCGTGGCTGCAGCGCTTCCGTGACCAGATCATCGTCATCAAGTACGGCGGCAACGCCATGATCTCCGAGGAACTGCAGGAGTCGTTCGCGCAGGACATCGCCTACCTCCGGTTCGTGGGCGTCAAGCCGGTCGTCGTGCACGGCGGCGGCCCGCAGATCTCGAAGATGCTCGACCGGCTCTCCATTCCGAGCGAGTTCAAGGGCGGGTACCGCGTCACGAGCATGGAGGCGATCAGCGTCGTCCGGATGGTGCTGACCGGCCAGATCAACCCGCAGCTCGTCGCCAAGATCAACGCGTACGGCCCGTTCGCGACGGGACTCTCCGGTGAGGATGCCGGCCTGTTCGGCGGCCGCCGCCGCGGCGTCGTGATCGACGGCGAGGAGCATGACCTCGGTCACGTCGGCGATGTCGTCGAGGTCAGCCCGCAGCCCGTCCTCGACCAGCTCGCCGCCGGCCGCATCCCGATCGTCTCGTCGATCGCGCCCGACCTGGACAACCCGGGCCATTCGCTGAACGTCAACGCGGATGCCGCCGCCGCGGCCCTCGCCGTCGCGCTCGGGGCCACGAAGCTCGTCGTCCTCACCGACGTGCCGGGGCTCTACGCCGACTGGCCCGACCGGGACTCGCTCGTGTCGCACCTGACGGCCTCCGAGCTGCGCGCGATGCTGCCGCGGCTGGAGTCGGGCATGATCCCGAAGATGCAGGCCTGCCTCGACGCCGTCGACGGCGGCGTCGACACGGCGGCGATCATCGACGGCCGCCAGCCGCACTCGGTGCTGGTGGAGATCTTCACGGAACAGGGAATCGGAACAGAGGTGGTGGCGCAGTGACCGGCGCATCGACGACGGACAAGCCGAGCTGGAAGGACGCCGCCTCGCGCGATCTCGTCCTGAACTCGGGCGACCGCTACGCGCTGTTCGTGCGCGGCGAAGGCGCGTACCTGTGGGATGACGAGGGGCGGCGCTACCTCGACTTCCTCGGCGGCATCGCGGTCGTCTCGCTGGGGCACGCCCATCCCGCGTTCGTCGAGGCGGCCGCGACGCAGGCCGCGACCCTCACGCACGTGTCGAACTACTTCGCGACCCCGCCGCAGCTGGCCCTCGCGGCCCAGCTGAAGCGGCTCGCCGGCACCGGGCCGGAGGGCCGGGTGTACTTCGGCAACAGCGGCGCCGAGGCCAACGAGGCGGCGTTCAAGCTCGCCCGCCTGCACGCCGGCGCCGACCGGCCCCGCATCCTCGCCCTGAAGGACGCCTTCCACGGTCGCACGATGGGCACCCTCGCCCTCACCGGGAAGCCCTACATGCAGGCGCCGTTCGAGCCGATGGTGCCCGGCGTCGAGTTCCTCGACTCCACCGTCGAGGCGCTCGAGGCCGCGATGGACGACCGGGTCGCCGCCCTGTTCGTCGAGCCCATCAAGGGCGAGGCCGGCGTCATCGAGCTGCCGGAGGGCTACCTCGCCGCCGCGCGCGAGATCACCGCACGGCACGGCGCCCTGCTGATCGTCGACGAGATCCAGACCGGCGCGGGACGCACCGGCGCCTGGTTCGCGTTCCAGCACGCCGGCATCACGCCGGATGCGATCACGGTCGCCAAGGGCATCGGCAACGGCATCCCGATCGGCGCGCTCATCACGTTCGGCGCGGCGGGGGAGCTGTTCTACCCGGGCACCCACGGCTCGACGTTCGGCGGCAACGCCCTGGCCACCGCGGTGTCCTCCGCCGTCCTCAGCGAGATCGAGCGCGCCGGGCTCGTCGAGAACGCCGCCGTCCGCGGCGCGCAGGTGCGGGAGGCCGTCACCGCGACCGGGTCGGACCTCGTCGAGGGATGCCGCGGTCAGGGCCTCCTCGTCGGTGTCGCGCTGCGGCATCCCGTCGCCAAGGCCGTCGTCGCCGCCGCACAGGAGCACGGCCTCATCGTCAACGCGGCCAACGACTCCACCATCCGCCTCGCGCCCCCGCTCACGATCGGCGACGTCGAGATCGACGAGTTCCAGGACCTGTTCGGCAAGGCCCTGCGCACCGTCGAGGACGCGCTGCTGCTCGATGAGAACCACCCGACCCCGGAGGTGTCCGCATGACCCGCCATCTGCTCCGCGACGACGACCTGAGCCCCGCCGAGCAGGCGGAGATCCTCGACCTCGCCCTCGACCTGAAGAAGGACCGCTGGAAGGTCAAGCCGCTCGCCGGTCCGCAGACCGTCGCGGTCATCTTCGACAAGTCCTCCACGCGCACGCGGGTATCGTTCGCGGTGGGCATCGCCGACCTCGGCGGGTCGCCGCTGATCATCTCGACGGCCAACAGCCAGCTCGGCGGCAAGGAGACGCCGTCCGACACGGCGCGGGTCCTCGAGCGCCAGGTCGCCGCGATCGTCTGGCGCACCTACGCGCAGGCGGGGCTGGAGGAGATGGCACGCGGCACCCGCGTGCCGGTCGTCAACGCCCTGAGCGACGACTTCCACCCCTGCCAGCTCCTCGCCGACCTCCTGACGATCCGGGAGCACAAGGGCGATCTCGCCGGTCTCACCCTCACGTTCTTCGGCGACGGCAAGTCGAACATGGGCCACTCCTACCTCCTCGCCGGCGTCACGGCGGGCATGCACGTGCGCGTCGCCTCGCCGGAGGCGTACGCGCCCCGCGCCGACGTCGTCGCCGACGCGCGCGCGATCGCGGCGCAGACCGGCGGCTCCGTCACGCTCAGCACCGACCCCGCCGCAGCGGCCGCCGGTGCCGACGTCATCGTCACGGACACGTGGGTGTCGATGGGCAAGGAGGAGGAGAAGGCCGCACGCCTGCAGGACCTCGGCGGCTACAAGGTGACGACGGCGACCATGGCGCTCGCGCAGGACGACGCGATCTTCATCCACTGCCTCCCCGCCGACCGCGGCTACGAGGTGGACGCCGAGGTCATCGACGGCCCGCAGAGCGTCGTGTGGGACGAGGCGGAGAACCGTCTGCACGCCCAGAAGGCCCTGCTCGTGTGGCTGCTGCGTCAGCAGTGACCCCCGGCGGCCGGCCGGACAGTCGCAGGCCGCATCGCGAAGACCCGCGGGCGTGGAACCGGGCGGGACGCCTGCACGGCGTCGACCTCGCGCGCGCCCTCGCCGTGCTGGGGATGTTCGCGGCGCACATGCTCACGACCGAGGAGGAGTTCTCCTGGGGTGACCCGGCGACCTGGGCGGACGTCGCCAACGGCCGCTCGTCCATCCTGTTCGCCGTGCTCGCGGGCGTGTCGATCGCGCTCGTCTCCGGCGGGCCGAGCCCGGTCGCCGGCGCCGCGCTCGCGCTCGTGCGTCGCCGTCTCGCGGTGCGCGCCGGGGTCCTCTGGCTCATCGGCCTCGCGCTCATCATCACCGGTGTCCCGCTGCTGATCATCCTGCCCGCCTACGCCCTGCTGTTCCTGCTCGCGCTCCCGCTCCTCCGCCTCCGGGCGGGTGTCCTCTGGATCATCGCCGGGGGGCTCGCGCTCGTCATGCCGTGGGTGCAGCCCGCGCTCGACGCGCTGCCGGTGTGGGCGGGCGTCGCGGGCGAGACCCTGGGGCTCGCGCTCGGCTGGGGCTACCCGTTCCCGCTCTGGACGGCCTTCCTCGGCGCGGGGCTCGCGGCGGGACGCTCCGACCTGCGCGCCGCGCGCACGCAGGTCGTGCTGACCGCCGGCGGCGCCGCGGCGGCCGTGATCGCGTACACGGCGGATGCCGTCTCGCGCGCGCCCGAGGACGGCGAATACCTCAGCCACGCGTGGACCGCCGCCGCGCACTCCGGCGGCATCCTCGAGGTCGTGGGGTCCGGCGGGTTCGCGCTCGCCGTCCTCGGTCTCTGCCTCCTCGTCTGCCGCACGCCGCTCACCTGGGTCCTGCTGCCGCTGCGCGCCGTCGGGACGATGCCGCTCACCGCCTATGTCGGCCAGGTGTTCGCGTGGGCGGTCCTCGCCGCCGCGACGATCGGCGACGTCGGCGACCTCGGCGGCTTCCGCGCCCTCGAGCCGTTCTGGCCGTTCGCGCTGACGACCATCGCGGCGTGCACGGCCTGGGCCCTGCTGCTGGGCCGCGGCCCCATGGAGCGCTTCGTCGCCGCCGCGGCCCGCCTGGCCGTGCCCGGACGGGCGTGACGGCGTGGATGCCGGGAGGGGCACGCGCGCCGTTTCGCCTCAGCGCCCGCGACAGACAGAATGGTGGAGCACCGTGAACCGACCGGCGGGAGCCTGATGACGAACGCGCCTCGTGACATCCTCGTCGTCGCGCACGCCCACCGGGAAGACAGCGTCGCCGCCGCTCGCCGCGTCATCGCCGCGCTCATCGCGGCCGGCGCCCGCCCGGTCCTCGCCGCGGACGACGACGCCCTCGTGGCGGCGCTCTCCGATCTCGCACCCATCGCACTGCTCGGCTTCGACGTTCCCGTCGCGGACGTGGAGATCGCGATCGTGCTGGGCGGCGACGGCACGATCCTGCGTGCCGCCGAGCTCGTCCGCGACGGCACCGCGCCGATCCTCGGCATCAACATGGGCCACGTCGGGTTCCTCGCGGAGATCGAGGCGGACGTCATCGACGACGCCATGCAGCGGGTCATCGCGCGCGACTACGAGGTGGAAGAGCGGATGACCCTGTCCGCGCGGGTCAAGGACGCCGGCGGCACCGTCATCTACGAGACGTGGGCGCTCAACGAGGTGACCGTCGAGAAGGCCTCCCGCGAGCGGATGATGGAGGTCGTCATGGAGATCGACGGCCGGCCCCTGTCGACCTTCGGCTGCGACGGCGTCGTCGTCTCGACGCCGACGGGCTCAACCGCCTACAACTTCTCCGCCGGCGGCCCCGTGATCTGGCCGAGCGTGGAGGCCCTCGCCGTCGTGCCGCTGTCCGCGCACGCGCTGTTCGCCCGCCCGCTCGTCGTCGGGCCCGAGGCCGCCGTCGCGATCGAGGTCCTGGCGCGCACCGACGGCATCGGCATCCTCTGGGCCGACGGGCGCCGCTCGCACGACCTGCCCCCCGGCGCCCGCGTCGTGGTGCGCCGCTCCGACATCCCGGTGCGGCTCGCACGCCTGCATCCGGCGCCGTTCACCGACCGGTTGGTGCGGAAGTTCCAGCTCCCCGTCACGGGATGGCGGGGGCCGACACGCGCCGCCACGCGGGTGGCCGAGTGATCGAGCAGATGCGTCTGCGCGATCTCGGTGTGATCGCGCAGGCGACCCTGCCGATGGGCACCGGGTTCACCGCCATCACGGGTGAGACCGGCGCCGGCAAGACCATGGTCGTCACGGGGCTCGGGCTGCTCCTCGGCCAGCGTGCCGACTCCGGCGCCGTCCGCTCCGGCGCCGCCCAGGCGTGGGTCGAGGGTGTCTGGATCGTGCCGGAGGACGGGCCCGTCGTGGAGAGGGTGCATGACGCCGGCGGCGAGGTCGAGCCGATCGGCGACGGGCGTGCGGAGCTGTACCTCGGGCGGACGCTCTCCAGCGAGGGCCGCAGCCGCGCCACGGTGGGCGGCCGCACGGCGCCCGCGGGCGTGCTCGCCGACCTCGCCGACCAGCTCGTCGTCGTGCACGGCCAGTCCGACCAGCTGCGGCTGCGCAGCGCCGCCGCGCAGCGCGACGCGCTCGACCGGTTCGGGGGAGACGAGGTCGCCGCAGCCCTGGCCGCGTACCGCGACGCGTGGACGCACTGGCGCGCCGTCACCGACGAGCTCGCGACGCTGACCGCCGAGCGTGACAGCCGCGCCCGCGAAGCCGACGACCTGCGTGCCGCGCTCGAGCAGATCGGACAGGTCGACCCGCATGCGGGCGAGGACGTCGAGCTGTCGCAGCGCGCCGAGCGCCTCGCGAACGCGGAGGATCTCCGCCTCGCCGCCGCGACGGCGCACGCCGCGCTCTCCAGCGACGACGACCAGCCCGACGCGCAGGCGCTGCTGGGCGAAGCCCGCCGCATCCTCGATCGCGTCTCGCACAGCGACCCCGCCCTCGCCACCGTCTCCGACACGCTCGGCGAGCTCGGCTACCGCGTCGCCGACGTCGCCGGCGAGCTCAGCAGCTACCTCGCCGACCTCGACGAATCCGGCCCGCACGAGCTCGCCGCCGTCGAAGAGCGCCGCGCGGCCCTGGGTGCCCTGCTCCGCGCCCACGGGACGCTCGAGGAGGTCCTCGCGCTCCGGGAGAGCGGCGCGGCGCGGCTGGCCGAGCTCGACGACGACGGTGACCGGGTGCAGCGCCTCACCGCCCAGACGCAGGAGGCCGCGGCGCTCGTCGACGCGCACGCCGCGACGCTGACCGCCGCCCGCACGGCCGCGGCGGAGAAGCTGGGCGAGGCGGTCACCGCCGAGCTCCGCGACCTCGCTCTGCCCGACGCGCGCATCGTCGTGACGGTGGCGCCCGGCGCGGAGACGGCGCACGGCCGGGACGATGTGACGATCCTCCTCTCCCCGCACCCCGGCGCCGATCCGCGCCCCGTCGCACGCGGCGCGTCCGGCGGCGAGCTCAGCCGCGTCATGCTCGCGATCGAGGTCGTCATCGCGGCGACCGACCCCGTCCGGACGTTCGTGTTCGACGAAGTGGATGCCGGCATCGGCGGCGCCGCGGCCATCGAGGTCGGCCGGCGCCTCGCGAAGCTCGCGCAGACCAGCCAGGTGATCGCCGTGACCCACCTCGCGCAGGTCGCCGCCTTCGCGAACAACCACCTCAGCGTCGTCAAGGCCAGCGACGGCTCGGTCACCGCCTCGAGCGTCCGCGTCCTCACCGGCGCCGACCGTGAGGCGGAGATGGCGCGTCTCCTCTCCGGCCTGCCCGATTCGGACGCCGCGCTGGAACACGCACGGGAGCTGCTCAGCCTCGGCTCACCACGACTGATAGGATGAAAGCCCGTGACGGACACTTCAGACTCGGGCATCATTTCGAACGACACCACCAGGCACATTTTCGTGACGGGCGGTGTCGTTTCCTCGTTGGGCAAGGGTCTGACGGCCGCCAGTCTCGGCAATCTGCTCACCGCGCGGGGCCTCCGGGTCGTGATGCAGAAGCTCGACCCCTACCTCAACGTCGACCCGGGAACGATGAACCCGTTCCAGCACGGCGAGGTCTTCGTCACCGATGACGGCGCCGAGACCGACCTCGACATCGGGCACTACGAGCGCTTCCTCGACATCGAGCTGAGCCAGGCCGCCAACGTCACCACCGGTCAGATCTACTCCCAGGTCATCGCGCGCGAGCGACGCGGCGAGTACCTCGGCGACACCGTGCAGGTCATCCCGCACATCACCGACGAGATCAAGCGCCGCATGCGGCTGCAGGCCGACGAGACGCCCAAGCCCGACGTCATCATCACGGAGATCGGAGGCACGGTCGGCGACATCGAGTCGCAGCCGTTCATCGAGTCGGCGCGTCAGATCCGTCACGAGCTCGGCCGCGGCAACGTGTTCTTCGTGCACGTGTCGCTCGTACCGTTCATGGGCGCGTCCGGCGAGCAGAAGACCAAGCCGACGCAGCACTCCGTCGCGACGCTGCGCTCCATCGGCATCCAGCCCGACGCGCTCGTCCTGCGCAGCGACCGTCCCGTCACCGAGTCCAACAAGCGCAAGATCGCGCTCATGTGCGACGTCGACGAGGATGCCGTCGTCAATGCCGTGGACGTGCCGTCGATCTACGACATCCCCAGCATGCTCAACGAGCAGGGCCTCGACGACTACATCGTCCGCGCGCTCGGGCTCGGCAAGGCCGACGACGTCGACTGGACGCGCTGGCAGAAGGTGCTCCAGGCGGTGCACAACCCCAAGCACGAGGTCACGATCGGCCTCGTCGGCAAGTACATCGATCTCCCCGACGCGTACCTGTCGGTCACGGAGGCGCTCAAGGCCGGCGGCTTCGCGCAGGAGACGAAGGTCAAGATCACCTGGATCCCCTCCGACACGTGCGAGACACCCGAGGGCGCCGAGAAGGCGCTCGCGCCGGTCGACGGCATCGTCATCCCGGGCGGCTTCGGCATCCGCGGCATCGAGGGCAAGCTCGGCGCGCTGAAGTTCGCGCGCGAGCAGGGCATCCCGACGCTCGGGATCTGCCTGGGCCTGCAGTGCATGGTCATCGAGTACGCCCGCAACATGGCGGGGCTCGAGGGCGCGTCCTCCAGCGAGTTCGACCCCGAGACGGCCTTCCCCGTCATCGCGACGATGGCCGAGCAGGTCGACATCATCGAGAGCGGCGACATGGGCGGCACCATGCGCCTCGGCCTGTCGGAGGCCGCGCTCGCGGAGGGGTCGCTGGCCGCCGAGCTGTACGGCTCGACCGTCGCGTCGGAGCGTCACCGGCACCGCTACGAGGTCAACAACGCGTACCGGCAGCAGATCGCCGACGCCGGCCTCGTGTTCTCCGGCCTGGAGCCGAACCGCAACCTCGTCGAGTACGTCGAGCTGCCCCGTGACGTGCACCCGTACTACATCGCCACGCAGGCCCACCCCGAGCTGCGTTCGCGCCCGACCGAGGCGAACCCCCTGTTCCGGGGTCTGATCGCGGCGGCGCTGGAGCGGCACCGCGCCAGCGAGCTGTTCGACGACGACGAGAATGCCTGAGCCGCTGCAGGACGACCCCGCCGAGGTCGACGTCACCCGCAGCGAGACGGTCTACGAGGGTCGCGTCTGGAACATCCGCCGCGACGAGGTCTCGTACGGCGGGGAGAGCATCGTCCGGGAGTACATGGACCACACCGGCGCCGTCGCGATCCTCGCGCTCGACGACGAGGAACGGGTGCTCCTGATCAAGCAGTACCGGCATCCCGTGCGGATGCGCGAATGGGAGATCCCCGCCGGCCTGCTCGACATCGCCGAGGAGCACCCGCTGCTCGCCGCGCAGCGGGAGTTGACGGAGGAGGCCGACCTCGTCGCGGGGCGGTGGGACGTGCTGGGGGAGTTTTACACGACCCCCGGCGGCAGCGACGAGGCCATCCGCATCTACCTGGCGCGCGATCTCGCCCCCGCCCCGGAGGTGTTCGCGCGTTCCGCCGAGGAGGCCGACATCGAGGTGCGCTGGGTGCCGCTCGACGAGGTCGTGGATGCCGTCCTCGACCGTCGCGTGCAGAACCCGTCGCTCGTGGTCGGCGTGCTCGCCGCGCACGTGTCGCGGGGCCGCGGGTGGGAGACGCTCGCGCCGGCAGACGCCCCGTGGCCGCGCCGGTCGCGCGCGATCGGGGCAGCCACGACGTGAAGCTCGAACGCGCCGTCGACGCCTACCTCAGGCACATCTCGATCGAGCGCGGTCTCTCCGAGCACACCGTCGGCGCGTACCGCCGTGACCTCGCCGTCTACACGACGTGGCTGACCCAGCGGGGGATCGCGACGACCGAGGACGTGACGGCGGCGACCGTCGCCGAGTTCGCCGCGGAACGGGCGTCGGCAGAGCCGCCCCCGGCCGCGACCTCCCTCGCCCGGCTGCAGTCCTCCGTCCGCGGGCTGCACCGGTTCCTCGTGCGCGAGGGGATCGCCGCGGAAGACCCGACCGGCCGGCTGCGCCCGCCGAAGACCCCGCAGCGGCTTCCGAAGGCGCTCACGATCGACCAGGTCGAGTCGCTCCTGGACGCGGCGGGGCCCGCGCCGGGCACGGCGAGCGACGGCGACCTCGTCCGGCTGCGCGACCGCGCGCTGCTCGAGCTGCTCTACGCGACCGGGGCCCGGGTCACCGAGATCGTGCAGCTCGACGTGGACGACCTCGCGCACGGCGACGTGCTGCGCGTGCGCGGCAAGGGGGCGAAGGAGCGCATCGTCCCGGTCGGCTCGTACGCGCGGGCCGCCGTCGACGCCTACCTCGCGCGCGCCCGCCCCGAGCTGTCCCGCCGCGGCCGCGCGACGCCGCGACTGTTCCTCGGCGCCCGCGGCGCCCCGCTGTCCCGGCAGAGCGCGTGGCTCGTCATCCAGCAGGCCGCCGAGCGCGCCGGCCTCACGGCGCACGTGTCGCCGCACACCCTCCGCCATTCGTTCGCGACGCACCTGCTGCAGGGCGGCGCCGACGTGCGCGTCGTGCAGGAGCTCCTCGGGCATGCCTCGGTCGCGACGACCCAGATCTACACCCACGTGACCGTCGACGCGCTCCGCGACGTCTACGTCACCTCCCACCCCCGCGCGCGGTGACCGGGCCGGCTCGGTTTGTCACGGCGGGGGCGCCCGCGTCCGGGCGGGCGAGCGGCCATGATGGGCGCGTGAGCACACCCGAGCGCCTGGACGCCCCGACCTACCGCCCCGGCCCCGGGCTCGCGGTCTTCTGGATCGTGGCCGGGCTCATCGCCTGGATCGTCTCGTTCCTGCTGTACCGCGAGTACACCGGACAGCTGATGGGCGAGGACGCGCTCATCACGTGCGACATCAGCCCCATCGTCACGTGCGGTCCCAACCTCCTCTCGCCCGGCGGCAACCTCCTCGGCTTCAGCAACTCGATCATCGGGATCGTCCTCTTCGTCGGACCGATCTACGCCGGGGTGAGCGCGCTGGCCTCGCCGCAGGGCATGCGCGCCTGGTACTGGCGGGTGTTCGGGGTCTTCGTGCTCGGCGGGTTCCTGCTCGTGCACTTCTTCGCCTACCGCAGCGTCTTCGAGTACGGGTCGCTGTGCCCCTGGTGCATGGTCGTCTGGCTCATGACGATCCCGCTGTTCTGGACCGTCCTCGGGTGGTCGCTGCGGGAGGGGCTGTGGGGTGCCGGTGCGCGCCGCGTCGGCGCCTTCGTGCTGTCCTGGCTGCCCCTCATCGTGCTGCTCGACTACGTCGTCATCGCCGTCGCCGCCCAGCTGCGTCTGGATGTGCTCGGGAGCCTCTGACACGGGCGTGGGGGCCGGGTTCGCGCGCGTGTCTGTGCGAGAATCAGGGGCACGCAACAGGAGGCAGGAGTGTCGGTGACGACGGAGAAGGCGCGAGGGAGCAAGAAGAAGGCTTCCACGGATGACACCCCGATGGGTCCCACCGGTCGCCCGTACCACGGCTTCGCCACGCCGCCCAAGCTCGACGGCCACGGTCCGGCGCGCATCATCGCGCTGTGCAACCAGAAGGGCGGCGTCGGCAAGACGACGACGACCATCAACCTGGCCGCCTCCCTCGCCCAGTACGGCCGTCGTGTGCTGGCCGTCGACTTCGACCCGCAGGGCGCCCTGTCGGCAGGTCTCGGCATCGCGACCCACGACGTCCCTACCATCTACGACCTGCTGCTGGACACCAAGCGCGACCCGCACGATGTCATCGTCTCCACGTCGGTGGAGAACCTCGACGTCATCCCCGCGAACATCGACCTGTCCGCCGCGGAGGTGCACCTCGTCAACGAGGTCGCCCGCGAGACGATCCTCGCCCGCGTGCTCCGGAAGGTCTCCGGCGAGTACGACGTCATCCTCGTCGACTGCCAGCCGTCGCTCGGCATCCTCACCGTCAACGCCCTGACCGCGAGCCACGGCGTGCTCATCCCGCTGGAGTGCGAGTTCTTCGCGCTGCGCGGTGTCGCGCTGCTCATCGAGACGATCGACAAGGTGCGCGACCGGCTGAACCCCTCGATCACGCTCGACGGCGTCCTCGCCACGATGTACGACCCGCGCACGCTGCACTCCCGCGAGGTGCTCGAGCGCGTCGTCGAGGCGTTCGGCGACGACGTGCTGGAGACCGTCATCGGCCGCACCGTGAAGTTCCCGGACGCCTCGGTGTCCGGCGTCCCGATCACCAAGTTCGCGCCCGAGCACCCGGCCGCCCAGGCCTACCTGCGACTGGCGCGGGAGCTGGTCGCCCGTGGCGCCGTCGCCTGACGAGGATTCCGCGGCACAGGAGACGACACCGGATGCCGCGGGCTTCCGCGTGACGCTCGGCGTCTTCGACGGTCCCTTCGATCTGCTGCTCACGCTGCTGTCCAAGCACGAGCTGGACATCACCGAGATCTCGCTCAGCCGGGTCACCGACGAGTTCATCTCGTACCTGCGGGGCCTCGACGCGGGGGAGGAGCTGGAGCAGGCGTCCGAGTTCCTCGTCGTCGCGGCGACCCTGCTCGACATGAAGGTCGCCGGTCTCCTGCCGCAGGGGGAGCTCGTCGACGCGGAGGCTGTCGCGCTCCTGGAGGCGCGCGACCTGCTGTTCGCCCGTCTCCTGCAGTACCGCGCGTTCAAGGAGGTCTCCGCCTGGTTCGCGCGCTGCCTCGAGCGGGAGGACCGCCGGCACGCCCGCTCGGTGCGACTGGACGAGAAATACCGTCGCGCCGCCCCCGAGCTCGTCTGGACGCTGTCCGCCGACGACTTCGCGGCCATCGCGCTCCTCGCCTTCACCCCGAAGGAGATCCCGCACGTCGGGCTCGACCACCTGCACGCGCCGCTCGTGTCGATCCGCGAGCAGGCCGCCGTCGTCGTCTCGGCGCTCAAGGGCGCCGGGACGCTCAACTTCCGCGAGCTCATCGCCGGGGTCACCCAGCCGGGCATCGTCGTGGCGCGGTTCATCGCCGTGCTCGAGCTCTACCGTCACGCCGCCATCTCGTTCGAGCAGCTCGAGCCGCTGGGCGAGCTCACGCTGCGCTGGACCGCCGAACGCTGGTCCGAAGAGAACCTCGCCACCCTGGGAGCCGACTATGACCGCTGACCACGTGCCCGCCGATCCCGGGACCGGGACGGAGGACGCGCCCGCCCCGGCGACACCCGTCGAGGTGGCCCGCCGCCTGGAGGCGATCCTGCTGGTCGTCGACGAGCCGCAGCCCCTCGTCGCGCTCGCCGCGGCGGTCGCCGCGCCCGTCGCCGCCGTGCGCCAGGCCGTCGAGGGCCTCGTCGCCGACTACGACGGCGAGACCGGCGGTCCGCGCCGCGGCTTCGAGCTGCGCGAGGTCGGCGGCGGGTGGCGCCTCTACGTGCGCGAGGAGCACGACGCCCTCGTGTCGGAGTTCGTCAACGCGCAGGCGCCGTCGCGCCTGTCGCAGGCGGCGCTGGAGACCCTCGCCGTCATCGCCTACAAGCAGCCCGTGACCCGCGGCCAGGTCGCCTCCATCCGCGCCGTCAACGTCGACTCCGTCGTCCGCACCCTGCTCGGCCGCGGGCTCATCACGGAGGCGTTCACCGACCCCGAGACCGGCGCCATCCACTACGAGACCACCGACGCTCTCCTGGTCAACCTGGGCATCAACTCGCTCGACGAGCTGCCCCACATCGCCCCCCTGCTCGATGACGGGTCGGACGGCTTCGACAGCGAGGTACTGAGATGACGGAAGAACGGGACACCGAGGGCGTCCGCCTGCAGAAGGTGCTGGCGAACGCCGGCGTGGCCTCACGGCGCGTGTGCGAGCAGTACATCGTGGAGGGCCGCATCCGCGTCAACGGCGTCGTCGTGACCGAGCTCGGCCGGCGCATCGACCCGGCCGTGGACATCGTCGACGTCGACGGCACCGCCATCCAGCTCGACAGCACGAAGCGGTACGTCATGCTCAACAAGCCGACCGGGGTCGTCTCCACGATGAAGGACGAGCAGGGCCGGCCCGACCTGCGCCGCTACACGCAGGACTTCGCGGAGCGGCTGTACAACGTCGGCCGCCTGGATGCCGACACGAGCGGCCTCCTCGTCCTCACGAACGACGGCGACCTCGCGCACGTCCTCGCGCACCCGTCGTTCGGCGTGACGAAGGTGTACATCGCGAAGGTCGACGGCCGCGTGACGCCCCAGGTCATCGCGCGCCTCACGAAGGGCGTCGAGCTGGAGGACGGGCCCATCGCCGCCGACAAGGCACGACTGCTGGATGCCAGTGGCACGACGAGCCTCGTCGAGCTCACGCTGCACTCCGGACGCAACCGCATCGTCCGGCGCATGATGGCCGAGGTCGGCCACCCCGTCATCGAGCTGGTCCGCCGCCAGTTCGGGCCGCTCCACCTGGGAACCCTCCCGGCGGGGAAGGCACGCGAGTTGACTACAGTGGAACGCGGCGCGCTGCTCACCCTCGCGCGCCGGGACGCGCCGGAGCCCACGGCTCCTCGAGACACGGCGTCCCCCGATTCCTGATCCGGAGAACCCCGTGACCGATTCCACCAGCGTTCCCGCGCGCGCCGCGCGGGTGAGCGGGATGGTGCGCATCGTCGGCGCCGGTCTGCTCGGGTCGAGCATCGGCCACGCGCTGCGTGCCCTCGGCGTCGACGTCGCGCTCGCCGACGCGTCGCCCGCCCAGCTGCGCCTCGCGATCGACTACGGCGCGGGCCGGGCCGCACGGGTCGACGACCGCCCCGTGCTCATCGTCGTCGCCGTGCCGCCGGATGTGACCGCCGACGTCATCGAGCGCGAACTGATCCTCTTCCCGGAGGCCGTCGTCACCGATGTGGCGAGCGTCAAGCTCGACCCGCTGCGCACGCTGCGCGCGCGCGGCGTCGACCTGACCCACTACATCGGCTCGCACCCGATGGCCGGGCGGGAGCGCGGCGGAGCCATCTCGGCCCGCGCCGACATCTTCGTCGGGCGTCCCTGGGTCGTCTGCCGCGACGCGGAGACCCCCGCATCCGACCTGGCCCTCGTCGAGGGCCTCGCACTCGACCTCGGCGCCACCCCCATCGAGATGACGCCGGAGGAGCACGACGCCGCCGTCGCGCTCATCTCCCACGTGCCGCAGCTCGTCGCGAGCCTCCTCGCCGGACGGTTCGTCGACGCGCCGGACGGGTCGATGCGCCTGGCCGGTCAGGGGGTCCGCGACACGACCCGCATCGCCGCGTCGGCGCCCGAGCTCTGGGTCCAGATCCTCGGAGCCAACGCGCGCCCCGTCGTCGATGTGCTGGATGCCCTCGCAGACGACCTGCGCGGCGTCGCCGACGCCCTGCGCGACCCGGAGACCCCCGGTGCGCGCCGCACCGTCGCCGACACGATCCGCCGCGGCAACGACGGCGTCGAGCGCCTCCCCGGCAAGCACGGCCAGAACCGCCGGTTCGAGACCGTCGTCGTCATGGTCGACGACACGCCCGGCCAGCTCGGCCGCCTCTTCGGCGAACTGGGCGAGCTGCAGGTCAACGTCGAAGATCTCCGCCTCGAGCACTCCCCGGGAGCCCAGTTCGGTCTCGCCGAGATCAGCGTCGTCCCGGGCGCCGTCCGGCAGGCCGTCGACGGCCTGCAGGCGCGCGGATGGAAGATTGCGAGCACCACGAATGACTGACCCCACGATGGATTCCGGCAGCGAGCCGGTCACCGTCGCGATCGACGGCCCCGCCGGCAGCGGCAAGTCGAGCGTGTCGAAGGAGGTGGCCCGTCGCCTCGGCTACGGCTATCTCGACACCGGCGCCGCGTACCGGGCGCTCGCCTGGCACGTCCTCGAGCACGGCGCCGACACGTCCGACGCCGTCGCGGTCCTCGAGGCCTCCGGCGACTTCGAATACGCCATCTCCCTCGACCCGGACGAGTACTGGGTGCGGGTCGGCGCGCGTGACGTCACCGACGCCATCCGCGAACCGCGCATCTCCGAGGCGGTCAGCGGCGTGGCCCGCGTGCCCGTGGTCCGGGAGACCGTCAACGGGATCTTCCGCGGTCTCGTCGCCGACTCCGGCCGGCCCGGCGTCATCGTCGAGGGCCGCGACATCACGACCGTCGTCGCTCCGGACGCGCCCGTGCGCATCCTGCTGACCGCGGCGCCCGAGGTGCGCGCCGCCCGGCGCAGCGCCGAGCTGACGTCGCACGACGCCGCGGCGGTCGCCGCCGCGCTGCACAAGCGCGACGCATCCGACTCGAAGGTCGTGGACTTCCTCACGGCGGCGCCCGGCGTCACCGTCGTGGACTCCACCGACCTCGACTTCACACAGACAGTGGACGCCGTTCTCGACGTCGTCCGGGCAGGGACAGGGGACCAGCGATGAGCGATCTGCGATCGCAGCACGACGGCGACGAGTACGAGGGCGGTCCCGACCGGCTCGAGGAGAAGCTCGCGAACCTCGACGAGGAGCTCGCCGACCAGCGGGCGGCGGCGCTGCGCGCCTCGCTGTCCGACTACGACCTGGATGACGAGGATGCCGACCTCCTCGGCGGCTTCACCGCCGGCGGCGAGGTCGTCGAGGTGCTGCCCGCGCTTCCCGTCGTCGCCATCGTGGGCCGCCCGAACGTCGGCAAGTCGGCGCTCGTCAACCGCATCCTCGGCCGTCGCGAGGCCGTCGTCGAGGACACCCCCGGTGTCACCCGCGACCGCGTGACCTACAAGGCCGAGTGGATGGACCGGAAGTTCACGATCGTCGACACCGGCGGCTGGGAGCCCGACGCCCGCGGCATCGACCGCTCCGTCGCCGCGCAGGCCGAGATCGCCATCGACCTCTGCGACGTCGTGCTGTTCGTCGTCGACGCGATGGTCGGCGCGACCTCGACCGACGAGCAGGTCGTCCGCCTCCTCCGCAAGAGCGGGAAGCCCGTCTTCCTCGTCGCCAACAAGATCGACGACCAGCGCCACGAGCCCGAGGCCGCCGCGCTCTGGAACCTCGGGCTCGGCGAGCCGCACCCCGTCTCCGCCATCCACGGCCGCGGGGTCGCCGACCTCCTGGACGAGATGATGAAGGTGCTCCCGAGCGTCTCCGCCGTCGCGAAGAACGAGCTCGGCGGGCCGCGCCGCGTCGCGATCCTCGGCCGCCCGAACGTCGGCAAGTCGTCGCTGCTGAACAAGGCCGCCGGTGAGGAGCGCGTCGTCGTCAACGACCTCGCCGGGACGACCCGCGACCCGGTCGACGAGATCGTCGAGCTGGGCGGCAAGCTCTGGCGCCTCGTGGACACCGCCGGCATCCGTCGTCGCGTGCACCTGCAGCAGGGCGCGGACTTCTACGCGTCGCTGCGCACCTCCGCGGCGCTCGAGAAGGCTGAGGTCGCCGTCGTCGTCCTCGACATCACCGAGCCGATCAGCGAGCAGGACGTCCGGATCATCGACCTCGTGCTCGAGTCGGGCCGCGCGCTCGTCCTCGCGTTCAACAAGTGGGACCGCCTGAACGACGACGACATGGAGAACATCGACCGGCGCCGGTACCTCGAGCGGGAGATCGAGAAGGACCTCGCGCACGTCGCCTGGGCGCCGCGCGTGAACCTCTCCGCCCGCACCGGCCGGCACCTGGACAAGCTCGTCCCCGCGCTGGAGACGGCGCTGGAGTCGTGGGATCAGCGCATCCCGACCGGCAAGTTCAACGCCTTCCTCGCCGAGCTCATCGCGGAGCACCCGCACCCGCTCCGCGGCGGCAAGCAGCCCCGCATCCTGTTCGGCACGCAGGCCTCCACGCGCCCGCCGACGTTCGTGCTGTTCACGACCGGGTTCCTCGACCCGGGCTACCGCCGGTTCATCCAGCGGCGCCTTCGCGAGATCTTCGGCTTCGCGGGCACCCCGATCGTCGTCAACATGCGGGTCCGGGAGAAGCGCCAGCGCTGAGCGGCGTCACCGCACCGTGAGGGTGCGGAACCGTTCCGCGGGGAGGCGGTCGAGCGCGAGCGCGCCGACCGCCTCTTCCGCGCGGGGGAGCGGATGCCGGGTGCCGACGTCGCGGAACCGCTGCACGGCCCAGGACTCCACGCCCGCGTCGGCGAGTCGCCGGCCGAGCGCCCGGACGCCGTCGTCGTCGATCGCCGCGGGATGCACGGTCGTCCGCACCTCGACCTCCAGGGGGTGGGGAGAGCCGGCGCGCAGCAGCCGTTCCCCCAGCACGATCTCCAGCGACCGCCACGCGTGCGCGCCGCTGGGCCCGCGGCCGGTCACAGCTTCGTAGCCCTCGGGGGCGGCCTTGACGTCCAGGCCGATCCAGTCGACGTAGGGCAGCGCCGCGGCCAGCAGGCCGGGGTAGGGGCCGGCGCTGTGCAGCCCGACCCGGAACCCGAGCGCGCGGACGACCTGCATCGCCGGGATCAGCGCGCGCTGCATCGTCGGCTCGCCGCCGCTGAAGACCACGCCGTCGAGCAGCCCGATCCGCTCGCACAGCAGGTCGGTCACGTCGCTCCAGGAGAACGGCGTCTCCGCGCGCCGGTCGATGAGGCCCGGGTTGTGGCAGTAGAAGCAGTCCCACGGGCATCCCTGCAGGAACAGCGTCGCCGTCAGCATCCCGGGCCAGTCCACCGTCGAGAACGCGGTGATGCCCGCGATCCTCAGCTCGTGTGCGCCAGCGGTGTGCACGTCGTCTCCTGGCCGGTCGTCTCAGCGATGAAGTACTGCCGCTCCTCAGCCTCGCCCTTCTTGCCGATGTTGAACGACGCGATGGGCCGGAAGTAACCCATGACGCGGGTCCACACCTCGCAGGTCGCGCCGCACTCCGGGCAGGTCGCGTGCTCGCCGGAGCGGTAGCCGTGCTGCGGGCAGATCGAGAACGTGGGCGTCACGGTGATGTAGGGGAGCCGGAAGCGCTCCAGCGACCGGCGCACGAGCTCCCGGCACGCCGCGGCGGTGGGCAGTGCCTCGCCGAGGTAGAGGTGCAGCACGGTGCCGCCGGTGTACTTCTGCTGCAGCGGCTCCTGCATCGCCATCGCGAGGAACGGGTCGGCCGTGTACCCGACCGGCAGCTGCGAGGAGTTCGTGTAGTACGGGTTCGCGTCGGTGCCGGCATGCCGGATGCCGGGCAGCCGCGCGATGTCCTCCTTCGCGAACCGGTACGTGGCCCCCTCGGCGGGGCTCGCCTCGAGGTTGTACATGTGCCCGGTCTCCTCCTGGAACTGCACCATGCGCTCCCGGACGCGGTCGAGGAGCCGGGTGGCGAGGGCCGCACCGGCATCCGTCGTGATGTCGTCGGCGTCCCGCGTGAGGTTCCGCACATACTCGTTGACGCCGTTGACGCCGATCGTGGAGAAGTGGTTGTCGAGGGTGCCGAGGTACCGCTTCGTGTACGGGAAGAGGCCAGCGTCGAGGTGGCGCCCGATGGTCTCGCGCTTGGCTTCGAGGCTGTCGCGCGCGATGACCAGCAGCTCGTCGAGGCGGGTCAGCGCCGCGTCCTCGTCGCCGGAGTGCAGGAAGCCGAGGCGCGCGCAGTTGACGGTGACGACGCCGATCGAGCCGGTCTGCTCCGCCGAGCCGAAGAGGCCGTTCCCGCGCTTGAGCAGCTCGGTGAGGTCGAGCTGCAGACGGCAGCACATCGAGCGGATCATGTGCGGGTCGAGGTCGGAGTTCACGAAGTTCTGGAAGTAGGGGAGCCCGTACTTCGCCGTCATGGCGAACAGGGCCTCGACGTTGGGGCCGTCCCAGTCGAAGTCGCGGGTGATGTTGTAGGTGGGGATCGGGAAGGTGAACGCGCGCCCGTCGGCGTCGCCGGTCGTCAGCACCTCGATGAACGCGCGGTTGATGAGCGCCATCTCCGGAGCCAGGTCGCCGTACGCGAAGTCGCACACCTCGCCGCCGATGAGCGGGCGCTGGTCGCGGAGGTCGTCGGGGCAGACCCAGTCGAACGTCAGGTTGGTGAACGGGGTCTGCGTGCCCCAGCGGGAGGGGATGTTGAGGTTGAAGACGAATTCCTGCAGTGCCTGGTGCACCGCGGCGTAGTCGAGGCCGTCGCGCCGCACGTACGGGGCGAGGTAGGTGTCGAAGGAGCTGAACGCCTGCGCTCCGGCCCATTCGTTCTGCAGCGTCCCGAGGAAGTTCACGAGCTGACCGAGTGCGCTGGAGAAGTGCCGCGGCGGCGCGGAGGCGATCTTCCCGGGGACGCCGTTGAACCCCTGTTCGAGCACCATCCGCAGCGACCAGCCGGCGCAGTATCCGGCGAAGACATCGAGATCGTGGATGTGGATGCTGCCGTCCCGGTGCGCCGCGCCGGCGGCGGGGGCGTACACCTCGTCGAGCCAGTAATTCGCGACGAGCTTGCCCGCCGCGTTCAGGATCATCCCGCCGAGGGAGTAGCCCTGGTTCGCGTTGGCGTTGACGCGCCAGTCCGAGCGGGCGAGATATTCGTCGATCGTCTCGGCGACGGACACGGCACGGGGCATGGGAGTTCCTCTCGGGGAAGGGCTATGTTGTCTGACCACAATATGTGGGGGTGAAGTGCCGCAGGAAGTCCAGATGTGGCGTGTCGCGAATATGGACAGACCACAGCCGTGGGTGTGTGTCCGCCCGTGTCCGCCGGCGGGCCAGGCTCCGCGCGATGTGACAGTCTGGGACGGTGACCATCCAGCCGCCCGCCCCCGGTGAGCCGCCCCGCCCGCTGGGCCCGCGCAACCCCGGAGACGCCTGGGTCGTGGCCGGCGACGGCTCCCGGTACTGGGGGCGCTTCGGAGCCGCGGGGCTGCTCGCCGTCGATCCGGAGCGCGGCGTGCTGCTGCAGCACCGGGTGTCGTGGAGCCACCACGGCGACACGTGGGCGCTGCCCGGCGGTGCCCGGCACGAGGGCGAGTCGGCGTGCGATGCCGCCCTGCGCGAATCGGCGGAGGAGGCCGGCGTCCCGGCATCCGCCGTGCGGCCGCGGCTGCTCAGCGTGCTCGACCTCGACGTCTGGTCGTACGCGACGCTCGTCGCCGATGTGATCCGGCCCTTCGAGCCCGTGATCAGCGACCCGGAGAGCCATGAGCTCGCGTGGGTGCCGGTGGATGCCGTCGACGACTACCCGCTGCACCCCGCGTTCGCCGACTCCTGGCCGATGCTGCGATCGTTGCTGCCCGTCCGCCCGGCCGTGGTCGTCGACGCCGCGAACGTCGTCGGCGCGGTGCCGGACGGATGGTGGCGCGACCGCGCCGGTGCCGCCGGGCGGCTGCTCGGCGAGGTGGCCGCGCTCGCCGCCGGCGGGCTGGATGCCGCAGGCCTCGGTCTTGCCGCCGACACGTGGTTCCCCGAGTTCCACGTCGTGCTCGAGGGCGCTGCCCGTGCGGCCGATGATGTCGCGGGGATCGACCTCGTCCGCGCCGCGGGACACGGGGACGACGCGATCGTGGACCGCGCGCGCGAGCTCGCGTCGGCGGGGCGCGCCGTGACCGTCGTGACGAGCGACCGGGCCCTGGGGGAGCGGGTCACCGCCGTGGGCGGCGCCGTGCAACCCGTGTCGTGGCTGCGCGACCGGCTGTGACGCCGGCGCGCGCCGGGTCGGTGCGTCGCGTCGTCGCCGCCGTGGTCCTGGTGGTGACGGTCGCGGCCGGACTGTTCGTCAGCGGCGTGCTGCCCGACACCGTGGCGACCGATGTCGCCGGTGACGCGCTGTACGTCGTCGTGGTGTGGGCGCTCGTCGTCATCCTGGCGCCGCGACTGCCGGCGCTCGCCGTCGCGGGGATCGTGCTGGTCTGGTGCACCGCGGTCGAGCTGTTCCAGCTCACCGGGCTGCCGGATGCGTGGGGCGCGGCGTTCACGCCGATCATGCTCGTGCTCGGCACCGTCTTCGATCCGCGGGACCTGCTGATCTACGCCGTGGCGACGGTGGTGCTGCTCGCCGTCGACCTCGGGGTGTCGCGGGTCGTCAGCGGGGCGCGCTGACCTGCGTCAGTCGCGGCCCTGCAGCCGGTCGATCTCGCGCCGCTCCCGCTTCGTCGGGCGCCCGGCGCCGCGGTCGCGCACGGCGAGCATCGCGGTGGGCTCGCGGACGGGCGTGCGGTCGTCGGCGGCCATGGCCGCAAGCGGCGCCCCGACGCGCTTGGTCAGCAGCTGCCGGACGATGAGGATGCGGTCGAACCCGGCGATGCGGATCCGCAGCTCATCGCCGATCCGCACCGGCTGCGCGGCCTTCGCCTTCTCGCCGTTGACCCGCACGTGTCCGGCACGGCATGCCGTCGTCGCCGCCGAGCGCGTCTTGTAGACGCGGACGGCCCACAGCCAGGAATCGACGCGCACAGTGGGGGACACGGCATCCATCATCACCGATGACGCAGGAGCCGCACGATTCCGAGCGCGAGCAGGCCCTGCCCGATCGTGTACGTGATCATGATCCACGGGCCGGCTAGCATCTCGGAGAAACCGCCGTCGAGGAACAGGCGCACTGCGAGGATCGAGTCCGACGCGAGGAAGAACGCGCCGCCGACCGCGGTGAGGGCGCTGCCGCGGGTGGATGCTGCGGCGGTGCCGCCGAGGACGAGCCCGTACACGGCGACGGGGATGGCGAGGGCGCCGAGGCTCGGCCATAGGAGCAGCATCATGCCGATCCACCACGCCGCGTAGACGAGCGACCACGGCGCGAACGGGCGCCGAGCGACGGGGCGCAGGAACAGCCAGATGTAGAGGACGTGCGCGATGCCGAAGCACAGCAGCATGGCCGGGAGCTCGTCGGCCAGGAACGGGAAGAAGAACGCCGCGCCGTCGCCGAGCCAGGAGAACGCGATGGCGGCGAGCAGCAGGGTGGCGGGTGTGGAGCGAAGGGAGCCGCGCAGCGCCCAGATGACGGCGAGGGCGAGGGCGGGCATGAGGAGGAGCTTCGTCGGGTACGAGATCGGTTCGAGGTCGAACGTCAGCGCGGCGACGTGCACGAGGGAGATGAGGGCGTACAGGCCGAAGCCCCACCATCGCGTGTCGCGGATGCGGGCGGGCGCGGGTGATGCGGCGGCGTGGGTCTGCGACACGGTGCTCCTTCGTACCGGTTCCGGCCGCCTCGGGTGGCGGCTGCGCTCCATCGTAGGGCGTGGCGGGTCAGGGCTCCGCGAGCGACAGCGACACGATCGGCCGGTTCGGCTTCGGGCGCGCGACTTCGGTGAATCCGGCGGCGAGGAACGTGGAGAGCGACCCGTGGTAGAGCTCGTTCGTCGTCGCGCTCTTCACGGCGGTGTCGAGCGGGTAACCCTCGACGAGGAGCGCCCCGTGCGCGCGGGCGTGGTCGACGGCGGCGTCCAGGAGCGCCTTGCTGAGCCCCTGCCCGCGGTGCTCGCGGCGCACGACGAAGCAGCTGACGGCCCAGGCGGTCTCGTCGTCCATCGGGGTGGGGGAGGCACGGAAGTCGCGGGTGCGGGCGAGTCGGGGCTGCGCCGGGCGCGGAGCGACCTTGACCCAGCCCGCGGCGGCGCCGTCGAGGTACCCGATGAGCCCAGGCGGCAGGGGCTGATCGGTCTGCGCGCGCAGCATCTCGTGCCGCTCCTCGCGTGATGTCGCGTCGAACTGCGACGCCGACAGCATCCACCACTGGCACCAGCACGACCCGCCGTCACCGCCACCGGTCATCGCCTGCTCGACGTCGGCGAACCGGTCGGGGGTCGCTGGAAGGATCGTGATCTCGGCCATTCCCCGACGCTAGCGACGGGCCCCGACACGCGAAAGGCGCTCACCGTGTCTCGGTTCGCGGGGGCGTGGACGAGCGGGTAGGATGGGGGAGTTGTCCGCGCGCGGACGACGTCCGGGATGTGGCGCAGCTTGGTAGCGCACTTGACTGGGGGTCAAGGGGTCGCAGGTTCAAATCCTGTCATCCCGACGGACAGACAAGAGGCTCGGAATCACGCGGAGATCGCGAGGTTCCGGGCCTCTGTTGATTCTGGGCGTCTGTTGGTTCCGGGTGTCGTGCCGACGGGGAGCGACCCATCCTGGCGCGCGGGCTATATGAGACGGACCGGGTTCCGGCCGGCCCGATGAGGTGCCATGGTGGCCGCATGGAGATCATCGAGTGGTGGGCGAAGCTGGACTCCGACACCAAAGCGTGGCTGATCGCGCACAATGGTGAAGCGGTGTCGCCGGAGGTGGTCAGCAGGATCGCGTCGGCCGGCGGATCTGTGACCTCGAACGCGTGGTGGGTCGGCGAGTCCGGACCCAACGGCTTCTTTCTCTCCGACGAAGCAGTCGACAGGATTGAGACCGCCGCGAACGACGAACCCGGCTGATTCGCGCGGCGGAGGACCGTTCATTGACTACTCGGCGACGCACGGCGTGGCACCGCGGAAGGACTTATCGACTGGCGCCCGCCGGTCGACTCGTCGTCCGGCGCGAGTTCCGCTGCGTAGTCAGTTGCGGCGCGGCGGTACATCGGAAGGTGTGGCGCCAGGGACGTCAATGCGACGCGAAGCGCATCATTCGGTCGACCGGCGCTGTGCAGCGCAAGCGCAAGGAAGACGGCTGGTGCGTCACCCAGCTCTGGGGCGTCGAGGTGTTCGAGAAGCTCGATCGCCTGGTCGTGCTGGCCCAGGTTTCGCAGAGTGCTCGCGAGTTGGAGAGTGATCTGATGTTCGTGCTCGGCGTCGAGGCCAGCGGCTAGGGCAAGGCGGTAGGGTTCGACGGCCTCGGCCCCACGGTCGAGTGCGTCGTGCACGCCGCCCCACTCCGCCAGTGCCAGCCCATCTCCCTGGGGTCGCTCGCCGATGAGCGTTCGCATGCCAGTCAACATCCGCTCAGGATCGCTGTCGTCAAAGGAGTCCCAGAATGCCGCAACACGGGACTGCCAATCAGTGCGACTACTCACCCCGCAACCCTAGCCGCCCCGATTCGGCAAGGTCAGCGACCGGTTCTCGGGTGGCGCAGCGAAGCTTGTCGCGGTAGCGCGCAGACTCATATCAACACTGGCGTCGTCCGCACGTAGGCTGGCGCGCATGAGTGCAGAGGATCTGACGTTCACCGCCACGATTGGTGTCGAGGTCAAGGGCGAGACCTGGAGCTGTGTCGAGATTCCCGGTTCGGCGGACCGGTTCGGCACCGGCAAGACCGTCCGGGTTGACGCGCGGGTCGACGATGTCGTCCTCACGAACGTCAGTGCCATGCCCACCGGCACTGGCGGCCACATGGTGTCGCTCAACGCCAAGGTTCGCGCTCAGCTTGCAAAGGACATCGGTGACGAGGTCGAGGTTACCGTTACCAAGAGGTGACCGCAGCGGTGAGTGCGTTGAACCCCGCTCGCTGCCGCCGACCGACGCGCGGACGCACAAGCCGCCCACGCAAAGAAGAAGCCCCGACTGTTACCACACAGCCGGGGCGAGACGAATGAGAAGTCCGCCTATCCCGAACAGCGTACCGCCCCCACCTGGGAGGCGGCTCGGCATCGGCCGACCGGGTATGACTGCTCCACTCGGCGGGACGCCAAGCCGGTTGAGATCGCTGTGGCTTCGGCGACACCCACTGACTGACGTGGGAGTCCCTGCGGGCAGCCAGCCGGTAGAGGAACTAATGGGCCCGACGACGTTTCTCCCCGCGCGGCACCCATTTCCACCACATGACGTGGTGGTCGCCCTGTTCGACGTTGAAAACCCCCCCGCAGACGGTGCACTCGCACACGTAGCTCATCGACCAGCCTGGTTCGCTGGCGGAGATGATCCGAATGTGACCGCGGTCCTGCTCCTTCGCGGGCTCGTATTGATCCATGCCTGGATAGCTCGCGCACCAGCACTCGCGGCCCCGGTAGCTCTCGAGCTTCGCGATCGCGTGGTCGACGTTGCCCGCATTGGATCGCAGCATCCCGCCCATATCGAGGCCTTCAGTCGCAGTGCGAATCTGCGCGATGTGGGGGAGGAGCGCATCCAATTGCGCTTCGTCGCGACTGCGGATGATCTCCCACGTGGCGTGGAGCACACGCGATGTGTCGCGGGAGAGGAAGTCCTCGAGGAGGGTCGGCACGGCATCAGGCTAGCGAGCGCCATTGGGTCACGCGGCACGCAGCACGCCCATCGCGGCGACGACCACCCACGCCAGGTAAGCGAGGAGGCAGAACCTGTCCGGCCACCCGATTCGGATCTGCGGCGAGCCGCCCTGCCCGCGGGCGGGAGCGGCGGCACGCACGAACCACACCAGGCCGGCGAACGCAACGACGGATGCTGTCGCCGGCAGCCAACCGAGCGACGGCGCCACCCCGATCCCCGCGATCAGTGCGGCAGGCGGAAAACCGGCGAGCGGCGGTCCTGGGAATCACACTTACGGCTCTCGCGGTGCCGGCCCCGGCGATCGCGGCGGACCCGATCGTGCTCCCGGCGGGTCTGGCCTGCGATTTCGAGGTGAGCCTGCAAGCAGTGACGGAGGCGAACACGGTGACCCGGGAACGGGTCGACAGAGACGGCAACTCCGTGGTGAGGCTGGCCGGCAAAGGCTCGACCTATGTGGTGACCAACACCGAGACCGGCGCATCGGTGACCCTTCCAGGCAGAGGGTTCACGCGGCGCCCGGCACGAACTCCCCGTTCGATCCAGCGGCCGAGTCAGGAACATACATTGCCGTGACGCCGAGCGGCTTGCCCGCCGTCGGTGAGATGGACGACGTAGTTCACAATCCGGGGTTGTCGACCGGCACCGTCGACAACCAAGGTCTGCGCCACTCCGGGACTTCCCATCCCTCGGCGACATAGACGCGCTCGCGCGCGATCTTCTCCCCGCGGAACTCGAGAATGCTCACACCGAACATCGGCGCCCCGCCGTCGTAGCTCGCGGTCAGCTCGACCACGGCCACGTTGTCTCGGACGGTGACACGAAGGACCTCAAAGGCGACGCGGGCGGGGTACTGGCTCCGCCACGACGTGAACACCTCACGCCCGTCGTATCGCTCACCAGACTGTGGGAACTCCAGGACAGCATCCTCGTGATACAGCTCCTCAGCGTGCTCCACGTCCCCGCCCGGTGTGCCGAACATCACACGGAGCTTGCCGAGAACGGTGCGGTCCGCCATGACGGCACCCTACGCCGACGAGCGACTCAGCTCGACTGGCCCCCTGGCCTGCGGCGGTGTGAGGATCGACGCGGGACTCGGTCCGCGCCTCCACAGCGCCACTAGGCTACGGGCATGCGGTTGCTTCGAGCCGTCGTCCTGCCGGGGCTCGGCGCGATCGCCCTGCTCGCCGCGGCGGGCTGGGCGGTGCGGCTCCTCGGCGGCGACGACCCCCGTGAGGACCGGACCGTGCGGGCATTCCAGAACGCGTTCGGCCACCGATCGGATGAACACGCAGGCGCGACCGATTCCGCGGAGCCGACCAGGCCGCGCGAGGTGATCGACCGGGTCACCGAGCCGCTCTCGTGGTACTCCGGCGTGCCGCAGACCATCGCGAACGGGGCGGTCTGGTGCGGTGTCACGTGGCTGTTGGCGCGCGACCGGCGCTCCGCGATCGCCCCTGCCGCGGTGCTCGCCCTCGAGACCGCGTGCTTCGTCGCATCCGCGGCGCTGGTGGGCCGGCCACGGCCCGAGGGCGTGTGGCGCCCGGAGCCGCCGCACGCGACGTCGTCCTTCCCGTCGGGGCACACCGCGGCAGCCTTTGCGCTGCACGGCACGCTTGCCGACCTGCTCGAGCGCCACGGTGCCCGTCGCGCGCGGCTGCTCGGACCCCTCCTTCGGTACGGGGTTCCCTCGGCAATCGCGTTCTCGCGGGTGTACCGCGGTCAGCACCACATCTCGGACACGGTCGCGGGCGCCGCGCTGGGACGGTGGAGCGCTGCCGTGGTGCGGGCAGAGCTTCTGCCGTAGACGGCGGGTGCGCCTGCGGCGAAGGTTCCCCAGGTACCGAGCCGCTATCCGCTTTCGTCCCCTGCGGTGGCGATCGTGTCGGGGAGGGTGTCGCCGCTGTCGTCGACCACCCGGCGGAACTCCTGCCCGTCCCGGACGTAGAGGCCCGCGACGGATCCTGTGATGAAGAACTGAGTCGCCTGCGACCCGGACAACCCCGTCGGAGTCAGGAACAGCAGGTACTGCTCCTGAGCCTCGAGGAACGGCGGGGCGTCCTGCCGGACCTCGACGGTCGCGCCCACCGGGGCGGGGTCCACGTCCTCGGCGAGGTTCGCGCCGAGCTGCGGGTTCGCCGGTGCGTTCGTCACCTCGACGGAGGAGACGGTCGTCCCGTCCTGCATGGACTGCGCCATCACGGTACCGATGACGATGGAGGAGCTGTCCGCGGCGAGTTCGTCGATGCTCTCGTACAGGCTGTGCCGACTGCCCGAACTGGACTGCGAGCATCCGGAAAGGACGCCGACGGCGGCGATGCAGACGGCGACGGCAAGGGCCCGCATCCGCCGTGATGGGCTTCTCATCGCACCTCGCCTCACTGTTCCGGACGGGCGTTTCCGCCGAGGCTACCGGCATGGCACGCGAGGCGATAGGCCGGTGGGTCGGGCTCCCTCCCGAGGACCGCACGGCGGGAGAGTGGAGCCACACGCTTTTCTGCCGGTTGACGCCCGGTCAGCAGCAGAGCATTCTCTGAGGCGCGCCTTGAGGACGGCGACACCATCGTGTTCGCGGCGGCAGAAGGCCGTGGCTCGGCGAGGCGTTCGCCCGGTACTACTCGCACGGTGACGAAGACCTGCTCAGCGGCTACTCCCGGGTCGCCCTGCAACGCGCGTGGCAGCGCATCGACTTCTCGATCGAGATGACCGAACTGCTGCACGTCATGCCGGATGCCGACCCCGTGTGCCGCGACCGGCTCGCATCTGCTCGTCTTCGAAGACTGGTCGGTTCTCGGGCGGCACAGCAGTCGCTGATGGAGGGATACGTGGGCCTCTTCGGCTAGGAACCGGTGCGGTCAGGGGGGTTGTGCGAATACCCCAGGGGGGTATCGTGCGAAGGGCAGCGCCTGCACGTCGCGAAGGAGGCTCGATGAGCCAGGACGATCGCCACGACCACATGCCGAGTCACGGGCACGCGGGGACCGCCGAGCACGACCACGCGGCGATGCGACACGCCCCGGCGGCCGACCACGCCGAGCACGACCCGGCCGGTCACGCGGGTCACGCGGGGCACGGCGACCACGCCGGTCACGGCGACCACGTCGCGACGTTCCGGCGCCTGTTCTGGATCATGCTGATCCTCGCCGTGCCGGTCGTGGGTTTCTCGACGATGTTCGCCATGGTCCTCGGCTATCCGCTGCCGGATGCGGCGTGGGTCGGATGGATCTCACCCGTGCTGGGAACGGTGATGTACGTCTGGGGCGGCGCGCCGTTCCTCACGGGCGCCGTCGCCGAGCTCAAGGCCCGCACGCCCGGCATGATGCTGCTGATCGGCATGGCGATCACCGTCGCGTTCCTCGCGTCGTGGGGCGCGAGTCTCGGTCTCGTCGACCACGGGCTCGACTTCTGGTGGGAGCTGGCGCTGCTGATCGTCATCATGCTGCTCGGCCACTGGATCGAGATGCGCTCGCTCGCCCAGACCACGTCCGCGCTGGATTCGCTCGCCGCCCTGCTGCCGGACGAGGCCGAACGAGTGGAGGGGGATGCGACCGTCACGGTCGCGCCGTCGGACCTGCGGGTCGGTGACCTCGTCGTCGTGCGTCCGGGCGGGCGGGTCCCCGCGGATGGCCGGATCGTGCAGGGTTCGGCGAGCATGGACGAATCGATGATCACCGGTGAATCCCGCCCGGTGCGGCGCGGCGACGGCGACCCCGTCGTGGCCGGCACGGTCGCCACCGATTCCGGAGTGCGTGTCGAGATCACCGCGGTCGGCGACGACACCGCGCTCGCCGGCATCCAGAAGCTCGTCACCGACGCGCAGAACTCCTCCTCACGGGCGCAGCGCATCGCCGACCGCGCCGCGGCCTGGCTGTTCTGGTTCGCGCTCGGTTCCGCCGTGATCACCGCCGCGGTGTGGACGATCGTGGGGTTGCCGGATGACGCGGTGGTCCGCACCATCACGGTCCTGGTCATCGCCTGCCCGCACGCGCTCGGCTTGGCGATCCCGCTCGTCGTGTCGATCGCGACCGAGCGCGCCGCGCGCGGCGGGGTGCTGGTGAAGGACCGGCTCGCGCTGGAGAGCATGCGCACGGTCGACACCATCCTGTTCGACAAGACCGGGACGCTCACGCGAGGCGCCCCCGCCGTCACGGCCGTCGAGCCCGCCGGCGAGGCGATCGGAGCCGATGAGCTGCTGGCGCTCGCCGCGGCGGCCGAGGCCGATTCGGAGCATCCCCTCGCCCGCGCGATCGTGAACGCCGCGACGGAGAAGCGGCTCGCCGTGCCCGCCGCGACGGACTTCGCGTCGTCGCCGGCGGTGGGAGTCCGGGCGCGAGTCGCCGGGCGGACGGTGCAGGTCGGGGGACCGTACCTGCTCGAGCAGGAGGGCGTCGTCGAGCTGCCCATCGCCGACGCATGGCGGGAGGAGGGGGCGATCATCCTGCACGTTCTGCGGGATGGGGCGGTGGCCGGCGCGCTGCGACTGGCCGACGAGATCCGCCCCGAGTCCCGCGCCGCCGTCCGCGCGCTGCAGGAGCGCGGCGTGCAGGTGGTCATGATCACCGGGGATGCCGAAGCCGTCGCCGCGGCCGTCGCCCGGGACGTGGGGATCGACCGGTACTTCGCCGGTGTCCGGCCGGAGCACAAGGCATCCACCGTGAAAGAGCTGCAGGGCGAGGGTCGCATGGTCGCGATGGTCGGCGACGGCGTGAACGATGCCCCCGCGCTCGCTCAGGCCGACGTCGGCATCGCGATCGGCGCGGGCACCGACGTCGCCATCGCATCCGCTGGAGTGATCCTCGCGAGCGACGATCCCCGCTCCGTCGTGTCGGTGATCGAGCTGTCGCGTGCGAGCTACCGGAAGATGAAGCAGAACCTCTGGTGGGCGGCCGGCTACAACCTGATCTCGGTCCCGCTGGCGGCCGGTGTGCTCGCCCCGATCGGCTTCGTCCTGCCGATGTCGATCGGTGCGCTTCTGATGTCGCTGTCCACCGTCGTCGTCGCGCTCAACGCGCAGCTGCTGCGCCGTCTGGACCTGAGCCCGGACACCGTCACGGGGCATGACCGGGGAGGCACCGGATGAAGAGCCGAGCTGCGGCGATCGCCGCGATCACCCTGACCGCTGTCCTCGCCCTCGCCGGGTGCACGTACATCACCGGGGGCCGCGGGTCGGACGACATGCCGGGGATGGGACCGTCATCCGGGTCGGTCGCCGAGGACGTGAACACGGCGGACCTGCGGTTCACGATGATGATGATCCCGCACCATGAGCAAGCCGTGGAGATGGCCGATCTCGTCATCGCGGCGGACGGGATCGACCCCCGTGTCGTCCGCCTCGCCGATCAGATCAAAGCCGACCAGAGCGCCGAGATCGAGCTGATGGAGTCCTGGCTCGGCGGGTGGGATCTGCCGATCGGCGACATGGGCGACATGGGCGACATGGGCCACGGAGGCATGATGTCGGACACGGACATGCGCGCCCTCGAGGACGCGACCGGGGTCGAAGCATCCCGGCTGTTCCTCGAGGAGATGATCGATCACCACCGGGGCGGCATCGAGATGGCGGAGGACGAGGTCGACGACGGGCGCAACCGCGACGTGGTGGCCGTCGCGGAGCGGATCATCGTGTCGCAGACCGCGGAGATCGCCACCATGGAGGACATCCTCGCGAGCCTCTGACCGGGCGCTCCTCGGCGCCCGTGGGGGAGTCGCGCCGGGCGCCGCAATGTCGGAGGCCCTCACCACAATGGAGGCATGACCAGCACAGCCGAGGCCCTCGGATCGGACGCAGATCTCGCTGCGCTCGCCGACCTCGTCTACGAGGTCGCAGGCGTCGAGCGTCGGCTGTCCCTGGTCCAGATCGCGCAGCTGCGCCTGCTCGCCCGCGCCGGTCGCCTGGCCGAGAAGCAGGCCGCCGGGGCGCCCGCCCGGGTGCAGGCCCATGAGATGGCGGTCCGCTCCATCGCGGCGGAACTGGGCGGCGCGATGCGCGTCGCCGACCGCACGGTGCAGCGCCGGATCGATGAGGCGCGCACGATCGTCGAGGACTACCCGGCCGCGCTCGGCGCGTGGGAGCAGGGAGCCATCACGCGGGCGCATGTGATGGTCATCGTGGATGCCGGGGTGGTGCTCCCCGCGGAGGTGCGACCGGCGTTCGAAGCCGTCGCGATCGAACGTTGCCGGAAGGACACGCCGAACCGCGTGCGCGCGGAGCTGGAGATCCTCGCGCAGCGCATGCATCCGCGGTCGTTCAGCGAGCGGCACGAAGCGGCCGCCGCTCAGCGCTGCGTGCGGCTGATGCCCGGTCAGAACGGCATGTCGGATCTGATCGCGACCCTCCCCACCGTGATCGCCGAAGGCATCCACGACCGGCTCACCCGGCAAGCGCGGGCGATCATCGACACGCGCGACGAGCGTGCCGGCGCGGACGGGCCCGCCGATGGTCAGGATGCCGTGCCGTCGGCGGACGACCGACTCGAGGTCATCAGCACCGACGCACGGACCACCGACCAGGTGCGCGCCGACGTTTTCGCCGACCTGCTCCTCGCGGGGACTCCGGCGCTCGACGACACGCACGACACCACCGCGGGTCCGCTGGGTGCGATCCGCGCTCGGGTGCAGGTCGTGGTCCCCGCGGTCGCGATCGGCGGGGCGGATGAGCCGTGCGACCTCGTCGGCCGGTCCCCGATCGATGCCGGCACCGCACGGCGGCTCGCCGGTGACGCCCCCACGTGGGAGCGGCTCGTGACCGACCCCGTGAGGGGAACGGTGCTCGCCGTCGACAGCTACCGCGTGCCGATGCCGATGAGGCGATACCTGCAGGCCCGTGACCAGCACTGCCGTTTCCCGGGATGCCGGCTGGCGGCCATCCGCTGCGAGATCGACCACACGCGCGACGCCGCGAAGGGCGGAAAGACCGAGACGCGAAATCTGGGGTGCCTGTGTCAGCGGCATCACTCGATGAAGCAGTTCACCGCCTGGAGGGTCCGACAACTGGGGGGTGGGGTCCTCGAGTGGACGTCACCCCTCGGCATCATCTACCGCGAAGACGCACCGACACCGGCCGTCGCCTTCTCCCTCGCCGAGCACGTCCCTCCGGGCGCGGAAGACGCACCCTTCTGATCCGCATTCCGCTGCGCACGACCGGCCGGGCGGCGCCGCGGCAGAGCCCTATCCTGTCCGTCATATCGCTGTTCGTCGGCACCATCCTCTTCGGACTCATCCGGCGCAACGCCACGAACAGGAGAACCTGACCCGGCGGCACCGCCGGCCGGTGAGAGCCGCGGGGTACCCTCGAATCCATGCGTCTCGAGCCCCACCCCGCCTTCGCTACGACGCCGTCCGATGCCGAGTAGCGGAGCGGGGGCGGCGGAGGGCGAGGACGGCGAACAGAGGCGCATGTCGCGGCGCTCGCTCGGCGAGCTCATCGCGCCCCGCCGGCTCGGCGGCGACTTCCGCTGGCTTCTCGCGTCCTCCTGGACCAGCAACATCGGCGACGGCATCGCCCTGTCGGCCGCTCCGCTCCTCATCGCCTCGCTCACCTCGTCGCCGCTGCTGGTCGCGGCCGGCGCGATGATGCAGTTCCTGCCGTGGCTCCTGTTCGGGCTGCTCGCCGGGTCCATCGCCGATCACCACGACCGGCGCAGGCTCGTCATGCTGGCCAACGCGTCGCGGGCGGTGATCGTGCTCGGCCTCGTCGTCTTCCTCGCGACGGGCCAGGTCACGGTGTGGATCGTGCTCGTCACGTCGTTCCTCTACGGCACCGCCGAGGTGTTCGCCGACACCGCGGGCAGCACGCTGCTGCCGATGATGGTGCGCCCCGCCGACCTCGGGATCGGCAACGCGCGACTGCAGGCCGGGTTCCTCGTCGGCAACCAGCTCGCCGGCCCGCCGCTCGGCGCCTTCCTCTTCGCCCTCGGTTCGTTCTGGCCGTTCCTGGTCCAGATCCTGTGCGTGAGCCTCGCCGTCATCCTCATCTCCCGGATCGCGCGGACGCAGATCCCTGCCCCGGATGTCGCTGCCGACGCCGCTCCCGCGGGGACAGGCCACCGCATCCGGGAGGGTCTGCGCTGGCTGCGCGGCAACGCGCCCGTCCGGACGCTCGTGGTCATCATCCTGGTGTTCAACGTCACGTGGGCGGCGCCGTGGGGCATCCTCGTGCTCTACGCCACGGAGCACCTGGGCATGGGCGCCGTCGGGTTCGGGGCGCTGACGACGGCATCGGCGGTCGGCGGACTGATCGGCACGGGATGCTTCGGCTGGCTCGAGCGGCACGTGTCGTTCGCGACGCTCATGCGCGTGTGCCTTTCGCTCGAGGTGCTCATGCACCTCTCCTTCGCGCTCACGACCTCCGGTGTCGTCGCCTTCGTCATCATGTTCGGGTTCGGCGCCTACGCGTTCGTGTGGGGCACGATATCGACGACCGTGCGACAGCGCCTGGTGCCCCTCCCGCTGCAGGGCCGCATCGCCTCCGTCAACATGGTCGGGGTGTTCGGCGGCCTCGTCATCGGGCAGTTCCTCGGCGGGCTCATCGCGCAGGCGTGGGGCCTCACGGCGCCGTGGTGGTTCGCGTTCGCCGGATCGGCCATCACGCTCGTGCTGGTCTGGCGTTCGATCTCGCACATCGCCGCCGCCCCGCCGGTTCTCGACGCGAAGGACTCCCCGCCGGAGGAGTGACCGGGCGCGTCGGTCACCGCCGCGCGGGCTCATTGCCGGGCTGCGCGGCGCAATGCGCAGGATCGGCCGTTACCCGTGGGGCCGGTGGCCCACACCCGCCACAGCAGTCACGCCCGGTCCTGCGGTTTGATCGACAGGCGTACGCGCCCCGAGCCGGCGGGCGAGGTCCGCGACCCCGCTAACGCCCCTGCCGGCCGACCATCTCGCCGATCCACGCCGGCGCGAAGGGTGACGTGCAGTTCGGCGGGGTCGGGTAGTCCTTGAGCACCTCGAGGCGCTCGCCGATGTCGAGCGCCCGCGGCCGGAGGCCCGGGTGATGGATGCCGATCATCGCGAGCGTCGTGTTCATCTCCCATTGCCGGCGGTCGGGCGCGTCCTTCATCTCCGCCTCGATGGTGTCGAGCACCGCCGGCAGGTCGAGCAGCTGGGGCTTCTTCGTGACCGTGTGCGCCGTCAGCGCCCAGCCGGCGCCGGACACGGTGGCATCCTCATCGTCGATCCATCGGCGCCGCAGTTCCTCGACATGCGGGCCGGGCTTGACGATGTAGTTGACGAGCCAGTCCACGACCTTGGGTGCGCGCGCCTCGCGCAGCATGGCATCCAGCTCGTCGGGCGTGAAGTGGCGCGGCTTCGTGATGAGCAGCGCGACGAGTCGCAGCGGCGTCTCACCGGTCGCCCACAGGTCGCGCGAGAAGTCGGGATCGGTGCCGAGCCGCTTCGCGACCGCCCGCAGTTTCGTGAGATTCACGCCGTGATCGTCGCCGTGCCGCTCGTTGACCTCCCGCATCCGGGGATCCTCGAGTGCCGCCAGCTCCGCCCGCACCTCGTCGACCGTCGCCATGACTCCTCCTCGTCCGCTGAACCCAGGGTAGGCCGGTCATCGCTCCCGTGGCACCGGGGGAGGCGCGTCGAGGGCGCGCAGCATCCGCTCGAGCGCCTCGCGCAACTCACCGCGGGCCGGCTCGGCGAGGTCGAGTGCGTATTCGACGCCCGCGGGAATCCAGGTGAGGCCGTACATCGTCTCGCGGAAGTCCGAACCGCCGACGGGCCAGCGCGTGTGCGATTCGTCCTCCGGCTCGGCGCCCTGCCCCCATTGGCCGAAGTACGCGCGCATCTCGTCGATCGGCAGCTCCATGACGGCATCCGCCTCGACGGCCTGCCGCACCCAGCTCCGCGCGACGAGCACGAACTCCTCGATCTCCTCGGCGGTCAGCGGCTTCGGTGCGAACAGCACCCTCGTGTGCTCGACATCCGCGAGCCGGTCCACCCGGAAGGTCCGCCAATGGACCTTGTCGAGATCCCAGCACAGGAGGTACCAGTGCCGGTCGGCGGGAGCGAGGGCGTGCGGCTCGACGCGGCGGCGCGTCACCTCGCCGGCGGCCGACGTGTAGGTGAAGCGCACCCGCTCGTGGTCGCGGCACGCGAGCGCCAGCTCGCCGAGCACCTCGCCGGAGACCGCCGCGCCGGCGTTCAGGCCCGCCGGCTGCAGGGCCTCGGCCAGCGCGGTCACCCGTCGGCGCAGCGGCGCGGGTAGGACCTGCTCGAGCTTCGCGAGCGCCGTCAGTGTCGTCTCCGGCCCCGACACGAGTCGCTGGGATGCCGCGACCCGCAGCCCGATCGCCATTGCGACGGCCTCGTCGTCGGTGAGGAGGAGCGGCGGGAGGGCGCTGCCGGCCTCCAGTCGGTAGCCGCCCGCGGCACCGGGGGAGGATTCGATGCGATACCCGAGCTCGCGCAGGCGCTCGACGTCGCGCCGCACCGTCCGCTCGGTGACGCCCAGCCGATCGGCGAGCTCGGAACCGGGCCAGTGCCGGTGCGTCTGCAGGAGATTCAGCAGCGAGAGGGCACGCGACGTGGTGTCGGACATGTGGACCATCTTCCTCGACGATCAGGACAGGATCTGTCCGCATACGATCCTACGCTCGCGGCATGACGAACGAACCGATCATCGAGGCGCAGGGACTCACCAAGCGCTTCACCGTCAAGAAGAAGACCGTCGAGGCCGTCACCGACCTCACGTTCACCGTCACGCGCGGTGAACTCGTCGCCTTCCTGGGGCCCAACGGCGCCGGCAAGTCGACGAGCCTCCGGATGCTGACCACCCTCCTCCCGCCGACGGCCGGCACGGCGCGCGTCGTGGGTCACGACATCCTCCGCAGTCCGGCCGCCGTGCGGGCGCGCATCGGGTACGTCGGGCAGCTCACGAGCGGCAGCTTCTCGCAGCGCGTCCGCGACGAGCTGCTCAGCCAGGGTGCGTTCTACGGGATGCCGACCCCCGCCGCCCGCACCCGCGCGGACGAGCTCATCGAATCGCTCGACCTCGCCTCGTTCGCGACGCGCACGGTGCAGCAGCTCTCCGGCGGGCAGAAGCGACGCCTCGACATCGCCCTCGGGCTCATGCACGCGCCGCCGCTGCTGTTCCTCGACGAACCGTCGACGGGCCTCGACCCGCAGAGCCGGGCGAACCTGTGGGAGCACATCCTGCGCCTGCGCGCCGAGCACGGCACGACGGTGTTCCTCACGACGCACTACCTCGAGGAAGCCGACCGGTACGCCGAGCGCGTCATGGTGATGGACCGCGGTCGCGTCATCGCCGATGACACCGCGACGCGGCTGAAGGCGGAGCTCGCGGGCGACGTCGTGACCCTCGGCTTCGGCTCCGACGGCGACGCCGAGCGGGCCATCGACATCGTGCGGCGCCTCGCCGAACGGGACGTCGCGCGGGAGGGCGCCTCCGTCACGATGACCGCCCCCGACGGCGACCGGCTGCTGCCCGCGGCGGTGCGCGCGCTGGATGCCGAGGGGCTCCGCGTCGAGCGGGCCACCGGTGTCCCGCCCACCCTCGACGACGTCTTCCTCGCGCTCACCGGTCGCACCCTGCGTGAGGCCGGCGAAGGGGAGCCGGCCGAAGAAGAGACGGATGCCACAGCATCCGAAGCATCCGACGAGCCGGCCGCGTCGGCGCACCAGACAGGAGCAGTCCGATGACCACGACAACCTCGACCCCGGTGCGGGAGAACGCCGCCCGGGACACCTGGAACGTCCTGACACGCGAGCTCAAGCCCGTCATGCGCGACCCCTTCACGCTGATCTTCAGCCTGCTGCAGCCCCTCGTCTTCCTCGGGCTCTTCGCACCCCTGCTCATCGGGCAGTCCGGCGCGCCGGCGGGGGAGACACTGCAATGGTTCGTCCCGGGCGTCCTCGTCATGATCGTGCTCTTCGGCACCGGGGCCGTCGGATCCAACCTGCAGTACGAGATGATGACCGGCTCGCACGAGCGGACCCTCGTCGCGCCGCTCGCCCGCTCATCGCTCCTCGTCGGCCGGGCGCTCAAGGAGGTAGCGCCCATCATGGTGCAGGGCCTCATCATCGTCCTCATCGCGTGGCCGTTCGGCTTCACGATCCACGTCGGCGGCCTCGTGATAGGCCTGCTGCTCCTCGCCGTGTTCGGCGTCGGGCTCGGCTCGCTCTCGTACTCGCTCGCGCTCGCCACGAAGGACCGCGAGTGGCTGTTCTGGGGCGTGCAGCAGACGCTGATCTTCCCGCTGCTGATCCTCTCCGGGATGCTGCTGCCGCTCGACGCCGGACCGGCGTGGATGCGGGCGGTCGCGACCGTCAACCCGATCAACTGGGTCGTGCAGGCCGAGCGCGCCCTGTTCGCCGGCGACCTCGGCAGCTCCGTCGTGCTGTGGGGCTGGGTCGCGGCGCTCGCGCTCGCCGCCGTGGGCCTCGCCGTCGGCATCCGGTCGATGCGCCGCAGCAGCTGACGCGGATGCGGGTCGGTTGTGGTCGCCTCGGAGGCATCGAGGCGACCACAACAGCCCCCTTGCCCCTCGTGGCGACCTCGAGCGCGTATTCGCCGCGTCGAGCGCGTATTCGCGCCGTGTCGAGAGCACGGGAATCGGTGTCACTTCGCGCCGCGCGGCGGCGGCCGAGGCGACGCCTACTGACACCAATCCGCGGCGCACGCGGCCCGGGAGGCACTGGCGCCACGCCTACGATCGAGGGATGGGTGCGGCGCGCGGGTTCTGGTCGGGGTTCGTCGCCCTGGCGCCGCACCGCGGCGACCACCGCGTCGCGATCCGGGCGGCGATCTCCCTGGCCGTGCCGCTGCTGGTCCTCTGGGCGATCGGACGCCTCGACCTCAGCATCTACGCGAGCTTCGGCGCGTTCGCCTCGCTCTACGGCCGGCACGACGGATACGCCGACCGCATCCGGATGCAGGCCGCCGCCGGCGGGATGCTCATCGTCGTCATGCTCATCGGCACGGCAGCGGCCGTTCTCGAGGCGTCGACCGGGATCCGCGTCATGGTCGTCGCGTTCATCGCGACGGTCGTGACGCTCCTCGCGGCGGCGTGGCGATGGCATCCGCCCGGTGCTCTCTTCGCGGTCTTCGCCACCGGCGCCTGCGCAAGCCTGCCGGCCGATCCGCGCTCCTTCCTCGACGTGCTCGTCGTCGGCGGAGCGTCGGCCGCCTTCAGCGTCGCTCTCACCGCCGCGATCGCGTATTCGCGCCGCCGAGGACGGCTGGGACCCGTCGAGCGGCGGCGGACGCCGTCATCCTGGGATGCCGTCGCGCAGGCCGTGACCGTCGGGATCGGCGCCCTGCTGGCCGGGCTCGCGGGTCTCGCCCTGATCGGCGACCACTGGTATTGGGCCATGGTGGGCGCGGTCGCCGCGCTCGGCGGCGCGCGGCTCACGGCGCGGGTCATCCGCGGGCTGCAGCGACTCGCCGGCACCCTGCTCGGCGTGCTCATCGCGGCCGGGCTTCTCGCTCTCGACCTGCCGCCGCTCGCGACCATCGGCGTGGCCGTCCTGTGCCAGGTGGGCGCCGAGCTGTACGTGGGCCGCAATTACGGCATCGCGATGCTCTTCGTGACGCCGCTCGCGCTGCTCATGATCCAGCTCGTGGCCCCTGCCGATCCGGGGATGCTTCTCGCCGACCGCGCACTCGACACGCTCATCGGGGTCGCGATCGGCACGGCCGTGGCCGTGGCCTCGGCCGCGCTGCGCCGCCGCGCTGACCCGGGCTGACCAGGGGTGGTGTGCGCGGCGCCCTCCTGCCGCCCGGGGTGCCCATGGGTTTTGGGGTCAGTTCGCGCCGACTGGGGCGCATCGCGCCGACCTCGAGCGACCACAAACCCCGGGCTCCCTGGCTGCCCCGCGCATTGGCGTCAGTTCGCGCCGCAACAGGGCCCCCGAAGCGACCTCGACTGACCCCAAACCCCCGCCCGCAACGCAGAACGCCGCGGCCGGACCGAAGTCCGACCGCGGCGCGACAACCCCGAGGCTCAGCGGTGCTGAACCGGCGTCCGGCGCACGAAGAGCGCGGCCACGACGGCGACCGAGGCGATGATCGCCCCGACGACGAACGCGTGCTGCGTGCCCACGACCTCGGCGATTCCCGTCGCGACCTCGTCGCCGGCCGCTGCCGCGGCGCCGATTGTCAGGGCGGCGACGAGCGCGGCGGTTCCGGCGGCGCCAGCGAGCTGCTGCAGCGTGTTCATGATCGCGCTGCCGTGCGCATACAGGCGCGGGTTCAGCGCGCTCAGCGAGAGCGTCATGAGCGGCGTCATGATGAGCGCCATGCCGGCGCAGAACACGAGGTGCATCGCGATGACCACGCCGAGCGGGGTGGCATCCCCGAGCGTCGTCAGCGCCCACTGGCCGGCGGCCAGGAGCACCGCACCGGGGATGACGAGCGGCAGCGGGCCGATCTTGTCGTACACGCGCCCGATGACGGGGGAGAGCACGCCCTGGATGACGCCACCGGGCAGCAGCACGAGCCCCGTGGCCAGCGCGCTGATGCCGAGGCCCTTCTGCAGGTAGATCGGCAGCACCGTGACCGTGCCGAGCATCGTGCCGAAGGCGATCATGACGATGAAGACGCTGAGGCGGAAGTTCCGCACGGTGAACGGACGCAGGTCGAGCAGGGCCGCGTCGCGGGTCGCCTTCGCCGACGCGCTCGACTCCGCGATCCAGGATGCCGGCGACCCCGACCGGCACGAGCACCGGCGCATCGCGCAGTTGCTCGCGCGTGAGCCCGAGCTGGAGACGTACGTCGGCGCGCAGGATGCCGAGATCTCGGCCGCCGTCCGCGCCCGGATCGGGGAGGCGCGGCCGGACGTCGATGGCCTCGATGCGCAGGTCGTCGGCGCGGTCGTTGCCGCGCTCTGGCGCGTGACCTGGGACCGCTGGGGAGCGGAGGCGCTCGCCGAGCGTGCCGTCGAACCCGTCGACGTCTTCCGCGACGCGCGCGCCGCGTTCTCCCGCACCCTCGGCTGACGGCATCCCGCCCCTCCCCGCCCTCCCGCCCCTCCCCGCCCTCCTCGAGGCGCGATTTCGCGCACCCACTTGTGTGGTCAGACCACAAGGTGCATACTGGAGTCACGAGAGGGTCTGAGGCTGAGACTCGAACCCCTGGCAAAGCAACGGTGCGGGTGAAGGCACCCGTGCCGGGAGGAGAAGAGGAATCATGTCCACCTCGATCAATGCTCTGGTCGACAAGGCCCAGCAGGCCCTCGCGGAGTACGCATCGTTCACGCAGGAGCAGGTCGACCACATCGTCCGCAAGGCGTCGGTCGCCGCGCTCCACCACCACGGCGACCTCGCCGTCATGGCCGTCGAAGAGACCGGCCGCGGCCTCTTCGAAGACAAGGCCGTGAAGAACATGTTCGCGTGCGAGCACGTGACGCACTCGATCATCAAGCAGCGCACCGTCGGTGTCATCTCGCACGACGAGATCAGCGGCATCACCGAGATCGCCGACCCGGTCGGCGTCATCTGCGCGCTCACCCCCGTGACGAACCCCACGTCGACCGCGATCTTCAAGGCGCTCATCGCGCTGAAGACCCGCAACCCGATCATCTTCGGCTTCCACCCGTCCGCGCAGAAGTGCTCGTCCGAAGCCGCCCGCATCGTGCGGGACGCGGCCGTCGCCGCCGGCGCCCCGGAGCACTGCGTGCAGTGGATCGAGGAGCCCTCCATGGAGGCGTCCGGCGAGCTGATGAACCACCCCGACGTCGCGCTCATCCTCGCCACGGGCGGCAACGCCATGGTTCGCGCCGCGTACTCGTGCGGCAAGCCCGCCCTCGGCGTCGGCGCGGGCAACGTCCCCGCGTTCATCGAGCGCACCGCGAAGGTCGGCCGCGCCGTCAACGACATCGTGCTGTCGAAGTCCTTCGACATGGGCATGGTGTGCGCGTCCGAGCAGGCCGTCATCCTCGACGAGCCGATCGCGGAGGAGGCCCTCGCCGAGTTCGCCCGGCTGCACGCCTACCGCGTCACGGCCGATGAGAAGCGGATGCTGGAGGAGTTCATCTTCGGTGTCAGCGCCGACAGCGCCAACTGCGCCGAGGCGAAGCTCAACGCGAAGGTCGTCGGACAGTCGCCCGTCTGGATCGCCGAGCAGGCCGGCTTCACCGTCCCGGAGGACACCTCGATCCTCCTCGCCGACGTCTCCGGCGTCGGTGCGCACGAGCCGCTGACGCGCGAGAAGCTCGCCCCCGTCCTCGCCGTGCTCCGCGCCGCGACGCCCGATGAGGGCATCGAGCTGTCCAAGCAGATGGTCGACTTCGACGGTCTCGGACACTCCGGCGCCATCCACTCCAACGACCAGGCGGTCATCGCGAAGTTCGCGGCGGTCGTCAAGGCCGTCCGCATCATCGAGAACAGCCCCTCGGCGCTCGGCGGCATCGGCGACATCTACAACGCGTTCATGCCCTCGCTCACGCTCGGCTGCGGTTCGTACGGTCACAACTCGGTCTCCAACAACGTCTCGGCGGTGAACCTCTTGAACGTCAAGCGCGTCGGACGGCGCAACAACAACCTGCAGTGGTTCAAGGTGCCGGCGAAGACGTACTTCGAGCCGAACGCCATCCGCTACCTGATCGACATGAAGGGCGTCGAGCGCGTCACGATCGTGACGGATGCCACGATGACCAACCTCGGCTACGTCGACAAGATCATCGACGTGCTCAACCGCCGCCCCGGCCGCGTGCACCTGCAGATCATCGACACGGTGCTCCCCGAGCCGACCGTCTCGAGCGTCCAGGCCGGCGCCGCCGAGATGCGCTCCTTCCAGCCCGACACGATCGTCGCCCTCGGCGGCGGGTCGCCGATGGATGCCGCGAAGGTCATGTGGCTGCTGTACGAGAACCCGGAGACGCAGTTCTCCGACATGCGGGAGAAGTTCTTCGACGTGCGCAAGCGCGCGTTCAAGTTCCCCGAGCTCGGCAAGCTCGCCAAGCTCGTCTGCATCCCGACCACGTCGGGCACGGGCTCCGAGATGACGCCGTTCGCGGTGATCACCGACGACGTGACGGGCATGAAGTACCCGCTCGCCGACTACGCCCTGACCCCGTCGGTCGCGATCATCGACCCCGTGCTCACCTCGGCGCTGCCCGGGTTCCTCGTCGCCGACGCCGGCTTCGACGCCCTCACGCACGCCACCGAGGCGTACGTGTCGGTCTACGCGAACGACTACACCGACGGCCTGTGCCTGCACGCCATCAAGCTGATCTTCGAGAACATCGAGCGCAGCGCGAAGGCGAAGCCGAACAGCACGGATGCCGCCGACATCCGGGCCCGCGAGAAGATGCACAACGCCGCGTCGATCTCGGGCATGGCCTTCGGCAACGCGTTCCTCGGGATCGTGCACGCCATGGCCCACGTCACGGGATCGAAGTTCCACCTCGTGCACGGCCGGACCAACGCGATCTACCTGCCGCACGTCATCCGGTACAACGGCCGCATCCCCACGAAGCTCACCAGCTGGCCGAAGTACGAGCGCTACGTCGCCCCGGAGCGTTTCCAGGAGATCGCCGCACACCTGGGCCTGCCGGCATCCACCCCGGAGGAGGGCGTCGAAAGCTACGCCCGCGCCGTGGAGGAGCTGCGCGACAAGGTCGGCATCGAGCGGTCGTTCCAGCAGCAGGGCGTCGACGAGGCGAGCTTCATCGGTCGCCTCGACGAGGTCGCCATGGCCGCCTACGAGGACCAGTGCGCACCCGCCAACCCGCGGATGCCGATGCTCGCCGACATGCGCACTCTCATGGAGGCCGCGTACTACGGCACGTCGTTCGACGAGGTCCGCGCCCAGCGCAAGACGACGCACACGGAGGCCGAAGCCGTCACTGGCACGATCGCCGTGGTGAAGGCCGCGGTGAAGCCCGCCAAGCGCGACACGCAGCGCGCGTAGTCAAGGCGCCAGAAGGGCCGGGGGAGCATCCCCGGCCCTTCTGCGTGCGCGCGCGGGCGGCGGCTCCAGCCTCCGCTACGCTCCGAGGAGCGCATGACAGCACCCCACCCGCACAGGAGATCCCGACGACGATGAAGGCATTCCGACGGGTTCTGCATGCGACAACCTTGCGCGGGGCGATCGAAGGGATC
>NZ_BKAH01000012.1 GCF_007992455.1 Microbacterium saccharophilum | reverse complement strand
ACCATCACGAGGCGGGTACGAGCGACGCTCGCCATCACGCGCAGCGTAAGGCTTCCGCTCACCGTCACGCGGCGCGTAGGGCCGCTTCTCGGCATCGCGCTTGGCGTACGGCTTACGCTCCGCGTCCCGGGGAGTGCTCGGCTTCCCGGCGTCCCGCTGCGGCCGGCTCTGGCGCGAGCGCGCGTCGGAGGACGAGTACCGGGGCTTGCCAACGTCGTTACGGGGGCGCTCTTCATCTGTCATCGGTCTCGGATCCTCTCACGTGCGTTAACGAGAAATGGCCACCCAACAATGGGTGGCCATTTCACGAAAGAAGTCCGGCGGTGTCCTACTCTCCCACAGGGTCCCCCCTGCAGTACCATCGGCGCTGAGAGGCTTAGCTTCCGGGTTCGGAATGTAACCGGGCGTTTCCCTCTCGCTATGGCCGCCGAAACACTATTGATGTTTCAGTCTGCACAACAAAGTCATTGTCATGCGGTTCTCGACCGTACATCGAGAACCACTCAGTGGACGCAAGCACCAAAAACGGTGTGTTATCAAGTCATCGGCTTATTAGTACCAGTCAGCTGCACGTGTTGCCACGCTTCCACATCTGGCCTATCAACCCAGTAGTCTGGCTGGGAGCCTCTCGCCCGAAGGCATGGAAGTCTCATCTTGAGGCCGGCTTCCCGCTTAGATGCTTTCAGCGGTTATCCATCCCGAACGTAGCTAATCAGCGGTGCTCCTGGCGGAACAACTGACACACCAGAGGTTCGTCCAACCCGGTCCTCTCGTACTAGGGTCAGATCCTCTCAAACTTCCTGCGCGCGCAGCGGATAGGGACCGAACTGTCTCACGACGTTCTAAACCCAGCTCGCGTACCGCTTTAATGGGCGAACAGCCCAACCCTTGGGACCTACTCCAGCCCCAGGATGCGACGAGCCGACATCGAGGTGCCAAACCATGCCGTCGATATGGACTCTTGGGCAAGATCAGCCTGTTATCCCCGAGGTACCTTTTATCCGTTGAGCGACAGCGCTTCCACAAGCCACTGCCGGATCACTAGTCCCGACTTTCGTCCCTGCTCGACCTGTCAGTCTCACAGTCAAGCTCCCTTGTGCACTTACACTCGCCACCTGATTGCCAACCAGGTTGAGGGAACCTTTGGGCGCCTCCGTTACTTTTTGGGAGGCAACCGCCCCAGTTAAACTACCCATCAGGCACTGTCCCTGAACCGGATTACGGTTCTAAGTTAGATATCCAGAGTGACCAGAGTGGTATTTCAACAATGACTCCACAAGAACTGGCGTCCCTGCTTCAAAGTCTCCCACCTATCCTACACAAGCCACACCGAACACCAATACCAAACTATAGTAAAGGTCACGGGGTCTTTCCGTCCTGCTGCGCGTAACGAGCATCTTTACTCGTAATGCAATTTCGCCGAGTTCGCGGTTGAGACAGTTGGGAAGTCGTTACGCCATTCGTGCAGGTCGGAACTTACCCGACAAGGAATTTCGCTACCTTAGGATGGTTATAGTTACCACCGCCGTTTACTGGGGCTTAAATTCTCAGCTTCGCCTTGCGGCTAACCGGTCCTCTTAACCTTCCAGCACCGGGCAGGCGTCAGTCCGTATACATCGTCTTGCGACTTGGCACGGACCTGTGTTTTTAGTAAACAGTCGCTACCCACTAGTCTCTGCGGCCTCCAAACGCTTTCGGAGCAAGTCCTTATACGTCGAAGGCCCCCCTTCTCCCGAAGTTACGGGGGCATTTTGCCGAGTTCCTTAACCACGATTCTCTCGATCTCCTTGGTATTCTCTACCTGACCACCTGAGTCGGTTTGGGGTACGGGCGGCTAGAACCTCGCGTCGATGCTTTTCTTGGCAGCATAGGATCACCCACTTTTTATCCGCATCGTGTCTCAGCCTTAATGAGAGACGGATTTGCCTATCTCTCGGCCTACGCACTTGCCCCGGGACAACCATCGCCCGGGTTGGGCTACCTTCCTGCGTCACACCTGTTAATACGCTAACCGCACCAGAATGGGGTCGTACGCTAGGCCCAGAGCGTCACCCCGAAGGGATCAGTCACTGGGATTCAGATACTTAGCACTACTGGATTAGTTTGGGCGGTTCTTCGCCGGTACGGGAATATCAACCCGTTGTCCATCGACTACGCCTGTCGGCCTCGCCTTAGGTCCCGACTTACCCAGGGAAGATTAGCTTGACCCTGGAACCCTTGGTCTTTCGGAGGACGTGTTTCTCACACGTCTTTCGCTACTCATGCCTGCATTCTCACTCGTGTGGCCTCCACGGCTGGTTCACACCGCCGCTTCGCTGGCCACACGACGCTCTCCTACCCATCAACACGGCTGGACCACGAAGGCCTACCAATAATGTCAATGCCACAACTTCGGTGGCGTGCTTGAGCCCCGTTACATTGTCGGCGCGGAATCACTTGACCAGTGAGCTATTACGCACTCTTTCAAGGGTGGCTGCTTCTAAGCCAACCTCCTGGTTGTCAAGGCAACTCCACATCCTTTCCCACTTAGCACGCGCTTTGGGACCTTAGTTGGTGGTCTGGGTTGTTTCCCTCTCGACTATGAAGCTTATCCCCCACAGTCTCACTGCTGCGCTCTCACTTACCGGCATTCGGAGTTTGGCTGACGTCAGTAACCTTGTAGGGCCCATCGGCCATCCAGTAGCTCTACCTCCGGCAAGAAACACGCAACGCTGCACCTAAATGCATTTCGGAGAGAACCAGCTATCACGAAGTTTGATTGGCCTTTCACCCCTATCCACAGCTCATCCCCTCAGTTTTCAACCTAAGTGGGTTCGGTCCTCCACGACGTCTTACCGTCGCTTCAACCTGGCCATGGATAGATCACTTCGCTTCGGGTCTAGGACACGCGACTGAATCGCCCTATTCAGACTCGCTTTCGCTACGGCTACCCCTCACGGGTTAACCTCGCCACGTATCGCTAACTCGCAGGCTCATTCTTCAAAAGGCACGCTGTCACCCCTACTAAGGAGGCTCCAACGGTTTGTAAGCAAACGGTTTCAGGTACTATTTCACTCCCCTCCCGGGGTACTTTTCACCTTTCCCTCACGGTACTTGTCCGCTATCGGTCATCTGGGAGTATTTAGGCTTATCAGGTGGTCCTGACAGATTCACACGGGATTTCTCGGGCCCCGTGCTACTTGGGATACTCTTCGCGTCAAGAGAGGCATTTCGACTACGGGGTTGGCACCCTCTATGACCTGGCTTTCAATCCAGTTCGTCTATACCTTCTTGTAACGCCGGCTGCTCGGCAGAGCAGCCTGAAAAGTCCCACAACCCCGAATACGCAACTCCTGCCGGATATCACACGTACTCGGTTTAGCCTGTTCCGGTTTCGCTCGCCACTACTAACGGAATCGCGGTTGCTTTCTCTTCCTGTGGGTACTGAGATGTTTCACTTCCCCACGTTCCCTCTACCCGCCCTATATATTCAGGCGGGAGTCACTGGGTCGGCAAGCCGCCCAGCGGGGTTTCCCCATTCGGAGATCCTCGGATCAAAGTGTGCTTATCCACTCCCCGAGGCTTATCGCAGATTGCTACGTCCTTCTTCGGCTCCAGATGCCAAGGCATCCACCGTTTGCTCTTAAAGACTTGAAATCACATGAGTTTTATCAAGAATCGGTTCGGACCGAAGTCCGACTCGAAATTGACTAATGATCTTTAAGATCATCTATATGAACTGACTTGCGTCAGTTCAAAGATGCTCGCGTCCACTGTGTAGTTCTCAAAGTACGGGCGGTACCTTCCCAGCTTGCCGTGATGGCAATCAGAAAAGGTCCTGAGGTTCGTCTGCTCCCGATCCGTAGATCGGAGCGCATCCGGTCCCTCAGGACCCAACAGCGTGCATGTGTCGGCTGACTCGCATCGAACGTTTCCAGCTGCAAGCAGCGTACTGATTTCGATGTTCGTCTTCCGGCACCTTGTCAAATGTTCCACCCATGAGCTCCCTGCAGAGACATTCGCTCTGATCAGGGGCCTGGACACCCGAGGGTGCCAGATGCTCCTTAGAAAGGAGGTGATCCAGCCGCACCTTCCGGTACGGCTACCTTGTTACGACTTAGTCCTAATTACCGATCCCACCTTCGACGGCTCCCTCCACAAGGGTTGGGCCACCGGCTTCAGGTGTTACCGACTTTCATGACTTGACGGGCGGTGTGTACAAGACCCGGGAACGTATTCACCGCAGCGTTGCTGATCTGCGATTACTAGCGACTCCGACTTCATGAGGTCGAGTTGCAGACCTCAATCCGAACTGGGACCGGCTTTTTGGGATTCGCTCCACCTTGCGGTATTGCAGCCCTTTGTACCGGCCATTGTAGCATGCGTGAAGCCCAAGACATAAGGGGCATGATGATTTGACGTCATCCCCACCTTCCTCCGAGTTGACCCCGGCAGTATCCCATGAGTTCCCACCATTACGTGCTGGCAACATAGAACGAGGGTTGCGCTCGTTGCGGGACTTAACCCAACATCTCACGACACGAGCTGACGACAACCATGCACCACCTGTTTACGAGTGTCCAAAGAGTTCTACATTTCTGCAGCGTTCTCGTATATGTCAAGCCTTGGTAAGGTTCTTCGCGTTGCATCGAATTAATCCGCATGCTCCGCCGCTTGTGCGGGTCCCCGTCAATTCCTTTGAGTTTTAGCCTTGCGGCCGTACTCCCCAGGCGGGGAACTTAATGCGTTAGCTGCGTCACGGAATCCGTGGAATGGACCCCACAACTAGTTCCCAACGTTTACGGGGTGGACTACCAGGGTATCTAAGCCTGTTTGCTCCCCACCCTTTCGCTCCTCAGCGTCAGTTACGGCCCAGAGATCTGCCTTCGCCATCGGTGTTCCTCCTGATATCTGCGCATTCCACCGCTACACCAGGAATTCCAATCTCCCCTACCGCACTCTAGTCTGCCCGTACCCACTGCAGGCCCGAGGTTGAGCCTCGGGTTTTCACAGCAGACGCGACAAACCGCCTACGAGCTCTTTACGCCCAATAATTCCGGATAACGCTTGCGCCCTACGTATTACCGCGGCTGCTGGCACGTAGTTAGCCGGCGCTTTTTCTGCAGGTACCGTCACTTTCGCTTCTTCCCTGCTAAAAGAGGTTTACAACCCGAAGGCCGTCGTCCCTCACGCGGCGTTGCTGCATCAGGCTTGCGCCCATTGTGCAATATTCCCCACTGCTGCCTCCCGTAGGAGTCTGGGCCGTGTCTCAGTCCCAGTGTGGCCGGTCACCCTCTCAGGCCGGCTACCCGTCGACGCCTTGGTGAGCCATTACCTCACCAACTAGCTGATAGGCCGCGAGCTCATCCCTGACCGAAATTCTTTCCAGCTGCTGAAGATGCCTTCGCAGCTCGTATCCGGTATTAGACGCCGTTTCCAGCGCTTATCCCAGAGTCAGGGGCAGATTGCTCACGTGTTACTCACCCGTTCGCCACTGATCCAGAGAGCAAGCTCTCTTTCACCGTTCGACTTGCATGTGTTAAGCACGCCGCCAGCGTTCATCCTGAGCCAGGATCAAACTCTCCGTAAAAGAATGTTGCTGCGATCGGACCGGAATAGGTTCGACCGAGCGAGTTTGATCTGACCAAATGAATGTCATTGCTGACTATCCGTTGCCGACCCGAAGGTCGGACTTTGATCCAAAGGAATCTCTTCCAGCCGAAGCTGGAACGAGGTTATTTGGCATTTGACAAGTGCACGCTGTTGAGTTCTCAAGGATCGGATGCTCCTGCTGTTCGGCTTCTCAGCTTCACCCGCAGGGCAACTTCTCTATCTTATACTTCGTGATCCGCTTGTCAAATCGGCGTTTCGCGACTCGAAGTCGAGAGCAGCTGTCAGTGACGACATCTCACGAAGCTAGATCGGGTGCCCTGCGTCTCAGCGTTTCAGCCGGCCCGCGGGGCAACTTCTCTATCTTATCCCTCTCGCTCAGCATGTCAAATCGGCTGTCCGTGACTGTTTTCGGCGTCTCCGGCAGCACTCATCGACAAGCATTCGAGGAGTGGGAACCTCCAGTTTAGACCCGGGGGCCCGGCGCACTCAAGGAGTGGCCTTTAAACTGGGGGGTGGTTCTCCGCTTGAGGGGGGTAAGGCTCTCGGCCTCTCCGCTTCCCTGTGGGGCGAACAAGTAATAAGTTACGCGGGCCTCGCGAGTTGGGCAAATCCGGCCCGCATCCCGGGCGTGTCGCCGTCGTCCCCGCATGTTTCCGCGGTTTCGCGCTCTGGTGTCGTCTGCGGGCGATGACTACCCTCGGGCCATGGATGATTCCGGCGCCGTCGCGGCCCGGGTACCGCTGGCCGCACGTCTGGATGTGGGTGGCCTCGCCGCGCGGAGTGTCTTCGACGCCGCAGCGGCCGCGGCGCGGATCGCAGGCGGCGGTGAGCCGGGTCTCGACCCTGTCCGCATCGCGACGGCGTACTCGAGCGAGCGGCACCTGCGCATCGACGGCAGCCAGCCCGACGCGTTCGCTCCCCTGTCCGGGTTCTTCCGCACCGCCGACGGGTGGGTGCGCACACACGGCAACTACCCGCACCACGCCGCCGCGCTACGGGAAGGCCTGGGGCTGTCGGCCGAGGACGGCCGCGAGGATGTGGCCGCCGTCCTTGCCGGACTGGAGGCCGGGGAGGCGTCCCGCCGGATCGCGTCGACCGGGGGGATCTGCGCCACGGTGCGTCCAGAAGACCCCGTCCTCGACGCGCGCCTGCGGACGGCGCCGCTCGTCGCCGATCGCCGGCTGGGTGACGGCCGACCGCGACCGCTCCCCCGCCCCACGCCCGCGGCCCCGCTCTCGGGAATCCGGGTGCTCGACCTGACCCGGGTGATCGCCGGCCCTGTCGCCACCCGCACCCTCGCCCTGCTCGGCGCCGACGTGCTGCGGATCGATCCCCCACGGATGCCGGAGATCCCCGCGCAGCACCTGGACACCGGGCACGGCAAGCGGTCGGCTCTGCTCGACCTCGCATCAGGACCCGGCGCCGCCCGGTTCGCCGAACTGCTGGCATCCGCCGACGTCGTCGTCCTCGGCTACCGTCCCGTCGCACTCGACCGGCTCGGCCTGGCCCCTGCCGCCCTGGCCGCACGGCGGCCGGGCGTCATCGTCGGCCGCCTCTCCGCGTGGGGAGAGCCTGACACCCGCGGATTCGACAGCATCGTCCAGGCGGCCAGCGGAATAGCGATGATCGAATCCACCGACGGCGAGACGCCGGGTGTGCTGCCGGCGCAGGCGCTCGATCACTCGGCGGGCTACCTCCTGGCCGCCGGCATCATCCGCCTTCTGGAACGCCGCTCGACCGAAGGCGGCAGCTGGATGGCCGAGACGAGTCTGCGGCGCGTCGCCGCGGAGCTTCTCGGGATGCCGCGCACGGCCGGCGCCGTCTCCCCGGCGTCCTCCGATCCCCGGGGGCACACGCAGAGCTTCCGCGTCGCGGGACACGACGTCGTCACCGCCGCACCGGCAGTGCGCTACGTCGGCGGTCCGGAGGATTACGCGGCCCCGCGTCCGTGGGGTGAGGACGAACCCGCGTGGCGCGGATGAGCCTCAGCGGCGACGCAGCACCTGGACCACGACGCAGAGCACAAGCGTGACAGAACCCCACACCGCGCAGGCAGGCGGCAGGACGAGGTAACCGAGATGCTGCGGCGTGAAACCGTCGGTGAACGGCCCGAGCGCTGCGAGCCCGGCAAGCCACGCGGCCGCCAGGATGGCGGGGAGCGACAGCCACCATGCCCACCGGACGCCGGCAGGCAGCACGCGGTCGACGACGTCGTCGCGATGTCGTCGCACGAGCCACACGGCAGACCAGGTCGCGATCACCGCGACCCCGAACACGCTCGACCCGTGCTGGATCCATTTGTAGCCCGGCAGCGATCCCCATTCCGCAGCGAGCGCCGGAAGCACCTGCACTCCCCAGCGTCCTTCGTGCGTGAACGCGTCCCACACGACGTGCGAGACGACGCCGAGCAGCAGCGAGACCGCCACGAGGGTGAGCCGGGTCGAGGCATCCCGCCAGGCCGGACGGCGAGGGCCGGAGCGCTGCCGGCGAAGCGTGTGGACGATGTCCGGGCCGACGGCATCCCACTCCCGCGGCAGACGCGCGGCAAGCCGGCGCGGGCTGAGCTCGCGCACCGCGGGACGAAGGACGGCCCACCAGACGAGCAGCAGGACCAGGGCGATCAGCGCGGTCAGGAGGACGTTCGTGTGGGTGAGGTGGTAGGTCAGCGGCGTCCCGCGGACGAACAGCGGAAGATCGGGGGTCATCGCGCCGACGGCGATCGCGGCAGGCAGGAGCGGAGTGCGCAGGAACGGAAGCGCGATCACCGCGTGTGCCGGCGTGAACGGCATCCGGCGGCTCAGTCCTGGGTGACGAGCACGCCCGCGAGGCTCTTCTTGCCACGGCGCAGGATGGAGACGCCACCCGGCAGCGCGCCGGTGACGACGGCCGCTTCGTCGGCGACCTTGACGCCGTCCAGTGCGACGCCGCCTTGCGCGATCGCGCGCCGGCCCTCGCTGAGGCTCGCCACGAGTCCCGTGTCGACGAGGGCTTGCACGACGGACGTTCCGATCGGAGCGTCGGCATGGGGCAGTTCCTCGAGCGCGGTGCGCAGCGTCTCGGCATCCAGCGTCGTCAGGTCGCCCTGGCCGAAGAGGGCCTCGGATGCGGCGATGACCTTCGCCGTCGCGTCGAGTCCGTGCACGGTCGCCGTCACCTCCAGCGCGAGCCGCTTCTGCGCGGCGCGGCGGAAGGGCTCCTCCGCGACGAGCTTCTCGTAGTCGGCGATCTCCGCACTCGTCAGGAACGTGAAGACCTTGAGCCGGGAGATGACGTCGGCGTCGTCGGTGTTGAGCCAGAACTGGTACATCCGGTACGGGCTGCACATGGCCGGGTCGAGCCAGATCGCGTTGCCCTCGCTCTTGCCGAACTTGGTGCCGTCGCTGTTCGTGATCAGCGGCGTGCCGATCGCGTGCACGGCGGCGCCCTCGACGCGATGGATGAGATCCACTCCGCTCGTGAGGTTCCCCCATTGATCGCTGCCACCGGTCTGGAGCATGCAGTCGTACGACCGGAAGAGCTCGAGGTAGTCCAGGCCCTGGAGGATCTGGTAGCTGAACTCGGTGTAGCTGATCCCCGCGTCGGAGTTGAGCCGTGCCGCGACGGCATCCTTCTTCAGCATCGTGCCGACGCGGTAGTGCTTGCCGATCTCGCGCAGGAAGTCGATGGCCGACAGCGGCGCGGTCCAGTCGAGGTTGTTGACCACGCGCGCGGCGTTGTCACCCTCGAAGCTCAGGAACCGCTCGATCTGGGAGCGGAGGTAGCCGACCCACTCCGCGACGGTGTCCTTCGTGTTGAGCGTGCGCTCGGCCGAGGGCCGCGGGTCGCCGATGAGTCCCGTGGACCCGCCGACGAGCCCGAGCGGCTTGTGCCCGGCCAGTTGCAGGCGTCGCAGCAGCAGAAGCTGGACCAGGTTTCCGAGGTGCAGGCTCGGGGCTGTGGGATCGAAGCCGCAGTAGTACGTGATCGACTCTCCGCCGAGCAGTGCGCGCAGCGCATCCTGGTCGGTGGACACATGGACCAGACCGCGCCAGACCACCTCGTCCCACACGTTCTCGAACGCGGGGTCGTTGGCGACGACGGCAGTCGTCAAGGCTTCGGATGACACGCGATTCAGGCTATCAGCGGCGGGCGGGCGCCCCGCGCGGCGCGACCGCCGGGCGGCCGTCCCCGCTCAGACGCCGCCCCACCAGACGAGGAACGCCGCGACCAGGGCGGTGACCCAGCTGACGAGGCTGCCCACGAGGAAGTACTCCGCTCGCGTGCCGCCGTCGCCGTCGCGGGAGATCTCCGGGAAGCGCACGATGCCCTTGGCCGCCAGGACGGCTGCCAGCAGTGTGAAGGCGCCGGTGAGCGTGAGGGCGAAGACGAGTGCGCGCTCGAGCGGGCCGATCAGCCGGCCGCCTTGCAGCGCCTGCCGGTCCTCCTCCGCGGGCACGTCGCCGCCGCGAAGGGCGGCGCGGACGATGACGTTGCCGGATTCGAGCAGGAACACGACCGCCCCGAGGACGAGCACGGCCACGTCCAGGCTCACGGCGCCGAGCGGAGAGCGCTCCGGCCACAGGGCGCCGAGCGGGCCCTGCGCGGCGCGCGCACCGGTGTGCGCGACGGCGGCGACGCACACCGCGGCGACGAGGACGACGGGCCAGAGTCCGGCCCTGCCCCCGCGCCGTTCCGGGGTGGACAGCACCCACACGGCGGCGACGGCGAACCCGACGAAGCTCCACACCGCGGCGTCCGCGCCGGCGGAGCCGAGCAGCACGAGGAGCGCGGCGACGGCGAAGAACGCGACCCTCCAGCCCCGGGCGGCGTACAGCCGGATGAGGTCTGCGATGCCGACGCAGAGCAGCACGACGCCCGCGCCGATCATCGGGCCGTCTCCTCCTGCAGCGCCTGGAACCCGGCCACGACCGGGGCCGCTCCGGAGCCGGCCAGTGCCTGCGACACGGCGGACTGCGTGATGCCTTCCGCCCGGGCGAGTTCGCGCTGCGTCACGCCGAGACAGCGGCCGTAGGCGAGGCGCCGCGCGCGCCCGGTCATCGCGCCGACGATCTCGTCGCGCGCGAGCAGGTACGCGTTGGCGTAGAGGATGTCCGCGGCCATGTCGGCATCCTCCCCCGGGGCTCCGACGATGCGCGTGCGCGCGCTCGGCACGGCGCGGTCTTCCAGCCGGTGCACCTGCTCGATCGCGTCGCGCGCCGCCCACCAGCCGGGACCGTCTGAGATCGCGCCCTGCGCCGAGGCGACGGCGGCGACCTCGCCCACGCCGATGCCGAATCGGCACTGGATGCCGTCGGGGAGCGCGAGCTGCAGCAGGAGGAGCGACCGCAGAGCGGCCGGAAGCGAGGCGTAGACGCCCTGGAACTCGTCTCCCACCGTGGCCGTGAGGGCGCGGGCTGCCGCGGGATGCTCCCGCTCGACGCGCGCGATGGCGGCCTCGATCGCGCGCTGCGCGGCATCCCGATCCGGCAGATCGCGCGAGCCGACGATGTCGGCGATCACGGCGATGCTCATGGGATAAGCATAACGCTTATCAGTGATGAATATCAGTCTTGAGCTTATACCTCAGAGATATCAGGAGATAGCTCAGAGTCCGAGCGCGTGCACGGCCGCCTGCGCGCGGGCGGTGAGCTCCGCGCGCTGCTCCGTGACGCGGACGGGTGCCGTACCGCCGGCGCCGGTGCGGCTCGAGACCGACCCGTCGACCGTCAGCACCTCGCGGACGGCCGGTGTCAGATGCGCGGACACCTTCTCCAGAAGCTCGTCGTCGGCATCCTCCAGCCCGATCCCGCGGCTTTCGCACGCCTGCACGAGGGCGCCCGAGACCTCGTGCGCGTCCCGGAACGGCACGCCGCGCTTGACGAGCCACTCGGCGACGTCCGTGGCGAGGGAGAAGCCCTCCGGCGCGAGCGCCGCCATCCGCTCCGTGTCGAAGCGCAGCGTGGCGATCATCCCGGCGAAGGCGGGCAGTACGACCTCCAAGGTGGTGACGGAGTCGAACACCGGCTCCTTGTCCTCCTGCAGATCGCGGTTGTACGCGAGCGGGAGGCCCTTCAGCGTGGCCAGGAGCCCGGAGAGGTTGCCGATCAGACGGCCCGCCTTGCCGCGCGCGAGCTCGGCGATGTCGGGATTCTTCTTCTGCGGCATGATGCTCGAGCCCGTCGAGTAGCCGTCGTCGAGCGTGACGAACCCGAACTCGCGGGTGTTCCAGAGGATGACATCCTCCGCGAAGCGCGACAGGTCGACGCCGATCATCGCGGCGATGAAGGCGAACTCCGCCACGACGTCACGCGCGGCCGTGCCGTCGAGGGAGTTCTCAGCGGGGCGGGCGAGCCCGAGCTCGGAGGCCACGAGCTGCGGATCGAGGCCCAGCGTGGCACCGGCGAGCGCTCCCCCGCCGTACGGCGAGACGCTGGCGCGCGCCGCCCAGTCGCGGAGGCGCTCCAGATCGCGCACGAGCGGCCACGCATGGGCCTGCAGGTGGTGGGCGAGGAGGATCGGCTGGGCGTGCTGCAGGTGCGTCCGGCCCGGCATGACCGCGGTCGGGTGTGCTTCAGCCTGCGCCACGACCGCGTCGATGACGCGCAGGATGTCCCGTGCGATCACCCGCGCGTGGTCGAGCAGATACATGCGGACGAGCGTCGCGATCTGATCATTGCGGCTCCGCCCCGCGCGCAGCTTGCCGCCGAGCTCGGGTCCGATCTCCGCGATGAGGGCCGCCTCGAGGGCGCCGTGCACGTCCTCGTCGCCGGGCTGTGCGACCAGAGTCCCCTCCTGGATGGCACGAGCCAGGGCGTCGAGCCCGGCGTGCATGCCCTCCTCCTCGTCGACGGTCAGGTACCCCGCGGCGGCGAGCGCCTTCGCGTGGGCGTGCGACCCGGCGAGGTCGTAGAGGGCCAGGACCCAGTCGAAGTGGGTCGACCTGCTGAGGGCCACCAGCTCGGGCGACGGTCCGGATGCGAACCGTCCTCCCCACAGCGCGCCGGCGTTCGTTCCCTCGGCCTTGCTCTCAGTCACAGCGCCAGCCTACCGGGGCCGGTCAGCCCATAAACCGACCGCACCCCTCGGCGCAAGAGCCTTGAGCACTCCCTGCGCACACCGCAGACTCGCCCGCATGGTGCTCATCGGATTCCATGCCTCCCATGAACAGCTCCCGCCCGGCGCCCTGCTGGACGCGGTGGTCCGGGCCGAGCAGGCGGGCTTCGACGGCGCGATGTGCTCCGACCACCTCGCGCCGTGGGGCGTGCGGCAGGGCGAGTCGGGGTACGCGTGGAGCTGGCTCGGTGCGGCCCTGGCCTCCACCTCGTTCTCGCTCGGCGTCGTCACGGCGCCCGGGCAGCGGTACCACCCCGTGATCACGGCGCAGGCCATCGCGACGCTCGAGGAGATGTTCCCGGGCCGCTTCTGGGCCGCGCTCGGCAGCGGCGAGGCGATGAACGAGCACGTGACGGGCGACGCGTGGCCGCCCAAGTCGCGGCGCAATGAACGCCTCGCTCAGTCGGTCGAGGTGATCCGCGCGCTCCTGGCCGGCGAGGAGGTGACCCGCAGCGGCGAGATCGAGGTGCACCGCGCCCGGGTGTGGAGCCGGCCTTCCGCCCCTCCCCCGCTTCTCGGCGCCGCCGTCACCGCGGAGACGGCGGCGTGGGTCGCGGGCTGGGCGAACGGGCTCGCGACGGTCGCGCAGCCGCCCGACGTGCTGGCCGGCGTCATCCAGGCCTACCGGGATGCCGACGGCCCAGGCCCTCGCGTCCTCCAGGTGCACATCGCACTGGAGGACACCGATGACGCGGCGCTCGCCGTCACGCGCGATCAGTGGCGGCACAGCGTCATCCGCAGGTCGCTCTGGGACATCGAGCAGCCCGAGGACTTCGATGCGCTCGCCGGAGACCCCACGGACGAGGAGCTGCGCAACGGCGCCCTCGTCGGCAGCGATGGCGTGCAGATTGCGGAGCGCATCGCCGCGCTCGTCCGGCTCGGCTTCGACCGCGTCTACATCCACAGCATCGGACCGGATCAGGCCGCATTCCTGGAGCGCGCAGAGCGCGAGCTCCTCCCGGCCCTAAGGAGGAGCCTGTGAAGATCACCGACACGAGCGACCTGTGGTGGAAGTCCGCGGTGATCTACTGCCTCGACGTCGAGACCTACATGGATGACAACGACGACGGGGTGGGCGACTTCGCGGGCCTCGCGCGGCGCATCGACTACCTGGCGGACCTCGGCGTCACGTGCCTGTGGCTCATGCCGTTCTACCCGACCCCCGACCGTGACGACGGCTACGACATCAGCGACTTCTACGGGATCGACCCGCGGCTGGGCAACCACGGCGACTTCGTCGAGGTGATCCGCACCGCCCGCGACCGCGGCATGCGGGTCATCATCGACCTCGTCGTGAACCACACGTCCGACAAGCACCCGTGGTTCGTGTCGGCGCGGCGCAGTCGCACCTCCCCGTACCGCGACTTCTACGTCTGGCGCGACGAGCCGCCCGCGCAGGAGGAGCCGACGGTATTCCCGGGCGAGGAGGCGAGCGTGTGGGAGTACGACGAGCGCACCGGCCAGTACTTCCAGCACGTCTTCTACCGGCACCAGCCCGACCTGAACGTCGCGAACCCGCGTGTGCGCGACGAGATCGCCAAGACGATCGGGTTCTGGCTGGCGCTCGGCGTCTCGGGATTCCGCCTCGACGCGGTCCCGTTCTTCATCGAGCCGCCGGACGGGGTCGACGTCGGCGACCCGCACGAACTCCTCCGCGACCTGAAGCGCTTCCTGCAGCGCCGGGTCGGCGACGCCGCGCTGCTCGGCGAGGTCAACGTGCCCTACCGGGACCAGGTGAAGTTCTTCGGCGGACAGCGAGGCGGCGAGCTCGACCTGCAGTTCGACTTCCTCGGCATGCAGGCGCTGTACCTGTCCCTGGCCCGGCAGGATCCGGCGCCGCTCGTCAAGGCGCTGCGCTCCCGCCCCGACGTTCCGCCGGAGGCGGGCTGGGCGAACTTCGTGCGCAACCACGACGAGCTGACCCTGGACAAGCTGACGGAAGCCGAGCGCGAGGAGGTGTTCGAGGTCTTCGCGCCGGACGAGGCGCAGCGTGTCTACGGGCGCGGCATCACGCGACGACTGCCCACGATGCTCGGCGGCGACCCGCGGCGCATCCGGATGGTCTACAGCCTCCTGTTCTCGCTGCCCGGAACGCCGGTGCTGTTCTACGGCGAGGAGATCGGCATGGGGGAGAACCCGGAGATTCAGGGACGCACGTCGGTGCGCACGCCCATGCAGTGGTCGGACGGCAAGAACGGCGGGTTCTCGCGGGCGGCGCCGGGCCGGCTCGTGGCGCCGATCCCGACAGACGGCTACGCCCCGGAGCACGTCAACGCGCTGCATCAGCGCGCGGACGAAGGATCGCTGCTGCGGTTCATCCAGCAGCTCATCAAGCGCTATCGCACATCGTCGGAGATCGGGTGGGGCACACCCCGGGTCCTCGACCATGACGCGGCGGGCGTGCTCGCGCACGAGCTGCGCTCTGACGTCGGACGCATGGTGGCCCTGCACAACTTCAGCGACGTGCCGGTGCGCGTCGCCCTCGACCTCGGTGCGGTCGAGGAGGGCACGATGCTCCTCGACCTGCACGGAGCCGAACGGCTGCCGCTCGGGTCACGCGGACGCACCGAGGTCGAGCTGGAGGCTTTCGGCTACCGGTGGCTGCGGGTGGCGGCACCCGGCGACACGCGGATCAGCTGAGGGTCAGTCCTCGCCGCCGGCGGCCATGTACTCCTCCGACCGCTGCTGCAGGAAACGGCACAGCTCCGACACGACGGCGAGCTCCTGGGACAGGCGCATCGCACCGTCGGCGTCGAGCACCACCGCCGTGTCGCGGGCCTCGAAGGTGATCATCCAGTTCGTCGAACCCGGCGGCTCGGGCTGGATGTAGGTGATCGTCTGCGCGCTCATGAGCGTGATGCCGACGAGCCCCGTGTCGCCGCCCTCGCTGCCGTCCTGCGGCATCACCTTGAGGGTCTCCGCCATCGCATGGCCGAGGGTGTAGAACTCCTCGAGCCAGATCTCCAGCGTTTCCTTCGTACGGTATGGCATTCGCCCCGCCTCCTTCACCCAGCGACAAGGTCTCGACAGAGAACTATTTTCGCGTATTCCCCGCCGTGGGAGCACGTTTGCCCCCTGACACACCAGAGGCATGAGCATCGACCTCGTCGACCGCGGCACGCATGCGCTCCAGGAAGTCGATGATGACCTTCGCCTCCTCCGCCGTGATCCCGGCGGTCGCGTCGTGCATGCGCGTGTGCATCTGCCCGAGGGTCGCGCGGATCTCATCCTCCGTCTGCGACGTCGTCGTGATGATCACCTTGCGCCGGTCGGTGGGGTGCGGATGACGACGCACATGGTCGCTCCGCTCCAGCCGGTCCAGGAGCGCCGTGATGGATGCCGTGCTGAGGCCGAGGTACCGCGCCAGGTCGATCGGCGTGACCTGCTCGCCACGCCCGGTCGCTCGCGTGATGAAACGGAGGACGAGGAGCTCGTTCTCCCCCATCGCCATCGATTGCTGCGTGCGGCGCCGCATGGCGGTCTCCGCCGCCCGGTACATCCGCAGCGCCTCCAGCACGCCGACGCGCAACGCCCTCGTCTCGTCCTCGGGGTACCAGTAGGCGCGCGACGCCGGAACGGTCTCGGTCATGCGCGGCCCCACATCCCTTCGCCCCGGGTGGACGACGTGCGATGACTATATCGGACTTGCGAGTAACTCAGTTAGCAAGTAACTTACCAACCAAGTTACCAATCGGTCTCCACAGAGTCCGAGGTCGACCATCCGCCGGAAAGAGGCCCCGATGAGCGCTCCGCTGCTGCACTCCCTTCCCATCGTCACGTGGGCGCCCGTCGAGGACGGCCTCGTCGTCGGCAGCCGCCGCGGAGAGTTCGTGGGCTTCGTCGAATCCACGGCGGATGGCAGCTACGTCGCGTTCGATTCCCGCGCGCAGCCGATCGGCCGATACGAGACGCTCGCATCGGCCAAGGCGTCGACCGGGACGGTCAGCCCCGACCCGCGCACCGCGCGGCGTCGCCGCCGCGCCGAGCGCGCACTCTTCGCGGGGGCTACCGTGACCGGCGCGGTCGCGGGCATGATGGTGCTCGCGGCGGGCGTGCTGGCTCCCGGCTGGTGACGATCGCCTCAGACCGGAGCGGCTCACTGACTTCTGACCGCGCGCGGCGGCCCGTCTGAGAGAGTGGACGGACGCGACGATCAGCCCACGGGCATCCACGGACAGAGGAGTCACCGTGAACCAGCGCAGCATCGGAGAGTTCACCGTCTCCGCGATCGGCCTCGGCGGAATGCCCATGTCGATGAACAACGACCGCGTCTACCCGGAGCGCGCGGAGGCCATCGCGACCGTGCACGCCGCGCTGGAGGCCGGCGTCACGTTCATCGACACCGCCGACATCTACGCCCCCTCGTGGGAGGAGATGGGCCACAACGAGCGCATCGTGCGGGACGCGCTGCGTTCCTGGGACGGGGACACCTCCGGCATCCTCGTGGCGACGAAGGGCGGCATCACCCGGACCGCGGAGAAGGATTTCGGGCGCGACGGTTCCCTGGCCTACCTGCGCTCGGCGGTCCAGCGGTCGATGGAGAACCTCGGCGTCGACGTCATCGACCTGTACCAGTACCACCGCCCGGACCGCTGGATGGTCTACGGCGAGATCATGGAGAACCTCAAGACCCTGCAGGCCGAGGGCCTCATCCGCGCCGTCGGCATCTCGAACGCGAGCGTCGAGGAGATCGAGATCGCGCAGCAGGTGCTGGGCGAGGGCAACCTCACCAGCGTGCAGAACGAGTTCTCGCCGCGACACCCCGGCAGCTACGGGGAGCTGAGGTACTGCGACGCCCACGGCATCGCGTTCCTGCCCTGGAGCCCGCTCGGCGGCACCGGCGGCGGCGGCCGCACCGTCGGCGACCGCTTCACCGTCTTCCGTGAGATCGGCGAGCGGCACGGCGTGAGCCCGCAGCAGGTCGTGCTCGCGTGGGAGCTCTCGCTCAGCCCGCTCGTCGTCCCGATCCCGGGCGCCCGCCGCCCCGCGTCGATCGCCGATTCGGCGAAGGCCGCCGACCTGCGGCTGAGCGACGAGGAACGCGCCCGCTGCTCGGCGAGCGTCGGCATCGAGGTCTGAGGGTCTGCGGCTTCGAGTGAAGCCGACGTGACGATGGTCCCGCCCCCGCCAGCGGGCGGCCGACAGGCTGAGGTCATGAAGGACGTGACGGCCGCGCCGCGCGGCACCGATTCCCCGACCCTGTCGTTCTTCGGCGCGGCGGATTCGGTGACCGGCTCTCGGTACCTCGTGCAGAACGGGTCTTTCCGCATGCTGGTGGACTGCGGGCTCTTCCAGGGGTTCAAGGTGCTCCGTGAGCGGAACCGGGCTCCGTTCCCGGTGCGCCCGGATTCTGTCGACGCCGTCGTCGTCAGTCATGCGCATCTGGATCATTCGGGCTATCTACCGGCGCTGGTGCGCGACGGCTTCGCCGGGCGGATCTACGCCAGCGAGGGCACCCTCGAGCTGTGCCGGATCATGCTGCCCGACAGCGGTCACCTGCTCGAGGAGGAAGCCCGCTTCGCCGCGAAGCACTTGTGGTCCTCGCACGCCGACCCGCGGCCGCTGTACACGGAGGCGGATGCCCAGCGGGCTCTGGACCGGTTCGAGATCCTCCCCGAAGGCGAGGAGCGCTCGCTCGGTCCGGGCGTGGCCGTCCGGTTGGTCCCGGCCGGCCACATCCTGGGCGCCACGGGTGTGCGCCTGCGCGTCTCGGACCGTCTCGTGCACTTCACCGGGGACCTCGGCCGCTCCGACGACCCGCTGATGCGACCGCCGCATCCCTTCGAGCCGGCCGACGTCCTCGTGACCGAGTCCACCTACGGCGACCGGCACCATGGCGAGGTCGACCCGGAACGCGTGCTGGGTGACGTGGTCCGACGGGTCGTGCGCCGAGGCGGCGTCGTCCTCATCCCCGCGTTCGCGGTGGGCCGGACCGAGACGGTGCTGCTGCACCTGTCCCGGCTCCGCGAGCGGGGCGAGATCCCCGACGTGCCGATCTTCTTGAACAGCCCGATGGCGGTCAGCGTCGCGGACGTCTACTCACGGCATCCCGATCAGCACCGGCTGTCCCCGTCCGATGTGCGGCGGCTGTACGAGCTGGCCACACCCGTCCACACCGTCGATGAGTCGAAGCTGCTCAACCTGCGCGGAGGGCCGATGATCATCATCTCGGCGAGCGGCATGCTCACCGGCGGGCGGATACTCCACCACCTCACGGCCTACGGCCCCGACCCGCGGAACGCCGTCGTGCTGACCGGTTTCCAGGCCGGCGGCACCCGCGGGTCCGCCCTCCTCGGCGGTGCGACCGACGTGCGGATCTTCGGACGGGACGTTCCCATCCGCGCCGAAGTCGTCTCCATCGACACGATGTCGGCACACGCGGATGCCGAGGGGATCCTCACCTGGATGCGCGCGACGGCCTCACCGCCACGCGTCGTCTATGTCACGCATGGCGAACCGGCCGCGGCGGACGCCCTCCGCGCGCGGATCAAGCGGGAGCTCGGCTGGAACGTCCGCGTGCCCGAGCATCTGGCGACGGTGGGCCTGCCCGGGCCATCCTCGCCGTGAGGGAGTCTCCGCGACGCCCGATGCGTGCCCCGATCAGCCGCCGATCTTCTCCCCCGCGGGTGAGAGAACCCACCAGACGTCGTTGACACCCTGGCCGGCGGTGTCTCCGGCGGCCGAGTCCCCGGCGAAGTAGTACAACGGCCAGCCGTTCAGGGTGATCTGCTTCTTCCCGTCCGGCGAGTCGATCGTCGCGACCTCTCCCGTGACACCGTCGACGACCGGCGTGGCGCTGTCCGTCGTGACGATCGGCCAGTTCGCGAGGCACTGGCCGGTGCAGGCGCTCGTGGCCGTCCCCTGCGTGTCGTTGTCGAACATGTACACCGTCATGCCTTCCCCATCCACGACGATCGTCCCGAGGGACGACTCGGCGAGCATGAGAGCGGCATCCGAGGACATGCCGTCGTCTGTGGGTTCGGCACTCGGACTGGAGTCGGGCGGCGAGGACGACGCCCCGTCCCCTCCTGTTGTCGTCGAGCCGCTGCAGCCCGCGAGGGCGAGCATGAGCGCGAGGGCGGCGGCCCCCGCGGCGTGTCTGATCCGCATGGCACATCCTTCCGATCCGGCCGCGCACGCGGCCCTCCGGTGACACGACAGCGGACCGGGAATGGTTCACCCGACCGGGAGATCCCGGCGCATCAGCACCTCGCCGGTGGCCGTCCGGATCTCCACGGCGCGGATCTCGTCGACGGCCAGCGCCGTCGCCCCGCTCAGGGTCGAGGTCGTGCCGGGTCCTGCGCGCCACGTCGACACGGTCTCGTCCCCGGCGGGCCCGATCACAGCGAGCGCGTACACCCAGCCCCCGGGGGGCGCCTCGACGTCTCCCGCGGGATAGCGGCAATCCAGCTCGACTCGGGTCCCCCAGGCGACGTCCGTGAGCCGCACGGACGCCTCCAGCGACACATCGAGCACCTCCTCGAGGGCGAACGAGGTGGTCGGCCGGGTGGCCGAACCCAACGCGAGGGACGTGCCGACCGCCGCCGGGACGACGAGCGCGACGGCGGCAGCCGCGGCGATCCACCCGTTACGGCGTCTGCGACGGCGGCGTTCGCGGGCAAGGGAGATCAGCGCCGCGGGGCCGCCGGCATCCGGTCCGTGCTCGTCCAGGCGCGTCACGGCGTCCATGGTGACCCGCGACAGCAGGCCGACGGTCGGGGCGAGATCGGCGACGGCGGAACGGCACAGGGCGCAGTCCGCGAGGTGGGCCTCGAACAGGTGCCGCTCGGAGGTCGAGAGCGCCCCCAGGACATAGGCCGCATCCCACTCCGCGTACTGCGGGTGCTCCACGTTCATTGCGTGACCCCCCTCTCCTGGAACGCCAGCCGCAGCGCGCGCAGCGCGTAGTGCAGCCGGGACTTGACGGTGCCTTCGGGGACACCGAGCTCGACGGCGGCCTGCGCGATGCTGCGGCCGCCGTAATAGGCGGTGACGATCACGGCGCGATGCTCGGGGGTGAGCGTGGCGAGCGCCTCCTCGATGAGGATGGCCTCGAAGAGGGCGTCCGTGTCGTCGCTGCGCGCCCGCTCCGGCAGCTCGGAGACGGCCTGCTCGTGCCGGTGGTGCGCACTGCGCACCTCGTCGATGACGAGGTGCCGCGCCACCGTGAACAGCCAGGACCGCATCGTGGCGGGATCCTGCTCCAGGATGCGGGGGCTGCGCCATGCCCGCAGCAGCGTCTCCTGCACGACGTCGTCTGCCCCGGTGCGGTCCCCCGTCAGGTGCACGACGTACCGCCACACCGATCCGGCGTGCGCGTCGTAGAGCGCGGTGAGACGCGCCGCATCGTCCACGGGCATCGGTCACCTCCCTCGAAGAGGTCACGAGATACGCGCCCCGCCGGTTCATCCGGACGGAGGATGAACCAGATGGACCCGTACTCCGTGGTCCGAGTATGAACCTTCCGCAGACGGCTCTCGAGGTGTCCGGCCTCCCCCTTCACCCCCTGGTCGTGCACGCGGTGGTCATCCTCGTGCCGCTGACCGCGCTCGCGCTCGTGCTGGGCGCGCTGTGGCCTGCCGCGCGTACACGCCTCGGCCTCGTGACGCCGATCGCCGCGCTCGTGGTGCTGGTCCTCGTGCCGGTCACGGTGCTCGCGGGCGAGTCCCTGAAGGAGACGGTGGGGCCGCTTCCCACAGTCGAACGGCACGAGGGCTTCGGCCGGATGCTGATGCCGTGGGCGATCGCCCTGTTCGTCGTCGCGGCGGGGCAATGGGTGTGGCACCGCCGACCCCGCGCGCGGTTCGCGGAGTCCGCGCGCACCGCCGCGCGCGCGATCGACATCGCGCTGATCGTCCTCGCCGTCGTCGCCGCAGTGGGCAGCGCGGTCGTCGTCGTGCTCGCCGGGGAGTCCGGCTCGCGCGCGGTGTGGGGTTCGCTGGGCTGAGGCGGGCGGGCTCGGCCCGTCCCCGACACGACAAGACCCCCGGAAATCCGGGGGTCTTGATCTGTAGCAGGAGCGGGGCTTGAACCCGCGACCTCACGATTATGAGTCGTGCGCTCTAACCAGCTGAGCTACCCTGCCGCGTGACACAGGAGGTGTTACGAGCCCCGAGTCAGGATTGAACTGACGACCCCTTCCTTACCATGGAAGTGCTCTGCCACTGAGCTATCGGGGCGTGCTGCCCGCGTGCGGGCAACCAGAACAGGATACCAGAGGCGCGGCATCCCTCAGTACTCGATCAGCCCTTCGTGTGCTCGTACATCCACGCGATCGGGTCGGTGCGCGTCGTGCCGAGGAGCACCTCGAAGTGCAGGTGCGCACCGGTCGCCTTGCCGGTCGAACCCACCAGGCCGAGCACGTCACCGGTCGACACGCGGTCGCCGGTCTTCACCTTCAGGGAGTTGTACTGCATGTGCGCGTAACGGGTGGACACCGGCTGGCCGTCCACGACATGGTCGACGACGACGGTCACGCCGTAGTCGCCACCGCCCTCGGTCGCGATCCGCACCGTGCCGTTCGCGATCACGTGCACCTCCGCGCCCGCGCCCGGGGTCAGGTCGACCCCGCGGTGCGGCGAGGAGAACTGCGCGAGGTAGGACCCCGAGCCGTAGGCGGCGGAGATCGGCACGCCGACCGGGAACGGCCACTGGATCGGCGCCGTCGGGTCGCTGACCCACGTGCCGGCGAACTCCGTCACGCCGGAGGCCGCGGCGATGTCGGCCATCGAGGCGACGTCGTACGCTTCGGGCCGGTTGAGGGCGTCGGACTGCGTGTCGGATGCCGCGACGTACGCCTGGATCTCGTCCTGGGCCACCTCGGTGACGTGGGAGGCGACCGTGAGGTCTGCCGAGCCGTCGCTGACGGCGGCGACCGCGGATGCCGGCGTCGTGATCCCCACGGCGAGGAGGCCGACGACGCCCATGACGCCGAGGGAGAAGGATGCGGCGGCGACACGCTTGAACGTGGAGCGGCGGGATGCGGCCACCGGGGCGACGGATGCCGCGCTCACGGGCTGCGCGTCCTCCTCGGCGGTGCTGCTCGCGGCGCGCTGGACGGGAACCTCGGCGGTGAACGAGAAGAGGCGCGCGGCGCGCTCGAACTCGTCGACGAGGCAGTCGTCCTGCTCGCCCGTCTGCTCGGAAGCGGCGGTGAAGGCGGCGCCCGCGGGATTCCCGGTGTCCGCATCCGCCGGCGCATCCGACGGCGCCTGCTCGGTGCGGACCCGGCGTCGCGCCGGCGCAGCGGGAGCCGGCGCACTGGGTGCCGCGGCGGCGACGGCGACCTCGGCCCCGGCCACCTCGGCCTGCAGACTCTCGACGAGGACCTCCGCCAGAACCGTCTCGGCGAGGGAGATCGAGGACCCCTCGGCCCGGTCGGCGCCCGGAGCGGTCTCGACACCCACCGCGCCGTCCATCTCGGCCATCAGTCGACGCCATTCGGCACGCGTCATGGCGCCCTGCGACGCCGGGGCGGGCGCGGAGGGGCGACGGCTGCGGCGCGTGGGCGCGCTGTCAGCCACATGGGCGTCGAGGGTCAAATGCTGGCTCTCGGGTCGGCCGCTCGGGTAAGCGGGTGTTTCGGGGGGTCTAGACCGCTCTTCGCTTCGGGTGCAAAGGTAACGATCGGGTAAACACTACCGCGACAATCCTGAGAGCGCCATGAGCGACCTACCGATATACCGCGCGTGTGATCTGCTCGAAAAGTTCCGCTCCGGCGGCGATCGTCATGTCCCGGCCGGGGGCGCCGTGCGGCTCTCCGCCGAGGGTTCCGCCGGCCTCCGTGACGAGCAGTCCGCCGGCCGCGTGGTCCCACGGGTGCAGGCCTCGTTCGAAGTAGCCGTCGAGGCGCCCGGCGGCGACGTACGCCAGGTCCAGCGAAGCCGCGCCGGCGCGGCGGAGATCGCGGGCGAGCGGCATGACACGGCGCACCCGCGCCAGGTCGCCCTCGTGGGTCGCAGGGTCGTACCCGAACCCGGTGGCCAGCAGCGCACCGGCCGCGGAGGGCCCCGAGACCGCGAGCCGCTGGCCGCCGAGCCAGGCACCCCCGCCGCGGACGGCGTGGAAGAGCTCGTCATGCGACGGGTCGAACACGACGCCGACCAGCGGCATCCATTCGGCGGGGACGGGCTCGCCCGCGACGGCGGCGATGCTGACGGCGAAGTGCGGGATGCCGTACGCGTAGTTCACGGTCCCGTCGATCGGGTCGACGACCCACGTGACCTCGGTGCTGCCCCGCTCGGCGCCGGACTCCTCGCCGAGGAAGCCGTCGCCCGGCCGCTCCTCGGCGAGCCGGCGGCGGATGAGAGCCTCGACCTCGCGGTCGGCAGCCGTCACGATGTCGGCGACGGCCGACTTCGTCGCGGCGATCTCGACGCCCTCGAGGCGCCGGCGGACGGCGAGCGCCCCGGCCTCCCGAGCGATGTCGCGGGCCAGTTCGAGCAGCTCGTGCGCATCCACCATGGCTCTCACGGTACGCGCACTAGCGTGGTGGCATGACCGCACCGTACGACGTCGTCATCGTCGGCGGAGGGCACAACGCCCTCGTCGCCGCCGCGTATCTGGGCCGCGCGGGGAAGCGCGTGATCGTGCTGGAGCGGCTCGATCATCTCGGCGGTGCCGCCGTGTCGGAGCGACCCTGGGCCGGCGTCGACGCGCGCCTGTCGCGCTACTCGTACCTCGTGAGCCTGCTCCCCCGCCGCATCATCGACGACCTCGGCCTGAGACTGGATCTGCGCCGTCGCCGGTACTCCTCCTACACGCCGGATCCCGCCGATCCGCGTCGCGGCATCCTGGTCGACAACGGGGATGCCGCGGCCACCGCGGCGAGCTTCGTCCGCACGACCGGAGATGCCCGGGAGTCGGAGCGGTTCCGCGCGTTCTACGAACGCCTGCAGCCGCTGGCCGGCGCGCTCTTCCCGACGGTGACGGAGCCGCTGCGTCGCGAGTCGGAGGCGCGCGCGGAGGCGCCCGACACCGACCTGTGGGATGCCGTGACCCGGCGCCCGCTCGACGGCCTCCTCCGCGACTCCTTCGAGACCGACCTGGCGCGCGGCATCGCACTGACCGACGGGCTCATCGGCACGTTCGCAGCATCCGACGACCCCTCGCTCAGCCAGAACCGGTGCTTCCTGTACCACGTGATCGGCGGCGGGACGGGCGACTGGGACGTTCCGGTGGGCGGGATGGGGCAGGTCAGCGGCGCGCTCGAGCACGCGGCGCGTACGGCGGGCGCCGAGCTCCGCACCGGCGCGGTGGTCTCGTCCGTGTCCCCGGACGGCGAGGTCACGCTGGAGGACGGCGCCGTCATCGCGGGACGGCTCATCCTCAGCGGCGTCGGCCCGGCGGTGCTCGAGGGGCTCCTCGGGTCGCCGACGCCGGGCGGTCGGCCCGAGGGCGCGCAGGTGAAGGTCAACATGCTCCTTTCCCGCCTCCCCCGGCTCCGCGACGAGTCCGTCGGCCCGGAGGCGGCCTTCGCAGGCACGTTCCACATCAACGAGACGATGACCCAGCTGGATGCCGCGCACGACGCCGCGTCGGCGGGGCGCATCCCGGATCCGCTCCCCGCCGAGATCTACTGCCATTCGCTGACCGACCCCTCGATCCTCGGCGCCGAGCTCCGCGCCTCCGGCGCGCAGACGCTCACCCTGTTCGGATTGCAGGTGCCGCACCGCCTCGTCGCGGGTGCGGATGCCGACACGGTGCGCACGCAGCTGCTCGCCGCCGCACAGCGATCGCTGGACTCGGTGCTGGAGGAGCCGATCGCCGACTGCCTGTACGAGGCGCCGGACGGCACGCCGTGCATCGAGGCGCGGACCACCGGCGACCTCGAGCGGTCGCTCGCGATGGCCGGGGGCGACATCTTCCACGGCCCGCTCAGCTGGCCGTGGGTCGGCGACGATGATGCGCTCGAGACCCCGGCGCAGCGCTGGGGTGTCGAGACGGCGCACCCGCGGATCCTCGTCTGCGGGTCGGGGGCACGCCGCGGCGGCGCGGTCAGCGGCATCGGCGGCCACAACGCGGCGATGGCCGCACTGGAGATGCTCGGGCGCTGATCCCTACTGCGGAGGCGGCGGCGGGGGCGGGTAACCCTGGTACCAGGGCTGCGAGCCCTGCGGGGCTTGGTCCTGAGCCTGGTGCTGGGCCTGGTCCTGATTCCGGTCAGGGCTTTGGTCCGGCGCCGCCGACTCGACGTGCGGGCTCGGCTCGGACGGCGTGATCGCCGGGCCGGACGGGTCGGAGACATCGGCCGGCGTCGACGGCGAGCCTGCGCCGAACGGTGCGGGCTGACCGGCGATCGCGGCGGGGTACCCCTGCGGGTAGGTCGGGTGGCCGGTGTAGTACGCGTTCCAGTCCGGGCTGCCGTCGGGCATGACGGGCAGCGGCGTCGCGCCGTCGCCGTACGTCGGCCACTGCAGGGCGGCCGGCGCGCCGGCGTAGGAAGCGGCGACGGGCGCGGGGCGCTCCTTCTTCGGCGCGAACAGCGCGTTCACGAGCGGCACGAGCGCCGTGCCGACCGCAGCGAGGATCGCGAGCGCGACGACCACGCGCCAGTACAACGGCAGGAAGTCGACGTACTCCTCGACCATGAGCGGGACGATGAGCATGACCGCGAGGATGACGACGAGCGCGATCGTGACGTAGGTGACGATCGTCGTGAACGTCGTCTCGTGACGGGCATGCGCCTTGGAGAACAGCCGGACGTGCAGCAGTGCGGCCTGGACGATCAGCACGATCAGCAGGAACTTCATGAACCGCTCGGCGCCGTCGCCGAAGTATTCGTCGCGCTCCGGCATCCAGATGAGGAAGGCGCCCAGCAGGAGGATCAGCACCCAGCTGACCATGCTCGCCAGGGCGAACCAGGCCGGGCGGCGCGGGGCGAGGTTGGCCTCGAGGATCGCGATGCCGGCGAAGCCCGCGAGCAGCAGGATCGTCAGGAAGGCCTTGCCCACCATGCCGTTCGCGTCGCCGATGAGCACCCACACGACGCACACGATGGCCGCGGCGATGAGCGCCCCGATCGCCACCCAGATCGAGGAGCGCAGGAGCTTGCTGGAGTTCGGTGACGTGATCGGTTCGGTCATCGGGCGTCCTTCCACCGTCGCGGGTGCGCGTGGCCTCCATCCTGGCATGACGGCCGACCCGGCGCGGGAGCAGTCCCCAGGTACCCGGGCCGGCGCGTTTGGCCCGCGGCGAAAGGTCATCCGCGCCGGATGTTCATCCGCGCCGAATGGCGGGTGCGGGACCACGTCACCCGCACGTCGACGCGGATGAATCCTGAGGCGAAGGTTCATCCGCGCCGGCTTGCGGGTGAAGGCGCGGCCTACCCGCAGATCGGCGCGGACGAACGCCGCGGCGGGCGGCCCGGGAACCCGGGCCGCCCGGACGCATCAGGCGCGGACGGCGAACCCGCCGGTCCAGGCGACCTGCTCGCGGACGGCGAGCACCATCTGCAGGAAGCCGACGGCCTCCAGCTCACGCGCGCGCTTGAGGCTGCCCGCGTCGGCGACCGAGACGCCGCCGGCCGAGATGACCTCGGTGAGCTGCGCCTTCGCGGCGTCGTCGTCCCCCGCGATCACGACGGTCGTCGGCACGCCGCCGACCTCGCCGGAGAAGAGGGTCGCGGCGAAGTTGGTGTTGAACGCCTTGACGACCTTCGCGCCGGGCAGCGCGGCCCGCAGCTCTGCCGCCGCGGAGGAGTCGGCGGGGACGGTGAGTCCGTCGAACGTCGCGAAGTCCACCGGGTTCGTCACGTCGACGACCGTCGTGCCCTCGAGCTGCGAACCGTAGGTCGCGATGACGTCGGCGAGGGCCGGGTAGGGCAGCGCGAGGACGACGATGTCGCTGGTGAGCGCGTCGCCGAAGGCCGCGGACGTGCCGCCGACCTGCGCGGCGAGCTGCTGCGCCTTCGCCGCGTCGCGGGCGACGATCTGGACGGAGGCGGCGCCCTTCGCCGCGATGCCCGCGATCGCCGAGCCCATGTTGCCGGTTCCGATGACGGAGATGTTTGCCATGATGTCGTCCTCCACGTAGTAGAAAGTTGCAGGTGCAACTGTCTGATCCAACATGGTTGTAGATACATCTATTCCCGCCGATAGACTCGGATGGTCATGGCCTACCAGGTTCCGCGGATGGATGAGCTCGAGTCCCGAGCGTGGCTCGCGCTCGTCTGGACGTCGGAGCTGCTCCCGGCAGCCCTCGACGCGCAGCTGCAGGCAGACTCGGGCATCACGCACTTCGAGTTCATGGTGCTGAGCACATTGCAGCAGGCGAACGGCGCCGCGCTGCGGACGAAGGATCTCGCGGCGGCGGTGAACGCCACGATGCCCCGCCTGTCCCGCGTCGTCGGGAAGCTGGCCGAGCGCGGACTCGTCGAGCGTCTCGGCGGAGACGGCGATGCGCGGGTCGTCAACGTCCACCTGACGACCGCGGGGCGCCGGGAGCTGGTCCGCGCCGTCCCCGCCCACATCGCGCTCGTGAAGCAGCTCGTCATCGACCGGCTGTCGCCGACCGAGCTGACGGCCCTGGTCGGAGTGCTGGAGCCGCTCGTCGAACGCCTCGACCCGCAGAACCGGGTCGGGTTCGCGGCCGCGCAGCGGGCGTCGTCGGCCTAGTCAGCCGGCCGCCACGGCGCGGCGCACCTCCGGGAGCACCTCCGTGGCGAGCAGCTCGATCGAGCGCAGCGTGTCGCGCTGGCTGAGCCCGCCGAGCCCGACCTGCGCGAGGAAGCGCGTGTGACCGAGCATCTCGTGCTCCCACAGGATCTTGTCCACGATCTCGGCCGGGCTCCCCGCGAACAGCGCGCCGTCCGGGCCTGCCCAGGTGTCCAGCGTCGCCCGATCGAGCACGCCGCCGCGCGGCATGTTCTCGGCGAAGTACGCGGCGTAGTGCGGGAAGAACGCGTCCCGGGCCTCCTGCGTCGTCCGGGCCGCGAAGAAGTGGGAGGTGACGCCGAGCTTCGCGGCCGCATGCCCGGCAGCGGCGGCGGCGTCGCGGTGCAGGGCGGCGAGGTCACGGAAGCGCCGCGGGGCGCCCAGGATCGCGAGGTACATGGGCAGGCCGAGCGCGCCGGCCCGGACCGCCGACTCCGGCGTGCCGCCGACGGCGATCCACACCGGCAGCTCCTCCTGGAGGGGGCGCGGCCAGACGCCGGCATCCTGGAGCGGCTCCCGGGTCGTGCCCGACCAGGTCACGGGGTTCTCCGCGCGCACGGACAGCAGAAGGTCGAGGCGATCGTCGAAGTACTCGTCGTAGCGGCGCAGGTCCTGCCCGAACAGCGGGAACGACTCCACGTACGCGCCGCGCCCGGCGGTGAGCTCGGCCCGCCCGCCGCTCAGCAGATCGAGAGTGGCGAACTCCTCGAAGAGGCGCACCGGATCGGCACTGGAGAGCACGGTGACGGTGCTCGTCAGCCGGATGCGGTCCGTCTCCCGCGCGACGGCCGCGAGGACCATCTGCGGCGAGGAGACCGCGAAGTCGGGCCGATGGTGCTCGCCGACGCCGAACACGTCGAGGCCGGCCTGGTCGGCGACCCGGGCCCATTCCAGGATCTGCTCAAGACGGGCACGCGGATCTCCCGCTCCGCCCGCGCCACGGGTGAGCTCACCGAAGGTGAAGATGCCGATCTCGAACGGCGCGGCGGCGGTCACGGTGCGACAGCCGTGAGCTGCTGGGCCAGGAACGCGCGCACGTCCGCCGCTTCGCGCGCGTCGATGCCGTGCGCCAGGCCCGTGTAGGTGCGCGCGGTCGCGGTGGCGTGCGTCTGCAGCCAGGCCTCGGTGCGCTCGACGGCGGCCGCGGTCATGACCCGGTCCTGGTCGCCGCGGCCGGAGAAGACGGCGGGGCGGGACTGCCGCAGCGCCTCGTCGGCGGGTTGCACGGCCGATTGGACGAAGCCGCCGAGGATGACGGGCGCGAGGACGCGCTCCGGTGCCGTGCGGAGCAGTTGGGATGCCATCAGGCCGCCCTGCGAGAACCCGATCGGCACGACCCGAGCCGAGGCGGGAAGCGCCGCATCCACCCACGACCAGATCGCATCGGTCGCGGCGGCCACGGCTGCCGGGTCGGGGTTGCCGGGCTCCGTGATGCGGAACCAGGCGTGCGCGCCCGGCGCCAGCGCGATCGGTGCGCGCAGCGACGCCCAGGGCACTCCGGCCGGCAGCGCGGAGGCCAGTGCGACCAGGTCCCGCTCGTTCGAGCCGTAGCCGTGCAGGAACACGGCGACCGCCGTGGCGCGGGTGTCTTCCCAGTCCGGAGAGGTGACGGCGTGCAGCATCAGCGGGCGAGGATGTCGTCGACGGAGTCGTCGGGGAGGGCGACGGTGACCTGGGTGTCCCACGGGTCGGACAGCACGATGCGACGCCCGTGATCGGCGAAGGCGAGCTTGTGGTGGGTCAGTCGCGCGGCGAGCGCGTCGAGGTCGTCCCGGGTGGGGACCGTGATGGCGACGTCGCCCAGGCCCAGGCTGGCGGCCCGCGGACCCGCTCCCCCGCTGTTCCACGTGTTCATGGCGACGTGGTGGTGGTAGCCCCCGGCGGACGCGAAGAGGGCGCCGGGGTAGCCGGTGACGGTCGTCTCGAATCCGAGCGCGTCGACGTAGAACGCGCGTGCCGTGGGGATGTCGCCGACCTGGAGGTGCACGTGACCGACCTTGCCGGCGGCCCCGGCGACGCCGTTGACGGCATCCTCGGTCAGATGCCGCTGCAGGTACTCGTTCGGGTCGAGGTAGAGCGTGGACATCTGCAGCTCGCCGTTGACGTACTGCCACGCGTCGCGGGCGCGGTCGACGTAGAGTTCGATGCCGTTGCCCTCCGGGTCGGTGAAGTAGAACGCCTCGCTGACGAGGTGATCGCTCGAGCCGGTGAAGCGGCTGCGCGGGTCCTGCGCGGCGCGGAGCACTGTCGCGGCGAGCGCGGGCGCATCGTGGAACAGGAACGCGGTGTGGAACAGTCCCGCCTGGCGCGGGTCGACGGCGGGGAGTCCGGGCGTACCGACCAGACGCATCATCGGCGTCGTCCCTCGCCCGAGCACGCGGTGCACCTCGGCGCCGCGGGAGCGCTCCTCGAGGGGTTCGAGCGCCAGCGCGTTCGCGTAGTAGGACGACATGAGCTCGAGGTCGCCGACGCGCAGGGTGACGGCGTCCATCCCCGTCTGCGCGTTGAGGGTGCGGTCGGGGGTCGCGGTCTGCGGGTTCGTCATGGCTTTCTCCGGGAGTGCGGCGGATGTTCTGTTGTATCTACAACTGTATGGGCCGACGATTCATTCCCGCGGATGCCGGAGGAATGCGAAGAGCCGCCGGATCTCTCCGGCGGCTCTTGGGTGTGGTGGCGAGTGAGGGATTCGAACCCCCGAATGCAGTGCAGTCTGATTTACAGTCAGAGCGTGCGCTCACAATGCAGTTCAACTCAGTCTCTGGAAAGTGCTCCTGATCGCGACTTTTTCTGAACCTTGTTCCTGTCGCGTGCAACGCGAGATCAGCGCTGATCGACTGATCTGCACAACAGCGCGTGCAAATCGACGTCGTCGAGCACGACGACAGCGCGTCAGAGTCGGTCGCGAACGAGCGCATCACACGCTGCTGAACAGACGATCCGCGGTCGCGTTGGCGGCGTCGCGCTGCTCGCCGTCGATGACATGCGCGTAGTTCGAATAGAACGTGCGGAGATCGTGCCCGAGTCGCGCAGCAGCGACGTCAGGGCGCGTGCCCGCCTGAAGCATCTGCGTCGCGTGCGTGTGCCGCGTGCCGTGAAGAGAGATGCGCGGCAGGTCGAGATCGTGCGTTACGACTTCCCAGCGACGCGACACGTACTCAGGGCGAAACGGGCGACCGTCCGCGTACGTGAAGACGTGCAGATCGTCTTCACCCTGCCAGAGCGCGCCAGCGATCTCACGCTCATGATCCTGCATCGCGAACTGCTCGCGAAGAATCGCGATGTGCGCTGCGCCGAGTTCGACGTGTCGACGACCGTTCTCGGTCTTCGGTGACGCCTGCTGAAGAGAGCCGCTCCTCGTCGAGACGCGCGTCTCACGCACCCGCGCCACGCCTCGATCGAGATCAACGTTCGAACGACGCAAGCCAAGTAGTTCGCCGCGTCGCATGCCCGTCGTCAGCGCGAACTTCCACAGCGGGGCGAGACGGGTGCCCTCGACAGCAGCGAAGAACTCGCGAGTCTGCTCGACCGTCCATGCGGTGAGATCGCGCTTCTGCGAGGTCGGGAAGCGAAGCCCGCGCCCAGGGTTCGACATGATCAGTTCCTGATGCTCAGCAGCGGTAAACGCGCCCTGCACGACTGCGCCGATGCGACGCACCGTCACAGCGCCGCGAGTGAGCGTCAGATCGTCGACGAGACGCTGAACGTGCGCCCGTCTGATCTCGGTCATCTTCATCTTCGCGAGCGACGTCGAGCGCAGTTCGTCGACGTAGCGCCCGTACATGCCCGCCGTCGTCGCCTTGATGTCACCGCGCTGCACTCGCCCCTCGTGCCATTGCGCGAGCCAGTCGCCGAAGCGCAGCGCAGTGATCTGAGTGTGTCGCCCTTCAGAGTGAGCGGCACGCACCTTCGCTTCTGCTTGCTGCGCTGCGCGCTTCGTGTCGAACGTCGAGCGACGTTCCTGCAGTCGCTTGCCGCTGATCGGATCGGTGCCGAGCGAGAGCGCGAAGCCCCAGCGCGAACCGTCGTGCGGCTTGCCTGCTGCGCGTGCTCGTACGAGATCAGGGCACGCTGCTGCGATCTGATCGTCGCGAGGGTTCGCAGCGGGCAGATCACGGTAGCGCGTGCCGTCGCTCTTTGTGCAGTTGCATCGACTGAAGATCATCTGACTCTCCCGAGTTGCCTGTCTCTGAGCGGGATTCACTCAGTTGGGTATCTGATTCACGCTCAGCATAGGAGCAACCGAACAACACCCTAAGACACGCAGCGACACGCGCAGAGATCACCGTGCATCTACGTCTCACCGCTGTGCTACGTTCGAAGCAGTCGACGAGCACAGCGGGTCTGGTTCGAAGACAGAAACGACAACGGCGGGCCGTCTCAGTTTCGAAGATCGCATCCATGTGAATCCTCGAAAGGACGGCCCGTTCGTGGCTCTCAACGACAACACTCAGCCCGCCAGCACGAAGAACGACGAGCGCATGACGCTCGACCGCGCGCTCTCCCGCACGCATCTCACCATCGATGAGACGTGCCACGTGCTCAACATCAGCCGCCCGCTCGCGTATCGACACGCGAAGGCAGGCGACACGTTCCCCGTCATCAAGATCGGCAACGTCTACCGCGTGCCCGTCATCCCGCTGCTGCGCTGGATGGGCATCACGCAAGCCGACGAAGACGCTCTGCGCGCTCGACTCGCTGCATCGATCTCAGCGTGAACTCGACCCTCTATGTCTGTCGATCGCGTCACTCGCATCGTCAGACGACTCATCTGAACGAAGGGAGCGAGACGTGGGCTACAAGACTGCCGAGCGCATGAAGACCGCGCTGCGCGATGTCGACGTCACGCGCGCCGAGCGAGCCGTACTGGTCGAGATGTCGTATGCCGTCGCGGACGACTCGACGATCTACTCGTGGGGACACGCGCGACTCGCTGACGTTCTCGGCAAGGCGCCTGGCTCGATCGCAGCGAAGTCGGCGCTCTCGCAGCGCATCATCCCGTCGCTGATCGCGAAGCGACTCATCACGAAGACGTCAGACGCGTATCGGGGTCACAACGCCGAGTACGAACTGACCGTGCTGTGCGATCTCGAAATGGGTAGCGGTCGAGACGAATGGGTAGCGGTTTCGAACGAAATGGGTAGCGGTTCTGAAGACGAATGGGTAGCGGTTTCAGACGAGATGGGTAGCGCTCAGACCGCTACCCCACTAACTACTCACTATCTCTTCACCAACACACACACTCACGATGCTGATGACGAGCAGATGATCGTCGATCGCTCTTCGTCTTCGGCTCACGATCTCGACGACTCGACGATCGTCACCGAACTCATCGAGACAGCCACCGACGAGCAGATCGAGACTCTGAGCGATCTCTACTCTCAGCGTCTCGGCGCGCCCACGCCTCAGCGATACGTCGAGCAGTGGCGCACGATCTCGCGTGCTGACGCTCACGAGCGCATCGAGCGCTGGCAGCAGCGTCTCGTCGAAGACCGCACAACTGAATACCGCGTCGCTCACGTCTGACGACGTCGACGACATCGACCACATCGAAAGGAACGACCGTGACCCTCATTCAGATCAACACCCCCAAGATCAACCCGCAGGAACGCTCATGGCGTGACTGCACGAGCGAGATCGCTGCAGCACTGCGCGATCTGTCGTCGATGCTCGCTCGACTGACCGAGTCTGCGAAGAACGGAGAGCAGCCGTGAGCATCGAACGCCACTGGACGTCGGAAGAGATCGCTGCTGTCGAGATCGTCGCTCAGCGTGAAGGGCTGCTGATCGCGTGGCCTGGCACGGTCACTTCGTACGGGCAGATTCACGAAGCGATGCGCCGCGAGTTCGGCCCCGCGAAGCGGTTCGGCTGCGGGAACCCTGCGTGCTCGAACATGGCGACCGACTACGCGCTGATCGGCGAGTACACGCACGTGACCGTGCACGCGGGCATCGTGAAGCGTTACGCGCCTGACGCGCTGCTGCTGTGGCCGCTGTGTCGCTCGTGCAACGGGCGTCTCGCTGGGGCTGGCTCGTGGCAGACGTGCTCTCGCGGTCACGATCGCGCGAAGACGGGCACGATCGCGACGCAGTGCGCTGAGTGTCGTCGCGCGATGAACCGTGCGCGTGATGCGCGTCGTGCTGCTGCTCGTGCTGCAGCGACAACCCTGAATGAGATGGAGAACTGAGAGTGAACGACATGACCACTGCCCGATCCGGCGACGCACTGCTCGACGCGCTCGACGCGCTCGAAGAGTCGACGACGCATCTGCTGCTCGACGCCGCGCCTGTCAGCGACGACATCGATGCTCGCATCTCGACGCGCACCGTCGTCGACGTCGACCTGAGCGATGCCGTCGACCCCGCTCGCGTACTCGCAGCAGCAGTCGAGTGTGCTCACGCTGCTGGCGCTGTGCTCGCGCTGTACTTCGACACGACGATCGAAGCGAGCAACGCGCGACGTCTCGCTCGTGATCTGCCGCGCGATCTCGACGTCGTGCTGCGCGTCTGCACGAGCGACCCCGAAGTGCTTCACGAGGGCGTACTGCAGCACCGGCTGCACAACTGAGCGTGTGAGGCGCGCGCGATCTCAGTGGCCGCGCGCGTCTTCCGCTCATCAGACATCTGTTCTGCTCTCAGATGCGCGCCTATCGGAACGCGGATCGACGCATGAATCTGGAGGAACTAGCCTTCAAGCGTGGTCGACTCATGGGCGTCGAGCGAGCATGCACGGCGCACAATGCGCGCCAATCGTTCGAAGAACACCGCTCCCGAACTTGCCGTGCGCTCGTTGCTGCACGCACGAGGGCTTCGTTACCGCACGAACTATCGCCCCGAACGCTCACTGCGACGAAGTGCCGACATCGTGTTTACCCGGCGGCGCATCGCCGTCTTCGTAGACGGGTGCTTCTGGCACGGATGCCCCGAGCATCTGGCGATGCCGAAATCGAACGTCGACTACTGGGTGTCGAAGATCGAGCGCAACCGTGATCGCGATCGAGAGACCAATGAACTACTCCGCGACGCGGGATGGACCGTACTCCGATTCTGGGAGCACGAGAGTCCCGCCGACGTTGCGGACGCTGTTACTGCCGCGGTCGCGAGCGCTCAGCCAATCACCGGCAGATCGCAGAAGCGGCATACCCAGGCGCGCGCTTCCGGGACGCAGCGAGTCCCGCAAGCGGGGCAGTCTGGATCCGACGCGACCACGTCGTCGTCGAGTGACTGAGTGCCCATGCAATCGACGCTAGACCGCGCGCGCTTGGCCCGCGCGACTATCCACAGGCGGTGTGTGGATCAGGCGGCGGCGACGGCCTCGCTCGCTTCGAGCGCTTCGAGGAGATCGAGCAGATGCGCGCCGATCGCTTCCCCGAGATTGACAGGGACTGCGTTGCCGATCTGTCGCCCTTGAATAGTCTTCGGCCCGCACAGCGCCCAGTCATCGGGGAACGACTGCAGTCGCGCCGCCTCGCGCACCGTCAACTGACGCGGCAGCGTCGGATGAATCGGCGGGTGGAAGCCGGCGAGATGATCCCCATTCGGCCCGTACCCGCCACCAGCGCGAATCGTGAGCGACGGCTTGTTCGCGTCTAGTCGTGCCCGTCGATAGTTCGGATCGCTCTCGCCGGGTGCGAGTTCGTTCCAGCGCTCGACGACGTGCTCGGCGTGCCGATTTGCGACGTGGCTGAACTGGGGATCATCAGGGAGCGACGCGAGATCGCTGATCGCGTCCCAGACGGTCGGCTGGGCGTCAGCGGTCGTCGGCGTCGGGAGAGAAGCCTCACCATCGAGAACACCGATGACGACAAGACGTCGGCGAGCCTGCGGCACACCGTAATCGGCGGCGTTCAGCACGCCGTACGCGAAGTTGTAGCCCTGACGCTCCAACTCATCCATGATCCCGCTGAGATGATCTCCGTTGCGGCGGTGAGTCAGAGCGCTGACGTTTTCGAGCACGACTGCACGCGGGCGAACTTCACTGACGACGCGCATGTACTCGCGCCAAAGGAAGTTGCGCGGGTCGTTCGGGTCGCCCTTCCCCGCAGTGCTGAATCCCTGGCACGGCGGCCCGCCAACGACGACATCAGCACCCGCGTACGGGGTCGCATCGAAGTTACGAATGTCGTCACAGACGACGTTCCAGTCGGGCCGATTGTGCGTAAGCGTCTGACACGCGACAGGGTCGTTGTCGACGCATACGACCGGCTCCCAGCCCGCTCGCTCGAACCCGAGATCGAGTCCTCCCCCGCCGCTGAAGAGTGAGACGTATCGCATGTCTTAGAGAGTAGATCGAACCCCTGACATCGCGCTCATCGCAACGCCGCATCGATCGCTGACTCGTACGCACCCATGGGTGGAAGGTTCGTAACGCCGATGAACGCCTGCGCGATCTGCACAACACTCGTCGTCAGGCGGCCCGTCTGCACGAGCGGTGCGGGGGCGCCGATCGGGGCGTTCAGCCAGTCCGGGTCGTACGACAGGAACGTCACCGCGCCGGGCGTGAGCGGGTACGGGGGAAGTTGCTGACCATTTCCGATCAAGCGATCCATGATCCGGTCGTAGACCGGCTTCGGCGTCACGAAGAACAGCCCACCCTGGCACTTTCTCTCGCGCTGAAGCACGTTCCCCTTGTAGATCACCTGCGGGAGAATTCGCTTGCTCACGTTCTCCCAGTTGAACGCTGCGCCGCTCTCCGCGATCTGTCGACCGTTGCGCAGCGCGGCGATCGAGTCGCGATAGTTGCCCGTTGTGTCGATGGTCTGCACTTCGATCGCAACGAAGCGATCAAGCCCGCTCGGGAGGACGAGCGCGAGAATCCAGTCGACGAAGTACGAGCCGCTGCCGCTGCGCTGCGGCAGTCGTAACTCACCGCCCCAGCGCTTGCCGAATACGCCGACGACCGGCCCGTTCGTGGCGATCGCGCGACGGTGAGCACTCGGCCCGGCGACGAGGTCGAGTCCCGGCCCGAACGCGATCTCTGCGACGTCACGCAGAATCTTGTAGTCGTCGCCGTACAAGCGATTCGGACAACAGACGACGCCGTCGCGAGTCGACTGCTTCAGGGAGCAGACGCCTGAGACGAGACCGTCGCGGAACACCTTCTCGCACTTGTCGTCGATGAACGGGCAGTATTCCAGATCGGCAGCGGCCTCAGCAGCGGGCGAGCGATCGCCAGTTCTGTATCCGAACCAATCGACGACGGTGACAGCCACCCGCTCATCGTGGCATCAAGCGGCCCGCAGTCGGTAGCGCGCCACGCGGCCATTCGGCCGGCCGGCCGACGCGAACGCCAAAGAGATGCGAGCAAGACGTGCGTTAGCCCAGTCCCTGCTCGCGCTGCCACTCTTCCTCCGCCAGCACTTGACGATAGGCGTTGTCGATCGCATCCCCGATGGATGCTGCGAGCGTCGACGACTCTTCGTTCCACGCGTTCGATGCTCCGTAACTGCCAACCTCACGCATCAAATCGAGCAGCACCTTGCGCTGCACGCTCGGCACGCTCACGCCTGCTTCGAGAATGTACGTAGCGTGCTCCACGGCGTACGACAGATGATCGATCGCCTCCATCGCATTGACCACGTAGCGGCGCAGCGATGAATCAGGGATGAGTAGAGACGCGTCCTCGACGTCGTTTCGCTTCGCTCGATCTACCGAGTACCCCCACATGTCGGGCGACTGCAGATCGAACGAGTCGCGGATCACACGGAGTCGCGTGAGCAGAAAGCGCGCCGCTGCACGCCCTTCGTCTTCCCGAATCTTGCCGCGCTCGAAGTCCCAGGCCGCCCTGGTGCTCGCTTCCTGCCGGTCGAGCGCGGCTTGAAGTTCCTTCGACGCGTGTTCCTGATCGTCAGCACGAGTCTTGTCCGCTCGCTTCTGATCTTCGGCGCGAATGTCGTCGGATCGCTTCTGCTCTTTGGCCCGCACGTCGTCGTCGCGCTTCATCGTGGCGTAGGCGACGACAGCAGACACTAGCCCCGCGACGAGCGCCGCGACGATCACTCCCCACGCTGCTCCCCATGCGGCGGCGTCCATGATCGCTCCCAGAAGTCAGCCCGGCGACGAGAGTGCCAGGCAGAAGGACAGTTCCTGCCCACGCTAGCCGAGCGCTGCCCACGCGAGCGAGATCGATCTCATGGGCAGAAGATGCGTTCGATGAGCAACGCAGCGCACAAACTGGCGCACGAATGGACCCGCTCATACGCATTCATGCATTGATATTCCGCGCTTTTCGGGTGAACAAGTTAGCTGTTCAGATGTCAGATCCCCAGTGTCAAAGCACGCGCTTAGGCTTGCGATATGACCACTCCGATCGAGAGAAGTGCAACACCGAAAGGCGCGATGATCGAAGATGCGTCCGATGTCACTGCGACCGTGGGGCGCGGCGGCGATCGTCGCTCAGCGCGAGCACGCATCGAGAACGCGCAGCGAGCAGAGCGTGCGCTGCGTCTGCGCATCGCAGGCATGCCGGTGCACAAGATCGCCGAGCAGATCGGGATGACGCCTGACGCGACGAAGACGCTGATCTCGCGTCAGATCAAGCGTCTGCCTGCGACGGCGGCTGAAGAACTGCGCAAGGTGCAGGACGAGCGTCTGAATCTGTTGTTCGCGTCGACGGTGCAGAGCATCAATCGTGGCGACGGTGCGCCCGCGATCAGCGCTGGTGCGCGTGTCATCGCTGAGCAGAATCGTCTGCACGGTCTTGATCAGCCGCAGGGCGACGACAGTGCTGTCGTCGAGTTCACGACGAATCTCACGCTGTGGCGCGGCGGCATGAGTCGCGATCTCGCGCTCGAAGACACCGTGCTCGCGCTCGTGAAGCACGTCGCGACGCTCACTGCAGCGTTGACTGCTGCGGGCGTCGATGCGACTGCTGGCCCGATTCTGAGCGACGACGAAGTGCCTGTGCTCGTCGCTGACCGACCCGGAGATCAACTGACTGAGTCGTCTGACTCAACCGATGAAAGGAAGCACGAACCCTCATGAGCACGCACACCGACGCATTCGGTCGACTCGCTGTCGATCTCGAAGTCGCCCGCACATTCACGAACCCGCAGTTCAACGACGACGCGAACACGAAGGAGCGCGCGACGCGAGTCGACGCTGCGTTCGCGCAGTTCGCGAAGACGCGCCCGAACGTGCCCGCCGTGCCCGATCGTGCAGCGCTCGTCGCTGCAGCGTCTGCGCCGCGCACCGCTGACGACGTCGCACGCGTGCAGCACGAGCAGACGAAGGTGCGCGCACTGCTCGACGCTGGTCAGCCGATCAGCAGCGTTCTCGCGAACGGTGACGCGACGCGTGCGCTCGCGATCGCAGACATGGCAGAGACGCTGCCTGAAGTGATGAAGAACAGCGACGGTTCGCTGCTGCGCGAGATTCGTGAGGCTGCTGCTGATCGTCTCGCTGATCTCGGCGTCGAAGAGTTCGCTGCTGTTGCACGAGCGAACAGCGAGAACGGTCTGAACGCTGCATGGGCGCGTGTCTATGACGAGGTCGCGCAGACGCGGCAGTCGCCGAGCATCGAGTCGCTGATGGGCGTGTTCAACGCTGGCGGCGCTGACGAGTACGCAGCGATCGCTCCCGCTCTGCAGGGCAGCGCTGGCGCATTCCAGTTCGTCGACTCGCTCGATCGCGGCGCTGCTCGGCGAGTTGATCGCGCAGCGCTGATCTGGTGACGATCTGATGACGATGAGCGCCGACGAGCGACGTGCCGCGAACGCTGCGCGCATGCGCGCTCGTCGGGCTGCTCAGTCGTCTGAGGATCGTGCTCGTCGCGCTGAGTACGAGCGTGACCGGTACGCGCGGATGAGCGCTGCAGCGAAGTCTGATCTGCTGGCGAAGCGGACAGCGCGGTATCGCGCGCTCGACGATGCGGCGAAGACGCGGCTGTTGCAGATGCAGGCTGATGGTGATCGTCGACGTCGTGACCTGGCAGAGCGTGAGCGTCGTGCTGCTGCGCGCGAGTCGACGATCGCTGTGCTCGCTGCGCGTGAGATCGCGCCGTCGCGTGCCGAGATCGCCGTCGCGCTGACAGCGGCTGATCTGCTCGACGCTGCTCGCGCTCGCGTCGAAGGGATGCACGGCTGATGGGCGCGCTGGCCGACGAGCAGCGCGCTGCGCGACGTGCTCGCGCTCGGGAGAGAGCGCGTGATCTGCGCGACGGGGAGGGTGCTGTGGTGATCGATGCTCTGATGGAGGCCGAGATCGTGGCGACGCTCGCGCCGACGATGGGTCAGCGCGTGGTCGACGACTATCTCGATCGGGTGACTGACCGTGCTCGCATCGAGCGGGTGAACGAGACGCGTGATCGTGTGATCGGTGAGCGTGCTGCGTACGTTGCTGATCTGCGTGCTCGACGCGATGCGGCGTGGGCTGCTGATCGTGCGCGTCGTGATGCCCTCGTGCCACGAAACCCTGATCTCGTGCCTGCGCGCGGTGACGAACGCGTCTACTCGCTGCGGCAGAACGCGCGTCGCCCCGGTTGAGCGTGCTGGGCCGCGCGAGGTTCGCGTCTCCCGCGTGTTCCCGCGTTCAACGTCTGCGGATGAGGGGTCGCAGCGCGGACGCGGCAGATCGACGTCATGTCATGCGGGCGCGAGACGTCCGACGTGATTCTTCGAGGGGTTGCCAGTTCGTGTGCGACAGACGTCGTCGACTGCTGCGCCGCAGCGTGGACAGTCGCGTGAGAGGTCTTGCGTCTGTCGCAGTTGAGCCTCGTACTCGCGATAGAAGTCTTCGGTCGAGACGTCAGCCCCAGCCGCGACGAGATCGCGCACTTCCTGCGGGTTCTCATCAATCGCTTGAAGCCATGCGCTCGGCATCTGCGGCAGCACTCCGAAGCGCTGAAACATCGCACGAATGAACTCTCGCTGGGTGCGCGGGCCACCGACGCCAGCGTTCAGCAGTTGGTGCCCGTCAGCCCTGAGCCGCGCGATCGCGTGAATCTCGGCGAAGTCCAGCGCTGCTTGATCGTCGAAGTGCCCGAGCACTGTCTTCGTGAAGTTCTCGACGCCGTGCTCAGCGATCGCCTGCTTGAAGTAGTCTCCGCTGCCGAGATAGTTCGCGACGCTGTCAGCATCGGTCTTGCTCGACTGCCCGACATAGAGCACGCCGTCGATCTCGCTGCGAGTGACGTACAGATAGCCAATCGTCACGGACTCTCCCTCGGTTGTCTCAGACAGACGGTATCGCGTCAGTCGAGCGTGACCGGGCTGTGATGCTGCTCGCCGTTCTGTCGAGTCCAGTGCAACTCAACGGTGATCTGCGACGCCGACCCCATGTGTCGAAGCCAGTGCAACGACATCGACTCACCCGGTCGCATCGTCTCCGTCTGCGGCTTCACGAAGCGGAAGTGCTCACGCTCGGCGTGCTCATCGTCGATCTTGATGCTCACGTCGCTGATCGGCTCGTCGCCACCGAGCATGAACTTGTACGAACGGCTGCTCTTGTCACGCGACGTCGACATGGTCCACGGATTGCGATACCGCTCACGCTCAGCACGTTCGAGAGCGTTCTGCTCTTCGATCGCTGCAGCGATGCGCTCAGACGCTGCCGCAGCGCGCTCTTCGTGCTGCTGCGCTTCACCGGCTGACTCTCGCGCGTCGATGCGTGCGCGTCGCGCTTCCCATGCCTGCCAACCTGCGACGAGCGCAGCGATCACAGCGACGCCTGTCGCGATCCATTCCATGAGAGCGAAGTTACCGACTCGCTCCGACATCGCTGCGCGCGGCTCTGGCGGCTCGGCGCGTCGCGGTGCAGCGCTGATGCGCTCGCGTCAATCGGTCGCGGCAGACGAGCGCTCAGCGCGGGTGGCAGCGCTCCGCACGCGACTCATGCGGCGCACGCGATCGAGATGATCGAGATGCGGCCACCGCTCGACGTCGCCGCTGTCGCGACGCACGACGATCCACGCGCCGCCCCGCTCGACGATGCCCTGCGCTGCGAGATCAGCGACGCTCTGCAGCGTCACGAGACACGCGCCGTCGTCAGCCCAGCCGTCTACAGCGACCGGCTCGTCGTACTCGCGAGCGACGATCTCGCGGCACTCATCGAACGTCAGCATCTCGGCTCTCTCGTGTCTGCGTCTGTTGTGCAGTTGTGCAGCGTGACGCGATCTCATGAGCGTGACGGGCGACGTCGCAGCCCGTCAAGACGCGACGTCGTCAGAGCGCGCGCTGAGCCGCGCGAGGCCGTCGTCTGCCGCGTCCGATCGACGATCGTGAGCGCTGATCAACCCGCGCGACCTCGACCGCTCAGACCAGCGCTGAGCGTCATCAGCACGAGGGAAGAGCCGCTGCGAGTGACCAACTCTCAGCGGCTCTTCAAAGCGTGACCCTCTACGTCTCGCGCCCTCAGAGTAGACCAGCGCTGCGACGCTGAGATCGACACGCGCTGCTCTGCGTGCACACCGAGCGTGCGAATCAGTGCACTGTGCAATTGGTGCACAAATCGAAGCAGAAAGCCCTCCCCGAGACTCGCTGGGGAGGGCTTGCTTTACTCTGAAAATCGCTGATCAGAGCGGGTTTGTGGCGAGTGAGGGATTCGAACCCCCGAAGTCTAAGACGGCTGATTTACAGTCAGATCCCTTTGGCCGCTTGGGTAACTCGCCCGGGTGCGCACCCGCCCGGCTTGTGCAGTCGACCGGAGGCGCGATCATCCATATTACCTGCCGCGGCGGGCCGCTCAAACCACGCGTTCCGCCCCTGCTGCGACGCGCTCCACGAACGACTCCACGCGGCGTCGCGTGCCGTCGATGCGACGGTCGACGGAGGCGCGGATCTCGTTGGGTGCCAGCGGCGCCGCGAGCCGCACGTTCTCGTGGCAGGAGAGGTCCGCGCAGACGTACGTGCCGACGCTGTCGCCGCGGATGCCGGCATCCCCCGCCCGGCGCGCGGTGAACAGCGCGACCTGGTCGCCGGGCTGCATCGTGTGGCAGATGTTGCACAGCGCGGGTCTGCCGTGCCCGGAGCCGTCGGTCGCCCGCAGGACGATGCCCGTCACCAAACCGCCGAGCTCCGTCAGCACATAGCCGCGACCGCGCGTGCGGGTCGCGCCAGGCGAGGAAGTCGAGGTGATCCCAGTCGACGAGGGGGAAGTCCAGCGGAACGGCGAGCCGCTCCTGTTCGTCCGGCGATGCGTTCACGAGTGCCGCGCGCACCTGCTCTTCGGTCAGGGCCTGCATCCCGACAGTCTACGAACCCACGGGCGGGTGGGGTCGGGGTCGCGCCCCGGCAGGGGGGTCCCGGCTAGAATCGGCGCCATGGCTGACAGCTCCTTCGACATCGTGTCCAAGATCGACCGCCAGGAGGCGGACAACGCCCTCAACCAGGCCCGCAAGGAGGTCGAGCAGCGCTACGACTTCAAGGGCACCGACGCGTCCATCGAGTGGAGCGGCGAAGCCATCCTCATCAAGGCGAACAGCGAGGAGCGCGCCAAGGCCGTCCTCGACGTCTTCCAGTCCAAGCTCATCAAGCGCGGCATCTCCCTGAAGAGCCTCGAGACGGGCGACCCGGTCGCCGGCGGCAAGGAGTACAGGATCACCTCCACGCTCAAGGAGGGGATCTCGCAGGAGATCGCGAAGAAGATCGGGAAGATCATCCGCGACGAGGGACCGAAGTCGGTCAAGTCGCAGATCCAGGGCGACGAGCTGCGCGTGCAGTCCAAGAGCCGCGACGACCTGCAGGAAGTGCAGCGCCTACTGAAGGCGGCCGACCTCGACGTCGACCTGCAGTTCACGAACTACCGCTGAGCCGGGCTCAGACCGGCATCCGCTCCCAGTCGACCTCGACGGCGGGCGGGTCCGCCCGCGACACCCGCGCCGGGAGCACCATGCCCGGCCGCGGCCAGCGACTGCGCGGGAACACGGCATCCATGGCCATCGTCACGGGTTCGCGCTCCGGCGCCGTCACGCGCACCTCCAGCCGGCACTCCTGGTAGCGGCCGCGCCGCGCGGGCTCGGATGCCGTGAGCACCTCCACCTCGCCGCGCACCGCTCCCGCGAGCGGGTCGCCGGTCACCCGCTCGAGCCACTCCGAGGTGTCGTCCATCAGGGCCTCCTGCGTCGTCTTCAGCCTACGGGCGCGGCGGCGGACGATCAGTCAGTCGAGGGTGCCGGCGGTGAGCCAGCGCCGCAGCTGCGTGAAGGCGGCGGCACGCGGCTCAGGAGCCGAGAGGAAGACGTCGTGGATGGCGCCCTCGATGCGGGCGATCGAGACATCGCGGCCGATCCGGGTGGCCGCCCGCGCGATGTCATCCACCATGAGCACGGCATCCGCCGACGTCATGTGCTCGCCCCAGGAGAACGGGTTCGTGGACGTCGTCGACAGCAGCACGAACGCGGGACAGCCGACGTCGACGCCGGTCGCGATGCGGGAATGCCCGGCGATGACGGCCGCGAGCCAGCCCGGGTGCGTGGCGAACCCGCGCTCCGGCCGCCATGCCTCGGGCCCATTCGGGTGGGTGCCGAGCTCGCGCTGCGCGCGGCTGTAGAAGCCGAGATCGACGCCGGGATGCGGCCCGAGCGGGTCGATGCGCGCCCGAGCCTGCACGAGCGGGGCGAGCGCCTGCCGCGCGAACGCCCCGGTCTGCAGTTCGAGCCATGGGCTGTTCAGCACGAGAGCGGATGCCACGCCGGGATGCCGCGCGGCCCACAGGGTGAGCGTGAGCCCCCCGGTGGAGTGGCCCATCAGCACGAGGCGGCGCCGGTCCCGGCCGGGCATCGCGTCGAGCGCGGCCTCGATGTCGGCGTCGTACTCGTCGAGCGACGTGACGTATCCGGGCCGCTGTCCCTCGCGGAGGCTCCGCCCGTAGCGCCGCAGGTCGAGGGCATGGAAGCGCGCGCCGAGCCGATTCCAGAATCGTGCGAGGTCGGTCTGGAAGAAGTAGTCCGACCAGCCGTGCACGTAGAGCACGTCGACATCCCCGAGCGGCTGCAGAGCGGATGCCAGGGGGTTCGGCATCCGGCGCACCAGCGTGGCGACGAGGTCGCCGCTGCCGTCGTCGTCCAGCGGGAGGGTGCGCTGCCGGAACGAGCCACCGAGGATGTCGGGACCCCACGCGGACGCCATGGCGCCAGCCTATCCGGGAGGCGTCCGCTTCAGCCCCTCCCTACCCAGCCGCGCCCTCGGCTCGCGGCGTCGCTCCGGGACGCCTCGGGAGGAGATGACGCGTAGGGAGGTCGAGTTCGGCGTTTTCCGTCCTCCGCTGGTGTCATCTCCTCCCGGGAGCCCGGTGAAGTCCCTGCGCGACCGCGCGCATGATCAGCTCCTGGACCTCCGGCCATCCGTCGATGACCTGCCCGTACCCGACGCGGATGACGTGGTATCCGAGCAGCATGAGGGCGGCGTCGTGCGCGTTGTCCTCTGCGCGCTGCGCTCCGACGTGGTGCCCGCCGTCGACCTGCAGGACGAGGCGGTCGCCGATGAGCAGGTCGACGCGGTGCCCGTGGATCCAGATCTGGCGCCGCAGCGGCAGGCCGAGCCAGAGCAGCCTCGGGACGACGAGCGTCTCGAGCCCGGAGTCGAACCACACCTCGGCCTCGTCGAGCAGTCGCCGAGCGGATGCCGGGAGTGCGAGGCGGCCGAGGAGCTCCGGCCGCACGAGACCTTTCTGCAGCGCGGACTCCCAGACCGCCAGTGCGCATTCGAACGGCTGACACGCCGCGATCGCGGCCAGCACGTTCTCGATGGGATCCGCGAGCGCATCCGGATGCCGCGGCACGACGGGGCGTGCCCAGTGGACCAGGGCCGTCGCCGTCGGCGCCCGGCCGGCGTGCGCCGGCGCCGCGACATGGCACCGGGCATCGTCGGCGAGCACCCACAGCCCGAGGCGGCGGGCCTGCGTGACGCACGTGAGGACGACGTTGCTGCGCGCGCAGGAGACCAGGAGCGCATCGGCATCCGGTGTCGCCACCCAGCCGCGCTTCACGCGCACGAGGTGACCTCGTTGCACGAGGCGCTCGACCTCGCGGCGCCCGACGCCCCTGTGGTTCAGCGTGCTCGTTCGCGCGACGCCACCGCGACTGCGCACCTGGGCCACGGCATCCGGCATCCCTCCAGGGTGGCTGCGGCGCGGGTTGCGCGCGGCGCCAGCCGGGCATCCGTGGCGAAACCGCCGCATCCACCGCCTGGGGAGGAACCTGCGACGCGGCGCTCGGGAGGAGATGTGCGCTGCGGAGGTCGGATCCGGCCAATTCGACCTCCGAGAGGACATCTCCTCCCGAGCGCCGGATGCCGGAGGCCGGGCGGCAAGCCCGACGCACCGCGCCCGGGCCCGCGCCCGGCTACTCGCCCCGGGAGACCCGGACCATCTCGTCGCGGTCGACGACCTTGACGCGCGCGCGCTCCTGCGGGGCGCCGAGCCCGACCTCGTGCTCGTCGAGGCGGTGCCAGCCCGCGAGGTCGGTCCAGCGCACGCCGCGCGACGCGAGGAGGGCCGGGATCGCCTCCTCCGACGGGTCCACGGGCTGCCACCATGACCCCTGGTCGTTGATGAGGTGGCGGATCGTCTCCATCGCGTCGGACTTCGTGTGGCCGATGAGGCCGACCGGTCCCCGCTTGATCCAGCCGGTGGCGTAGACGCCCGGCACGCGCTCGTTGGAGTCCTTGCGCAGCACCTGGCCCTCGTGGTTCGGGATGACGCCGTGGCGCTTGTCGAACGGGACGCCGGGCAGCGGCGAGCCGAAGTAGCCGACGGCGCGGTACAGCGACTGGACCGGGACCTCGCGGAGCTCGCCGGTTCCGACGACGCCGCCCTCCCCGTCGGGTCGCGTGCGCTCGTACACGAGCGCCGCCACGCGTCCGTCGGCATCCTTCTTCACTTCGACGGGCTTCGCGTAGAAGTGCAGGTGCAGGCGGCGGCTGGCCTCGCCGCCGGCGTTGTTGACGCTCGGGCGCTGGCGCCACGACTGCAGTACGCGGTCGATGACCATGACCTGCTTGTTCGATGCGATCGCCGCGCGGGACGCCTCGTCGTAGTCGAAGTCCTCGTCGTAGACGACCATGTCGACGTCGCGGAGCTCGCCGAGCTCCCGCAGCTCGAGGGGCGTGAACTTCACCTGGGCGGGGCCCCGGCGGCCGAAGACGTGCACGTCGGTGACCGGCGATGCCTTGAGGCCCTCGAAGACGTTGTCCGGGATCTCGGTGGGCAGCAGGTCCTCGGGGTGCTTCGCGAGCATGCGGGCGACGTCCAGCGCGACGTTGCCGTTGCCGAGCACCGCGACGGATGCCGCATCCAGCGGCCACTCGCGCGGGAAGTCGGGGTGCCCGTCGTACCAGCTGACGAAGTCGGCCGCACCGTACGACCCCGCCGCGTCGATGCCGGCGATGTCGAGGTCGGCGTCGCGGATCGCTCCGGTGGCGAAGATGGCGGCGTGGTAGTGCTGCTTGAGGTCGTCGAGGGTGATGTCCTCGCCGAAGCGCACGTTGCCGAAGATGCGGATGTCACCGCGGTCGAGCACATCCCGGAGCGCCGTGATGATGCCCTTGATGCGCGGGTGGTCGGGCGCGACGCCGTAGCGGACGAGCCCGTACGGGGCGGGCAGCTGGTCGAAGAGGTCGATCGACACGTCGAACTTCCGCTCCGCCTTCAGCAGGATGTCCGCGGCGTAGATGCCGGCGGGTCCGGCGCCGACGATGGCCAGCCTGAGCTTGGTCATGGGGTCCTTCCGAGGGTGGTGCCGGGCGAGCGCCCGATGTCAGCTGGAGCGGTCGACGACGACGCGCGAGAAGCGCGTCAGAGCATCGCGCACGGGTCCGTCCGGCAGTGGTGCGAGCGCCGCGATGGCCTGCTCGGACCACTCGACCGCGAGGCGACGGGTCGCCTCGGTCGCGGCATGGTCGCGCAGGCGACCGAGAGCGTCGTCCAGGATCGCGGGGTCGGCGCCGTCGGCTATGCGGGCGACGCCGTCGTCGATCGTCGCCTTGAGTTCACGGGATGCCGGGTCGGCGGCGCGGCCGAGGAGGAGATAGGGCATCGTCGGGACGCCGGCGCGCAGATCGGTGCCGGGAACCTTCCCGGTCTCCTCGGGATCCGCCGACAGGTCGATGACGTCGTCGAGGAGCTGGAAGGCGACGCCGACCTTCTCGCCGAACTCCAGCACGGCGTGCTCGTACTCGTCCGGCGCTCCGGAGAAGACGACGCCGGCCTGGGCGGCGGCGGCGATGAGCGACCCGGTCTTGTCGGCAAGCACCTGGATGTAGAAGTCGACGGGGTCATCCCCCGCCTGCGCCCCGACGGTCTCGTGCATCTGGCCGAGCACGAGGCGCTCGAAGGTATCGGCCTGCATGCGGATGGCCCGCTCGCCGATCTGCGCCATGAGCTGGCTCGCCCGGGAGAACAGCAGGTCGCCGGTGAGGATCGCGACGCTGTTGCCCCACACGGCGTGCGCGCTGGGGACCCCGCGACGCACGTCGGCGCCGTCCATGACGTCGTCGTGGTACAGCGATCCGAGATGGGTCATCTCGAGGGCCGCCGCTCCGGAGATGACGTCGTCGTTCACGCCGCCCCCGAGCTGGGAGGTGAGGAGGGTCAGCATGGGGCGGAGGCGCTTGCCGCCCGCCTCGTACAGGTAGCGGGTCGTCGCGTCGGCGAGCGCGTCGCTCACGCGCAGCTCGACGGCGAGGGTGTCCTCGACGCGCGTGAGGCCGGCCTCCACGATGTTCGCGAGTTTCCGCATCCGCGGGCCCACGAAGATGCGCTCGGTCATGCCGAGGCTGCTGGCCAGCTGCGAGCTGGACGCATGGGATCGCGGGGTCACCCTCACAGCCTACCGGGGTGCGCGCAGGCCCGGTCTGCCGGAACGGGTCTGCGGCGGGGTGCGCCGTTCAGCCGCGCGGGCGGTGCGCGCGGTGCAGCGCGACGATGCCGAATGACAGGTCGCGGTGGGCGACGTCGACCCAGCCGGCATCCCGGATCCATCCGGAGAGCGTGGCCTGGTCGGGCCAGTCGCGGATCGACTCGTTGAGGTAGTCGTAGGCGTCCGCGTTGGAGCTGACGCCGCGGGCGACGAGGGGCAGGATGCGGTCGTTGTAGAAGCGGTACAGCGCGCGGAACCCGGAGCGCGGCGGGTGCGAGAACTCGCAGATCACGAGCTTGCCGCCCGGCGCCGTCACGCGCAGCAGCTCGGCGAGCGCCTTCTGCGGGTCGTTGACGTTGCGCAGGCCGAACGAGATCGTGACGGTGTCGAACTCGCCGTCCGCGAACGGCAGGTTCGTGGCGTCCGCCTCGACGAAACGCAGGTTCGGGATGCCGCCGTGCCGGCGCCGCCCCTCCGCGATCATGCCGGGCGAGAAGTCTGCGGCGACGACCTCCGCGCCGCTGCGGGCGAGGGAGACCGAACTGGCGCCGGTGCCGGCGGCGAGGTCGAGGATCTTCTGACCGGGCCTGGGGGCGATCGCGCGGGTCGTGGCGATGCGCCACAGCCGGTCGTTGCCGAGGCTCAGGACCGTGTTGGTGCGGTCGTATCCGGCGGCGACCTCGTCGAACATGCCGCTGACGCGTGCGGGGTCTTTGCCGAGATCGGCGCGATGCGGCTGTTCAGTCACCGTTCGAGTCTATGTCGGCCAGCACCGCGAGCCAGCGGGCGGCGGTGGCATCGTCGAACGGTGCGACGCCGGCCGTGACCTGCGCCTCGAGGTCGAGCGCGACGTGCTCGAGGCGTGCGACGACCTCGGCCGGGTAGCCGTACCGCACGCGGTGCTCGTCCCATTCGTCGCGATCGTCGATGAAGATGCCGCGTTCGTCGAGCGCCTTCACGACGTCGAGGTCCATGTCGATGCCCACCGGTTCGCCGGCCTCCCACCCCACGCCCCACGCGACGTCGATGTAGATCCACACGCGCGGGTGGCTGAGGTTGAAGGTCGCCGCGTACTCGCCGCCCGGCGGGATGAGCGTGACGTTCGGCCCCTCCGCCACGACGTCGCGGCCCGGGCGGGAGCTGCGCGCGCCGGCGCGCTGCCCGACCCAGTCGCCCCACTCATCGGCCCCGAGGTACACGCACTCGTGCACCCAGTGCGGGGAGCCGTTCCACTTGGTCCAGCGGAAGGCGAGCGGGCTGCCGGGGACGGGGCGATCGGTCACGGTGCGAGTCTGGCAGGTCGGCAGGAGCCCCGTCCGGCAGCGCCCCGGATAGGCTGGAGGGGTGAGTGACCCCTCGTTCAGCCGCGCACGGCTGCGGGCGGTGACCCGCCAGATCGATGCCGTCGAGGATCTACTCGAGTACGCATCGCCCCACGAACCCACGGTGTGGTCGCGCCGCGGCGACATGCTGGTCGGCATCGGCTCCGCGCTGGCCTTCACCGGCCGGCTCCGGCCGGAGGGCACGGAGCTGACCCGGTGGTGGCACGAGGTGACCGCCGCGGCCGAGATCGACGACCCCGTCCGGGTGCCCGGCACCGGGCTCGTGGCGTTCGGCGCGCTCCCGTTCGACCCCGAGTCGGCAGCGATGGCGTCCTTCACGGTGCCCGCGGTGATCCTCGGCCGCCGCGACGGTCGCAGCTGGGTCACCCGCATCCAGCAGGTCGACGGGGCAGAGACCCCCGCCGCCCTCCCGACGCCGACCCCCTACGGCCCGCACTGGTCCGCGACGGTGGGCCCCGGCACGCTGACGCCGGACGGGTATCAGGATGCCGTCCGCGCCGGCCTCGACGAGATCCGGGCCGGCGCCGTGAGCAAGGTCGTCCTCGCGCGCGACCTCGCCGGCACCGTCCCCGCCGGCTCCGACCTGCGCCGGCTCGTCCGCGCCCTCGCCGCCGCCTACCCCGACACGTGGACGTTCGCCGTCGATGGCCTCATCGGGGCGAGCCCCGAGACCCTCGTGACCGTCTCGGGCGGCACCGTCACGGCGCGCGTCCTCGCCGGCACGGTCGCCCGCGGTGCGGACGCCGACGCCGACACGGCGGCATCCGTCGCCCTCGCGACGAGCGCGAAGGACCTCGACGAGCACCAGTACGCCGTGCAGAGCGTGCTGGCCGCGCTCCGCCCGCACACGAGCGCCCTGGTCTCCGAGGAGCAGCCGTTCATGCTGAAGCTCCCCAATGTCTGGCATCTCGCGACGGACGTCGAGGGCGCCCTGGATGCGGGCGCGTCGGCGCTCGATCTGCTCGGCGCCCTGCACCCCACGGCCGCGGTCGCCGGCACCCCCACGCAGACCGCGATCGAGCTCATCCGGCGCCTCGAACCCTTCGACCGGGCGCGCTACGCAGGCCCGGTGGGCTGGATCGACGCACACGGCGACGGCGAGTGGGCGATCGCCCTGCGCTGCGCGCAGTTCGACCTGGAAACCGGCCGGAACGGCCGCATCCCGTTCACGGCGCACGCGGGCGCGGGCATCGTCGCCGGCAGCGATCCGGAGGCCGAGATGCTCGAGACCCGGGTGAAGTTCCGGCCCATCATCGACGCGCTGGCCTGACGGATCTAGACTCCCGGGCATGTCGTTCGCAGACGTCGCGGCCGGGGACTACGACCGGTTCATGGGCCGGTTCTCGGCGCCGCTGGCCGGCCTGTTCGCCGACTTCGCGGGCATCGCCGCACCGGCCCGCGCCCTCGACGTGGGCTGCGGGACCGGCGCCCTGACGCGCGTGCTCGCCGGACGGCTCGGACCTCACGCGGTCGCGGGCGTCGACCCGGCGGAGGGCTTCGTCGCGGCGGTGCGAGACCGCCTACCGGGCGTGGACGTCCGCGTCGCGGCGGCGGAGGACCTCCCGTTCGAGGACGACGCGTTCGACGCGACCCTCAGCGAGCTCGTCGTGCACTTCCTCTCCGACCCGGATGCCGCGTTCGCGGAGATTGTCCGCGTGACGCGCACCGGAGGCGTCGTGGCCGCGTGCGTATGGGACTTCGAGCACGACCGGGCACCGCACTCGGCCTTCCTGCGCGCCGTGCGGGAGAGCGTCGACCGCGCGCCGACACCCCGGCGACCCGGCACGTCCCGCGGCGATCTGGCGGCCCGGCTGACGGCGGCGGGATGCCGGGACGTCGCGGAGACGGAGCTGACGGTGACCGAGGGCCTCGACGACTTCGACGCCTGGTGGGAGGTGCATGCGCTGGGCATCGGGTCGACGGCGCGGATGCTGGACGGCCTCGACGATGCCGCGCTCGAGCGGGTGCGGATGCGCGCCTGGGAGCTCGTCGGCTCGGGCCCGATCACGACCGTCGCGACGGCGTGGGCGGCGCGCGGCACCGCTCCCTGACACCGCCGGCGAGGACTCAGCTCGCGGCGAGCCGCTGCTTCTCCGCCTCGACGTCGAAATCGGCGGCGGGCCACTGCGGATCGATGTCCTCCAGCGCCTGCAGCAGCAGAGCCTGCACCGCGACGCGCGCGTACCATTTCGCGTTCGCCGGCACCACGTGCCACGGCGCGTAGTCGGTCGAGGTGCGCTCGAACACCGTCTGATAGGCGTCCATGTACTGCGGCCAGCGGAGCCGCTCGTCGACGTCGCCGGGGTTGTACTTCCAGTGCTTGTCCGGCCGCTCCAGCCGCTCCATGAGGCGCGCCTTCTGCTCCTCCGGCGAGATGTGCAGCATGACCTTGATGATGCGGATCCCGCGCTCCACGAGCCGCGCCTCGAAGTCGTTGATGGCGTCGTACCGCCGCTCGATCTCGTCGGGCGGCGCGAGTTCGCGGACGCGCCCGATGAGCACGTCCTCGTAGTGCGACCGGTCGAAGACGCCGATGTAGCCCGGCGGCGGCACCTCCTTCTCGATGCGCCACAGGAAGTCGTGCGCGCGCTCCTCCTCGGTCGGCGCCTTGAACGCCTTCAGGTGAGCCCCCTGCGGGTCGGTCGCGCCGATGACGTGCCGGACGATGCCGCCTTTGCCCGCCGAGTCCATGGCCTGCAGGATCAGCAGCACCGCGGGGCTGTCGTCGATCACGCGGCTCTGCGCGAAGAGTCGCTCCTGCAGCTCGTCGAGCTCCGCAGCGCCGGCCTCCAGGTCGGCGGCGCCGTCCTTCTTGTCGCCGTCGTATCCGGGGGCGGAGTCGGCATCGACGTCGGCGAGGCGGAAGCCCTCCCCCACGCGCAGCAGCTCGCTCGGGTCGGCGGTCCACTCCGTCTGGCTCTTCGCGGTCATGGACACATCATGGCCGAGGGCAGGTCACCGGACCAGGGGAACCTCGATGATCTGGCGTCCGCCCACGGGGGCGGTGAGGGCCTGGTCGAGCGCCGCACGCGTCGTGACGCGCTGGTACTCCCACCCGTACGCCGTCGCGAGATGCTCGAGCCGCACCGCCTGCGGCGTGTAGAGCACGCGGTCCATCGCGTCGTGGGGGGCGACGGAGGCCACTTCGAGACCGTCGAAGATCGTGCCGCCGCCGTCGTTGCCGACGATCACCTGGATGCGGGGCTCACCCTCCCCCGGCGGGAGCAGCAGCGAGCCGACATCGTGCAGGAAGGCCAGGTCGCCGAGGAGCACCCGCGTGACACCGGGAACCCCGGCGGCACGGGCTGCCGCGGCGATGCCCATCGCGGTCGCGATGGTCCCGTCGATGCCGGCGAGGCCGCGGTTGGAGTGCACCGGCACCTTCTTGCCGCCGAGGAGCTGGTCGGCGACGCGCACGAGCCGGGAGGACGCGAAGACGAGCCGGTCGTGCGGCCAGGTCGCGCGCCACAGCGCGTCGACGAGGGCCGGCCGATCGAGAGGGGCGCGGATGACGTCGAGTTCGGCGGCGATCGCGCCGAGGCGCTCCGCCGGGACGGCGGAGGCGAGCGCGTCGGGGTCCGGTGCGGCGGGGCTGAGGTCGACGGCCGCGTCGCGCGAGGCGCGCATCCACGCGCCGAGCCAGTCCCGGTCGGTCTCGCCGGTCGCGGCGACGACGGCATCCACCGCGGTCGTCGCGCCGTTCAGGTTGAGCGGTTCGCCGGGGCCGCGGACGGCGAGCACGTCGACGTCGTCGCGGGAGAGCACGGCGACCGCTTCGCGGCTGAGGGTGGGATGCCCGAACACGACGGCACGTTCGATGCGGCCGCCGAGGTGCTCGTCGGCGAGGAGCGCGCGGTAGCCGTGCACGAGGTTCCGCCCGAAGCGGGAGCCGCTGACGATCTCCGCCACGAGCGGCCAGCCGCCGGCGTGGGCGAGTGCTTCGGCGGCCGGTCCCGCATCGGCGCCGGCGACGACGATCGTGCGCCGCCCGCGCGGCAGCACGTGCGGGTGATCCTCGGCGCCGGTCGGCTGGTCGGCTTCGCCGATGCCGCCGCCGCCCTGATAGAGCGCCCCGGACGGCTCCTGGCCCGCGGGATCGACGGCGAGGTCGGGCACGGAGTCGTCGTCCGCGGCGGAGACCGCGAGCTCGACGCCCGGCACCCCCAGCCACGGCGGGAGGGCGCCGGCCAGCGGCTCCCGGAACGGGAGGTTGAGGTGGACCGGCCCGGCGGACCGCGCGCCGGCGCCGAGCGCCGCCGCGAGCGCGTCGTCGGCCACGTGGCGGAGCATGGCGGACTGCTCGCCGGCGCCGTCCTCGTCGATCTCCTCCGGGACGGGCAGGTCGGTCTCCAGCCGCGTGTTCGGGGAGAACATGCCGGGCTGGCGGGTCGTCTGGTTCGCCCCGACACCGCGCAGCTCGGGCGGGCGGTCGGCCGTGAGGAGCAGCAGCGGGACGCCCGCGTGGTGGGCCTCCAGCGCCGCCGGCAGCAGGTTCGCGGCGGCGGTGCCCGAGGTGCACAGCACGACGGCCGGCATCCGGGACTCGCGGCCGATGCCGAGCGCGGTGAAGCCGGCGACGCGCTCGTCGATGCGCACATGCACGCGGACCACGCCGCGCGCCTCCAGCTCGGCGGCGACGAGCGCGAGCGCCTGGGAGCGCGATCCGGGGCTCACGACGATGTGCCGGACGCCGCGCTCGACGAGGCGGCCGAGCAGCGCGGCGGCGGCGTCGGTCGCGGGGGCGCGGTCGGCGCGCGCGGTGACGGTCATCTCAGCTGCGGCTGCCGCGCGGGCCGGTCGGCTCGTCGGAGTCGCCGTCGCCGGAGGTCTCCGACCGGGTCTCGGTCGGCGCGTCGGACGGCGGCGCGGTGCGCGGCGGGTCCTCTGCTTCCGCGTCGAGGGCGGCGAGCTCCTCCTCGAGACGCCGGATGCGCTCGTCCTGGTCGCTGATCGTGCCGATGCGTCCCAGGAAGTCGGGGTTGTCGTCGGGGGCACGGAACACCGGCGGCGTGCGCCGCTTCGTGCGTCCGACCGCGAGCCACAGGATGCCGCCGACGACGGGCAGCAGGATGACGATCAGCAGCCACACCGGCTTGCTGACGCCGCGGTGGCGGGTCGGCGGCTGGAGGGCACAGTCGACGATGCTGAAGACCCAGAACGCGATCAGCAGCAGAGCCAGAGGAAGCAGGACTCGCGCCACGGTTCCATCCTAGGCGGGGGAAGCGCGACCGGGGCGCGGGAGTCGGCGGCCCGTAGACTGGAGGCATGCGCGCCCGTTCCGCCCTCGTCTACACGGTGCTGCGGCTGCTGTTCTTCCTCGTGCCGTTCGGGATCATGATGCTCTTCCCGATCCTCCGCGAGTATTACTGGCTCGCCGCGATCTTCGCGGCCCTCATCGGCCTCAGCCTCTCACTGCTGCTCCTGCGCAAGCCCCTGGATGACATGACCTCGGGGCTTCGCCGGCGCCGAGCGGAGGAGCGGACCGCGCCGAGCGACGAGGAAGCCGAAGACGCGCGCTGAGCCACTCCGCACGGACGCGTCGCGGTCACCCGCGTCAGCCGGCGAATGCCCAGAACAGGAAGCCGCCGACGGCGACCGACGTCAGTGACGTGAGTGCGAGGGCGACGACGAGCTCCCGCGGCAGGCGGTAGGTCCAGACGATGAGGATCGCCGCGGCCGCCGGGATGAGCGCCAGGAGCGTCAGCCACGCGATCGGGTATACGAGGGCCAGGACCGCGGCGATCCCGAACGGCAGGAGCACGAGCACCGTGTAGAGCACCTGGGTCGCGCGCTTGCCGATCCGGACCGTGAGGGTGCGCTTGCCGGCGACCCGGTCCTGGTCGATGTCGCGAAGGTTGTTCGCGAGCAGCACGGCGCACGCCAGCATCCCCGCCGCGACGGCCCCGAACCACGCTTCCTGCGGCACGATGCCGACCTGCACGAAGGTCGTGCCGATCGTGGCGACGAGCCCGAAGAACACGAAGACGAAGAGCTCGCCGAGACCCGCGTACCCGTATGGGCGCTTGCCGCCGGTGTAGAACCACGCGGCGACGATGCACGCCGCGCCGATCAGGAGCATCCACCAGTGCTGGGTGCGGATGACGATCGCGAGGCCCGCGATCGCGGCGAGCGCGAAGAAGGCCAGCGCCACGATGAGGACGGTGCGCGGCTTCGCCTTGCGCGAGGCCGTGAGCCGGGCGGGCCCCACCCGGTGGTCGTCGGTGCCGCGGATGCCGTCCGAGTAGTCGTTGGCGTAGTTGACCCCGACCTGGAGCGCGACGGCGACGATCAGGCAGCAGAGCGCGATGACCCAGTGCAGCCGCGGCTCCACGATCAGCGCCGCGCCCGTCCCGATGAGCACGGGCGTCACGGCCAGCGGCAGCGTACGCAGCCGGGCCGCGCCGATCCAGTCGCCCCGCGTCGCCGGCGTCACCGCCCGCGGATCGCGCGAGACGTGCGCCTTCTGCGGGTTCCCGCGGGGTTGCTTCTTCTGCGATCCGCCGTGCGGGCGCTTCTTCCGGGTGCTGGCTGCCACGAGCAGTCATTGTAGGCCCCTGGTCGATGTCGGCCCCGGCGGCGACAATGGCCGACATGCTGATCATCGGCACGATCGTCCTCACCGTCGAGGACATCCCCCGCGCGAGCGCGTTCTGGACTGCGGCGCTGGGCTACCGGCCTCGCGGGGAGCCGTCGGATGACTGGGTCATCCTCGACCCGGCGGAGAAGGGCCACTGGTCGGGACGGGAGGCGAGCATCGCCCTGTCGGTCACGGGGTATCCGCAGCACTACCCGCCGCGCATCCACCTCGACCTGTACGCCGAGGACCAGTCCGCGGAGGTGGAGCGGCTGCTGTCCCTGGGCGCGCGCGAGGTCGACTGGCAGGGCTACCCGGAGGATGCCGACTGGGTCGTGCTGGAGGACACCGAGGGCAACCGGTTCTGCGTCGTCCAGACGGGGCCGTTCACCGCCGACCGCTAGCGATTCGCTCAGCCGCCCGCCAGGGCGCGCAGCGCGGCACGGTCGGGCTTGCCGCTGGCCAGGTGCGGCATGTCGTCGACGAGCAGGACGGCGCGGGGTCGGGCCGGGGCACCGAGCTCCTCGGCGACGGCCGCGCGCACGATCGCGAGGAGCTCCTCCGTGTCGGCCTCGACGACGGCGCCGGCGCTGCGGGGCGCCACGACGACGGAGGCCTGCCCCCAGCGCTCGTCGGCGACCGGGACGACGACGGCGGATGCCATCCCCGCGATGCCGCGCACGACGCGCTCGACACGGTCGAGCGACACGTTGATGCCGCCGGACACGATGACGTTGTCGATGCGCCCGGTCACCTGCAGCACCCGGCCGTCGAACGTGCCGGCATCCCCCGTGCGGTACCAGCGCGTGCCGTCGGCGTCGCGCAGGAAGGCGGTGGCGGTCCGCTCGGGATCATCGAGATACCCGTCCGCGAGCGTGGGGCCGGACAGCTGCACCTCACCGTCCACGACGCGGACGCCGACCCCGTCGAGCGGAACGCCGTCGTAGACGCACCCGCCGCTCGTCTCGCTCGAGCCGTACGTGCGCACCACCCGCGCCCCCGCGGCGGCGGCACGTTCGGCCAGCACCGCCGGCAGCGCCTGACCCCCGACGAGGATCGCCTCGAACGACGCGAGGGCCGCGGTCACCCGCGGGTCGGCCGCACCGGCATCCAGCAGCGTCTGCAGCTGCGCCGGGACGAGGGAGGTGTACGTGGGCACCCGGTGGCCGTGCTCGCTGGATGCCATGCCGGCGGCCGCCGCCGCGAACGCCTCCGGCTGGAACGAGCCGGTGAGCATGGCGGGCTCCCGCCCCGCGATGAGCGCGCGCACGAGCACCTGCACGCCGGCGACGTAGGAGGGCGGGAGGGCGAGGAGCCACGAGCCGGAGCCGAGCCGGTCGGCCGTGGCGAGGGCGCCGGAAGTGAGCGCGGACCGGCTCAGCACGACGCTCTTCGGGTAGCCCGTCGAGCCGGAGGTCGTGACGACCACGGCGGTCCCGGCCGGGACCTCGCGGGGCACCGCACCGCCGAGCGCCACCGCCGGACCGGCACCCAGGACGGCGCCGCGCAGGGCGCGGAGCACGGCCCGCGCGTCGGCGGTGTCGACCGGCTCGAGTCGCATCAGTAGTGGTACGGGTATGCGGACCAGTCCGGGTCGCGCTTCTCGAGGAACGCGTCGCGGCCTTCGACGGCCTCGTCCGTGCCGTAGGCGAGCCGAGTGGCCTCCCCGGCGAACACCTGCTGGCCGACCATCCCGTCGTCGACGGCGTTGAACGCGAACTTCAGCATCCGGATCGCGGTGGGCGACTTCCCGAGGATCGTGCGCGCCATCGCGATGGCCTCCCGCTCGAGGTCGGCGTGCGGGACGACGCGGTTGACAGCGCCCATTTCGTAGGCGCGCTGGGCCGAGTACTCCTCGGCGAGGAAGAACACCTCCCGCGCGACCTTCTGCCCCACCTGGCGGGCCATGTACGCCGACCCGTAGCCGGCGTCGAACGAGCCGACGTCGGCGTCGGTCTGCTTGAACCGGCCGTGCTCGGCGGACGCGATCGAGAGGTCGCACACGATGTGCAGCGAATGCCCGCCGCCCGCGGCCCACCCGGGGATGACGGCGATGACGACCTTCGGCATGAACCGGATGAGGCGCTGGACCTCCAGGATGTGCAGGCGTCCTGCGCGGGCGGGGTCGCCGACGGCGGTCTCGGAGTCGGAGTACTTGTAGCCGTCGCGGCCGCGGATGCGCTGGTCGCCGCCGGAGCAGAACGCCCAGCCGCCGTCCTTCGCGCTCGGGCCGTTGCCGGTGAGCAGCACGACGCCGATCTTCGGGTCCTGCCGGGCGATGTCGAGGGCGCGGTACAGCTCGTCGACGGTGTGCGGCCGGAACGCGTTGCGCACCTCGGGCCGGTCGAAGGCGATGCGCGCGATCCGCCCGTCGTTCGACACGTGCGCCGTGATGTCGGAATAGCCGTCGGCGCCGGGTGCCGGCATCCACTCGGTCGGGTCGAACAGATCGGAAACGGTCACCCGACCAGATTACGCGCCGGGTCCGCCGGCCCGGCGGCGAGGGATGCCGCGGCCTACGCTGGATCGGTGACTTCGAAGCTCCTCACCCTGGCGGCCGCCGCCGCGCTCGCCCTCACGCTCGGCGCGTGCTCCTCCTCCCCGACGCCCTCCCCCCCGAGCCCCGCCGCCACGGCGGATGGCGAGTGCGCGGGCGTGACCGTGATCGTCGACGCCGGCGACCTGGCCGACGCGGACGAGGTGTCGTCAGAGGCGTGCATCGAGACGGGCGAGGCGGTCATCGCGGCCGACGCGTTCGCCGAGGCGGGTGTGGAGACGGTCGGGACGACCCAGTACCCCGAGGACATCGTGTGCCGCGTCAACGGCGCGCCCGCCGCGGACGAGGTGCTCGTCGCGGAGGACGGCACGGAGTACACCGAGACATGCGAGAGCATGCCGGCCGCGTTCGCGTACTGGTCGCTGTGGGAGAAGCCGGCCGGCGGCGAATGGGGCTACGCGACGGAAGGCGCCGCGACCCTCTCCCTCGAGCCGGGCGACAGCGTCGAACTGCTCTTCACCCTCAACGGCGAGCCGGCGGCGCCGACTCCGTGACGCTGCGCCCCGGACCGCTGAAGGCCGCGGCGGCCCTCGCCGCGGGCTTCATCGTCGTCCGGGTCGTGTACCGGGTGCTGTTCCACGGCGCCGACGGATCGGGCGCGGTCGTGCTCGACCTGCCGAGCCTGCGGCTGCCTCCGCCGTTCGCGCACGTCGTCGCCCTCGGTCCGGCCACGACCGACGGGCTGTGGGCGGCGGCGCTCGGCGCGGCGCCGGTCGCGGCGACGATCCTCGCGTTCGGGGTGCTGAACGCCGCACTGGATCTGCCTCGCCTGCTCGCACGCGGCGCGCGACGCGGGCCGTTCCGCGGCATCGCCCGGATGCTGTCGGTCGCGTGGGCGACGCTTCCGGCGCTCGCGGATGCCGTCCGCGCCGTGCGGTTCGCGCGCCGGCTGCGCGGTGAGCGTCGGGGCGCCCGCATCCTCTCCCCCGTCCTGGAGCGCACGCTCGAGCGGGCGACGGCGGTCGCCGCGGCCCTCGAACTGCGCGGGTACGGCGGGAGCGGTCTGGAGGGGGCGTGCGCCGAACCGGTCGTGCTGCGCGGCGCTGCCGCGGGGTTCGGCGGCGGGGACGTGCTGCGCGTCGACGAGCTGGCTCTGGACCCGGGCACGCTCGTCGTCGTCTCGGGCCACACGGGCTCGGGGAAATCGACGCTGCTGCGCACGCTCAGCGGCCTGCACTCCCACGTCGACGGCGGCGCGCTGTCCGGCGCTGTGCACGTGGTCGGGCTCGACCGCGCGGCCGTCCCGCCGCGCGACACCGCCCGCACCGTCGGGGTCGTCCTGCAGAACCCGCGCGACGCGTTCGCGACGACGCGCGTCGCCGACGAGGTCGGCCTGGCCCTCGAGCTGCGCGGCGTCGCGCCCGTCATCGTCGCCGCCCGGGTCGCGGAGGTCGCCGAGCGAGTCGGGATCACCGCGCTCCTCGACCGGCCGATCACGGGCCTCTCGGCGGGCGAGGCGACGCTCGTCGCGATCGCGGCGGCGGTCATCGAGCATCCGATCCTGCTGCTGGTCGATGAGCCGCTCGCCGACCTCGACGTGCGGGCGCGGGCGCGGATCGCCGCGCTGCTGGCTGCTCTCGCGCACGAGGCGGGGGTGTGCGTCGTCGTCGCCGAGCACCGGACCGCAGACCTCGCGGCCTCGGCCGACCGCATCCTGCGGGTCTCCCACGGCGGGCTGCAGGATATCCCCGTGGCCGACGGTTCCTCGGAGATCCGCGCTTCGTCGGAGCTTTCGGACGGATTCCGCCGACCCCGTGCGGATCTCCGACGGACGGCCGGGATGCCGGGGCTCACGGCGGCCGGGGTGACGGTGCGGCACGGCGCGACGACGGTCGTGCAGGATGCCGCGCTGCGCGTGGCGCCCGGCGAGATCGCCGCGCTCACCGGCCCGAACGGCGCGGGGAAGTCGAGCCTGCTCGCCGCGCTCGCCGTCTCGGCCCGCCGCGCGGCGGGCGAGGTACGGGTCGGCGGCGACGCGCCCCGCGGACGGGAGATCGCGCTCGTCCCCGATGCGTCCGACGACCTCTTCCTCCGCGACACCGTGGCGGCGGAGTGCCGGCACGCCGACCGGCGGGCAGGACTGCCGCAGGATGCCACGGCCGCCCGCTTCGCGTCCTTCCTCGGTCTCGACGTCGACGGCCCCGGCTTCGTGCGGCGCCTCGGCCAGCATCCGCGCGACCTGTCCGTCGGCGAGCGCCGCTGCCTCGCGATCGCGCTCCAGACGGCCCACTGCCCGCGCGTCCTCCTCGTGGACGAGCCGACGCGCGGGCTGGATCCGGCGGCCCGGCGTCTCGTCGCCGGAGCCCTCGCTGCGGAGGCGGACGCCGGTGCCGCCGTGCTGCTGGCCACCCACGACGGCGTGTTCGCCGCCGCACTGGGCGCGCGCGTGATCCCGATCCGCGCGGGGCGGTTGCCGGATGCCACGGCGTCGGACCTCCTGTTGTCGCTGTCTCGGGCTGAGCCCCTGCCGACGGCGGATGCCGCCCTCGCGCCGACGCGGATCGGCCGGCGCCTCGAGGTCGCCCCGCCCGCCGTGGTTTCCTCCACGATCCCTCCCCTCCTGGCACCGCCCGCCCGCACCGGTCCGTCCCGCCCGCACCGGAGCGCGCTCGCGCGGCGCGGGCTCCGGACGTCGAGCGCGACCCGGCTCCGTCGCGGTGCGCTCGTCGCCGCGAACGTCGCGGCCCTCGCCGCGTTCACGTGGCCGCTCGTGGCATCCGCCCTTCCCGAGCAGGCGCATGCCGCCGTGCCGTTCATCGCCCTCGCCCTCGCACCCGTCGCCGTCCTCGTGGTCTTCGCGGCCCTCGACGGCTCGGTGCGCTCCGCGCACACGCTCGCGCTCCTCGCCGTGCTCGCCGCGGTCGGCGCCGCGATCCGCATCGCCGGCACCGGAGTCGGCGGCGTCGAGGCGCTGTTCGTGCTGCTGATCCTCGCGGGGCGGGCGTACGGCGCGAGATTCGGGCTGCTGCTCGGCGCTGCAGCCGTCGGCCTGTCCGCGATCGTGTGGGGCGGGGTCGGGCCCTGGCTGCCGTTCCAGATGTTCGCGTGCGGGTGGGTCGGGGCTGGTGCCGGGCTCCTCCCCCGCGGCATCCGCGGTCGCGGCGAGATCGCGCTGCTGTGCGGGTACGGCGTCGCCGCCTCCTATCTCTTCGGGCTGCTGATGAACCTGTGGTTCTGGCCGTTCGCCGTCGGTTCGGGGACCGGCATCTCCTACGTACCGGGCGGCTCACTCACCGAGAACCTCGGCAGCTTCCTCGTCTACTCGCTCCTGACCTCGACGGCCGGCTGGGACACGCTCCGCGCCGTCACGACGGTCCTCGGCCTGCTCCTGGTCGGCCGCCCCATCCTCGCGGCGCTGCGGCGCGCGAAGCCGATCACGGCGCCTCCCACCCCGGTGGTCCCCGCACTCCGCGTCGGCGTGGGAAACTGAGGGGGGCGGTTCCTTTCCAGGATGCCGCCGGAAGGACCTGCCATGAAGATCACCAACTCATCCGACTGGCGAAACGGTCTCCCGTTCGAGACGCCGATGCTCGTCGCCGATTTCCAGCCCGGCGAGCCGACGCGCTGCGCCGGCTGCGGCGTGGATGCGGCGCCGCACCCTCGGACCGAGCTGTGGGCCGTGAAGCACCGGCATCCCAACGATCACGCGGGCTTCGTCCGCTTCTACTGCGTCGCCCATCGGCCGGAGCCGAAGGTCGCCGCCGTCGTGGAGACCCGCCGCGAGACGGCCCGGCGCGACCGCGCGCTGCCTCCGCGGCGCGCCGCCGCCGCGCCCGTCGTCGAACGTCCCGTCACGCTGTGCCCGGACTGCTTCGTCCAGGTCCCCGCCACGGGCGTCTGCGGCATGTGCGGCCGGCAGGTCGCCTGACCCGCGCCTCTGCCGCTCCGCGTCGGCGCCGTCCCCTATCGTGACGACATGTTCGTCTTCAGCTCCGACGTCGACCGGGTCGATCGCGCCCTCGTGCACCGGTGGCTCAGCGAGGAGTCGTACTGGGCGAAAGGACGGTCGCGCGCCGATCAGGATGCCGCGATGGCGGCCTCGCGGAACTACGGCGTGTACGAGGAGCCGACGGGCCGACAGGTCGGCTACGCCCGCCTGGTGACGGACGGCGTCTTCTTCGGCTGGCTGTGCGACGTCTTCGTCGACGCGGCCGCACGCGGAAAAGGCATCGGGAAGATGCTCGTGTCGGGCGTCCTCGATGACGTCACACCGCGGGGACCGAAGCGGATCGTCCTCGCGACCGCCGATGCACAGGGCCTGTACGAGCAGTTCGGCTGGGCGGAGCTGTCCGGCGAGATGACGTGGATGGTCCGCATCCGCCCAGACGCTGAGCCTGCGGGTGACGCTCCCCTCGCATGAGGTCCCGTCGTGCACGCCGTCGCGTCGGCCGCCACCCTGGAACACGGCTCACACGGAGAAGTACTTGGCCTCGGGGTGGTGGAACACGAACGCGTCGGTGGACTGCTCGGGGTGCAGCTGCAGCTCGTCGCTGAGCTCGACGCCCATCCGCTCCGGCTTCAGCAGCTCGACGACCTTGCGGCGGTCCTCCATGTCGGGGCAGGCGGGGTAGCCGAGTGAGAACCGGGCGCCCCGGTACTCGAGCTTGAAGAGACCCGCGACCTCGGAGGGGTCCTCGTCCGCGAAGCCGAGTTCGGAGCGGATGCGGGAGTGCCAGTACTCGGCGAGCGCCTCGGTCAGCTGCATGACGAGCCCGTTGAGCTCGTAGTAATCGCGGTACCGGTTCTCCGCGAAGAGCTTCGCGGTGACGGCGTCGATCTTCGCGCCGGCGGTCACGAGCTGCACGGGCAGGACGTCGACCTGCCCGGACTCGCGCGAGCGCACGAAGTCCGCGAGGCACAGGTGCCGGTCGCGGCGCTGCCGCGGGAGGTGGAAGCGCAGCCGCTCGGCGCCGAGCGCCCCGCCGGAGCCGCCGTCGGGGGCGAGCAGACCCGCGGCGCCGACGAGCCCGGACGGGTCGTCCCCGTGATGCAGCACGACCAGGTCGTCTCCCTCGCTCACGACGGGGAAGTACCCGTACGCGACGGACGCGTCGAGCATGCCTTCGGCAAGGATGCGGTCGAGCCAGTACCGCAGCCGCGGACGGCCCTCGGCCTCCACGAGTTGCTCGTACGAGAGCCCACCCTCGCCGCGACCGGGCTTGAGCCCCCACTGCCCCATGAACGTCGCCCGCTCGTCGAGGAAGGCGGCGTAATCGGCCAGCGCGATGCCGCGCACGATCCGGGTGCCCCAGAACGGGGGCGCCGGCACCGGGTTGTCCGCTGCCACATCCGACCGTGCCGGCATCGCCTCGGGTTCGGTGAGGGTGAGCTTGGAACCCGACGTGTGGATGCGCGTCTTCAGTGGCGGCAGACCGACGGATGCCGGGTCGGCGCCGCGCGCGACCTTCACGAGCGGCTCCATCAGCGCGAGCCCCTCGAACGCGTCCTTCGCGTAGCGGACCTCGCCGTCGAACAGGCCCGCCAGGTCGTCCTCGACGTACGCGCGCGTGAGCGCGGCGCCACCGAGGATGATCGGCCAGCGCGTCGCGAGGCCGCGCGCCTGCAGCTCCTGGAGGTTCTCCTTCATGACGACGGTCGATTTCACGAGGAGCCCGGACATGCCGATGACGTCGGCGTTGTGCTCCTCGGCCGCCGCGATGATGTCGGCGATGGGCTGCTTGATGCCGAGGTTGATCACCTCGTAGCCGTTGTTGGTGAGGATGATGTCGACGAGGTTCTTGCCGATGTCGTGCACGTCGCCGCGGACGGTGGCCAGGACCATCCGGCCCTTGCCGGAGGCGTCCGAGCGCTCCATGTGCGGTTCGAGCAGCGCCACCGCGGTCTTCATGACCTCGGCGGACTGCAGCACGAACGGCAGCTGCATCTCACCGGAGCCGAACCGCTCGCCGACGACCTTCATGCCCTCCAGCAGGTGGTCGTTGATGATCTGCAGGGCGCTCAGCCCGCCGGCGCGGGCGAGGTCGAGGTCGCCCTCCAGTCCCTTCGCCTCGCCGTCGATGATGCGCCGCTCCAGGCGCTGTCCGACGGGGAGGGCGGCGAGCTCGGCGGCGCGCTGGTCGCGGAGCGCTGCGGTATCGACGCCGGCGAACAGGTCGAGCATGACGGCGAGCGGGTCGTAGGTGATGTTCCCGTCGGCGTCGTACTCGCGTCGATCCCACACGAGGTCGAGCGCCACCTTGCGCTGGTCGTCGGCGATCGAGGCGAGCGGCACGATCTTCGCGGCGTCGATGATGCCCGAGGTGAGCCCCGCCTGCGTGGCCTCGTGCAGGAAGACCGAGTTGAGCACCGACCGGGCCGCCGGGTTCAGGCCGAACGACACGTTCGAGACGCCGAGCGTCGTGTTGATGCCGGGGTATTTGGCCACGAGCTGCCGGATCGCCTCGATCGTCTCGATGCCGTCCCGACGGGTCTCCTCCTGCCCGGTGGCGATCGGGAAGGTCAGGCAGTCGACGATGATCTCCTCGACGCGCATGCCCCACTCGCCCACGAGCTCGTCGACCAGCCGGGACGCGATGCGCAGCTTGTCCTCGGTGGTGCGCGCCTGCCCCTGCTCGTCGATCGTGAGCGCGATGACGGCGGTGCCGTGCTCCTTGACGAGCGGCATGATGCGGCCGAAGCGGCTGGCGGGCCCGTCGCCGTCTTCGTAGTTGACCGAGTTGACGACGGGTCGTCCGCCGATGAGCTCGAGCCCGCCGCGGATGACGGCCGGCTCCGTGGAGTCGATCACGAGCGGCAGGGTGGATGCACTCGCGAAGCGCGAGACGATCTCCCGGATGTCGGCGACGCCGTCGCGTCCGACGTAGTCGACGCAGACGTCGAGCAGGTGCGCGCCGACACGGATCTGGTTGCGCGCGATCTCGACGCAGTCGTCCCAGCGACCCTCGAGCATCGCCTCCCGGAACGCCTTCGATCCGTTCGCGTTCGTGCGCTCCCCGATCGCGAGGTAGGACGCGTCCTGCTGGAACGGCACGTGCTGGTAGAGGCTTGCGACGCCGGGCTCGGACTCCGGCCCGCGGGGCGCCGGGCCACTCACGCGGGACGGCGCGAGCCGCTCGACGACCGCCGCGAGGTGCTCGGGCGTCGTACCGCAGCAGCCGCCGACCAGCCCGATGCCGAACTCGCGCACGAACTGCTCGTGCGCGGTGGCCAGCTCTGCAGGGGTCAGGGGGTAGTGCGCGCCGTCGGCGGTGAGCACCGGCAGGCCCGCGTTCGGCATGCATGCGATCGTGACGCCGGAGTGCTTGGAGAGGTGCCGCAGGTGCTCGCTCATCTCGGCCGGCCCGGTTGCGCAGTTGAGGCCGATCGCGTCGACACCCAGCGGCTCGAGCGCCGTCAGCGCAGCGCCGATCTCGGAGCCCATCAGCATCGTGCCGGTCGTCTCGACGGTCACCTCGACGAAGATCGGCAGCCGGATGCCGGTGGCCATGATCGCCTGCTTGCACCCGTTGACGGCGGCCTTGGTCTGCAGCAGGTCCTGCGAGGTCTCGACCAGGAGCGCGTCGGCACCGCCGGCGATGAGGCCCTCGGCCTGTGTCGCGAAGGTCTGCTTGAGGTGGTCGTAGGTCGTGTGCCCGAGGGAGGGCAGCTTCGTCCCGGGGCCCATCGACCCCAGCACCCAGCGGATCCGGCCGTCCGCGGCCTCGGCGGCCTCGACGCGCTCGCGCGCGATGCGGGCGCCGGCCTCAGCCAGCTCGTGGATGCGGTCGTCGATGCCGTAGTCGGACAGGTTCGACCAGTTCGCGCCGAACGTGTTGGTCTCGATCGCGTCGATGCCGGTGGCGAGATACTCGGCGTGGATCGCTCCGATCATGTCGGGACGCGACACGTTGAGGATCTCGTTGCAGCCCTCGAGCTGCTGATAGTCCGCCAGCGACGGCTCGTGCCGCTGCAGCATCGTCCCCATCGCGCCGTCGGCGATCACGACGCGCGAGGTCAGCGCGTCGAGCAGTGCCGCGGCGCGCTCCGGCCGCGGCACTGCCTCGATGTCGAGCGGGAAACGAGGAAGGGGGCGGGTCACCGCGGAAGTCTACCGACGTGCTTTCCGGAAGGCGTCGATGATGTCCCACAGCGTCACACCCACGATCCCGAAGCCTGCGATCACCGACAGGATCTGGTGCACCTCGGCGCCATCTCCCGACATGACCACGGTGGGGAAGAACGCGGGGTTCAGGAGTGCACCGTCGAACAGCAGCCACAGGGCGGGCACCGCGAAGGCGAGGCCGAGCACCGCGTTGACGACGGCGAGCGGGACCGTCCAGCGGCCGGTCACATGCACGATGACGGCGAGCGCCCCCTCCAGCGCCATGACGACGAACAGGCCGGTGACCCATCCCGGCCACAGCCCCGGGTCGAGGAAGGACAGGTTCTCGCCGGGCACGAAGCCGAGGTTCAGGTCCCAGAGGATCGCGGCCGCGCCGAGAGCGAGGAAGATCAGCGTCGAGAGCATGTCGCCGAACGTGGCGCCCGTCTCCCGCGGCTGCGGGAGACCGTCAAGACTCCAGGACTCCGTCTCCTCACGGGGAGGCCGGGCGCCGTAGCGTTCCAGGAGGACGAAGATCAGGGTCACCCAGAATGCCAGGTGCACTCCGACGCTGAGGACGCCGCTCACGGTGGAGCCGACGACCGGGCCGAACTCCGCGCCGCTGAGCACCTGTCCGAGCGCGATGCCGAACGCCGCGCACGGCAGCACGACGGCGAGGAGCAGCTTGAGCAGCCGCAGCCAGTCGAGGTAGTAGCGGGGGCCGACGAGGTGCAGCGGACGGTCGGCGTAGCCCGCCGCCAGCTCGTCGGGGGCGCCGAGGTCGAGGAGGACCTCGCGCTCGGCGTCGGCAGCCGGCATGCCGGCCTCCATCCGCGCGTCGATCTGGTCGGCGATCGAAGCGCGCAGCTCGGCGGCGACGTCGTCGCGCTGCTTCTCCGGCACCGCACGGGTGACGGCGAGGATGTAGCGCTCGGTGAAGGTGGTGGCGTTCATCAGTCCTCCTGGGGAAGAGCGGCGATCGCGCCCGCGATCGCGTGGAAGTCGTCGGTCAGGGCGGCGGCGAGCCGGTGACCCGCCGCGCTCGTGCGGTAGAACTTGCGAGGTCGCGCCTCGTCGGTGTTCCACTCGCTTGTGAGGTGCCCCTGCTTCTCCAGGCGCCGGAGCAGGGGGTAGAGGGTGTTGGCGTCGGTGTCGAACCCGCGCCCCTGGAGCTCTTCGAGCAGCCCGTAGCCGTACCCAGGGTGTCGCAGCAGGCGCAGGCACGCGAGGACGATGGTCCCGCGTCTCAGCTCCTGCAGGTGCGTCTCGAGCGCCTCGTTGTCGGTCATGACTGACACGTTACTGTGTCTCACACACTATGACAAGAGACACATGCACGGGGCATCGCACACCATCGCGAGGAGGCGAGGCGCCCGTGTCAGGGCAGGTCGGGCTCCTCGATCGGCGCGGGCGGCTCGAGGCCCTCGAAGCCCGACCGTGCGAGTCGGTATTCCGCGGCCGACGAGCTCCCGCTGAGGAAGGGGCCGCCGGTGTACCTGAGCGTCACGCGGGATCCCGCGACGCGAAGCGTCATCACGCCGCCCGCCCCGTCATCCCATTGCCGCACGCCGTCGCCGCGCGCGACGTCGCCTTCAGCCTCGGTGACCGTCGTGAGCTCGAGTGCCGCGGCGGCGGACTGAGCAGAGGAGAGCAGCAGGTCGCGCTGCGGCGCGGAGCCGTCGAAGTCCTCCGAGGTCCAGACCGGCGAGTCCACCCGCTCGAACAGCGACTCGCCGCCGTAGCCGTTGGCGATGCGGAACACGCCGGCTGCGCCCTCCCCGATGGACCACACCCACCCGTACGCGGCCGTCGTCGCCTCGACGGTGCCGCGGAGCGCGCGCTGCTCGGCCTGGGCGAGCCCGGTGGTGTTCACCGGCGTCGCATCCTCCGGCGCGTCCCATCCGGCGATGCCGGGGTAGGTCGACCAGAGGACGAGCCCGCGGTCGAACGCGAAGGTGATGACGCCCGCGCGCTCGCGGATGTGCGCGCCGAGCCCGGACAGGACGAGCGGATTCAGGACCGCGACGAGGACGATCGCGAGCGGGGCCACGAGGACGGAGTCGCGGCGCACGGCGGCGACGGTGGCCCACACCGTCACGCCGATGGCGAGGAGCATGAGAACGAGGCCGATCCCCCATCCCGCGCCGGCGAGGGACGCGAGCACCGAGGCGGCCGCGACGACGATCGCGACGAGGAGTGCTGTGCGGGGGCGCGGGACGGCGCGCAGCCCCGTGCGGCGGGAGTCGCGCCCCACGATCGCCGGGTCGACGGTGCGGGTCACAGGCCGAGCACCCCCAGGATGAGTGCCGACGCGAGCGGATTGAGGAACAGCGCGAGGAGCAGGGCGACGATGCCGGAGATCCGCGTGCGCCGATCGAAGACGGACACGAGCCCCACGACGCAGAGCAGGATGCAGCCTGCGAGCAGCCACGGCCCCAGATCAACCCACGGCCGCTCCCCCGTCTGCCCGAGGTCGAAGACGCGCAGGGTGGCGACGCCGACGAGAGCGGCGACCATGGGAAGCGCGCCGACCAGCAGGGCTCGGAGGCGCCAGGTGCGGTGCGCCGGCGTCCCCCGCCGGGGCACGGGAACGAGTTCGGTTGCCACGGATGAACTCTACGCGGGCGGTCGGACACGCGAGGATGGGGGCATGGCATCCACTCCCCTCCCCGCACTGACCGACCTCCTCGCGGGAGCCCACGTCGTCGCACTTCCGCTGGCGACGCGCTTCCGCGGCGTCGATGTCCGGGAGGCCATCGTCTTCGAGGGCCCCGAGGGCTGGACGGAGTTCTCGCCGTTCGCCGAGTACGACGACGTCGAAGCTTCGACGTGGCTCGCCGCCGCGATCGACTTCGGATGGGCGAGCCAGCCGTCCCCCGTGCGCACCCGCGTCCCGGTCAACGCCACGGTGCCCGCCGTCGACGCGGCCTCCGTCGGGGGCGTGCTGGCGCGTTTCGACGGATGCCGGACGGCCAAGGTGAAGGTCGCGGAGGCCGGCCAGCGCCTCGCCGACGATGTCGCGCGGGTGCGCGCCGTGCGCGAGGAGATGGGTCCGGAGGGACGCATCCGCGTCGACGCGAACGGCGGGTGGAACGTCGACGAAGCCGAGCATGCCCTGCACGCCCTGGCCGAGTTCGATCTGGAGTACGCGGAGCAGCCGTGCGCGAGCGTCGACGAGCTCGTGGAGCTCCGCCGCCGCGTGAAGTACATGGGCATCCCGATCGCGGCGGATGAGAGCGTGCGCAAGGCCGACGACCCGCTCGCCGTGGCCCGTGCCGGCGCCGCCGATCTCATCGTCGTGAAGGTGCAGCCGCTCGGCGGCATCCGCCGGGCCCTCGACATCGTGGCGGAGGCGGGACTCCCCGCCGTCGTCTCGAGCGCCCTCGACACGAGCATCGGGCTGTCGATGGGCGTGGCCCTCGCCGCGGCGCTGCCGGAGCTCGACTTCGACTGCGGCCTCGGCACGTCCGCACTGTTCACGGCCGATGTCCTCGCCCCGCCGCTGCGCCCGGAGGGCGGGTTCCTGCCGGTGGGACGCGTGATCCCGGATCCGGAGCGGCTCGCCGCCCTCGCGGCACCCCAGGACCGCCGCGAATGGTGGCTCGCGCGGCTGACCCGCTGCCACGCCCTGCTGGCGCGGCGCTAGCTGTACTGACCGGGGACATTAGTTGACGCGGGCGGGGGCGGTGGGAGCACTCGCGTCAAGGTTGCGGCATCACCAGCGACATGCACACCTTGGGCGATAGCAATGGGTAGGGGCATTGCGCCTTGCAGGAGGGCAACCAGGATCGGCCCCGGCCCTGTTATCGCCGCCAGGGGGCTGGCGTCGCGCTGACAGGGGGCCACCGTGATGGTGCCTCCGGCTGCGGTGAGGTCGAAGCCGTCGTCGAAGGTGCCGAACCGGATGACGACCGCGGGATCATCCGGTCGGTGATCCTTGAGGAGGAAGCGAGCTGGCTGGCTGAGCCAATGCATTTGGAAGATCGCGTCGCTCGGCGCATCCGGAACTGTCGGGGCACCCCACCTCAAAAGCTCACGCAGCACTCCGTCCAAGGCCCGGCCGCGGTCGGTGAGCTGGTATGTCGGCGTGCCCGAGGTGCCTGATGAGGGCTCGCGAATCACGACACCGTTCGTCTCGAGGTCCCGCAGGCGTTGGGTGAGCAGGTTCGTCGCAATGCCAGGCAGGCCGCGCTGCACTTCACCAAAGCGCAGTTCCCCCCCGATCAGGAGCTCCCTCACGATCAGGAGAGTCCACCGGTCGCCGACGACATCCAGCGCGCGGGCGATCGAGCAGAGCTGACCGTAGGACTTCACGTGACCCCCTTGACTTTCTCAAGTATCTGCTTGAAAGTATCAAGCACCATTGTCACACCAAGGAGAGTCATGCCTGCCACGCTGTCTTCCGAAGCGCCACAGGTCCTCAAGGACTACTACCGGATCCTCGAGTCCGGCACCGATGACTACCAGGACGGGGCCACCCTGCGGCCCCTGCTTGGCGACCACCTCGACTTCACCGGCTCCCTCGCTGGACATCTCCCCGATGCGACAGAGGGCTTCCTGATCGGCGTAGCCGGCTTCATCGGGACGGTCCAGGAGATCGAGATCATCCATGACGTGCACAGTCCTCACGGATCGGCCGTGCTCTACACCGCAACCATGCCCGGCGGCCCGATGACCTTCGCGGAGTTCTTCACCTTCGACGGCGGGCGCATCACGTCCTTGAACCTGCACTACAGCGGACCCGAGTACATCGAAAAGGGCGGGCGATGACGGCCCAGAAGGACCTTGTCGAGCGGGTACGTGAAGCGCTAAGTGACCGCGACCCTCGCGAGGTGCCGATGTTCGGCGGCGTGTCCTTCATGGTCGAGGGACGCATGGTCGTCGCCGCGCGCCGGGATGGAGCGCTCCTGCTACGCATTGATCCCACGGCCGCGAAGGATCTGCTCGCGCGCCCCGGCTGCCACCCCGCGCTGATGGGGACAGACCGCCCCATGGGCGACGGCTGGATCAGCGTTGAGCAGGCTGCCCTCCAGGGGGCCGGGCTCGATGCCTGGCTCGAGCCGGCACTCTCCTTCCACGAAGCGCAAGACGCCAAGTAGAGCACCCTCCCCACCCCCATTCATCGGTGGCCGGCCGCAAACGCGGCCGGCCACC
>NZ_BKAH01000011.1 GCF_007992455.1 Microbacterium saccharophilum | reverse complement strand
CCTAGCGCGGGGTTCCGAGGGCCTCTTCCCGGAGCACTCGTCCGGGAGACACATCGCCGATTACTCGGCCGGGGGCATCAGCACCGTGTCGACCAGGTACACGACGGCGTTCGCGGTCTGCACGCCGCCGCAGATGACGTTGGCGTCGTTGACCATCCACTCGTCGCCCGAACCGGTGACCTCGACGTCCGCGCCGTTCAGGGTGGTGTGCATGCCGGCGATGTCGGACGGCTCGATCTGGCCCTCGACCACGTGGTAGGTGAGGATCGACGTCAGCAGGTCGCTGTCCGTCTTCAGGGTCTCGATCGTCGCGGCGTCGATCTTCGCGAACGCGTCGTCGACGGGGGCGAAGACGGTGAACTCGCCGCCGTTGAGCGTGTCGACGAGGTTGACGTCGGGGTTCAGCTGGCCGCTCACGGCCGAGACGAGGGTCGTCAGCAGCGGGTTGTTCGACGCGGCGACGGCCACAGGGTCCTGCGACATGCCCTGCACCGAGCCGGCGCCGTCCGGCACGGCCGCGGCGTAGTCGGCGCAGCCGGGTCCCACGAGGTTGGCGGCCGGGTCCATCGTCGTCTCCTCGGGCGCCATGGTCTCGCTCGACTGCGGCGCGGGATCCATCGACTCCTCCGCGGTCGATCCGCCCATCGAGCAGGCCGAGAGCGCGAACGCGCCGGCGAGCGTCAAGGTCAGAGCGGCGGTGATCTTCTTCTTGGTGCTGAGCATGATGTCCTCCATGAGTGGGTGCCGCGGATGCGGTCTCACACATCGTTCGGAACCGTCGGCGCATCGGATGGGAATCTGCGCGATCCCATCCGATGCGCGCTCGTCGCCGAAGTACCCCCCGACGGAAACGGGGACGACATGGATCTGGTCATCATCGGCCTGCTCGGCGGGCTCATCACGGGGATCTCCCCGTGCATCCTGCCGGTGCTGCCGGTCATCTTCCTGACCGGCGGCGCGCAGTCCGCCCGGTACGAGGGCGGCCCGAAGACGGTGCCGGCGCGCCGCAGCCGCCCGTACCTCGTCATCCTCGGCCTGGTCGTGAGCTTCACGCTCGTGACGCTCGTCGGCTCCCTCATCCTCGGTGCGCTGAACCTGCCGCAGGACATCATCCGCTGGGTCGGCATCGGCGTCCTCGCGATCCTCGGCATCGGCCTGCTGATCCCACGGTTCGAGCAGCTCCTCGAGCGCCCGTTCCAGTGGATCCCGCGCCGAGAGGTCGCCAACAACGGCAGCGGGTTCGGGGTCGGTCTGGCCCTCGGCGCGGTGTTCGTCCCGTGCGCCGGTCCGGTGCTCGCGGCGATCATCGTGGCCGGCGCGACGGGCCGGATCGGCGCCGACACCGTGCTGCTGACGGCCTCGTTCGCGATCGGGGTGGCCCTGCCGCTCCTCGTCTTCGCGCTCGCCGGCCGCGGTGTCGTGGAGCGCATCCGCGCCTTCCGCCGTCGCGAGCGGGGCCTCCGCATCGCGGCGGGCATCGCGATGCTCGCGCTCGCCGTCGGCCTCGTCTTCAACGTGCCGCAGGCGCTGCAACGGCTGCTGCCGGACTACACCGCGCAGCTGCAGCGCGACCTCACGCAGAGCGACGAAGCCGTCGAAGCGCTGGGTCTCGGCGGCCTCGTCACCGACGAGAACCGCGCGCTCGATCAGTGCGAGAGCGGAGCGGCGGAGCTCGCATCGTGCGGGATGGCGCCGCAGATCCGCGGCATCCAGGAATGGCTCAACACTCCGGACGGCGCGGGACTCGACCTCTCCGACCTCCGCGGCCAGGTCGTCCTGCTCGACTTCTGGGCGTACTCCTGCATCAACTGCCAGCGTTCCATCCCGCACGTCGTCGCCTGGGACGACGCCTACCGCGATGCGGGCCTGCAGGTGATCGGCATCCACTCGCCCGAATACGCGTTCGAGAAGGACGCCGGCAACGTCGCCGCCGGTGCGCGCGACTTCGGCATCGAGTATCCGGTCGCGCTCGACAACAACCTGTCGACGTGGACGAACTACCGCAACCGCTACTGGCCCGCGCACTACCTCATCGACGCCGAGGGCACGGTGCGGCACATCTCCTTCGGGGAGGGCGGCTACGCCCGCACCGAGGCGCTCATCCGCGCGCTGCTGCAGGATGCCGACCCCGGCGTCGCGCTGCCGCCGGCGACGGACGTGGACGATGACACCCCCGAGCTCGGCTCCACGACGCGGGAGACGTTCCTCGGCTCGTCGAAGGACGTGAACTTCGCCGGTCCCGGCGCCTATCGCGCCGGGGAGGCGGCCTACGGCTACCCCGCGGACCAGCCCGCCGACAGCTTCGCCCTCGACGGGGAGTGGGACGTGCAGACGCAGTTCGCGACCCCATCCGGTGCCGCGGCCGCCGGCATCCGACTCTCCTATCGTGCCGCCGAGGTGCGGATGGTGCTCGCCGGACAGGGCGCGCTGACGGTGACGCACGTGGACGGGTCCACCGACACGATCACGGTCGACGGCACGCCGCGCTCCTACGCGGTGGTCGACGGCGAGGACATCCGCGCGGGCGTCCTCGAGGTGCGGGTCGCCCCGGGAGTGCAGGTCTACTCCTTCACATTCGGGTGATCCGCCTGCGGGCACGACGGGGAGGGATGAGGCATGCTGGAGGAGATGGTCATCGACGGAGTTGACGTGCCCGAGGACGGACCGGCGCCTGATCACGCCGCCGACCTCCTCGTTCGCGTGGCCGCGGGCGACCAGGACGCCTTCGCGCGGCTCTACGACATGCTCGCTCCGCGCGCCTTCGGCCTCATCCTGCGCGTGCTCGTGAACCGTGCGCAGAGCGAGGAGGTGCTGCAGGAAGTCTTCCTCGACGTGTGGCAATCCGCCGGGTCGTTCGCTCCGAACAAGGGGCAGGGAAGGTCATGGGTGCTGACCATCGCGCATCGGCGGGCCGTCGACCGGGTTCGGTCGTCGCAAGCCAGTGCGGACCGGGATGTGAAAGCCGGTCTCCGGGATCTCAGCACACCGCAGCAGAACGTGGACGAGCAGGTCGAATTGAGGATCGAGAGCAGACGGGTGGCGCGCGCGCTGGCCGCGCTCCCTGATCCGCAGCGCGAGGCGCTGACCCTCGCCTACTTCGGTGGTTACAGTCAGAGCGAAGTGGCGGCACTGGTGGGCGCGCCGCTCGGAACGATCAAGACGAGAATGCGCGACGGACTGTCGCGCCTGCGCACGGAGATGGGGGTGGCGCTGTGAACGAAGAGGAGTTCGCCGAACTGTCGGCCGGTCACGCCCTCGGCGCGCTGTCGCCGGAGGACGAGCGCGCGTACGCCGAGGCGCTCGCATCTCACCCCGAGTGGGCATCGATCGCGGATGTGGATGCCGAGACCGCCGCGGTACTGGCCGAAGGCGTCGCCGATGTCGCCCCGCCGGTGGACATGCGCTCGCGCCTGCTGAGTCGCATCGCGCGGGTGAGCGCTGCACCCGCGGATGACGCGGCGGATGTCGCGGCCCCCACCGTGCCGCCGCTCCCGCCTGTTCCCGCCTCAGTCGCCGCCGATGCGCCGCCGGCACCGAGTGCCGGGCCGCCGACGGAGGTCGTGCAGGCCATCGAGCGGCGGACGTGGACGCGCGCCCTGTTCGGCCTCGTGGCATCCATCGTGCTGCTCGTCGGGCTCGGCTGGGGCGCGGGCGCTCTCGCGAATCTGTGGGCCGACCCGCCCGCCGTGCAGGCGCTCGAGGAGATCGAGCAGGCGCCGGATGCCGCGTCGGCCACGGCCGAGCTGGCAGACGGCGGCGAGGCCACCGTGCACTGGTCGGAGTCGGTCGGCAAGGTCGTCCTGGTCGCCGAGGGACTGCCGGAGATCCCCTCCGATCGCACATTCGAGCTGTGGTTCGTGCGCGGCGAGGAGGCCATCTCGGCCGGCACCTTCGAGCGCGACGGCGCCGAGAGCACGGCCCTGCTGAGCGGCCCGATGCAGCCCGGTGACACGATCGCGGTCACGGTGGAACAGGCCGGGGGAGCTCCAGAGGGCGACCCGACGACCGACCCGATCGTCGCGATCCCCACGGCCTGACCGAGCCGGCCTTTTCCCGCGCCGGTAGCCTGGAAGGCATGAGCGACGAGCCGAGGGAGTTCCACAAGCCGTTGCGCCGCCCTGCCTCGACGTTCGACCGTGCGTTCGCCGCGGAGGATCCGGCGGAGGTGTCGCGCGTCGCGCACGTGACGGCATCCGCTCTGCTGTCCCGCGTGCGCAGCGACCCGGAGGGCGAGGTCGTCGACCGGCTCGTGGCCTTCACGGACCACCACGGCATCGACACGATCGCCGAGCTGTGGTCGCGCTCGCCCGCGCGCTCGCTGCCCGGTGCTTTGTGGCGGCTGTATCTGCTGCAGCTGATGATCCACGACGACGCGCAGACCGCGGCACTGCTGTACGAGCGGGGGCGGGCGCGGCTCGCGTCACCGGACGACGTCGTCGCGGGCGCCCCGACCCCGGCAGGCCCGGACGAGCTGACGTCGCTGATCGACGAGATCCTGCGGGGCGTCTTCACCGGGGACTTCGCCGTCGCGCTGGATCGCGCCGCGTCGTTCTCGCGCGTCGAGGCGGCGGGGGCGACCGATCTCGCCGACGACTACGACGCCGCCGAGCCGGACCGGGCCACGGCGTTCACGACGCGGGCCCTGCGCCTGTCGACGTACGGCGAGGATCTCACCGCCTGCGCGGCACTGTGGCGCCGGGATGCGCTGACCTGAGGCGCACTGTTCTTCCGGCGCGGCGCGCGGGCATGAAAGTGCCGGGCCGCAGAACGCCTCTCGGCGCGAGGCCGCTCGCAGCGGCAGAAGATGGAGCCCGGGGTTACTGCGGCCCGGCCGATCCAGTGTAACCGAGACCGCGGAGCGGGTATTCCCGGCGGCTAGGCTCGGGGCATGGCCTGGCGCTTCGCCCTCATGACCGATCCCGCGGCATCCGATGACGACCGCACCGACTTCTCGACGACGTTCACGGAGGTGGATCCCTCGGCCCCCGCGCTCACCGTCGGCGAGCTGAGCACGCAGCGCGGCGACGGGATCTTCGAGTCGATCGGCGTCGTCGACGGGCACGCGCAGGAGGTGGAGGCGCACCTGGAGCGTCTCGCGCACTCCGCGCACCTGTGCGACCTGCCCGAGCCGCACATCGCCCAGTGGCGGGAGGCGATCGCGCGGGCCGCGGCGCGCTGCGGCGACGGCGAGGCCGTCATCAAGCTCATCCTCAGCCGCGGGGTCGAGCACGGGCCCGCCCCGACGGCCTGGGTCACCGCCGCGACGGCGGGGGATTTCACGGCGGCGCGCACGCACGGCATCCGTGTGGTGACCCTCGACCGCGGGTACGACATCGGGGTGCCGGCGCGCGCGCCGTGGCTGCTGCTCGGCGCGAAGACGCTGTCGTACGCGGTGAACATGGCCGCGATCCGCGAGGCGAAGCGGCGCGGAGCCGACGACGCCGTGTTCGTCTCCAGCGACGGCTTCGTGCTGGAGGCGCCGACCGCGTCGCTGATCCTCCGTCGCGGCGACACGTTCGTCACACCGGCGCCGAACGGCGGCATCCTGCACGGCACGACGCAGCTCAGCCTGTTCGAGCACCTCGCGCTGCAGGGCTTCGCGACCGCGTACGAGACGATCCCCGCCACCGACCTCGTGGCCGCCGATGCCGCCTGGCTCGTCTCGAGCGTCCGCCTCGCGGCGCCGATCGTCGCCGTCGACGGGCAGGAGCTGCCGCACGACGCCGCGTTCACGGCATCCATGAACGCCTACCTGCGGAGTCCGCGGGACTGACGCTTGACGCGCCGCCGTCCCAACGGCGGATTCCGTATCGGTCGCGGGCGGATGGATGCCGACGCACGGCGTTGCACGCATGATCTCCGCCGTTGGGTTCCGGCCCACGCACCGACCGACCGGCATGCCGACGCGGTGCGGCATCCGGCACGGGGTTCAGGCTGCGAGGTGGTGGCCGGCGACGATCGCCCCGACGATCGCCGCCTCGACCCGCGCCCAGTCGTGCACGACGAGGGCATAGTCGAACCGCAGCGTCCGGTACCCGAGGGCGGCGGCGTCGGCATCCCGGACGAGGTCTCGGTGGCGTTCGGTCGGTCGGTCATGGTGGGCAGCGCCGTCGGTCTCGACGATGAGCCGCTCGCCGATGAGCACATCCACCCGCCCGACGCCGACGATCCGTCACCTGCGTGCGAATTCGCAGGCGGTGGACGCGGAGCCGCCAGCGCAGCAGGGATTCCAGGCCGCTGTCGGCGTCGGCTCGCGAGACCGCGATCGCCTTCCGCCCGATGGCATTCGTGTTCGCCCGGAGCCACTCAAGCCCATCTCGGGTGATGCGTCGCTGCCGCCGCGCCGATTCCAGCGCCACGAAGAAGGCCTCGACGCCGAGGCATCCGAGCATCTGGCGAAGGATGCGGGGGATCGACGGCGCCCCGAACGCGTCGCGCGGCGGGCCGTCATCCCAGTGCTCGACACATCCGCATCCGTCGTCATGCCTGCGGTGGCCAGCCGGACCCATCCACACGTGCGCCCGCGCGTCGTCTTCGAGGACCCACAGGCCGAGGTGCCGTGCGGCCGTGACGCAGGCCAGCGCGCCGCCGTGCGCCGCCGCGATCACCGGGAGCGGACAGGCGTCCAGCATCGCGTAGACGCCGCGCCGCACCCGGACGAGCTGCCCCGCGCGGAGAGCCCGCGTGATCCCGGACCGCGTGACCCCGCGCTCACGCAGTTCCCGGGTCGCGACGATCGGCCGCTCGCTCGTGCACATGCCCGACACCCTGCCGCCGCGGGGCCGCCGGCCACCGCGCTCACCGGCATCCGGTGGACACATTCATGTCATGCCCGTCGGGGGAGGAGCGGGCCCCGACGACCCCCCGGCGGATTCGCTGCCCGGCCACGACGCAGCGGCGGATTTCGTGCTCGCCAGGGCCGAATGGATGCCGGATCTCGAGCGAGCCGGCACGATCTCCGCCGGTAGGCGCGAACCCCGATACCCCAGTGCTTACCCGAAGCGCCCCGACACGTAGTCCTCGGTGGCCTGCACCGACGGCGTCGTGAACATCGTCCCGGTGTCGTCGTACTCGATGAGCTTGCCGGGCTTGCCGGTCCCGGCGATGTTGAAGAAGGCCGTCCGGTCGCTCACCCGCGAGGCCTGCTGCATGTTGTGGGTGACGATGACGATCGTGTAGTCCTTCTTCAGCTCCCCGATGAGCTCCTCGATCGCGTACGTCGAGATCGGGTCGAGAGCCGAGCAGGGCTCGTCCATGAGCAGGACGTCGGGGGAGACGGCGATCGCGCGGGCGATGCAGAGGCGCTGCTGCTGGCCGCCGGAGAGGCCCGAGCCGGGCTTGTCGAGGCGGTCCTTGACCTCGTTCCACAGGTTGGCGCCGACGAGCGAGCGCTCCACGAGTGCGTCGGCATCCGACTTGGAGATGCGGCGGTTGTTGAGCTTGACGCCCGCCAGCACGTTCTCGCGGATCGACATCGTCGGGAACGGGTTCGGCCGCTGGAAGACCATGCCGATCTGGCGGCGCACGAGCACGGGGTCGACCCCGGGGCCGTACAGGTCGTCGCCGTCGAGCAGCACCTCGCCCTCGACGCGTGCGCCGGGGATGACTTCGTGCATGCGGTTGAGGGTGCGCAGGAACGTGGACTTGCCGCAGCCGGAAGGGCCGATGAACGCGGTGACGCTCCGCGGCTGGATCTCCAGGCCGACGCCTTCGACGGCGAGGAAGTCGCCGTAGTAGACGTTGAGGTCGTTGACTTCGATGCTCTTGGACACGAGTTGCTTCCGATCGGGCCGGGTCAGCGGCCGGTCTTGGGCGCGAACACCTTCGCGACGACGCGCGCGACGAGGTTCAGGGCCATGACGATGAGGATGAGGGTGAGGGCGGCCGCCCAGGCGCGGTCGACGTACGCCTCCGGCGGGATGCCCTGGTAGGCGTACTGGGAGTAGATGTAGACGGGGAGGGTCTGCATGCGCCCGTCGCCGAGGTCGTAGTTCATCGAGTCGGTGAAGCCGGCCGTGATGAGCAGTGGCGCGGTCTCCCCGATGACACGGGCGATGGCGAGCATGATGCCGGTCGTGATGCCGGCGATCGAGGTGGGGAGCACGACCTTGACGATCGTGAGCCACTTCGGCACCCCGAGCGCGTAGGCGGCTTCACGCAGCTCGTTCGGCACGAGCCGCAGCATCTCCTCGCTGGAGCGCACGACGACGGGGATCATCAGCACCGCGAGGGCGATGGCGCCGGCGATGCCCATGCGGACGCCGGGGCCGAAGATGAGGGCGAACACGGCGTACGCGAACAGGCCCGCGACGATCGAGGGGATGCCGGTCATGACGTCGACGAGGAAGGTGATGGCCCGGCCGAGGCGCGAGTTCTGGCCGTACTCGATGAGGTAGATCGCCGTCATCAGGCCGATCGGGATCGAGATGAGCGCGGCGGCGCCGGTGATGAGGAGCGTGCCCGTGATGGCGTGCAGGGCGCCGCCGCCCTCTCCCAGGATGCCGCGCATCGAGGAGGAGAAGAAGGTGCCGTCGAAGCGGGCGAGGCCGCGGCCGATCACCGTGACGGCGACGGAGACGAGCGGGACCATGGCGATCGCGAACGCGCACGAGACGATGCCCGTCACGAAGCGGTCGAACGCGCGCCGCGCCCCCTCGACGATGCGCGACAGCACGTAGATGAGCGCGAGGTAGAGAACGGCGCCGACGACGAGCCAGCCGGCGATCGGGAACTCGGTGCCCGCGGCGGCGCTGACGAGGAGGAACACGGCGGCCGAGACGGCGAGGGCGAGCACGAGCAGCGCCCACGGAGCCCACCGCGGCAGGCGGCCGCTCGTGAGGCTCGTGTGCGCGGAACCGGTGCGCGCCGGGGTCGGGGTGGGGGCGATCGTGGTCATGTCAGTTGGCCCCCGAGAATTCCTTGCGCCGGCCCACGATCCAGCGGGCCACGGCGTTGACCGCGAAGGTGACGATGAAGAGGATGAGGCCCGTCGCGATGAGGACGTTGATGTTGAGCTTGTACGCCTCGGGGAACGTCAGCGCGATGTTGGCGGCGATCGTGGACGGGTTCTGCGAGGTGAGCAGCTGCAGGCTGACCACGTTCGTCGCCGAGAGCACCATGGCGACGGCCATCGTCTCGCCGAGCGCGCGGCCGAGGCCGAGCATGGAGGCCGAGACGATGCCGGAGCGGCCGAACGGCAGCACCGCCATCCGGATCATCTCCCAGCGGGTCGCGCCGAGCGCGAGCGCCGCCTCCTCGTGCAGCCGCGGCGTCTGCAGGAAGATCTCGCGGCAGATGGCGGTGATGATCGGGACGACCATGACGGCGAGGACGAGCGCGGCGGTGAGGATCGTCCGGCCGCTGTTGAGCACCTGGCCGGAGAAGAACGGGATCCAGCCGAGGTACTCGTTCAGCCAGGAGTAGGTGGGGACGAGGGCCGGCGCGAAGACGAGGATGCCCCAGAGGCCGAACACCACCGACGGCACCGCCGCCAGCAGGTCGACGATGTACCCGAGGGTCTGTGCGAGCCGCCGCGGGGCGTAGTGCGTGATGAACAGGGCGATGCCGATCGACAGCGGCACGGCGACGAGGAGGGCGAGGAAGGCCGCCCAGATCGTGCCGAACAGCAGCGGCAGGACGTAGGACCAGAAGTCCGCCTTGAGCAGCGAGGCGGTCTCGCTCGTCGCGCTGAAGGCGGGCAGCGACTGGACGATGAGGAAGATGGCGACGGCGGCGAGCGTCACCACGATCATCGACCCGGCGAACAGCGCCGTGCCGGAGAACCAGATGTCTCCGGCGCGCTTCTTCGCCACGGCCCGCGCGGGTGCTTCGGCGGTGGGGGCTGTCATCGCTGCTCTCTTGTCGACGGGGTGCGGCCCCTCGGCGTGCGCCGAGGGGCCGCAGGGGATTACTTGATCAGCTCGATCGCGGCGAGCGACTGCGTGCGCAGGTCGTCGGAGATCGGGGCGCTGCCGGCGTTCTCGGCGGCGGACTGCTGGCCCTCCTCGCTGACGGCGGTCGTGAAGAACGCCTTCGTCAGCGCCGCGACATCGGCGTCCTCGTACTGCTCGCAGCCGATGAGGTAGCTGACGAGGAGGAGCGGGTACGCGCCGGCCTCGGTCGTCGTGCGGTCGATCTCGAAGGCGAGGTCGCCCTCGGAGCGGCCCTCCTCGATGGCGGAGGCGTCGAGGGTCGCCGCAGCGCCCTCGGCGGAGTGACCGACGAACTCGTCGCCGACCTTGATGTTCACGGACGAGATGCCGCCGGCCTGCGACGAGTCGGCGTAGCCGACCGAGCCCTCGCCGGCCTTGACGGCGTTGACGACGCCCGAGGTCTTCTCGGCGGCTTCGCCGACGACACCGGCGGGCCACTCCTCGACGCTGTCCCACGTCCAGACGTCGGGCGCGTTCGCGGCGAGGTAGTCGGTGAAGTTGCCGGTCGTGCCGGACTTGTCCGAGCGGTGCACGGGGTTGATCGCGAGGTCGGGCAGCTCCACGCCGTCGTTGGTGGCGGCGATGGCCGGGTCGTTCCAGTTGGTGATGGTGCCGGCGAAGATCCCGGCGACCGTGGCGGCGTCCAGGTCGAGCGCGTCGACGCCCGGGACGTTGAAGATGACGGCGATGGGGGAGATGTAGGCGGGGATCTCGACGATGCCTGAGCCGTCGGCGCACGCACCGAAGCCCCCGGCCGAGATCTCGTCGATCTTGAACGCGCGGTCGGAGCCGGCGAAGTTCACGGCGCCCTGCTGGAACGACTCGCGGCCCGTGCCGGAGCCGGCCGGGTCGTAGTCGACCTGGGCGTCGGGGTTGGCGTCGAGGAACATGGCGGTCCAGGACTGCACGGCGACCTGCTGCGACGACGCGCCCTGTCCGACGAGCTGACCGGTCAGCGCGGACGTGGTCTCCTCCGGGGCGGTGGCGCCGGGGGTCTGCTCGTTGGAAGCGCAGGCGGTGAGCGTGAGGGCCGCGATGGCGGCGACAGCGCCCAGCTGGGCGATGCGGGAAAGCTTCACTGTGTGATCCTTCGGGTTGTCAGGTTGTGCCCTGGTGCAGGGCCCGTCCCGACGGTATTCACCGTCTCTGACCAGAGTGCGCTCTCCGGGTGAACGACAGGTGAACGGATCGGGACACCCTGGCGCGCGGCACGCCCCGGCTCACACCTTCGGGACGTGCGTCTCGATCGAGACGATCCCCGACCCCGGGTTGGTGGCCGACAGGTGAACGACGGAGAACGAGCCGGGGTCCAGCGCCGACGCGCTGCCCAGGTACGACCCGCGCAGGGTCCCGGTCGCGAGGGCCAGCTCCGCGAGGATCTCCGGCAGCACGGGACCGTGCGAGCAGAGCACGGCCGGCTTGCGGCTGCGCACCCGCTTGCCGACGACTGCGCGCGCGTCCGAGGCGCCCTCCTCCCACGCGTCCTGGCTCAGCAGCGGCGTGCGGTCGATCGTGCGGCCGAGCGCGGCGGCGAGCGGGGTGACGGTCGTGACGCACCGCACGGCGTCGCTGGAGATGAGCTTGCGGACCCCGAACGCGCGGAGCGGCCCGACGATCGCCTGCGCCTGCTTGGTGCCGCGCGCCGTCAGGGGGCGCGCCGCATCCGCGCCGTCCCAGGCCTCCCGCGGGGTCGCCTTCGCGTGCCGGAGCACGACGATGGGGAAGGTCGACAGGATGCCGTCGCCGACGAACGTCAGGAACTGCTCGAGGATCTCCACGTCGACGGGGTAGCTGAGGTGGCTGAGCGCCTTCTTCGGCGTAACCCATTCGAGGGCCGCGATCTCCTTGTTCGGCACGAACGCCGAGGCGCGGATGGCGTCGTCGGTGGCCTCCGCCGCCCAGTAGTGCACGATCTTCTGCCGCTTGTTCGGCATCCGGTACCGGGAGACGCCGACGGGGATGCCGAGGGCGACGGCGATGCCGGTCTCCTCGAAGATCTCGCGTGCGGCGGTCTCGGCGAGCGTCTCACCGGGGTCGACCTTGCCTTTGGGGAGGGTCACGTCGGCGTAGGCGGTGCGGTGGATGACGAGCACCATCAGCTTGCCCTCGACGAGACGCCAGACGACCCCGCCCGCGGCGTAGACGGCCGTATCGGTCATCGGGCCGAGCGCGCCCGGCGGCGGCGCTGGATCCGGGACATCGTCAGCTCCTGCAGGTCGACGAGCGGCTTGCCGTCCTCGCCCACGCTGTGCCGCGTCCAGACGCCGTCCGCGCCCAGGTGCCAGGAGCTCGTCGTGTCGGCCATCGCCGTGTCGAACAGCTCGATGAGCTCCTTGACGTGGGCGGGGGCCACGACGCGCACGAGCGCCTCGACGCGGCGGTCGAGGTTCCGGTGCATCATGTCGGCGCTGCCGATGAACACCTGCGGGTCGCCGTTGTTGTGGAAGGCGAAGATGCGGGAGTGCTCGAGGTAGCGGCCGAGGATCGAGCGGACCGTGATGGAGTCGCTCACGCCGGGGAGGTCGGTGCGCAGGGAGCAGATGCCCCGAACCCACACGTCCACGCGCACGCCGGCCTGGCTCGCGCGGTAGAGCGAATCGATGATCTGCTCATCGACCATCGAGTTGACCTTGATGCGGATGTGCGCGGGCTTGCCGGCCAAGGCGTTGCGGCGCTCGCGGTCGATCTGCCGGAGGAGCCCCTTCCGCAGGTGCAGCGGCGCGACGAGGAGCCGCTTGAACTTCTTCTCGATCGCGTAGCCGGACAGCTCGTTGAACAGGCGGGTGAGGTCGCGACCCACCTGCTCATCGGCGGTGAACAGCCCGAAGTCCTCGTACATCCGGCTCGTCTTGGGGTTGTAGTTGCCCGTGCCGATGTGACTGTAGCTGCGCAGCATCCCGTCTTCCTCGCGGATGACGTGCAGCAGCTTGCAGTGCGTCTTCAGGCCGACCAGCCCGTACACGACGTGCACGCCCGCCTTCTCGAGCTTGCGCGCCCACACGATGTTGGCGGCTTCGTCGAATCGCGCCTTCACCTCGACGAGCGCGAGCACCTGCTTGCCGTTCTCCGCGGCGTCGATGAGCGCCTCGACGATCGGGCTGTCGCCGGAGGTGCGGTACAGCGTCTGCTTGATGGCGAGCACGTGCGGATCGCGCGCCGCCTGCTCCAGGAACGCCACGACGCTCGTGGTGAAGGACTCGTAGGGGTGGTGCACGAGCACGTCGCCCGCACGGATGGCGGCGAACACGTCGGGTCGCCCGTTCTGCTCGGCCGGCTGGAACGCCGTCGCGGTCGTCGGGACGTGCGCCGGGTAGCGCAGCTCGGGCCGGTCGATGCGGCCGAGGTCGAACAGGCCCCGCAGGTCGAGGGGGGAGGGCAGGCGGTAGACCTCCTGCGCCGTGATGTCGAGCTCGCTCAGCAGCAGGTCGAGCGTGACGTCATCCATGTCCTCGGTGATCTCGAGGCGGATCGGCGGGCCGAAGCGTCGGCGCAGGAGCTCGGCCTCGAGCGCCTGGATGAGGTTCTCCGTCTCGTCCTCTTCGATGACGACGTCCTCGTTGCGGGTGAGGCGGAACGTGTGGTGCTCCAGGATCTCCATCCCCGGGAAGAGGTCGCGCAGGTTCTCCGAGATGAGCGCCTCCAGCGCCAGGTAGCGCGAGCGGCCGGGGCCGCCGGGCACGGCGACGAACCGCGGCAGCATGGGCGGCACCTTCAGGCGGGCGAACTCCTGCCGGCCCGTCTTGGCGTTGCGGATGCGGATCGCGAGGTTCAGCGACAGCCCCGAGATGTAGGGGAACGGGTGCGCCGGGTCGACGGCGAGCGGCATGAGGACGGGGAAGACCTGCGACTGGAAGTACTCGTACAGCGCCGCGCGCTCGTTCTCGTCGAGGTCGAGCCAGGACACCAGTTCGATGCCCGCGTCCGCGAGCTCGGGTCGCACGAGCTCGGCCCACGCGCGCGCGTGCCGCAGCTGCAGCGCGTGCGCGTCGGCGGAGATGTCGGCGAGCACATCCTGCGGGGAGCGCCCGACGTTGGTCGGCACGGCCAGGCCCGTCACGATGCGGCGCTTCAGTCCGGCGACCCGGACCATGAAGAACTCGTCGAGGTTGCTGGCGAAGATGGCCAGGAAGTTCGCGCGTTCGAGCACGGGGAGGGACGGATCCTCCGCCAACTCCAGGACGCGCTGGTTGAACGCGAGCCAACTCACCTCGCGGTCGGTGTACCGGCCGTCCGGCAGCAGTGAGTCGTACGCCTCCGCCGTGTCGAAGTCGTCGTCGTCGGCGTCGCCCAGACCGGAGTCGAGAACCTCGGTGTCGATCATCCCCTCATCCTTGCAGGCCGGGGTGACCGCTGTGTGAACGGATCGCGCGCGCGGCTCAGGCCGGGGAGGACTCGCGGGGGGTGGGGAGCTGGTCGTCCTCGTAGACGTTGAAGCGGTATCCGACGTTGCGGACGGTGCCGATGAGCTGCTCGAGGTCGCCGAGCTTCGCGCGCAGGCGACGCACGTGCACATCGACGGTGCGGGTACCGCCGAAGTAGTCGTAGCCCCACACCTCGCTCAGCAGCTGCTCGCGGGTGAAGACGCGCGAGGGGTGCGTCGCGAAGAAGTGCAGGAGCTGGAACTCCTTGTAGGTGAGGTCGAGCGGCTTGCCGTGCACCTTCGCGGAGTAGGACGACTCGTCGATCGAGATGCCGGAGGTCTGGATGCGGGTGGAGACCTGCTCCTTGCTGACCCGCCCCACCGCGAGACGGATGCGGGCGTCGACCTCGGCAGGGCCGGCGGAGAAGAGGATGACGTCGTCGATGCCCCAATCGGTGGACACGGCCGTGAGACCGCCCTCCGTGACGACGAGGATGAGCGGGGCGTCCAGGCCCGTGGTGTTGAGGATCTTGCACAGCGACTTCGCGCCGACGAGGTCCATCCGCGCATCGACGAAGATGACATCGGCGCTGGGCGCGTTCACGAGCTGCGCCGGCTCGGCGGGGATCTGGCGCGCGCGGTGGCTCAGCAGCTCGAGCGCGGGCAGAACGGGGCCGCCGCCGTGCGCGGAACTCAGGACGAGAAGCTGAGCCAAGAGGTGAGGTCCTTCCCGGTGCGGATGACCGACCGTGCCATCATCCTAGAGCGTCCGGCGTAGGTCGATCGTCCCGTGACGACGGGGCGAACCCCGGCCGGGTGCGTCACAATGGAGGCATGACCGTCACCGATCTCGCACCGCGCCGCACGTTCGTCGGCGTCGTCGTCGCGTGGGTGTTCGCCGCGGTCGTCGCGCTCGCGGTCGGCCTGATCGCGCCGCCGGAGTGGCGGGCCGCCTGGATGGCGGTGGGGCTCGGCGCGTGCGTCATCGTGTCCTTCGTCGTGCACCTGTGGTTCGGGCGGTCTCAGGGCTTCATCGAGCGGGTCGCCGCCAGCATCCTCGGGTCGCTGCTCGTGATGGGACTCATCGGGGTCGGGTTCGGCCTCGCCACGCTGTTCTCCGGCTGATCCGGCGGCGGCTCCCGTCGGCGTAGAGTAGGGGCCATGGACCTCGTCGCACTCGAACTCTTCTTCGTCGGGCTGCTCGGACTCGCGTCGCTCGCGATCGTGTTCGTCTCCGGCGTCGTGATCAAGAACCTCTACCGCGGCCAGCGCTGACGTCGTGATCGACCTGCCCACCGATCTCCCGGCGGACATCGTTCCGCTGTCCTGGCTCCTCGGAGTCTGGGAGGGCACGGGCGTCATCGACTACCAGGCGGGCGGGCAGGCCTTCGCCGGCGAGTTCGCGCAGCGTGTGAGCTTCAGCCACGACGGCCAGGGTCACCTGAACTACACCGCGAACGCGTGGCTGCTCGGCGAGGACGGCGCCCGTATCCCGCTCGTGGCGGAGAGCGGCTACTGGCGTCTCGCGCGGCCCGCGACCGACGCCGACCCCGGGCCGGCGCTGCTGCCGCCCGTGGCCCCCGCGACCCCGGCCCGCACGGCGGACGACGTCGAGGCGCTGCGCACGGCCGACGGCGCCTTCGAGATCGAGGTCGCCCTCGTGCACTCCGACGGGATCAGCGAGCTGTACCTCGGCCGCGTCGCCGGGCCCCGCATCGACATGGCGACCGACGCCGTCGTCCGGCCTGCCGGGGCGAAGGCGTACACCGCCGCGACCCGCCTCTACGGCTACGTCGACGGTCACCTCCTGTGGGCGTGGGACGTCGCCGCGCTCGGCGGCGAACTCTCCTCGCACGCCTCCGCACGTCTCGCGCGGGCCGACTGATGAGCGACGCGTTCGCGCAGGTCCCGGGCGCCGTCGTCGACGACGACGGGCTCGTGCACGCCGGGGACCCGATGCGCGAGCAGCGCGACCTCGCCCGCGGCATCGCCGTCGCCCCCCTGGGCGACCGCACCGTGCTGACGGTCGGCGGCGAAGACCGGCTCACCTGGCTCGACTCGCTGACGTCGCAGGCGCTCGCGCGACTCGCGCCGGGGGAGAGCACCGAACTTCTCGTCCTCGACCCGCACGGGCACGTCGAGCACGCCGCATCCGTCGTGGATGACGGCGAACGCACCTGGCTCATCGTCGACAAGGCGGATGCCGAGGGGCTGCGGACGTGGCTCGTCCGGATGCGGTTCCGTCTCCGCGTCGACCCGCAGGACGCCTCCACCGGGTTCCGCGTCGTCGGCGGCACCGCGGCGGCGGTCGCGGACCTCCCGGCGGTCGCCGTCTGGCACGACCCGTGGCCCGTCGTCTCGGCCGGGGGCTGGGCGTACGCGCCCGCCGACCCGCACCCCGGCGGGGAGCGCGACTGGAGTGAGGCCGTCGTGCCCGTCGAGGCCTATGCCGACCTCGCGGCGGCCGCCGCGCACGGCGAGCGCGCCGTCGCCGGCCGCCTCGCGGTCGACGCCCTCCGCATCGCCGCCTGGCGTCCGCGGGTCTCCCGGGAGGCCGACGGTCGGACGCTCCCGCACGAGGTGGACTGGCTCCGCACCGCGGTGCACCTGGAGAAGGGCTGCTATCGCGGCCAGGAGACGGTCGCGAAGGTGCACAACCTCGGCCACCCCCCGCGCCGGCTCATCGCGTTGCAGCTCGACGGCAGCGATGCGCAGCTGCCCGGGCCGGGCGCGACCGTGCACGCCGGCGACGAGGTCGTCGGGGTCGTCACCTCCGCCGCGCGGCACTACGAGGAGGGCCCGATCGCGCTCGCACTCGTCAAGCGCACGACGCCCGTCGACGCGCCGCTGACCGTGCAGACCGCCGACGGCGTCGTCGCCGCCGCGCAGGAGCTCATCGTCCCGCCGGACGCCGGGCGGACGGCATCCATCCCGCGCCTGCCGCGACTGTCCCGCCGGCGCTGACGGTGGCGGACCCGGCCCCGGCGACGGCCCCGATCCGGACCGGCCTCGCCGCGCGCGTCGACCTGCGGCGCAGCGCCTCGCGCGTGCGGGAGTCCCTGCCGGCGATCCTGCAGATCGTCGTCGCGGCGACCGCCGCGTTCGCGTTCGCGCACTACGTCCTCGGGCACCCCGCCCCCCTGCTGGCCGGCGTCGTGACGGTGTCGAGCCTCGGGCTCGTGCGCGACGCCCGCCCCGCGCGGGTGCTGGAGACCGTGATCGGCATGATCGTCGGCATCCTCGTCGCCGAGCTCATCGTGCTGTTCGCCGGCGTCGGGTGGTGGCAGCTGGCCATCACGCTCAGCGCGACGCTCGTCGTCGCGCGATTCCTCTCCCCGCAGGCGAGCTTCGCGATCGCGGCGGCGATCCAGAGCCTCATCGTGATCGTGATCCCCGCGAATGTGCCCTTCCTGCGCCTCCTCGACGGGCTCGTCGGCGGTGTCACGGCCCTACTCGTGACGGCGCTCGTGCCGCGGAGCCCCCTGCGCGCCGTGACCCGGGACGGCCGGGCGCTGTTCGCCGCCTTCGACGGCGCGGCCGCGACCCTCGTCGACGCGCTCCGCCAGGGCGACCGGCGCCGCGCGGAGCGCGGGCTGGCGAAGGCGCGCGCCCTGCAGGGCACCGTCGACGACTGGCGGACGGCCCTGGAATCCGGCGCGGCGATCGCGCGCATCTCCCCGTTCCTGCGCCGGCAGCGCTTCGAGATGCAGCGGCAGGCGCGCATCCGGGATGCCATGGACCTCGCCACCCGCAACCTCCGCGTCATCGGCCGGCGGGTCGTCTACCTCTGCGACGACGGCGCCGCACGCCCGGTCGCGGCCGAGCTCGTGGGTGAGCTGCGACGGGGCGCCGATCTCATCGCGCAGTCCCTCGACGACATCTCGTTCGAGCCCGTCGCGCGCGAGGCGCTGCGCGCCGTCGCGACACGCCTCGACCCGGCCGTGCTCGCGGGGCCCGGCGCCGTGCTCGACCAGAACTTCATCGGCGCCCTGCGCCCGCTCGCGGTCGACCTGCTCACGGCGACGGGACTGCCGCCGGAGGAGGCGCGCGCCGCGCTCCCGCGGATGTAGCCGCGGCGTGATCTCGGGTCAGGCCCGGGGCGCGACCGACGCCCACGGCACGGTGACCTCACCGAGCCGCCAGCGTGACCGGCCGCCGCTGGGCCGCCCGCCCACCGGCCAGCCGTTCGCGGCCAGGCCGCTCAGCGCCGCCGCCCAGCGCTGCCGGGGGCCGAACGCGGACGCCGGCGCGGCCCGCACCCACTCCGTATCGAGGGCCGCGAGGAACGCGTGCACCCGCTCGCCCGGGACGTTCCGGTGGATGAGCGCCTTCGGCAGCCGCTCGGCAGCGATCAGCGGCGACGCCAGATCGGTGAGGCGCAGCGAGATCGTCAGGGTGCGGGGGACGGCGTCGGCGCCGACCTCGACCCACGTGCTGATACGGCCGAGCTCGTCGCACGTGCCCTCCACGAGGATGCCGTCCGGCGCCAGCCGGCCGGCCATCCGCTGCCACGCGTCCGCGACCTCGCGCTCGTCGTACTGGCGCAGCACGTTGAACGCGCGGATGACGGCCGGCCGGCGCCCGTCCGGAAGCGGGACCTCGAACCCGCCCCGCGCGAACGACACACGTGCGTCCGCCGCGAACGGGGTGCGGCCGGCGCGCACCTCGGCCAGCTGGGCGTCCGCCCGCGCCACCCGGGCGGGGTCGATCTCCAGGCCCCGCACCTCGACATCGGGGCGGACCGGGCGCAGGCGCGCCTCGAGCTCGAACGCGGTCACTCCGCTCGCGCCGTAGCCGAGGTCGACGACGAGGGGGTCCGTCGTGCGGCGCAGCGCGGGATGACGCGCGATCCATCGGTCCACGCGCCGCAGGCGGTTCGTGTTCGTCGTCCCGCGGGTGATCTGACCGACCACGCCCGCAGGGACTTTCCCCGGCGCCATCCCCCCATGATGCCAGCGTCCCCGCCGATAGGATGGCGGCATGACCGCGCCGTACACGCTGATCCTCCTCCGCCACGGGCAGAGCGAGTGGAACAAGTCCAACCAGTTCACCGGATGGGTGGATGTCCGCCTCACCGACCAGGGCAAGGCCGAGGCCCGGCGCGGCGGCGAGCTGCTCGCCGAAGCCGGCATCCTGCCCGACATCCTGCATACCTCGCTGCTGAGCCGCGCGATCCAGACCGCGGACATCGCGCTGGACGCGGCCGACCGGCTGTGGATCCCCGTGAAGCGGTCGTGGCGCCTCAACGAGCGCCACTACGGCGCGCTGCAGGGCAAGGACAAGGCGCAGACCCTCGAGGAGTACGGCAACGAGCAGTTCATGCTGTGGCGCCGCTCGTTTGACGTGCCGCCGCCGGACCTCGCCGACGACGACCAGTACAGCCAGGTGAACGACCCGCGCTACGCGGACATCGACGGCGACGTGCCCCGCACCGAGTCGCTCAAGCTCGTCATCGACCGTCTGCTGCCGTACTGGGAGGGTGAGATCATCCCCGACCTCAAGGCCGGCAAGACCGTGCTCGTCACGGCGCACGGCAACTCGCTGCGCGGACTCGTGAAGCACCTGGACGGCATCAGCGACGCCGACATCGCGGAGCTCAACATCCCCACCGGCATCCCGCTGGTGTACCGCCTGGGCGAGGACTTCATGCCCCTCGAGCCCGCCGAGTACCTCGACCCGGAGGCCGCCGCCGCCGGCGCTGCCGCCGTGGCCGCGCAGGGCAAGAAGTAGCACGCGCCGACTCGCTCGCTGCCGCGGTCGAAAACGGCACGCGCTGCTGGATGTTCCGCAGCGCGTGCCGTTTTCGGCAGCGCGAGACGGATGCGGATGCCGCGGGGCGGCGTCAGGCGTCGCGGGACGGCTGGCCCACGATGACCGAGATGGTGTCGGTGTCCGGGGTCCAGTCGCCGGTCGCAAGGTAGGCGACCTTCTTGGCGACCGAGACCGCATGGTCGCCGAAGCGCTCCAGGTAGCGGCTTGCCAGGGTCGCGTCCACCGTGGCCGCCGCCTCGCCCTGCCAGTTGTCGCTCAGCACCTTCTCGAAGACCGACAGGTGCAGGTCGTCGAGGCGGTCCTCGCTGGTGCGCAGCACCTCGACGAGGGCCAGGTTCTCGGTGCGGAGCAGTTCCGCGAGGGTGCGGGCGACCTCGACGTCGAGGAGACCCATCTTCGTGAAGGTGTTCTTCAGGCCCTTCGGGATCGCGCGCTCGGGGAAGCGCATGCGCGTGAGCTGCGCGATGTGCTCGGCGATGTCGCCCATCCGCTCGAGCGACGCGCTCACCCGGAGGGCGGCCACCACGATGCGGAGGTCCCGCGCGACGGGCTGCTGGCGCGCCAGGATCTCGATCGCGAGCTCGTCGAGCGCGATCGCCTTCTCGTCGATGACGCGGTCCTGTTCGATGACGTCCTCGGCGAGCGAGACGTCGCTCGTCGCGAACGCGCGCGTCGCCTTCTCGATGGCGACCGTCACGAGGTCGGCGATCTCGACGAGCCGTCCCTGGACGTCCTCGAGGGACTGGTGGAACACTCCGCGCATCACAGCATCCTTCTCTCTCTCCGCCTGCGGCGGGCATCGCGAGCACGGCAGGAGGCCGCGCCCGCGACTCCGCGATCCTCTCCCGCGAAGGTTAACGAACGGTGCCGCATCCGTGAACAGTCGGCGGTGAATCCCGCCGCGGCGCCGAATCGGTCGTCGAGCCGGCGTCCGACCACCCTACGCTGAGAGCTATGGACCCCCTGCCGCTGGCGCTGCTCGCCCTGGGCATGGGTGTGCTCATCGGCGTCGTCGTCACCGCGGTCGTGCTGCTCGCCCTCCGCGCGCGGGAGCGCGCGCGGGTGGAGACGTCGCTGGAGATCCCGAACGGCGCCCGCGACGTGCTGCAGGGGATGGATGAGACCGCGATCGTCGTCGACACGTCGCTGCTGATCGTCGCGGCATCCGCCCCCGCGGAGATGTTCGGGATGGCGGAGGGCTCGAACCTCTCCGGCGACGAGCTGCGGGCACTGCTGCGCCGGGCGCGCTCGACGGGACACGCGCAGGTCGAGACCCTGCGGCTCCGCCGCGGCGCGGAACCCCGCTCCGTCGTCGCGCGGGCGACGCCCATCACGCCGCGACTGACCCTTCTGGTCCTCCGCGACATCACCGAGCGGGAGCGCCTCGAGGAGATGCGGCGCGACTTCGTCGCCAACACGAGCCATGAGCTGAAGACCCCCGTGGGCGCGGTGACGCTCCTCGCGGAGGCCATCGAGTCGGCCTCGGACGACCCCGAGCAGGTCCGCTACTTCGCCGGCCGGCTCACCGCCGAGGCCACGCGGCTCGGCCAGCTGACCTCCCGCATCATGAACCTCTCCCGGCTGCAGTCCGCGGAAGACCTCACCGAGCTCCGCGATGTCTCCATCGACGAGGTCGTGACGGCGGCGCTCGAGTCGCAGGCCGTCGCCGCCGATTCCGCCGGCATCACCGTGGTCCGCGGCGGCGACCGGGGACTCTACGTCCGCGGCGACGTGCAGATCCTCATCGAAGCCGTCGGCAACCTCATCGCGAACGCCATCGCCTACTCGCCGGCGGGCGGGCAGGTCGGTGTCGGGGTCAAGCGCGCCGACGACCATGTGGAGATCGCGGTCACCGACCGCGGGATCGGCATCCCGGAGGCCGAGCAGGAACGCGTGTTCGAGCGGTTCTACCGTGCCGACCAGGCGCGCTCGCGCCGCACCGGCGGCACCGGCCTCGGCCTGTCCATCGTCAAGCACGCCGTGCAGCGCCATGGCGGGGAGGTGCTGCTCTGGTCGCGGCCCGGCCGCGGCTCTACGTTCACCATCCGCCTCTCGGCCGTCGAACCGGCCGGCGCGGTGACGGCGCACAAGAAGTCGAAGAAGCCCAGGAAGAGCAAGAAGCGAGCCGGCACGTCCGCCGAGCTCGTGAAGGGAGACCAGCCATGACCCGCGTCCTGATCGTCGAGGACGAGCCCGACCTCGCCGAGCCGCTCGCCTACCTGCTGCGGCGTGAGGGGTTCGAGGTCGACATCGCGGAGGACGGGCCGTCGGCCCTCGACGCGTTCGCCACCCGCGGCGCCGACATCGTCCTGCTCGACCTCATGCTGCCCGGGATGCCGGGGACGGAGGTGTGCCGCGTCATCCGCTCGACCTCCACCACGCCCATCATCATGCTGACGGCCAAGGACTCCGAGGTCGACATCGTCGTGGGTCTGGAGCTCGGCGCCGACGACTACGTCACGAAGCCCTACTCGTCCCGCGAGCTGCTCGCCCGGATGCGGGCGGTGCTGCGCCGCGCGGACACCGCCGAGACCGACGTCTCCGAGCGGGTGCTGGAGGGAGGCCGGGTCACGATCGACATCGACCGCCACACGGTCGCCGTCGACGGGCGGGAGATCGCCATGCCGCTGAAGGAATTCGAGCTGCTCGAGGTGCTCGTGCGCAATGCCGGTCGTGTCCTGACCCGCGGTCAGCTCATCGACCGGGTGTGGGGCACCGACTACTTCGGCGACACCAAGACGCTCGACGTGCACATCAAGCGCATCCGCTCGCGGATCGAGGAGAACCCCAGCGAGCCGGTCATGCTGCTGACGGTGCGCGGGCTCGGCTACCGCTTCGAGGCGTGACGCCGCGCGGGACGCGCGCTCAGGACTCGGGGACGAAGTCCTCGAGGTAGGCGAGTTCCCCGTCGAGGACCGGGACCTCCGCCTCGACACCGGTGCCGGTGCCGGACTGGAACGTGACGGCGAGCGTCTCGCCGGCCGACGTGTTCAGGCCCTCCAGCAGGAGGGGGTCCTCGTCGTCGCCGCCGAGGCTCACGACGCTGCGGGCCGGCACGCGGACCGTCTGCGTCTCGCCGTCGATGCCGAGGCTCAGCGTCTCGGCACTGTCGGTGTCGTTGACGATCGCGGCGATGAGGTTCCCCGTCGTGCCGGACTCGTCGGTGACGATGAGCGCGTTGCGCACCTTCAGGGGGCCCGAGTCGGGCACGTTCACGCCGTCCGAGGGCGAGTAGGGGATGGTCGTCGCCTGCGGGGAGACCATGGCGCAGCCGGTCGCACCCAGGGCGACGGCGATTCCCAGGACGAGGGACGCGGCAAGACGCGAGTTCACGGTTCCTCCAGATGAAGCGAGCGGCATCCCTCACATTGTATGGGTACGCCATGCCGCATCGCGGCGCGGGTGTCGGAGGCGGGGGAGAACCTTAGCGCATCCCGGGCTGTGGTAAACTAGAGGTTGCCGAAAGGACATAACTACATGCTTTTTGAGGTTGGCGAGACGGTCGTCTATCCGCACCATGGCGCTGCGACCATCATCGAGGTCAAGGACCGCATCATCAAGGGTGAGACGAAGAGGTATCTGAAGCTCAACGTCACCCAGGGCGATCTGATCATCGAGGTCCCGGCGGACAACGTCGATCTCGTGGGTGTCCGCGATGTCATCGGCAAGGACGGCCTCGAGCGCGTCTTCGACGTGCTCCGCGCTCCCTTCACGGAGGAGCCCACGAACTGGTCCCGCCGCTACAAGGCGAACCTGGAGAAGCTGGCGTCCGGCGATGTCATCAAGGTGAGCGAGGTCGTCCGCGACCTGTGGCGCCGCGATCAGGACCGCGGCCTCTCGGCCGGTGAGAAGCGCATGCTCGCGAAGGCGCGGCAGATCCTCATCTCCGAGATCGCCCTCGCCCTCAAGGCCGACGAAGACCACGCCGGCGGCGTGCTCGACGAGGTCCTCGCCTCCTGACCCCGTCGGTCTCCCCGGACGGGTCGGTACGCTCGGATCCATGAGCATCGTTCCCGTTCCCCGGGTGGCCGTCATCGTCGTCGCGGCAGGCTCCGGGCAGCGGCTCGACGCCGGCGCACCCAAGGCGTTCGTCGGACTCGACGCGCACAGCATCCTGCGGCACGCGCTGCGCGGTGTCTTCGCGGGTCCGCCCGCCCAGGTGATCGTGGTGGCACCGGCCGACCGGCTGGGCGATGCCCTGACGGACGCGCATGAAGCCGCCGGAGACCTGCGCGACCTCGCCGTCGTCGTCCCCGGCGGGCATACGCGGCAGGCGTCGGTGGCCGCCGGGCTGAAGGCCGTCTGGCCGGACGTCGAGATCGTCCTCGTGCACGACGCCGCCCGCGCGCTCACGCCCCCGGCCGTCTTCGAGCGGGTCGTCGCGGCGGTGGCGGCGGGGCGGGATGCCGTCATCCCGGCGCTTCCGGTCGTCGACACGCTCAAGCGCGTGGACGGCCCCGCCGTGACGGCGGCCGTGGATCGGGCGGCGCTCGCGGCCGCGCAGACGCCGCAGGGATTCCGGCGCGACATCCTCGAAACCGCGTACCGGGTCGCATCGGCCGAGCACACCGACGACGCGGCGCTCGTGCAGGCCGCGGGTTTCCCCGTCTTCACCGTCCCGGGCGACGAGCTCTCGTTCAAGATCACGACGCCCGCCGACCTCGACCGCGCGCGCGGCCTCGTCGGCTCGGCAGTCCCGGCCGTCGCGCCGGCCGCCGCCCCGATCGACCGCCGGCCCGGCCTGCCCCGCGTCGGCGTCGGCACCGACGTGCACGCGTTCGGCGGGGACGGCACCCTGTGGCTCGCCGGCCTGGAATGGCCGGGGGAGACGGCCCTGCACGGCCACTCCGACGGGGACGCCGTCGCCCACGCGATCGTGGACGCCCTGCTCGCTGCGGCGGGGCTCGGCGACATCGGCACCCACTTCGGCACGGCGCATCCCGAGTACGCCGGCGCGCACGCCGACACGTTCCTCGTCCGGACGCGGGCGCTGCTGGGCGAGGCGGGCTGGGCCATCGGCAACGTGTCGGTGCAGGTGCAGGCCAACCGGCCGCGGTTCGCCGCCCGCCGCGCCGAGGCCGAGGCGGCACTGTCGGCGGCGCTCGGCGCACCTGTGTCGGTGTCGGCGACGACCACCGACGGCCTGGGGTTCACCGGCGCAGGGGAGGGCGTCGCGGCATTCGCCGTCGCGCTCGTGGTGCCCGCCTAGCCTTCGTCCGGCGCCGCCAGATCGAGGGTGAGGAACACCGAGTACGGGTCGAGGCGGTAGTCGCCGAACGGCGGACACTCCACGAAACCCGCGCTCTCGTAGAGACGTCGTGCGGGCGCGAACGACGGCATCGTCCCGGTCTCCAGCCACAGGCTCGTCATGCCGCGCTCCCGCGCCACCCCGATCAGCGCCCGCAGCAGCGCGCGCCCGACGCCCGTGCCGCGGAATCGGTCGTCGACCCGCATGGACTTGAGCTCCCCGCGGCCCCCGCCGAGGTCCTTGAGCGCCCCGATGCCGGCGAGGTCGTCGCCCTCCCACGCCGACAGGAATGTGATGGACGGGTCGCGCAGGGCGTCGAGGCCGAGGGCGTGGCAGCTCTCCTCCGGGGAGTCCGCGTGCACGCCCGCGAGATGCACGGCGACGAGCGCCTGCGTCGCGGCGCCGGTGAGGTCGTCCTCGCGGATCTGCAGCGTCATGGGTCTCCTATCCTTCGACGGCGAACGGGGCGGGGTCGCGCGGGGCGCGCGACCCCGCGGCCAGCAGCGCGAGTCCCGCGGCCAGCACGATGAGACCCGCGATCGCGAGCGGCGCGAGCCGCTCGCCGAGCGCGACGAGGCCGAGCACGCTCGCGGTGAGCGGCTCGCCGAGGGTGAGGGTCGCGGCGGTCGCGGCGGTCAGCCCGCCGAGACCCCATGTGAAGAGGCCGTACGCGACGACGATCGTCGCGATCCCGAGCCACGCCGCCATGAGGGCGCCGCGCGGCTCGGCGACCCACGAGACGTCGACGAACGGGAGCGCGGCCAGGGCGATGACGGCCGAGCCCGCGCCCATCGCGCCGACGACGGTGAACGGATCCCATCCGGCATCCAGCAGGCGGCGCTGCGACACCGCGATGACGGCGAACGAGGCCCCCGCGCCGATCGAGCCGAGGAGCCCGAGTGCGTCGGTGCCCGCGGAGCCGGCGGTGTGCTCCTGCCCGCCGAAGCCCAGCAGCACGACGCCGATCGTCGCGAGGGCGGTCGCGCCGAGCCAGATCCCGCTCGGGCGGCGGCGCGTGAGCAGCCACTCGAGGACCCCGGCGAGGACGGGCGCGGAGCCGAGCGCCACGACGGTGCCGACAGCGACCCCGTTGCGGGCCGTCCCCAGGAAGAAGAGCGGCTGGTAGACGGCCAGGCACACGGCGGTCGCCGACATGAGCAGCACCGCCCGCGTCCCGGCGCGCGGAGCCGGCGTGATCCGGGTGCGGGCGTGTCGGCGGGCGAGGAGCGCCGACACGCCGGCGAGCACCGTGCCGCCGATGATGAGTCGCATGACGCCGACCGCCAGCGGGGTGGTGTCCTCCGGGCCGAGCGCCTGCGCCGTTCCCGTCGTGCCGAACAGCAGAGCCGCGACGAGGACGGCGAGGACGGAGATCACCCTACAGTTCTATCGTGACCCCGCCGGTAGGCTGGTGCGGTGACGGTCCGGCTCTATGACACCAAGGCGCAGGCGCTGCGCGACTTCGCGCCCGCCGACCCCGGCAACGTCACGATGTACGTGTGCGGCCCGACGGTCCAGTCCGGCCCGCACATCGGGCATGTGCGTGCCGCGCTGAGCTTCGACATCCTGCGCCGCTGGCTCGAGCACCGGTTCGGCCGGGTCACCTTCGTCCGCAACGTCACCGACATCGACGACAAGGTCCTCGCCGGCGCGAGCGAGGCCGAGCCCTGGTGGGCGCTCGCGTACCGCATGGAGCTCGAGTTCTCCCGCGCGTACGCGGCCGTCGGCATCCGCCCGCCCACGTACGAGCCGCGGGCGACCGCGTCGATCCCGCAGATGCTCGAGCTCATCTCCCTCCTCATCGAGCGGGGGCACGCCTACGCCGCGGCCGGTGACGTGTACTTCGACGTGCGGTCCTGGCCGACCTACGGGGAGCTCACCCGGCAGGGTGTGGATGCCATGGAGGCCGCCGCCGACGCGGACCCGCGCGGCAAGCGCGACCCGCACGACTTCGCCCTCTGGAAGGCGGCGAAGCCGGGCGAGCCGGCCGACGCCGCGTGGGATTCGCCGTGGGGACGCGGCCGTCCCGGCTGGCACATCGAGTGCTCGGCGATGAGCAGGCGCTACCTCGGCGGCGAGTTCGACATCCACGGGGGAGGCCTCGACCTGCGCTTCCCGCACCACGAGAACGAGCTCGCGCAGTCCACCGCGGCCGGCGACACGTTCGCCCGGTACTGGGTGCACAACGGCCTCGTCACGGTCGGCGACCAGAAGATGTCGAAGTCGCTCGGGAACGTCCTGCTCGCCGACGACGTGCTGCGCGGCCGCGACCCGCTCGTCGTCCGCTACGCCCTCGCCGCCGCCCACTACCGGTCGAGCCTCGACATCGCCCCGACCACGTTCGACGAGGCCGAGGCGGCGCTGGACCGCATCCGCACCTTCCAGCAGCGGGCCGCCCGCACGCTCGGCGCGGACAGCTGGCTCACGGTCGCCGACCTGCCCGAGGAGTTCACCGCCGTCATGGACGACGACCTCGGCGTGCCGCAGGCCCTCGCCCTCATCCACGAGCGCGTGCGGGCCGGCAACGCCGCCCTGGATGCCGGGGACCGCGCCGCCGCGGCCGCCGCCGCCGTGCAGGTCGGGCGGATGACCGGACTTCTCGGCCTCAACCCGGAAGACCCCTTCTGGCGCGTGGGGGGCGACAGCGGCGAGGCAGCCGCGCTCGACACCCTCGTGCAGACGATGATCACCCAGCGCGCCGACGCGCGCGCGAACAGAGACTGGGCGGCCGCCGACCGCATCCGCGACGCGATCGCGGCGGCCGGCATCGCCCTCGAAGACGGTCCCGACGGGACCCATTGGAGTTTGAGCAATGGCTAAGCCAGGTAACCCCTCCGCCGGCAAGGGCAAGAAGAAGGGCCCGCCCAAGGGCACCGGCGGCAAGAACAAGCGCTCGCTGGAGGGCCGTGGGCCGACCCCGAAGGCCGAAGACCGCGCGTGGCACCCGGCCGGCAAGCGCAAGGCCGCGGCCGAGCGCTTCGCGGCCGCGGGCGGCAAGGGCAGGCCCGGGCAGAAGCCCGGCGGCGGCTCCCGTGCGCCGAAGGCGAAGGCCGGCGACGACACCGAGAACGTCACGGGGCGCAACTCCGTGCTCGAGGCGCTGCGCGCCAAGATCCCCGCCACGGCGCTGTACATCGCGCAGCGCGTCGAGATGGACGACCGCGTCAAGGAGATGCTGTCGATCGCGACGCACCGCGGCATCCCCGTCATGGAGGTCACCCGCCCCGAGCTGGACCGCATGGCCGGCTTCGACGGCGTGCACCAGGGCGTCGCGCTGAAGGTGCCGCCCTACGAGTACTCGCACCCGCAGGACCTCCTCGAGGAGATCATCGACCGCGGCGAACTGCCGCTTCTCGTCGCCCTCGACGGCGTCACCGACCCGCGGAACCTCGGGGCGATCATCCGCTCCACCGCCGCCTTCGGCGGCCAGGGGCTCATCATCCCGCAGCGCCGGTCCGCCGGCGTCAACTCGGCGGCCTGGAAGACGAGCGCCGGCGCGGCAGCCCGCATCCCGGTCGCGATCGCACCCAACCTCACGACGACGCTCAAGGAGTTCAAGAAGCAGGGCGTCTTCGTGCTCGGCCTCGACGGCGGAGGCGACGTGTCGCTGCCGCAGCTCGAACTCGCCGACCGCCCCGTCCTCATCGTCGTGGGCTCCGAAGGCAAGGGACTGTCCCGCCTCGTGACCGAGACGTGCGACCAGATCGTCTCGATCCCGATCTCCGCGGCGACCGAATCGCTCAACGCCGGCATCGCGGCATCCGTCGCGCTCTACCAGGTCGCCACGCTCCGCGCCGGGACCGAGTGACCGGTTCGCGGGAATAGCGCCGCCCCCGGGCGGCTTGTTCTCTCCGACACGTCCGACGAAAGGAACACCATGGCCCGCATCGCCGTTCTCGGAGGCACCGGCTACGCCGGTCGTCACATCGTCGCGGAGGCGGTGCAGCGCGGCCACACCGTGCTCTCCGTCGCCCGGACCCTTCCCGCCGACCGCGTGGAGGGCGCCACCTACCTCGAGGGCACGCTGCTCGACGTCCCGTCCCTCGTCGCCGAGCTCGAGGGCGTCGACGTCGTCGTCTCGGCCATCGCGCCGCGCGGCGACATGCAGGGCCTGTACCGCCCGAACCTCGCCGCCCTCAACGCCGTCCTGCCCGAGTCCGTGCGCCTCGGCGTCGTCGGGGGCGCGGGGGGCAGCCTCGTGGCGCCCGGCGGGCCGCGCGTCGTGGACAGCGGCTTCCCGGAGGAGTTCAAGGCGGAGGCGCTCGAGGCCATCGGTGTGCTGGAGGACCTCCAGGCCGACCGGTCCGGACGCGACTGGTTCTTCGTGCACCCGGCCGGCGGGTTCGGCGCGTTCAACCCGGGGGAGCGCACCGGCAGCTACCGCGTCGGCGGGGACGTCATCGTGACGGATGCCGAGGGCGAGAGCTTCATCTCCGGCCCCGACTTCGCCATCGCGATCCTCGACGAGATCGAGAACCCGCGGCACGTGCGGCAGCGCTTCACCGTCGGCTACTGACGCGCACGCGTCCGGGCGGTCTCAGACGAGGTCGCGCCAGTCGACGGTTCCCGAATCGGTCGGCACCTCGTCGTCGGGCGTGTCCGGGTCGATCGTCGACAGGGTCATGGTCTCCGTCGGCGGGCCCATGACGGTCGCCTCGTCGCGGCGGTGCCGCAGGACGTTGTCCACGTAGGAGGACAGCACCTCCGCGAGCGGCACCGAGCGTCCGCGCGCCTGCGACATGTACCAGCGGTGCTCGAGCACCTGGTGGAACACCTCGGCGGGCTCGAGCTTGGCGCGGAGGTCCCACGGGATCGCCTTGACGACCGGCTCGAACACCCGGGTGAGCCACTCGTGCGCGACCATCTCCTCGTCCGAGCCCAGGCGGGAGACGCGGGCGCGGAACTCGTCCATGTCGTTGAGGAGACGCCGCGCCTGGTTCTCCTGCACATCGAGACCCGTCAGCCGCAGCAGGCGGCGCTGGTGGTGACCGGCATCCACGACCTTCGGCTGGATGGACACGCGCGTGCCGTCCTGCGTCGTGTCGATCGACATCTCGCCGATGTCGAAGCCCAGATCGTTCAGGCGCTGGACCCGTTCGGTGATGTGCCACGCCTCGTCGACGGAGAACGTCTCGCTGTCGGTGAGGGCGGCCCACAGCGAGTGGTACGACGAGACGATGCCGTCGGCGATCGCGACGGCATCCACCCCGCCCTCCAGCCGGCCGCCGGCTTCGAGGTCCATGATCTCGCCGGCGATGTTGGTGCGGGCGACGTCGAGGTCGTGCTCGCGCTGGCCGCGGGTCAGGCCGGCTTCGTGCAGCTCGCCCGTCTCCGCGTCGACCAGGTACGCCGCGAAAGCCCCGGCATCCCGGCGGAAGAGGGTGTTCGACAGCGACACGTCGCCCCAGAAGAAGCCCACGGTGTGCAGTCTCACGAGGAGCAGGGCGAGGGCGTCGACGAGGCGGTTCGCGGTGTCGGGGCGCAGGACCTGCGTGAACAGGGCGCGGTAGGGGAGGGAGAACCGGAGGTGCGACGTGACGAGCGCGGCGGGGAGCTCTTCGCCCTTCGCATCGCGGCGGCCGCCGATGACGGCGACGCGGTCGACGCACGGCACGTCGAGGCGGGCGAGCGAGCCGAGCATCTCGTACTCGCGGCGGGCCATCTCGGCCGTCGTCTCCTTGACGGCGACGACCCGGCCGGAGAGGTTCGCGAAACGCACGAGATGGCGCGAGATGCCCTTCGGCAGCGACACGATCGTCTCGCTCGGCCATTCGCCGAGCGGCGTGGCCCAGGGGAGGGCCAGCAGCCCCGCGTCGATGCTGCTGGCGGTGATGGTCAGGGACGCCGGCACGGTGTCGCCCACCTCTCGGGTCGAACGACGCGGCGCGGAGAGTCCGGAGACCCCCCGCGCCGCGATGCGTGGTTTTCGATCAGAGCGACGCTTCGACCTTGTCGTTGAGGCGGTCGCCCGTCTCGAGGTCGAACGCGTGCACGTGGCCGGCCTTGGCGGCCAGCGTCACGGTCTCGCCCGCGTTCGGGTGGCTGCGCCCGTCCACGCGCGCGACGATGTCGGTGCGCTTGCCGGCGATCTCGGTGTGGCCGTACAGGTAGCCGTCGGCGCCGAGCTCCTCGACCAGGTCGACCTGGACCGAGAGGCCCTTGCCGTCGGCCGGACCGACCTCGATGTCCTCGGGGCGGACGCCGACCGTGACCTGGCTGCCGTTCGCGCGGCCGACCGTGTCGCGGTCGAGCGGGACGACCTCGGTGCCGAAGCGGATGCCGCCCTCGGCGAGGTCCGCCGGGAACAGGTTCATCGCGGGCGAGCCGATGAAGCCGGCGACGAACACGTTGTTCGGCTTCTCGTACAGGTCGCGCGGCGTGCCGACCTGCTGGAGCAGACCGTCCTTGAGCACGGCGATGCGGTCGCCCATCGTGAGCGCCTCGGTCTGGTCGTGCGTGACGTAGACCGTCGTGACGCCGAGGCGACGCTGCAGCGACGCGATCTGCGTACGCGTCTGGACGCGCAGCTTCGCGTCGAGGTTCGACAGGGGCTCGTCCATGAGGAACACCTGCGGCTGGCGGACGATCGCGCGGCCCATCGCGACGCGCTGCCGCTGACCACCGGAGAGCGCCTTCGGCTTGCGGGTGAGGTACTCCTCGAGGTCGAGGAGCTTCGCGGCCTCGAGGACACGCTGAGCGCGCTCCTCCTTGCCGACGCCGGCGATCTTCAGGGCGAAGCCCATGTTCTCGGCGACGGTCATGTGCGGGTACAGCGCGTAGTTCTGGAACACCATCGCGATGTCGCGGTCCTTCGGCGGCACGTCGGTCACGTCGCGGTCGCCGATGAGGATGCGGCCGGAGTTGACCTCTTCGAGGCCGGCCAGCATGCGCAGGGACGTGGACTTGCCGCAGCCGGACGGGCCGACGAGGACGAGGAATTCGCCGTCGGCGACCTCGAGGTTGAGCTTGTCCACGGCGGGACGGGTGCCCCCGGGGTACAGGCGGGTTGCGTTGTCGAATGTGACGGACGCCATCGTTTCTTCTCCTTCACCGGCAGGTACGTGCCGGACGATCCGTAGTGAAGATGAGCGGGTCTCCCCGCGCGCCCGCCATCGGGCGCGTGTTCAGTATGGCACGGGGGCAGGGGTTCGGGAGGGGGGCGTCTGGGCTTTTCCCAGCCTGTCTTACTAGCATCGGATCCATCGCCACGCCCGGGCGACTCCGCCGGAAACGGCCGCACGATCTCGAGAAGGTTCCATGTCCAGCGACACCCCGAACGCGCCGTCACCGCGTGACCGCCGCGAGGCTGTCCGCGAGAAGGCTCAGCAGGTGCGCGCCCAGCAGTCGCGTGCGCGCCTCGTGCGCCGCTCCGCGCTGGCGCTCGGAGCCGTGGCCGCCGTCGCCGCGCTCGCGGTCGTCGTGACCTGGGCCGTGTCCTCCGCGATGGGCCGTCCGCAGCTGTCCCCGCAGAACCTGGATGACGACGGCTTCGCCGTCACGTCCATCACGGGGTCCCTGTCCGCGCCGGCCGCGGGCGCCGTCGCCGAGGCGACGCCGACTCCCACCCCCACGCCGACGCCGGCCGCCGAGGAGACCGAGGCCGCCGGCGTCCCCGCCGTGGAGATCGACGTCTACGTCGACTACCTCTCGCCGGGCGCGCGGGAGTGGCAGATCGCGAACGCGCAGCAGATGTCCTCCTGGGTGAACGACGGCGCCGTGACCCTCGCCTACCACCCGGTGTCGATGCTGACAGCGAAGTCCAACGGGACGAAGTACTCGCTGCGCGCCGCCGGTGCCGCCGCCTGCGTCGCCACGCACTCCCCGGCCACGTTCTTCACCTTCAACAGCGAGCTGCTGACGCGCCAGCCGGCGGTCGACTCCGACGGGTTCTCCGACGAGGAGCTCGCCGACCTCGCTCAGGCCGCCGGTGTGGAGGACCCCAAGACGGTGCGCTCCTGCATCCGCGACGGTGCGTACATCTCCTGGGTGAAGGATGCCACCGAGCGCGCCGTCTCCGGCATCCCGGGCACCGACGGTCTCGGCCTCACCGGCACCCCGATGATCCTCGTCAACGGTCAGCAGTACGTGGGCGTGCTCGGCGACCCCGCCGAGTTCTCGCAGTTCGTGCTGACGAGCGCCAGTGACGCGTTCTACAAGACGCAGGCGACGCCCACACCGACCGTCTCCCCGACGCCGTAACCCCCCCCGTCGCCCGGATAGACTGGGCGCTCTGCCGGCTTGGCGCAATTGGTAGCGCACCGTACTTGTAATACGGGGGTTGCAGGTTCAAGTCCTGTAGCCGGCACCGTTCCCCTCCTCGCCGTCCTCCCCACAGGCCCCGTCCGCCGTGCGCGAACTCGCGCCTGGGCATCCCGGAGAGAGGTCGACACTGGTCACGTGGACGACCAGGAAGCGCTCGACGCCTACTCCTCGACGGTCATGCGCGTCGCCAAGACGGTGCTGCCGTCGGTCGCGGCGGTGAGCGTGCGCACGCGCCAGGGGGCGGGCGCCGGGAGCGCGTCGGTCATCACGGAGGAGGGGCACCTCCTGACGAGCGCGCACGTCGTGGAAGGCGCCGTCGCCGTGGAGCTCGCGTTCCACGACGGCTCCGTGTCCGCGGCCGCCGTCGTCGGGGCCGACCCCCTCTCCGACCTCGCGGTGCTGCGCGCCGACGGCGCGGCCCCACCGCCCGTGCGGCTCGGCGATGCGTCCGCCCTCGGCGTGGGGCAGCTCGTCGTCGCGCTCGGGAACCCGCGCGGTCTCCGGCAGTGTCACCGCCGGCATCGTGTCGGCGATGGGCCGCTCGCTGCCGACGCGCGCGGGACGGGTCATCGACGAGGTCATCCAGACCGACGCGGCGCTCAACCCCGGCAACAGCGGAGGGGTGCTCGCCGACAGTGCGGGGCGCATGGTGGGCGTGAACACCGCCGTCGCGGGTATCGGGCTCGGCCTCGCGGTGCCCATCAACGCCACGACGCGCGAGATCATCGACGCCCTGCGGATCTTCGGCCGGGTGCGGCGGGCGTGGCTGGGAATCGCCGGGTCGACCGTGCCGCTCGGTCCCGCTGTCGCGGCGAAAGCGGGCTCGCGCGTGGGTATGCAGGTGGTCTCGGTCGCGCCGAACAGTCCCGCCGCGGTGGCCGGCGCGCGCACCGGCGACATCGTGCTCTCCCTCGACGGCGAGGCGATCGCCGACCCGACCGCCGTGCAGCGCCGCATGGTGGAGGGCGCCATCGGGCGGCGCATGGAGATGACGGTCTGGCGCAACGGCGCGCTCGTCGACGTCGTCGTGCTGCCGGAGGAGCTCCGGGTGACCTGACCGGTCGGGCGCCGTCGCGCCGGGCGCCGTCGTACCGGGCGCAGTCGCACCGGGCGCAGTGCCACCGGGCGCAGTGCCACCGGGCACAATGGGCTCATGGCTGCGCCGCAGACGATCGTCGAGATCGCGGCCGAGCTGTGCGCGCTGCCGCCGGAGGAGTTCGTCGCGGCGCGCAACGCGCGGGCGAAGAGCCTCGGCGACACCGCGCTCGCCGCCGAGGTGCGGGCGCTGCGCAAGCCGCTGCTCGCCGCCTGGGTCGTCAACGTGCTCGCAAGAGAGGATGCCGACGCGCTCGGCGAGGCGCTCCGGCTCGCCGACGAGCTGCGTGCGGCGCAGGACGACCTCGACGCGGTCGCGCTGTCGACCCTGGGTCGCGAGCGGCGGACGCTCACTCGCGCGCTCGCGCGCCGCGCGGCCGCCCTGGCGGAGGCGCACGGCGCGACGGTGAGCGCCGCCGCGGTGGAGAGCGTCGAGCAGACCCTGAACGCGGCCATGCGGGATGCCGGTGCGGCGGCGGCCGTGGCATCCGGTCGTCTCGTGCGCCGGTTGGAGGCCTCCGGGATGGATGCCGTCGACCTCGCGGACGCCGTCGCCGGGCCACTGGATGTCGCCCGGCCCGCCGAGGCCGCGGCGCCGACGGATGAGCTGAAGGCGCGACGCGAGCGGCGGGATGCCGAGCGCGCCGCGCGCGACGCCGAACGCGACGCCGCACATGCCGAGCGGGAGCACAGCCAACTCGAGGAGCGATGGCGAACGGCCCGCGAGCGCGCCGTGCTGCTCGAGGACCGGATCGAGGCGCTCGAGGCCGACCTCGCACGGGTCCGTGCGGAATCCGACGCCCTGCACGCGGAGATCGACGCGCTCGCCGCCGAGCGGAAGAGCGCGGGGGAGCAGGCCGCCGCCGCACGGCGTGCCGCCGAGCAGGCTCAGGCGCGACTCGACGGCTGAGCGTCAGCCGGCGAGCACCTCTTCGAGGCGGGCGAGGCCGTACGCGAACGCCTCGTCCACGCTCCCGCCGAGCCGGAAGGCGCCGGCGAGCTCCATGCTGAGGAAACCCGTCGCCCACGCGGTGAGCAGGCGCGCCGCGTCGAGCGCACGCTCCTCGCCGACCGCCGCCCGCGCCGCGCGCAGCACGGGTTCGCTCGCCCGCTGCAGGGCCTCGGCGCTGCCCGAGACGGCGTACATGAGCCGGAACCCCTCCGGGCGGGCGTGCGCGAAGTCCCGGTAGGCGCGGGCGAGGCCGCCGAGACTGCCGTCGGAGCCCGCGAGCCGCTCCCCGAGGTCGTCGACGGTCGCCTCCGCGACGAGCTGCAGCAGGGTGTCGCGGTCGCGGACGCGCTTGTACAGGGACGGGGCCTTCACGCCGACGCGCTCCGCGACGGCCTGCATGCTGACGCCCGCCGGACCGCGCTGCTCCAGCAGGTCGCGGCCCGCGGTCACGATCGCGGCGAGCGAGGTGCGCTCCGGTGTCGGCATCCTGCCCTCCCCATGGCTATGAATCTAAGCTATCATGGCTACACATATTAGCCATCGAGGGATCGGGGGATCTCATGGAACTGGCACCGCACTTGCACCGCATCGGCAACGACATCGTCGCCGCCTACCTCGTCGTGCTGCCCGACGGCATCACCGTCATCGACGCCGCGCTGCCCGGCCACATCGCCGACCTTCGCGCGGAGCTGGCCGCGCTCGGCCGTCCGCTGAGCGACATCAAGGGCATCGTCCTCACGCACGGCGACAGCGATCACATCGGCTTCGCCGAGCGGCTCCGCCGCGAGTACGGCATCCCCGTCTTCGTCCACGCCGCCGACGCCGACCGGGCGCGCGGCGGCGACAAGCCCAAGACGCCCATGGGCACGGCGCGGATCGGTGCGACGCTCGGGTTCTTCGCCTACGCCCTCCGCAAGCGCGGCTGGCGCACGCACTACCTGCAGGATGTCGTCGAGGTCGCCGACGGCGAGGTGCTCGACCTGCCCGGATCGCCGCGCGTCATCGGGATGCCCGGCCACTCGCCCGGGAGCGTCGCGGTGCACGTCCCGGCCGTCGAGGCCGTCTTCGTCGGCGATGCGCTGACGACCCGGCACGTCCTGACCGGCCGTCCCGGTGCGCAGCCGGCGCCCTTCACGGACGAACCGGATCAGGCCCTCGCCTCGCTCGACCGGCTCGCGGCGCTCGACGCCGCGTGGGTGCTGCCCGGCCACGGGACGCCGTGGCACGGCTCGCCGGCCGACGCGGCGCGCCAGGTGCGGGCGGCGGCCGCGTAGCCGGGAGTGCGTCGCGGCGCGTCCGGCCTCAGGCCCCGGCCCGCGCCGCGTACGCCGCCATGGCGTCGAACGCGGCATCCAGCTCCGGCTTCACGACCTGCCGGTCGGGGTGCGCGTCGTAGAACGCGAGGATCCGCCGGGCGCCCTCGTCGAAGGTCACCGTCGTGCGGAAGTCCGGTGCGAGCCGCGTCACCTTCGCGGCGTCGAAGAGCATCGAGTGCGCCTTGTCGCCGAGGAGCGTCGGTCCGAGGTCGGGCGCGATGCGCGCGATGGCGTCGCTCGTCACGTGCATGAACTCCGGCGCGGCGACGCCCGCGGCATCCGCCAGCCAGCCGTAGATCTGGTTCCAGGTCGGCGCGTGCGTGCCCGTGATGGTGAACGCGTCGCCGATAGCGGCGGGGTTGCCGAGCAGCGCCGTGAACGCGACGGCGAAGTCGTCGGAATGCGTGATGGTCCACAGGCTCGTGCCGTCGCCGTGGATGACGACGGGTTTCCCCGCCCGCATCCGGGCGATGTCGGTCCACCCGCCCATCGTCGGCAGCAGCGTCTCGTCGTACGTGTGCGACGGCCGCACGATCGTCACCGGCAGCGCGCGGGTGCGGTGCGCGGCGACGAGGAGGTCCTCGCAGTCGATCTTGTCGCGCGAGTACTGCCAGAACGGGTTCCGCAGGGGAGTGGACTCGGTCACCGGCAGTGCGCGCGGCGGCTTCTCGTACGCGGATGCCGAGCTGATGAAGATGTACTGCCCGGTGCGGCCCTCCACGGCATCCAGGACGGTCTGCACGTGCGGCGGCACGAAGGAGAGGAAGTCGGCGACGACGTCGTAGCGGTCATCGCCCATCGCCGCGCGGATGTCGTCGGCGCTGCGCACGTCACCGCGGACCGTCCGGACCTCCGGCGGGAGTTCGCGGTGGCGGGTGCCGCGGTTGAGGACGGTGACGTCGTGGCCGGCGGCCACGGCCGCGCGCACGCACGCGGTGCTGATCGTGCCGGTGCCGCCGAGGAAGAGGATGCGCAGGGAGCTCATCCCCCGACGATAGTCACGGTCGGGCCGCCTGTCTCGGCCTCGCTAGGCTGGACATATGATGTCCTCCGCCCCGGCGCGCCTGCCCGCGTGGCTGGCGCTGTCGGGTGCGGTGTTGGTCGGGGTGCTCACGGCCGTGCAGGCGCGGGTCAACGGCCAGCTGGGCCTGCGCATCGGCGACGGGCTGACCGCCGCGGCGATCTCGTTCGGCTCCGGTCTGCTGCTGCTCCTCGTGCTGTCGGTCGCGCTGCCGGCCGGCCGGCGCGGCGTCGCGCGGCTCATCGAGGGCGTGCGCGCGCGCACCATCCCGTGGTGGATGCTGGCCGGCGGCCTCGCCGGGGCGTTAACGGTCGCGACCCAGGGCATCGCCGTCGCCGTGATCGGCGTCTCGCTGTTCACGGTCGGGGTCGTCGCGGGGCAGACGCTGTGCGGGCTCGTCCTCGACCGTGTCGGCTACGGGCCCGCCGGCGTCGTCGCCGTGACGATGCCGCGCGTCGCGGGCGGAGCGCTGGCCCTCCTCGCCGTCGTCGTGTCGCTGCAGGGCGGCGTGCTCGACGAGGTGCCGTGGTGGATGCTGCTGATGCCGTTCCTCGCCGGGATCGGCATCGCGTGGCAGCAGGCCACGAACGGCCGGCTGCGGCAGCGGGTGGGCACGCCGCTCACGGCGACGTTCGTGAACTTCGCCGGCGGCACGCTCGTCCTCGTCCTCGCCGCCGTCGTGCACGGCGCCGCCACGGCGCCCACGCTGACGGTGCCGACGGAGCCCTGGCTCTACCTCGGCGGCGTGCTCGGCGTCATCTACATCTTCCTGTCGGCGGCGCTCGTCGTGCACACCGGGGTGCTGCTGCTCGGGCTCGGCGCCGTCGCGGGTCAGCTGATCGCGGCGTTCCTGCTCGATCTGCTCTGGCCGGCAGCGGCCGGCGCCGGCGTCGTGCTCGGGATCGTCACCGTGCTGATCGCCCTGTGCTCCGTCGTCGTCGCGACCGCACCCCGCTCCTGGCGTCCGCGACGCCGCCCGGGACGGGGCGGCGCGGCTCAGGGCTGAAGGTCCGGCTCGACGGCCGCCTCCTGCGACGCCGCGCGTTCCGCGGCGGCCGCTGCGGCATCCTTCTTGCTCTTCGGCATCCGGGTCAGGAGCTTCCGCGCGTCGACGGCCTTGCGGCGCCCCGTGCGCGCGCCCGCCGGCTTGCCGCCGACGTACAGCCAGCCGAGGAGCTCTTCGTTCTTCTCCAGGCCGTGCGCTTTCGCGACGGCCTTCGCCCGCGTGTAATGGCCGGTGCGCCAGATGACGCCCCAGCCGGCCTCGTCCAGCAGCAGGCTGAGCATGTGCGCGACGCCGGAGGCGACGGCCTCCTGCTCCCACCGCGGGACCTTGCCGCTCTTCTGGTAGCTGGCGACCACCGCGATGAGCAGGGGTGCGCGCAGCGGCTTGCTCGACGGCTTCGTGTCGCCGTCGGCCTTCGCGATCGCCCGCCCGAGGCGCTCCCGGTCCTCGCCGCGCAGTTCGATGAGCCGCCACGGCCGAAGGTTCGAGTGATCGGCGACCCGCGCCGCCGCGGCGACGAGGGTGAGCAGCTCGGCGCGCGTCGGCGCCTCGGCCGTCACCTTCGACCACGAGCGGCGGGCCCGGACCGCCTCGAGCGCGGCGCCGGTCACGATTCCGGGGCGAAGTTCAGCGACAGCGAGTTCATGCAGTAGCGGTCGCCGGTGGGCGTGCCGAACCCGTCCGGGAAGACGTGCCCCAGGTGCGAGCCGCATGCGGCGCAGCGCACCTCGGTGCGGACCATCCCGTGCGAGCGGTCCTCGATGAGCTCGACGGCGTCGGGGCGCACGGATTCGTAGAAGCTCGGCCAGCCGCAGTGCGAATCGAACTTCGTGCCGCTCTGGAACAGCTCGGCGTTGCACGCGGCGCACGTGTACAGGCCGGTGCGGCTCTCGTCCAGGAGCTCGCCCGTCCAGGCGCGCTCCGTCCCGGCTTCGCGGAGCACGGCGTACTGCTCGGGCGTCAGCTCGCGGCGCCACTCGTCTTCGGTCTTGTCCACGCGGTATGTCATGTGTCGACTCCTTCTCACCTCCATTCAACCCGAGTGCGGGCGGGAGTGTTCCCCCAGAATGGTCGGATGGTGACGCAGAGCGAGACGGATGCGGTCGCCGCGCGCTACGCCCGCTTCGCCGCCGCGGAGGCTCCTGGCCGGTCCGCGGTGTACGAGGAGTGGGCCGCGGGTGTTGCGGCCGATGCCGACGTGCAGGCCGTGCTCGCCCGCATCCCGGCGAACCGGCGCCAGCCGCCGCTCGTCTTCGCCGTCACGCGGCTGCTGGGCGCGGGGGAGCCGTCCTTCGACGGGTGGCGCGCGTGGCTGCTCGCGCACGCCGACGGCGTCGTCGCCGAGTGCGCGCGCCGGTCGCTGCAATCCAACGAGCCGCTGCGGTGCGCCGCGCTGCTGCCCGCGCTCAGCCGCATCCCGGGACCCATCGCGCTGCTCGAGATCGGCGCGAGCGCGGGCCTGTGCCTGTACCCCGACCGGTACTCGTACCGATACGTCGGCGGTTCCGGCGACGGCGGCGACGTGCGCCTCGATCCCGCCGACGGGCCGTCGGCGGTGGAGCTCGTGTGCGAGGTGCGCGGGACGCTTCCGCCGCTGCGGCTGCCCGAGGTGGTCTGGCGCGCCGGGATCGACCTCAATCCGCTCGACCCGACGGCGCCCGATACGGCGGCGTGGCTCACGCGGCTCGTCTGGCCCGGCGAGACCGGACGTGCGGAGCGCATCGCCGCGGCCGTCGCGGTCGCCGCCGCCGACCCGCCGCTCCTCGTCGCCGGCGACGCTGTGGACCTCCTCGCGTCGGTCGCCGCCGAGGCGCCGGCCGACGCGACGCTCGTCGTCACGACGCCCGGCGTGCTCGCGCACATCCCGTCGGCCGACCGCCGCCGCGTCATCGAGGCCGCCCGGCGTGCGGGCCGCTGGGTCACGATCGACGACCCGGCGCTCCACGACGGCTGGAACGCGCCGATCGCGGACTGGCCCGGCGGCTTCGCCGTGGCCCTGGACGGCGAGGTGCTGGCCGCCGCCGATCCGCTCGGGGCCTGGTTGCGGTTCTGAGCCTTCCCTGGCGTGCGGGGGACTGGGCGGCCGTGGCGTCATGTCCGCCGTGCTGGGCGGCGATTCGCAGCGAACTGCAGGATCGGTTGTGACCGGTGGGGCTTGTGAGCCAGTCGCGCCCCACGAGTCACACTCGGCCCTGCGTTTTGCAGTGCGACCGCGTGCCCGCCGCGCGCAGCGCGACGTCCCACGCCGCCACAGCGCCCCGCATCCGGCCGAGCCGGGTGTGGCGCCGCGGCGGCGGGCAGCCTCCGGGTTAGCGTGAGGACGTGCCCCTCTCCGACCGCGACCGCGACCTGCTGGCGTTCGAGGCGCGGTGGCAGCGGCACGGCGCCGCGAAGGAGGAGGCCGTCCGCGTCGAGCTCGGTCTGACCCCGGCGCGGTACTACCAGCTCCTCGGCCGCCTCATCGACGACGCCGACGCACTGGCCCACGACCCGATGCTCGTGCACCGGCTGCGCCGCCTCCGCGACGCCCGCGAGCGGGCTCGCCTCTCCCGGGCGTCCGTGCTCACAGCATCCCCCCGGTAGCATTCTCTGGTGCCGAAAACGCCCGACCCGAAGGACCGTTTCGATGACCTCCCGGTCGATCGCGGCCGCGTCGGCGCGCACCGCGCGGAGAACCCCCGGCTGCGCGGCGGGCTCGTCCTCCTCTGGTCCGCGGTCGCCACGGTCGCCCTGATCGCCATCGGGATCTTCGGGACCCTCGTCGCCACCGGCCGCGTCGTGCCCTTCCCGGCGCCGTCCGGATCTCCGGCTCCCGTCGCGACGGCCGAGCCCACGATCGACACCGGCTACACCGTGCTCGTGCTCAACGCGACGGGGGAGCGCGGCCTCGCCAATCTCGTCCGCGACGAGATCCTGGATGCGGGCTGGGCCGGCGAGGCCGTGCTGGCCAGCGAGGCGGGCGCGGACGACTTCGAGCTGACGACGGTGTACTACCCGACGGCCGAGGACGAGGGTGCCGCGCGCGGCGTCGCTCAGCTCGTCGGCGCGACGCGGCTCGTGCTCGACGACGCGTACCAGCCCGCCGACGACCCGGACGCGCGCCAGCTCGCCGTCGTGATCGGTCTCGATCGCGCCGGCGCCGCCGGCGACTCCACGCCGACCCCCTGATCGGCGCCGCGCGCGGCGTGTGTTTCACGCGTGTGAACAGTTCTATGCGGCGCGGTCAACAGTTCCCGGATGCCGGGATCCGGCCGCGGCCGCGTGGCTAGCATGGCGAGGTCCCACAGCTTCAGGAGATTCGCATGACCCAGGGCACTGTCAAATGGTTCAACGCAGAGAAGGGCTACGGCTTCATCACCGTCGTCGACGGCCAGGATGTGTTCGTGCACTACTCGAACATCGAGATGAACGGCTTCCGTGTCCTCGAAGAGGGCCAGAAGGTCGAGTTCACGGTCGGCACCGGTCAGAAGGGTCCGCAGGCCGAATCCGTGCGGCCCGTCTGAGCGCCGGTGCGGCCGCCGCGCAGTAGCCTGTGGGCGTGAACCTCCGTCGTGCTCGCCTCGCGGGCGCTGCGGCGTTCGCGACGGCGGGTCTGCTCCTCTCCGCGTGCGCGCCCACCCCGGCCGCCGCGCCCCCGCCGACGCCGCGCGTCACGCATTCCGCGGAGCCGACGCCGTCATCCACTCCCACACCGGTCCCCGTCGTCCAGACCGCGCCGCTGCGGGGCACCGTCGTCGAGGATGCCGCGGCCCTGGGGCCGGCGCTGTCCGCCAAGATCGACAACCACCCGGATGCCCGGCCGCAGTGGGGCCTGGAGCACACCGACATCGTGTTCGAAGAGCTCGTCGAGGGCGGCATCACGCGCTACGTCGCCGTCTGGCACTCCGACGTGCCCGACGAGATCGGGCCGGTCCGCAGCATCCGGCCCATGGACCCCGACATCATCGCGCCGTTCGGCGGGATCGCCGCCTACTCCGGCGGGCAGGAGCGCTTCGTCGCGATGATGCAGGACACCGACGTGCACAACGCTATCCACGGCGGTGCGGACGACCGGTTCATGTACCGTGCGACGTCGCACACGGCGCCGCACAACGTGGTCGTCGAGGCGCGGGAGCTGCGTGCGGAGTACGCCACGATCGCGCCCCCGCCCGTGCAGTTCCTCTTCGCCCCGCGCGGGCACGCGCCGATCTTCGGCGCCGCCGCCGGCGGCATCGACGTGCGGTTCTCGACCGTGTCGGCACGGTCGTGGCGATGGGATGCCGGCTCGGCCGCCTACCTCCGTTCGCAGGACGGCCGCGCCGACCTCGACGCGGCGGGCGCACAGCTGCGGGCGACCAACGTCGTGGTGCTGCAGGTGGCGATCGACTGGTCCTACGGCATCGTGCCGCGCACCGTCATGGTCGACAGCGGCGACGCCTGGGTCTCCACCGGCGGAAGCGTCATCCGCGGTCGCTGGTCGAAGCAGAGCCAGACCTCCCCGATCGCGTTGACGAACGCCGCCGGCGGCGAGATCCGGCTGGCGCCCGGCAACACGTGGGTGGAGCTGGTCCCGACCTCCGGAAGCATCTCGGTCACCGGCTGACGCGTCCCGCGCAGCTTGCACTCCCCATGGCCGAGTGCCAGAATGGGTTAGCACTCACGGATAGCGAGTGCTAATGACTCATCCTCACGTCCGGGAGGGACGACACACTTATGGCAAAGATCATCGCTTTCGACGAAGAGGCCCGACGCGGCCTCGAGCGCGGCCTCAACATCCTGGCTGACGCCGTCAAGGTGACGCTCGGCCCCCGCGGTCGCAACGTCGTGCTCGAGAAGAAGTGGGGCGCCCCCACCATCACGAACGACGGCGTCTCGATCGCCAAGGAGATCGAACTCGACGACCCGTACGAGAAGATCGGCGCGGAGCTCGTCAAGGAGGTCGCCAAGAAGACCGACGACGTCGCCGGTGACGGCACGACGACCGCCACGGTCCTCGCTCAGGCGCTCGTCCGCGAAGGCCTGCGCAACGTCGCAGCCGGCGCCGACCCCATCTCCCTGAAGAAGGGCATCGAGAAGGCCGTCAAGGCTCTCTCCGACGAGCTGCTGTCCTCTGCCAAGGAGGTCGAGACCCGCGAGGAGATCGCCGCCACGGCATCCATCTCGGCTGCTGACCCGGAGATCGGCGAGCTCATCGCCGAGGCCATCGACAAGGTCGGCAAGGAGGGTGTCGTCACCGTCGAGGAGTCGAACACCTTCGGCACCGAGCTCGAGCTCACCGAGGGCATGCGCTTCGACAAGGGTTACATCAACCCCTACTTCGTCACGGACCCGGAGCGCCAGGAAGCGGTCTTCGAGGACCCGTACATCCTCATCGCGAATCAGAAGATCTCGAACATCAAGGACCTTCTGCCGATCGTCGACAAGGTGATCCAGGAGGGCAAGGAGCTCCTCATCATCGCCGAGGACGTCGAGGGCGAGGCTCTCGCGACGCTCGTGCTCAACAAGATCCGCGGCATCTTCAAGTCGGTCGCCGTCAAGGCTCCCGGCTTCGGCGACCGTCGCAAGGCTCAGCTGCAGGACATCGCGATCCTCACCGGCGGCCAGGTCATCACCGAAGAGGTGGGCCTCAAGCTCGAGAACGCCACGACCGACCTGCTCGGCCGCGCCCGCAAGGTGATCATCACCAAGGACGAGACGACGATCATCGAGGGTGCCGGCGACGCCGGCCAGATCGAGGGCCGCGTCACGCAGATCCGCCGCGAGATCGAGAACACGGACAGCGACTACGACCGTGAGAAGCTCCAGGAGCGCCTCGCGAAGCTCGCCGGCGGCGTCGCCGTCATCAAGGCGGGTGCCGCGACCGAGGTCGAGCTCAAGGAGCGCAAGCACCGCATCGAGGACGCCGTCCGCAACGCGAAGGCGGCTGTCGAGGAGGGCATCGTCCCCGGTGGTGGCGTGGCGCTCATTCAGGCCGGTCAGCGTGTCTTCGGCAACCTCCAGCTCGAGGGCGACGAGGCGACCGGTGCGAACATCGTCAAGGTGGCCATTGAGGCTCCGCTCAAGCAGATCGCGCTGAACGCCGGTCTCGAGCCGGGTGTCGTCGCCAACAAGGTCGCCGAGCTCGAGGCCGGTCACGGCCTGAACGCGGCCACCGGCGAGTACGTCGACATGTTCGCCGCGGGCATCATCGACCCGGCGAAGGTCACCCGCTCGGCGCTGCAGAACGCCGCGTCGATCGCCGGTCTGTTCCTCACGACCGAGGTCGTCGTCGCCGACAAGCCGGAGAAGGCGTCGGCTCCGGCCGGCGACCCGACCGGTGGCATGGACTTCTGAGTCCCAGCGATTGATCCAGCGAAGGGCCCCGACTCCGGTCGGGGCCCTTCGTCGTTGCGTGCCGGGGTCACCGGTCACCGGTCACCGGTCAGCTCACCGGAAGAGGCCCGCCGCCGACGACTCGGTCTGCGCGTACTGCGTGCCCGCCGAGGTCAGGGCGGCGTTGATGTCGGCGAGGGCGGCGTCGAGATCGCGCTGTGCGGCGCGCCAGCGTTCCACGACCCCCTGGAAGGCGACGGAGGCGGCACCCGTCCACGATCCCTGCAGCTGAGTGAGCTGGGCGAGCATCGCCGCCGTCTCGCCCTGCAGGCGATCGCTCGTGGCGCGGACGGCGGAGGTGGCGGTGAGGACGGCGTCGCTGTCGACGGAGAAGACGGCCATGGTGAGCTCCTTCACGGGGTGATGCCCGCCACGGTACGCACGCGCATCGACCCACGGGCACGCGCGCGGATGCCGGGGGACGGGGCCGCGGGGATGCTGGCTGGGGAGGAGGCGCCGCCCGCTACTGCTCGGCGGGCCGCATCCGGGGCAGCGGCTGCGTCTCGATGAGCAGGTGCTCCTGCGGGTTCCGCTCCTGGGCCAGGGGAAGGGACACGCGGAAGGTCGCGCCGCCGCCGGGCGTCTCGGTGACGGCGATCGAGCCGTGCAGCGCGTCGACGATCGAGGCGACGATGGACAGGCCCAGCCCGGAGCCGCCGGTCTCGCGCGTGCGGGACGTGTCGGCGCGCCAGAAGCGCTGGAAGATCTTGTCGCGGATCTGCTCCGGGATGCCTTCGCCGTGGTCGCACACGGCGATCCATCCCATGCCGTTGCGGGCATCGAGGCCGACCGCGATCTCGATCGGCGACCCGGGCGGAGTGTAGCGGCGGGCGTTGCCCAGCAGGTTCGCGACGACCTGGCGGATGCGGTTCTCATCGCCCAGCACGACGGGCGCGACGTCGTCGCGGGCGTCCGGCAGGGGGGTGGGCTCACTGAGCGCCGCGCCGGACCCCGCCAGCTCGGCCGCGCTGCCTGGCCGGGGTCGCCGACGGAGCAGGGAGAACGGCGCGCCCGTCCGGGCAGCGTTCGGCCGCCGCGTCGCGCCTGCCGGCCCGCCGGCCGCCGCCGGCCCCGTCGGCACGGCATCCTTCGTCTCACGCTCCGGCAGGGCCGTCGTGTCGACGAAGGTGACCTCCCGCTCCGGGGCGGTCACTCGGGCGTCCAGCACGGCATCCTGCGCGATAGGGCGGAGATCCACGGCGGTCACGACGAGGTCGCGACGCTCGTCCAGTCGCGCGAGTGCGAGGAGGTCCTCGACGAGCACGCCCATCCGGATCGCCTCCTTCTCGATGCGCTCCATCGACTGGGCGGTCTGCTCCGGCCCCGAGATCGCCCCCATCCGGTACAGCTCGGCGTATCCGCGGACCGTGACCAGCGGCGTCCGCAGTTCATGGCTGGCGTCGCCGATGAAGCGGCGCATCTGCTGCACCGAGGCGTCCCGCTGTCCGAGGGCCTGATCGACCCGGTCGAGCATCGCATTGATCGCGGTCTTCAGCCGACCGACCTCCGTGCGGGGCGTGATGTCCGTCATCCGCTGCGTGAAGTCGCCCGCCGCGATCGACATGGCCGTCGCCTCCACCTGCCCGAGACCGCGGAAGGTCAACGTCACGAGCAGTCGCGTCGTGAGGGCCCCGAGCAGGATCGTGAGGATCGCGAGCGCCGTGTAGATGCCGATGAAGTTCGCGACCGTCTGATTGACCGGGGCCAGTGGCAGGGCGAGCAGCTGCACGTTGAGCTCGCGGGCGCCCGCGATCTGCAGCGTGTCGACGCTCGCGTGGAAGGTCGCGGTGCCCGCCTCGGAGGTCAGCTCGAAGGGCGCCGTGCCGCGCATGAGGGGCTCGTCGAGCGCGACGGTCTCCGGGAAGTCCGGCCAGACGGCACTGGACGGCCCGTCGGTGGCGAGCAGGGTGCCGTCGGCGCCGTACACGGCGATGAAGAAGGGGCTGAGCGTCGACGCGTCGCGCCGCTCGAACCGCGCGACGCCGTCGACCACCTCGACGTCGAGCAGGCTGCTGGCGAGGTCCGTCGTGACGGTCTGGCTCAGCGACTGGTCGCGCTCGGCGACCTGGGCGTTTCGGAGGAAGATCATCGTCCCGATGCCGGACGCGAACAGGCCGATCGTCAGGACGGCGACGGTGACGCCCGTGACCTTGGCGCGCAGGCTGATGCCGCGCCACCATGCGGTGACCCGGTCGGTCTTCTTCTCCTGCGCGGCCACCCGGGCCTCCCGGGTCCTACGAGGTCTTGCCGGCCTTCAGCATGTAGCCGAATCCGCGCTTGGTCTGGATGAGCGGCTCGGACGAGTACGGGTCGATCTTGCGGCGCAGGTAGGAGATGTAGCTCTCCACGATCCCGGCGTCCCCGTTGAAGTCGTACTCCCAGACATGGTCGAGGATCTGCGCCTTGCTGAGCACCCGGTTCGGGTTCAGCATCAGGTAGCGCAGCAGCTTGAACTCGGTGGGGGACAGGTCGATCGACACGTCGCCGACGAGGACGTCGTGGGTGTCCTGGTCCATCGTCAGCTCGCCGGCGCGGATGGTGGACTCCTCGTCGGCCTGCATCGTCCGGCGGAGGATCGCCTCGATGCGGGCGACGATCTCGTCGAGGCTGAACGGCTTCGTGACGTAATCGTCGCCGCCGGCGTTGAGACCTTCGATCTTGTCCTCGGTCTCGTCCTTCGCGGTGAGGAAGAGGATGGGTGCGGTGTAGCCGGCGCCGCGGAGCCGCTTGGTCACGCTGAACCCGTTCATGTCGGGGAGCATGACATCGAGGATGATGAGGTCGGGTTCCTCCTCCAGGACGGCGGAGATCGTCTGCGCCCCGTTGGCGACGGCGCGGACCTGATAGCCGGCGAAGCGGAGGCTCGTCACCAGCAGGTCCCGGATGTTCGGCTCGTCGTCGACGACGAGGATGCGCGCTGCGGTCATAGCCCCATCCTGGCACCGGATCTCATGTGTGTGCTGGATATCGGCGGTACGCCGGGCTCAGCGGACCCTGGCGCCCCGCACGATCCGGGCGACGACGGGGCGGATCTCGGCGTTCGGATCCACGGTCAGCCGGTGCAGGACGAGGCCCTCCAGCCCCGCCATGGTCGCCCGCGTGAGGTCGTGGTCCGGCGTGATCCCGATGCCGGCCAGGAGCGCCCGCATCCATTCTTCGAACGCCGCACGCTGCGCCAGCAGCGGGGCGAGCAGCTCCGGGTCGGCCGCCCCCTCGAGGAACATGGCGTACCGGGCCCGGCTGCGGGATGCGAACGGGCCGGTCTCCGCCGCGACCATCGCGCTGAAGGCGTCGATGAGCTCGTCCGCGTCGCGCGGCGCGTCGCCGGAAGCGGCGGCGAAGTCGGCGCGCTCCCGCTCCGCGATCCAGGCGGTGACACCGGCGACGAGCGCGTGGCGCGTGCGGAACCAGTTCGACGTCGATCCCTTGGGGAGCCCGGCGCGCTCGTCGACGCGCGCGTGCGTGAGCGCGCGGATGCCCTGCTCGCCGACGAGGGTGACGGCGGCGTCGAGGGCGCGGCTGCGGGTGTCGGTCACGCTCCGACCCTACGGCCGACGCGGGCACTACGAACGTAGTATCGTCGCCGCATGGACACGCCACACGCCGGCGGGCCGGCCGCCGACACCACGATCTGGAGCCCGCCGCTGCCGGCCGCGCCGGGCTTCGCCCACACGATCGTCGAGACGCCGGGGCTCCGCACCCACGTCGCCACGGTCGGGGAGGGACCGCCCGTCCTGCTCCTGCACGGCTTCCCGGAGCACTGGTGGCAATGGCGCGACATCGCCCCCGCGATCGCGGCGCAGGGGTACCGCGTGATCTGCCCCGACCTGCGGGGTGCGGGCTGGACGGAGGCGGACGACCCGCGCATCGGCCACGAGACGCGCATGCACGACCTCATCGCACTGATGGAGGTGCTCGGGATCGACCGCGCCCACGTCATAACCCATGATCTGGGGGCGGTGACCGGGATGCACCTGGCCTACGCGCATCCGGCACGGGTGCGCACGCTCGTGCAGATGTCGGTCCCGCCGGGCTTCATGCGGTTCACGCCGCGGATGCTGCCGGCGTTCCGCGTGTACCCCCGGATGCTGTGGGGCGGGCATCGGCAGTCGCTGCGCTGGACCCTCGGGCCGCCGTGGGCGGTGCATCCGATGTCGGAAGCGACGCTGGATAGCTACCTGCGTGTGGAGCAGCGGCCCGAGGTGGCGCGGGCTACCCGCAAGGTCGTCCTCGGGATGATCGGCCCCGAGCTGCCCCGGCTGATGGGCACCCACTACAAGCGGATGCGCCTGCAGCCGCCGACCCTGCTGGCGTTCGGGCAAGAGGACCGGCCGTTCACCGAGCCGGTCGTGCGCGGCATGTGCCGCGACCACGACCGCTACGCCGAGCGCTTCGAACTGGCCTTCATCCCGGACGCCGCCCACTTCGTCACGGATGACGCCCCGGACGCCGTCGCGGCCCTCGCCGTGGACTGGTTGCGCCGGGCGGGTGGAGCCGACTGAACCCGCTCGCCGTCCCTCCGTCCGGATCGGCGAAGATGGAGGCATGACGACGCCCACCCCCGCGCCGCCGGCTCTCCGCCCCGCGCCCGCTCCCGCCCCGCTTCCCGTCGATGCGCTCACCGGCGGGCTCGCGTTCCACCGGCTCGTGTTCGCGCGGCGCCGGAGCGCCTGGTGGACGCCGCTCGTCGTCGGCATCCTCGGCATCGCGTTCTACGCGGCGCTGCTGGGCATCGTGCTCGTCGCCCTCATCGCGGTCTCCCTCGCCGACCCGGCGTTCGCCGAGCGCATCCTGACCCTCGGCCAGGGCATCGCCTTCGATCTGACCGACCCGTTCCTCATCGCCCTCACCCTCGGCACCATCGTGCTGATGCTCCCGGCGTACGTCCTGGCATCCCTCATCGTCAACGGCCGCCGGGTGGGGCTCGTCTCGTCCGCCGCGGGGCGGCTGCGCTGGCGGTGGATGCTGCTGTGCGGCGCCGTCGCGATCGTCATCTCCCTGGCGCTGAGCGGCCTTTCCGCGCTCCTGCCCGCCGAGGCGGGGGACGGCGGCGGCGTCGTGCCGCCGCAGGAGAACCCGGCGCTGTGGGCGACCCTCGCCGTGCTGCTGCTGCTCATCCCGCTGCAGGCCGCGGCGGAGGAGTACGTCTTCCGCGGCTACCTGCAGCAGGCCATCGGGCGGTGGCTGCGGCATCCGGCGTTCGCGATCCTGCTGCCGGTGCCGCTCTTCGTCCTCGGTCACCTCTACGACCCGCTGGGGCAGGTGAGCGTGGGGATCTTCGCGATCGCCGCGGGCTGGCTCACGTGGCGGACCGGAGGGCTCGAGGCCGCCATCGCGCTGCACGTCGTCAACAACCTGCTGGCGTTCCTGCTCGCACTCGCGGGGCTCGGCGACGTGAACGATTCCTCGCCCGGCCTTGCGAGCTTCTTCTGGTCGGCGATCGTCATCGCCGCGTATGTCGGCGCCGTGGAGCTCATGTTCCGCCGCGCGAAGCTCGGCCGCACGCTCGTGCTGACCCCGCCGGTGCCGGCGCCGTCGGCGTCGCCGTCGGCGTAGCGCGTCACAGAAGCTGCGGGTATCGCCGCGCGCACCGTCGTCACTCGTGACATCGGCGCGCGGCGTGTCACAGAACGCGCGACCGAGTAGCGCGGGTACCCGCGCGAGGTGTGACATCGGGATGCCGGATGCCGGGCGGCCCGGCACCCCGGACCCACCCGGCCACCCGGACCCCCGGCGCCCTACGCGGCGGCGAGCTGGTCGGCGTCGAGGATCGTGTAGCTGTAGCCCTGCTCGGCGAGGAAGCGCTGGCGGTTCTGCGCGTAGTCCTGGTCGACGGTGTCGCGCGCGATGAGCGTGTAGAAGCTCGCGGTGTGCCCCGAGGTCTTCGGGCGCAGCAGCCGGCCGAGGCGCTGGGCCTCCTCCTGGCGTGAGCCGAACGATCCGGAGACCTGGATCGCCACGGACGCCTCGGGCAGGTCGATCGAGAAGTTCGCGACCTTGGAGACGACCAGGAGCGGGATGCGGCCCTCACGGAACGCGGCGTACAGCACCTCGCGCTCGTCGACGGGCGTGGCGCCGGTGATCGACGGGGCGTCCAGGGCCTCCGCGAGGATGTCGATCTGGTCGAGGTACTGCCCGATGACGAGGATCTGCTCGCCGGCGTGCCGCGCGACGAGGTCGCGGACGACGCCGATCTTCGCGTGCGCCGTCGCGGCGAGACGGTAGCGGTCCTCGTCTGCGGCGGCGGCGTACTCCAGGCGATCGGATGCCGGGAGGTCGATGCGCACTTCGTAGCAGACGGCGGGGGAGATGAAGCCCTGCGACTCGATCTCCTTCCACGGGGCGTCGAACCGCTTGGGGCCGATGAGGCTGAACACGTCGCCCTCCCGGCCGTCCTCGCGCACGAGCGTCGCGGTCAGGCCCAGCCGGCGCCGCGCCTGCAGGTCGGCCGTGAGCTTGAACACGGGCGCCGGGAGCAGGTGCACCTCGTCGTAGACGATGAGGCCCCAGTCCAGGGCGTCCAGCAGCGCCAGGTGGGCGTACTCGCCCTTCCGCTTCGCGGTGAGGATTTGGTAGGTCGCGATCGTGACCGGCTTGACCTCCTTGGACTGACCGGAGTACTCGCCGATCTCCTCGGGGGTCAGCGACGTGCGCTTGAGCAGCTCGTCGCGCCACTGCCGCGCGCTCACCGTGTTGGTCACGAGGATGAGGGTCGTCGTCTTCGTGTCGGCCATCGCCGCCGCGCCGACGAGCGTCTTGCCGGCGCCGCAGGGGAGCACGACGACGCCCGACCCGTCGGCGCTGAACGTGTCGACGGCCTTGCGCTGGTAGGGGCGCAGCGTCCAGCCGTCCTCGTGCAGGTCGATCTCGTGCGGCGTGCCGGGCGTGTACCCGGCGTGGTCCTCGGCGGGCCACCCGATCTTCAGCAGCTCCTGCTTGATGTGCCCGCGCGCCCACGCGTCGATGACGTAGACGCCGGCGGCCGGCTGCCCGATCAGCAGCGGCTGGATGCGCTTGTTGCGGGCCACCTCGGACAGCACCGCGGCATCCGTCGACTTGAGGATGAGGGTGCCCTCGTCGTCGCGCTCGATCGTGAGTCGGCCGTACCGGCCGACGGTCTCGCGGATGTCGATGGACACCGACGGCGGCACGGGGAAGCGCGACCAGCGGTCGAGGGTCGCGAGCATGTCCTCGGCGTCGTGACCGGCCGCGCGGGCGTTCCACAGCCCGAGCCGCGTGATCCGGTAGGTGTGGATGTGCTCGGGGGCGCGCTCCAGCTCCGCGAAGACCGCGAGCTCGTGGCGCGCGTCTTCGGCGTGGGGGTGTGCCACTTCGAGCAGCACCGTCCGGTCGCTCTGCACGATGAGGGGGCCGTCAGCCATAACGGACGATTCTACCGGAGCGGCCGGGGCGCGGGCCGGTGCGGGCGCCGTCAGGCACCGGGGCGGACGCTGACGATGCTCGAGACGGGCAGGGTCCGCTCGACGTCGGCGGCGCGGTCGCGACCGCGGAGGCGGCCGCCGCCGAGCCCGGTGGCCTCCATCGTGATCTCCCGGTCCGAGCCGTCCGGCAGGCGCACGACGATCGTGACGATGGCGTGGGAGCGGACGGCCTGCTCCAGTTCGCGGCCGAGCCACGCGGCATCCGAGTCGTCGCTGTTCGCCCCGCGCAGGCGGGCCAGGAGACCCGCGTAGGGGTCGGCGGGCAGGCCGTGCGGCTCCGCCGCGAGGCGGTGCCGATCGAGGGCGCGGGGGTTCCCGTCGATGTCGACGGACACGACGGGGTAGCGGGCGTCGGCCAGCATCCAGAACGCCGTCTCGGGGAGGCTCCGGCTGATCAGCACCTCGCCGTCGAGGTAGAGGCCGAGCGGGCGGAGCGCCTGGTCGACGGCCACGGCGCGCAGCAGCGCGCGGTCGTGGCTCGTGACGCGGGTGCGGCCCGCGGCATCCGGACCGACCCGGATGGTGCCATGGCGGGCCGCGCTGCGCTCGATCTCGTACGCGAGAGGCTGCGGGAGGCCGGTGAGGGACAGCTCCTCGAGGAAGCTGCGGAGCGTCTCGGCCGTCTCGCCCGCCGTGAGCGCGGAGCTCAGCGACTCCGCCGTGAAGCGGTAGGTAGACGCCTGTGCGCGGGATTCGCGGCGCGCCATCGTGCGCAGCCGCATGTCGAGGTGCGGCGCGAGCGGGCCGGGGGAGATGGCGGTGAGGTCGTTCTGCAGGTAGACGCGGTCGACCTCGGGCGGGAGGAGCGCCTGCAGCGCGGCATGATCGGCGTCGCCGCCGCGGGCGAGGCCCGCGGCCCACGGGGGCGTCGCTCCGGAGCCGTCGATCATCGCCCAGCGCTCGAGCATCCGCCGGCTGCGGGCGGCGCGCAGCGGCCAGGTCGTGTCGAACGGGTAGGCGCCGGGCCACTGCGGGAGCGGGATCCAGCCGCCGTCGCCGTCGTGCAGCGCGGAGGGGAGCGTGTCGCGCAGCGCCCGGGCGATGCTCGCCCAGCGCGGGACGGTGCCCGTCGCGAGCCACTCGACGCCCGTCGCGGTGACGAGCCACTGCCGGTCGCTCGGGGCGATGAGCCCGGCATGCTCCGCGATCGCGATGAGCTCGTCGGCCTCTTCGCCGTCGCTCGCGGCGCCGGAATCGACGAGCCGCCGGCGGTCTCCGGCACCCAGCGCGCCGGAGCCGATCCGGTTCAGGGGCGCCGCGAGACTCAGCTGCAGGATGTCGGCGAGGGACGTGGATGCCGCGAACGCGCGCTCGGCGGCGTGCTCGGCCGAGTCCGCCGCGGCCGGAGCGGTGTCGAGGGAGACAGCGGGCTCGAGGCCCGGCCAGACGTCGCGGAGGCCGCGGAACGGCATCCCCTCGTCGTCGAGGAAGCCCCGCGCGGTCAGGTCGTCGCGGTGCGGGCCGGGCGGCACCGGCGTGCCGTCATCCAGCGCCCGCTGCAGGGCGTCCGCGTCCGTGCGGGACAGCGCGGCGATCCCGCGGCCGAGCAGGACCGGGTCGAGGAGCGCCTCGGCCATGTCGTAGTAATCGGCCCACGCGGTGGCCGGCGGGACGCGCCGTTCGGCCAGGATCCGCCGCAAGGGCTCGTCCGCGAGCGCCGCGAGCGTGCTCGCGAGGACTCGGGCATCCGTGGCGGCCACGTCAGGAGCCCTTGTTGGCCCGCGCCCTTCTGACGAAGGTCATCACGAGCACCGCCACGAGCAGCACGAAGGCCAGGATCGGCGCGATGTAGACGATCGTGCCGAGGGCCGGCCACAGACCGGCGCTGAAGTCGGCGCCGGCTGTCGTGCCGATGATGATCGCGAGGAAGCACAGGATGGACAGCACGAGCAGCCCCAGGGACATGAACGCGAGGATGCGATCGATCCGGCGAACCGGCAGATCCTCGCCGGAGTGTGGTGTGCTCATCCGTTCCAGCCTACTGGGTCGCGGCCGGTGTCGTAGGCTGGAGGGCGGGGCTGAACGGTCCCGGTTGGACTGCGCCCGCATGCGGGCGAGAGCGAGGTTGAGATGCCCACCGGCAAGGTCAGGTTCTACGACGAGGAGAAGGGGTTCGGCTTCATCACGACCGATGACGGCCAGGACGTCTTCCTGCACGCCACGGCGCTGCCCGCCGGAGTCACGACTCTGAAGCAGGGCACCCGACTCGACTTCGGTGTGGCCGACGGCAAGCGCGGGCTGCAGGCTCTCGCGGTGCGGGTGCTCGAGGCGCCGGTCAGCCTCGCCAAGCGCAACCGGAAGCCCGCCGACGACATGGCGATCATCGTCGAGGACCTCGTCAAGCTGCTCGACGGGATCGGCGGCGACCTCCGCCACGGCCGTTACCCGACCCCGTCGCACGGACGCAAGATCGCAGCCGTGCTGCGGAAGGTCGCCGATGACCTCGACGCCTGAGCCCGCCGACGAGCGGCTCCTGAGCGCACACGATCTCGCTCGTGCGGCGCTGTACGAGATCACGGCACCGGCCACCGTCGGCGATGCCGCCGGCTACACACTGGAGGAGGACGGGGTCGTCTCGCTGCGGTTCCACAACCGCCTCGAGGGGTACCCGGGCTGGTTCTGGACCGTGAGCCTCGCCGTCGTCGAGGGCGCGGAGCCCACGGTCCTCGAGGTCGAGCTGCTGCCCGGCGACGGCGCGCTGCTGGCGCCCGAGTGGACCCCGTGGGCGGAGCGTCTCGCCGACTACCAGGCCGCGCAGGCGGCGCTCGCCGAGGCTGCGGGCGAGTCCGCGGACGGCGACGCCGATGAGGATGCGGACGAGGACGACGACGATGCGCTCGGCGACCTCGACGACATGGACGCCGCGGACTTCGACGAGGACGGGTCGCCCATCCTGCACGCCGGCGACGTCGACGGCGTCGACATCGACGTGCTCGACGAGGATGCGGACGCCGACGAGGACGACGAGGACGACGAGGACGACGAGGACGACGAAGACGAGGACTGACCTCCCGCTCCGGTCCCCGCGCGGCTAGGGTTGTCCGATCCTGGCCCGCATCAAGGGGGATCGGCGAGATGAGACCGCTTCGCTACTCGATCAACGTCACGCTCGACGGCTGCTGCCACCATGAGGCGGGCCTGCCTCCCGACGAGGAGTCGATGGGGCACTGGACGGCCCTGATGGAGCGCGCCGACGCCCTTCTCTACGGCCGGGTGACCTACGAGATGATGCAGTCCGCCTGGCGGAAGCCGGCCGGCGGGGTGTGGCCGGACTGGATGGAGGAGTGGGAGATCCCATTCGCGGAGGCGATCCACCGGGCGAAGAAGTACGTCGTGTCGAGCACGCTGAGCGCCGTCGACTGGAACGCCGAGCTCGTCCGCGGCGACCTGGGACCCGCCGTGGAGCACCTCAAGCAGGGATCCGGCGAGGGACTGTGGGTGGGCGGCGTCACGCTGCCCCTCGCGCTGGCGGACCTGGGCCTGATCGACGAGTACGAGTTCGTCGTCCAGCCGGTCCTCGCCGGGCACGGACCGAGGCTGCTCGCGGGCCTGCGCGAGCGCATCCGGCTCGAGCCGGTGGAGCGCCGTGAGTTCCGCTCCGGCGCAGTCCTCCAGCGCTACCGGCCCGCCCGCGTCGCGGCCGAGGAACCACATCCCGCGTGAGAAACCACATCCCGCGCGGGCGACCGGTGCCCGAGGCCCGGGCACCTGCGTGAGAAACCACATCCGGCGTGAGCGACCGGTGCGCGAGGCCCGGGCATCCGCGTGAGAAACCACATCCAGCGTGAGAAACCACGCCAGGGCGTGTGTCTCATGCCGGATGTGGTTTCTCGGCGCCGTGACGGGCGCAGTCGGCGCTGTGTGGGGCGCGGGAGCGCAGGGAAGGGTGTCGAGTGCGGCGCCGGACCGCGACCCGGTGGGCGACCGGTGCCCGCGGTCGGGCACGGGCGTGAGAAACCACATCCTGCGTGAGAAACCACATCCTGCGTGAGAAACCACGCGTGGGCGTGTGTGTCATGCCGGATGTGGTTTCTCGGCGCCGCGAGAGGCGCGCCGGGCGCCGTGAGTACGCAGTCGGGTCGCGCCGGGCGCGACGCGCGCGCTGCGCGCGGGCTCAGTCGGCCAGGTGCTCCACGGTGTAGTCGATGCACTGGATGAGCCGGCGCACGTCGTCGGGCTCGATCGAGACGAACGTCGCGATGCGCAGCTGGTTGCGGCCGAGCTTGCGGTACGGCTCCGTGTCGAGGATGCCGTTGGCGCGCAGGCTCTTGGCGACCGCGGCCGCATCGACCGAGTCGTCGAAGTCGATCGTCACGACGACGGGGGAGCGGTCGGCCGGGTTCGCGACGAACGGCGTCGCGAAGCTCGAGGCCTCGGCCCAGTCGTAGAGGGCGCCGGAGGATTCCGCGGTGCGCTCGCTCGCCCAGCCGAGGCCGCCGTTGCCGTTGATCCACTCGAGCTGCTTGTCCAGCAGGTGCAGCGTCGCGACGGCGGGGGTGTTGAGCGTCTGGTTGAGGCGCGAGTTGTCGACCGCGTTCTTCAGGCTCAGGAACTCGGGGATGTAGCGACCGGATGCCGCGATGCGCTCGATGCGCTCGATCGCGGCCGGGGAGACCGCGGCGAACCAGAGGCCGCCGTCGGAGCCGAGGTTCTTCTGCGGCGCGAAGTAGTAGACGTCGCTCTCCGACACGCGGAGGTTGATGCCGCCGGCGGCGCTCGTCGCGTCGATGACGGTCAGCGCGCCCTCGTCGCCGTGCACGCGGGTGACCTCGGTGGCGACACCCGTCGAGGTCTCGTTGTGCGGCCACGCGTAGACGTCGACGCCCTCCACGGCCTCCGCCGTCGTGCTCGTGCCGGGCTCCGCCTTGCGGACGTCGGGCGTCTCGAGCCACGGGGCGCCGGCGGCGGCGGCGAACTTGCCGCCGAACTCGCCGAAGACGAGGTTCTGCGCGCGCTTGTCGATGAGACCGAACGCGGCGGCATCCCAGAACGCGGTGGAGCCGCCGTTGCCGAGGATGATCTCGTAGCCCTCCGGCAGGCGGAGCAGGTCGGAGAGGCCGGCGCGGACCTGGCCGACGAGGTTCTTCACGGCAGGCTGGCGGTGCGAGGTGCCCATCAACACGGCGCCGGGGCCGGCGAGCGAGGCCATCTGCTCCTCGCGGATCTTGGACGGGCCGCAGCCGAATCGTCCGTCGGCGGGCAGAATCTCGCGAGGCAGCGTCACGTGGGCCATGTCTTGAGTCTAGATCCGGCGCAGGCCCCTCCCCGTTCCCGTTACGCCCCGAGCCGATAGGCTGGCGGGGACTGTCCCGACGCGCACGAAGGCACCGAATGACCGACTTGATCGACACCACCGAGATGTACCTGCGCACCATCCTCGAGCTCGAGGAGGAGGGCATCATCCCCCTCCGCGCCCGCATCTCCGAGCGGCTCGGCCACTCCGGACCCACCGTGTCGCAGACGATCGGGCGCATGGAGCGCGACGGGCTCGTCGTGGTGTCGGAGGACCGCCGGCTCGAGCTCACCGGCGCCGGTCGGCAGAAGGCCGTCGACGTCATGCGCAAGCACCGCCTCGCGGAGCGCCTCCTCAGCGATGTCATCGGCCTGGACTGGGCGTACGTGCACGAGGAGGCGTGCCGCTGGGAGCACGTCATGAGCGAGCTCGTCGAGCGGCGCCTCATCGAACTTCTCGACCACCCCACCGAATCGCCGTACGGCAACCCGATCCCGGGCCTCGACCAGCTCGGCGACATGCCGGCGCGCACGTTCGACGAGGGCGTCGTCGGACTCGTGCGGCTGCTGGAGCAGGTCGGCGGACCCGTCGTCGGCACGGTGCGGCGGCTCGCCGAGCCCGTGCAGGTCGACCCGGAGCTGCTCATCCAGCTGCGCGCCGCGGGCGTCGTCCCGGGCGCGTCGGGGGAGTACCGGTTCAGCGAGGGCTACGTCCTCGTCCAGATGGACGGCAACGAGGAAGGCCTCGAGCTGCCCGTCGAAGTGGCATCCCACATCTTCCTGGTGGACGCACGGGAGCGCCTCGCCGTCGAGTCGGTCTGACCGCCCGAATCTGGCAGTCACCGGAGAACCTGATGTGCACCACCCCTCCTGCGTGACATATTCGTTACCTTCCGGTAGCCTCGAAAAGTCCAACGGCGAGAAGCCCGCCACAGGACCGCCGCACGAATTGCCTCTCCGGCTCGTCGTTCGCGTGGTGACACCCGTACATCTGTGCCTGACACTGATCACCGACGAGCCAGCGTGCGAACGCGGAGGCGCCGGAGGAACTTTTGGCTGAACAGATCGATTCGTCGTCGGAATCACCCGAAACCGACGAGACGAGTCCCCTGAAGCGGGACCGCGTGCGCCGTCTGCTGGCGCGTCGCTCCGCTTCTCAGACTCCGCTCGCGCCGGAAGCGCGCAGCACCGCCGTCGCCACGGCATCCGCACGTTCTCGTCCCCGCACGCGCACCGTGCACCCCGTGCGCAGCCTGCTGACGGTCACCGCCGTCGCCGGCCTCGTCGCCACCGTCGCGATCCCCGCCTTCGCCGCGTCCCGCGGCGCGACCGCCGAAGCCGTGACGCTGCAGCAGGTCGCCGCAGAGAACGCGCAGAACCTCGTCGTCGCCTCCGAGGCGACCCCGGAGGCGCTCGCCCGCGGCGGATACTCGGCCACCACGCCCGAGGAGATCAACAAGACGAAGGCCGAGGAAGCCGCGAAGAAGGCGCTCGCCGCCCGTCTGGCCGCCGCCTCCGTCGCCAGCAGCAGGAGCTCGAGCAGCTCCTCCATGAGCATGGACGTCCCGGCGTCGATCGCCGCCGCGGGATCGGTCGTGCGTCCCCTGCCGCACTTCGACAACTTCGGCACCCCGTACGCCGGCCACAAGGGCACCGACTACATGGTCGCCCGCGGCACCCCGATCTACGCGATCGCCGACGGCGTCGTCGTCGCCTCCAGCGAGAGTGGCCCGGGTTGGGGCGTGTACGTGAAGATCGCGCACAACATCGGCGGCCGCACCGTCACGTCGCTGTACGCCCACATGGGCTACGGCACGCGGCGCGTCACGGTCGGCGAGACCGTGTCGGCCGGGCAGCTGATCGGTCAGGTCAGCGACACCGGACGTGCCTTCGGCACCCACCTGCACCTCGAGATCTACGTCGGCGGCTCCTGGGTCAACGCCGAGGGCTTCCTCGCCGCCAACGCCGGCTGATCTCGCGACACGAGGATTCCCTCGGGCGTTTCGGGCCCGGTGTCCCCAGGCTGTATTACCCTGATCCCGACGCTCGCGTGAGCCGAGGGGGAGCCGATGGACGCAGTACCCCGCATTCGAACCGTGAATGCGCTAGGTCGCTATGTCCTTCGTCATCGTGTGCACGAATGCCGCGACATCCGTCGTGGGAGCAAGGCGCTGTCTTCGTGACAGCGCCTTTTTTCGTGCCTGCACTCTCCTCGGGGAACGTGATCGCCGCAACGAACAACCGCTGAAGCCGTCACGGCCGTTCGAGAGGACACCGCATGCGCACCCTGGTGCTGAACGCAGGATATGAACCGCTGGCCGTCGTGTCGTTCAAACGAGCCCTCGTGCTCGTGATGAACGACAAGGCGACCGTGATCGAACGGGTGGACGGTGATCCCGTCTGGGGAACCCGCGCCTCCTACGACCGACCGGCGGTGATCCTGCTGACCAGATACGTGCGGGTGCCCGGCGCCCGGCGCGTCCCCGTGACGCGGCGCGGCGTGCTGCGCCGTGACGGGCACCGCTGCGGGTACTGCGCGAAGAGCGCCACGACGATCGACCACGTGCTGCCGCGCTCGCGTGGCGGGGCGGACTCCTGGGAGAACCTCGTCGCCTGCTGCCTCCGGTGCAACAACGCCAAGGGCAGCCGCACGCCGCAGGAGATGGGCTGGCAGCTGCGCATCATCCCGCAGCCGCCGCGCGGCGCGCAGTGGACGGTCCGCGGCACCGAACGCGGCGATCCGGTCTGGGAGCCGTACCTGGCGCTGGCCGCCTGACCGCCCGATTCGGCCGGCATCCTCCGCACGGATGCCGATGTCGGAGGTCGTCCGTATCTTCGAAGACAGCATTGAGGAACTAGAACATAGGTTCTAAGCTGTTGAAGTGAGGACGATCGTGCGGAATGCGGCTGCGGTGCAGGAGGTGCAGCGACTGCGCGCCCAGCTGGAGAAGGTGCAGGGGCGCCGCATGGACGCGCCCGTGCTGCCGACGCATCCGGCGCTGGCGGGGCTGCTGCCGGGACGCGGGCTGCGGCCCGGGTCATCGTATTCGCTGGGCTCGTCGATGTCGCTGCTGTTCGCGCTGCTCGCCCAGCCCTCGCAGGCCGGGTCGTGGTGCGGGGTCGTGGGCGTGCCCGGGTTCGGGGCCGAGGCGGCCGAGAAGGTCGGCGTCGACCTGTCGCGTCTCGTGCTGATCCCCGATCCGGGGCAGCGCTGGATGGTCGTGACGGCGACGATCGCCGAAGTGCTCCCGCTCGTCGTGGTGCGCCCGCCCGCGCGGGCGAAGGATGCCGACATCTCCCGCCTCGCCGCCCGCATGCGGGAGCGCGGGTCGGTGCTGCTCGTGCAGGGGCCGTGGCCGCAGACCGAGGCGATGATCGACGTCGCCGAGCCGCGGTGGTCGGGTCTCGGCGACGGGTACGGGATGCTGTCGGCGCGCGAGCTGACCGTGACCGTCTCCAGTCGCCGGTTCCCGACCCCCCGTTCCGAGCGGATGCTGCTGCCCGCGCCGGACGGCACGGTCGCGCCGATGCGGGACGACCGGAGACGCCCGGAGTCGGCGCCGACCTGGACACCGGCGCCGACCCCGATGCCGATGCGGGCGGTGGGCTGAGATGGAGCCCCTCCGCAGCCTCATCGTGTGGGTGCCGGACTGGCCGGTCGTCGCCCTCACCCGCGACGGCGACGATCCACCCGACCCGGGCCTGCCGATCGCGGTGTTCGCGAAGGGCGCCGTCGCGGCGTGCTCGGCGGCGGCCCGCGCCGAGGGCGTCCGGCGCGGGCAGCGCCGGCGTGACGCGCAGGCGCGCTGCCCGCACCTCCTCGTGGTCGAGGCCGACGAGGCGCGCGACCACCGCGCGTTCGCACCGCTCATCGCCCGGCTCGAAGAGCTCGCGCCGGGCGTGCAGCTGCTGCAGCCCGGGCTGTGCGCCCTGCGCGCCCGCGGCCCATCTCGCTTCTACGGCGGCGAGGCGGCCGCCGCGACGGTGCTCGTCGGCGCGCTCGCCGATGCGGGGCTGGCCGATGTCCGCGCCGGCATCGCCGACGGGCCGTTCACCGCCGAGCAGGCCGCGCGTGCCGGGACGCGGCGGGAGGATCCGCTGCGGATCGTGCCGCCGGGGGAGTCCGCCGCGTTCCTCGCTCCGCTGCCGGTGACGGCGCTGGAGGACGACGTCGTCGACCTCTTCGCGCGGCTCGGGGTGCGGACCCTCGGGCAGGTGGCGGAGATGGCGCCGGAGCGTCTCGTCGAGCGGTTCGGGCCGCGCGGGGCGCGGCTGCACGCGCTGGCCGCCGGATCGGATTCCCGCCCCGTGACGCCGCGCACCCCGCCGCCGGAGCTGCACCGCGAGGTCTCCTTCGAGCCGCCGCTGGAGCTGGCCGAGCAGGTCGCGTTCGGCATGCGCATCGCGGCGGAGGAGTTCATCGCGGGGCTCGGCGCCGTCGACCTCGTCTGCACGGAGCTGCGGGTCGTGCTCACCGGCGACCGGGGCGACCGCAGCGACCGGGTGTGGCTGCATCCCGGAGCCTTCGACGCGGCCGCCGTCGTGGACCGGGTGCGCTGGCAGCTCGCCGAACAGGGGCTCAAGAGCCCCGTCGCGCGGGTGCGGATCGCTCCGGAGGGGGTCGACGCCGCCGCGCACCACACCGCGACCCTGTTCGGCTCCGGCCCGGAGGAGCGCGTGCACCACGCCCTGTCCCGCGTGCAGGCGATGCTCGGGCACCGGGGCGTGCTCATGCCCGCCGTCGGCGGCGGCCGGTGGCTCGCCGAGCGGCAGATGCTCGTGCCGTGGGGCGACCGGCCCGTCGGCGCGCAGACGCGCGACCGGCCGTGGCCGGGGAGCCTGCCCGATCCGCTGCCGGCGACGGTGTTCGCCGAGCAGGTGCCCGTCGCCGTGGTCGACCAGGACGGCGACATGGTCGCCGTCGACGGCCGCGGCGAGCTCACGGCATCCCCCGCCGCCCTCGTCGCGGGCGGCAGGTCCCGCGCGATCGGGACGTGGGCGGGCCCCTGGCCGGTCATCGAACGGGGGTGGGATGCGCGGGCGCGGCGCGCGCACCGCTTCCAGGTCGTCGACATGACGCAGACCGCGTGGCTGCTCGTGTGCGAGGAGGGCGTCTGGCACGCCGAAGGGCTGTACGACTGATGGGCTTCCACAACCCCGCCGTGCCGTGGTCGGAGATGGAACGGGTGCTCAGCGACCGGCGCCGCCCCGAGGGCACCCCCGCGAACGCCGACGGCGGCGACAGCCCCGCCTGGTCGCGCAAGCGCGGGAAGTACGCACCGCCGCCTATCGAGCGTCCCGAGACCGCGATCCCGTACGCCGAGCTGCACGCGCACTCGTCGTTCTCATTCCTCGACGGCGCATCCTCGCCGGAGGAGCTCGCCGAGGAGGCCGAACGGCTCGGCCTGCATGCGCTCGCGGTGACCGACCACGACGGGTTCTACGGCATCGTCCGCTTCGCCGAGGCCGCCGAGCACCTCGCGGTGAAGACGGTATTCGGGGCGGAGCTGTCGCTCGACCTCCCGAAGCCGCAGAACGGCGAGCCCGACCCGGTCGGGTCCCACCTGCTCGTCCTCGCCCGCGGGGAGGAGGGGTATCACCGGCTCGCCGCCGCGATCACCCACGCCCAGCTCGCCGGGCAGGAGAAGGGCCGGCCGCTCTACGACCTCGACGAGCTGGCCGCGCAGGGCGGGGAGCACTGGGCGATCCTCACCGGATGCCGGAAGGGCACGGTCCGGCAGGCGCTCGCCGCCGGCGGACCCGCCGCGGCCGCCGAGGCGCTCGACCGGCTCGTCGCGCTGTTCGGGCCGGACGCCGTCAACGTCGAGCTCATCGACCACGGGAACCCCACCGACTCCCGCGACAACGACCTGCTGGCCGCGCTCGCCCGGGAGCGGGGGTTGCCGGTCCTCGCGAGCAACAACGTGCACTACGCCGTGCCGGAGAAGGTGCAGCTGGCCGCGGCCGTCGCCGCCGTCCGCGCGAACCGGGGGCTCGACGAGCTCGACGGGTGGCTGCCCTCGCACGCCGGCGCGCACCTGCGCTCCGGGGCGGAGATGGCGCGGCGGTTCCGCCGCTACCCGGGCGCCGTCGCTCGCACCGTCGAGCTCGCCGACGAGCTGGCCTTTCCGCTGCGGCGTGCGAAGCCCGCACTGCCGAAGCTGCCGGTCCCGGAGGGGCACACGCCCATGACGTGGCTGCGGAAGCTCGTGTGGGACGCGGTGCCGCGCAAGTACCCCGACCTGCCGGAGAAGGACCGGGCGCGCATCGAGCGGGAGCTCGCCGTCATCGAGCAGAAGGACTTCCCGGGGTACTTCCTCATCGTCTACGGGATCGTGCAAGAGGCGCGGCGCCGCGGCATCCTGTGCCAGGGTCGCGGCTCGGCGGCCAACAGCGCCGTCTGCTACCTGCTGGACATCACGGCGATCGACTCGATCTTCTACCAGCTGCCGTTCGAGCGGTTCCTCTCCGCGCTGCGCGACGAGGAGCCCGACATCGACGTGGACTTCGACTCCGACCGCCGGGAGGAGATCATCCAGTGGGTGTACGCCACATACGGGCGGGAGCGGGCGGCGCAGGTCGCGAACGTCATCCAGTACCGGCCGAAGAACGCCGTCCGCGACATGGCGAAGGCGCTCGGGCATTCGCCGGGGCAGCAGGATGCGTGGTCGAAGCAGGTGGAGCGGTGGGGGGCGATGCTCGAGTCCGGGCCCGACCACGACATCCCCGACCGCGTGATCGAGTACGCGTCCGAGCTGCTGAAGGCGCCGCGGCACCTCGGCATCCATTCCGGCGGGATGGTGCTCACCGACCGGCCCGTCGGCGAGGTCGTCCCGATCGAGCACGCGCGCATGGCGGACCGCACCGTCATCCAGTGGGACAAGGACGACGCCGCGTGGATGGGCCTGGTGAAGTTCGACCTGCTGGGGCTCGGGATGCTCGCGGCGCTGCAGTACTGCTTCGACATGATCGAGGACGCCACGGGGGAGCGGTGGGAGCTCGCGACGATGCCGAAGGAGGAGCAGGCCGTCTACGACATGCTGTGCCGGGCGGACTCGATCGGGGTGTTCCAGGTGGAGTCGCGCGCGCAGATGGGGCTGCTGCCGCGCCTGCAGCCGCGCCGGTTCTACGACCTCGTGATCGAGATCGCGCTCGTCCGCCCCGGGCCCATCCAGGGCGGCGCCGTGCATCCGTACGTGCGGCGGAAGCTCGGGCGCGAGGAGGTCACGTACGCGCACGAGAAGCTCCGGCCGGTGCTGGAGCGCACCCTCGGCATCCCGGTCTTCCAGGAGCAGCTCATGCAGATGGGGATGGCGGTCGGCGGGCTGACGGGGGAGGATGCCGATCTGCTGCGCCGCGCGATGGGCTCCAAGCGCGGCATCGAGCGCATCGACTCGCTCAAGCGCAAGCTGTACGCCGGGATGGCGGAGAACGGGCTCGTCGGCGAGGTCGCCGACGACATCTATACGAAGATCCAGGCGTTCGCGAACTTCGGGTTCGCGGAGAGCCACTCGCTGTCGTTCGGGCTGCTCGTGTACGCGTCGTCGTGGCTCAAGCTGCACTACCCGGGCGTCTTCCTCGCGGGGCTCCTGCGCGCCCAGCCGATGGGCTTCTATTCGCCCGCGACCCTCGTCGCCGACGCGCGCCGGCACGGCGTGGAGGTGCGCCGCCCCGACCTGCTGCGGTCAGGGGTGGAGGCGGGGCTGGAGGTGCTCGCGGGCGGTGTCGCGGGCGCGCCGACCGGCCGCGACGCGTGCGCCGAGCGGATGCAGCCGCCGGTCGCCCCGTTCGACATCGACGCGCCGGACGAGTCGGCCGCGCACCGCCGGGACGGCGCGTTCGCCGTGCGCCTGGGCCTTGCCGCCGTCACCGGCATCGGCGCGCGGCTCGCGGAGCGGATCGTCGCGGAGCGCGATGCCCGCGGGCCGTACCGCGACCTCCGCGATCTCGTGCGGCGGACGGGTGCGAACACGGCGCAGCTGGAGGCGCTCGCGACGGCAGGCGCGTTCGAGTGCCTCGGCGTCACGCGGCGGGAGGGCATCTGGCTGGCGGGGGATGCCGCGCAGGACCGCATCGAGTTCCTGCCGGACTCGCTCGTGGCCGTGCAGCCGCCGCTCTTCCCCGATCCGACGAGCTACGAGACCCTCGCCGCCGACCTGTGGGCCACCGGGATCTCCACCGACGACCACCCCATGACGCACTACCGGTCCGAGCTCGATGCGCGCGGGGTGCTCTCCTCCCGCGAGCTGCGCACGCACGAGAGCGGGCGCCGCGTCGAGGTCGCCGGGCTCGTCACGCACCGGCAGCGCCCGGCGACGGCATCCGGTGTCACGTTCCTGAACCTCGAGGACGAGCACGGGCTCGTCAACGTCATCTGCTCCACCGGCGTGTGGAACCGGTATCGCCGGGTGCTGCGCGACAGCCCCGCGCTCATCGCCCGCGGCATCCTGGAACGCTCGACGGAGGGGGTGACGAACCTGCTGGCCGACCGCTTCGACGACCTCCGTGTGGGGGTGCAGCACCGCTCGCGCGACTTCCGGTGAGACGCCCTGTCACGTCCGGGCCTCGTCCGCAAGGGCCTGGGGCTGCCGCCGCCCGCGGCGTACCGTGGCGCGCATGCCCAACGTCGCGGAGTTCTTCATCGACACCCTCGTCCGAGCCGGAGTGACCCGCGTCTGGGGGCTCGCCGGCGACTCGCTGAACGCGTTCACCGATGCGCTGCGGCGCGACGGGCGGATCGACTGGCTGCACATGCGGCACGAGGAGGCCGCCGCCTTCGCCGCCGGAGCGGATGCCGAACTGACCGGGGAGCTCGCCGTCGTCGCCGGGTCGAGCGGCCCGGGCAACCTGCACTTCATCAACGGGCTCTTCGACGCGAACCGCAACCGGGTGCCGGTGCTGGCGATCGCCTCGCACATCCCGTCGGCCGAGATCGGCGGCGGCTACTTCCAGGAGACGCACCCGCAGGAGCTGTTCCGGGAGTGCAGCGTCTACTCCGAGCTCGTCGGCGACCCCGCGCAGCTGCCGTGGGTGCTGGAGATCGCGATGCGCTCCGCCGTGGAGAAGCGCGGAGTCGCGGTCGTCACGGTGCCGGGGGACCTGTTCTTCCAGGACGCCCCCGACCGCCGTCCGACCGCGCCGATCCGCCGCGCGCTCAGCGAGGTCGTGCCGGTGGAGTCCGAGCTGCGCGCCGCCGCCGACGTGCTCAACGGGGCGAAGAAGGTGACGATCCTCGCGGGGGCGGGTGTCGCCGACGCGCACGATGAGGTGATCGCGCTCGCCGAGGCGCTGCAGGCGCCGATCGTGCATGCCCTGCGCGGCAAGGAGCACATCGAGTGGGAGAACCCGTACGACGTCGGGATGACGGGACTCCTCGGCTTCGCGTCGGGCTACCGGGCGATGGAGAAGTGCGACGCGCTGCTCATGCTCGGCACCGACTTCCCGTACCGGCAGTTCTTCCCGGAGAAGGCGCAGATCGTGCAGGTCGACATCCGCGGCGAGCAGCTCGGCAAGCGCACCCCCATCGACGTCGGCGTCGTCGGGGGAGTCCGCGAGACCGCGCTGGCGCTGCTGCCGCTCGTCGCGTCGGGGCGCAGTGGCAAGCATCTGAACGACAGCGTCGACCACTACGCGAAGACCCGGCGTCAGCTCGATGACCTCGCCGTCGACGATGGCAAGACGCCGCTGCATCCGCAGTTCGTGACGCGGATGATCGACGAGATGGCCGCGCCGGATGCCGTCTTCACGGCGGATGTCGGCAGCCCGGTGATCTGGGCGGCGCGCTACCTGACGATGACGCGGGATCGGCGGCTGCTCGGCTCGTTCGTGCACGGGTCGATGGCGAACGCCCTGCCGCAGGCTCTCGGCGCCAAGGCCGCTGACCGGACGCGGCAGGTGATCGCGCTCGCGGGCGACGGCGGGCTCGCGATGATGCTCGGCGACCTGCTCTCCGCCCGGCAGAACGATTTGCCGGTGATCGTCGTCGTGTTCAACAACTCGTCGCTGAACTTCATCGAGCTGGAGATGAAGGCCGCCGGGATCGTCACGTTCGGCACCGAGCTGAAGAACCCGAACTTCGCGGACGTCGCGCAGGCCATGGGGATCACCGGCATCCGTGTGGAGAAGGGGACGGAGCTGCGGCCCGCCCTCGAGGCCGCGTTCGCGAGCGGTGGCCCCGTGCTGATCGACGTCGTCACGGCGAGGGAGGAGCTGTCGATCCCGCCGGCCATCACGCTCGCGCAGGCGAAGGGCTTCACGATGTGGGCGCTCAAGACGGTGCTGTCCGGGCGGGGTGACGAGCTGCTCGACCTCGCGGACACGAACGTGTGGCGGCGGATCTTCAAGTAGGGGCGGTGGGCGCGCCGGGGATCCTACGGGGAGTGCTGCGGGGCCGTGCGGTGGGTGACGTGAGTCGGCCCAATCAGAACGGCGGCGGGTCGGTGGCGGTGACGACGCCCGTCGGGCTCGTCCAGGTGAGGGTGCCGGTGCCGTTCGGCACTACAGACCAGCGCGTCTCGTCCTTGAGGGGGTGATGGTGCGGGCAGAGCGGCCCGAGATTGTCCGCTGAGGTGGCGCCGCCGTCGGTCCAGCGGGTGCGATGGTCGATGTCGCAGCGATGCGCGGGGCGGAGGCACCCCGGGAAGGTGCACGTCGGGTAGAGGACGCCGAGGAGGCGCTGCAGGTCCCGCGGGACGCGACGGGTCGTGCGGTCGACGGAGAGCACGGTGCCGGAGATCGGGTCGGTGAGCACGCGAATCCAGCTTGTCGCACCCCCGGCGAGGCGGCGGGCGGTGTCGCGATCGATGGGACCGACACCGTCGAGGGTCGCAGGCTCGTCGGAGTGGCCGAGCAGCGTCATGACCGGCACGGTGACGCGGACCGTCGAGGTGACGCCGAGGCCGAGGTCACCGGTCAGCAGCAGGTCGCAGGCGACGTCGGCGCGGAGCTGCGGGAGCGTGCGCTGTTCGTCCGGCTGCGCGGCGAGGTGGCGAGCATTGTCCTCGACGCGCTCCTCGATCGCCTTGACCTTCGCGGCCGGCGCCGAGACGAGGATCGTCCCCATGCCGTCGACGTCGTAGTCGAACCAGGCCGCGCGATCCTCGGCGGCGCGCGCGTGGCGCTCATCGATCGACTCGGGGTGGATGCGCTCGCGCAGCGCCCGCGCGCGTCGGCGGAGGCGACCGAGGCTGAGTTCCTGCGCGGGCCCGGCGACGCCCTCGTCGAACGCCTGCCAGATCTCCGGGTCGGCCGGAAGGCTCGCGGCGAGCTCGGCGATCGTCGCCGCGTTCTGCTCGGGGACCGATCCGTCTCGGTACGCGGCCCAGACGGCGGGGCAGCGTCGCTTCAGCACCTCGGCGCGATGCGCGCGGGTGCGCACGTGATTCTCGGAGACATGCAGGCGGAGGCTGAGGTCGGCGGCCGCCGATCGCACAGCGAGGCTGCGTCGCCGGGCGCGGACCGCGGCGATGCTCTCACCGCGCGGAGGAATCCAGGCAGGGTCGAGCGTGGGGTCGGGGCCGAGCCAGGGGACCGTGTCGGCAGCCGCGCGCAGGAGCACGCCGTGGAACATCTCGTCCTGCGCCGCGGACATGAGCCGGCTCGCGCGGACGGCGTTCTCCGCTTCTCGGAGTTCGTCCTCCAGGGATGCCGGAGGAAGGGCCGGTGGTTCGACGTCAGCCTCGTCGTGGTCGCCCCAGGTCAGCCGATCCTCGTACTCCCGGGCGCGCATCTCAAGGTACGCATCGACGAGCGCGGGATCGGACCAGAGGTCCTGCGTCCCGTCGCCCTTCGTCGAAAGCTCCATAAGTAGATGCTAGAGAGGGCCTCCGACATTGGAACATCGTGACGACATCCCAGGCCCTGAGAACCCGCTCAGCGACAGCGCTCGTACACATACGCCGGATCGTCCGGGGTGACGAGCTGTCGGTCGCGGAGGATCATCGCGCGGGGCCGCTCGCGGAACGTGCACACGACGCGGAACGGCACGTCGAGCCCATCGGCGTACTCCACGTCGAGCACGTCATCCCCGTACACGTCGGTGTACGCCTCGCACTCGCGGAAGGCCGCGCACTCCTCGGCGATCGCGAAGTCGAAGTGCGAGGACGAGTGCAGAACCGCCGCGTCCTCGGCGGCGTTCTTCTGTGCCGCCGCGAGCCCCGCGGCGTGCGCGACGTCGACGAGGCGTCGTGCGAGCACGATGGCATCCCCGCGTGTCAGCAGTCCACCCGAACGCGCGTAGCTGTCGAGGTTGTCGAACTCGACGGCGTCGAATCCGTCGTCTGCGCAGCCGCGGATCCACGGGCTCACGACCGCGAGGACGGCCTCGGCGTCGGAGGTGTCGACGAGGGCCTCGTCCGGCCAGTCCGGATCGATCACGACCTCTCCCGAGGCATCCCGCAGGAGGAGTTCATCCGGCCAGTCGCCGCGCTCGCCCGGCTGCGTCTGGAACGCGTTGACGTAGCAGATCGAGTAGGCCGCGACCGGCGGGGCGATGCGATCGCGCACCACGACGTCGACTCCCGAATCGAGGTCGTAGGCGCCGCCGAGCTGATAGTCGAAGGCGGCGCCCAAGGGCGGCGGCGCCGGCGTGGCGGGTGTGCAGCCGGTCAGGAGCACCGCGGCCAGGACAGCCGCGACCGCGCCGGTGAGGGCGACACGGATGCCACGAGGAGCCATGCGCTGACGCTATCGCACGCGCCCGGTCACGGCGGGCCTACCGCAGGAGCTCCCGGAGCGTCTGGATCGTGTCGGCTTCGTCCGGATTCTTGTCCGGCCGATACCCCTTCACCCGCGCGAAGCGCAGCGCCACCCCGCCGGGGTAGCGGGTCGAGCGCTGCACGCCGTCGATCGCGATCTCGACGACCGTCACCGGGCGCACATGCACGGCGTGGGCGCTGCGGTGCGTCTCGATCGTCGGGAAGTGCGCGGTCTGCCAGCGCAGCAGCTCGTCGGTCAGTCCCTTGAAGGTCTTCCCGACCATGACGAACTCGCCCGGCGGCCCGAATTCCCCCGACGGGTCGAGCGCGCCGAGATGCAGGTTGGAGAGCTGACCGGTGCGCCGGCCCGACCCCCACTCCACCGCCAGCACGACGAGGTCGTAAGTCAGCACGGGCTTGATCTTGATCCAGTTCTTCCCGCGCCTGCCCGCCGCGTACGGCGCGTCGAGCGCCTTCACGACGACACCCTCGTGCCCCGCCGCGAGCGCGTCGCGCGACAGCTGCGCGGCGACCTCCGCGTCCGCCGTGATGACGCCCGGCATCCGCCACTCGCCGGCGATGCGCTCGAGTTCGCGCTGCCGCTCCGCGAGCTGCGCTTCCAGCAGGTCGCGCCCGTCGACGTGGAGCACGTCGAAGAACCACGGCCGCAGCAGGGTCTCGCTGATCGTCTCCGACCCGAAGCGCGACATCGTGTCCTGGAAGGGGCGCGGAGCGCCGTCGGCATCCAGCGACAGCGTCTCGCCGTCGAGGATGACGGCGTCCACCGGCAGCGCCCGCACGATGTCGACGAGCTCGGGCACCCGGTGCGTGATGTCGGCGAGGTTGCGCGTGAACACCTGCACCCGGTCGCCCGCCCGATGCACCTGGATGCGGGCGCCGTCGAGCTTGTACTCCACGGATGCCGCGCCCGCGATCGTCGTGATCGCCTCGTCCACCGAGCCCGCCGTCGAGGCGAGCATCGGCAGCACCGGGCGGCCGACGACGAGGCCGACCTCCGCGAGTTCGCCGGGCTCACCTGTCAGCGCGATGCGCGCCGTCTCGCCGAGGTCGCCGGAGAGCATCGCGGCTCGGCGCACGACAGCCGCCGGCTGCCCGGACGCGCGCGTGACGGCGTCGAGCAGGACACCCTCGAGCGCGCCGGTGCGCAGCTCGCCGAGGAGGACGCGGGCCAGGAAGTCCCACTCCGCCGCCGTCGCCGTCCCGGCCAGCGCGTCGAGCTCGGTGCGGCGCGTGCCGGCCGAGCCGGTGCCGGATGCCGCGGCGAGGCGTTCGAGCGCGGCATCGACCTCGAGCACCGTCAGCGTCGGCTCCACCGCATGATCGACCTCGAGCGACGTCAGCCCGCGCCACCCGACGCCGATCCGGCCCTGCCGCGGCTTGGCGGTGAGGAACCCGATGGCCGGCGCGATCTCGTCGGTCTCGAGCAGCCGCAGCAGTGCCGCCAGCGCGTCGACTTTCGCGAGCCGTGACGTGGTGGACGCCACGACGTCGGTGGTGATCACGACCTCGTGCAGCAGCATCCGCTCAGTCTCCTCCTGGGTACCGACAGCCGGACGGGGTTATGTCTTGGCATCCTGCCGCGGCACGAACAGGTGCTTGATGATGAGCAGGATGGCGGCGGTCACCGGGATCGCGACCAGGGCGCCGAGCAGGCCGAGCAGGGTGCCGCCGACGAGGGCGCCGATCACGACGAGGGAGCCGGGGATCGCGATCGCCCGGTTCATCACGCGCGGCGTCAGCAGGTATGCCTCGAGCTGCATGTAGACGAAGTACAGGATGCCGAAGACGAGCGCCCCGACCGGGTCGGCGAGGAGCGCGACGACCGTGCCGATGACCCAGAACAGCACCGGGCCGATGAGCGGGATCAGGGTGATGAGGAACGCCGCGAGCCCCATGAGGGCGGGGAAGGGGAGGCCCAGCACGAGGTAGAGGATCGTCGCGAAGGCCGCGTTGCAGGCCGCGAGGATCACCATGCCGATGAGGTATCCGCCGATCGAATCGGTGATCTGCTCCGTGAGATTGGCAACCGAGGCGCGGTTGCGGGCCGGCGCGAGGCGGTAGAACGCCGTCTTCATGGCATCGAGTGACGCGAGGAAGTACAGCGTCAGCACAACGACGATGACGGCGCCGGTGAGCGCGTTGCCGACGCCGAAGCCGACCGCGAGGACGCCGCCGGCGATCACGAGCAGGTTCGACGGGTCGGCGAGGAAGGTCTTCAGCTGATCGAGTCCGGAGCCGATCACGTCGCCGAGCTGCTCCTCCATGCCGCGGTTCCAGTCGGATGCCTGGAGCGTGGTGATCTGCGCGGGGATCGCGCGCACGAACTGGCCGATCTGCGCGAGCGCGGGCGGCAGCACCCAGACGACGACGGCGGCGGCGACGAGCAGGAACCCCGCGAAGACGACGGCGATGCCCCACGGTCGGGGAAGTCCGCGGCGTTCCAGGCGGCCGACGACCGGGTCGAGCCCGAGGGCCGCGAAGAGCGCGAGGGCGATGTAGATGAGGATCGTCGACAGGGATGCCAGTGCCAGGCCGAACACGATCGCCGCGAGGCCGCCGAGCGTGATGGTGAATCCGAGCAGGAACGGGTGGTCGAGCGCCGCGCGCACGGCCGTATGCCGTGTGTCGGATGCGGGGGCTGGTGCCCGTTCGCGCACCGGTCGGGCGACGGATGCGGATGCGGCGGGCTCGTCGGTCACGTTCACACTGTCGCGGCTCGGTGGGTGGGCGTCAACATCCGGGGTGGCTCGTGAGGGCGGTCCGGAGCCGCGGCTGGCCTAGAATCGGGAGGCCAGCCTCTGTAGCTCAATGGAAGAGCAGTTCCGTCCTAAGGAAACGGTTGGGGGTTCGAATCCCTCCAGGGGCACAGTCTCTTTTTGCCTCTGACCAGGTTTTTCTTCTGTGGTCAGACCATTCAGATTGCGTTTTTGGCCGCTTTTTGGCCGCATCTGAGAAAGCTGTGAGCCGAAACCGAGGCGGATTCGACGCCCTTCACGGAGCGTCGTTCGACGCCTTGGAACGACGAAATCGAGCAATTCTGGCGTCCTGAGCCTCGTCGAAAAGTTGAGCAGTCTGCTCTCCGGCGTTACGTCCGTCGGGCGTAGCGCGTCTGCGGACCCGCCGGCAGCGCCACGAGCGGCATGGCGTCGTTGAGGCGCGATGCGACGGCATCCAGATCGTCGTCGAAGAGGTCGGCGTAAGTGTCGAGCGTCATGGCCGCCGACGCGTGCCCCAGCATCCGCTGCACGGCTTTCACGTTGGCGCCAGAGCTGATCGCGAGCGAGGCGGCGGTGTGGCGCAGGTCGTGAGGCGTCAGCCGCGGGATCGATGGGTCCACAGCCTGCGCGCGGCGGACCGCGTTCGCGAACCACCCCTGTGCGCCTGAGTTGCGCATGTGGTTGACGCCGTCGCCGAAGAGCAGTCCTTCCGGCCCCTTGCCTGCGCAGGCCTGCTCAATCATCGGAGCGAGGCGCTCGGGGTAGGGCACCGAGCGCCTCTCGTGCGTCTTGGGCGTGCCGACGTGGATCTCGTACGCGATCATTACCGCGTTCTCCTCGATGACGAAGCGCCGACGCAGTCGGTTCACGCTGCGCACCCGCAGCCCGGTCGCCTCGCCCCACCGCAGACCGGTGTAGGCCAAGGTCAGGACCATTGTCGGATGCGCCGAGCATGCCGCCAACGTCGCCACCTGGTCGTGCGAGAGATAGACGCGGCGCTTTCCTGGTCCGCTCCGAGGGAGATTGCGGATGTGTCGCGCGGGATTGTTCGCAAGGCGACGATCATCGATGGCGACATCGAGGATTCCTGCGAGGACCCCCAGCGCGCGAAGAACGACCGTGCGCGACTTCTCGGTTGCGAGCTCTGACACCCAGTCTTGAACTTCAGACCGCCGGATAGACCAGATCTCCCTGTCGGCCCAGACGGGAGCGACGTGGTTCTTCCACGCCCGCTCGAGCGTCATGTAGTACGAAGGCTTCGACATCGGCGGCTGCTTCGACCGCAGCCAGCTGTCGGCGAACATCCGCACCGGCACCCGCGACGCCACCGGGTCGATGTACTCGCCCTTCGACTTGGACACGGTGACCATCGACAGGTAGAGCTTCGCCTCGCGCATCGTCGTGAAGCCGCGCTTCTGCGCTTCGGTGCGATCAGGCTTGCGATAGCGCACGCGGTAGCGGCGGCCCTTCGCCGTTTCGTACGAGGTGATGGTGCCCATCTCGACCTCCGCTCATGCCGGCTCGACAGTCAGTATCGGGCCAGTGTCGGACACTGGTCGGATGCCGTCAACGCCGCCGATGGCAGATGTGGATAGTTGACGGAAGACGTCGTGAACTGACGTTGAGGCTGAGGGGCGCCTCCCTCCGACGCCGAGAGTGTAGCGCTCGGTCGCGTCTCCGTTCTCGCCGCTCACTCCTTGCAGACTCCGCGCTGGCGCGCTCCGCTTAGCAGCCGTTCGACGACGAGCACTGCGCCGCGCCCGATCGCTGGGGGGCTGATTGTCGGAGCGAGGGCGAAGACTGATGCTGGCGCAAAGGTGATACACGGCGCGTCCCCTGAATCGGGCCATTCACCCTCGGCGGCGTGCCGAGGAGAAGGGGACGGGGACAGATATAGCGTGCCTCTCACTCCTCCGTCAGCAACTCGGCGAGTTCGTCTGCCGTGAGCTCGTGCTCGCGCGAGGCGCGCCCTGCCTGGAATAGAACGCCTTCCGCAGCGAGCCTTTCTGTCGGGTCCCCGCCATCCCCGTCGTCCGACCATCGGAACCCTCCCGACACACGACCATCGCTCGTGAGAACGCGATACGCGTGCGAGCACTGTTGGCAATCGGCAACATGTGCCCCAAGCGGCTGGGCAGCCGTGCCGATGACTTCCGCGAGTGCCCCGTACGTGGTCCAGCGACCCGCGGGGATTGCCTCGAGGATCGCGTGCAGAGGCGCCCAGTCGAACCGAGGGGCGGACACCGGTTGGCCACGGTGGATCGCACGTAGATCCTCGAGAAGACGACCGTCGGGTAAGAACCAGAAGTACCACCCGTTCACCGCTCGGCCAAGTGCAAAGGCGCCCGCTCCGGAGGGAGTCGCGAAGACTTTCCCTCCAATGCGCAATCTGCCGTCTTCCGCGACTACCGCCTCAAACTTGGCGGGATCGCCATGACGTGGTCGAAGCCGAGTGCCGGCCGGAAGTGCCCCACTCTTGATCAGGTCGCGAATGGTCACCTCCGCACTTACACGAGATTGCGGATCAGCAATGGCCCCGGTGTGGCCCGGTGATACCGGCCAAATTGCGAGCAGCGCGTCCGTGAGGAGGTCGGTCCGTGCGTCGATCGTCGACTCATCCCAATCCGCTCCTTCAACCGATTTCAGCAGTCGACTCGTGAGAAGGAGGGTGTCATGTTCTTGGAACGCCTCGCGCTTCACCTCCCACGGCCCGTTCGAGACCTTCGAATTGAGACTCGTCGTCAGGAGCGTCAGATTTCCAAGTCGATGGATGTGGTCCGCGCGTACCGCGGCGCCTACCTCGTCGTGCACCGGCCAGTTGTCCTCCCACTTCTGCGGAAGAACGTGCTCGATGGGATATCCCCGCCGGGGAACCTGTGGCTGATTGGTAAAGGCGCGAAAACGGTCCTCCACCGCCTCGAGAATCACGCGAAGGCGACCCCGATTAAAGCGTCGGTAGACCGGATCCGTGCGTAGCGCCTCTCGAAGCTCTTCGTCCCCCGGCCAGTATGTGCTCGCTCGGTTGAGTCGCTCGAGGTGAGAACGGACGCGACTCTCCAGCTCATCGGGGGCAGCGTCGCGGTTCGCCTTGATCGCATCTGCGACGATTCGTCCGAGATCGGAAGTTGTTAGACGGAGGAGCAACCGGCGCATGACCCAACTCTCAAGGATCGCGATCACCGCATCCGCGACCGGTTGGGGGATTCGGAGATCGGGCTCGTGAAGCCAGATCATGGCGGGCTTCAGCACCTCGATTGAGTTGCTTCGCATGCGGTACATGCACATCTCGACCGGCGATAGCTGCCTGTCAGCCTGCTCGGAATGGCGGGTCCACACTTCGTACAGGTCGGCCTGACCCTTGATCACGGGAAGCAGGACCCTCAGCGGCGTGTCGGATTCATGCTCGACGTACGTCTTGAACCTGGCGAAGGTCGAGAGCGGGCTGACCTCTTCGCCGGTGCGCGATGCGAGCCATTGGTTGAAGTACAGCGAACTCCGGCTCACGAAGTAGCGACCAACGCTCACCTCGCGCTCCCAGAAGTCGGTCTCGAACGGCCAATGCTCCTTGTGAGCCGTCGCCGTGTCCACTCCCTCCTGCGCTAGCTTCTGGAAGACGAAGTTGCGGATAAGATCGGCCGCGGACAAGGGCGTACCCCGTGCGTTGAGCGTCTCAAAGATCTCCTGCGAATTCTCGCTGGCCGTCAGCGTGATGGTCACGAGGTGAAGCCCTTGTTCCAGCACGCTGACGAGTGCACTCGCGCGCGCGGAGCGTCCTTCGGGGGCTGCCTCGTCCAGCCAGGTGCGACACGACCCCACGAAGTACGCGTGGGCCTGCACAATCCTGCTGCCGGAATGCCGCAACGATCGATGATCAACGGGTGGCTCCGCGTTCATGACCTCGTCGAAGGCCAATGCGTCGCGATTGGTATGCCGAAGCTTGAGTGGGCTTTCGCCATCCGCGACGAAGATCGGTTGGTTGTGTGTGAGGTTGGCCAACCGGCCCGACAGCGTATCCTCGCCGAACTCATCGAGGACGGCGCCGGCAGCATCCATCAGGAGTTGCAGGGTAGTGAGACGCTGCTGACCATCAATCACATTGCTCGCTGGCACGGAGCCGTGCGCCGCCTCCTGCGTCTGCAGCACGACGGCACCGAGAAAGTGCGAGGCGCCGGACTGGGAAGAGCCGAGCCTCAGCTCGGCCATCCGTCGAACGTCATGCCAAAGCGGCGCCCACTGCTCGTCCTCCTTCCACACATACGGACGCTGATAAATCGGCACCACAAGATGCTGCGGCAGCCCAAACACCTTCATAGGGGTCTGCAGGTCAGGTTGCATGTTCACATTCTCTTGCACCGCCGCGATCCCTAGCGGGAAGCGCCGAGATTCGCAGAGACCAGTGCGGCCTGACCGGTCAATCCGATGGCAGACTCTCCTCGTTCGATACTCTGACGGCATGCCAGCCGATGACCGCCTCCCTGCCGAAGCGCGGGCGAGAAAGCTCATCGACTCTCAACTCGAAGCGGCCGGTTGGGTTGTGCAGGATCGCAAGGCGCTAAACCTCTTCGCCGGGGACGGCATCGCCGTTCGCGAGTTCATCATGGCGCCCGGCCACGGTCGTGCCGACTACCTCCTGTACGTCGACAAGAAGGTCGTCGGCGTCATCGAAGCGAAGCCCGTCGGTACGCCGCTGTCGGGCGTCGAGTGGCAGTCAGCGATGTACGCGACAGGTCTGCCCGATGCGCACGCCAAGCGCGCCGTGGTCGTCGACCGGCGTCTGCCGTTCGTGTTCGAGGCATCCGGAGTCGAGACGCACTTCACGAACGGCTACGACCCGCATGCGCGCGCCCGACGGCTCTTCGCGTTTCCCCAACCCAGGACTCTCGCGCGGCACGTTCGGGAGGCCGTCGAAAGACCGGATGCCCCCACCTGGCGTGCGCACGTGCGCTCCCTGCCCGCGCTCGACACGTTTAGTCTGCGACCGGCGCAGATCGACGCGATCGAAGGGGTCGAGCGCTCGCTGCGCGAGCAGCGGTTCTCGCGATCACTCATCCAGATGGCGACCGGCGCCGGCAAGACCTTCACGGCGGTCACGCAGGCGTATCGCCTGCTCGCCTTCGGCGGTTTCACCCGCATCCTGTTTCTCGTCGATCGCAACAACCTCGCCGATCAGACGCTCGCGGAGTTCCAGAACTATCGCACGCCCGGGGACGGGCGGCGATTCACCGAGCTTTACCCGGTCGCGAAGCTCACGAGCGCCGGGATGCTGCAGTCCTCGAGCGTCGTCATCTCGACGATCCAGCGAGTGCACCGGGCACTTCAGGGCAAGGAAGTCGATGACCAGGACGACCCGGGGATCGACGACTTCGTGCCTGATACGCCGGTGTCGGTGGCCTACAGCGCGACGCTGCCGCCCGAGGCATTCGACCTTGTGATCGTCGATGAGGCGCACCGCTCCATCTACGGTGTGTGGCGCGGCGTGCTGGAGTACTTCGACGCGCACATCGTGGGCCTCACGGCGACACCGGGCAAGCAGACGTTCGGCTTCTTCCAGCAGAACCTCGTGTCGGAGTACACCTACCCCGAGTCGGTCGCCGACGGCGTCAACGTCGACTTCGACGTCTACCGCATCAAGACGCGGGTCAGCGACGAAGGCGGCTTGATCGAGGCGGGCACGGTCGTGCCGAAGGTCGACCGGCGCACGCGTCAGCAGCGGCTCGAAGCGCTCGACGAGGACCTGGACTACACGCCGTCCCAGCTCGACCGCGCCGTGACGAACCTGTCACAGCTGCGAACGATCCTCGAGACTTTCCGCGATCGCATGCCGGAGATCTTCCCGGGGCGTCGCGTCGTGCCGAAGACGCTGATGTTTTGCAAGGACGACAACCACGCCGAGACTGTCGTCACCCTCGTGCGCGAGGTATTCGGCAAGGGCAACGACTTCGCGGCGAAGATCACGTACAACGCGAAGGACCCGAAGGGACACCTGCAGGCGTTCCGCACCTCGTCGACGCTGCGCGTCGCGGTGACGGTCGACATGATCGCGACCGGCACGGACGTCAAGCCGCTCGAGTGCGTCTTCTTCCTGCGAGATGTGCGCAGCGCGCAGTACTTCGAGCAAATGAAGGGCCGCGGCGCGCGCACGATCGCGTCGGCCGACTTTCAGGCCGTGACTCCAGATGCTACGGAAAAGACCCGGTTCGTCATCGTCGACGCCGTCGGGGTGACCGAGCACGCCTTCGTCGAGCCGCCGCTCAACCGCGACCGGGGCATCTCGCTGCAAAAGCTGCTCGCGAAGGTCGCCGACCTTTCCATCACCGAGGACGAGACCGCGACCCTCGCCTCACGTCTGGCTGCCCTCGAGCTGCAGCTCACGACTGCCGAGCGCACCGAACTCGACGAGGTCGCCGGCGGATCACTGCGCGACATCGTCCGCGGGATCGTGGATGCCGTCGACCCCGACAAACAAGCCGCCGCGGTGGCGTCAGCCGTCGACCGAGACGAGGCCGTCACCGCGCTCATCGAAGGCGCGATCGAGCCGCTCGCGGCGAACCCCGACCTGCGCTCGCGCATCCTAGAGCTGCGCCGCGCGCACGACCGGGTGATCGACGCGGTCACCGTCGATGAGCTCGTCGACGCGTACGGTGTGGTCGACACGAGCCGCGCTCGCTCGATCGTCGAGTCGTGGCGCGCGTACCTCGCCGAGCACCGCAGCGAGATCAGCGCGATCCAGCTGCTCACCGAGGCGAAGACTCGTCGTGTGCCGTTCGCCGCGATCTCGGAGCTTGCCGAGCGCATCGCACGCCCACCGCACAACTGGACCGTCGACCTCATTTGGCACGCCTACGAAGCCGTGCAGATCGAGCGGGTCAGGCCGAACGATCACGCACGACTGACCGACCTGGTCTCGCTCCTGCGCTACGAACTGGGGGAGGATACCGACCTCGTGCCGTATGCGGACGTGGTGCGCTCGCGCTACGACGAGTGGCTGGGTCGTCAGCAGCTCGCCGGCGTGGCCTTCACCGACTCCCAGCGTTGGTGGCTCGACCGAATGGCGGACGTCATCGCGAATTCGGCAGGATTGACGGATGCTGATCTCGACGTTGCTCCCTTCACGGAGCGCGGCGGGGTCGATGGAGCGGTACGTGATCTGGGAGCGAGTGCGGGGATGCTGATCGAGGAACTGAACGCGGAGCTGACCGCGTGACATCGTGGAAGCAGCTGCCTCTCGAGTCGTTCGCGAGCGCGGAACGGGGTGCGATCACCGATGGTCCGTTTGGTTCGAACCTCACGAGCGCCCATTACACCGACAGCGGCCCTCAGGTCGTTCGCCTGCAGAACATCGGTGACGGAGAGTACAAACGCTCACCGGCTCATATCTCGCGCGACCACTTCGATATGCTTCGCAAGCACGAGGTTTCCGCAGGCGATCTGCTCATTGCGTCGCTTGGCGAGGTTCTTCCACGTGCCTGTCTGATGCCGGCCGACATTGGTCCCGCAATCGTGAAGGCGGACTGTATTCGGGTACGCCTCTCCATGGATGTCGAACCCCGTTGGGTGCTCTATGCGCTTCAGCGGCCCGAAGCTCGCGACTGGGCGAGAGATCAGCTCCATGGGGTCGGACGGCCGAGGCTTGGCCTCAAGACCATTCGTCAGATCCCCATCCCGGCGGCGCCGTTGAGCGAGCAGCGACGAATCGTCGAGTTGCTCGATGATCACCTCTCTCGCCTTGACGCGGCGGAATCGTCACTCGCGCGGGCGATGGCTCGGGCCGCTGGCCTTGAGCGCGCCTACGTGGCACAGTCCTTCGCTTGGCAGCCTGATGGGTGGCGCGAAGTGGGGGTGGACGAGATCACCGGCGGCGACCGCTCTCGCAGCATCATTGGCCCATTCGGTAGCAACCTCACGACCAAGGACTACCGCGACGACGGAGTCCCCCTCGTCTTCGTGCGAAACGTTGTGCGAGGAGACTTCACATCGCCCACCCGATTCGTGAGCGCGGAGAAGGCTGCGGATCTAGCTGCGCACGGCGTGCGATACGGCGATCTCGTCATTACGAAGATGGGTGATCCGCCCGGTAGTGCAGCTGTGTACGACTCGATCAAGCCCGGAATCGTCACGGCGGACGTCATCCGTCTGCGACCTGCCGAGGGGTTTCTCTCGTCGTACCTGATGTTCGCCATGCAGTCACCGAGTGTGCGACGAGTTATGGACAGAATCACAAGTGGTGTCGCCCAGCGGAAGGTGAGCCTGACTCGGTTCCGAGATCACATCCTGTTCCCAGTGCCTTCCGTGGATGAGCAAGCGCGAATCGCGAATGAGCTGAGTGATCTTGTGGACGATCGGACACGACTCAACGGAACGATCGAGGTATCGCAAGAGCGATGTTCGATGCTCCGCCGCGCCCTACTCGCAGCAGCCTTCTCCGGGCAGCTCACTGGCGCGGCGTCCGATTCCGATCGCATCGAGGCAATTGCGGCTGCGCTGTGACCGCGAGTTTGTCGTTGTGGTAGTCCCGAGCGCACGCCATGACAAGTCCCATCGCACGGTCGACGTGGCAAATCGCTTGACACGTCGCCAGAACCCGTAACGAAGTCACACCACTCGACCCGATTGCCGTCCGAACCGCACGACCTGGAGCCCGCTTCATGACCGACCCCCGCCGCCTCGTAGACAAGCTGTGGGCGTATGCGAATGTGCTGCGCGACGACGGCGTCGGCACCATCGACTACACCGAGCAGCTCACCTACCTGCTGTTTCTCAAGATGGCCCACGAACGGGCGACGCGTGCCCTGCGTCCTGAGCGCATTGTGCCCGACAAGTACTCGTGGCAGAGGCTACTCGACGCCGATGGAGCCGAGCTCGAGACCGAGTACACGCGCATTCTGCAGGGACTCGGCCGCGAGCCGGGCACGCTCGGCGTGATCTTCCGTAAGGCGCAGAACCGAGTGCAGGATCCGGCCAAGCTCAAGCGGCTCATCCACGACCTCATCGACGCCGAGCAGTGGTCGCAGACGGGCGTCGACATCAAGGGTGACGCCTACGAGTCTCTCCTCGCGAAGGGGGCGGAAGACATCAAGTCGGGGGCGGGACAGTACTTCACTCCGCGCGCGATCATCGACGCGATCGTCGACTGCGTCCGCCCCACGGTCGCCGACACCGTTACGGACCCAGCCTGCGGCACCGGCGGATTCCTGTTGCAGGCGTTCGAGTACGCGTCGCGGGACGCGGCATCCTTCACTCCTCCGCAGCGTGAGCACCTGCAGAAGCAGCTGATCCACGGCGTGGAACTCGTCGACGGAACGGCGCGCCTGGCCGCGATGAACCTGCTGCTGCACGGTGCCGGCGAGGCCAACGGCCCGTCGCTCATCGAGGTCAAGGACTCGCTCATCGCCGATCCGGGGCGGCGCTGGAGCGTCGTGCTGTCGAACCCGCCGTTCGGGCGCAAGTCGTCTCTCACGATGGTCGGCGCCGACGGACGGGAAGCGCGCGAAGACCTCGAGATCGAGCGTCAGGACTTCGTCGTCACGACCTCGAACAAGCAGCTCAATTTCCTGCAGCACATCGCGACGATCCTCGACATCAACGGTCGCGCCGCCGTCGTCCTGCCCGACAACGTGTTGTTCGAAGGAGGCGCTGGCGAGACCCTGCGCCGGCGCATGCTGAAGGATTTCGACCTTCACACGATGCTGCGCCTGCCCACAGGCATCTTCTACGCCGGCGGTGTCAGGGCCAACGTGCTCTTCTTCGACAAGAAGCCGGCGGGCGAGCGTCCATGGACTTCGAAGCTCTGGATCTATGACCTGCGCACCAACCAGCACTTCACACTCAAGCAGAACCCGCTGACCCGCGCGCACCTCCAGGACTTCGTCGAGTCGTTCGGGAGCGACCACGAGGCGCGCGTCGAGACCGAGCGGTTTAAGGCGTTCGACTACGCCGATCTGATCTCACGCGACAAAGTCAACCTCGACATCACCTGGCTCCGCGACGAATCGCTTGAAGATCTCGATAACTTGCCAGCGCCCGACGTCATCGTGCGCGAGATCGTGGAAGATCTTGCCGCGGCACTTGCTGAATTCGAGGCCGTGGCATTAGCTCTTCAGTCAAGATCGGCGGCCTCCGACGCCTAACTGCATTCAAGACGTATCTCGCTTCCGCCGTCCACAGGGTGGAGCTCCCTACACGGACGCCCACCGGGAGATCCCGTGTGTTGTGAAGTCGAGCGGTTCAATCGGGCAAGGCCGTCGCTCGCACACTACTTGAACAACTCGGACATATCACACGTGCACCCGAGCGCACGGTAGTACTTGTCTAGAGATCCACTCACTACGCGCCTCGGCTGGGCTGCGAGCGGCACGCCTCTCTAGTGCCTGCGGGAGATCTCGTCGCCCGCAACGGCGAAATGTGGCGAGAGTGCGTGTCTCCGTCTCCAAGGAGAGAATCTCTTCTCCTCGCGGCAGTCTGCCCACACATCACTTACCCAGCGCCCGAGGGCCACCGTGACTCTTCAACTCCTCGGCGTGCAGTCTGCCAGGATTGTCGCGTGAGCATCGAATCGGCGGACTACGACAGCGACGCGGCCTTCGACGATATCCCCTTGGTTCCGTTCCAGGGTGAGTCAGAGGAGGACGCGGCTCCTCCTGCGGACGGCTTCAGCGCCTCCGTCAGTGGCACGGACTGGACGGTCGAGACCCTCGTAAATCAAATGCGGAAGGGACGCATAGATCTGGATCCGTCGTTCCAACGGCGAAACGCGTGGCTTGCGAACCGAAAGAGCAAGCTAATTGAGTCCATCATCTTGGGCTTCCCAATCCCCCAAATCGTGCTGGCCGAGAAGCCGGGGCAGCGGGGACAGTACTTTGTTCTTGACGGCAAGCAGCGATTGCTTGCCCTTCGTCAGTATTTTGCAGTAGCCGACGACGCCAGAGACGGCGAGTTTGATGCGCTCCGCCTGTCCGGCTTGGAAGTCCTTTCAGAGTTGAATGGAACTAGCGTCGTCGACCTCGAGGGGCAGCGTCCTGAGTCGTTTAGCGCGCTTGAGAACTCCACCATCCGCACAGTGGTTCTGAGCAGCTGGAACTCAGAGGCCCTGCTTCTCTCTCTGTTTCTTCGCTTGAACACGGGTAGCGTCGCCCTCTCGCCCCAGGAACTGCGCCAAGCGCTTATCCCCGGCCGGTTTATGCAATGGATCGATCACACGTCGGGGTCATCTCCGTCGATCCAGAAGCTCCTGGGAATCTCGCATCCTGATCGTCGCATGGTTGACGCCGAGCTCCTGCTCCGCCATATTGCGTTCAGTAAGTCACCGCTTCGGTATCGGGGTAATCTCAAAGGCTTCCTCGATGACACCTCGCGCACATTCACCAAGAGTTGGCCGCAGATTGAGCCCTCACTTCAGGACGAGTATGGGGAGTTCGCTGAGGGGCTGGAAGTTGGACAATATCTTTTCGGTTCCAGATTCTGTCGTAAGTGGACCGGCCCGGACCAAAGCGGAAACAGTGGCAAGTGGGAGCGGGCGCTCAACCGCGCTGTCTTCGACTTCCAGGCATACTCGCTCAGCCTTCCAGAGGTGCGCATGGCCATTGCTGAAAAGGCTGAGGTGGTAATTGGTGCGTATCAGTCACGGTGCGAGTCCGACGACTCATTCATACGATCCATAAGCGCTACAACGAAGACAGCGGATGCGTTCATCACGCGTCATCGTGTGTGGAGGTCGGTCGTAGAAGAAGCGACTGGCGTCAGCTACGAGTTGCCGGGTTCCCTGAGACGTGACTAATCATCCTCTCCTGGCGGAGATCGCCGAGATCGAGTCGACGCTCCTTTCCGACGTGTCGACCGCCCCACCCGATCCGCTGTCGACCCGCGAGCGCACAGTCACGAGGGCGTACTTACTGGTTGCGCACGCGATCCTAGAGGAACGCATCGAGGGAATCTTCCTGGAACACTTCAACCGCGCTCGTCGGGTGATTGCCGAGGGTGTGTCCGTGCCCGTCGGATTGCTGCCCTTCTTCGCAGCTGCGCTGGAGTGGAATCGGGACATACCCACCTACAACAAGCGACAATGGCTGGGCGTGATGTCGTCCCCGTTGGCCATCGAGTACGTCACGAGCGAGGTGCGCGAAAATCATGGCCTGAAGGCGGACAACGTGCGAGACCTCGCCAAGCTAGTTGGCATAGAGTGGGCCGTCATTGATGACGCCGTGGACATCCAGCTCGCCGCCCTGACGACGTTGGGTGCGAAACGAGGCGCTGCCGGACACACCTCGCCGTTCAATAGCCCTACCCAGGCAGTGACTGAGGAAGAATACCCAGCTAACGTGCGCGAGTGGGTTGAACAAGCTGCCCGGACTGTTATCGCGCTCGAGTCTGTGGTTGATCAGTTGTCTGCGCAGTCTCAAGACGTCCGCAAACCAAGGTGGCCGCGGATGCGGCTTCGGTCGCGGGTGCCGAGATAGCCGAGGAGCCGTCTGCCGGCACGATGCCATTGCCCGAGGGAGCCGTTGGCGCACCGTCGCCTCAGCGTCGCACCCGTCCGTGCCTCGCGAGGACGACCGACCTCGAACCAAGCTCTTGAGTACGAGAGCGGAATCTACGATGGACGATGGACGATGGACGATGGACGATGGACGCTGGACTGCGGCCGATGGACGATGGACGATGCACGCAGGCACCCACGGTGGGGGACGGCCTTTAAGGG
>NZ_BKAH01000010.1 GCF_007992455.1 Microbacterium saccharophilum | reverse complement strand
CCGGGGATGCTCTCGCCGCCGGCTCAGTCGATCGGCCGGCGGCGCAGCTGCTTGATGTCGGTGCGCCGCTGCTTCTCGCTCAATCGGCGCTCCTTGGCACCGCGAGTCGGCTTCGTCGCTCTCCGCGCCGCCGCAGGTGGGCGAAGGGCGTCCGCCACGATGGACGCCAATCGCTCGCGCGCCGCGTCGCGGTTCCGCAGCTGCGCACGGTGCTCGGATGCCGCGATCGTCAGCACGCCGCGGACCAGTCGGCCGCTCAGCCGATCGAGCACACGTTCACGCTGGTGCGGCGAGAGCGCAGCCGAACCGGCGGCATCCCAGCTGAGCTCCACGCGGGAGTCCGCCGTGTTCACGCCCTGCCCGCCCGGGCCCGACGACCGCGAGAAGCGCCACGAGAGCTCCGACTCGGGGATCGTGACCCCGGCCGTGACCCGGAGGCCCGGGCGGTGCGGACTGGCCATGGACCCATCATCCTCCGTCAGCGAAGCGTGACCGAGATTAGGCTCGTCCCCATGGCATCCCCCGCACCGACCCCCGCGACGCCCTGGGAGCGACTGGCGCCCGACGCCGTGGCGGCCCTCCTCGCGGGGACACCCGCTCGGTGGTGGCTCTCCGGGGGCGCGGCGCTGGACCGCTGGCTCGGTGCCCCGATCCGCGAGCGCGGGAACACCGACGTGAGCACCACCTCCCGCGACCTGGCGCGGCTCATCGAAGCGCTGCCTGCCGGGTTCACCGCCTGGGCGATGCTCGACGAGGACGACCTCGTCCGGTTCGACGAGGCGCCCGAGGATGCCGACATCCAGCCCGTCCTCATCCATGACGACAAGAAGGGCGCGCGGGTGCTGCAGGTCAACGTCGAGGACGGCATCGACCGGGCCTGGCTCTACCGCCGCGACCCGCGGCTGCAGCTGCCGTGGGACCGCGCCGTGCTCGATATCGACGGCATCCCGACCGGCGCCCCGGAAGTGCAGCTGGTCTGGAAGGCGCTCCGCCCCCGCCCCGAGGACGAGGTCGACAAGGATGCCGTCCTGCCGACGCTCTCGGATGAGGCCCGGGCGTTCTACGAGACGGCCCTCCTGCGCATCCATCCCCACTCGACGTGGGCCATCCACGTGCGGAGCCCGCTCACACCCGCGAAGGCCAGCTGGAACCGCAAGAAGAGCTGACGCGGGCCCCACACACCCACGTGCGTCGTCTTCCCGCGCATTCGATATGTTGTAGCCGTGAGGGCGCGGCATCTCACGATCACCCCCCGGATCGACGTCACCCGAATGGCGCCCTGATCGCCTGCGCCACGGAAGGTGAGCATTGTGGCGCGCGCTCGTGCAACGACGAAGTTGATCTGGACGGCAGGGTCGGCGGCGGTGCTGGCCGTTGCGCTCCTCGTCACGTACCTCGTCGTCTTCGCGCAACCTCAGTACGGACGGTTCGATCAGAAGATCGAAGCCCGCTGCGCTCCGCTGGTCGTCCTTGCCTTTCGCGGGAGCGGGGAGGGGAACCTCACCGCAGGGGAGACGAGCAACGCCGGCGCTGCGTTCCGCTACGGCGAGTCCGAGCTCGTCACCAACGGCTGGGAGGGTGTCACCCTCGACGGGCTGTTCGATGCACTCTCGACGACGGTCTACGAGGGGTTCACCGCCGACCGGATTCCGGTCGTGCCGATCGGGCCCGCCGGCGCGGATCAGCCGTTCGGGTATGACGCGATCGCGGCGATCACCGAGGCCAGCACCCTCGACTCGGCGCTGAGCTTCTCGGCATCCCGGCTGCTGCACTCCGCCACCCGCGGGGCGGAGGCCGCGACGCACCTGATCTCGGAGTACCTCGCCGGCTCGGAGGGATGCCCCGTGCAGCCGAAGTTCGTCGCGGTCGGCTACTCGCAGGGCGCGATGGCGGCCCGGCACACGGCGGAGCTGAATCCCGACTCCGTGCTCGGCGTCGTCAACATCGGGGATCCCTACCAGAAGCCCTACGGCCTCGGGGTGCGCGCCGCCGGGATCGGCGGCATCGGGATCATCCGATGGAAGGCCGACGAGGCGCAGGGCGCCGGCCTCGATGCCTACTACCGGGCGCGCGATCTCGGGTCGGCGATCTGCCATGCCGGTGACCCCATCTGCGAGTTCACCCCGCTCGAGGGCCTCTTCAAGCTGGCGACCGGCGCCTACGGCGACCATCTGGACTACTACTCCGACGCGTTCCCCGAGGAGGCGTCCGAGGACGCGCTCGAGATCGCCAAGCTCGCGTACCGGGAGTGGATGCTGGCGCTCGACGCGCGCGACGCGGGCGAGACGGTGTCTGTGGGGGAGGCTGCGGACGCCGCGGCGAACACGCGGCTGCGCGCGGTGTCACTCGCCTACGCCGGAACCCCCACCCTGGTCTCCGCGTTCTCGCCGGAGCTGGCCGGCACCGGCGCCCGGTACGAGTTCGACCTCGACGGCGACGGCATCTACGAGACCGTCTCTTCGAGCGGCTTGGCGTGGGCGACCTTCGACAGCGCCGGAACGCGGACCGTCGCGGTGCGGGTCGTCGACTCCGCCACAGGTGCTGTCGCACAACACTCGACGAGCGTCGAGGTCGAGCCGAGCGAGGCCGGAGAGATCCTGTTCGACGCCCGCGGCCGGCTGATCACGCCCGCGCCCGCGGCGGAGGCCCCCGGGTCGGACCCGGTGGTGACGCCGGTGGCGCGTCCGGTCACGCCGTCGACGCCGCCGGCGCCGTCACAGCCGGCGCCGCGCATCAGCCCGGCGCCCGCCCCCGCTCCGGCGCCCGCCCCGGCGCCGTCCCCCGCTCCGGCGCCCACACCCGACCCCTCTCCCGCGCCGCAGCCGAATCCGACGCCGACGCCGACCCCGACGCCGACTCCGGATCCCACCCCGACGCCGACCCCGGATCCCACCCCGACGGTCACGGTCGAGCCCTCCCCGGTCCAGCCCGGCGGCGCCCTCACGATCCGGGGAGAAGGCTTCCCGCCGAGCATGCCGGTGCGGCTGTCATCCTCCCTCTTCGAGCAGATGGCCGAAGCCGACGACACCGGTGCGTTCTCCGCAGAGATCCCCGTCGACGAGTGGGCCGAGCCGGGCACGTACGAGCTCGTCGTCGAATCCATCGAAGGGATGGACGTGCCGCCCGAGTACGCCGACCGGTACCCGTTCCGGTACGTGTACGAGTTCGTCGTCGCTCCGGCCGAGCCGGCGCCCGCGTAGCGTCAGCCGCGCGGGCTACCCGCCTCCTCTGCGGGCGCGGAGACCGCATCCGAGACGAGTTGCCGGAACCAGCGCTGCGCGGGGGACAGGCTCGTATCGCTGCGCGTGTAGAGCGAGACCGGCGTGCTCTGTCCCGGCCACGGCAGGTCGGCGATGCGGAGGCTCGGGAACCAGCCGCAGAACACCTCGGCGACGTGACGGGGGAGGAAGACGACGAGATCCGTCGCCTCGAGAACGGCGGGAACCGTCGAGTACTCCTCGATGGTCAGCGCCACCTGCGGCATGAGCCCGTGCTCGGTGAGGGCCTGGAGCGGGAAGACATGGCCGCCGCGCACCGAGACGCGGATGAACCGGCGACCGGCGAACATGTTCGGCCCGGTCGGCGGCAACGGGTGCGCGCCGGACGACAGCGCGACGTACTCCACGCTGCGCACCCGCGTCCGCCACAGCCGGGGCGTGCCCATCAGGGAGACGGTCAGCGCGAGGTCGATCGTGCCGCGGACGAGACCGTCCTCGACCTGGTCGGAGTCGAGCCGCTCCACCTTCAGCCGCGCGCGGGCGTCCTCGCGTGAGAGAGCGGCCATGATCGGCGGGAGGAAGGTCTGCTCGCCGATCGAGGTGAGACCCAGTGCCAGGTCGCCGGTGAAGCCCACCGGGTCGAACGTGTCCGGGTCGTTCACCGTGGCGTCGATCTGGGCGAGGGCCTCGTGCAGGGGGCCGAACAGCTGCACGGCCCGCGGGGTAGGGGCCATGACGTGTCCTTCACGGCGGAAGAGGTCGTCGGCGAAGCGCTCGCGCAGTCGGGCGAGCGTGTAGCTCACCGTCGGCTGGGTCACGTGGAGCTGCTCGGCGGCGGCGGTGAGACTCCGCTGCTCGTACAGCACCACGAACGTGCGCAACTGGTTCAGATCCGCCCAGGCCATGAATAGATCATATCTATTCGGCAGACGCTCTCCATCTATTGGACCATTACTCGCAACGCGCCTAAAGTCGGGTGCAAGCACCCCGGCAGTGACAGGCAAGTGACAAGGACGACACGCGTTGATCATCGACATCCACGGCCACTACACGACGGCCCCCGCACCCCTGGGTGCCTGGCGCGACCTGCAGATCGCGTTCGCCGACGGCAAGGGCGAGGCGCCTAACCCGGCTGACCTGCACATCAGCGACGACGACATCCGCGAGACGATCGAGGCCAACCAGCTGAAGCTCATGAACGAGCGCGGCAGCGACGTCACCGTCTTCAGCCCGCGCGCGTCCTTCATGGCCCACCACATCGGCGACTTCGCCGTGAGCGAGACGTGGGCGCGCATCTGCAACGACCTCGTCGCACGCGTCGCGCAGCTCTTCCCCGACCGCTTCCTGCCGGGGGCGATGCTCCCGCAGTCGCCCGGCGTCGACCCCCAGACCGTCCTCGCCGAGCTCGACCGCGCGGTGAACGACCTCGGCGTCGTCACCGTCAACATCAACCCCGACCCTTCCGGCGGGCTGTGGACCGCGCCGCTGCTGACCGACAAGAGCTGGTACCCGCTGTACGAGAAGCTCGTCGAGTACGAGCTGCCGGCGATGATCCACGTCTCGACCTCCTGCAAGCCGCAGTTCCACACCACCGGCGACCACTACCTCGGCGCCGACACGACGGCGTTCATGCAGCTGCTCAAGGGCGACCTCTTCCGCGACTTCCCGGACCTGAAGTTCGTGATTCCGCACGGCGGCGGCGCGGTGCCGTACCACTGGGGACGCTTCCGCGGCCTCGCCATGGCGCTCGGCAAGCCCGAGCTCGAAGAGCACCTGCTGAACAACGTGTTCTTCGACACGTGCGTCTACCACCAGCCGGGCATCAACCTCCTCACCGAGGTCATCCCGACCGACAACATCCTCTTCGCGAGCGAGATGATCGGCGCCGTCCGCGACATCGACCCCCGCACGGGCCACTACTTCGACGACACGAAGCGCTACGTCGATGCCACCCCCAACCTCACCGACGACGAGCGGGTCCAGGTCTTCCAGGGCAATGCCCGCCGCGTCTACCCCCGACTGAACCGCGCCCTCGCCGCCCGCGGCCTCTGAGACCCACCCGGAGAACCACATGACCCGCCTGAACAACCTCGGCATCGTCCGCACCACCATCGAACGGCCCGACCCGGCCGACGTCGCGCGCCTGTCGCAGTTCGGCGTCGCCACGATCCACGAGGCGATGGGCCGTGTCGGGCTCCTCCGTCCCTACATCCGTCCCGCCTACAGCGGTGCGAAGCTGTGCGGCCCTGCGGTCACGGTCCTGCTGCAGCCCGGCGACAACTGGATGTTCCACGTCGCCGCCGAGCAGGTGCAGGAGGGCGACGTCCTCGTCGCCGGCTGCACGACGGAGAGCGAGGACGGCTTCTTCGGCGAGCTGCTCGCCACGTCGCTCACTGCGCGCGGATGCAAGGGCCTCGTCATCGACGGCGGCGTCCGCGACGTCGCCGACCTCGAGAAGATGGATTTCCCGGTCTTCTCCCGCGCCATCAACTCCAAGGGCACCATCAAGGCGACGCTCGGCTCGGTCAACGTCCAGGTCGTCGTCGCCAACGCCGTGGTCAACCCCGGTGACGTCGTCGTCGCGGATGTCGACGGCGTCGTCGTCGTCCCGCGCGAGCTCGTCGGCGCGGTGGCGGATGCGTCGCAGAAGCGCGAGGACCTCGAGGAGTCGAAGCGGCAGAAGTTCCGCGACGGCGTCCTGGGCCTCGACCTCTACGGCATGCGCGAACCGCTCGCGAAGGCCGGCCTCGAGTACGTGGAGGACTGACATGGCACACGGAGACACGAGCGGCGGCTTCGAGAAGACGCCCGGCTGGCTGGACTGGTACGACGGCCCGACCACGCCCACGTTCACGTTGCCCGCCGGCGCCGTCGACGCGCACTGCCACGTCTTCGGTCCGGGGGAGCAGTTCCCCTATGCGCCGGAACGCAAGTACACCCCGTGCGACGCCTCGGCCGACCAGCTCTTCGCGCTCCGCGACCACCTCGGCTTCGACCGCAACGTGATCGTCCAGGCGACCTGCCACGGCGCCGACAACCGCGCTCTCGTCGACGCCCTGCAGCGCAGCGGCGGGCGCGCCCGCGGCGTCGCGACGGTGCGCCGCGACGTCACCGACGAGCAGCTCGCCGAGCTGCACGCCGCCGGCGTCCGCGGCGTCCGCTTCAACTTCGTCAAGCGCCTCGTCGACCGCGTGCCGACCGAGTCGCTCGGCGAGATCGTGGAGAAGATCGCCCCCCTCGGGTGGCACGTCGTCATCTACTTCGAGGCCGAGGACCTGCCCGAGCTGTACGACTTCTTCTCCGCCATCCCGACCGACGTCGTCGTCGACCACATGGGCCGGCCGGACGTCACGAAGGACCCCGACGGAGCCGAGTTCGGCCTGTTCCTGCGCTTCATGCGGGAGAACCCGAACGTGTGGACCAAGGTGTCCTGCCCGGAGCGACTCTCCGCGACCGGCCCGCGGGCCCTCGACGGGGAGCAGAATGCCTATACGGATGTCGTTCCGTTCGCCCGTCGCGTCGTCGAGGAGTTCCCCGACCGCGTGCTGTGGGGCACCGACTGGCCCCACCCCAACCTGAAGGACCACATGCCCGACGACGGGCTGCTGGTCGACTTCATCCCGCACATCGCCCCCACCGCCGAGCTTCAGCAGAAGCTCCTCGTGGACAACCCGCGCCGTCTTTACTGGCCCGAAGGAAACTGACATGGCACTCGACAAGCCGTACAAGAACGTCCCCGGCACGATCATCTTCGACGCCGAGCAGGCCCGGAAGGGCTACCAGCTCAACCAACTCTCGATGTCCCTCATGAAGCCGGAGAACCGCGAGCGGTACCTCGCCGACCGCGAGGCGTACCTCGACGAGTGGGACCTCACGCCGGTCGCCCGCCAGGCGGTGCTGGATCTCGACCTCAACGCCATGATGGCCGAGGGCGGCAACATCTACTTCCTCAGCAAGATCGGCGCCACGCACGGGCTGAGCTTCCAGCAGATGGCCGGCTCGATGACCGGGATGAGCGAGGCCGCGTACCGCGACATGATGATCGGCGGCGGACGTCGTCCCGAGGGCAACCGCCTCAAGGACCTCGACGGCTGGACGCCGCCGAGCACCGAGAAGTCCGAGGTCATGCGCCCGGACGCGCCCGCCAAGTACACCTCCGCACTGTTCACCTCGCACGTGCCGGCGATCGGTGCGGCGATGGACCTCGGCAAGACCGAGGAGCCGTACTGGAAGAAGGTGTTCGACGGGTACACGTGGACGCGCCAGTGGGCCAAGGAGAACACTCCCGACGTCGTCATCCTCGTCTACAACGACCACGCCACCGCGTTCGACGCGTCCATCGTCCCCACCTTCGTGCTCGGCACGGGCGCGGAGTACCCGGTCGCAGACGAGGGCTACGGTCCCCGTCCGGTGCCCGACGTGAAGGGCTACCCGGAGTTCGCGGCGCACCTCGCGCAGTCGATCATCCAGGACGACTTCGATCTGACCCTCGTCAACGAGATGGTCGTCGACCACGGACTCACGGTGCCGCTCTCCCTCGTGTTCGGCGACGTGGAGGAGTGGCCCTGCAAGGTCATCCCGCTCGCCGTCAACGTGGTCCAGTACCCCGTTCCCTCGGGCCGCCGCTGCTACGAGCTGGGCCGGGCCCTGCGCCGTGCCCTCGACAAGTGGGACGGCGAGGAGCTCAACGTGCAGATCTGGGGCACCGGCGGTATGAGCCACCAGCTCCAGGGCCCCCGCGCCGGCCTCATCAACGCCGAGTGGGACAACGCGTTCCTCGACCACCTCATCGCCGACCCGCTGGGCCTCACCGAGTGGTCGCACATGGAGTACGTCGACGAGGCGGGATCCGAGGGCATCGAGCTCGTCGACTGGCTCATCGCGCGCGGCGCGATGGACGACCAGTTCGCGGGCGGGGCGCCGTCGGTCGATCACCGGTTCTACCACGTGCCCGCCTCGAACACCGCGGTCGGCCACCTCGTGCTGAGCAACCCCGGCGCCTGACGCCATCCCAAGGAGACATCCGCAATGAGCAATGACAAGGTCCGCATCGCCGTCGTCGGCGCCGCCGGCGCGTTCGGCATGAAGCACCTCGACGGGCTGGTGAACATCGAGGACGCAGAGGTCACCGTCGTCAGCGCGACGAGCGCGGAGAAGGCGCAGGCCGTCGCCGACCAGTACGGCGTCGCGAACGCCGTCGTCGGCCTGGACGCCGTGCTGGAGCGGGACGACGTGGATGCCGTCATCCTGGCGACCCCCACGCAGCTGCACGCTGCGCAGTCGCAGGCCGTGCTCGCCGCCGGCAAGCACGTGCAGGTCGAGATCCCCCTCGCCGACTCGTTCGCCGACGCCGAGGCGACCGTCGCGGCCGCCGATGCGTCCGGCAGGATCGCGATGGTGGGGCACACGCGCCGCTTCAACCCGTCGCACCAGTGGGTGCACGACAAGATCGCGGCGGGCGAGTACAACATCCAGCAGATGGACGTGCAGACCTACTTCTTCCGCCGCACGAACACCAACGCCAAGGGCGAGGCCCGCTCGTGGACCGATCACCTGCTGTGGCACCACGCCGCCCACACGGTCGACCTGTTCGCCTACCAGGCCGGCAGGATCGTGCAGGCGAACGCCGTCCAGGGCCCGATCCACCCCGAGCTCGGGATCGCGATGGACATGTCGATCCAGCTCAAGAGCGAGACCGGCGCGATCTGCACCCTCTCGCTGTCGTTCAACAACGACGGCCCGTTCGGCACCTTCTTCCGCTACATCGGCGACACCGGCACCTACATCGCCCGGTACGACGACCTCGTCAACGGCAAGGAGGAGCCGATCGACGTGTCGCAGGTCGCCGTCAGCATGAACGGCATCGAGCTGCAGGACCGCGAGTTCGTCACCGCGATCCGCGAGGGCCGCGAACCCAACTCGTCGATGCGCCAGGTGCTGGACTGCTACCGGGTGCTCGGGATGCTGGAGGAGCAGCTCGCGTGAACCTGCCTCGCCTCGGCCTGGGATGCATGAATCTCAGTCACGCCTACGGTGTGCCGCCGACCCCCGAGGAGGGCCTCGCGGTCGCGCGTGCCGCGCTCGACGACGGCATCCGGATGCTCGACACGGCCACCCTGTACGGCGGCGGCCGCAACGAGGAGCTCGTGGGACGCGCGATCGCCGGACGGCGTGACGAGGTCGTTCTCGCCAGCAAGGGCGGCATGGCGATGGTCGACGGCGTCAAGGTGATCGACGGGCGCCCGGCGACGCTGCGCGCCCATGTCGACGCGTCGCTGGGCCGCCTCGGCGTCGACCACATCGATCTGTACTACCTGCACCGCTGGGACAAGAAGGTGCCGATCACCGACAGCGTCGGCGCGCTCGCCGAAGCGGTGGATGCCGGCAAGATCGGCGCGATCGGCCTGTCCGAGGTGTCGGTCGCCCGCCTCCGGGAGGCCCAGGCGGTGACGCCGATCGCGGCTGTGCAGAACGAGTACTCGCTGTGGACCCGCAACGCCGAGCTCGGCATGCTCGAGGCCACCCGTGCCGACGGGATCGCGCTCGTCGCGTTCTCTCCGGTGGCGCGCGGCTTCCTCGCCGACGGCGTCGCCGACCCCGGCGCCCTCGCGCCGAAGGACATCCGCCGCGCCATGCCCCGATTCCAGCCGGAGCACTGGCCGGCCAACGCCGCGCTGCTGCCGCAGTGGCGCGCGCTCGCCGCCGAGGCCCAGTGCACGCCCGCGCAGCTGGCGCTCGCCTGGCTGCTCTCGCGCGGCGACCACGTCGTGCCGATCCCCGGCAGCACCCGCGCCGCGCACGTGCGCGAGAACCTCGCCGCCGTCGACGTCGTCGTCGACCCCGGGCTCCTCGCGCGCGCCGGCGAGCTCATCTCGCACGTGACCGTGTCCGGCTCGCGGTACAACCCCGTCGGCAACGCCGAGGTCGACGCCGAGACGTTCGAGGAAGCCGCGGCATGAAGGCCATCTCCTCGATGGCGACGCGCCACGTGCTGGCGGAGCTGACCGAGGCGGCCGTCACGGCGGGGCTGCCCCGCGTGGACGTCGACTCCGTCGGGGGAGTGGATGCGGCTCAGCGCGTGGCCGCGGGGGAGCAGCTGGACCTCGTCTTCCTCGCCTCCGATGCGCTGGACCGCCTCGCCGCCGACGGCCACGTCGACGCCGCGTCCGTCGTCCCGCTCGTGCTGTCGCAGGTCGCCGTCGCCGTGCCCTCCGGCCGTGACGACCCGGCCGAGCGACCCGACGGCGCGGCGTTCCCGGACGCCGGCGGTGTGCGCGACGCGCTCCGCGACGCGCAGCGGATCGGCTACTCGACGGGTCCGAGCGGGACCGCCCTGGTCGCGATGATCGAGGAGTGGGGGCTCATGGCCGAGATCGGCGACCGCCTCGTGCAGGCGCGCCCCGGCGTCCCCGTCGCGCGCTCCCTCGCCGACGGCGACGTCGACCTCGGCTTCCAGCAGCTCAGCGAGCTCGTCGGGCAGCCGGGCGTGCGGATCCTCGGTGTCCTGCCCGCGGACTGCGCGATCGACACCGTGTTCTCGGGCGCCGTCGCGGCGACGGCATCCGACCCCGACGCTGCCCGCGACGTGCTCGCCTTCATGGCCTCCGCCGCCGCGTCGGGCATCAAGACGGCGCACAGCTTCGGGGTCCCGGCCGCGTCGTAGCCGTCGCCGGCCGAGCGTTACCGTAGAAGGTCGCGGGCGTCGCACCGCGCGCCGCGCCCGACCGCCTTGGAGCCCCCCGATGACCGATGCCCTGCCCGTCCGGGATCCCGCGAGCCGCTACCGCATCGAGCCGACGGTGCTGCAGGCGCTGCGGAGCCCACGCATCCTGACGCGCGAGGTGCTCGCCGGGCTCGTCGTCGCCATCGCGCTCATCCCGGAGGCGATCGCGTTCTCGATCATCGCCGGCGTCGACCCGCGCCTCGGGCTGTTCTCCTCGTTCATCATGGCGGTGGCGATCGCCTTCCTCGGCGGCCGCCCCGCGATGATCACCGCCGCCACCGGCGCCGTGGCCCTCGTCATCGCCCCGGTCGCCCGCGAGTACGGGATGGACTACTTCGTCGCCACCGTCCTCCTCGGCGGCGTCATCCAGATCGTCCTCGCCGCGCTCGGCGTCGCGAAGCTCATGCGCTTCATCCCGCGATCGGTCATGGTCGGGTTCGTCAACGCGCTCGCGATCCTGATCTTCGCCGCGCAGTTCCCGCAGCTGATCGACGTGCCCTGGCTCGTCTACCCGCTCGTGGCCGTCGGGCTGCTCATCATGTACCTGATGCCGCTGATCACCCGCGCCGTGCCCGCGCCGCTGGTCGCGATCGTCCTGCTCACCGCCGCGGCGGTCGTCTTCGGGCTGAACGTCCCGACCGTGGGCGACCAGGGTGCCCTGCCGGAGAGCCTGCCCGAGCTGCTGCTGCCGAACGTCCCGCTCACGTGGGAGACGCTCGGCATCATCGCCCCCTACGCGGCCGCGATGGCCGTCGTCGGGCTCCTCGAGTCCCTGATGACCGCGAAGCTCGTCGACGACATCACCGACACCCACTCGCGGAAGACGCGCGAGGCCTTCGGGCAGGGCGCCGCGAACGTGCTCTCCGGCCTGTTCGGCGGCATGGGCGGCTGCGCGATGATCGGCCAGACCATGATCAACGTGAAGGCCTCCGGCGCCCGGACGCGCATCTCCACGTTCCTCGCCGGCGTCTTCCTCCTGATCCTCGTGCTCGTGCTGGGGGACGTCGTCGCCGTCATCCCGATGGCCGCGCTCGTCGCCGTCATGATCGTCGTGTCCGTCGCGACGTTCGACTGGCACAGCATCCGCCCGTCCACCCTGAAGCGGATGCCGAAGAGCGAGACCGTCGTCATGCTCGCCACCGTCGCGGTCACCGTCTGGACGCACAACCTCGCACTGGGTGTCGGCGTCGGGGTGCTCGTCGCGATGGTCGCGTTCGCCCGCCGGGTCGCGCATTTCGTGAGCGTGCGCCGGACGGTGGATGAGGACGCCGACGTGCTGACCGTCCGCTATACGGTCGACGGCGAGCTCTTCTTCGCGTCCAGCAACGACCTGACGACCCTCTTCGAGTACTCCCGCGACCCCGACCGCGTCGTCATCGACATGTCCCGCTCGCACATCTGGGATGCCTCGACCGTCGCCGCCCTCGACGCGATCGTGACGAGATACGAGGCGCGTGGTGCGCAGGTCGTCCTCGAGGGCATGAACGATGCGACGACGCGCATGTACGGCCGGCTCACGCAGGGCAGCGCCTGACACACGCCGCCGCGGCGCGCAAGGACCCCGGTTTTCGCGGCGGGTCGCGATAGCGTGGAAAGAGCGTCCACGGGCGGCGACATCCGTCGAAAGGGAAACTCCGATGAACTCAGGCACCGAACCGGCCCGCGCCCACGCGCGCGTGACGGGAGAGTCCGCCGAGTTCTCCACCCCGCGCGGCGACGTCGAAAGCCTGACTGCCGCCGATGCCGATGGCATCCGGCACCTCATCCTGGCGCGTGCGCGCGAGGAGGCCGTCCTCTCCGGCGCCCCCATCGAAGTGCTCACGAGCGGCGATCACGGCGAGCACCATCTGATCGTGGATGCCGACGGCACGCTCAGCGTCCGGACCAGTGAGAAGACCGTCACGCGGGCCGAGTTGCGCGAGCAGGCGTGGTGGACCACCGAGCCCGCGCCGAGCACGGAGCCTGCGCCGAGCGAGGAGCCCGCGCCGAGCACCGAGCCCGCGCCGAGCGACTGGACCGCGGCGCTCGACGCCGGGGATGACGACGACCTCGATGCGCCGGGGGAGGCGGACCCCGCGCCGGTCGCGTTCGATCTCGGGACGCCGCAGTTCGCGTTCGCGCTCCCGGACGACATCGGCCCGTACGAGCCGTCCACACCCCTGGGCGAACCGGATGCCGATGAGGACGACGAGGACATCGACGACGTCGAGGATGCGCCGTCGCCGTGGGCGCCGGTCTCCGCCGACGCGCCGGCCGCGCTGGACGCGCCCTCCGAGCCCGCGGACGCGCCGGCCGAGCCTGCGGACCCCATGATCGAGTCCGACGAGCCTGCGGGCGCGCCGTCCGGCTCCGCGGACGAGCCTGCCGAGCCCTCCGAGCCCCTCGTGATCCCGCCCGCCATGCCCACCGGGCTCACCGACATCCCGCCGGTCCCCGTCCTGTCCGGTCCGCTCGCGACGTCCGGCGAGAGCGCCCGCCCCTCCTTCATCGAGCCCGCCGGGGAGCACCCCGCGAAGCTCGACGGCTGGCGCGCGTTCCTCGCGCAGCTCGGTCTTCCGATGCGGCCATCACGGGCCGCGATCGAGCGCGCCGCGCGGGAGATGGCCGTCTCGCGGCACTGGGCCGGCTGCCGGACGATCGCCGTCGCCAACGGCAAGGGCGGCGTCGGCAAGACGATGACCACGGCGGTCCTCGCCGCCGTCTACGCGCGCCACGGCGGTGGCACGGTGCTGGCGTGGGACAACAACGACACGCGCGGCACGCTGGGCTGGCGCACCGAGCAGGGCGACTACGACACGACCATCCGCGACCTGCTGCCGCAGGCCGCGAAGCTGCTGGAGACCACGGCGTCGGTCTCCGACATCGCCCGGTACGTCCACCACCAGAGCGTCGACCGCTACGACGTGCTCCGCTCCAACCCTGAGCTCCTCGCTGCGGATCAGCGGATCACGACGGCCGACTTCGACCTGCTCATGCAGGTCGCCGCACGGTACTACCGCATGGTGATCTTCGACTCCGGCAATGACGAGTCCGCCGACCGCTGGCTGCGGATGATCGACTCCGCGCACCAGCTCGTGGTGCCGACGCTGGCCGCACCCGAGTCGGCGGAGTCCGCAGCGCTTCTCCTGGACGCGCTGCGTCGCCGCGATGAGCACTCCCGCCGGCTGGCCGAGAACGCCGTCGTCATCGTCAGCCAGTCCGAGCGTTCGAACGCCGCCGCCGTGCAGGAGATCGCCGAGGGGTTCGTCGGTCACGTGCGCGCCGTCGAGGTCATCCCGTTCGACGACGCGCTCAAGGCCGGCCGCATCCGCTACGGCAGCCTGCAGCCGAAGACGCGCGACGCGTGGATGCGAGCCGCCGCGGCCGTCGCCGACGGTCTCTGAGCCGGCTGAACCGACGGTAAGGAGAGGCGGCCCAGAATCAGGGGCACCCGAAGCCTCGTCCGACCTGGGCCGCCGTCCCACAGCTCGATGACCCGAACATCTCCGCCGAGGGCATGACCAATCTAGCCGTGATCGTCGATCCAGCCCGGGGCTTGACGGGGACGGTGGGAGGCGATACGCCCCCCTCGCGCCGGGCGGCTCTCCGGCACCGGGCACAATGGAAGGGGCGGGGTCCGCAGACCGGACGGCGACCCCACAGCGAAAGGGAACCATGTCGATCACCGAGCGCCAGATCTTCGAACCCGATGGCCGCGCCATCCCGTACGTCGACGAAGGAACCGGTCCGGCGCTCCTGCTGCTGCCCGCGCGCGGCCTCGACATCACCTACCTGGGAACGCTCGCGAGCGTGCTCGTCGAGGAGGACTTCCGGGTCGTGCAGGTCGGTGCGCGCAGACCTGGCGCCGACGCGCTCACGATGCACGACCTCGCACAGGATGTCGTCGACGTCATGGACCATCTCGGCGTCGAACACGCCTGGATCGGCGGGCACGCCTTCGGCGGCGCCGTCGCGCGCACCGTCGCGCTCGATCACCACGACCGCGCGAACGGCGTGCTGCTGCTGGGCGTCGACGCCGGCGAGACGGAGTCGTCGTCCGGCTCCGTCCCCGACCACGAGTTCCTCGCCCGCGCCCGGGACACCGCGATCGACGCGGTGCAGGCCGCCGCGCTCGCCGCCACACCCGAGCCGGAGTGGGCCGCCATCGCGCCGGGACTCCCGGCCCTCATCATCCAGGGGACCGACGACCGCATCACCCCGGCGGCCGGTGGCCGGCGTCTGCAGGCCAGTGCCGCCGACCGCGCCACCCTTGTGGACATCGACGGCGGCGGCCACCTCTTCGTCTCCACCCACGCCGGGCACACGGCGGCCGTGATCGAGGACTACCTCGACTGGGACTGACCGCCTCCTGCCATAGCCGCGGGCTCGTCCGCAAGCCCCTCCGCTGACGCCCGGACCCCTCGCACAGTGAACGCTCGCACGCCGTTCTCCGCGAAAGGGCCCCATGTCCACGCAGCAGCAGTCCCAGAACACCCCGAACACCGAGAGCACACGGACGGACGCCCCCGCCCCGGACTCCGGTGACAAACCGGACAGCCCCGCGCAGCTCGAGAAGCGCTCCTGGAAGTATGTGCTCCGGAAGACGATCCGGGAGTTCACCGCCGACCAGTGCACCGACGCGGCAGCGGCACTGACCTACTACGCCGTCCTGTCGCTCTTCCCGGCGCTCCTCGCGATCTTCTCGCTGCTGGGCGTGCTCGGGCAGAGTCGCGCCGCCGGCGATGCCGTCCTCGGCATCGTGGACGACGTGGCCCCGGGCGACGTCGCCGACGCCTTGCGCGCGCCCATCGAGCAGATGGCGCAGTCATCCGGAGCGGGTCTGGCCCTCATCACCGGCATCCTGCTCGCGCTGTGGTCGGCGTCCGGGTACGTCGGAGCGTTCAGCCGGGTCATGAACCGGATCTACGAGATCGAGGAGGGCCGGCCGTTCTGGAAGCTGCGGCCCATGCAGCTGCTCGTCACCGTCGTGACGGTGGTGTGCCTCACCCTCGTCGCGATCGGGCTCGTCCTCTCCGGCGACGTCGTGGATGCCGTCGGCTCGGCGATCGGCGCCAGCGGCGTCGTCACGACGCTCTGGAACATCCTCAAGTGGCCGGTCATGCTGTTCATCGTCGTGTTCCTGGTGGCGCTGCTGTACTACGCGACGCCGAACGCGAAGCAGCCGAAGTTCCGCTGGATCAGCCTGGGCGCGCTGCTCGCGATCATCATCCTCATCCTCGCGACGGTGGGCTTCGGCCTGTACATCGCGAACTTCTCCAACTACGACCGCACTTACGGATCCTTCGCCGGGGTCATCATCTTCCTGCTGTGGATCTGGATCGCCAACCTCGCACTCCTGTTCGGCGCCGAGTTCGACGCCGAGCTCGAGCGGGGACGACAGCTGCAGGCCGGGATCGATGCGGAGGTGGACATCCAGCTCCCGGCGCGGGACACCCGCACGAGCGACAAGCGTGCCGCGAAGGAGAAGGCGGATGTCGAGGAGGGCCGTCGTATCCGCGTGGAGCACGACGACCCCGACGCGTCCTAGCGGATCTTCCGGCGGTACACCGCGATCGCGCCGGCGTAGCCGATGACGAGGATCCCCACGAGCCAGGCGAGGGCGATCCAGATGTCGCCGCCCACGGGCTCCTGCGCGAACAGCGCCCGCAGGGTGTCGACGATGGATGTCACGGGCTGGTTCTCCGCGAACCAGGCCACCGGACCGGGCATCGATTCGGTGGGCACGAAGGCCGAGCTGATGAACGGCAGGAAGATCAGCGGGTAGCTGAAGGCGCTCGCCCCGTCGACCGTCTTGGCCGAGAGGCCGGCGATGACCGCGATCCACGTCAGGGCGAGGGTGAAGAGGATCAGGATGCCGGTGACGGCCAGCCATGCCAGCACGGACGCGCCGGTGCGGAACCCGACGAGCAGCGCCACGCCGACGACGACGGCGATCGAGACGAAGTTCGCCGCGAGCGAGGTCACGACATGCGCCCAGAGCACGCTGGATCGCGCGATGGGCATGGATGGGAACCGCTCGAAGATGCCGCCCTGCATGTCGAGGAACAGCCGGTACGCGGTGTAGGCGACGCCGGAGGCAATCGTGATGAGCAGGATGCCGGGCAGCAGGTAGTCGACGTACGCGTCGGCCGAGCCGGTCTCGATCGCGCCGCCGAACACGAACGTGAACAGCAGCATGAGCGCGATCGGGGTGACGGCGGTCGTGATGATCGTGTCGGGGCTGCGCAGGATGTGCCGCAGCGACCGGCCGGTGAGGATGGCGGTGTCGCCGAGGACGTGTGTGGTCATCGGTCTGCCTTTCCGGTGAGCGCGAGGAAGACGTCCTCGAGCGACGGCTGCTTCTGGACGTACTCGACCTCCGCGGGCGGCAGGAGGCGTCGCAGCTCCTCGAGGGTGCCGTCCTGGATGATCCTGCCGTCGTGCAGGATCGCGATGCGGTCGGCGAGATGCTCGGCCTCATCGAGATACTGCGTGGTCAGGAGGACCGTGGTGCCGGCCCCCGCGAGGTCCTTCACGGTCTGCCACACGTCGAGCCGCGCCTGCGGGTCGAGCCCGGTGGTGGGCTCGTCGAGGAAGATGATCGGCGGGTCGCCGATGAGGCTCATCGCGATGTCGAGGCGTCGGCGCATACCGCCCGAGTAGGTCGCGGCCTTCCGGTCCGCGGCCTCGGTGAGGGCGAAGCGCGCGAGCAGCTCGGCGGCGATGGCACCGGGGTTCTTCAGGTGACGCAGTCGCGCGACGAGCACGAGGTTCTCCCGGCCGGTGAGCACGTCGTCGACGGCGGCGAACTGTCCGGTGAGGCTGATGGACTCCCGGACGTCGCCGGCCTCGCGCACGACGTCGAAACCGTGGATGCTGGCCGTCCCGGCATCCGGCGCGAGCAGGGTCGAGAGGATGCGCACGAGAGTCGTCTTGCCCGCGCCGTTGGCGCCCAGGAGAGCGAAGACGGTTCCGCGCGCGACCGCGACGTCGATTCCCCGCAGCACCTTCACGTCGCCGAAGGACTTCTCCAGTCCCGCGACGTCGATGGCTGCGGCGGTCACGGTCGTTCCTCGCCTTCGGCATCCTCGATCGCCTTCGTGAGGCGAGCGCGCTCCTTGTCGATCCACTGCGTGCCGGTGTAGGCCTGCGCGAACGTCTCGGCGAATTCGACGGGGTCCGGCCCGACGATGTCGCGGACGGGTGTGCCGTCGGCGGCGGCGCGCTCCCACAGGTCGGCGAGGTCGCCCAGCATCGTGATGAGGGTGTCGCCGTCGGTGACGCCGCCGTAGTACATGAAGTATCGGTGCAGCGCCTTGGCTGCCGTGGCGTAGGGCCCCGGCAGCGCGTCGATGCGGGCCTTGTCCTGCTTGTACTGCTTCTTCTGCTCCAGCGACCCGGTGAGGGCCTCGATCCATTTGGCGGCCACGTCAGTTCTCCTCTTCAGGGTGGGTGGGGCGGAGGTGCTCGATGCGGTCCGAGAGGAAACCCCATGTCCTCCAGAACTCTGCAAGCTGGTCTTCTCCCCGCGCGTTGAGGGAGTACACCTTGCGCGGCGGGCCCTTCTCCGAGGGCACCTTCTCGACGTCGACGAAGCCCCGTTGCTCGATGCGGATGAGGAGGGCGTAGACCGTCCCCTCGACGAGGTCGGTGAAGCCCTGCTCGCGGAGTCGCGCCGTGATCTCGTAGCCGTATGCGGGCTGCGTGGAGAGGATGGCGAGAACCACCCCCTCGAGGGTGCCCTTGAGCATCTCCGTCATCTGGCTCGCCACGAGCGGCTCCCGTCTACTCAGTCTTGCTGACTACCGGTAGACGGTAACACTGAGTACCGGTAGTTGGCAATACCGACTACCGGAACGGAAGCGACGTCGAGCTCAGCTGCAGAGTTCGGCGAACTGCGTGGTCGCGGACTGGATCGACTCGGCGACCTGGGCGAACTCGTCGTTCGCGACGAGGTCCTCGACATCATCGGTGGCCCCGAGAGCCGTGGCGAAGGCGCGGACGCCTGCCCGGAAGTCGGACAGGGCGGCCGTCACCTCCGCGTTCGTGATCTCGGGAGCCAGCTCGTCCAGCTCTCCCTCCATCCTGGACATCACCTCGGCGGCGCCGGTCAGGTCACCGTCCTCGGACAGGCTGTCCTGCGCCTCCGCGAGACCGCCCTGGATGTCGGCCATCCCATCGGAGAGGACGAGGCAGGCCTCCTCGACGCTCTGGCTCCCATCGACGGTGGAGCAGCCGGTCATGCCGAGGAGTCCGAGACCGAGTGCGAGGGCGGCGGCGAGGGCGGACGGACGCATGCGGGGATCTCCAGGGTGGGCGGAACAGTCAGGTTACAGCGGTCGCACGCGCAGCCACACGAAACCGTGCGGCGGGAGGGCGAGGCCCTCATCGAGGTCGACGTCCACGCCGAGCACGAGATCGTGTGCCATCCGATCGAACCCCGACAGCGTCAGCGGATCGATGAGGCTCTGCTCATCGCCGACGTTCGCGAGCACGAGCACGACGGTTCCCTCGCCCGGTCGCTGATAGCCGAGCACGGCGGGGTCGGGCGTGCGGAAGCCGACGAGCGCGTTGCCCGCGAACTCCGCGGCGCCGGCGCGTGCGGAGATGAGCTTCGTGAGCCGGCGGTGCACCCGTCCCGCGGCGGTGTCGGCGGTCAGTCGCTCGGCGTACCGGTCCCGCGGCCGGTTGCCACGGTGCACCCAGCGGGAATCGCTCCGCCGGTCGGGATCGTCCGTGTAGGTGTAGTCGTTGAGCTGCGCAACCTCGTCGCCGAGGTACAGCAGCGGGATGCCGCCGGTGGACAGCGCGATCGCGTGCGCGAGGACGACCCGATCCTCGCCGCCCGGGTCGCCGGCTTCGACACCGGCGAGGGATGCCGTGGTCCCGGCGACCCGCGCATCGCCGGTGCGCGGGTTCTCCTGGAACGGGACGCCCCGCGCGAAGGTGCCCTCGTGCCGGCCGACGTAGAAGTCGTTGAGGAATCTGCGGTGCGCGTATCCGTCGATGCCGAGCTCGGCGGCATCCTCGTCGGCGAACGTCCATCCGATGTCGTCGTGACTGCGCACGTAGTTGACCCACGCCGTGTGCGGCGGCAGGTCGTGCCGTCGCTCCAGCGCCTGCTGGAGGAGGCGCGCGTCGCGGGTCGCGAGCGCCTCCCACGTCAGCGCCATCTGCAGCGGGTTGTACGAGAGCTGGCACTCCCCGGGGGAGACGTAGGTCAGCACCTCGTCGGGGTGCACGATGGCCTCCGATTTGAAGAGCGTGCCCGGCGCCGCCATCGCGAGCAGCGCGTTGAACGCCTGCAGCAGCAGGTGCGCCTCGGGGAGCGACTCGCACGGGGTGCCGAGGCGCTTCCAGATGAAGGCGACGGCGTCCATCCGCAGCACCTCGACACCCTGGTTCGCGAGGAAGAGCATCTCGCCGGCCATGGCGCGGAACACGGCGGGGTTCGCGTAGTTGAGGTCCCACTGGTACGAGTGGAATGTCGCCCACACCCACCGGCCGTCCTCGAGCTGCACGAAGGACCCGGGGTGATCCTCCGGGAAGATCTCGCGGGTCGTCTCCTCGTACGCGTCCGGCATGGTCCGGTCGGGGAAGATCAGGTAGAAGTCCTCGAACTCGGGGTCGCCCGCGTACGCCTTCCGCGCCCACTCGTGCTCGTCGCTCGTGTGGTTGAAGATGAAGTCGAGCACGAGCGAGATCCCGGCCAGGCGCAGCTCCGCCGCGAGATCGGCGAGCTGCGCCATCGAGCCCAGGCTCGGATTCACCCGGCGGTAGCTGGACACCGCGTAGCCGCCGTCGTTCGGGCCCTCCGGAGCGTCGAACAGCGGCATGAGGTGCAGGTAGGACAGTCCGAGCTCGCGGAAGTAGGGGATCTGCTCGCGGATGCCGGCGAGATTCCCGGCGTACCGGTCGACGTAGCAGACGCCGCCCAGCATCCGCTCGGACTGGAACCAGTCCGGATCCTCGGCGTGCCGGCTCCCGCGCACCCGCAGATCGAGCGGGCGGGCGTTCCACGACGCGGATGCCAGCGTCACGATCTGCGCGAGCTGCTCCTGCCCGTCGGGGCGCTCGCCGTAGAGGCGGGTGAACAGGCCGTGGAGGCGGGGGAACTGCTCATCGAACCGCCCCAGGAACGCCTCGTCGACGCGCCCGGACGCATCGGCGGCGGACAGGGCGGCGGCGCGGTCCGCATCGACCGTGGTGAGCGTGGTCATTGGCGTGTGCTCCTCCTGGCATCCACACTAGAGGGAGGCCGTCGCACGGGCGACGGACTCCGCGGGGAGGAAGGACCGCCGATGCATCTCGTCCAGGTCGCGCAGCACGCCGATGATCTCGACCGCGCCGCCGATTTCTACACGGTGCTGCTCGGGGAGCCGCCGGTCGCCCGTTTCGACCCGCCGGGTCTGCTGTTCTTCGACCTCGGCGGCACGCGCCTCCTGCTCGATCGGAACGCGCCGACCGCCCTGCACTACCTGCGCGTCGACAACGTGCACGAGACCATCGAGCGTCTCGCCGGCGTCGCCGACGTCGTCACGCAGCCGCACGTGATCTTCACCCACGACTCCGATCTGCTGGGGCCCGAGGGTCACGAGGAATGGCAGGCGTTCATCCGCGACACCGAGGGCAACACGGTCGGGCTCATCGCCTTCCAGCGCCCCTGACCGGTATCAGGCGCGGGGCCGGCCGCTCCTTCTGTGTGACCCGTGGGGGACGGGTCACAGCATCCGCATCGCGGATCGAACAGGGGGAGGCGCCATGGCGCTCAAGGGCAATCTCATCGCCATCATCGGTCGGATCCATCCGGCCATCTACGACGTCGTGTTCCCGCATGGGCCGATCGTCGACGTCGCGCACTCGGCGAAGTACGCGCACCGGCTCGCCGAGCTGAACCCGCAGCCGTTGCCGCCGCGGCAGATCTTCGCGGGCATCGAGACGGGCGCGCTCGTGGGGCACGAGCTGGTCCGGGCGGCCGGTATGGCGAAGGCGTTCGGGCTCGAGTTCGCCTTCGACATCGTGGACATCTGCCCACCGCCCCGGCCCCGCCCGCCGTGGCCGTGGCCGTTCCCGTGGCCGCCGCGTCCGTACCCGTGGCGGGTGACCGAGATCGACCCCGAGTTCGACCACGGCTACGCGCTGGGCCTCGGCGCGGTGCTGGAGGCGACGGCGGACGTCTGGCAGCAGCTGCCCGGCGGGGGATTCCTGGAGGAGCTGTACGGCGCGGCGAGCGAGCTGGCTGCCCGCGAAGGCTGACGACGCACCGGATGCCCCGATCGGAGACGACCGGGGCATCCGCGCGTAGCCTGGGAGCATGAGCGCCTACGTCTCGGCGTTCGAGCTGTTCTCCATCGGTGTAGGACCCTCGAGCTCCCACACGGTCGGTCCCATGCGGGCGGGCCGCGACTTCGCCGCGCGCCTCCGCGCGGAGGGGCAGCTGGCGAGCGTGTCGCGAGTGCGCTGCGTGCTGTACGGATCGCTCGGAGCCACCGGCATCGGTCACGGCACACCGGATGCCGTCGTCGCCGGGCTCGCGGGGCTCGAGCCGGAGACGGTCGACCCGGCCGCCGTGCGGGCGGCGTGGACGGACTGGCCGGAGAGGCAGGCGCTGCGCCTGGACGGCACGCACGAGATCGCGTTCGCGAAGACCGACGTGGAGTTCGCGCCGCGGACGCGGCTTCCCGGGCATCCCAACGCCATGACGCTCACGGCGCTCGCCGCGGACGGCGGGGTCGTGGCCGAAGACACCTACTACTCCGTCGGCGGCGGGTTCATCCGCCGCGAGGGCGAGCCGCCGCGTGTCGCATCGCGCGAGTTCCCGCTGCCGTTCGACACCGCCGAGGAGCTCATCGCGCTCTGCGACGAGCGCGGGATCACGATCGCCGAAGCGGCGCGCCGGAACGAGGAGGCGCTGCGCCCCGAGGAAGAGGTCGCGGCGGGGCTGGATCGCATCTGGGACGCCATGGCGGCGTGCGTCGATGCGGGTCTCGCCGCCGAGGGTCAGCTGCCCGGGATGCTGCGGGTGAAGCGCCGGGCCGGCGCGATCCGGGCACAGCTCGAGGAGGCGGAGGCCGATGGCCGCCGCGAGCTGCCGGGGGAGTGGCTGGGGGCGTTCGCGCTCGCGGTCAACGAGGAGAACGCCTCGGGCGGACGCGTCGTGACGGCGCCGACGAACGGCGCCGCCGGGATCGTCCCGGCCGTCGCGATGTACTGGTGGCGGTTCCTCGCCGACTCCGGGCTCGGGTCGGGGAACGCCGTGACGCCCTACGGGGAGCTCGTCGGGTCGGCGCTGCTGGGCTTCCACGCGCCGGAGGATGCGCCCGTGCCCGGCACGGATGACGCGAAGGCCGTCGCGGACGCGAACCGCCGCCGCGGCATCCGGCGCTTCCTGCTGACGGCGACGGCGCTGGGGTCGCTCTTCAAGGCGAACGCGTCGATCTCCGGCGCCGAGGGGGGATGCCAGGCCGAGGTCGGGTCGGCGTGCGCGATGGCCGCCGGCGGTCTGACCGCCGTCATGGGCGGCACGAACCGGCAGATCGAGAACGCCGCGGAGATCGCGATGGAGCACCACCTCGGGCTGACGTGCGACCCGGTCGGCGGCCTCGTGCAGATCCCGTGCATCGAGCGCAACGCGATCGCGGCGTCGACGGCTGTGACCGCCGCGCGCCTCGCGCTCCGCGGCGACGGCAGCCACTACGTCTCGCTGGATGCCGTCGTCGAGACGATGCGCCAGACCGGGATCGACATGTCCACGAAGTACAAGGAGACGAGCGAGGGCGGCCTCGCCGTCAATGTCATCGAGTGCTGATCCACCGCCCTCGCGGGGTTCGGTGGCCTCGGGCGGGCCCATGCGGCACGGACTGACCCTCTTGTGGTGACCCGGGGCTCGTGCGCGGGGTTTGGTGTCAGTTCGTGCCGCCTCCGGCGCTGGGATGCGGCGTGGACTGACCCTCTTGTGGTGACCCGGGGCTCGTGCGGGGGGTTCGGTGTCAGTTCGTGCCGCCTCCGGCGCCGGGATGCGGCGCAGACCGACCCCTTTCTGGCGTCGCCTGCGCGGGCGGCCGCCATCCGCGCCGCAGCAGGGCTGCGCGCACGAGCGCGACCGCCTGCGGCTGCCATCCGCGGATGTGCGTCGAGGTCAGCCTGACGACTTCCCAGCCCTGGGCGGCGTAGGCGGCGTACTTCTCGATGTCGCGGTTCCACTGCTGCCGCATCGTGCGGTGGTGGTCGCCCTCGACCTCGACGACGGTCCGGTACCCGGGGTAGACGAGGTCGCTGATCCCGAGCAGCCGGCCGCTCTCCGTGCGGATCGCGACGTCCAGTTCGGGTTCGGGCAGCCCGGCGTCTTCGGCATCCAGGCGGAAGTCCGTCTCGAGGGGCGACATGCTGCCGACGCGCACGCGGTCCAGCGCCCGCAGCAGTGCGGCGCGGTGCCGACGCCCGGGGACGAGCGCGGCGGCGCGGAGGTCGTCGATCGTCGCGAGGCGGGCCTCCGTGCGGTGCCGCCCCCGGTCGTCGCGCGGCACGCGCACGGCCGCATCGCCGACCCGCACGAGGTCGCGCTCGCCCAACCGGCCCGCGAGCGTCGCCCAGGTCGACGCGGTGTCGGTGAGGCGCAGGCCGTCGCGCTCGATGATCCTCGCCTGGCTCGGAGCGAGCTTCACGCCGTGGATGCCGGTGCGCCGGGGCGCGCGGTGGGGAGGCGGCACGCCGACGCAGAGCTCCGGCCCGTGCGGCACGCCGAGGCCGAGGATGACGCCCGCCGTCGCGCCGACGAAGAACGCCGCCTGTGGCATGAGGAGCGCGTAGGCTCCCGCCCGCCGGAGCACGTCGGCGCGCACGGCGCGATCCAGTGCGAGCGGGCCCGCGTCCTCGATCTCGGCACTGGACGGCGGGCGCAGCCGGACGCCACGGAACGGCGTCTCGAGGTCGCGCGCGCGGAGCCGGCGCGGCGTCGCGCCGGCCGCGAGCGCCCCGCGGCAGGTGAAGGCGTCTGCGAGATCGGGCGGCAGCGGGCGCGGCGTGATCGGCATCCTTCACCTTCGTCCGCTCGGGGACGCGCGCGACCGCAACCCCGTCGATCGGGGGACGTATTGCCTCTGCTGCCCGCCGGGGAGGAAGCGGCGACGCCGGCCCCGCAGAATGGGGGCGCTCCGCGCCGCCTCGCGGGCATCGAGGCGACCCGAACTGACACCCTTCCGGCGGGGCCGGGAGGAGACATTCACGCTCGGCCAGCAGAGAGGAAACATCCTCGAACAACAAGGTCCAATACCCCCCCTCACCAGGCTCGTTCGCCGTGCGCGAACGACTGGCACTCTCTGTGGCCGAGTGCTAATCTGGGCTTAGTTGAGTCGATGTGACTCAACTCTTGAGACCAGAAGACACAAGGAGAGAACAATGGCCACGTACGACCCGTTCCGTGACCTCGACCGCCTCGCGTCGAGCCTCTTCGACACCCGCCGCGGCCCGCGTCGCATGCCGATGGACCTCTACCGCGACGGCGACCACTACGTCCTGTCCGCCGACCTGCCGGGCATCGACCCGGGTTCGGTTGACATCGACGTCGACGGCCAGCTGCTCACCATCCGCGCGGAGCGCACCCTCACCCAGGGCGAGGGCGTCAAGTGGATCACGCGCGAGCGTGAGGCCGCCAGCTTCCTGCGCCAGCTGAACCTCGGCCAGGGCATCGACACGGAGAGCATCGCCGCGAACTACAGCAACGGCGTGCTCACGGTGACGATCCCGGTGAGCGAGAAGGCCAAGCCCCGCAAGGTCGAGGTCGTCGCCGGCAACGAGGCGCCCACCATCAAGGCGCACGAGAGCTCGGAGGAGCCGCAGCCGATCGAGCAGTGATCGACGCGCACCCCGATACACCGCACAACCGCCCCGTGTCCACAGGACCGGGGCGGTTCTGCGTGTCGCCCTAGAATCAGGGCACCCGCACACCGGACCTTCAGCAAGGACGCCGATGCCCGATCTCCGCCCTCTTCCCGAGCGCGAGCTCACCGCCGCCGTACCCCTCACCACGCCGGACGGTCGACGGCTCAATCCGGATGCCGTCGGCTGGGCGCGCAGGCCGCTCGTCGACACGTCGGGCATCGACGGCCGCCGTCGCTGGGGCCGGAACAAGCGCTGGGAGTACTGGAACGTCATGACCCCCACGCACATCGTGGGGTTGACGCTCTCCTCACTCGACTACGCGGCCGTGCACGAGATCTGGGTGTTCGAGCGGGGCACCGGCCGCCAATGGGGAAAGAGCGCGACCGTCATCCCGGCGAAGGAGGTCCAACTGCCGGCGAACCTCGGCGGCGGACTGTCTCTCGCCGGCGCCCGCGACCTCGCGATCACCGTGACTCCGACGGGGGACGGGCAGACCTGGCGGCTGCACGGCGCCATCCCGGGCGTCACGTTCGACATCACGGTGACCCGCCCGGAACGCCACGACTGCCTCGCCGTCGTCGTGCCCTGGTCACCGCGACTGTTCCAGTACACGGTGAAGGATGTCGCGCTGCGCGCCGCCGGCACGATCACGGTCGACGGGGTCGCGCACCCGGTGCCCGCGGACTCCTGGGCCGTGCTCGACCACGGCCGCGGGCGATGGCCTTACGACATCCGGTGGAACTGGGGCGCCGGCGGCGGCATCTCCCACGGCCGGACGATCGGCATCCAGGTCGGCGGAAAGTGGACCGCCGGGACCGGATCGACCGAGAACGCCGTCGTGATCGACGGGGTCCTCCACAAGATCTCCCAGGAGCTCGAGTGGACATATGACCTCGCCGAGCCGCTGCGCCCGTGGCGCGTACGCGGCGGGGGACTCGAGGCGACGCTCACGCCCTTCCACGACAAGCGCTCGGCGACGAACCTCGGCGTCCTGTCCTCGCGCACGGACCAGTGCTTCGGGGTCTGGTCGGGGACGTTCGAGGGCATCCCGTTCGACGGCATCGAGGGCTTCGCCGAGGACGTCCACAACCGATGGTGAGGCCCCTAAGCTGACGGCATGGGCACCCGTCCGAGGTCAGGCGAGGAAGCCGTCGTCGTCCGAGACCTGCGGGTGCGCCGCGGCGGCACACCGGTGTTCGAGGGTCTCGACGTCGCGATCCCGCGCGGACGCATCACCGGCCTGCTCGGGCCCTCGGGTTGCGGTAAGACGACGCTCATGCGCGCGATCGTCGGCGTTCAGAAGATCGACGGCGGCTCGGTCACGGTGTTCGGGGAGCCCGCCGGCGGCGTGAGCCTCCGCCGCCGCGTCGCGTATGACACGCAGGCCGCCTCGGTGTACGGCGACCTGACCGTGCGCCAGAACCTCTCCTATTTCGCGCGCCTGATCGGTGCCCCGCGAGGCGACGTCGATCGCGTCATCGAGCAGGTCGGGCTGCGGCCGCAGGCCGGGCAGACGGTGGCCTCCCTCAGCGGCGGCCAGGAGAACCGGGTCTCGCTCGCCGTGGCGATGCTCGGCTCGCCCGACCTCATCGTGCTGGACGAGCCGACCGTCGGGCTCGATCCCGTGCTGCGCGCCGAGCTGTGGGCGGTGTTCCGCGCCCTCGCGGCCACCGGCGTCACGCTCGTCGTCTCCAGCCACGTCATGGACGAGGCGCTGCGCTGCGACCGGCTGCTCCTCATGCGGGCCGGACGGCTCGTCGCCGACACGACGCCGGCGGCGCTCCTGGCCGACACGGGCGAGTCCGACCCCGATGCGGCATTCCTCGCGCTCATCGAACGGGGCACCGCGGGATGAACGGCATCCGCACGTTCGCGACCGCCGGCCGGGTGCTGCGCCAGCTCAGCCACGACCCGCGGTCCATCGCGCTCATGCTCGTGGCCCCGAGCGTGCTCGTGGGGCTGTTCGCCTGGCTCTTCAGCGACCAGGACGGGGTCTTCGACACGTTCGGGGGCCCCATCCTCGCGCTGTTCCCGTTCGTCGTGATGTTCCTGATCACCTCCATCACGACCCTGCGGGAACGCCGCAGCGGAACGCTCGAGCGGCTCATGACGACGCCGCTCGGCAAGGCGGACTTCATCGTCGGCTATGCGCTCGCGTTCGGTCTCATGGCGATGCTGCAGGCGGTCATCACGGTCGCGTTCGCCGTGCTCGTCTGCCGATTGGATGTCGAGGGCCCCCTGTGGCAGCTCGGGCTCGTCGCCGTCGTGGATGCGCTGCTCGGAACGGCGCTCGGGCTGCTCGCCAGCGCCTTCGCCCGCACCGAGTTCCAGGCGGTGCAGTTCATGCCGGTGCTCGTCTTTCCGCAGATCATCCTCGGCGGCCTCTTCATGCCGCGGGACCGGATGCCCGACGTCCTCCACGCCATCAGCGACTGGCTGCCGCTCAGCCACGCCATCGATGCGGTGGCCGCGGTGAGCGCCGGAGACGAGGGCTGGGATGTGGCGCGTCCGCTGCTGATCGTCACGGCGTTCGCGGTCGGCTCCCTCGTGCTGGCATCGCTCACGCTCCGCCGCCGAACCCCGTAGCCGACAGGGGACCGCGCCGTCAGCCTCGGGCGCGGAGCTTCGCGGTGAGCGTCCGCAGCTGGGCGAGCTCGTCGTCGCTCAGCACCGACATGCGCTGCGCGATCGACCGGCCATGCGCGGTCGCGATGCGGAGGAAGGCGGCCTTCCCCTGCTCCGTGGCGCTGACGAGGGCGCCGCGGCCGTCCAGCGGATCGGGGCATTTCACGAGCAGACCGCGGGCGACCATGCGGTCGACCAGCCGCGAGACGCTGGGCTGGCTGATGAGCATGTTCGCCGTCACGTCGCGGAGGCGGGCAGCGCCGTCGGCGCCGCGCGTCACGGTGAGGAGGACGTCGTACTCCGCCTGCGTCAGCTCGTCCTCGTCGAAGTCCGTGCTGATCTCCTGCAGGACCTCGTGCTGCGCGCGGAAGAGACTCTCCCACGCGGTGATGGCGAGGCGGCGGTCGGTCATGGCGTCCACTGTAACCCGCCCATAGGCTGAGTCGCATGGGCCGATATGCGCGCGCGATCATGGCGGTCCTGCTCGGGATGCTGGCGTCCCTCGTCATGGCGTCGCCCGCGGCCGCGGACGTCGACGACTTCACTTTCGACAGCCTCACCGCCGACTACACGCTGTCCCGCGCGGAGGACGGGACGAGCCGGCTCACGGTGGTCGAGGAGTTCGTCGCGCGCTTCCCCGAGACCGATCAGAACCGCGGGATGCGGCGGGTCATCCCCGACTCGTACAACGGGCAGCCCCTGCATCCGCAGCTGCTCTCGATCACCGACGCGACGGGGGCGGAGCGCCCGGCGGAGACGGATGCCGAAGACGGCATGTTCTCGATGACGTCGCGGGCGGATGACTTCGTGCACGGGGCGCAGACCTACGTCTTCACCTACACGCTCGAGAACGTCACCTGGACGTTCGGCGACACCGGGCAGGAGTTCTATTGGGACGTCAACGGCGTCGACTGGGCGCAGCCGTTCGGGGAGATCACGGCCAGGCTGCACGTCGACGGGGACGTGGCGGACGCACTGACCGGTCGCACCGCCTGCTACGCCGGCTCGCAGGGCGCTTCGACGGCCTGCGCGGACATCGATGTCGCGGCGACGCCCGACGGCGGCGCGATCGTGACGGCACGGGCGACGCAGATCGCGCCGTACGAGACGCTCACCATCGCGGTCGGATTCGCCGACGACACCTTCACGCTGTTCGACTCCTCGTTCCTCGCATCGCCGCTCGGCTGGGCGCAGGGTGTCGCGGGTGTCGGGCTGCTCGGCGCGGGTGCGCTGGCGCTGCGCTCGCGGCGGCGCTGGCTGCGGGACGAGCCGGGACGGCCGACGATCATCGCGGAGTACACGCCGCCGCCGGGCGTCGACGCGCTGGAGAGTGCTGTGCTGCTCGGCAAGCCCACGAAGGCGATCCCCGCGGAGGTGCTCGAGCAGGCCGTCGTCGGCTCCATCCGCATCCTCGAGGGAAGCCGGCGCGTCTTCGGCGGCACGCGCCTCACGGCGGAGCTCGTCGACCCGTCCCGCGCCGACGGCGACGGCAGGATGCTGCTGCGCGGACTGTTCCCGTCCGGTCGTCCCGGCGAGCAGTACGAGTTCGGCCGCCAGGACACGCGGCTGTCGAAGGTCGCGCAGGCGATCCTCAAGGCGGCGGAGAGCGAGCTGAAGAACCGGGGGTTCCGCCGGGCGGTGCCCATCGGGGCGCGGGTCTGGCCGCTCCTGGCCACTGCCGGCGTGGCCGGCCTCGTGTTGCTCTTCGGCGTCCTCGCCTACGACGGCGGCGTGCAGTCGCCGTGGCCGTTCGTGCTCATCGTCCTCGCCGGCCTCGTCGCCATCGCCGTCATCCTCATCGTCGCGCACAAGCCGCTCACGCGGGCCGGCGCCGAGGTGCGGGACCACCTCCAGGGACTCCGAGTCTTCATCGAGTGGGCGGAGGCGGACCGCATCCGGATGCTGCAGTCACCGGCCGGTGCGGAGCGCGTGCCCATCGACGTCGGCGACCCGCGGGAGATGCTGCGCCTCTACGAGACGCTCCTGCCGTACGCCGTCGTGTTCGGCCAGGAGAAGGAATGGTCGAAGCAGCTCGCGGTCCTCTACTCGGCGACGGGCGCCGCCGGCCCGGTCTGGTACTACGGGGCCGGATCGTTCGATGCCGGCTCGTTCTCGTCGGGCATCGGATCGCTCTCGGCCGCCGCGAGTTCCTCCTCGTCGACCTCGGGCGGATCCGGCGGCGGGGGTGGCGCCGGTGGCGGTGGCGGCGGTGGTGGCGGCGGCGGGGTCTGACCGGTCGCTGTGCATGTCGGCGGCACGAGCCGCAGGGAGCATCGACGGTCGTAGGCTCCACCCATGACGACGGAACGTGCGACGGGGCGCGCGGGGATCGCGGGCGCGGCGGCGGTCGTGCTGGCCGGTGGTGTCGGCGAGGTCGTCGCCGGGCTGGTCAGCGGCGGCAGCCCGGTCGCCGCGGTCGGCGGCTGGCTCATCGACCTCGCTCCGCCGTGGGCGAAGGACACCGCGATCGCGCTGTTCGGCACGAACGACAAGGTCGTGCTCATCGTGGCGATCTGCATCGTGATCGTGTTGCTGGGTACGGCCTGCGGCGCGCTGGAGACGCGACGCCCGCCGTGGGGTGCGGCGATCGTGGCGGTGTTCGGGATCGTGGGCGGCGTCATCGCGACGACGCGCTCGGATGCCGTCGTCGGCGCGTGGCTGCCGTCCGTGGTCGCGGGTGTCGTGGGCGGCGGCGTGCTCTGGTGGCTCGCGCGGATGGTGCGGGGATCGGCGACGCGCACGGAATCGCCGCCGGCGGCGAGCACTGACGCCGTTCCCGGCCGCGCCGACCGGCGGACGTTCCTGATGTGGTCCGGCGCGGCCGTCGTCGTGGGCCTCCTGGCCGCCGCCGGCGGCAACGCGCTGCGGGCCGGGCGGGCCGCGGCGACCGCGATCCGCGATGTCGTGCTGCCGCGGCCGGCCGTCGCAGCGCCGCCGGTGCCCGCCGGGGCCGAGCTGGACGTGCCGGGCCTCGCGTCCGTCATCACCCCGAACGACGGCTTCTACCGGATCGACACCGCACTGATCGTCCCGAGTGTCAACCCGGCCGAGTGGAGCATCCGCATCCACGGGCTCGTGGAGAACGAGGTGACGCTCACCTGGGACGAGCTGCTCGCGCTTCCGCTCGAGGAGAGCTACACGACGCTGGCGTGCGTCTCGAACGAGGTCGGCGGGAGCCTCATCGGCAACGCCCGGTGGCTCGGCTACCCGATCCGCGAGCTGCTCGCACGGGCGCGGCCGACGGCGGAGGCGGACATGGTGCTGTCGCGGTCGGTGGACGGGTTCACAGCATCCACGCCCCTGGAGGCGCTGACGGACGACCGCGCCGCGATCCTCGCGGTCGGCATGAACGGGGAGCCGTTGCCGCAGGAGCACGGGTTCCCGGTGCGGATGGTCGTGCCCGGCCTGTACGGGTACGTGTCGGCGACGAAGTGGGTCGTGGAGCTCGAGGTGACGCGCTTCGATCGGGCTCGCGCGTACTGGACGGATCGGGGCTGGTCGGAGCTCGGCCCGATCAAGCTGCAATCGCGGATCGACGTGCCCCGCGGCGACCAGAGCATCGCGGCCGGGGACACCGTCATCGCGGGTGTCGCGTGGCAGCAGCACGTCGGTGTGGCCGGGGTCGAGGTGCAGATCGACGACGGAGCATGGCGGCAGGCGACCCTTGCGACGGCGATCTCGGACGACACCTGGGTGCAGTGGAGCCTCCCGTGGACCGCGACCGCCGGCCGGCACGTCGTGCGCTGCCGGGCGACGAGTGCGACGGGCGAGGTGCAGACGTCGGCGGTCGCTCCCGTGGTCCCGGATGGTGCGACGGGATGGCACGAGCGGACCGTCACGGTCGACTGAGCGGGATGGCGCCCGCGGCAGGGTCGGGGGAGCCCGCTTCCGCAGGTGACACCCGTTCGATCCAGCCTCAGAACGGCGGGGGATCGGGTTCGGGTGCGAACGCCACCGTCCGTGCCGGGGTATCGGGGTACACCCGGCCTGTCGGACTCGTCCACTCCAGCACGCCGCCGGGTCGCTGCCGCACCCGCCAGGCGGAGTGGTGCTTCAAGACATGATGCCGGCGGCACAGGTGCGCAAGGTTTCCCAGCTGCGTGGGTCCGTCGTGTTCGCGGGCGATCGTGTGATCGAGGTCGCAGCGCGTGGCCGGCTGACGGCATCCGGGGAAGCGGCAGTGCTCGTCGCGCACCTCCAACAGCCGCCGGAGCTCGGCCGTGGGGCGGTACGTGTCGACGGCGACGACGCACTGGGTGACGGGGTCGAGCTGCACCCGGGTCCACGTCGAGGCGAGGCCCGCCAGTCGACGTGCCGTCGCCGGGGCGATCGGGCCGTGTCCGGCGAGTTCCGCCGGTTCGTCCGTCTCGCCCGCCAGCGTCGCGAGGGGCACGGTGATCTGGACGTGCGCGCGGATCGCATGGCTCTGCGGGATGGACCGGTTCGACGCTTCGGGTGAGCTGTGACCCGTCAGCAGCAGGTCGGCGAGGGCATCGGCGCGCACCTCGTCGAGGCTGCGCGTGTCGGCCGCGGCGTGGTCGGCGCCGGGCAGTGTCTCGTCCTCGAACAGCGCCTCGTCGCCGGTACCCGCAGTCCGCGCGTCGATGACCGAGCGGGCGACCTGGGTGAGCCGGTCGAGGATCGCGTGTGCGAGGGTGGCGGGCAGGACCGCGATGAGCTCCGCCATCCCGTCGTCCCCGTCCCGGAGAGCCAGCCGGCGAGCCGTCCGGGCTTCCCGATGACGCTCGTCGAGCGGCACCGGGTGCAGTCGCTGTGCGAGCATCCGCACGATGGGCCGGAGACGTCCAGGAGCCTCGCGGCGCGCCACCTCCAGCGCCGCCTCTTCGTAGGCGGCGCGGACGGCGGGATCGGCGATCATCATGCCGGCCTCGACGATGACATTCGCATGGGCAGGATCGACCTCGCCCGCCTCCAGCGCGCGGAGCGTCGCTGGGAAGTCGGCCGTCAACTGCCAGGCGCGCCCGATCCGAGCCTGCACCCCGCGGTCGGACGCGCGGGTGGCGGCCGCGATCTGCGCGGCGAGGGAGCGGAGCGGGATGTCGCTCGAGGGGTGCGTCCTGTCTCCGCGGGCGGCCTGCTCGCGCGCCAGGTCTGCGGCGGCGGCGAGAAGCCGCGCCTCCTCGGCGTGCAGGGACGCCATCCGTCGCCGGGTCAGCGCGATGCCGTCGATGATCGCCTCGGTGCGGGCGATGTCGTCGCCGGCTGGAGTGATCACGTCTTCCTGCATACCCCTATTTTGGTGAGGACCCCCGACATCGGGAGCAGGAAAAAACCAGGTCAGCATACCAATTGTGGAAAACCTCCACCGCACGCGTCCTGGGGAGGAGGCGCCAACAGCACGCGCCACCGGCCCGGTCGTCCAGGCAAGACTAAGGGCCGGTCGGAGAGGCTTCCGACCGGCCCTTGTCCCTTTTGCACCAAGAGTGTCCTGCAATCACATGCCGGCAGCTGCCACAGCAAAACAACTACCGTGCGAGCACTCTATAACGAGAAGATAACGACGACAAGGGTTTGCCGTTATCTTCTCGTGATCAATTTCCCGAGGTCGCTGGACGAGTGATGCGGCGGTGCGCGTGGTCCAATGCGGACTCCGACGTCGCAGCCGCGCGTCCCGCCGGACTCCGCGCCCTGGCACCATGAGACGCATGGTGTTCACGATCCGCCGGCCCGGTCCGCGCGATGCCTCCGCGGTCGCCGACCTCCACGTCGCGGCGTGGCGGGAGGCGTACACGCACCTGCTGCCAGACGGCTTCTTCACCGACGAGTACATCGAGCGTCGCCGGCGGATGTGGCGGGACCTCCTCGAGAACCCGCGCGCGGACACGACCGTCCGCATCGCCGAGAGCGACGGGTCGATCATCGGCCTCGCCTGGGCCGGCCCCGGCCTGCGCCTCGGCGCGGAGGCGCCCCCGCGGGACCGCCAGCTGTACGCCCTCTACGTCGCCGCGGCGCACCACGGCACCGGTGCAGGCCAGGCGCTGCTCGAGGAGGCCGTCGGTGACGGCCCGGCGATGCTCTGGGTTGCCGCGCAGAATCCGCGGGCGATCGCGTTCTACCGTCGCAACGGGTTCGAGTTCGACGGCGTCGAGCAGACCGACCCGATCGCGCCGTCGATCACCGACGCGCGCATGCTCCGCTGACGGCGCACGCCGCGGAGACGACGGATGCCGCCGCCCGCAGTGCGGACGACGGCATCGTGGTCGTCGGAGCTCAGTACCAGCCGGTGGACTGGGAGTGGCCCCACGCGGCGCACGGCGAGCCGTAGCGGCCGGCGATGTAGCCGAGGCCCCACTTGATCTGCGTCGTCGCGTTGGTCTGCCAGTCCGAACCCGCGCTGGCCATCTTGCTGCCGGGGAGGGCCTGCGGGATGCCGGTCGCGCCACTGGAGGCGTTGTACGCCTGGTAGTTCCAGCCCGACTCGCGGGTCCACAGCGAGTCGAGGCAGGAGAACTGGTCATCGCCCCAGCCGTAGGACCCGAGCATCTGCCGCGCCGCGGCCTTCGCATCGGCCGCGCTCGTCGTGGGTGCGCCGGTCGGAGCGGCGGATGCCACGCTCCGCGACGACGCGGCGCGCTCGGCGGCCGCCTCGGCGGCGGCAGCGGCGGCGGCATCGGCCGCGGCCTTCTCCTCGGCCGCCTTCCGCGCAGCCTCTTCGGCCGCCTTCCGTGCGGCCTCTTCGGCGGCCTTCTTGGCCTCGGCCTTCTCGACCGCGCCCGTGAGGGCGGCGGCGGCGTCGCGGACGCGCTGCGTCGCGCTGCTCGTGTCATCGGTGATGTCGGGCACCAGGAGCGTCGGGGTCACCTCGAGCTCGGTGAGCTGCTCGACGTAGCCGCGCAGCTCGCGCGTGTCGATGAAGGTCGACTCCACCTCGAGCGGCAGGGCCGAGGCGTCGGCGGCCGCCTTCGCCTCCGCGGCGGCGCGCAGCGCCGCGCGGCCGTCGGCCAGCGCGTCGAGCGCGTCCTGCGTGATGTCGCTGAGCGGCTGCGCGACGCTCGTGGTGACGGCGGCGCCGGAGCGCGCGGCGGTGCTGGCGCCGGTGTCGGCCTGGGCAGGAACGGAGCCGCTGATTCCGCCGGCGGCGGTGAGGCCGAGGATGAGGCCCACCGCGACGGTGGCGGGAGTCAGGGCACGACGGGACGGACGGAGTGAGCTGAGGAGCATAGGGGAGTGGGTCTTCCGGGTTTGTCAGCGCCGGCGCGAGGCAACGGCGTGCGTCCTCGGGATGGACACAAGAACCTCCACTGTGCGGGGCGAGTCTGGACGAACGCCCGGTAACCCTTGGGTGAAACGTGCATGGCGCCCCGACGAGGAGGGCCAGACCAGAGCCATAATCCGCTACCGGCGGCCGCTCAGCCGGGGTCGTCCGCGAACCCCATCGGGCGGATCAGCACGCGCCGCCGATCGCGCATCCAGACGACCCCGAGCCGCCGATGCTCAGCCCGGGTCGCGAATCGGTAGCGGTACGAGACGGCCCGGATCCAGCGCGGCCGCGCGCCGTCGAACGGGTCGATCCGCAGCATCCGCAGCGTCGCGCGATCGGCCTCCAGCAGCCGCACGAGGAGACCTGTGAACCACTCGTGGAGCGAGCGACCGAGCGGCAGGAACCACATCAGCCAGTCCAGCCGGAGGTGGTACGGCGCGAACTGGCGGGGGATGCGCGCCGGGTCGCCGGGCTTGCCCCGGAACTCGTACTCGTGCCACTCCGCCTCGTCGGGGTCGGCATCCGTCGTCGCCTCCACGACGATCTCGATGCGCTCCTTCGTGACCGTCCCGAATGCGCCGTAGGCGTTGGCGAGCTGCCACCGGTTGAAGCTCGCGTTCATCAGCTGGCGGCGCGCGACCAGATTCTGCAGCGCCGGCCAGCTCAGCACGACGTACCCGACTCCGACCACGCCCGTCACGACGACCCACCACACCGGCACCCCGTTGAACGGCGGGTCGGATGCCGGCTCTCCCGCCCCCGGGAGCCCCACGGCCGAGAAGGCGAGCACGATCGTCGCCCAGTTCAGCCAGGCGAAGTTCCCGGTCAGGACCAGCCAGAGCTGGGTCGCGATGACGGTAGCCGCGGCCGCCGCGCCGACGAGCTGCGGAACGGGCCCCGGCACCCACAGCGACAGAATCGGCGCGAACAGGAACCACGGCACGACGAGCTGCGCGACGTGGTTGCCCAGCACCTCCAGGCGGTGGAACCACGCGGGGAGCAGGTGCGCCTGGCGGCTCAGCGGCCCCGGCATCGGCTGCGTCTCGTGGTGGTACATGAGCGCCGTGAAGTCGCGCCATTCCCGGCCGCCGCGGATCTTGATCATCCCGGCGCCGAACTCCAGCCGGAATACGAGCCACCAGAACAGCACGATCACGACCGTGGTGGGCGGCTGGCTGTCGGAGCCCAGGAACGCGGCGAGGAAGGTGGCCTCGAGGAGGAGCATCTCCCACCCGAACCCGTAGAAGGTCTGCCCCAGCGACACGATCGACATGTACCCGAACCACAGGGCGAGGAAGACGAGCGCGGGGGCCCACGGCGGCCCCAGCTGCGGCACCCCCGCGACCAGGAGCGCAGAGCCGGCGATGCCGGTCACGCACAGCGCGGCCAGGCGGCGGTCGGTGTACCGGATCCAACGGAAGAGCGTCGGCCGCAGCATCCGCGCCCGCCGTTTCGAGGCCGCGGCCCACGCCAGCAGATCCGGCGCGGGGAGCAGGCCGTGTTCGCCGAGCAGCGGCCGGAACTGGTTCAGCGTCGAGAGGAAGGCGACCAGCAGCAGCGCCGCGATGCCCCGCTGCAGGACCTGCCGCGCCAGTTCGAAATCGACAGCCGCGAAGCCGTCCATGCCGTCACCCTACGCGCGCGCCCTGCACCGGGTCAGCCCAGCAGGGTGACGAGGACGTGCGAGGCCTCCTCGGCGAAGACCTCGTGGGGCACGTTCGCCGCGACATGGATCATCCCTCCGGCGCTCAGCTCGTGCGCCACTCCGCCGACGGTGAACCGCACCCGGCCGGCGGGCACCGACACCAGGATCGGGCGCGGCGCCACGTGCTCGGCGAGCACGGCCCCGGCGTCGAAGGCGAGGTGCCGCACCCGTGCGCCGGGTCCGTCGAACGCCTTCCGCGGGGTCACCCGCCCGGCCTGCACGGGGTTCGCGTCCGCCAACTCCGAGACGCCGGCGGCGATGAGGGTGTACTCCCGGCCTGTCGATTCGCTCATGTCCCGATGATGGCATCCAGCAGGTCAGGGGGACAGGTCGGGCGAATCCCGGATGCCGAACTCGTGGCGCAATGCGCTCCGTGCCGCATGCCACCCGGCAAGGCCGTGCACCCCCGGCCCGGGCGCCGCGGACGCCGTCGCGAGGTAGACGCCCGGGATCGGCGTCCGCCAGGGGTCGGGCGACAGGGTGGGCCGGCGCAGGATCTGCCGGAGGTCGGGCGAACCCGCGGCGATGTCACCGGCCACGTAATTCGGGTTGTGGGCCTCCACCTCGACCGCGGTCCGCGAGCTCACCGCGACGATCGTGTCGCGGAAGCCCGGCGCGAAACGCTCGATCTGCGCCGTGACCGCGTCCTCGCGGTCCGCGGCGCTTCCGGCGGGGACGTGCGTGTACGTCCACAGCGTGTGCGCGCCGGCGGGCGCGCGACTCGGGTCGAACACGGACTGCTGCGCCGCGAGCACGTACGGGTGCTCCGGATGCCGGCCGCGGTTGACGTCGTTCTCCGCGGCGGCCATCTCGGCACGCGTCCCGCCGACGTGGATCGTGCCGGCGCGCCGCACGTCGGCGTTCGCCCATGGCACCGGGGCATTCAGGGCGAAGTCGACCTTCGCGACCGCACCGCCGTACCGGACGGCCCGCAGGCGGCGGCCGAACCGGGCCGGCATCCGCTCGCCCGCCATCCGCAGCAGGGCGCGCGGTGTCACGTCGAGCATCGCCACCCGCGCATCGTCGAGCTCGTTCAGCGACGTGACCTCGTGGTCGGTGATGAGCTCGCCGCCATGGGCGCGGAGGTCCTCGAGCATGGCGTCGATGATGGCCTGGCTTCCGCCGACCGGGATCGGCCAGCCCTGCGCGTGCGCGTAGGCGCCGAGGGCGAGGCCGGCACCGGCGCCGGCGAGGCTCGGCTGCGTCAGGATCGTGTGGGCGGCGACGCCCGTGAGCAGTGCCGGTGCGGCATCCTCGCGGAACCGGGCGTTCCACGCCGGGGTGCCCTGCTCGGCGACCCGCACCGCGAAGCGGAGCGCGGAGACCGGGTGGCGGGGGACCCGCACCAGGGTCGACCCGGTCAGGTCGGCCACGTGGGAGGCGTGTTCGACGAGCGGCCGCAGGAGGCGCTCGTACGCCTTCCCGTCCAGTCCGAGCCCGTCACGCGTGCGGGCGAGGTCGCGGAAGGCCACGGCCGCCCGTCCCCCGTCCAGCGGCTGCGCGAAGGAGACATCGGGGGTGATGAAGCGCACGCGGTCGCGGAGCCCGAAGGCCCGGAAGAACGCAGACTCGAAGGCGAGCGGATGCACCGCCGAGCACACGTCGTGCAGGTACCCGGGCAAGGTCAGCTCGCGCGTCGCGGCGCCCCCTCCGGCTCGCGAGGCGCGCTCGTACACGCGCACCGAGAGGCCCGCGCGCGCGAGCGTGACCGCGGCTGCCAGCCCGTTCGGTCCGGCTCCCACGACGACGGCGTCGCGGCGGCCGTGACCTGAACCCAGCACCATGCGACCTCCTCCGGCGTCGCGCGCCGGATGCCCGCGCGCCGTTGCGTCCCGTCCGTGGCGGGGACACGTCCCGTCAGGATAGGCGTCGACGCGGTTCGCAGACACCACCTTGCGGAGGTGGCCGCGCCGGGCTAGGGGCATGCACCCCGATGCCCGGGTCGGCCCCGCGGTCCGTGCCGGACGGCTACGCCGGCCCGAGGGCGGCCACCGCGCTCACCTCGATGAGTGCACCGGGCACCGCGAGGCCCGCGACGAGCGCCGCCGTCACGAGCGGCGGCGCACCCTCCCGTGCGAGCATCGGGGCGATCGCGCCGTACGCCGCACCGAGGTCGGCCGAGGCGTCGAGGAGGACGGTCCAGCCGATGACGTCGTCGAGGGAGGCCCCGGCCGCAGCGAGCGCCGTCCGGGCGTTCTCCACGGCCTGCACGGACTGCGCGGCGACATCGTCGGAGACGACGGTGCCGGTTTCGTCGACGCCGTTCTGGCCGCCGACGTAGATGGTCGTCGCGCCCGGCGGGACGACGGCGACGTGACTGAAAGCGGGACTCGCGACGAGTCCCGCGGGCTGCAGGAGTTCGATGTCCATGCCGCACATCCTGCCCCTCGGTACCGACACGGTGACACACCATGGAGTGAAGAGGGGAGAAAAGTCTCCGGGGGGTCGGAAGGAATTGTGGTCCGTCCACACGCTCACCCCGCTTATGCGAAATCGATGCGCGGTATAGAGTCGCCGACGTAAGGCCCCCCACAGAGAGCACGCCATCATGCCTGAGAGCCCCGCATCCGCCATCGTCGACGCCCTCGGCGGCGCCGGAAACGTCGCGAACCTCACCCATTGCGCCACCCGTCTGCGCTTCCAGCTGAACGACGGCACCTCCGTCGACAAGGCGAAGGTCGAGCAGATCCCGGGCGTCATGGGCGCCGTGCCGCAGGCCGGCGACCGCTTCCAGGTCGTCATCGGCGGAGGCGTGCAGACCGTCTACAACGACATCATGGCGTTGCCCGCCATGTCCGGCAGCACGGCCGCCGCGCCCGAATCGGCGGAGGCCATCAAGGCGCGTGAGCGCGCGAAGGGCCCGCGCGGCAAGGTCGCCTGGCTCGACTCGCTGTTCGAGTTCCTCTCGGACTCCTTCCGCCCCATCCTCGGTGCGCTGCTCGGCGCCTCCCTGTTCATCACCTTCATGGCGCTCATGGCGACGCTGGGTGTGATCCCCGCATGGAACGCCCCGGGCGTGACGCTCGAGCCGTCCTGGCAGTTCATCAACCTGATGTGGCAGTGCGTGTTCATCTTCCTGCCGCTCATGGTCGCCTACAACGCGTCGCAGAAGATCGGCGCCGACCCGTGGGTCGGCTTCGCGATCATGGCCGTCGTCATGCTCCCCGGTTTCACGGCCCTGGGCACCCAGGAGGGCGCCTCGCAGATCATCTTCCTGGGCTCCGAGATCACGACCATCCCGATCTTCGGCATCCCGCTCACGGTGTTCAACTACGCGTCGCAGGTCTTCCCGCCGCTGCTCATGGCGGCTGTCCTCGGCCCGCTCTACCGGCTGCTGAAGAAGATCATCCCGGAGAACCTGCACCTCATCTTCGTGCCGTTCCTCGCGATGCTCATCATGATCCCGCTCACCGCGTTCCTGCTGGGCCCCATCGGCGTGTACGTCGGTGCCGCGCTCGCGAACTTCCTCAGCGCCATCAACTCGTTCTCGCCGTTCATCTTCGCGATCATCATTCCGCTGGCCTACCCGTTCATGGTCCCGCTGGGTCTGCACTGGCCGATCAACGCGATCATGCTGCTCAACATCCAGACCCTCGGCTACGACTTCATCCAGGGCCCCATGGGCGCGTGGAACTTCGCGTGCTTCGGTGCGACCGCCGGCGTCCTGCTCCTCGCGTGGCGGGAGAAGGACAAGCAGATGAAGCAGACCGCGACCGGCGCCCTGGCGGCGGGTCTCCTCGGCGGCATCTCCGAACCCTCGCTCTACGGCATCCACCTGCGGTTCAAGCGCATCTACCCGCGGATGCTCGTGGGCTGCCTCGTCGGCGGTCTCATCATCGGCATCGGCGGCGGCGTCCGCACCGAGGCGTTCGTCTTCACGTCGCTCCTGACCATCCCGGCCTTCGACAGCGTGCTGCTGTACGGCATCGCCGTGATCGCCGCCTTCGCGACCGCCATGACGCTCGTCGTCATCTCCGGCTACAAGGACAAGGAGGATGTCGCAGACGACGGCGCCCTCGTGGCGGCGCCCGCCGGCGCAGCCTCCGTCGGCGCGGCAACGGCGGCCCCGGTGGTCGCCAACGGCGGCGCCGCGGCGGCACCGTCTTCCGTGGCCACCGCCACCGCGACGGCCGAGGTGGGCACGCTCCTGCAGCTCGCCTCCCCGCTCGACGGCACCGTCGTCGCGCTCTCCGAGGTCCCCGACCCGGTCTTCGGCGGCGGGATCATGGGCCCCGGTGTCGCGATCCAGCCCACCGGCGACACGGTCGTCTCGCCCGGCGTCGGCACCGTCGTCGCCGCGCAGCCCACCGGTCACGCGTTCGGCCTGCAGCTGGACAACGGCATCGAGGTGCTCATCCACGTCGGCATCGACACCGTCAACCTCAAGGGCGAAGGCTTCGAGGTCAAGGTCAAGAACGGCGACCGCGTCGAGGTCGGCACCCCGCTCGTCGTCTTCGACCGCAAGGTCATCGAGGATGCCGGCTACCCGCTCATCACCCCCGTGATCGTGCTGAACGCCGATGCCTTCGCCACGGTCGACCCCGTCGCGCTCGGGCCCGTCGCCTCCGGTGCGCCCCTCCTGGACGTCCAGACGAAGGCGTAGATGGAGGAACGCCCTGCGGTCTTCTTCTCCGGCCCCGCGCATTTCCGCGCGTGGCTGGAGAAGAACCACGCCACGGCCACGGAGCTGTGGATGGGGATCTACCGCAAGGGCGACCCGAGACAGGGGATCACCTGGGACGAAGCCGTGCCCGAAGCGCTCTGCTTCGGCTGGATCGACTCGGTGAGCCAGCGGATCGACGAGAGCTCGCGCCGGCAGCGCTGGACGCCACGGAAGCCGAACTCCAACTGGAGCGAGATCAACATCGCCCATGTGGAACGGCTCCTCGCGGAGGGGCGGATGCATCCCGCGGGGATCGCCGCGTACGAGCGGCGGTCGGCGTCGCGCACCGGCGTCTACTCGTACGAGCAGCGCGCGGAGATGACGGCGCAGCAGGAGGCGGCGATCGCGGCGAACCCCGCGGCGCAGGCGTTCTGGGAGGTCGCGACGGCGTCATACCGGCGCCTCGCGACGAACTGGGTGCAGAGCGCGAAGCGGGAACAGACCCGTGCCGACCGGCTTGCGACGCTCGTCGCGGACTCTGCGGCGGGGCGGCTCATCCCCTCGCAGCGCTACGGTGACCCGCCCGCGTGGCTGGCACGCGCCGCCGTGGCGGCTGCGGCGGCAGCCTCGGACTGACCGTCGCGCCGGCTCAGCCGCCGGCTCAGCGCGCGCGGTGCGCGAGGACGGCGTCCCACAGCGCATCCGCGACGGCGCGCTTGGATCCCGACACCTCGGTGACGACGTCGTCGGCGTCATCGATGACGACGACCGCGTTCTCCGCCGCCTCGAACCCCCGCGCCCAGTCGACGCGGTTCACGGCCAGCAGGTCCACACCCTTCCGGGCGCGCTTCCGCCGCCCGCGATCGAGCAGCTCGGCATCCTCGGTCGCGGTCTCGGCGGCGAACCCGACGATCGTCTGGGCCTCGCCGCGTGCGGCCACCAGCTCGGCGAGGATGTCGGGGTTCGCGACCAGGCGCAGGGTGGCCGTGCCGTCGCCGTCCTCCTTGCGGATCTTCTCGTCGGACACGGCATCCACCCGGAAGTCGGCGACCGCGGCCACCATGACGGCGACATCGGCGTCGGCGGCCGCGGCGTGCATCGCCGTGCGCAGGTCGCCGGCCGTCGAGACCCGTTCCAGCCCGATGCGCGGGTGGTGGGCGACCGCGCTCAGGACCCCGTCGTCGACGTGGGCCGCGACGAGCCGGACCTGCGCCCCGCGGTCGGCGGCGGCCAGAGCCACCTCGACCCCCTGGCGCCCGCTGGACCGGTTGCCGAGGAAGCGGACGGGGTCGATCGGCTCGCGGGTGCCGCCCGTGGACACCGCCACCGTGAGTCCGGCCAGGTCGGTCCGCGTCGGGACGAGGGCCAGCGCAGCGGCGAGGATCTCCTCGGGCTCGCTCATCCGCCCCGGCCCGCTGTCGCCACCGGTGAGCGGCCCGTCCGCCGGTCCCACGATGTGCACCCCGCGCCCCCGCAGTACGGCGATGTTGGCCGCCGTCGCGGGATGCTCCCACATCGCGGTGTGCATCGCGGGCGCGACCAGCACCGGTGCGGTCGTGGCGAGCAGCGTCACTCCGAGCAGGTTGTCCGCCATCCCCGCGGCCATCTTCGCCAGCGTGTTGGCGGTGGCCGGCGCCACGACCACGAGGTCGGCGCGCGTGCCGAGCGCGACGTGCCGCACCTCGGCGACGTCATCGTGCACCGACGTCGTGACAGGATGGCGGCTGACCGCCTCCCAGGTGGTCGTCCCGACGAAGCGCAGCGCGTCCTCCGTGGGAATGACGTGCACCTCGTGGCCGTTGGTCACGAGTGCGCGCACGAGATGGACCGTCTTGTAGGCGGCGATGCCGCCGCTGACACCCACGACAACGAACATGATCCGATCCTCGCAGGCGATCGGACGGAAGGGCGAGCGGATGTGCACCGTCATCATCCACGTTCCCGAGGATGCCGGTGCGCCCACGCGCCTGCTCGCCGTCCGGGATGAAGACCCGGGCCGTGCCTGGGATCCGCTCGGGCCGTGGTGGCCGGAGGCGCATCCCGGTGTCCTCGGCGTCCGCGACTCCCGTGCCGGCGGCGCGTGGCTCGCTGCGGACCCGGTCGCCGGGCGGGTCGCGGTCATCCTGAATCGCGCGGATGTCGATGTCCCCGAAGGGGTGGAGCTGTCCTCGCGCGGGCACGTCGTGCTGGATGCCGTGGGCGGCACGGCACTCGACGACCCGCCGCACACGCACGGCTTCAACCTCGTGGAGGTCGACCAGGCGGGCGCCCGGGTGACGATGTGGGACGGTGCCACCGTCCGCCGGGTGCGCCTCGCCCCCGGGACGCACATGATCGCGCACGACGACATCGACGACCCCACCACGGCGCGCATCGCGGCGTGGCGGGAGGCGTTCGGCGAGCCCGGCGACGGTGAGCGCTGGTGGGCGCCGTGGCTCGCGACGCTCGAGCAGACCACGGCACTGGGGCCGACCGATGACCGGGCGATCATCCGCGACAACCGGCCGTTCGGCTACCCGACCCTCTCCCTCCTCGTCTGCGCCGCGTCCGTATCGGCGGACGGCGCCGAGGTCGTCTACGGCGAGCTCGACGAGCCGGGAGCCTGGAACACCCTGCAGCTGCGCTGATCGGCCCGTCCGGGTCAGACGCGGTGCGCGCGGTAGTAGTCCAGCAGCGCCTTCGTCGAGGCATCCTGCGCCGCGACGGCATCCTCATCGCCTTCGATCGCCGGCGCGATCTGCAGCGCGAGCTGCTTGCCGAGCTCGACGCCCCACTGGTCGAACGAGTTGATGCCCCAGATGACGCCCTGCGTGAAGGTGATGTGCTCGTACAGCGCGACGAGCTCGCCCAGCACCCGCGGCGTGAGCGCGGGCGCGAAGATCGACGTCGTCGGCCGGTTGCCGGCGAACGTGCGCGCGGCGACGAGCGGGCCGGTCGTGCCCTCGGCCTCGACCTCCTCCGCCGTCTTGCCGAACGCGAGCGCCTTCGTCTGCGCGAGGAAGTTCGCGAGGAACAGGCCGTGCACGTCGCGGCCGTCGTCGGCGAGCGGGTAGGCCGGGTTCACGAACGCGATGAAGTCCGCGGGGATGAGGCGCGTCCCCTGGTGGATGAGCTGGTAGAACGCGTGCTGGCCGTTCGTGCCGGGCTCGCCCCAGAAGACCTCGCCGGTGTCGGTCGTGACGGGCGAGCCGTCCCAGCGCACCGACTTGCCGTTGGACTCCATCGTGAGCTGCTGCAGGTACGCCGCGAAGCGGTGCAGCTGCTGTGCGTAGGGGAGCACGGCGTGCGACTGCGCACCGAGGAAGTTCGTGTGCCAGACGTTGAGCAGCCCCATGAGGACGGGCACGTTCTCCGCGAGCGGGGTGGATGCCACGTGCTCGTCGACGGCGTGGAACCCGGCGAGCAGCTCGCGGAACGCATCCGGCCCCAGCGTGATGACGAGGGACAGGCCGATCGCCGAGTCGACGGAGTAGCGGCCGCCCACCCAGTCCCAGAAGCCGAACGCGTTGGCGGTGTCGATGCCGAATGCGGCGACCTTGTCCAGGGCCGTGGAGACCGCGACGAAGTGGTGGGCGACAGCATCCGTCTTTTGCTCGTCCGACCCGTCGATCGCGCCCGCGGACTGCAGGCCCGCCCACAGCCAGTCGCGCGCGAGGCGCGCGTTGGTCAGGGTCTCGAGGGTCGTGAAGGTCTTCGACGCGACGATGAACAGCGTCGTCTCGGGGTCGAGATCCTTCGTCGTGTCGGCCAGATCGAACGGGTCGATGTTGGAGACGAAGCGCGCCTGGATGCCGGCGTCGGCGTACGGCAGGAGCGCCTCGTAGATCATGACGGGGCCGAGGTCGGAGCCGCCGATGCCGATGTTGACGACGGTCTTCACCTTCTTGCCGGTGACGCCGGTCCATTCGCCGGAGCGAACGCGCTCGGCGAACGCGGCCATCGCCTCGAGCACCTCCTGGACGTCGTGGTCGATGTCCTGGCCGTCGACGTGCAGCGCGGGAGTCGCCCCCGCGGGGCGGCGCAGGGCGGTGTGCAGCACGGCGCGGTTCTCGGTCGTGTTGATCTTCTCGCCGGACAGCATCGCGGCGTAGCGCTCAGCGACGCCGGTCTGCTCGGCGAGGGCGACGAGGGAGGCGAGGATGCCGTCGTCGACCAGGTTCTTCGACAGGTCGACGCGCAGGTCGGCGAGGTCGAACGTGAGCCGTTCGACGCGGCCGGGATCGGCGGCGAACCAGCCGCGCAGGTCGGGAGTGAACCCGCTCTTGTGGGCGGAGAGTTCGGCCCAGGCGGTCGTGGTGGTGGCGTCGATGGGAGTGGTCACCCGTCCACGGTAGTCCTCCGGGTGCGCGGGCACATGTGCCCGCGGCCGTGTGAATCGGGGTTGTGGGTCGAGTGCGGTCGGGGGTCGCTGTGTCGGGGCAGCGTCGGTGTCGCGCCTCGTCCGCGCTTCATCCGCGCCGAAGTGTGGGTGTGCGGACGCGTGACCCGCCATTCGGCGCGGGCGAATACCGGTGCCCCGATTCGTCGGCGCTGAAGTGCGGGTGTGCCTACGTGTGACCCGCCATTCGGCGCGGATGAATTTCGCGCTGCGCCCGCGCGCCCGCGGTCAGCGGGCGCTGTGCGAAGGTGAGGGGATGGCGACGAGGCGACAGGCATGGGCGGAGGTCGACGCCGGCCTGCGCGCGGACGTGGAGGCTCTCCTTGGCGCGCCGGTCGTCGCGGCGGAGTCCCAGCCCGGCGGCTTCTCGCCGGGGAGCGCGGATCGGGTCCGTCTGGCCGACGGGCGGCGCGCGTTCGTGAAGACCGGGACGGATGCCGTCAACCCCGACGTCGTCGGCATCCATCGCCGGGAGGCCGCGATCAGCGCACTCCTGCCGCCGGAGATCCCGGCGCCGCGCTTCCTGGGTGTCGTGGACCACGGTGACCGCATCGCCCTCATCCTCGAGGACGTCGAGGCGCGGCATCCGCACACCCCCTGGGTGCACGACGAGCTGGTCGCGGTACTCGGCGCGCTGGGCTCGGTGGCTGAGCGGCCCGTGCCCGCCGCCGAGGCGATCGTCGACATGGCCACCGTGGCAGGGCATTACGGGTCGGGATGGTCGAGGATCGATCGTGTGCCGTCCCTGCCGGGGACGCTCCCCGGCTGGGTCGCCGAGCGCCTGCCGTGGCTGCGTGACGAGGGGCTGCGGATGCCGGATGCCGTGGCCGGCGACCGTCTTGTGCACCACGACGTCCGCGCCGACAACGTCCTTCTCCGCTCGGACGGCTCGGTCGTGCTGATCGATTGGCCGTGGGCCGCGCGCGGCGCCGGCTGGCTCGACGCGCTGACCCTGCTCTTCAACGTGCGGTATCTCGACCCCGAGGCGGATGTCGAGGCCGTCGTCGCGGAGCATTCGGTCTTCGCGGGGATGCCGGCGCTCGATGCCGACCGGGTGCTCATCGGCATCGCCGGGCACTTCCTCGCCGTCTCGCAGGAGCCCGACGTGCCCGGCATCCCCACCCTGCGCGCCTTCCAGTACGACCAGGCCGTCGCGATCCTCGGCTGGCTGCAGGAGCGCCTGGCCTGAGGCCTGCCGCGCCGGGGCATTGACCCGCGCCGACGTGCGGGTGTGCAGACGCGCGACCCACCATTCGGCGCGGATCACATCGGGCGGTGACGTCGACCGGCGCCGAAGTGAGGGTGCGCCGCGGCCGGACCCGCCATTCGGCGCGGAAGAATCCCGGCGCGGTGTCCTTCACAGCGACGCGCAGCCGACCGCAGGGCCCCGGGCCACGCGCGGAAAGGGGCGCCCCGGACGGATCCGGGGCGCCCCTGGGGCCGGGGTCAGCGGGCGCCGTGCAGCGTCACGCCGCCGGCCGACACGCTGACGTCGATGCGGCGATCCGCGCCCGGGTCGGTCGTCAGGTCGTGGGTGAAGTCGCCGGCCGAGACGTCCGAGGTGATGGCGTACCGGACGTCGGGAACCTCGAGGTCGATCCGTCCGGCGCTGACGTCGAGGTTCAGCTCGTCGACGTCGCCGTCCACCGAGCCGACGAGCTCGCCGGCGCTCACCTGCACGGTTCCGGCGCGGACCTCGCGCAGGTCGACGGACACGCGCCCCGCCGAGACGTCGGCATCCAGCTGCTCGGCCGTGCCGCTCACGTCGATCGAGCCCGCGCCGAGGTCGAGCTCGAGCGTCCCGTAGGTGCCGTCGGCGCGGAGCGATCCCGCGCCCACGTCGAACGAGGCGTCGACGGCGGTCGTGGCCAGGCGCTCCGGCAGCGTGAGCACCGCGCGCTCCTCGCCGCGGAACCAGCCCCAGCCGCGGAACCAGCCCCGGTCGGACGACACGACGAGCGTGTCGCCCGTCCGCTCGAGGCGCCAGTTGCTCGTGCCGCTGCCGCCCGTAACCGAGAGTGAGGCCTCCGACCCGCCGTAGGCGATCCGGAACTCGGATGCCGCCACGTCGATGTCCAGGGCCGTGACGCCGGCGGCGTCGGCGCTGAGCGACTCGGTGCGGACCGCGGCGGAGCGGATGCCGCCGATGATCGACATGACGATCGTCCCGAGGATGAGGGCCGCGCCCAAGGCGATCGCGAGGATCGCGATGACCCGGGACGAGCCGCGCGGCTCGGCCGGGGGCGGCGCCTGGGGTGCGGATGCGGGCGGGGGAGTGAGGGTGGTGCTCATCGGAGTGCTCCGTTCTGCGGCTGAGTGCCGCCGTGCTCGAGGTGGACCAGCGCCGCCAGGACGCGCCGGTTGCCGTGCTCGTCCTGTTCGAGGCCGAGCTTCTGGAAGAGGGAGGTGATGTGCTTTTCGACACTCGCCTCGGAGATGAACAGGGTCTGGGCGATCGCCTGGTTGCTCTTGCCCTCGGCGATCAGGGCGAGGACGGTGCGCTCGCGGTCGGTGAGCCGCGCCATCCGCTCGTCGCGGGCCCGCCGTGTCAGCAGCTGCGCCACGACCTCGGGGTCGAGGACGGTGGCCCCTGCCCCGATCCGCTCGATCGAGGCCAGGAAGTCCCGGACGTCGGCGACCCGGTCCTTCAGCAGGTAGCCGAGGGCCGCGCCCTGCCCCGTGATGAGGTCGCTCGCGTACCGCTCCTCGACGTACTGGCTGAGCACCAGCACCGGCAGCGCCGGGTGCTCCGCCCGCAGGGCCAGCGCCGCGCGGATCCCTTCGTCGGTGAACGTCGGAGGGAGGCGGACATCCAGGATGCAGAGCTCGGGTCCCGTGTCGCCGACGACCGTCACGAGGTCGCGGGCGTCGGGGAGGGCGGCGACGACCGTGTGGCCGGCGTCCTCCAGCACGCGCACGAGTCCTTCGCGCAGCAGGGCGGAGTCTTCGCAGATCAGGATGCGCACGGGACGCTCACCTCCAGGGACGTCGGGCCGCCGGCCGGGCTGTCGAGCCGGGCCGTGCCGCCGGCGGCGAGGATGCGGTTGGTGATGCCGTCGAGGCCGCCGCCGGGGAGGACCCGGGCGCTGCCGACGCCGTTGTCCTCGACGCGGGCCCACAGGGTCCCGTCGTCGCGGCGCCGGACGACGACGCGGCAGTCGGTCGCCCGCGAATGCTTCGCGGCGTTGGTGAGCGACTCGGCGATCGCGAAGTACACGGCCGCCTCGGCCGTCGCGCTGCACCGTCCGTCGACGCGGACGTCGAGGTGCACGGGCACGTGCGACCGGGCGGCGAGGGCGGAGAGGGCGGCATCCAGTCCCCGGTCATCCAGCACGGACGCGTGGATGCCGCGGGCCAGCTGCCGGAGCTCGGTGATGGCCGCCTTCGTCGAGGTGTGCGCCTCGTCGATGAGCGCCTTCGCGGCGACGGGGTCGCTGTCGATCTTCTGCTGGGCGAGGCCCAGCGTCATCCCGACGGACACGAGCCGCGGCTGGACGCCGTCGTGCAGGTCGCGCTCGATGCGGGTGCGCTCCACCTCGCTGGCCCGGACGGCCCCGGCGCGCTGGACGCCGGCGGTGCGCGCCTGCTCGGCGAGCAGCGCCTCCCGCGAGGGCACGAGGATCGCGCGGGTGAGGACGGCGTGCAGCAGGGCGATGCCGAGCAGCAGCGCGGCGGAGACGATGATGCCGAGGATGCCGACGGGCAGCGCCCATTCCCCGCCGACGTCGATGCCGGTGGCGGGGATGCGGGCGGTGTCGGCCCCGGTGAGCGGGGCGAACAGCAGGACGACGCTGCCGACGAGCCACGCGACGGCCGGGAGGACGACGAGGCCGAGCACGGTGGAGATCGCGGCGCTCGCGACACCGCGCCACATCGGGCCGTCGATGAACTGCTGCCACAGTGTGCGGAGCCAGCCGCCGAATCCGGGGACGCCGCTGCGCCGCGCCCGGAGGGGCGGGAGTCCGTAGCCGTACAGGCCGTCGACGCGCTCGTACTCGAGCCATCCGGTCGCCCACAGCAGGTAGACGAACGCGACAAGGAACAGCAGGCCGATGCCGGCGGCGACGAGGAGGCTCACGCCGAGGCTCAGGAAGGTGATCAGCACCGTGAACAGCGCGGTGCCGACGATGCCGAGGGCGGCGAGCTGCGCGAGCGCGCCGAGGTGGATGAGGGGGCGGATGCGCCGCGACCGCGCCGGCACGGCCGGGGTCTGGGATGTCGCTGGGGTGGTCATGTCACCAAGGTAGGACGCGGCGTGCGCCGGCACAGCGGAGGCATCCGGAGACCTCGGTTCGGGATAACCCCCAGCCCGGGCCTGAGACGATGGAGGCGTGAGCACTCCCGACATCCGCCTCATCGCCGTCGACATGGACGGCACCCTCCTCGAGCCGGGCGGCGCGATCCCCGCGCCCCTGTGGGCGCTGCTCGACCGCCTGCACGACCGGGGGATCGCGTTCGCCCCCGCGAGCGGCCGTCAGCTCGCGACGCTGCAGCGGATGTTCGCGGGCGTGGATGCGGAGCTGGACTACATCGCCGAGAACGGCGCGTATGTCGTCCGCGGCGACGAGGAGATCAGCTCGGATGCGATGGACCCCGCGTTCACGGCGTTCCTCATCACCCGCCTGCGCGCGCTCGCCGCGGCCGGCGCGAACCTGGGCGTCGTCGTGTGCGGCAAGCGCTCCGCCTATATCGAGGGCGCCGACGCGGAGTTCCGGGCCGAGACCGAGAAGTACTACGCCGCCCTCGAGGTCGTCGACGACCTGCTGGCCGTCGACGATCAGATCCTCAAGGTCGCCGTCTACGACGCCGACGGCGGCGAGACCCACACCGCGCCCGCGCTCGCCGACCTGCGGACCACGCACCAGGTCGTCGTCTCGGGCCTGCACTGGGTCGACATCATGAACCGGGGCGTGAACAAGGGTCTCGCACTGCAGAGCCTGCAGCGGGCGCTCGGCGTGACACCCGCGCAGACGGCCGCGTTCGGCGACTACCTCAACGACCTGGAACTCCTCCAGGCCGCGGACTGGTCGTACGCGATGGCCGAGGCGCACCCGGACATCGTGGCCGTGGCACGGCATCGCGCGCCCTCCAACGCCGACCACGGGGTGCTCACGGCCATCGAGGCGCTCATCGCCTGACGAGGCGTAGCGTGGGCGCATGGTCACGATTCCCACGGTCACCCTCAACGACGGCACCCCGTTCCCCCAGCTCGGGCTCGGCACCTACAAGCTGACCGGCCCGGAAGGCGTCGACGCCGTCGTCGCCGCCGTCGAGAGCGGCTATCGGCTCCTCGACTCCGCCGTGAACTACCGGAACGAGACCGAGGTCGGCGAGGCGGTGCGACGCACCGGCATCCGTGAGGACCTCATCGTCACGACGAAGGTCCCCGGTCGCGACCACGGCTTCGACGAGACGATCCGCAGCGCCCAAGGCTCGCTCCAGCGCCTCGGGCTGGACCGCATCGACCTCTACCTCATCCACTGGCCGAACCCCCGGATCGACAAGTACGTCTCCACCTATCGCGCGATGCTCGCGCTGCGCGACGAGGGCAAGGTCGGCTCGGTGGGCGTCTCGAACTTCACCGCTGCGATGCTGACGCGCCTCATCGACGAGACGGGGGTGACGCCGGCGGTCAACCAGGTCGAGCTGCACCCGTACTTCCCGCAGGCGCACCTGCGTGCCTTCCACGCCGAGCACGGCATCCGCACCGAGAGCTGGAGCCCGCTCGCGCGGCGCAGCGAACTGCTGACCGAGCCGGTCATCGCCGACATCGCCGCGGCACGCGGGGTGACCCCGACGCAGGTCGTGCTGCGCTGGCACACGCAGCTGGGCTCGACTCCGATCCCGAAGTCCGCCGACCCGGCGCGCCAGATCGAGAACGCCGACGTGTTCGGGTTCGAGCTCAGCGACGACGAGGTCGCCGCGATCAGCGGGCTGGAACGCGGCCGGCTGTGGGACGGCGACCCCGATACCCACGAGGAGATGTGAGCGGCCGCTAGCGTGGATGCCATGGCGACGACCCCCTTCCACTCCCTGGACGACTACCTCTCCCAGCCCCGCATCGAGGCGCTCGCGCTCTCGCCGGACGGCACGCGCGCCGTGCTGACGGTCGCGACGCTCGGCAAGGACAAGACCGCCTACGAGCGGTCGCTGTGGGAGGTCCCGGTCGATGGCGACGGCGTGCCGGTGCGGCTGACCCGCTCCGCGAAGGGCGAGACCGGGGCCGCGTTCACCGCTCGCGGCGACATCCTCTTCGTCTCGGCGCGCCCCGACACCGAAGCCGAGGAGGACGCCGAGCAGGCGCAGCTGTGGCTGCTGCCCGCCGCCGGCGGCGAGGCGCGGCCCGTCACCCGCCTCGCGGGGGGCGTCGCCGGCGTCACCGCGGCCGAAGGCGCCGACGTGCTCGTGCTGGGCGCCCCGCTGCTACCTTCCGCCGACAGCATCGAAGCCGACGCCCGGCTGCGCGCCGCGCGGAAGAAGCTGAAGGTCTCCGCGATCCTGCACGACGCGTACCCCGTGCGGTACTGGGACCACGACCTCGGCCCGGCCGCGCCGGCGCTGCACACCCTCGACCTCACCGGCTTCGCCGACACGATCGCCGTGCTCGTGGACCAGCCCGAGGATGCCGCCGAGGGCGACGACCAGGATGCCGTGACGCCGTACCCGGAAAGCCTGCCGCGTCCGCGGACACTCGTCGCCGGGCGCGGCGCGGAGGATGCCGGGACGGCGCTCACGCCGGACGGGAAGACACTCGTGGCGGCGCTGCGCACCGCCCAGGGCCGCGAGGGCCGGTACCGGCTCGTCGCGATCGACACCGCGAGCGGTGACCGGACGGTGCTGTTCGACGAGGCCGACACGTACTTCGAGCACCCCGTCATCAGCCACGACGGCGCGACGCTCGCCTTCGTCCGCGCGGCGATGGGCGACCCGTCCGCCCCGGCAGACCAGGAACTGTGGGTCGCGGGGATCGACGGCTCCGGGGCCCGTCGCATCGCGGACGGGTGGGACCGCTGGCCCACCAGCATCCGGTTCGACCGCGACGACACCGCGCTCATCGTCACGGCGGACCAGGACGGCCGCGGCCCCATCTTCCGGGTGCCCATGGACGGCGGCCCCGTCGAGCAGCTCACCCGCGACGACTTCACCTACACCGACGTCGACGTCGCGGCATCCACCGGCGAGATCGTCGCGCTGCGGTCGAACTGGATGACGCCCCCGCACGCCGTCCGCGTCGCCCGCGACGGCACGGCGGTGCCCCTGGTCAGCCCCGTCGCCCTCCCCGCGGTGCCCGGCACCGTGACCGACGTCGACGCGACGGCCGGCGACGGCGCGCGCGTGCGCGGCTGGCTCCTCCTGCCGCCGGGCGCGAGCGCCGAGAACCCGGCGCCGTTCCTGCTGTGGATCCACGGCGGACCGCTGAACAGCTGGAACGCGTGGAGCTGGCGCTGGAACCCGCAGCTGGCCGTCGCGCGCGGGTACGCCGTGCTGCTTCCCGACCCCGCACTGTCGACCGGCTACGGTCTCGAGTTCATCGCGCGCGGCTGGAACGCGTGGGGCGGCAAGCCCTATACCGACCTGATGACGATCACGGACGCCGTCGTCGCGCGGCCGGAGATCGACGAGACGCGCACGGCCGCGATGGGCGGATCGTTCGGCGGCTACATGGCGAACTGGGTCGCCGGGCACACCGACCGCTTCCGCGCCATCGTCACGCACGCGAGCCTGTGGGCCCTCGACCAGTTCAACGGCACGACGGACGACTCCTCCTACTGGCAGCGGATCTTCACCGCCGAGGGGATGGTCGAGAACTCGCCACACCGCTTCGTGAAGGACATCCGTACTCCGCTGCTCGTCATCCACGGCGACCGCGATTACCGCGTGCCGATCGGGGAGAGCCTGCGGCTGTGGTCGGAGCTCAACGAGCACTTCGCCGCCGAGGACGGGACGATCCCGCACCGGTTCCTCTACTACCCCGACGAGAACCACTGGGTGCTCAAGCCCCCGCACGCGAAGGTCTGGTACGAGACGGTGTTCGCGTTCCTCGCCCAGCACATCGACGGCGCGGAGTTCGAGCGCCCCGAGCTACTGGGCTGACAGCCACTCGTCGAAGGTCTGCGTTCCGAGCACGGCGTCCGGGCCGGGCAGGTTGAGACCTGCCCGCATGCCCTTCATCTGTGCGCCCGGCAGCGCGATCGACGGGATCCAGCCGCGGCGGCCGTGCGCGTGCGACCACCATCGGCGCACCATGTCGTCGAGCGCTTCCTCGCGCGGGCCGGCGAGGTCCGGCGCGAGGCCGTGGGGCGGCTGGGCGGCCGTACGGGCGAGATGGATGCCGACCTCCGCCGCGGCGATCGGCTGCACCCGGCCCGTGGGCGCGAGCGGCAGCGGGCCGATCCTCGCGCGGCCGGCGATCTGTGCCGCGAACTCGTGGAACTGGGTCGCCCGGACGATCGTCGCCGGCGCGCCGCTTTCGATGAGGGCTCGTTCCTGCGCGACCTTGCCGGCGTAGTACCCGTGCGGGTTGCGGTCGATGCCGACGATGGACAGAAGCACGACGTTGGCCGCCCCCGCCGCCCGCGCGGCGGAGCCGAGGTTGCCCGTCGCCGTGGCGAAGAACTCGGCGGCCTTCTCCGCGGACAGGGTGCTGACGTTCACGGCGTCGACGACGGCATCCACCCCGTCCAGCGCCCGCTCCAGGCCCGCTCTCGTCAGCAGGTCGATGCCGGCACTCCGGGTGACAGGGATCACCTCGTCGCCCTGCGCTTCGACGGCGGCGACGATATGCCGCCCCACGGTGCCGGTCGCGCCGGCGACGGCGATCCTCACCGTTCGACCGCCGTCATGCGTTCAGCGCCACCATCCAGTCGATGCCGAACCGGTCGGTCAGCATCCCGAACCGACCGCCCCACGGCGGCTCCTCGTAGGGCATCACGACGGTGCCGCCGTCAGACAGTCCGTCCCACGCGCGCTGCAGGCGCTCGGCGTCGTCGCCGCTGAGCGAGACGGAGATCCCGGCCGGCGCGGTATACGGCATCCCGGTCGGGCTGTCCGATGCCATCAGCGTCATGCCGTCCTCGGTCGTGAGCTGCCCGTGCATGATCAGATGCGTCTCCGACGGGTCGACGCCCATGTCGGGGTAGGCGCTGAAGTCGTTGAGCGTGAGCTCGCCGCCCAGCACGGACTGGTAGAACTCCAGCGCCTCGCGCGCCGTGTTCCGGAACGAGATGTACGCGTTGAGGTCCATCGGCTGTCCTCTCCAGCGGTGATGCCGCCAGTGTGGCGCGCACCCCCGACATCCCGCAACGGGTGTCAGCGGCCCCGATGATCCTCCGGGTGCAGACGCGGCCCGCGGCGGGGCTCGCGCGCACCGCTGAGCTCGAGCAGCCGGATGACGCGCTGCCGCTGTCCGCGCCACGGCTCGAGGAGTTCGAGCATGCCGTCATCGTCGACGCGGTGGCCCGTGAGGGCGTAGCCGACCTCATGGGCCACGTGGTAGTCGCCGACGCTGACCGCATCCGGGTCGCCCCACGTGCGGATGCGGGTCTCCGCGCTCGTCCAGATGCCCACGCCGCGAAGGCCCATGAACAGCCGGTCGCGGGCGTCTCCGTCGTGCGCCGCGGCGGCGGCGCGTTCGATCGACGCGCGCCGCCGCGCCGCCTCCACGACGGTGCGCGACTGCGGGGGCTCGAGGCCCGCGCGATGCCACGCCCAGCTCGGGATGAGGTGCCAGTGCGCCGGCGGGGCGAACATGGGCCTCGGCGTCGGGCCCGGTGCGCGTTCGCCGAACCAGGTGAGGATCGCCCGCCACGCGGCGAACGCCTGCAGCCCGGTGACCTTCTGCTCGAAGATCGAGCTCGCGAGCGCGTCGAAGACGAGGTCGGTGCCGCCGATGCGCAGGCCCGGGTGGCGCCGGTGCGTCTCCGCGACGAGCGGATGCCGCGACGCGTCGAACCCCTCCGGATCGTCGTCCGCTCCGCACAGGCGGGGGAGCTGCTCGAGGGTCCACGCCGCCCCGGGGCCCCAGGCGGCTCCGCGGACGAGGCCGCGCTCGACGCGGACGGCGAGGGTCGCGATGCCCTGCGGAGTGCGGGTCGCGCGCCAGATGACGCCGCCGTGGGTGGTCTGGCTCGGGTCGTGGGCGCCGCGCTGCTGGTAGCGGATCGCCCGGGCCGCGTCGATGGGCGTCCGCGGCCGGTATTCGGTCTCGATCGGGCGACCATGGGCGATCGGCGGCGCCGCGCGCTGCGGCATCCGTCCCGTCGCGACCGTCGTCATGCTGCCCACCCTACGTCGCGCTCCTGACAGCTCAGGACGCGAGGCTCACGCGCCTCGAGCTTCCCGCGCCTCGAGGTTCACCCGCGCCTCGAGGTTTACCCGCCCCGAGGTTCACCCGCGTCAAGATGCGGGTGCGGGCCGCTGTGACCCGCCATTCGCCGCGGATGAATCCTCGCCGCCCGATTCGCCCGCGCCAAGATGCGGGTGCATGAGGGCTGCACCCGCCATTCAGCGCGGATGAAGTCCAGGAGGGCGGGCGTGGGGCGGAGCAGCGCGAGTGGCTCAGAAGCGGTCGGGGGACGGCGTGCCGTGCCCGTAGCGGATGACGACGTCGGCGTGCCGGTCGAAGCGGTAGCCGATGCCCCGCACGGTGCGCACGATGTCCTCGTACCGGCCGAGCTTGGAGCGCAGGCGCCGCACGTGCACGTCGATCGTGCGCTCACCGGGCGCCTCGTCGTCGCCGGCGTGGCTCCACAGCGACGACACGAGCTCGGTGCGCTCGATCGTCCGTCCCTCGCGGAGCACGAGGTACTGCAGCAGCTCGAACTCCTTGAAGGTGAGCGGTGCGGCCTCGCCGTCGATGTGCACGCGGCGGCGCGAGATGTCGATCGTGACGCCGCCGGGGACGTGGTCGTCGGCCGGCTCGTCCTGCTTCGTGCGGGCGACGGCGCTCGGCTCGTGCAGCGCGAGGCGCACGACGTCCACATCCCGTCCGCCGGCGCCGGCCGGGGCGAGGGCGACCGTGGCGTACGTCTCGGCGTGCGGGGCGAGCTCGCCGATCGTGCGGCGCAGCGCCTCGACGAGCACGGAGAGGCTGACGCCGTCGGCGGCCGCCTTGGCCTCGTCGATGCCGACGTACAGGGCGAAGCCACGGGGCGCGGTGCCGGCCGGCAGGGCCGCAGCCGGGGCGGGCGCGGCGGGCTTGGCAGGGGCGACATCCTCGACGGCGCGCAGGTGACGGGTGGCGGGGCGGGTGAGGAGAGCGGTGTTCGACATGGCGAAGTCCTTCGGGGAGGGAACCCGGGGCGCGGTGCCCGTCACGGGTTCGAGTGTGTTGCGCGGTCGGCCGCAGATCGGCCGATGTGCGAGGCAGCCGGCTTCCGCGTCGTGGGCGGAGGGAGCCGGTGGCTCGGGGGCTGGCGCACCGCGTTCAGAAGCGGCGGGGCAGCCCGGCGGGGATCACCGTGTCAGCGACACATTCGGCAACACATGACAACACGCTGCGGCATCATGATGCCGGCAGTTCCGTTCGCCTCCAGGGCGGACAGAGTGCGTGCGTTGTCAGTCATAGGCTTGATTATGACGAAGCGTGTCCACATGTGTCAAACCGCACGGATGCCGTCGTCACAACGTGACGGAATGTGACAGATTGCTCAGTCGTGACTGAACCGCCCCTTCGCCGGGTCCGCATCGTCGGCACCTCGGGCTCCGGCAAGTCGCATCTGGCCGCCCAGCTCGCGGAGATCCTCGGCGTCGCGCGCCTCGAACTCGATGCCGTGTTCTGGGATGCCGAGTGGACGTACCGCGACCTGAATGAGGCGCACGCGCAGGTGCGCGCGTTCGCTGCCGAGAATCCGGACGGCTGGGTCGTGGACGGCAACTGGACGTCCCGGCTGCAGGGGCTGCTCGACCCCGGGACGCCTGGAGGCGCGGACGTCTACGTCTGGCTGGACCATCCGCGCCGCACCGTTATGCGCCGGGTCATCGGCAGGACGCTGCGCCGCGGCATCCTGCAGAAGGAGCTGTGGCACGGAAACCGGGAGCGGGTGCGCGATTGGGTGCGCTGGGAGCCGGAGCGCAACATCGTCCGCTGGGCGTGGGCGAACCACCCTGTGACGCGGGAGCGGATGCTGCAGCGGATCGCGGACGGTGTCCCGGTGGTGCGGCTGCGCGGACAGCGAGAGGTCGACGCGTGGCTCAGCTCGCTGTCGGAGAAGCGGCGTAGCGTGGAGCCATGAGCTTCACGTTCGCGAACGAACCCGACGCCTCGCGGTACACGCTCCACAAGGGCGATGACCTCGTCAGTGTCCTGGACTACCGCGACGACGGTCGCACCGTCGCCATGACCCGGGCCTACACCGTGCCCACCTTCCGCGGCCATGGGTACGCCGGCGAACTCGTCGAGCGTGCCGTCGCCGACATCGAGCAGCGCGGCGACCGGGTCGTCAGCCCCGTGTGCTGGTACGTCGCCGACTGGTTCGCCGCGCACCCCGAGCGCGCCGGTCTCCTCGCCGCGCGCCGCGCGAGCTGACCCGCGGCCACCGCACGGCTACTGCACAACACCGAGGGCGTCAACCCTCTGGCCGCCCGCCTGCCCGTGGGCGACGGTGGGGGCACGACCGATAAGGAGCGTGCCATGAACCAAGACAACCCCGAGGGCATGATCGACGGGAACCCCGCCGGCGGCTGGGAATCCGGCGACGTCGCCGACCAGGAGACGAGGGAGCAGAGCGACGCCGCGACGGGTGACGCCTCGCTCGCCGCTTCCGAGGCGGCGGACGACGCCGACCGGCAGGGAGGCGGCTCCGCGGGAGACGGCATCCTCGCCCCCGACGGCGTGCAGATCTCCGACCAGTTCGTGGAGAGCGCCGAGATCCAGCAGGGCCTCGACCCCGACATGGTCACCGACGAGCAGGCCGACCGATGAGCGGCACGGCGAACGAGTTCGACGAGCCGGGCGGCAACTACCCGGATGCCGGAGGACCGGGCGCGAAAGCCCAGGCCAGCGACGCCGGCGTAGGCGGTGGTGCCATCGCCGACGAGCACGACCACCCTGACGACGCCGCCTCCACCCCCGCCGGAACGCCGGATGCCTCGGCGGCGGGCACGCAGGACGCCCCCGCCATGGACACCCACACGGCGTCCGGGGACGACAAGCTCGACGGTCTTCTCGCCCAGGTGCGTTCCGACGGCCAGGGGCAGGATGCCGCGATGGTGGAGAAACTGCTGCGCAGCCGGCTCCAGGACACGGGCCTGCAGCTCGACGAGCGGCGCATCGCCGCCCTCGTGCGGGAGATCTCCGGCTGAGCGGCCGTCACTCCGAAACGAAGGCCAGGATGCGGTCGGCCGCGGGTCGCGCGTCGCGGATGAGCGTCTCGTGCCCGTGGTCGGCCAGCTCGGCCAGTTCGGCATCCGGGATGAGCGTCGCCACGCCCACGCACCACTCCTGCGGCGCGACGTAGTCCTCGGCCCCGCGCAGCACGAGGGTTCGCGCTGCGACGCGGGGATACACCTCCTCGGGACGGTGCACGAGCATGGCGGTCATCTTGCGGCGCAGGTGCGGGCCGGCGCGGAGGTACTCCCGGCCGCCGAGGAGGAAGACGCGCGGGCTCTCCACGAGGAGGTCCCGCGCCAGGCGCAGGAGCTGCCGCGGCGCCGTCCGGGCGCGCGGATCCACGGTGGGTCCGGCGAGGACCAGCGCGCCGACGAGCTGCGGATGCCGGACGGCGAGCTCGACGGCCACCTGCGTGCCCATCGAGTGGCCGATGACGACGGCATCCGTCTCACCGCGGTCGCGCAGCAGGGCGGCGACGAAGTCCGCCGTCCGCGCCATGGTCGGGGTCCGGGGCGGCTCCGGGGCCTCGCCGTAGCCGGGCTGGTCGATCATCCAGACCCGGCCGTGGGGCGCGAGGTGCGCGGCGAGGTCGGCGAAGACGCGGCGCCCCATCCCGATCCCGTGCAGGAGGAGGAACAGGCGCGGGCCCGCGCCGAGCTCCTCGAGGATCAGCTCCGCGCCGTCCACGGTGAAGGGTGACACGACGCCGTCCTCCTCGGGGACGCCGGCGAGCCGCTCCACGAGGTCATCCGCCGCCGCGGCGAACTCGGCTGCGGGGTCGGGCGTCGTCTTCGGTCCCTCGTCGCTCGCGCCCATCCCTCGAGCGTATCCGGGGGCTGTCGCCGCGCGGGACGCCGTCGTACCGTGGGGGCATGTGCCGCAACATCCACACCCTGCACAACTTCGAGCCGGCCGCGACCGGCGACGAGGTGCACGCCGCAGCCCTGCAGTACGTCCGCAAGATCGCCGGGACGACGAAGCCGTCGAAGGCGAACCAGGCCGCGTTCGACCGTGCCGTCGCCGAGATCGCGCACGCAACCCATCACCTCCTCGAAGACCTCGTCGCCGTGACCCCGCCGAAGAACCGCGAGGAGGAGGCCGCGAAGGCGCGCGCCCGGGCCGAGAAGTCCGGACGGTACGCCCCGCGCGTCGCCTGATCCTGGGGAGCGCCGCCCGCTTCACCGGGGATGTCGGCGCTCGCTCGTAGCGTGGAGGCATGCGCATCCTGCACACCTCCGACTGGCACATCGGGCGGACCTTCCACGGTCACTCCACGCTCGATGCGCTGCGCGGCGTGCTCGAGGCGCTGACACAGCAGGTGCGTGACGAGAAGGTCGACGTCGTCATCGTCGCCGGCGACGTATTCGACTCCGGCGCCCCCGCGGCCGCCTGCTACACCCTGCTCTCCGACACGCTGCGCGCGCTCGCCGACACCGGCGCGCAGGTCATCGTCACGAGCGGCAACCACGACTCCGCCGCACGGCTGGGCTTCCAGGCCGGCCTGCTGCGCGACGGCATCCACGTCCTCACCGATCCTGCCGCCATCGGCACGCCGATCACGGTGACGGATGCCGACGGCCCGGTGCACTTCTACGGCATCCCCTTCCTCGAGCCCGCGCTGCTGCGCCACCTGTGGCCCGCCGCCCGCTCGCAGGCCGACGTCCTCGGCCACGCCATGGACCTCGTCCGCGCCGATCTCGCGCAGCGCGGCGAAGGCCGGTCGGTCGCGATCGCGCACTGCTTCGCCGCGAAGGTCGAGCCCACGCCGCAGCTCGAGCGCGACATCCAGCAGGGCGGGCTCGACGTCGTGCCGTGGTCGTGCTTCGACGGCGTCGACTACATGGCCCTCGGCCACATCCACGGACGGCAGGAGCTCGCGCCGCATGCGCGCTACTCCGGCGCCCCCCTGCACTACAGCTTCGGCGAGGGCTCCAAGCCCCGCGGCAGCTGGCTCGTCGAGCTGGATGCGACCGGTCTCGCCGGCGTCACCTGGCTCGAACTGCCCGTCCCGCGCCGGCTCGCGACCCTCCGGGCGCCGCTCGAGGACATCCTCACCGACGCGCGCTTCGCCGCGCACGAGGAGGATTGGGTGTCCGTGGAGTACACCGACGACCTCCCGCAGCGCGAGCCGCTGCGGCGGCTGCAGGCACGGTTCCCGCACTGCGCCAAGGTCGTGCACACCCCCGCGGCGGCTCGCGAGCGGGCCGGCGGCACCTACGTCGACCGGGTGCGCGCGGCGCGCAGCGACCGGGAGCTCGTCGACGCGTTCCTGCAGCACGTCCGCGACGGGCAGGGCGCCTCCGAGCGGGAGGCCGACCTGCTCGCCGACGTCCTCGACGAGCGCACCAAAGCGGAGGCGCTTGCGTGAAGCTGCACCGCCTCGAGCTCACCGGGTTCGGGCCGTTCCGCGTGACCCAGACCGTCGACTTCGACGCGTTTTGCGGCGACGGAGTCTTCCTCATCTCCGGACGCACGGGCGCCGGCAAATCCAGCATCCTCGACGGCGTGAGCTTCGCGCTGTACGGCTCCGTGCCGCGGTACGACGGCGGCGAGCGCCGGCTGCGCAGCGACCACTGCGCGCTCGGCGATCCCACCGAGGTGCGCCTCGAGTTCACGGTCGGCGACACCCGGTGGCGCGTCGCCCGCGCCCCGGAGTACGACCGTCCCGCCAAGCGCGGCGGCGGCGTGACCACGGAACCGACCCGCGCGGAGCTCGAGGAGCTGGTGGACGGCGTCTGGGTGGGACGCGCCGCGAAGCCGCGCGATGTCGCGCTGCTGCTCGACGGCATCCTGGGGCTGAACGCCCAGCAGTTCCAGCAGGTCATCCTGCTCGCCCAGAACCGGTTCTCCCGCTTCCTGCTCGCCTCGCCCGGCGAACGGCAGACCCTGCTGCGGACCCTCTTCGGCACGCGGCGCTTCGAGGAGTACAAGGACGATCTCGAGGAGCGGCGACGCCAGGCGCAGCGACGTCTGGAGGGTGCCGGGGAGCGTGCCGGCACGCTCCTCGATCTCGCCGAGCGGCTCATCGACGAGCGAGGGCTCGGCGGCGGCGACCGGCCCGACGGACTCGACCTCTCGGCCCGGCGCGAAGCCGCCGACCTCGCCCTGCAGCGCGCGGAGTACCAGGTCGAGCAGCAGGCGACCGAGCGAGAGCGCACGGATGCCGCCGCGGCGGCCGCCGCGGACGCGCACGCGGCGCTCGTCGCCCAGGCCAAGACGCTCGGCGAACTCGTCGCGGCGCGGGCGGAGCTCACCCGACTGGAGGACGACGCGCCGCGCATGGCCGACGAGCGCGCGCGGCTCGAGCGTGCGCTCGCGGCCGAGGCGCTGCGCGCGACCCTCGCGGCGGCGACCCGCGCCGAAGCGGCGGCGGCGGCCGCGACAGCCGCGCGCGCCCAGGCGGATGCGGACTGGATCGCCGCCGGCGGCGACGCGGCCGATGACCTCGACGCCGTGCTCGAGGCGCTCACCGGTGACCTCGCCCTCTGGGGTGCGGCCGAAGAGGCCGAGCGTGACCTCGTCCGCGTCGAGGCCGACCTCGCAGCGCGGGAGGCGGAGGTCGCGTCGCGCGCGCAGGACATCGCGACGCTCGACGAGCAGCGGGCGCTCGTGCCGGCCGAGCGGGACCGGCTGACCGCCCAGCGTCGGGCCGATGCGGCCGTCGCCGCGCGCCTGACCGATCTTCAGGACCGCCGGGACGCGCTGCGCGCGCGGCTCGCGGCGGCGCAGGAGGCCGTCGGGCTCGCGGAGGCCGCCGCGCGCGCCGACCTCGAGTACGCGCGCCGCAGCGCCGAGTCCGGCAACGCGGCGGACGCCGTCACGCTCCTCCTGCAGCGCCGCCTGGCCGGCCACGCGGGGGAGCTCGCCGCCCAGCTCCTGGACGGCGAGCCGTGCAGCGTCTGCGGATCGCTCGAACACCCGCATCCGGCGGCGGCAGCCACGGAGCCCGTCACCGACGACGACCTCACCACAGCGGAAGCGGCGCGCGATGCTGCCGCGGAGGCCGCGCGCACGGCGGGGGACGCCGCCCGGGCGGCCCGCGACCGCCTCGCCGACGCGAACGCCCGCGCCGGAGGCGGCGTCGTCGACGAGCTCGCCGTGCAGCTCACCGCCGCCGAGGCAGATCTGCGGTCGGCCGAGGAGGCGCACGACCGTGTCAGGCTCCTCGACGCGCAGCTCACCGAACTCGACGACCTCGACGCTGCCGCGCGGGCGGAGCGCGCGGCGCTGGACGCGCGGCTGGCGGAGGATCGGGCCGCCGTCGCAGGGCTCCAGGCCACCGCCGACGCGCTCCGCGCCGACGTGCGCGCGGCCCGCGGTACCCACGACACCGTCGCCGCGCGCGTGGCCGAGGCCCGCGGCCGCCGAGACCTCGCGCGCGACTGCCTCGCCGCCCGCGAGCGGGCCGCAGAGCAGGAACGAGCCCTCGCGACCGCCGTGGCCGACCGCGACGCCGGCCTCGCCGGCTCCGTGTTCGACTCGGCCGTCGCGGCCGCCGACGCGCTGCTCGACCCGCCCGAGCGAGCCGCGGTGGACACGCGGCTCTCGGCGCACGCGGCGGCCCTGGCCGCGATCCGCGCACGCCTCCTCGCCCTCGAGCTCGAGAGCATCGACCTCGTCGACCCGCCCGACCTGGCGGCATCCGAGGCTGCGGCGACGGCCGCCGACACCGCGCGCGCCGCCGCGATCGCGGCGCAGCGGGACGCGCAGAACGCCGCCGACCGGCTCCGCGACCTCCTCGTGCAGACGGATGCCGCCTACGCCGACGTCGCCGCGATCGCCGACGAGGCCGCGGCCATCACACGCCTCGCCGACACCGTCGCTGGCCGGGCGCCCAACACGATGAAGATGGACCTCGAGACCTTCGTGCTCGCGGCCGAGCTCGAGGAGATCGTCGCGGCGGCGACCCTCCGCCTCGCCGAGATGTCGGCGGGACGGTACTCGCTGCACCACTCGGACGCGCGGCAGGCCCGCAACGCGGCGTCGGGGCTCGGCATCGAGGTGCTCGACGCGCACACCGGTCTCCGCCGCTCGCCGCAGTCCCTCTCCGGAGGCGAGACCTTCCTGGCATCCCTGGCCCTCGCGCTCGGCCTCGCCGAGGTCGTGACGAACCGCGCCGGCGGGCTTCGGCTCGACACCCTGTTCGTCGACGAGGGCTTCGGCTCACTCGACCCCGAGACCCTCGACCTCGCGATGCGCACGCTGGACGAGCTGCGCGCCGGCGGCCGGACCGTCGGCGTCATCAGTCACGTCGAGGCCATGAAGGAGCAGCTCCCCGCACAGCTCGTCGTCACGGCGACCCCGGAGGGCCCGAGCGTCATCCGTCAGGACGTCGCCGTCCCGGGGTCGTACCCGACGCCGTAGCCAGACACTCGGCGGCTGCTTCGGTGGGCCACGGCGGGCGGCCCGCCCTGGGGCGGGTGAGGCCGCGCCGCGCCGTGCCGTCACACCGCGTTGATCCGCGCCGAATGGCGGGTCGAGGGCCTTCGCACCCGCACTTCGGCGCGGGCGAGGCTCGGCGTTGAAGTTGATCTGCGCCGAATGGCGGGTCGAGGGCCTTCGGAGCCGCACTTCGGCGCAGGTGAGGCCGGCGTTGGAAATTGATCCGCGCCGAATGGCGGGTCGAGGGCCTTCGGACCCGCACTTCGGCGCGGGCGAGGCCGGCGTTGGAAATTGATCCGCGCCGAATGGTGGGTGGAGGGGCCCCGCACCCGCACTTCGGCGCGGGCGAGTCCGGTGTTGGAAATCGACCCGCGCCGAATCGTGGGTGGAGGGCGTTCGCACCCGCATTTCGGCGCGAGCGAAGGCGTAGCCGCGCCGCCCGCGCCCGCCGCGGGCGGACGAGCTCCGCCCTTCTCCTAGGCTGGGGGTATGACCCGCAGCAGCCTCTGGACGGTCGTCGGCGTCATCGTCGCCGTCGTCATCGCCTGGTTCCTCGTCGACGTGATCTTCAAGCTCGCATGGCTCATCGCCAAGCTCGGCATGGTCGCGATCGTGGCGGTGGTGGTCTTCCTCGTCATCCGGATGCTGTTCCGCCGGAGCGAGGACTGAACAGGCCCACGAGCCGCCGAACGTCGTCCCGCGCCAGGCGCGCTCAGACTCCGTAGAGCTCGCGCACGCGGTCGCGCAATTGCACGCTGCACGCGGCGACCGCGGCGCGCCAGTCGGTGATCGCGTCGTCCTGGGCGTTGTCCGACACCGCCTTGAGCACCCGGATGCGCACCCCGAACTGTCCGGCGACCCAGATGTAGGCGTAGGTCTCCATGTCGACGAGCGTGCCTCCGAGGGCACGGATCGCCGCGACCGTCGCCGCGTCGTCGACGAAATGGTCGCCCGTCGCGATGATCGCGCCGCCGGCGGCGCCGGTCGTCACCTGCGACGGCAGCGAGACGTGCTGACCGGCGATGCCGTCGATGTCCGACACGTCGTGCTGGATCGCGGCGGTCACCTCGTGGACACCCGTCGTCTTGCGGTCGACCGCTCCCGCCGTGCCGACGACGAGGACCTCGTCGTACGCGCCGGCATGGAGGGCGCGCGTGAGCGCGTGGGTGGCCTGCAGCTTGCCGGGACCGGTGACAAGGCGGTCGAATCCGTCGAGCGTATGCGGGAATGCGGACAGTTCGGACTCGAGGGCGGCGACCAGCAGTTTCACTCCGCCATTCTCCCAGGGGTTACGCACGGCCGGCGCGGCTCCCCCTCGGCGGCCCAGTTGGGCCAAGATGGGGGAAGGTCGGACGAGGGAGAGACATGACTCTGCAGACGGTTCTTCTGGACACTCCCGAGGGCATCTCGGCGCGGCTCGGGTGGGATCCGGGCACCACCGTGCACGACCGCCGCCGCATCATCGCGAAGGAGCTCGTCGCCACCCGGCTGCGGTGCGAGCCCAGCGACATCAAGATCGAGCGCGAGGCGCCCCGCGGCTTCGGCTACCACACGCGGCTCATCGCCTTCCGCGACGGGGCTGAACTCCCGATCGCGATCGTGACGGCGAGCTACCGCGCCGCGACCGTCGTCGCGATCTGCGATCCCGGGCTGCCGTTGGGCATCGACATCCGCGACCTGCACCCCGAGGACGCGGACGTGCGGCAGATGAAGAAGCACTCCCACCTCTTCGACGAGAACAACATGAGCGACCTCCTGCACCACTGGGTGTGTGTGCAGGCCGTCCTCGAGGCCGACGGTCGCGGTGTGCGGGTCGCCCCCGACCACGTGCGTCTGGATGCCGGCCGGCACCGCGGCTGGCTGCCCGACCGGACCATGAAGTACGGCCTCGTCGATGCCTCGCGCGACGGATGGGTCATCACGCTGGCCTACGGTCTGCTGCCCACCGCCTGACGCTCAGTCGACGAGGTCGGGCAGCGCCGCCTTCAGCTCGGCGAGCCAGGCGTTCGCGTTGCCGTCCGATGGGGCGCGCCAGTCGCCGCGCGGCGACAGCGACCCGGCGGCGGAGACCTTGGGTCCGTTGGGGATCGCGGAGCGCTTGAACTGGGCGAACCCGAAGTAGCGCTTCAGGAACACCTGCAGCCACCGCACGATCTCGGCGCGGTCGTACGCGTAGTGCTCGTCCGCGGGGAATCCCGGAGGCCAGGCTCCGGCATCCGCGTCGGACCAGGCGTGCTCCGCGAGGAACGCGATCTTCGACGGTCGCAGCCCGTAGCGCAGCACGTGGAACAGCGTGAAGTCGTGCAGCGCGTACGGGCCGACGGCGTCCTCGGTCGACTGCGTCTTCCCGTCCTCGCCGGCGGGCACGAGCTCGGGGCTGATCTCGGTGTCGAGCACCGACTGCAGTACCGCCTTCGCGGCATCCGTCAGCGACGTCCCCGACTCCTCGTCGGAGCTGTGCGCGATCACCCAGCGGATGACGTGCTGGATGAGCGTCTTGGGGACGCCGGCGTTGACGGCGTAGTGGCTCATGTGGTCGCCGACCCCGTAGGTCGCCCAGCCGAGCGCGAGCTCGGACAGGTCGGAGGTGCCGACGACGAAGCCGCCGTTCTGGTTCGCGAGCCGGAACAGGAAATCGGTGCGGACGCCGGCCTGCACGTTCTCGAAGGTGACGTCGTAGACCGGTTCCCCATCGGCGAAGGCGTGGCCGATCCCTTCCAGGATCTGCGTCGCCGTCGGACGGATGTCGATCGTCGAGATGGTCGCGCCGATGGCCTCCGCGAGGGCGATGGCGTTGGATTTCGTGTGCTCGCTCGTCGCGAATCCCGGCATCGTATAGGCGAGGATGTCGCTGCGCGGCCTCCCCATCCGATCCATGGCGCGCGCCACCACGAGGAGCGCGTGCGTGGAGTCCAGGCCGCCGGAGACGCCGATGACCGGCTTCGGGGAGCCGATGGCCCGCATCCGCTGCTCGAGGCCCGACACCTGGATGTTGAACGCCTCGTAGCAGTCCTGGTCCAGGCGTCCCGGGTCGTCGGGCACGAACGGGAAGCGGTCGACGGGGCGGCGCAGCCCGATGTCGCCGGTCGGCGGGTCGAGCGTGAACGACACCGTGCGGAAGTCCGCGTCGATCGTCTCGGTGCGGATGCCGAGCGACCGGCGGTTGTCGTCGAACGTGCCCTGGCGGAGGCGATCCTGGCGGATGCGGTCGAGGTCGATGTCGGCCACCGCGCGGCGCGGGCCGTCGGGGAAGCGCTCGGTCTCGGCCAGGAGGTTCCCGATCTCGTAGATCATCGTCTGGCCGTCCCACGACACGTCGTTGGTCGACTCCCCCTGCCCTGCGGCGGCGTAGACGTACGCCGACAGGCAGCGCATCGACTGCGACAGGCACAGCGTCTTGCGGTCCTCGGCGCGGGCGATCGTGATGGGGCTGCCGGACAGGTTCGCGAGCACCGTGGCGCCCGCCAGGGCGGCACGGGAGGACGGCGGCACCGGCACCCAGAAGTCCTCGCACACCTCGGCGTGCACGCGGAGGTCGGGCAGGTCGACGGCCTGGAAGATGAGGTCGGGACCGAACGGGGCCGACAGCTCGCCCCGGTCGAACCATTCGCCGCGCAGGTCGTCGCCGGCGGCGTACCAGCGGTGCTCGTAGAACTCGCGGTAGGTGGGCAGGTATGACTTCGGTGCGATGCCGATCACCTCGCCGCGGTGGATGACGACGGCGCAGTTGTAGAGTCGGTTGCCGTGGCGCAGCGGCGCCCCGACGACGAGCAGGGTGCGCAGGTCCTCGGACTCCCGGGCGATGCGCAGCAGCGCCGCCTCGACGGCCTCGAGCACCGGATCCTGCATGACGAGGTCCTCGATCGAGTAGCCGGTGAGACACAGCTCCGGGAACACGGCGACGGCGACACCGTCGTCATGGGAATCGCGCGCGGCGGTGAGGACGGCATCCGCGTTCGCCTGCGGGTCGGCGATGGCGACGGGGATCGTGCAGGCCGCGACCCGCGCGTACCCGTGCCGGTAGGCGCTCTCGAACGGTGGTGACGTGCTCATTTCCCCAGTCTGTCAGGTGCGGCCGGTCCCCGGCAGAGCCGCTGTCGGCGGCCGCGGCTAGTGTCGATTCCGGAAGGGGAACATGCGATACATCGAGGACGAAGGCCGGATCGTCTGGAGCGCGAGCGATCTCAAAGCCGCCGCCGAATGCGAATTCGCGTGGCTGCGGGCGATCGACGCGAAGCTCGGGCGGGTCGCCCCCGTCGAAGACCCCGAGGACCTGACGCTGGAGCGCGCCGGGCGGCTCGGCACGCAGCATGAGCTTCGGGTCCTCGCGGCCTACCGCGAGCGGTTCCCGGACGGCGTCATCGAGATCCCCGAGACGCGGTCCTCGGATGCCGAGGGCCTCGCTCGCGCCGTCGCGCTGACCGGGGAGGCGCTCGCCTCGAACGCGGCCGTCGTGTACCAGGCCGCGTTCGCGACGGAGGAGTTCGTCGGGTTCGCCGACTTCCTCGTGCGCGATGAGGACGGCAGCTGGATCGTGCAGGACACCAAGCTCGCACGGCACGCCCGCGTGACCGCGCTCATGCAGCTCGCGGCATACGCCGACCAGCTCGATCGACTGGGCGTGCCCCGGTCGGAATGCGTGGAGCTGCTGCTGGGCGACGGCACCGTCTCCACCCACGCCGTGCGCGACCTGCACCCCGTCTACGCCCTGCGCCGCGCACGGCTGCGCGCGCTCATCGCCGACCGTGACCTGGCCGCCGGCGCGGCCGGCGCGGCCATCGCGTGGGGCGATGACCGCGGCGCGCTGCGGGTCATCGCGTGCGGGCGGTGTCCGACGTGCGACCTCGAGGTCATCGCGCACCGCGACCTGCTCCTCGTGGCGGGGATGCGCCCCGTGCAGCGCGAGCGCCTCCGCGCGGCCGGCATCCGGACCATCGACGACCTGACCACGGCCGACGCGCAGCCGGCCCGCATGTCTGCGGACACGTTCGCGAACCTCCGCACCCAGGCGCGGCTGCAGGTGGCGAGCCCCGCAGGAGGCATCGTCGCGATCGCTCCCGCGGACCCGCCCACCCCACGTGACGCGTCGGACGGCGAGAAGACCCCGCCGCCCGTGCCTACGTTCGAGGTCGTCTTCCCGAAGGCCCTCGGCGCCCTCCCGCGCCCCGACCACGGCGACCTGTTCTTCGACTTCGAGGGCGACCCGCTCTACACCGAGGGGGGCACGCCGCAGTGGGGGATCGACTACCTCTTCGGCTGGGTCGACACCCGTGACGTGTACTCGTCGCTCTGGGCGCACAGCTTCGCCGACGAGCGCCGGGCGCTCGAGGACTTCCTCGACCTCGTGGCGCTGCGCCGCGCGCAGCATCCGGGGATGCACATCTACCACTACGCGCCCTACGAGCCCACCCACCTGCTGGCGATGGCGGCCCGGCACGGCGTGCGCGAGCGCGACGTCGACCGGCTGCTCCGCGACGGCGTCTTCGTGGACCTGTATCCCATCGTGCGGCGCGCGCTGCGCGTCGGGTCCCGGTCGTACTCGATCAAGAAGCTCGAGCCGCTCTACATGGGCGCCGACGTCCGCACGAGCGACGTGCAGCGCGGTGACGACTCGATCGTGAAGTACGTGGAGGCGCGCAGCCACGCCGAGGCCGGCGATGACACGTCCGCGCAGCGGATCCTCGACGACCTCGCCGATTACAACCGCTACGACTGCGTCTCCACCCGGCGGCTCCGCGACTGGCTCGTCGACCGGGCGCGGGAGGCGCAGCTGCGTCCGTCGCTCGAGCCGGACGCCGATGAGCGCGCGTACGAGCCGTCACCGCGCGCCGAGACCCTCAGCCGTCTCGCCGCCGCCGTCGACGACGAACAGCAGTCCGCGGCGCTCCGCCTCGGCTCCGCGGCCATCGACTACTACCCGCGGGAGGCGAAGACCTTCTGGGCGACGCATTTCCTGCGCCTGCGCGAGCCCGTGACGGTGTGGGAGGACACCCGCGACGTCGTCGTGATCGACCGGGACCGCTGCCGGATCCTGACCGACTGGCACCTGCCCGAGGGAGCGCGCGCGATCCGCCGCATCGTGGAGCTGCGCGGGGAGGTCGCCCCCGGCACGCGGCTGAGCGTGGATGCCAGCCCCTACGCCGTCTACGAGCTGCCGGCGCCGTTCCCCGTCGAGACGAACCCGCGGTGGATCCACACGGCCCGGTCCGTGCGGATCGTGGACGTGCTGGATGACGGTGTGATCGTGGAGGAGAACGCCATCCAGGGCTTCACGTGGGCCGAGCTCCCGGTCGCCCTGACGCCGGCGGCGCCGCCTCAGGCAGGCAGCCAGCAGGCCGCGATCGACGAGTGGGCCGACGGCGTCATCCAGGCGACGCCGGCGTTCCCGGCAGACCCCGCCACCGACCTTCTGCTCCGGCGCCCGCCGCGCACGGGCAGCGGCGCGCTCGCCCGCGGCGGAGACGACGACGTGGCCGACATCGTGCGGACGCTCGCGGACCTCGACCGCAGCTATCTCGCGGTGCAGGGCCCGCCCGGAACCGGGAAGACCTACGTCGGCTCGCACGTCGTCGCGCGCCTCGTCCGCGAGCGGGGCTTCCGGGTCGGCGTCGTCGCCCAGTCCCACGCCGTCGTCGAGCACATGCTCGACCGGATCGTGGAGGCCGGCGTGCCCCGCGCGCAGGTCGCGAAGGCGCCGAAGGGGCCGGCCACCGGGTCGGAGTCCTTCACCGTCATCGCCAAGAACGCCATGGCCGCCTACATCGCCGACCAGCCCGCGGGCTTCGTCGTCGGCGGGACGGCCTGGGACCTCAGCCACGGCGGGCGCATCGCGCGGCGCAGCCTCGACCTCCTCGTCATCGACGAGGCCGGCCAGTTCTCGCTCGCCTCGACGATCGCCGTCTCGGTCGCCGCGCAGCGGCTCCTGCTGCTGGGCGACCCGCAGCAGCTGCCGCAGGTGAGCCAGGGCACGCATCCCGAGCCCGTCGACACGTCGGCGCTCGGCTGGGTGATGGACGGGGCCGCCGTCATCCCGCCCGACCGCGGCTATTTCCTCGCCCAGACCCGGCGCATGCGCCCCGAGGTCGCCGCCCCCGTGTCGCAGCTGTCCTACGAGGGCAAGCTCGCCGCCCACGAGTGCACCGCGCGGCGCCGGCTGGCCGGCGTCGCGCCCGGCGTCATCCCGGTCCCCCTCACCCACGTCGGGAACGCGACGCAGTCGCCCGAGGAGGCGGAGGTCGTCGTCGGACTCGTGCGCGACCTCGTGGGAAGCGCATGGACGCCGGATGCGGATGCCGCACCCCGTCCGCTGACCGCGGCGGACATCATCATCGTGACGCCCTACAACGCCCAGCAGGTCCTCGTCGAGGAGGCGCTGGCCGCGGCCGGGTTCGCCGACGTCCCGGTCGGGACGGTCGACCGGTTCCAAGGCCAGGAGGCCGCGGTCGCCATCGTGTCCCTCGCCGCGTCGTCGGGCCGGGACGCACCGCGGGGGCTGGAGTTCCTGCTGCTGCAGAACCGCCTCAACGTCGGCGTCTCCCGTGCCATGCACACGGCGTACGTCGTCTACTCGACGGGGCTCCTCGACGACCTGCCCCGCACGCCGGACGGCGTCGCGCGGCTCAGCGCGTTCGCGCGTCTGGTCGGCGCGGCCTGACGGGCGGGCTCGCCTGTTCCGGCTCGAGGGGGTCAGACGGTGCCGTAGAGGCGGTCGCCGGCGTCGCCGAGGCCGGGCACGATGTACCCCTGCTCGTTGAGCCGCTCGTCGACGGCGCCGAGCACGAGGGTCACATCGCGGTCGCCCACCTGCTTCTCGATGGCCGCGAGACCCTCCGGAGCGGCGAGGATGCAGATCGCGGTGACATCCTGCGCCCCGCGGGCGAAGAGGAAGTCGATGGCGGCGCCGAGCGAGCCCCCGGTGGCGAGCATGGGGTCGAGCACGAAGCACTGCCGGTCGCTGAGATCCGTCGGGAGGCGCTCGGCGTAGGTCGTCGGCTCGAACGTCTTCTCGTCCCGCGCCATCCCGAGGAAGCCCACCTCGGCGGTGGGGAGGAGCTTGACCATGCCCTCCAGCATCCCGAGCCCGGCACGCAGGATCGGGACGACGAGCGGACGCGGCTCGCTGATCTTGACGCCGATCGTCGTGGTGACGGGGGTCTGGATCTCGTGGTCCTCGACGCGGACCGAACGGGTCGCCTCGTAGGCCAGGAGGGTGACCAGTTCCTCGGTCAGCTGCCGGAAGACCGGCGACGAGGTGTGCGCGTCGCGCAGGACCGTGAGCTTGTGGGTGATGAGCGGGTGGTCGGCGACGTGGACACGCATGGGACCAGGTTACCGGGGCCTACTCTGATGCTGTGACTGTCTCGGCCCACGACTCCGCCGCGATGGAGCGCGCCCTGCAGCTCGCCGCCGCGGCCGGCGCCGCCGGCGACGTACCGGTGGGGGCCGTCGTGACGGATGCCGACGGCACGGTCATCGGCGAAGGACGCAATCTCCGGGAGGCCACCGGCGACCCCACGGCGCACGCGGAGGTCGTCGCCCTGCGGCAGGCCGCCGCCGCGCGAGGGACGTGGAACCTCGACGGGTGCACGCTGACGGTGACGCTCGAGCCGTGCGTCATGTGCGCCGGCGCCGTGCTGCAGTCGCACGTCTCGCGCCTCGTGTTCGGCGCGTGGGACGACAAGGCCGGTGCGGCCGGGTCCCTGTACGACGTCGTGCGCGATCGGCGGCTGCCGGTGCGCGCGGAGGTCGTCAGCGGGGTCCGTGCGGACGACGCGGCGTGCCTGCTGCGCGAGTTCTTCGACGCGCGGCGCTGACGGCCGGCCGGTGGCCGGTCAGTCGCTCGAGGGCATGACGATCGTGTCGGTGGGCGGGGCGGGGACGCCGGCCTCGCGCCGCACGATGTCGGGCTCCAGGTAGATCACGCGCGCGGCGGGGACGGCATCCCGGATGCGCCGCTCGACCGTGTCGATGTCGAGGGCCACTTCGCCGAGCGCCTTGTCGTGCGGGAAGCCGAGCTTCGCGGCGACGAGCAGCTCGTCCGGGCCGAGGTAGAGGGTCTTCATGTGGATGAGGCGCTGGATCTCGCCGCCGGCCTCGATGGCCCGGACGATCGCCGCATGGTCGTCCGGGTTCGCGCCCTCGCCGACGAGCAGGCTCTTGGTCTCGATGCCGAGGGTGATGGCCACCAGGATGAGCAGCGTGCCGATCATGAGGGTGCCGATGGCGTCGAAGATCGGATTGTGCGTGATGGCGGTCATGCCGACGCCGAAGAGGGCGAAGACGAGGCCGGTCAGGGCCGCGATGTCCTCCAGCAGCACGACGGGCAGCTCCGGCGCCTTCGCATGCCGCACGAACGACACCCAGGACTGGCCTTCGCGGCGCACGTGGTTCGATTCGCGGATGGCGGTGCGCAGCGAGAAGCCCTCCAGCACAATCGCGATCAGCAGGACCCCGATCGGGATCCAGACGTTCTCCAGCTCGTGCGGGTGCGTCAGCTTGTCGACGCCTTCGTAGATGGAGAAGAGGCCGCCGACGGAGAACAGGATGATCGCCACGACGAAGGCGTAGACGTACCGCTCGCGACCGTAGCCGAACGGATGCTCCGCATCCGCCTCCTTGCGCGCCTTCCGGCCGCCGAGAAGCAGCAGGAGCTGGTTGCCGGAGTCGGCGACGGAGTGGATCGCTTCGGCGAGCATCGACGCCGAGCCGGAGAGGAACCAGGCGATGAACTTCGCGATCGCGATGCCCATGTTCGCCAGGAACGCCGCGATGATCGCCTTGCTGCCGCCGGATGCACTCATGACGACGAGTCTAGGGTTCAGTCGGAGGAGCTGATGATGATCGCCTCGGTGATGGGGGCCGGGGATGCGGGGTGGCCGATGTAGCCGATGACCTCCAGGAGGGCGCGGCGGAACTCGGCGGGCCGCTCCAGGTGAGGGGAGTGGCCGACGCCCTCCATGGTCACCTCGGTGACCTGCCCGCCGCCGGCGCGGTACGCGTCGAGCACGTCCCGCGTCTGCGACACCATCGGCTGCGCGGGAGCGATCTCCTCGCCGGGCCAGCCGGGGATGACGCCGATCTGCCCGAGATAGTTCAGGTCGTAGAACGAGGTGTCCGAGACGATGGCGTCGACGGTGCCGTGCACCCACAGGATCGGCGGCTTGACGGGCAGGTCCACGATTCCCGACACGTTGAAGTGCTTCGGGACCATGGTGTTGAGCACGCCCGTGTCGCCCGCGGCGAAACCCGGCCAGTTCTCGCTGTCGACCCCGTCGCCCGGGTAGTTGGCGACCGCGGTGGACGTGGTCAGCATCGACTCGACCCACACGTCCTCGTGCGGTGACGTGTAGCCGGGCGCGACGTAGCCGGACCGGAAGACGCTCCGCGGGGAGGTGGGGGCGTCATCGGTGCGGTCGCCGTCGGTGAGGCGCTGCACGAAGTCGGGGTTCGCTGCGCCCCCGCCGCACCCGGCGTCGTCGTCGGTGAGCCGGGTGCCGTCGCGGCGTGTGCCGCCGAAGCCGTACGGCGAGACCGGTGCCTGCAGGGTGAGCGAGCGGACGGGGTGGTCCAGCGCGTACTGCATGACGACGCCGCCGCCCATCGACCAGCCGACGAGGTGGGGCGCGTCGATGCCGAGCTCGGTGAGCGTCAGGTGGATGTCGTCGCTGAAGTCGCGGACCCCGCGCGTCGCGTCGATGGGGGCGTGCTCGGTGCCCCCGAACCCCCGCAGATCGATCGCGATGACCCGGAGGTCGCCGGGCAAGTCCTGCATGAGCTCCTGCCAGAACAGGCTCGAGGAGACGTTGCCGTGGATCAGCACCACGGTGCGATCGGGCGGTGTGGCCGGGTCGTCGCCGTCCCGCTCCAGGATGTTGACGCTCAGTCGATCCGTGTCGACGAGTCGGGTGGTGATTCCGTCGAATGGCCTCATGAACCCGACTATAGACCCGCGCCCTTTTCATGTGAACGGGCTTTCAGGTCCTGCCGGCGGCGGGGCGCACCGGCTCCCTCGCGGGTGCGAGGATGGGGGCATGGCAGACGACACGCTCCCCTCGATCGCGATCCTCGGCGCCGGCTCGATGGGCGGTGCGATCCTGCAGGGGCTCGTCCGCTCCGGCGTGGCCGGGGCGCTGACCGCCACGAACCGCAGCGCCGCGAAGGCGACGGAACTCGCCGATCTCGCCGGAGTGACCTCCGTCGCGCTCGAGGACGACCCCGACGGGAACCGCTCGGCGGCGGCCGCGACCGACATCGTCCTCATCGGCGTGAAGCCCGCGATGGTGCCCGACCTGCTCCGCGAGATCGCCCCCGGTCTCCGCCCCGGCACCGTCGTCGTGAGCCTCGCCGCCGGCGTCACGCTGGCGACGTTCGCGTCCGTCCTCGGCGACGACGTCCCCGTCATCCGCTCCATGCCGAACACGCCCGCCGTCGTCGGCAAGGCCGTCACCGGCATCGCCGCCGGCCGCGCCGCGACGGCCGAGCACGTCGCCGTCATCCGGCGCCTCTTCGAGACGTGCGGCGCCGTCATCGAGCTCGCCGAGGAGCAGATCGACGCTCTGGGCACGATCTCCGGGTCGGGGCCGGCCTACGTGTTCCTCCTGATCGAGGAGCTCACCGCCGCGGCGCGCGCCAAGGGGTTCGAGGACGCGGACGCGCGCCTCATCGTGGAGCAGACGTTCATCGGCGCCGCGGCGCTCCTGGATGCCACGAAGGAGGACCCCGCGGAGCTGCGGCGCCGGGTCACGAGCCCCAAGGGGACGACGGAACGGGCCATCGCGGTGCTGCAGGACGCGCACCTCGCGGAGCTCTTCGGCGCGGCCACCGATGCGGCGCTCGCGCGGTCGCGCGAGCTCGCTGCCGGCGCCTGAGGCTGCTCAGCGGTCGAGCGCCGCGAACCGCTCGATGTCGGAGTTCGTTCCCGACACGATGATGAGGTCGTGGTTGGTGACGATCGTGTTCGCCTCGGCGTAGCGGAACGGCTTGCCGGGGCTCTTCACGCCGACGACCGTGACGTTGTACTTCGTGCGGACGCCGGACTCGTTGAGGCCGACTCCGCGGATGAACTTCGGCGGGTACATCTTGGCGAGGACGAAGTCGTCGTCGAAGCGGATGAAGTCCAGCATCCGGCCGCTCACGAGGTGCGCGACGCGCTCGCCGGCCTCCCGCTCCGGGTACACGACGTGATTGGCGCCCACCCGGGCGAGGATCTTGCCGTGCGACTGCGACACGGCCTTCGCCCAGATCTGCGGGATCTTCAGGTCGACGAGGTTCGCCGTGATGAGCACGGATGCCTCGATCGACGAGCCGGTCGCGACGATCGCAACCTGGAAGTCCTGCGCGCCGATCTGCTTCAGGGCCTCGATGTTGCGTGCATCGGTCTGCACGGCGTGGGTGACGCGCTCGGACCACTTCTGCACGAGTTCGAGGTTCGCGTCGATCGCGAGGACTTCGCGGTCGAGGCGGTCCAGCTCCCCTGCGCAGGCGGCGCCGAATCGGCCGAGGCCGATGACGAGAACGGGGGCGTCGCCCCGGATCTGCTCAACCAACGATCGGCCTTTCCACCGGCAGCGAGTAATGCTGCGTACGGGACGTCGCGGCCACCGCCGCGGCGAGAGTCACTGTACCAACGCGCCCCATGAACATCGTCAGCGCCAGGACGTAGACCGCCGAGTCCGGCAGTTCGGCGGTGATCCCCGTGGACAGGCCCACGGTCGCGAATCCCGAGATGACGTCGAAGAGCACCATCTCGACGGGAGCCTTCGTGAGCTGTGCGATCGTGATGGTCGACAGGGCGACGATCGTCGATCCCCAGGCCACGACGGACAAGGCCACCCGCTGGACGTCGCTGGGGATGCGGCGGCCGAACGCCTCGACGCTGGGGCGGCCCTTCGCCTCCGACCACACGGCGAGGGCGAGGACGGCGAGGGTCGTCACCTTGATGCCGCCCGCCGTCGAGGCCGAGCCGCCGCCGACGAACATGAGCATCGACGCCGCGACGAGGGAGGAGCCGTTCAACTCCCCGATGTCGATGATGGAGAAGCCGCCGGAGCGGGTCATGGCGGAGAGGAACAATGCCTGGAACGTCGTGTCCCACGCGTCCAGGCTCCCGAATGTCGCAGGGTTCTCGTACTCCAGCAGGACGAAGACGCCGGCTCCGACGAAGAACAGCAGCACCGTCGTGATGATCGTCAGCTTCGCGTGCAGCGACCAGCGGCGCACGTGCCACTGGTGCCGCCACAGCGTGAAGATCACCGGGAAGCCGATGGATCCGAGGAACACGCCGGCCATCAGCACCGTGAGCATGAAGTAGTTGTCGGCGAACGGCTCGAGCCCGCCCTCGTTCGGGGTGAAGCCCGTGTTCGTGAACGACATCGCGGCGTAGTACGGCGCCTCCCACAGCGCCGTCAGCGGGTCGACGCCGCCGAGGATCAGCGACGGGTAGAGGAGAACCGCGAGGATCGCCTCGATGACGAGGGTGGACAGGGCGACGGTCGACAGGAGCTGGCCGACTTCGCCGAGTCGCACCGTCTGACCCTCGTTGACCGGGCCGCCGTGCGCCCGCAGCGGGTTCGAATCGCCCGCCGCCATGAGCTTCGCGCGCAGGCCCAGGCGCTTGGAGATGACGAGGCCGAGGATGGACGCGAGGGTCAGCACACCGAGGGCGCCGACGTTGACGCCCACGTACACGAGGACGTGGCCGACGGGGGACCAGTGCGTCCCCATGTCGACGGTGGACAGGCCCGTGACGCAGATCGTCGAGACGGCGGTGAACAGCGCATCCGCGAGCGGCGTGGGATTCCCGTCGGCGGCGGCGATCGGCAGGGAGAACAGCGCCGTGAAGACCAGGACGAGCGCCGAGAAGATCAGGACGGCGAAGCGGGACGGGGACGAGGTGGCTGCGTGGCGCGCGCGCTGCCAGGCGCCGCGCTGCCCCTGACCGAACACGCGCCCGAGGCGCGCACCGACGGAATCGCCCGCCATGTGACGCCCCTCTCGTGAAGAATCGTTGTCATGGTACTCCGGCGCGGCCGAGGGCTAACCTAAGGGCATGGCGGACATCTTCGACGTGATCGCCGACGGTACCCGTCGGGACATCCTGCAGCTGCTGCTCGAGCGTTCCCGGTCCGGCGAACGCGGAACGAGCGTGTCGCAGATCGTCGCCGCCCTGGGCGTGAGTCAGCCCACCGTCTCCAAGCACCTCAAGGTGCTGCGTGAGGCCGAGCTCGTCTCGGTGCGCGAAGTCGGCCAGCACCGGTACTACAGCCTGTCGCCCGCACCGCTGGATGTGCTCGACGACTGGCTGATCCCCTTCCTCGAAGAGGACGGCCCGGAGACAGCGCCACTGCCGGACTCGGCGGCCCACGCCGCCGACATCGTCGGCCGTGCCGCGGCATCCGCGAAGCACGCCTTCGAGAGCGCACTCAAGAAGCTGCCCGGTCGCTGAACAACAGGAGTCACACCGGTTTACACGCGTCGTATCCTGCCCCTAAGATCGACCTAGCATTCGCCGACACACCACTGGGGACAAGGGGACACGATGGCCGAGCTGTCGGACGTGCGCTTTCTGACCGTCGCCGAAGTGGCGGATCTCATGCGCGTGTCGAAGATGACGGTCTACCGTCTCGTCCATGCCGGAGAACTGCCCGCCGTGCGGTTCGGCCGGAGCTATCGCGTACCCCAGACGGCGGTCACCGAGGCACTGCAACGGCCCATCGCCGATGTCGGCTAGAATGACCTGAGGCATTTTTCCGCATTGCCCGTACCCGGACGCGAACGTATCGCGTCCAGACCCCAGACATAGTGAGGTTTTCCGTGGGTTCTGTCATCAAGAAGCGCCGCAAGCGCATGGCGAAGAAGAAGCACCGCAAGCTGCTTCGCAAGACTCGCCACCAGCGCCGCAACAAGAAGTAAAGCGGCCACCACACCGAGCGCCTGCCCTTCGTGGCGGGCGCTTCGTGTTTTCGGCGCGCCCGCCCGGTGACCGGTGCCAGGATGGAGGAGTGACCGCGCTCACCCTCGTCTCCAAGCCCGACTGCCATCTGTGCGACGTCGCGCGCGAGATCGTCGAGACCGTCGTCGCGGACCTGCCCGAGGGCGACGTGGACGTCGAGGAGCTGTCGATCATCGACGATCCCGCGCTCTACGCCCAGTGGTGGGAGAAGATCCCGGTCGTCCTCATCGACGGTCGGCTGCACGCGCACTGGCGCGTCTCGCCCGAGCGGCTGCGCGCCGCCCTCACCGAGGAGTCCTCCGCATGATCCGTCACATCGTCTCGTTCCGCCTCGCGGCGGAGGATGCCGGCACCCGGGCCGAGCAGGCCGCGGAAGCCGCGCGCCGGCTCAACGCGCTGCAGGGCGTCGTGCCCTCGTTGCGGGCCATGAGCGCGGGAGGCAACGTGCTGTATCCCGACACGAACTGGGACCTCGTCCTGATCGCCGACTTCGACGACGAGGCCGGCCTCGACGCCTATCAGGTGCACCCGGCGCACCAGGAGGTCACGGCGTACATCGGCGGCATCCGCGCGGAGCGGGTCGCCGTCGACGTCGAGCTGTAGCTCGCGTTACTTCTCGATCTCGACGACGTCGGCGCCGGCCGCGTTGGTCCGGACCGACTCGATGCCGCCCAGCGCGCTCGCCTTGGACGCGTAGCCCTGACTGGTCGCGATGACCTGACCGTTGGTGGGCTTCAGGTTGAAGCGCCAGTCCCCGCCCTTGTCGACCCAGAGCTCGAATTTCCCCGCCATGTCGGATCCCCTCCGCGGGCGCCATCGCCGGCCTCGGCCTCACGCTAGCGGTCAGCGCCGTCACGGGGTAGTGCGGGAGGAGACGACGCGAGCGGAGGTTGCATCCGCGGCATCCGTCCTCCCGAAACGTCATCTCCTCCCGAACTGTCCGCCACGCGGGGACGCCGGGATGCGGGGATGCCGCAGTACGCGGGATGCCGGGGATGCCAGGATGCCGGGATGCCGCAGTACGGGGGATGCCGGGATGCCGCCTACGGCGCGAGGCGCGTCGGGCCGCGGAAGAGGTAGGTGACCTCGCGGATCGAGGACTCGCCGAGCAGCAGCATCAGCACGCGGGCCAGGCCCATGCCGAACCCGCCGTGCGGCGGGGCGCCGTACCGGAAGAAGTCGAAGTAGAAGTCGAGGTGCTCGGGCTCGAGCCCCTTCTCCTTGGCCTGCTCGATGAGCACGTCGACGCGGTGCTCGCGCTGCGCGCCCGTTGTGATCTCGACGCCCTTGAACAGCAGGTCGTAGCTCTTGGTGAGCCCGGTCGCCTCATCGCGCATGTGGTAGAACGCGCGGATCTCGGGGTGGTAGTCGGTGATGAAGACGAACTGGTGGCCGTAGGTCTCCTCGACGTGCGCCGAGATCTGCCGCTCACCCTCCGGGTCGAGGTCGCCGTCGGTGCGCGGGACCGCGTAGCCTCGCGCCTTCACGATCTCCAGCGCCTCCGCGAGCGGGATGCGCGGGAACGGGATCGCGGGCACCTGCACCTCGAGGCCGAACAGCTCCTCGATCTCGGCGCCGTGCTTGTCCTTGACGGCCTGGATCGCGGTCTGCAGGAGCTCCTCCTGCATGGTCGCGACGTCCTCGTGAGACTCGATCCAGCTGATCTCCGCGTCGATCGAGGTGAACTCGGTCGCGTGGCGGCTCGTGAAGGACGGGTCGGCGCGGAAGGCGGGGGCGATCTCGAAGATCTTGCCGAAGCCGGCGACCTGCGCCATCTGCTTGAAGAACTGCGGGGACTGCGCGAGGTATGCGGTCTGGTCGCCGAAGTACTCCAGCGAGAACAGCTCCGCGTTGGACTCGGAGGCCGTCGCCATGAGCTTGGGGGAGTGCACCTCGATGTAGTCGCGCTCGACCCAGTAGCTGCGCATCGCGTGCTCAAGCGTCGTCTGCACGCGGAAGATGAGGTTGTTGCGGCGCTGCCGCAGGTCGAGGAAGCGCCAGTCCATGCGCTTGTCCTGCCCGCTGTCGGCGGCGATCGGCGTCTCCGGCAGGGCGGCCGCGGCGACGTCGAGCGTCGCGATCTTGATCTCCACGCCGCCGAGCTTCACGCGCTCGTCGTGCTTGAGCTCGCCGGTGACGGTGAGGAAGGTGCCCGTGCTGAGCTCCGAGATGAGCGACGTCAGGGCGAGCGCACCGGCATCCTGATCGGCGATCTCGGGGTTCGCGCGCGTCGCGGGGTTCACCAGCTGCACCGCGCCCGTCTCATCCCGCAGGATGACGAACTGCACCTTCTTCTGGTCGCGGACGGTCTCCACCCATCCCGACACCGAGACCGGGCCGTCGGGGAGGCTGTTCAGCTGCTGGACGAGAACGCGTTCACTCACGATCGTCCAGTCTACGTGGGCGGGGCCCGGCGGCAGACGGCCCGACGAGCCGCACCCGGTGTCAGGGCACTCAGCCCGCCCATAGAGCCTGCCCACGTAGACTTGCCGGGTGCCAGCTGCCCGCCTCCACCTCGTGCGCCACGGGGAGGTCCACAACCCCGACCGCGTGCTCTACGGGCGACTCCCGGAGTTCCGGCTGAGCGTGGCGGGCCACCGCATGGCGCGGGCCGCGGCGGAGCACGTGCACGCGATGAAGCGGCCCCTGGGTGCGCTCGTCGCCTCCCCGCTGGAGCGCACCCGCGAGTCCGCGCAGCCGTTCTCCGAGCTCTTCGGGGCCGAACCCTTCATCGACGAGCGGGTCATCGAGCCGACCAACGTCTTCGAGGGCACCGTCATGCGGCGCGCCCTTCGCAACCCCCTCAACTGGCGCCACCTGCTGCGGCCGTCGCTGCCGAGCTGGGGCGAGCCGTACGCGCAGGTCGTCGGACGGATGGACGCCGCGATGCGCGACGCGTGGAGCCGGACGGCATCCGGCGACGTCGTCGTCGTCTCCCATCAGCTGCCGATCTGGGTCACGCACCTCGCCGTGGCCGGCGAGCCGCTCCGCCACGACCCGCGCCGCCGCCGCTGCGCCCTGTCCAGCGTGACGAGCTTCGAGCTCGACGGTGACCGGTGGCGCGAGGTCGGCTACGCCGAACCGGCCGCCACCGACGACGCCGTGGACGTGGGGGCGGTATGAGACGCCTCGCCGCCACCGTGGTGGCCCTCGCCCTCACGGCATCCCTCGCCGCCTGCACGAGCCCCAACGACCGGCTGACCGACCTGTACGAATCCGGCAGCAACCAGGGATTCATCTCCGGTGACGGGTCGTTCGAGGAGATCCCGCTCGCCGAGCGCGGCGAGCCCGTCGTCTTCGACGGGGAGGCCGTGGACGGTTCGGCGGTCTCCAGCGCCGACTACCTCGGCGAGGTCCTCGTCCTCAACTTCTGGTACGCCGGGTGCGGGCCGTGCCGCGCCGAGGCGCCGCTCCTGGAGGAGGTCTACGGCGCCGTCTCCGGCGACGGCGCGGAGTTCCTCGGCATCAACATCTACGACGGGCCCGAGCAGGCGACGAGCTTCGAGAACACGTACGGCATCACCTACCCGTCGCTCCTCGCCCGGGGCGACGCCGATCTGAAGCTCGCACTGCAGTCGGTCGCCCCGATCCAGGCGGCGCCGACGACGCTCGTGCTCGACAAGCAGGGCCGCGTCGCGGCGCGCTTCATCGGCCAGCTCGCGAGCGCCTCCATCCTGAAGACCCTCGTCGCCGACGCCGTCGCGGAGGAGCTGTGAACCCCGGCGCGATCGTCTTCGACGGCGCGCTGTGGCTCGCGATCCCGATCGCCGCGCTCGCCGGTCTCGTCTCCTTCCTCTCGCCGTGCGTCCTGCCGCTCGTGCCCGGTTACCTCGGGTTCCTCGGCGGCGCCGTCGCCCCGCGCGGCGAGCGTCACGCCGGCGTTCCGACCGCGGAGGCCCCCGCGGGGAGTGTGCGCGTGGCGCAGAAGGCGGCGACGGATGCCGGCGGCCGCGGCCGCCTGCTGTTCGGCGTGCTGCTCTTCATCGCCGGCTTCACCGTGGTCTTCGTGGCGATGGGCGTCTTCGCCGGTTCCCTCGGCCGGCTCTTCGTCGAATACCAGGATGCGATCACCCGGGTCCTCGGCGTCGTCGTCATCGGCCTGGGCCTCGTCTTCCTCGGCGTGTTCGGCTTCGCGCAGCGGACGTTCCGGCCGCAGCTCAAGCAGGGACTCGGCCTCATCGGTGCGCCGCTCCTCGGGGTCGCGATGGGCGTCGGCTGGGCCCCCTGCATCGGTCCCACCTACGCCGCCATCCTCTCCATCGCCTACTCACAGGCAGACCCCGGCCGCGCTGCCGTGCTGGCCTTCGCGTACTCGCTGGGACTCGGCATCCCGTTCGTGCTCATCGCCGTCGGCTTCGGCTGGGCGGCGCGGTCGCTGGCCTTCCTGCGCCGGCACATCCGTGTCGTCAACATCTCCGGCGGCGTGCTGCTCGTCATCCTGGGCGTGCTCATGGTGACGGGCCTGTGGACCGCGATCATGTCCCGGCTCGCGGGGGTGATCGGCAGTGTCCAGCTCCCGCTCTGACGTCAGCGATCCGCTCCGCCCGGCCGATCACGCCGACACGCCCGCTCCGGACACCTCGATCGCGCAGCCGCGCCTCGGGTTCGTCGGGTGGATCCGCTGGGGCTGGCGACAGCTCACGAGCATGCGCACGGCGCTCGTCCTGCTGCTCCTGCTCGCGATCGCGGCGATCCCGGGCTCGATCGTGCCGCAGCGCAGCGCCGACCCCAACGGCGTCACGCAGTGGCGCACCGACAACCCCGACCTCTTCCCGGTGCTCGACACGCTGCAGCTGTTCGACGTGTACACGTCCGCGTGGTTCTCGGCCATCTACATCCTGCTGTTCATCTCGCTCATCGGCTGCGTCATCCCGCGGACCAAGCACCACTGGGCGGCCCTGAAGGCGCGACCGCCGCGGACGCCCGCGCGGCTGGCGCGCCTCGACGACCACGCCGAGGCGCGCGTCGAGCTGACCGGCGAGGTGGATGCCGGTGCCGCGGCGGCGCAGGCGATCGACGCCGCCGAGGCGCAGCTGAAGAAGGCCGGCTACCGGGTCGAGCGGTACGACGCCGGCGGGGTGGCGTCCGTCTCCGCGGAGCGCGGCTACCTGCGCGAGACCGGGAACCTCGTCTTCCACGGCGCGCTCGTCGGCGTGCTGCTGGCCGTCGGCATCGGCGGCGGCCTCACCTACACGGGGCAGACGGTCATCACCGAGGACGACAGCTTCGTCAACTCGCTGGGGCTCGGGTACACGTCCTTCAACCCGGGCCGGTTCGTCGACACCGATGTCCTGCCCCCGTACACGCTCACCCTCGACCGTTTCGACGTCAGCTACACCCCCCTCGGCGAGGCCGGGCAGGGGCAGGCCGGCGACTTCGCCGCCCACCTGACCGTGCGGGAGCCAGAGGGCGAGGCGCAGGACGGCGTCGTGCGCGTCAACCACCCGCTCGAGGTCGCCGGCGACCGCGTGTACCTCATGGGCAACGGATACGCCCCGACCGTCACGGTGCGCGACCCGGAGGGGGAGGTCGTCTTCAGCGAGGCCGTCCCGTTCCTGCCGCAGGACGCCAACATGACCTCGCAGGGGGTCATCAAGATCGCCGACGGCCTCGACGAGCAGCTGGGCCTCGTCGGCTTCTTCTACCCCACCGCCGCCACGATGCAGAGCGGCGCCGTCACGTCGGCGTTCGGCGACCTGCTCAACCCGCTCATGACGCTGTGGGTGTACGCCGGCGACCTCGGCATCGACGACGGCACCCCGCGCTCCGTCTACACGCTCGACCCGGACGGCATGACGCAGGTCGCCGGCGGCGACAGCGGCGTCGAATCGCTCGAGCTCGCGCCCGGCCAGACCGTCGACCTGCCCGGCGGCCGCGGCACCATCACGTTCGAGGACGAGACAGCCGCCGGCGCCGCCGAGCCCGTCAAGCGCTATGTCTCGCTGTCCGTGCACCGTGATGTCGGAGCCCCCTGGGTGCTCGCCTTCGCCGTCCTCGCCATCCTCGGCCTCCTGGCCGCGCTGTTCGTGCCCCGCCGGCGCCTGTGGGTCAAGGCGACGCCGGAGGGTTCGAGCCTGCGCGTGGAGTACGCCGGTCTCGCGCGCGGCGAGGACCCCGCGATCCGCGGCGCCGTCGCCGACCTCGCACGCGACCACGCGGCGACGCTGGACGGCCTTGCGGGCGCATCCGGCGAGCGGCCCGCTGCCGGCTCGAGGGCCGGGTCGGCGCCGGAAACCCGCCCGTAGACTGGAGATCATGTTGGACACCGGTTTGTCGTTGGATGCCGTCTCGGTCGTGCTGGTGTGGACGGCCGTCGCCGTCTATACGCTGGCGTTCATCGCCTACACGATCGACCTCGCGCGCCGCTCCGACCTCGCGATCAAGGCGAAGGATGCCGCGAGCACGCGCGTCCTCGTCGGCACGGGGGTCGGTGGTGGGACATCCGGTGGTTTCGCGGAGCGCCGCCCGGACGAGCTCGAGGTCGCGCCGTCGCAGCGTCCGCGCTACTTGTGGGCCCGCATCGGAACCTCGCTGACGGCCCTCGGGCTGGTGTTCCACGTCGCCGCCGACGTGCTGCGCGGCATCGCCGCCGGCCGGGTGCCGTGGTCGAACATGTACGAGTTCGCGCTGACCGGCACGATGCTGGTGGCCGCCGTCTACCTCGTCGTGCTGTTCCGCTACGACCTGCGCTTCCTCGGCTCGTTCGTCACGGGCCTCATGATCGTGCTCCTCGGCGGCGCCGCGCTCGCCTACTACGTCGAGGTGGTGCCCCTGGCCGACCCCCTCAAGAGCGTGTGGCTCGTCATCCACGTCTTCGTCGCGTCCCTCTCGACCGCCGTCTTCGCGCTCGCGTTCGCCCTGTCGGTGCTGCAGCTCATGCAGGCGCGCCGCGAGCGGCTCACCGCGGCGGCCGGCACGCAGCCCGACGGCGCCGGCGACGTCAAGACGGGTCCGCGGTTCCTGCGCACGCTGCCCGGCGCGGACGCACTCGAGTCGCTCGCGTACCGGTTCGCCATCGTGGGCTTCATCCTCTGGACGTTCACGCTCATCGCCGGTTCGATCTGGGCCAACGACGCGTGGGGCCGGTACTGGGGCTTCGACACGAAGGAGGTCTGGACCTTCGTGATCTGGACCCTCTACGCCGGATACATCCACGCCCGCGCCACCCGTGGCTGGCGGGGCACCCGCTCCGCGTGGCTGTCGATCATCGGCTTCACCGCCGTGATCTTCAACTTCACGATCGTCAACCAGTTCTTCAAGGGCCTGCACGTCTACAGCGGCCTGAGCTGACCCGCCTTCCCATCACGCCTGGCGCCCCGTAACGCGTCAGGCCGGGATGCTGCCGAGCCGTACGGCGGAGATCGTGCGGGCCGGGCCGTGTTGACGGCATCCGTGGGCCTGAGTCGGCGACGGAATCCGCCGTTGGGTCACGGTGCGGGATGCGGCACCCCAAGGTCGAAACATGCACCGGCGCCCGGCCCGGAAACGCCGAGTGTCCGAGACTGCGGACGCGGGAGGCGCGGCCGCGTGTCTCGGACACTCGGGCGGGAAGCCCCGGATCAGGCCGGAGCGGTGACCAGGACGGAGCGCGGCGACGTCGTGCGGCGGCGCACCACGGCGATGATCGTGGCGACGAACGCGAGGCCGCCCCACACGAGCATCCCGACGACGCCGGGGATGACGCCCTCGGCTGGCGTGAGCGCGGCCAGCAGGGCCGTGTACGCGGGGGTGGTCGGCATGAGGCCTGCGACGGAGGACAGCACCCCGGGCACGGTCGACACGACGCCGGTCGCGACCGCGAGGACGCCGACGAGCGCGGAGATCCACCGGCCGGCGCCGCCGAAGACGGCCACGAGCGCCTGGTTGACCGCGGCGAACGCGACACCCGCGACCACGGAGAGCCCGGCGAACAGCATCCAGGTGCCGAGATCGTACGACGCGGCGAGCTGCACGACGCCGGCGACCAGCAGACCCTGCAGGGCGCCGATTCCGGCGGCCGGTGCGAGGCTCCGCGCGGCGAGGAGGACCGACGGTCGACGCGAGCTCAGGGCGTGCCGCGGCACGGCCTGCAGGGCCACGAACGACGCGAGCCCGCCGAACCACAGCGCGAGGGTCGCCAGCAGCGGCACCGCGGAGGCGCCGAAGATCGACGATCCGACCCCCTCGGCGGCCACCGGGTCGGCGAGCACCGAGGCGAGGTCCGTCGCCTCATCGTCCGTGTAGGAGGGGATCGCCTCGACCGCGGTGTGGAGACCGTCCGCGAGTTCGCCGGTGCCGTCGGCGAGCTGCGAGACCCCGTCGGCCAGCTGGTCGGCGCCGTCGGCGAGTTCGCCTGCGCCGGAGCTGAGCTGGTAGGCGCCGGAGGCGAGGGCGTTCGCTCCCTCGGCGATGCCCGTGGCGCCGCCGGAGAGCTGTGAGGCTCCCGTCGCCAGCGCGCCTGCGCCGCTCGCGGACTGGCCGACGCCGTCGGCGAGCTGACCCAGGCCCCCGGCGAGCGTGCGGACGTTCCCGGCGATCGTGGAGAGCTGCGACGACAGCTGCTGCGGCGCCTGCGCGGCGAACTGGCTCAGGCCGTCGTCGGTGTAGCCGGCGAGCGTGTGGGTGCCGGTGGCAGCCTGCGACGCGCCGTCCGCCCCGTCGGCGAGGGCGGCGAGCTGCGCGCAGAACGCGGTCGCCCCGCCGGCGGCCGCGCACTGCGCGGACAGGCCGCTCAGCCCCTGCGCGACGCCGCCGATCGCGTCGGCGGCGACCTTCGCGGTGTCTTCGGTGCGGGCGGCGACGCCCGTGAGGTCGGCGGGGACGATGCCGTCGGATGCCAGCGCGGCCGCCCCGGCATCCACTCCTTCGGCGAGCGCCGTCGCGCCCGCGGCTGCGTCGCGCGTCTTCGCGGCGATCGTCGACAGGCCGCTCTGGAGCGCGGTGGCTCCGGAGCCCAGGCTGGACGCGCCGCCGGCGAGCTGCGCCGCCCCGCCGCCGATCTCGGCGGCGCCGTCGCCGAGGCTGCCTGCGCCGTCCGCGACCTGGCGTGCGCCGCCGGGCAGGGCCTTCGCGCCGTCGGCGGCCGCAGCCGCCCCCTCGGCGAGTTCCGTCGCGCCGTCGGCGGCGTCGCCCAGCTGGTCGCCGAGCGTCGTGAAGCCGAGGAACACGTTCTCGAGGTACACGATGGACAGCTGCTCGCCCATGAGGGATGCCGCGGCCTGGGTCACCTGAGCGGTGATCGCATCGTCCACGATGAGGCTGTCCGGTGCGGTCTCGACCGAGATGGTCGCCTGGACCGGGTTCTCGCTCTGCGAGGTGGAGGTCGCGGCGGCGGAGAAGTTCTCCGGGATCGTGATGATGGCGTCGTACGTCCCGTCATCGAGGCCCGCGCGGGCGTCGTCGGGGTTCGAGATCGTCCAGTCCAGGTTGCTCGGCTGGTCGTCGGAGCCCTCGACGAGGCCGGCGGTGAGCTGACGCCCGAGCGGGACGGTCTGCCCGTCGATCGTCACAGGCTCGTCGTTGTTCACGATGGCCGTGCTCATGCTCTCGAGGCGCTCGGTCGGGTTGTACAGGGCCGCGACGAGGATGCCGCCGATGACGGCCGGCAGCAGCAGCACGCCGACGAGAGTCAGCCAGGTGACGGGCTTGCGGGACCGGGCCCGTTCGATGGGGAGAGTCATGCGGAGATCACCTGCGTGTCGGAGGGGGCGGAGTGCGCACTGAGGGCGAGCGTCATGACGCTCGGCCGGTGCGCGTCGGAGAGGAGGTCGAGGGCGGGCCCGTCGCGACGGGCCGAGGCGACGACGGTGAGGGCGTGGCCGCGCTCGCGGACCGCGTCGGCGGCGTCGCGCAGCAGCGCGGCGGCCTGGTCGCGCTCCGCGCCGACGAGCGTGTCGATGCCGTCGATGACGACGAGGCGCGTTCCCCCGGCGAGGGCGCGGCGGAGTTCGCGGATCGGGTCGGCGGCGCCGTCCAGCAGCGCGACGCCCACGTGGGCGCGCACCCAGGCGGCGCGGCCGGGCAGCAGGTGACCGGCGACGCGCAGCAGGCCTTCGCCGGCCGGGATGCGACCGGCGACCATGAGGGTGAAGGCGCGGCCGGCGCGCGGGTCGGCGCTCGTCACGACGAGCGTGTCGCCGTCGTTCAGCCGGACGGACACGTCCGAGAACAGCGTCACCTCTCCGACGCCGCGGCCGCCGTCGACGCGGACCGTGAGGCCGTCGCCGGAGAGCGGACGCGCGTCGCCGGGGGTGGGCCAGTCCGCGTGCGCGAACTCGCGCTCGACGGCCTCGCCTTCGATGTCGAAGTGGGGGAGGACCCGCTCGAGCCAGCGCGGCATCCACCATGCCTTCTCGCCCAGGAGCGCCATGACGGCGGGGACGAGCGTCATCCGCACGAGGAACGCGTCGATCGCGATACCCGCGGCGAGCCCCAGCGCGATCGGCTTGATCGACGAGTCGCCCTCCGGGACGAACGCCGCGAAGACGGCGAACATGATGACGGCGGCGGCGGTGACGACGCGCGCGGATGCCGTGAAGCCGCTGCGGACGGCGGCGACCGCCGTGGCCCGCTCGGCGCGGCCGTCACGGGAGCGGTTGGTGTGCACGAAGTCCTCGCGCATGCGGGAGACGAGGAAGACCTGGTAGTCCATCGCCAGCCCGAAGAGCACGCCCATGAGGATGATCGGCATGAAGCTGATGACCGGTCCGGTGCGGGTGACGTGCAGGAGGTCGGCGAGCAACCCCCACTCGAACACGGCGGCGACGACGCCGAACGAGGCGGCGACGGAGAGCAGGTAGCCCACGGCGGCCTTGATCGGCACCCAGATCGAGCGGAACACGATCATCAGCAGGATGAGGGAGAGTCCCACGACGAAGACGCCGAACGGCACGAGGGCCGCGCCGAGGCGGTCGGAGATGTCGATGCCGACGGCCGTGAACCCGGTGACCTTGAGATCGACGCCGTACTCGTCGAGGAGCCGGTCGTGCTGGTCGCGGAGCTCGCGCACGAGGTCGGCGGTCGCGGGGTCGTCCGGGGCCGTCTCGGGGACGATCTGGATGAGGCCGGTGTCCGCGGTCTCGTTGGGGGTCGACAGTGCGACGTTCTTCACGCCGGGGATCTGCTCGACCTCGTCCTTGAGGTCGGCCATGAGGCCGAGCGGGTCGGTCGAGGTGACGATCGTCCCGGTCATGATCAGCGGGCCGTTGGTGCCGGGGCCGAAGTGCTCGGCGGTGAGGTCGTAGGCCTGTCGTGCCTCACTCGTCGGCGGCTGGACGCCGGCGTTCGGGAGGGCCAGCCGGAGGCTCGCGGCCGGGATCGCGACGATCCCGAGGAGTGCGACGACGGAGAGCGTCGTGATGACGGGGTGGCGCGTGACGGCGGTGACCCAGCGATCGGCGAACCCCCGCGCGGGGCGCGCGCTCGTGCGGGCGCGGCGTGCGCGCCGCGGGCGGCGGGCCCAGCCCACGACGCGTCCCTTCGCGAAGCCGAGGAGGGCGGGTGTCAGGGTGATGGCGACGAGGACCGCGATCGCGACGGCGACCGCCGCCGCGATGCCCATGGTCGTGAGGAACGGGATGCCGGCGAAGCTCAGGCCGATCAGTGCGATGAGCACGGTGACGCCGGCGAACACGACGGCGGATCCCGCCGTGCCGGTGGCGCGCGCGGCGGATTCCTCGGGCTCGACGCCCGCGCGCACCTGATCTTGATGTCGGGCGACGATGAAGAGGGCGTAGTCGATGCCGACCGCGAGGCCGAGCATGATCGCGAGCAGCGGCGTCGTGGAGGAGATCGACGCGAACGCCGTCGCGAGGTAGATCAGCGCGATCGCGAGACCCACGCCGATGAGGGCGCTCGCGAGGGGGAAGAACGCGACCGCGAGCGAGCGGAACGTGATGATGAGGACGAACAGCGCGAGCAGCACGCCGACGGCCTCGGTGAGCGTGATCCCGGGGACGGATGTCGAGAACAGATCGCCGCCCATCGCGACGGAGGAGCCGTCCGGCATGTCGGCACGGACATCGGCGGCGACCGAGCGGAGCTCGTCCTTCGTCTCCGCCGTGACGTCGGTGGACTGGCCGTCGAACTGCAGGCGCACGATGGCGGCGCGGCCGTCCTCGGACACGAGTCCGTCGACCATCTCGTCGAACGGGTCGGTCACGGCGATGACGCCGTCGATGTCCGCCAGCTCGTCCACCGCCGTGGCGATGAAGCCGGCGTTGTCGCCCGCGTCGACCCGGTCGCCGTCCGGCGCGACGACGATGAGCTGCGCGCTCGTTCCGCTGGCCTGCGGGAAGGTCCGCCCGAGGAGCTCGATGCCCTCCTGCGCCTCCGTGCCCGGGATCGTGAAGGCGTTGTCGGTGCCCTTCATGAAGGCGAGCGCGCCACCCCCGGCGATGCCGAGCAGCAGGACCCATGCGACGAGGACGCGCCACGGGTGACGGTACGACCAACGGCCGAGGGAGAACAGGAGAGTGGACACGGGCGCTCCGAGCGGGATGTGGTCAACAGGTTTCGATACAGCGCTGTATCCGATACATAGATGTATCCTAAGTGTGCCGGACCTCGCAAGCCTGGGGAGTCGGTGTGAAGATCGAGGAGCGACGGGAGGTGTCCGCATGATCGAGGTGTCCGTGAAGACCGGCTCCCGTCGTCGGGAGCAGACCCGTGCGCGTCTCCTCGACGCCGCCCACGAGGTGTTCGGCGAGGTCGGCATGGCCGCCGCCTCCGTCGAGGCGATCTGTGAGCGCGCCGGCTTCACGCGCGGCGCGTTCTACTCCAACTTCGAGTCGAAGGAAGAGCTCTTCCTCGCGCTCATCACCCAGCTGTCCGAAGACAAGCTGGAGCAGGTCGCGGGGCGCGTGCGCGAACTCGCATCCGGCTCCCGCTCGCTCGACGCCTCCGCCATCGTGAACCAGGTGGTGGGCGTCTCCCTCGGCGACGGCATGGAGCCGCAGCTGGTCGCGGAGATCCGCGTGCAGGCGCTGCGCGATCCGCGGATGGCGGCCGCCTACCTGGCGTGGCAGGACGGCCTGCGCGTGCGCGTGGAGCGCATCATCGCGCAGGTCGTCGACGCCTACGGAGTGCGTCTGCGCCTTCCCGTCCCCGACGCCGCCCAGCTCATGCTCGACCTCTCCGACGACACGTGCACGCGGGCGGCCATGGAGGGGCGCTCGCGCGATGAGATCGGAGAGCTGCTCAACGCGCGCCTCGAGCGCCTCGTCGTCGTGCTCGTCGAGGCGCCGGCGGGCTAGCTGTACTGACCGGAGACGTTGATCAATCGTGAGAAAGGCGGTCGGTTGCCACAGGCGGTGTGGGGCCTGTGCTGGTTGTAGTGGTGGAGCCAGCCGGTGAGAGCGTCGCGGCGTTCCTGTTCGCTGGTGTAGCACCGTGCATACGCCCACCCATCGGCCATGGTCCGGTGGAAGCGCTCCACCTTGCCGTTGGTCTGCGGCCGGTAGGGCCGTGTTCGCTTTGGAACGATCGAGAGCGCTTCGCACGTGTCTCGCCAGAGGTTGGACCGATAGGCACCACCGTTGTCGGACAAGACCCGCTCGATAGCAACCCCGCGGTTGGAGAACCACTCGACTGCTCGATGCAGGACCCCGACGGCAGTGGCAGCGGTCTCGTCGTCCTGGACTTCGGTGTAGGCGACGCGGGAGTGATCGTCGATGACCGTGTGCACGAACGCGTACCCGAGCTTGGGGTTGCGCCACTTGTTCTTCGGCTTGTCAGGGGTGGCGACGCGATTCCTCTCTCCTTGGTGTCGGCCGACGTAGCGCCAGCCACCGCCGTCGGGGATGTTCCCGAGCTTCTTCACGTCGACGTGCACGAGAGAACCAGGATGGTTGTGTTCGTACCGGCGGATCGCCTCGCCGGTGGCACGGTCGACGTAGGAGAGCCGATTCATGCGGGCTCCCTTGAGGATCCGGTGGACCGTGGACGGGGCGATGCCGAGCCGGGACGCGAGTTGGACGGGCCCTTCCCTCAGGCGCATTCGTAGGCTCACGCACCGCTTCATTATCTTCGTGCTCGTCTTATTCGGTGAAGACTTCGGCCGCGACGACCGATCCTGCATCGGCTCGCCAGCAACGTAGCGCTCGGCCCACCGCTTCACGGTGGGCCACGACACCTGGAAACGGGCAGCGACTTCGCTGATCGGCCATCCGTCCTCGATGACGAGTCGAGCGACTCGCAGACGATGGCGTGGGGTCAGTGCGGCATTGCGATGGCTCAAGGTGTCTCCTGAAATAGATCGGTGGCCGGCCGCGTTTGCGGCCGGCCAC
>NZ_BKAH01000009.1 GCF_007992455.1 Microbacterium saccharophilum | reverse complement strand
GCCCCGCGGCGGTGAGCGGAAGTCGTACCCGCCCCGCGACGGCGAGCGTCGTTCCTTCGGCGACGACCGTCGATCCTCGCGGCCTCCGCAGGACTCCGACCGTCGCCAGTCGTCGGCCGGCCCGGAGATCCCCGACGACGTCACTGCCTTCGATCTCAACGGCCAGGCGCGCAACGAGCTGAAGACCCTGAGCAAAGAGAACGCCGAGCAGGTCGCACGCCACCTGGCGATGGCGGCGCAGCTCATCGACGAGGACCCCGCACTCGCGCACGAACACGCGCTCGCGGCATCCCGACGGGCGGGCCGCATCGCCGTCGTCCGGGAGACTGTCGCGATCACGGCGTACGCCAACGGGGACTTCGCGCTCGCCCTTCGCGAGCTGCGCACGTACCGCCGGATCTCCGGCAGCGACCACCAGATCGCGCTGATGGTGGACAGCGAGCGGGGCGTCGGCCGTCCGGATCGCGCTCTCGAGGTCGGGCGCGCCGTGGACCGTGCGAGCCTGCCGGTCGACGTACGCGTCGAGCTCGCCATTGCGATGTCCGGCGCGCGCCTCGATCTCGGCCAGGCCGACCGTGCGCTCCAGGAGCTCGACATCCCGGAACTCGACCCGGACCGGGCGTTCTCGTGGAGCCCTGCGCTCTTCGCCGCCCGCGCGGCGGTTCTCGAGGAGCTCGGTCGTGATGCCGAGGCGCAGGAATGGCAGCGCCGCGCCGAGATCGCCGGCGACGCGATCGACGCTCTCGATGCCGACCGTGAGGTCCTGGTCGTCGAGGAGATCGAAGAGCTCCCCGACGAGTCGGAAGCCGAGACGTTCGAGAGCGAGCACCCGGGCGAGGCGGATGACGACCTCGAGTCTGCGGACGATGACGGCGTGGCGATCGCGGACGACTCGGACGCTGACGCCGCGGCGCCTGCGAGCGACGTGGCCGACCCCGTGGCACCCGCCGACGAGGAGGACCACCGGGAGCCCGAGGCCTGATGCCGCTGCTCTCCCGGACACGTCCCACCCCGCTCGAGGGCATCGACCTCGTCCTCGCAGACCTCGACGGGGTCGTCTATGCCGGTGACGGCGCGCTGCCGTACGCCGTCGACAGTCTGAACCGTGCTGCCGAGGGTCGTCGACTCGGCTACATCACCAACAACGCGTCCCGTCGGGACACCGTCGTGGCCGCGCATCTGCGTGAGCTCGGTCTTCGCACTGAGCCGGGAGACGTGGTCACGAGCCCGCAGGCCGCCGTCCGGCTGCTGACGGACCGCATTCCGGCCGGCTCGACCGTGCTGGTCGTCGGGGGAGACGGACTCGTCTTCGAACTGGAGCGTGCCGGGTACCGCGTGACCCGCAGCGCCGACGACGCGCCGGCTGCGGTCGTGCAGGGCTTTGCGCCCGAGGTCGGCTGGGCGCAGTTGGCGGAGGCCGCCTACGCCCTCGCGACGCCGGAGGACGAAGGCGGGATCCCCTGGATCGCGACCAACACCGATTGGACGATTCCGCAGTCGCGCGGGATCGCTCCGGGCAACGGGACCCTGGTCTCCGCCGTGCATACCGCCGTCGGTCGGCTGGCCGTCGTCGCCGGCAAGCCCGAACGCCCGATCTTCGACGAGGCGGTCGCGCGTTTCGGCGCACGGCGTCCCTTGTTCATCGGCGACCGCCTCGACACCGACATCGCCGGCGCACACGCCGCCGGCATCCCGTCGGTCCTCGTGCTCACCGGCATCGACCGGCCCAAACACGTCCTTGCGGCGCCGAAGCACTCCCAACCGACGTTCATCGTGGGCGACCTGCGCGAGCTGCACGAGCCGTACCCGGACGTCGTCTCCCGCGGCGACGTCACGACGGTCGGCTCCGCCGCCGTGCGGATCGACGGCCCCGATGTGCGCATCGTCGCCGAGGGCGAGCGCCCTATCGATCTGGTGCGCGCCGGCGCGGCGGCGATCTGGGGAACGGGCCGCGCGATCTACGGATTCCGCGTCCCCGAACGGCTCTACGCGGATCCGTTCCATCGCCCCTGACCGGCGGGCGCGTATCGTGGACGGCATGTCGATGGATGCCGGAGACCCCCGCGAGCGTCGCGAAGACCTGCTGTCCACGCTCGAGGTCATCGAGGGGCAGCCCCTGAGCGAGCGGGCCGCCGCGTACGCGGCCGTGCACGACGAGCTCGCGCGCCGGCTGGAGTCCGGCCCCCGCGACACCCACGCATGACGAGCCGTCTCGACGCGGCGGTCGCCGCGCGGGGGCTGGCCCGCTCGCGCACGCACGCCGCCCAGCTCATCGACGCCGGACTGGTGTCGGTCGACGGTGCGACCGTCGTGAAGTCATCGGTGCGCGTCGCCGACGATGCTGTCATCGAGGTCGCGGCATCCGATCACTACGTCAGCCGCGCCGCACACAAGCTCCTCGCCGGCCTCGACGCGTTCGGGATCGACGTCACAGGTCGCGTAGCGCTCGACATGGGCGCCTCGACGGGGGGATTCACTCAGGTTCTGCGCGAACGCGGAGCGACGCCGGTCATCGCGGTCGACGTGGGACACGGTCAGCTCGCGGCGACCGTCGCCGCGGACGATGAGGTCATCGCGATCGAGGGATTCAACGTCCGCTACATGACGCCGGAGATCCTCGCCGAGGCGAGCGGAATCCCGATCCCGCCGCGCATCGTGACGGGGGATCTGTCCTTCATCTCACTCGGCCACGTGCTGCCGGCCGTCGCCGGGGTCGCCGCTCCCGATGCCGACATCGTGCTGCTGATCAAACCCCAGTTCGAGGTCGGCCGCACAGGGGTACGCGAAGGTCTCGTCACCGACCCCGGCCGACGAGCGGACGCGGTCGCCACCGTGCTCTGGTCGGCGTGGGACGCAGGCCTCGGCACACACGGCTTGATCGCGTCGCCGATCGTCGGCACGCACGGGAACGCCGAGTACGTGGTCCACCTGCAGCCGGGCGCGACCGCCGATCACGGCAACCCGACCGTCTGGCTCGACGAGGTCGAGAGACTGTCCCGCGGCTGACCCCGGCCTTCCCCGTCAGCGCCGCACCCGGTAGCGAAGGTGGAGTACCCGATCGCCCCGGATCACGACGTCGGGATCTTCCAGCAGGTGCTGTTCCCGCGCCGACCCGAAGAAGCGCCGGCCCTCCCCGAACACGACGGGGACGACGTCCATCCGCACCTCGTCGATCAGACCAGCGGCGAGCGCCTGGCCGCCCACCTCGCCGGCGGCGACCTCGACGACCCTGTCACCCGCGAGTTCCTGGGCCCTGGCGATGGCCGCCTCGATGCCGTCGACGAAATGGAACGGCGCCTGAGGGTCCCACTCAGGCGGCTTCGGCCGATGTGTCACCACGACCACGTGCGCGACGCCGCTCGGCGGCATGCCCTCCCAGCCGTCCGTCAGATCGAAGACACGGCGGCCGACGACGGTCACACCGATCTCATCCCAGTACGCCCGCGTGTACTCGTAGGACTCGTGCGACACCATCAGGATGCCGCTGTCATCCAGCGGGACGTCACCGCTGGTCAGCCAATCGAACAGCGGCCCGGGCTGGTCGTCCGGGTCCGCGATGAAGCCGTCCACGGATACCGTGGCGTACATCACCACCTTGCCCATCTCGTCCCCCTTCGCATGTGCGCGCACCGCTCACCGTAGGACGGGGACGCTCCGACGGCTAGACCCGGGGGAGACACGGAAAACGGCCGGGACCTCGCGGTCCCGGCCGTTCTGCCAGTGGCTCAGCGGAAGGCGTCCTTGACGTCCTCGCCGACCTTCTTGGCCTTCGCCTCGGCCTGGTCCATGTGACCTTCGGCTTCGAGGCGCTCGTTGTCCGTGGCGTCGCCGACGGCTGCCTTGCCCTTGCCGACGGCGTCCTGAGCGGCGTTCCTAATCTTGTCATCGAGACCCATGATCGTCTCCTTCCTCTGGCCGCGTTCTTGTGGGGTGCGCGGCGGTCAGAGCAGTCAATCGGCGGCGCGCGATTACAGCGAGGGGGTTGACAACCGGCACCGCACGTGTCGCGGATCCGGACGCGGACCGAACTCCGACCCCCTTCCCAGACGCCTTTTACCGATATATCGTTATGTATCGCTGGGGCCGCACCGGGCCCCGCACAAAGGGGGTCATCATGAGCGGATCATTCATGGACGATGCTTTCGGGCGCCGCGGGCGCGGGGGCGGTCAGGGCTGGCCGGCGAGCGGCATCTGGGAGGCGATGGAACAGCTGCGCGGCGCGTTCGAGCAGCGGGCCAGCGGACCCCGCATGGGTCGCGGCGACGTCCGCACGGCTGTGCTCAGCCTTCTCGCGGAGAAGCCTATGCACGGCTACCAGATCATCCAGGAGATCGAAGAGCGCAGCGGCGGGAGCTGGAAGCCGAGCCCCGGCTCGGTATACCCGACGCTTCAGCTCCTCGCCGACGAAGCACTCATCCGCGCGGAGGAGTCCGGCGGGCGCAAGACCTATTCGCTCACGGAGGAGGGACGTCAGGCCGCCGATGGAGCGGGCGACCGCTCGGCCCCATGGGAGACGCCGGGGGCACGTGAGAACGCGAAGGTGACGGCGCTGCCGAAGGCCGGGATGGATCTCGCGCACGCCGTCGCGCAGGTCGGAAGCTCGGGCACGCCGGAGCAGGTCAAGGAAGCGGTGGCCGTCCTGGAGGAGGCGCGTCGCCGGCTCTTCAGCATCCTGGCTCAGGACTGATCCGCGCTCGCCGGCGTCAAGGAGGCTCGGTGACCGACGCCCCGAAGCTGCGCGCGCGTCGCCGCAGGATCCTGCGGTTCGCTGCCCGCTACCTGGTGCAGGCCTGGTGGTACGAGCTCCTGCTCCCGCGCGTGGGACTCGGCCGGATCTCCGCGCGCGGGCGCGCCGCGAGGCTGACCCGCATCGCCCGGCGCTTCCACGGGCTGGCCGTCGAACTCGGCGGGCTCATGATCAAGGTGGGGCAGTTCCTGTCCTCGCGACTCGACGTGCTGCCACCCGAGATCACGAAGGAGCTCGAGGGGCTGCAGGACGAGGTGCCCGCGGTGCCGTTCCCCGCCATCCGCGACCTCGCGGTGGCTGAACTCGGCATCCCGCTCGAGCGCGCGTTCGCGTCCCTCGATGCGGCGCCCCTGGCCGCGGCATCCCTCGGACAGGCGCACCGGGCCACGCTCTCGGCACTCGACGCGGAGGACACCGGGCTGAGCGATGTCGTCGTGAAGATCCAGCGGCCGGGGATCGACGAGGTCGTGGACGTCGATCTCGCCGCCCTCCGCAAGGTGGCCGTGTGGCTGAGCCGCGTCCGCCTCGTCTCCGACCGCGTCGACATGCCCGCGCTCGTCGAGGAGTTCGCGCACACGAGCCTGGAGGAGATCGACTACCTGCACGAGGCGGCGAACTCCGAGCGGTTCGCCGAGTCGTTCGCCGGCGACGAGCGCGTCGCCGTTCCCGCCGTGGTCTGGGAGCGCACGACGCGGCGCGTCCTGACCCTCGAGGACGTCACCGCGATCAAGATCAACGACGTCGCGGCGCTGCGGGGCGCGGGCATCGACCCGGCCGCCGTGGCAGCCGCGTTCGCGGCCGTCATGTTCGATCAGCTCTTCCGCCACGGGTTCTTCCACGCCGACCCGCACCCGGGGAACATCTTCGTCGTGCCCGGTGCGTCCAGTGGTGCGGATGCGGGAGCCCGGCCCTTCACTTTCGCGTTCGTCGACTTCGGGATGATGGGGGAGGTGCCCGACACCCTGCGCCGTGGGCTGCGCCGCCTGCTCATCGCGGCGGCGGCGCGCGACGGCAAGGGCATGGTCTCCGGCATCCAGGATGTCGGTGTCCTGCTGCCGTCGGCGGACACGGTCGAGCTGGAGCGGGCGCTCACCACTCTGTTCGCCCGGTTCGGCGGGATGGGGTTCGCCGAGCTTCAGGAGGTCGACCCCCGCGAGTTCCGGGCCTTCGCCGTCGAGTTCGGCGACGTCGTGCGGTCGCTGCCGTTCCAGCTCCCGGAGAACTTCCTCCTCATCATCCGGGCGATGTCGCTGACCTCCGGCATGTGCAGTTCGCTCGACCCCGACTTCAACATCTGGGATGCCGTCGAACCCTACGCCGCACAGCTGCTCCGCGAAGAGGGGGGGAACGTCATCCAGGACGTCGCCGCACGCGTCGTCTCGACGGCCGGCCTGATCGCGCGCCTGCCCGGACGGGTCGATGCCGTCCTCACGCGCCTCGACGAGGGGCGGCTCGCCGTCGACACGCCGCGGCTCGACCGGCGCATCGCGCGACTGGAGCGGGCTGCCCGGCGCATCGTCTCCGCGATCCTGTTCGCCGGGCTGCTGATCGGCGGCATCCTGCTGCGCGCCGACGATGCCGTATTCGGGACGGTGCTCATGGCAGCCTCGGCGCTCCCGCTCCTGCACGCCCTGTTCGCCGGCGCCGGCACACGGCGCTGAGGTGTGGGTATCGGCGGAGCACCTCGCGGCGCACACTGGACCTGACACCCCACCGCCTGTCACGGTAATCGCCTGCCACCGAAGCAACAGGGAGCAGTCATGTCGTACAACGTCGGCTATTTCGTCGGGAGCCTCTCCTCGACGTCGGTCAACCGCATCCTCTCGAAGGCCCTCATCCGCCTTGCGCCGGACGACCTCGAGTTCTCCGAGATCTCGATCCGTGACCTTCCGCTCTACAGTCCCGACTACGACGCCGACTACCCGGCGGAGGCGCGGGCGTTGAAGGACGCGATCGCCGCCGCTGACGCCGTGCTGTTCGTCACCCCCGAGTACAACCGGTCCATCCCGGGTGCGCTCAAGAACGCGATCGACTGGGCCTCGCGCCCGTGGGGGCAGAACTCCTTCGACCACATCCCCGCCGCCGTCATCGGCGCCTCCATCGGGCAGATCGGCACCGCCGTCGCGCAGCAGAGCCTGCGCGGCGTCCTGAGCTTCTGCAACGCCCGGCAGATGACGGCGCCGGAGGCGTACATCCACTTCACGCCCGAGGTGTTCGCCGAGGACGGGAGCGTCTCGAACGAGGGCACGGCGGAATTCCTCCGGACCTTCATGACCGAGTTCCGCGACCACGTGGAGCGGGTGCTGACGGTGCTGCCGCGGTCGGACACCGCGTAGGCTCGATCCCTATGGCAGTCGGCGCAGTGATCCACACGTTCGCGGTGCAGCTGGCCGATGTGGACCGCGGTGTCTACGAGGAGCTGACTCTGCGCGTCGCCCGCCACCCGTCGGAGACGGACGCGTTCATGGTGACGCGGGTCCTCGCGTACTGCCTGGAGTTCGAAGACGGTATCGCGTTCAGCGAGGGGATCAGCGCGACCGACGAGCCCGCCGTGCTCGCGCGCGACCTCACCGGTCGCCTCACCGCGTGGATCGAGGTGGGTGCACCGGATGCCGCACGCCTGCACTACGGCAGCAAGCTCGCCGACCGCACCACCGTCTATACGCATCGCGACCCGGCGAAGGTCGCCGCGGCGTGGGCCGGCAAGCCGATCCACCGGCCGGAGTCGATCGTCCTGCACAGCTTCGACCCCGGTTTCATCGAGGCCGCTGCCGGCGTCGTGGAACGGCGGAACACGATGACCCTCTCGGTCACCGAGCACCAGGTCTACCTCGAGCTCAACGGGACGACGTCCACCTCCGGCATCCACGATCACTCTCTCGTGTGACGCCGTCTTGCGCGGCGACGGCGCTGTGTCAACCCGTTGGGCCGGTGCGGAGCGCATTCGTATGGTTGACCGGGTAGGGCGGCCCGCGGACACGAGGCGGCAGCGCACTCACGTGGGAGGGGAAGCCATGGCGGAGGGGATGGAACGATCGCTTCCGACCGCATCGCCGCCCGCGGCGGGGCCCGCGGGCGAGCGCCTCGGCGGCAGATACCTGCTGCAGTCTCCGATCGGGGAAGGCGGCATGGGGGTCGTCCATCTCGCGCAGGACGAGCTCCTCGGCCGGACCGTGGCGATCAAGGTCTTCCGCGACGGGACCGCGGATGCCGCGCGCACGACGTCGGAGACGCGGCTGCTCGCGGGCCTCAACCACCCCGCGCTCGTGACCCTGTTCGACGCTCACGTCGACGGCGCCGCCCCCAACTATCTCGTCATGGAGTTCGTCGACGGCCCGACGCTTGCCGACCGCATCCTGCGCGGCCCCATCCCCGAGGACGTCGTCGCGACCATGGCCCGAGACCTCGCGGACGCCCTCCACGTGGTACACGCGGCGGGCGTCGTGCATCGCGACATCAAGCCGTCCAACGTCCTGCTGCGTACCTCGCCGGTACCGGGGGAGGAGTTCCGCGCGAAGCTCGCGGACTTCGGCATCGCGTACCTCGTCGACTCGACCCGCCTGACCACACCGGGTCTTCTCATCGGCACGGCCGCCTATGTCAGCCCCGAGCAGGTCCGCGGGGTCGCGCCGACGTCGGCAGCGGACATCTACGCCCTGGGCCTCGTGCTGCTCGAGTCCCTCACCGGGGTCCGCGCCTTCGCGCAGGACACTCCGCACGAGGCCGCCCTCGCCCGGCTGTCGCAGGCTCCGTCGATCCCCGCGCACCTCGGACCCGAGTGGGTCGCGCTGCTCACGCGGATGACGGCCACCGACCCCGCGGACCGGCCCTCCGCGCTCGACGTCGTCGTCGCCGTGAACGCCTTCGGCGGTTCCGGCGCAGACGGACCGACCGCAGGCCCCACGGCGACGGCCATCGCGACGGCACTGGACCGCGTCGTGACACCGAGCGAGGCCGCCCAGTATGCAGCGGCGTCCGCGCCCGACGTCACGATCGCCGACGGGCCGGTCGCAAGCGAGTCGGCCGTCTCCTGGCCGGCGGCGGTCGACCAGGACGCCGCGACGAGGACCCTGGTGGGGCCGCAGCCGCAGGAGGCCCGGACCCCGCCGGGGCGCCGCCGCTGGGTCCCGTATGTGGTGGCCGCCGTCGTGGTCATCGCGTTCGTGGTCGCCGGCCTGCTCATCTGGGGGGCGCTCGCCGCTCCGCCCGCCGAGCCGCTGATGCCGAGCATCGACGGACCGCTCGGCACGCACCTCGATCAGCTCTGGGATTCGGTGACACCATGACTTCCGCACTTCGCGCTGCGGCCTCCGCCGCCGTCCTGACCGTCGCCCTGCTCCTGTCGGCCTGCGCGGGCCCGGCCCCCGGCCTCGCCGCAACGGCCGCCCGCGACATGCAGGAGACCGTCGTCACCATCGCGCAGCATGCGGCAGCGGGCGACCCCGCGGCCGCGGTCGCCGAGCTCGACGCGCTGCAGCAGCGTCTTGACGCTGCGCTGGCCGCCGACGACATCACCGCCGACCGGGCGGCGCTCGTGCAGCGGTCGATCGACCTCGTCCGTGCAGACCTGGAGGGTGTCCTCGCCGAGAACGCGACGCCCGCCCCTCCTGCGACCGAGGATGCCGGCACCGGGAGCACGTCGGACGATCCGGCGACCGACGACGGCGACACCACCGACGACAGCGGCAAGGGCAACAGCGGGAACGGGAACAGCGGCAACGACGGCAAAGACGGCAACGGCAACGGCAAGGGCAACGGGAAGGGCAACGACTGAAGCCGCATCCGGAGTTGCCCTCGGTGGCCTGGAAGTGGTACTTGTAGGGATGACGGGATCTGGGGTTCCGTCGACGGGGCCGGGGGGTTCCGTCACCACAGGACCAGGGGAGTCCGATGAGTCAGCTGACGCTCGTTCCGGCCGTGTATCGCTGCCCGGATCACGACAACCACGAAGCCCTCACCGAACGCGTGCGCGAGCGCGTGGCGTGGGAGATCCGCTGCCTCGGCGAGCAGCCGTCTGCGGCGTTCCACGTCGCCGTCACGTGCCCCGGGCGCGCCGCCGCGCCGGAGACCGAGCATCGGCGCGTGTACGCCGGCACCTGGGAGCTCGCCTGACCCGGTAGCGGTCGAGCGCGGCGGGACGCTCCGGTCCGCGCCGTCCGATATCGTCGTGTGTGACATGAGAGCGCAGCCGCACCGATGATGAAGCCCGCCGCGGGGCGCCCACCCCGCTTCTCCCTCGCGTGCGTCGGGATCGGTCTGACGGCCGGACTGCTGTCCGGGCTCTTCGGCGTCGGCGGCGGCACGGTCATCGTCCCGCTCCTCGTCCTCCTGCTCGGCTTCGATCAGCGTCGCGCCGCGGGGACCTCGCTTGCGGCCATCGTCCCGACGGCGACCGTGGGTGTCATCTCCTACGCCGTGCACGGCTCGGTCGCCTGGCTCCCCGCGCTCATCCTCGCCGCCGGCGCCGTGGTGGGTGCGCAGATCGGCACCTGGCTGCTGCCGCGGATCGCGCAGAACGCGCTGAGATGGGGTTTCGTCGCCTTCCTGGTCATCGTCATCGTCATGCTGTTCGTCCAGGTGCCGTCGCGGGATGCCGAGCTGCCGCTGACGTGGTTCACGGGGGCGGGCCTGGTCGTCCTGGGTCTCTTCACCGGCGTCATGGCGGGGCTGCTCGGCGTCGGGGGAGGTGTCATCGTCGTGCCGGCGCTCATGCTGCTGTTCGGGACGAGCGACCTCGTCGCCAAGGGCACCTCGCTGCTCATGATGATCCCCACCGCGCTGTCCGGGACCGTCGGCAACATCCGCCGCGCCAACGTCGACCTCGTCGCCGCGGCCATCATCGGCGCGGCCGCGTGCACGACGACGGCGCTCGGCGCGTGGATAGCGACGAACATCGACCCGTTCACTGCCACCATCCTGTTCGCCGCCTTCATGACGTTCATCGCCGCCCAGATGGCCGTGCGGGCGGTGCGCGCGCGCCGCGCCTGACCGCGCGCCCGGCCGCCGGCATCCCCGCTCGGTAGGATCGGAGGGTGTCCGTGAACCCTGAGCTGGTCGGTCGTGTGTTCCCGCCGACCGACCCGTACCTCGTCGGCCGGGAGAAGGTGCGCGAGTTCGCCCGCGCCGTCTTCGCGACCGACCCCCAGCACACCGACCCCGCGGCCGCGCAGGCGCTCGGCTATGCCGACGTCGTCGCTCCGCCGACCTTCGCCATGGTGATCCAGGACCTGACGCTGCAGCAACTGCTCGCGGAGCCCGAATCGGGCATCGTGCTCGAGCGCACCGTCCACGCCGAGCAGCGCTTCCGCTACACGCGTCCCATCGTCGCCGGCGACGAGCTCACCGGGCGCCTGCAGGTCACCGGCGTCCGGCCGTTCGGGAAGGGCGCCATGGTGACGAGCGAAGCCGAGGTCACGGATGCCGACGGCGGCCATGTCGTGACGGCGACCTCCGTCCTGCTGATCGGGGGCGAGGAATGACCGGCCTGGAGGTCGGCGCCGTCGTCGCCGAGCGGACTGTGCACCTGACCCGCCAGTCGCTCGTGCGCTACGCGGGCGCCTCGGGGGATTTCAACCCCATCCACTTCCGCGACGACGTCGCGACGCGGGTGGGCCTGCCCGGCGTCCTCGCGCACGGGATGCTGACGATGGGCCTCGCCGTGGAGACGCTCGTGCCGTGGCTCGGTGACACCGGCCGCATCCTGGAGTACGGCGTCCGGTTCACGCGCCCTGTCGTCGTCCACGCCGAGGACGGGGCCGACGTCTCCGTCGTCGCCAAGGTCGGCGCCGTGGACGCCGACGCGGCGCGCATCGATCTCACCGTCACCCACGCGGACACGACCGTCCTGGGCAAGGCCCAGGTACGCGTCCGCGTCGACGGATGACCCGCATGCCTGAGATCGCACCCCGCCCCCTGGCCGAGCTGACGACGCTGCGCGCCGGCGGCACTCCGGCCCGCATGGTCGAGGCCACGACCGCGGAGGAGCTCGTCGACATCATGCGCGGACTCTGGTCGGCGCACGAGCCGTGGCTCGTCGTCGGCGGAGGATCCAACCTCCTCGTCGGGGACGAGCCGTTCGACGGGACCGTCGTCCTCGTCCGCACCCACGGCATCGAGCGGCTCCCCGACCCCCGCGACGGCTACGCGCGGGTGCGCGTGCAGGCCGGTCACGACTGGGATGCCCTCGTCGCCTACACCGTTGCGGAGGGGCTCGGCGGGATCGCCGCGATGTCCGGCATCCCGGGCACCGCGGGAGCCGCCCCCGTGCAGAACATCGGCGCGTATGGGCAGGAGCTCGTGCAGACGCTGACCGAGGTGGAACTGCTCGACGAGGCCACCGGCGACGTCTCGACCGTGCCCGCGGCCGACCTGGCGCTCGGATTCCGCACGTCCGTGCTGAAGCACCACTACGGCTCGGTGCCGCTGCGGCCTGCCGTGGTCCTCTCCATCACCCTGGACCTGCCGATCCGCGGCCATGGCGAACGGGTCGTCACCGGGCCGCAGCTGCGGGCCGCACTGGGGCTGGAGGCCGATCAGGCGGTGACGCTGGAGTGGATCCGCGAGACCGTGCTCGCCACGCGCGCCCGGAAGGGCATGGTGCTCGACGACGCCGACGCCGACACGTGGAGCGCGGGGTCGTTCTTCCAGAACGCGATCGTCTCCGCGGCGTTCGCCCGGACGCTTCCGGCGGAGTGCCCGCGCTGGCCGCTGGCGCCCGAGCTCGACCCCGTCGTGGTGATCCCGCTCGACCGCTTCGACGGCGTGGTCGCGCCGATCGTCTCGTCCGAGCCCGACGTCAAGGTGAGCGCCGCGTGGCTCATCGAGCACTCCGGGCTGCGGAAGGGCTTCAAGCTGCCCCGCTCCCGCGCGGCCCTGTCGAGCAAGCACGCGCTCGCGGTGACGAACCGGGGGAATGCGACTGCGGAGGAGCTCGCCGAGCTCGCCCGGTTCATCCAGGGCCGGGTGCAGTCCGAGTTCGGTCTGCTCCTGCAGCCCGAACCCGTCCTCGTCGGCGTCGAACTCTAGCCCGCGTTCGCCGGGTCAGGCGAAGAGGGCCTGCAGGCGCTGCACGCCCTCGAGGATCTGGTCGTCTCCGAGCGCGTAGGACAGCCGCAGGTAACCGGACGGGCCGAAGGCCTCTCCGGGGACCACGGCGACCTCGGCCTTCTCGAGGATGAGGTCGGCGAGTTCCAGCGAGGTCGTGGGAGTGACACCCGCCCACTCACGGCCGAGGAGGCCCGTGACGTCGGGGTATACGTAGAACGCCCCGAGCGGATTCGGAACCGTGACACCGGGGATCTTCGACAGTTCGCCGACGATGAGCGTCCGGCGGCGGTCGAAGGCCTGGCGCATCTGCTCCGCTTCCGTCTGCGGGCCGGTCAGCGCGGCCAGCGCCGCGCGCTGGGCGATGTTGTTGACGTTCGAGCTGAGGTGCGACTGCAGGTTCGCGGCCAGCTTGATGGCGTCGGCGGGTCCGACCATCCAGCCCACCCGCCAGCCGGTCATGGCGTACGTCTTCGCCACGCCGTTGACGAGGATCGTCTGCCCGGCGAGTTCCGGCACGGCTTCGACGATCGAGACGGCGCGGACGCCTTCGTAGACGAGGTTCTGGTAGATCTCGTCGGTGATGACCCAGATGCCGTGCTCCAGCGCCCACTCGCCGATCGCGCGGGTCTCCTCGGGCGTGTAGACGGCGCCGGTCGGGTTGGACGGGGAGACGAAGACGAGCACCGTCGTCTTGTCGGTGCGCGCGGCCTCCAGCTGCGCGACGGTGACCTTGTACTCCTGGTCGGCCCCGGCGAACACCTCGACGGGGATGCCGTCGGCCAGCGCGATCGCCTCGGGGTAGGTCGTCCAGTACGGGGCGGGCAGCAGCACCTCGTCGCCGGGGTTCACGACTGCCTGGAACGCCTGGTAGACGGCCTGCTTGCCGCCGTTCGTGACGACGACCTGCGCGGGCGAGACGTCCAGGCCCGAGTCGTGCAGCGTCTTCGCGGCGATCGCCTCGCGCAGCACGGGGAGTCCGGCCGCCGGCGTGTAGCGGTAGTTCGCGGGGTCGTGCAGGGCCTCGGCGGCCGCGTCCACGATGAACGAGGGTGTCGCGAAGTCCGGCTCTCCGGCCGCGTAGGAGATCACGGGGCGGCCCGCCGCCTGGAGTGCCTTGGCCTTGGCGTCCACTTTGAGGGTGGCGGACTCGGCGATGGCGGAGAGCTTGCGGGAGACAGGAGCGCGTTCGGTCACAGGAAGAGCGTAGCCCGGGAGGCGCGCGGACTTCAGGTCGTCGGCGTGACGCCGTGTGCTCCCCGATCGGCCGCCGTCAGGGGCGCACCTCGAGGACGCGGTTGAACGGCGTCTCGGCGACGCTCCGGAACCGGGTGAATCCGCCCGCGGCGGTGACGTCGCGGATCCTGGCGGGACCGGCCTGGGTGCCGAGCGCGAGCCCGACATCCTGCGACAGCGACGAGGGGGTGCACAGCAGCGTGGAGAAGCCGTAGTACGCCCGCCCGACGGGGTTGAGGTTGTCCTCGACACGGTCGCCGGCCATCGGCTCGACGACCATCCAGGTGCCGTCCGGTGCGATCGCCTCGCGGACGTGCGCCGCCGCGCCGACCGGGTCGTCCATGTCGTGCAGGCAGTCGAACATCGTGATGAGGTCGTAGCCCGTGCCGGGGAACTCCTGCGCGGATGCCACCTCGAACCGGACGCGATCCTCCACGCCGGCCTCCGCCGCCCGCTCCCGAGCGGTCTCGATGGATGCGGCATGGTAATCCGAGCCGACGAAAGTGGACTTCGGGAAGGCCTGGGCCATGAGGATCGTGGACGCGCCGTGCCCGCAGCCGACATCGGCCACTGTCGCCCCGGCTTCGAGCTTCTCCGTCACGCCGTCCAGTGCAGGCAGCCACGAGCCGACGAGGTTCGCGTGGTAGCTCGGCCGGAAGAAGCGCTCGCAGCCCACGTGCACGTCGGTGTCGTGCTGGTGCCAGCCGTAGCCGGCTCCGCTGCGGGCGGCATCGACGATGTGCTGCGTGTCGTGCACGGTCCCCAGCGCGATCTGGAAGCAGCCGGGCAGGAATGCCAGGCTGTCCGGATCGGTCATGGCGAGTGCGTGCTCGGGCGGGAGCTCGTAGCGTCGCACGGCCGGGTCGTAGGTGACGTAGCCGCCCGCGGCCTGCGCGTTCAGCCACTCCCGCGCGTACGGCTCGGCGGTGCCCGTGCGCTCGGCGAGCTCGCCCGGGGTCGAGGGACCGTGGGCCGCGAGATCCCGGTAGTAGCCGAGTTTGTCGCCCATGACGACGAGCGCGGCATTGAGCGTCGCCCCGACTTCGTCGACCGCGCGGAAGACGAAGCTCATGAGCGGCCGGTCCTAGACTCTGGTCATGCTGGTGGGTCGGCAGGCCGAGCAGCAGGCGATCGACCGCCTGGTGGCCGCCGCTCGCCTCGGGACGAGCGGGGTGCTCGCCGTCACGGGCGAAGCCGGTGTCGGGAAGACGGCGCTGCTCGCGTCCGCTGTTGCCGGGTTGGGCGACATGCGCGTGCTGCGGGCGACGGGGCTCGAGTCCGAGCGCGAGCTGCCGTTCGGGGCGCTGCTCCAGCTCCTGCGGCCCGCGCTCGCTGCACGGGAGGGCATCCCGCCGGTGCAGGCCGACGCGCTCGCCGCGGCCCTGGGACTGCCGCGCGCGGACGCCGCGCCGGGGTCCCGCGACCGGTTCACGATCGGCGCCGCCGTGCTGAGCGTGCTGTGCCGGTATGCCGAGGACGGCCCGCTCGCCGTGGTCGTCGACGATCTGCAGCTCGTCGACACGCCCTCGGTGGATGCGCTCGTCTTCGCCGCCCGCCGCCTCGCCGCAGACCCGATCGTGGTGCTCTGCGGGGTGCGGGTCCCGGAGGGCGACCAGGTGGCAGCCGGTCTTCCCCCGCTGCGGCTGGAGGGGATCGATCTCGACGCCGCCCGTGCCCTCGTGGCCGGGGCGCACCCGCATCCGGTGCCGGAAGAGCATGTCGAGGTCCTGCACCGCGCGACGGCCGGAAACCCCCTCGCGCTGCTCGAGCTGGGTGCGGCGGATCGCGAGGTCGTGGAGAGCATGGAGATCGGGCTGCCGGTGCGCGTGTCCCGGGCCGTCACCGGCGCGTTCGCGCGTCGCCTCGCACGCCTGGACGACGAGGCCCGCGCGGCCCTGCTCGTCGCGGCCGTGTGCGGTCCCGATCTGCGGCACGTCACCGACGCCTGCGGGATGCTGAACGTGGATGCCGGCCGGCTCGGAGCGGCAGAGGACGCCGGCCTCATCGCCGTGGCGGCGGGTCGCGTCGCGTTCCGCCATCCGCTGCTGCGCGCTGCCGTCTACTCGGGGGCCCCGGTGGACGATCGCCGGCGCGCGCATCGCGCGGCGGCGGACGCGCTGCCGCGCGGCGACGTCGACCGCCGCGCCTGGCACCTGTCCGAGGCTGTCTGGGAGCCGGACGCCGCGGTCGCCGATCTGCTCGCCGAGGCGGGCGAGCACGCGGTCTCCCGGGCGGCGTTCGCCGTGGCCGCGAGCGCGTTCGAACGGTCGGCGCGGCTCACGCCGGCCGTGGGGGTGCGTGCGGAGCGGCTGCTGCGCGCCGCCGATGCCGCCTGGACGGCCGGTGAGGGGGATCGCGCGCTGACCCTGCTGGACATGCGGGCGCAGGGCGGGTCCCCGGACCTGCGCGACCTCGAGCTGCGGGCCTCGGTAGCCGCCCGCACGGGCACCGTGCGCGACGCGCTCGGCATCCTCCTCACCGCTGCCGGTCGTCCCGCCGAAGCGGCCGAGCAGGCGGTCTTCCCCGCCGACGCCGTCCACGCGACGTACTACCTCGGCGACGCCCGGACGGCGTCCGAACTCGCGGGCCGTCTCGAGGCGCTCCTGCCGCACGTCGCCGACCCGCGGGCGCGGGCGCTCGGTCTCATGGCGACCGGCATCGCGCGGATCCTCGCCGGTCACGGTGGCGTGGACGACATCCGTGCGGCGGTGCCTCTCCTCGAATCGGGCTCGCGGCTGCGGGACGATCCGCGGCGGCTGTCCTGGCTGCTGCTGGCTCCGCTGTTCCTGCGCGACGCCACCGCCGGTGCCCGCCTCCGGACGCTCGTCGACCAGGTGCGCGGCGCGGCGGGAGTCGGCGCGCTGCCGGCCGTGCTCTTCCACGTCGCGCGCGACCAGGCGACCACGGCCGCGTGGTCCCGCGCGGAGGCGAACTACGCGGAGGCGATCCGGCTCGCGGTCGAGACGGGGCAGGACACCGAGCTCGCGACGTCACTTGCCGGCCTCGCGTGGCTGGAATCGCGCAGCGGTAAGGCGGACGCCTGCCGCGCCCATGCGGCGCGCGCGGACGATCTCTGCCGGGCCCGCGGCATCCGGATGGGCCAGGTCTGGATCGCCTTCGCGCTCGGTGACCTCGAGCTGTCCCTGGGGCGGGCCGAGGCGGCGGTCACGCAGTTCGCCGCGCTCGCCGAGACGCTCGCCGAACGCGGGCTCGACGACCCCGACCTCGCGCCGGCCCCCGAGCTCGTCGATGCCCTGCTGCGCCTGGGCAGGCCGGGGGAGGCCCGCGCGGAGGCGGAGGCGTTCGCGCGGCGCGCCGCGCAGAAGGGTCAGCCCTGGGCGCTCGCTCGCGCCGACCGGGCGCAGGCGCTCGTGGCCGATGGCGAGGAGTGCGTGCGGCTCTTCGAGCGGGCTCTCGTGTCGCATGCGCGCACGCTCGACCGATTCGAGGACGCGCGCACCCACCTCGCGTTCGGTGAGCGGCTGCGGCGGATGGGCCGGCGGGTCGACGCGCGCCGGGAGCTGCGGGCCGCCCTCGAGGTGTTCGCCGATCTCGGCGCCGAGGTGTGGCGCGCGCAGGCCGTCGCGGAGCTCGCGGCCACTGGTGAGCACGTGCACGCCGGAGCCGCGAGCGCCACGGCGAGCCTCACTCCGCAGGAGCTGCAGGTCAGCGTCCTCCTCGCCGAGGGGCGGACGACCCGGGAAGCGGCCGCCGCCCTGTTCCTCAGCCCGAAGACGGTGGAGTACCACCTGCGCAAGGTCTACACGAAGCTCGGGATCGGGTCGCGTGCGGAACTCGCCCGGGCGATCGCCGAAATCGATTGACGCTCAGAGATCCGGCTGCGTCACAGATCGAGGGGCCAGGCCGGGTGCAGCTGGATGACGCCGCCGCTGGCCATCGGATGCCGCGACGCCAGCTCGACGGCTTCTTCGATCGTCTCGCACTCGAGCACGTCGAAGCCGCCGATGAGCTCGTAGGCCTCGGCGAACGGGCCGTCGCTGACGATGACCTCGCCCTTGCGGCGACGGATGGTCTTGGCCTCGCCGCCGGGGCGCAGACGATCGCCCTCCGTCGCGCGGCCGGCCCCGTAGGACTCCTCGACCCACTGCTCGATCGTGACCGGAGCCTCGTCGGCGTCGGTGAGAGTGGGGTCGGCGAGCACCAGCATGAGAAAACGCATCGTTGTTCCTTCCGTTATGGGTGACGTTACGTGAAGGCGTCGAACGGCACCGGACGGAATCGACATCCGCTCACGACGTGAGCGCGAGCAGCATACGCACGGAGGGGGCGGATGCCGTCCGGCACCCGCCCCCTCCTCGTACTCCGGGACTAGTCGTTCTCGACGAGGAACCGGCTGTATGCCCCCAGGGTCAGGAACGTCGGGAACTCCGCACCCAGCGCGACATCGCGGAACACCTCCGCGGCGTCGTCGAAGCGGTCACCGTCGCGTCGCTCCACCTCGCCGAGCACCTGCGTGATGAGGCCCTCGATGTAGCCGCGCGTGATCGGGGTGCCGTCCTCGATCTCGCGGTCCTGATGGATCCACTGCCACACCTGGGAGCGGCTGATCTCGGCGGTCGCGGCATCCTCCATGAGGTTGTCGATCGCCACCGCACCGAGGCCGCGCAGCCACGCCTCGATGTAGCGGATCGCGACGGAGACGTTGCCGTGCACACCCGCGGCCGTGATGGGCAGGCCGATGTGGCAGTCCAGCAGCTGCTCGGGGCGCACCGACACCTCCGGGCGCTGCCGGTCGACCTGGTTCGGCCGGTCGCCGAGCACCGCATCGAACTCGGCCTGCGCGACCGGGATGAGGTCGGGGTGGGCCACCCATGTGCCGTCGAAGCCGTCGCCGGCCTCGCGCTTCTTGTCCGCCGCGACCTTCTCGAACGCCTGGCGGGTGACCTCGGGGTCGCGCCGGTTCGGGATGAACGCGCTCATGCCGCCGATCGCGAAGGCGCCGCGCTTGTGGCACGTCTGCACGAGCAGCTCGGTGTAGGCCCGCATGAACGGCACGGTCATCGTCACCTGGCTGCGGTCGGGCAGCACGAAGCGTGCGCCGCGGCCGCGGTAGTTCTTGATCATCGAGAAGATGTAGTCCCACCGCCCGGCGTTCAGGCCCGCGCAGTGGTCGCGGAGCTCGAAGAGGATCTCCTCCATCTCGAACGCGGCGGGGAGGGTCTCGATGAGCACCGTCGCGCGGATCGTCCCGTGCGGGATGCCGACGTACTCCTCGCTGAAGCTGAACACGTCGTCCCACAGCTTGGCCTCTTCGGCGGACTCGATCTTCGGGATGTAGAAGTACGGCCCGCGTCCGTTCGCGATCAGCTGCTGCGCGTTGTGGAAGAAGTACAGCCCGAAGTCGACGAGCGAACCGGATGCCGAGGCGGCGCGGCCGTTGCGGTCGGTGAACCGGATGTGGCTCTCCAGCAGGTGCCAGCCGCGCGGACGCATGACGATGGTCGGGGTCTGCGCCGCCGTGACGGAGTAGACCTTCCCCTCCGGGCTCGTGAAGCTGAGCTCCCCGCGGATCGCGTCGCGCAGCGACAGCTGCCCCTCGATGACGTTCCGCCAGGTGGGGCTCGTGGCGTCCTCCTGGTCGGCGAGCCACACCTTCGCACCGGAGTTCAGCGCGTTGATGGTCATCTTCGGGTCGGTCGGGCCGGTGATCTCGACGCGGCGGTCTTCGAGGCCGGGACCGGCGCCGGCGACCCGCCAGTCGGCATCCTCCCGGATGTGGGCCGTGTCGTCGCGGAAGCGCGGATCGTGCCCGTTGCCGATCTCGAAGCGGCGGCGCATGCGATCGGCGAGCCGGTCGTGCCGGCGGCCGGCGAACCGGTCGTGCAGCGCGGCGAGGAAAGCGAGCGCGTCGGGGGTGAGGATCTCGTCGTAGCGGTCCCGCAGGGGACCGGTGATCGTGATCTCGGGGATGCGGATGGGTGTCGTGGTGGGCGCGATGCCCGTGGCGGTGGGAGTCATTGCCCTGTCTTCCTGTGCGTGGGTGACGGTGCTGTCACTTGGAGAGATGTGGATGCGCAGTTCAGTGGAACTGCTGCGCCTCGGTCGATCCGACCAGGGCGAGCGTGGCGCTGTCGGGGTTGAGCGCCGTCGAGACGAAGTCGAAGTAGCCGGTTCCGGCCTCGCGCTGGTGCTTCGTGGCGGTGTAGCCGCGGGCCTCGGACGCGAACTCGGCCTCCTGGAGCTCGACGTAGGCGCTCATGGCGCGTTCGGCGTAGCCCTTGGCGAGGTCGAACATCGAGTAGTTCAGGGCGTGGAAGCCGGCCAGTGTGATGAACTGGAACTTGTAGCCCAGGTCCGCGAGCTCCTGCTGGAAGCTCGCGATCTGCTCGTCGTCGAGGTGGCGCTTCCAGTTGAAGCTCGGCGAGCAGTTGTAGGCCAGGAGCTTACCGGGGAACTGCGCGTGGATCGCCTTCGCGAAGTCACGGGCCAGCTCGATGTCGGGCTCGCCGGTCTCGACCCAGATGAGGTCGGCGTACGGGGCGAACGCGAGTCCGCGGCTGATGACCGATTCCAGACCCGGCCGCACGCGGTAGAAGCCCTCGCTCGTGCGCTCACCGGTCGTGAACTCCTGGTCGCGCGGGTCGACGTCGCTCGTGAGCAGGTCGGCGGCCAGCGCGTCGGTGCGGGCGATGATGATGGTCGGGACGTCGGCGACGTCGGCCGCCAGCCGGGCCGCGTTGAGCGTGCGGATGTGCTGCTGGGTCGGGACGAGCACCTTGCCGCCGAGGTGGCCGCACTTCTTCTCGCTCGCGAGCTGGTCCTCCCAGTGGATGCCGGCGGCGCCGGAGGCGATGAGCGACTGCGCGAGCTCGTACGCGTTCAGGGGTCCCCCGAACCCGGCCTCCGCGTCGGCGACGATGGGCGCCAGCCAGTCCTGCGTGAGGGTGCCCTCGGCGTGCTCGATCTGGTCCTGGCGGATGAGGGCGTTGTTGATGCGGCGGACGACGGCCGGCACCGAGTTGGCGGGGTACAGGCTCTGGTCGGGGTAGGTCTGCCCGGCGAGGTTCCCGTCGGCGGCGACCTGCCAGCCGGAGAGGTAGATGGCCTTCAGGCCTGCCCGCACCTGTTGCACGGCCTGGCCGCCCGTGTAGGCGCCCAGGGCCCGGATGTAGTCCTCGGTGTGCAGGAGGTTCCACAGGTTCTCCGCGCCGCGGCGGGCCAGCGTGTTCTCCTCGCGGACCGACCCCCGGAGGCGGATGACGTCCTCCGCCGTGTACGTGCGCTCGACGCCGTCCCAGCGGGGATCGGTGTCCCAGATCTCCTGCAGCTCGGCGGCGGTCTGCGTCTGGTCGCCGGCGCGGAGCGGCGGCTGACCGGGGGTGGCCTGGATCGTCATGTCGGTTCTCCTTCGTCGGGTGCCGGTTCCTCCGGCGGGGTGGTGTGGATCCACTCTGCGTGAACTTTCGGCAGTGACTTGACGGATCGAGCTGTGAAGATTGCAGGATCTTCTGTTCTTGTGACACACTTCCGGACATGACGATCGTGGAAGACGCCCCCGTCGAGCCGGACACGGCCGACGCGCTCACTATCGGCCGCCGCATCCGCCAGCTGCGGACGGCGCGCGGGATGACGCTCGACGACCTCGCCGCGGCGGTCGATCGTGCGCCCAGTCAGCTGTCGATGATCGAGACCGGGAAGCGCGAGCCGCGCTTGACCCTCCTGCGGACGATCGCGCGCGCTCTCGGCACGACGATCGACGCGCTCCTGGAGGCGGAACCCCTCGACGAACGCGCGACGCTGGAGATCGCGCTCGAGCGCGCCATGAAGGGGCAGACGTTCCGGGCGCTGGGCATCGAGCCCTTCCGCATCGGCAAGTCCGTACCGAACGAGGCGCTGCAGGCCCTGCTCGCCCTGCAGGGCGAGGTGGAGCGGCTCAACGATGAGCGGTCGGCGACGCCCGAGGAGGCCCGGCGCGCCAACGTCGAGCTGCGTCACCTCATGCGCCGGCAGGACAACCACTTCGCGGAGCTCGAAACCCAGGCCCGCAGCATCCTGGACGCCGTCGACCACCCCGGCGGGCCGCTGACCCAGCGCACCGCATCGGACATCGCGGCGCATCTGGGGTTCTCACTGCACTACGTGCCCGACCTGCCGCCGTCCACCCGCAGCGTCGTCGACCTGAAGAACGGCCGCCTGTACCTCTCCAGCACCGTCCCGGCCAAGGGCGACTCGCGCACCGCCGTGCTGCAGGCGCTCTCCAGCCGCATCCTCGGGCATGCGGAGCCGCGCTCCTACGCGGAGTTCCTCCGTCAACGGGTGGAGACGAACTACCTCACGGGCGCCCTGCTGATCCCGGAGGACCACGCGGTGGCGTTCCTGCAGGATGCCAAGTCCCGCCGGGCGATCTCCATCGAAGACCTCCGCGACGCGTACTCGGTCTCGTACGAGACGGCGGCGCACCGGTTCACGAACCTCGCGACGCAGCACCTGGACATCCCCGTGCACTTCCTCAAGGTGCACGAGTCCGGCACCATCACGAAGGCGTACGAGAACGACGACGTGAACTTCCCCTCCGACCGGCTCGGCTCCATCGAGGGCCAGATGTGCTGCCGGAGGTGGACGAGCCGCGTCGTCTTCGACATCCCGGACAAGTTCAACCCGTACTACCAGTACACCGACACCGGCAACGGGACCTACTGGTGCACGGCGCGGGTCGAGCCCTCCAGCGAGGGCGCACACTCGGTGTCGGTCGGCGTGCGGTTCGAGGACACGAAGTGGTTCATCGGGCGGGACAGCCCGAACCGGGGGATCTCCCGGCACTCCGTCGAGGTGTGCTGCCGCCGTGCCCCGGCCGAGCTCGAGGGCCAGTGGCGCGACCAGGCGTGGCCGAACGTCCGCACGCCGCGGACGCTGCTCGCGACGCTCCCGAGCGGCGCCTTCCCGGGCGTGGACACGACCGACCTGTACGAGTTCCTCGACGGCCACGCGCCGCGCGGCTGAACCGTCGCTACGGGCCCGCGTGGCTCGGGCCCGCGTCCAACGCGAATGCCGTCCACAGCTCGGCGCGGACCGCGAAGGATGACAGGTCGCGGCCGAGCAGGGTCTCGGCCTGCGCGAGGCGCGCGCGGACGGTGTGCCGGTGGACCCCCAGCTCCCGCGCCGCGCGCTCGTGCGAGCACTCCGCATCCAGCCATCCCCGGACGGTGCGCGTGAGGTCGGACCCGGTGCGGGCATCGTGGGCGCGCAGCGGCCCGAGGAGCGCCGCCGCGGCTGCGCGCGGGCCCGGTCCGGCCAGGGCCGGCAGGATGCCCCGGTCGATGAGCTCACCGAAGTGCGTGACGGGCTCCGTACCCCGCTCGCGCGCCACCCGCGCCGCCACGACGGCTTCCGCCATCGCCGCGTACCGCGTCGGCGCGGAGACGCCGACGCGCGTGCCGACGCGCGCCGCGAACTCGTCGAGGAGATCGCGCGCGCCGGCCGGGACGATGAGCAGGACGCCGTCCTCGACGCCGCCCGCGAACAGCGCCCCGCGGGCCTCCGCCGAGCGCGCGTCCACCCATTCCCACGCCGCACGGGCAGGGGCCGGCAGCGCGGCGACGGCGACGAGCACCGGCTCCGCGGGCAGCGCCATGCCCGTCTCGCGGAGCGTCCGTCCCGCGAGTGCGCCCTGCCCCGCGACCAGCAGCTGGGCGATGCCGCGGTGGAGGGCCCGCCGCGCCCGCTCGACGCTCTCCTGCTGCTCGAGGGCCAGCCCGATCGTGGCGACCGCGGCGGTGACGACGCCGCGGGCTTCATGGTCGAGTCCGCCGGCGGCGAGCGCGACCGCGCCCCGGAGATGGCCGCCGCGCCCGAGCGTCTGCACCGTGAAGTCGGTGCCGCCGATGCGGACGGCGGCGCCGGCACGCGCGCCGCGGCGGAGCATGCCGGCCACCTCCTCGCGGAGGGCGGCCGCGGTCTCGGGCTCCAGGGGGCCGGCGTGCTCCCGCGTGACGGTGCCGGAGGCGTCGAACAGCCCGGCCCACGTGCCGAGCTGACGACCGAGCTCGACCAGGGTCGATTCGACCCCGCCGGCGCGCAGCGCGGCAAGGGAGAGCGCCCGCTGCGCCGACAGGGCCCAGCTGCGGCGCGCGTACGCCTGCGCCGCGATCGCCTCCGCGTTGGCGCGGGCCACGGCGATGAACGGCGTCCGATACGGGACTTCGAACAGCGGCATCCGCACGGCCCGGCACGCGTCCACGAGGGCGGGCGGGATGCCGTCGCGGACGACTTCGGTGCCGAAGCCGAGGCCGCGGACCCCGCGCGCATCGAGGCGTGCCACGTACTCCACGTACGGCGCCGGATCCTCCGCGGCACCGGCACCGCCGGACACGAACTGGGTCCCCGTCGTCAGGAGGATGAGGTCGTCGGCGAGGAACGGCGTCGGATCGGCGAGGTCGGAGCCGTGCACCCAGCGGATCGTGCGATCCAGGGCCTCCGGGTCCAGCTCCGCTTCGGGCAGCGCGAGCCGCAGGCGCAGGTCACGGCGGCGCAGCAATTCGCGAAGAGTGGGCTCCGGCTCGGCCACGGACATGGCACCTCCCTGTACGTGATGTACATCCTGTCGTCTCGAAATGTACCGGACGGCCACTGTGGTGGCCGCCACGGCGGGCATACGCTCCCCGCATGAGCCTCACCGACACCTCTCTCGCCGGCGGCCCCTCTCTTCTGCAGGAGCGCCGCATTCAGACCGCCATCCCGGGACCGCGGTCCCAGGAGCTGCTCGACCGCAAGGCGGCCGCCGTCGCGGCGGGTGTCGGCCACACGGTGCCGATCGAGGCCGTCGCCGCCGGGGGCGGCGTCGTCGTCGACGCCGACGGCAACTCGCTCATCGACCTCGGCGCCGGCATCGCGGTCACGACCGTCGGCAACGCCCACCCCGCGGTCGTCGCCGCCGTGCAGGAGCAGGTGGCCCGCTTCACCCACACGTGCTTCATGATCTCGCCGTACGAGTCCTACGTCGCCGTCGCCGAGGCCCTCAACCGCCTGACGCCCGGCGACCACGCCAAGAAGAGCGCACTGTTCAACTCCGGCGCCGAGGCCGTCGAGAACGCCGTCAAGATCGCCCGCAAGCACACCGGCCGCCAGGCCGTCGTCGCGTTCGACCACGCCTACCACGGGCGCACCAACATGACGATGGCCCTCACCGCCAAGGCCATGCCGTACAAGAGCGGCTTCGGGCCCTTCGCCTCCGAGATCTACCGCGTTCCGGCCTCCTACCCCTACCGCGACGGGCTCACCGGCGCGGAGGCCGCGGCCAAGGCCATCTCGACGATCGAGAAGCAGATCGGCGCCGACAACCTCGCCGCCGTGATCATCGAGCCCATCCAGGGCGAAGGCGGATTCATCGTCCCCGCCGAGGGCTTCCTGCCGGCCGTCGTCGACTGGTGCCGTGACAACGGCGTCGTGTTCATCGCGGACGAGGTGCAGACCGGCTTCGCCCGCACCGGGGCCATGTTCGCCAGCGAGCTGTTCGGGATCGTGCCCGACCTCATCACGACCGCCAAGGGCATCGCGGGGGGCATGCCTCTCGCCGCCGTCACCGGGCGCTCCGAGATCATGGACGCCTCGCACAGCGGAGGGCTCGGCGGCACGTACGGCGGCAACCCCGTCGCGTGCGCCGCGGCGCTGGCCTCCATCGACGCGTACGAGAACGAAGGGCTGCTGGAGCGGGCGCAGGAGATCGGCACGATCCTCCGCACCCGTCTCGAGTCGCTGCAGGCCGGTGACCCGCGCATCGGCGACGTCCGCGGTCACGGCGCGATGATCGCCGCCGAGTTCGTCGACCCCGCGACGAAGGCGCCGGATGCCGCCCTGACCTCCGCTATCGCGAAGGCGTGCATCGCGGAGGGCGTCATCGTCCTCACCTGCGGCACCTACGGCAACGTCATCCGGTTCCTCCCGCCCCTCGCGATCGGCGACGACCTTCTGCATGAAGGTCTGGATGTCGTCGCCGCCGTCCTCACCGCGCAGTGACGTCCGAGACGTCGCAGAAGGAGAAGTCATGAATGAGATCACCCGGGACGTCGTCATCGTCGGGGCCGGTGCCGCCGGCCTCACCGCCGCGAACCAGCTGCGCAAGGCAGGCCTCTCCGTCGCGGTCCTCGAAGCGCGTGACCGCGTCGGCGGTCGCCTGTGGACCGACACGATCGAGGGCGCCATGCTCGAGATCGGCGGCCAGTGGGTCTCGCCCGACCAGGACGCGCTCATCGAGACGGTCGCGGACCTGGGCCTGGAGACCTTCAGCCGGTACCGCGAGGGCGACAGCGTCTACATCGGTCCCGACGGAACCGTCTCCCGCTTCACCGGTGACGTCTTCCCGGTGAGCGCGGAGACCGAAGCCGTCATCACCGAGATCACGGAGCGCCTGGACGCCATGGTGGCCGAGATCGACCCCGATCGCCCGTGGGCGCACCCGCGGGCGGAGGAGTGGGACCGGGTCTCCTGGGATGCCTGGCTGCGCGCGCAGACCGACGACGACGAGGCGGTGCGCAACCTCGCGTTCGCGACCGGGTCGGCCATGCTCACGAAGCCCACGCACGCGTTCTCGCTCCTGCAGTCGCTCCTCATGGCGGCCAGCGCCGGCAGCTACTCGAACCTCGTGGACGCGGACTTCATCCTCGACAAACGCGTCGTCGGCGGCCTCCAGCAGGTGCCGCTCCTTCTTGCGGAGCGCCTCGGCGACGACGTCTTCCTGAACGAGCCGGTGCGCACGATGGAGTGGTCGGATGCCGGGGTCACGGCCATCGCCGACGGCATGACGGTGCGCGCCCGCCACGGGATCCTGGCGCTCGCGCCCGTGCTCTACAACCGGATCTCGTTCGTCCCCGCCCTGCCCCGCCTCCAGCACCAGATGCACCAGCACCTCTCGATGGGGTTCGTGATCAAGGTGCACGCGGTCTACGACCGCCCGTTCTGGCGCGAGCAGGGCCTGTCCGGCACGGCGTTCAGCCCCTACGAGCTGTCGCACGAGGCCTACGACAACACCAACCACGGCGACGAACGAGGGACCCTCGTCGGCTTCGTCTCAGACCGGAACGCCGACGACGTGTTCCGGGTCTCCGCCGAGGAGCGCCGTGAGCGCATCCTCGAATCGCTCTCCCACTACTACGGGCCGGAGGCGAAGAACCCCGTCGTGTACTACGAGAGCGACTGGGGTGCGGAGGAGTGGACCCGCGGCGCGTACGCCGCGAGCTTCGATCTGGGCGGGCTCTCCCGCTACGGCGCAGACCTGCGCACCCCCGTCGGACCCGTCCACTTCGCCTGCAGCGATCTGGCCGGCGCGGGATACCAGCACGTCGACGGCGCGATCCGCATGGGTCGACTCGTCGCCGACACCATCCTCGAGGAGGTCCGCGCGTGAGCGCACCTGTCATCGTCGGCTATACCGCCACCAAACCCGGGCGCGACGCCCTCGCCTTCGGCGCACGTCTGGCCGCAGCCAGCGCCGCGCCGCTGCACGTCGCCATCATCCTCCCGTCCGAGGGGCGCAGCGTCATCACACCCCCGGACGCCTCCTACGACCGGCACCTGCGTGCCCAGGCGGGGGAGTGGCTGGACGCCGCCGAGGCGCTCCTGCCGGAGGGGACTCCCGTCACGCGGCAGATCCGCGCCGCGGAGTCGTTCGCGGAGGGGCTGATCGATCTCGCCGATGAGATCGGCGCGTCGCACATCGTCGTCGGAGCCGCCGACGGCGGGGCACGCGGCCGGCACCGCCTGGGGTCGACCACGACTGAACTGCTGCACTCCTCGGACGTGCCCGTCGTGCTCGTGCCGCGCGGCACCCGCAAGCTCGCCGCCGACACCCCGCTCGGTCGGCTGACCGTCGCCATCGGCACCCGACCCGGGGCCGACGCCCTCATCGAGGAGACCGTCGCGCTCGCCGACGCCACGGGAGCCTCCGTGCGGCTCCTCTCCCTCCTCCCCGTCGACCTGCCCGCGACGGCCGACACGGCCGCGATCCGCACGGCCGGCTCGACCGCCGCCTCCGACGTCCTCGCCGCCGCGCGCGCCGAACTGCCCGACCGGCTGGGCGCGGAGGTCGTCGTCGCCGAGGGTGACAGCATCGAGGACGCCGTGCGCGGCCTCGACTGGCAGCCCGGCGAGGTCCTCCTCGTCGGCTCGAGCCGCCTCGCCCGGCCGCGGCGCCTGTTCCTGGGCTCCACGGCGGCCAAGATGCTCCACGAAGTCCCGGTGCCGATGATCGTCGTGCCCCGCACCCGCACCCAGGAAGGAGAACAGCGATGAGCGCACCCGAAGCAGCACCGCTGGCCCCCACCGCCGAGCCGACCGGCGGACTGTCGAACAAGGGCCTGAGCGCCGGCACCGTCGGCCTCCTCGGCGCCGTCGTCATCGGCATCTCGTGCATCGCCCCGGCCTACACCTTCACGGCGGCGGTCGGCCCCACGGCATCCGTCGTCGGCGCGCAGGTTCCCGCGATCATCCTCATCGGCTTCATCCCGATGCTGCTGGTGGCGTTCGGCTACCGCGAGCTGAACAACCGGATGCCGGATGCCGGCACGTCGTTCACGTGGGCCGCGCGCGCCTTCGGACCGTGGGTCGGGTGGATGGCCGGCTGGGGGCTCGTCGTCGCCACGATCCTCGTGCTCTCCAACCTCGCCGGCGTCGCCGTGGACTTCCTCTTCCTGCTGATCTCGCAGATCACCGGGAACCCCGACATCGCGAACCTCGCGACGAACACCTTCATCAACATCGCGGTGTGCCTGCTCTTCATGCTCGGAGCGACATACATCTCGTACCGTGACATGCAGACCACCCAGAAGCTGCAGTACGTGCTCGTCACGTTCCAGGTCGCGGTGCTGCTGATCTTCGCCGTCGCGGCGATCGTGCAGGCCGTGAGCGGCAACGGATTCGACTACACCCCGTTCGACTTCAACTGGTTCAACCCGTTCGCGGTGCCCTCCTTCAGCGCGTTCGCGGCGGGGCTCTCGCTGTCGATCTTCATCTTCTGGGGCTGGGACGTCACGCTCACGATGAACGAGGAGACGAAGGACCCCGAGCGCACGCCCGGGCGGGCCGCGACCGTCACGGTCCTCACGATCGTGTCGCTGTACCTGCTGCTCGCCGTCGCCATGATCATGTTCGCCGGCGTCGGGACGGGGGAGCTGGGCCTCGGCAACGAGGACATCCAGGGCAACGTGTTCTTCTTCCTCTCCGACCCCGTGCTCGGCCCGCTCGCGTTCCTCGTGTCGCTCGCGGTGCTCACGAGCTCCGCCTCGTCGCTGCAGTCCACGTTCGTCGGGCCGGCCCGGACGCTGCTCGCGATGGGACACTACGGGGCCCTGCCGCCCGCGTACGCGAAGGTCAGCCCGCGGTTCTTCACGCCCGGGTACGCGACGATCGTCTCGGCGATCGTGGCATCCGCCTTCTACGCCGTCATGCGCGTCGTCAGCGAGAACACGCTGTGGGACACGATCCTCACGCTCGGCATGATGATCTGCTTCTACTACGGCATCACGGCGTTCGCGTGCGTCTGGTACTTCCGCAAGCAGTGGTTCGACTCGACGCGGAACGTGTTCTTCACGTTCCTCTTCCCGCTCATCGGCGGCGTCATCCTCCTCGTCCTGTTCGTGACGACGCTCATCGACTCGATGGACCCGGCGTACGGCTCCGGTGCCGAGGTCGGCGGGGTGGGCATCGTGTTCATCCTCGGGATGGCGATCATCGTCATCGGCGTCATCGTGATGATCTGGCAGGCGATCCGGCGACCGGCGTTCTTCCGCGGCGAGACCCTCGCCATGGATGCCCCGCCCAGCCGCCGCCGGAAGGGCTGAGCACGGCATGACCACCGCCCTGCCCGTCGGCGTGCCGACGCAGCTGTTCGTCGACGGCGCATGGACCGACGCCGCGGGGTCGAAGACCTTCCCGGTCTTCGACCCCGCGAGCGGCGCCGTGCTCGCCGAGATCGCCGACGCGAGTGCGGAGGACGCCATCCGCGCCCTCGATGCGGCGGTCGCCGCCCAGGAGTCCTGGGCCGCCACCGCGCCCCGGGCCCGCGGCGAGATCCTCCGGCGGGCGTTCGACCTGCTGCAGGAGCGCGCCGAGGAGTTCGCCCTCGTCATGACCCTCGAAATGGGCAAGCCGCTCCCGGAGGCCCGCGGGGAGGTCGTGTACGGCGGGGAGTTCCTCCGCTGGTTCAGCGAGGAGGCCGTGCGCATCTCCGGGCGCTACGGGCTCAATCCCGAGGGCACCGGGCGCATGATCGTCACGCAGCACCCGGTCGGTCCCTGCTTCTTCATCACCCCGTGGAACTTCCCGCTCGCGATGGCCACCCGCAAGATCGCGCCCGCGCTCGCCGCGGGCTGCACCGTCGTCGTCAAGCCCGCTGAGCTCACCCCCCTCACGACCCTCCTGTTCGCCCGGCTGCTCGAGGACGCGGGGCTGCCGCCCGGCGTCGTCAACGTCGTCACCACGACACGGTCGGCGGACGTCTCGGCTCCCGTCATCGCCGACCGGCGACTGCGGAAGCTGTCGTTCACCGGCTCGACGCCGGTGGGGAAGCGGCTCATCGCGCAGGCGGCGGAGGGTGTGCTCCGCGTCTCGATGGAGCTCGGCGGCAACGCGCCGTTCGTCGTGTTCGACGACGCCGACCTCGACAAGGCCGTGGACGGCGCGATGGCGGCGAAGTTCCGCAACATCGGGCAGGCCTGCACCGCCGCCAACCGGTTCCTCGTCCACGAGACGGTCGCCGACGAGTTCGCCCGCCGGGTCGCCGAGCGCGTCGCCGCCATGCGCGTCGGGGCGGGGACCGACGACGGCGTGCAGATCGGTCCGCTGATCGACGACAAGGCCGTCGTGAAGACGGGGGAACTCGTGCAGGATGCCGTCGGCCGCGGTGCCCGCGTCCTCACCGGCGGCTCGCCGATCGACGGGCCCGGCACGTTCTTCGCGCCGACGGTGCTGGCCGGGGTGGCCTCCGGCAGTGCGCTGCTGCGCGAGGAGATCTTCGGCCCCGTCCTCGCGATCACGACCTTCCGCGACGAGGACGAGGCCGTGCGCCTCGCGAACGACACCGAGTACGGCCTCGTGTCCTACGTCTACACGCGAGACCTCGCCCGCGGCCACCGGATGATCGACCGCCTCGAGACGGGGATGATGGGACTCAACGCCGGCGTCGTCTCCAACGCCGCCGCCCCCTTCGGCGGGGTCAAGCAGTCCGGCATGGGCCGCGAAGGCGGGCTGGAAGGCATCCAGGAGTACCTGTCCACGAAGTACACCCTCATCCCCGCCGACTGAGCGGGAGGAACGGAGCATCATGAGCACCTACGCCGTGGTCAACCCCGCGACCGGGGAGACCCTCGCCACCTACCCCACCGCGACCGACGCCGAGGTCGAGGCGGCCGTCGCCGCGGCCGCCGAGGCCGCCCGCACCTGGGGACGCACCTCGACCCCGGCCGAACGCGCCGCGCTGCTGCGCCGCGTCGCCGAGCTGCACCGCGAGCGACGCGACGAGCTCGCCGCCGTCATCGTCCGCGAGATGGGCAAGCCGCTCGCCGCCGCGGAGGGCGAGGTCGACTTCGCCGCCGACATCACCGAGTATTACGCCGACCACATCGAGGAGATCACCCGGGACACCCCGATCGACATCCTCGGGGAGGGCACCGCTGTCATCCGCCGCGCCCCGCTCGGCGCGCTGCTGGGCATCATGCCGTGGAACTTCCCCTACTACCAGGTCGCCCGCTTCGCGGCGCCGAACCTCGCGGTCGGCAACACGATCCTCCTCAAGCACGCACCGCAGTGCCCGGAGTCGGCCGCCGCGATCGCGCAGATGTACGCCGACGCCGGGTTCCCGGCCGGCGCGTACGCCGACGTGCGGCTGACCAACGAGCAGGCCGCCGAGGTCATCGCCGACCCGCGCGTGCAGGGCGTGTCGGTCACCGGCTCGGAGCGGGCCGGGGCCGCCGTGGCCGAGGTCGCGGGAAGGAACCTCAAGAAGGTCGCCCTCGAGCTCGGCGGATCGGACCCGTTCATCCTGCTGTCCACCGACGATCTCGACGGGGCCGTCCAGATGGCCGTCGACGCGCGCCTGGACAACAACGGGCAGTCCTGCAACGCCGCCAAGCGCTTCATCGTCGTGGACGACCTGTACGAGCAGTTCGTGGAGAAGTTCGCCGCCGGCATCGGCGGCGCGACCGTGGGCGATCCGTTCGCCGAGGACACCGTCATCGGGCCGCTGTCCTCGCTGACGGCCGCCGAGCGGCTCGCGGAGCAGGTCGACCGCGCCGTCGCACAGGGCGCGACGCTCGTGACGGGGGGCGTGCGTGACGGCGCGTACTACCCGGGCACGGTGCTGACCGGTGTGACCGAGGACATGGACGCGTACCGCGAGGAGTTCTTCGGCCCCGTCGGCGTCGTCTACCGCGTCGCCGATGAGGACGAGGCGATCGCCGTCGCGAACGGCACGCCGTTCGGCCTGGGTTCGTACGTCTTCACGACGGACGCCGAGCAGGCGAAGCGCGTCGCCGACCGGATCGAGGCCGGAATGGTCTACATCAACGTCGTCCTCGCCGATTCGCCGGAGCTGCCGTTCGGCGGCGTCAAGCGCAGCGGCACCGGACGCGAGATGGGTCTCCTGGCGGCGGACGAGTTCGTCAACAAGAAGCTCATCCGCACGGCCTGACGCGACGACGACCGGATGCCGGGATTGCCACGGCCGGTGGCCTGTCGGGACGCGTCCGGAAGGGGCAGGATGGAGCCATGGAGGACATTGCCGACGTCGTCACCCATCTGACCGACGAACAGTGCTGGGAGCGCCTGGAGCAGCAGCAGCTGGGTCGTCTCGTGACGCATGTGGGGGAGGTGTTCGACATCTTCCCGGTCAACTACGTCGTGGACGGGCAGTCGATCGTGTTCCGCACGGCCGAAGGCAGCAAGCTGACCGAGCTGTCCATCAACGACGCGGTGCTCTTCGAAGCCGACCGGTACACGGAGCAGGACGCCTGGAGTGTCGTCGTGCGCGGCCATGCACGACGACTGGACACCTCATCCGAAGTCGCCGCCGCGGACACCCTGCCGCTGAAGCCCTGGATCCCCACGCTCAAGTACAACTACGTGCGCATCGAGGCGGCCTCCCTGTCCGGCCGGGAGTTCCGACGGGGCGAGGAGCCGGATCGCTACGGCGTGCAGGAGTACTGACCCGGTTCGCGCCCTCCCGGGTGGATGACGTACACTTGAGGACGCAGTTGTCTGCATTCTTTCGCCGTGCCCGCGGATCGGGAACCCCCTGGAACTGGTTACGGTAGAAGTACGGACACCCGGGTCGGAAGACCTTAGGGCGGTAGCTCAATTGGCAGAGCAGCGGTCTCCAAAACCGCAGGTTGCAGGTTCGATTCCTGTCCGCCCTGCGCGTCAGCATCTTGCTGGCACGGATGAAGTCACAACAGGTGGGTTGAATGGTCCAGGATGAGCCGAACGGCGAGGTCGTCGCCGCGAGCGGCGCCACCCGCGAGAAGAAGCTGAACTTCTTCCAGCGGATCGCCCTGTTCATCCGTCAGGTCTTCGCCGAACTCCGCAAGGTCGTCACCCCGACGCGCCAGGAGCTCCTGAAGTTCACGGCCGTCGTGCTCGGATTCGTCGTCGTCATGATGGCGATCGTGTACGGGCTCGACGTCCTGTTCGTCTGGATCACGACCATCGTCTTCGGCGTACCGAGCTGATCTCCCCCGGAGACCGCTCGGGTGCCTGATGGCATCCAGACCCCCAATGGAAGAGAACGCAAGTGTCTGAAAAGTATGTCGACGACGCCGACTGGGCGACGGCCGCAGAGCAGTCCAGTGAGGACGACGAAGCCCAGGAGGGCAACGTCCTCGCCGATCAGGAGCGCTCGGTCGAAGCCGCAGAGCACGCCGCCATCCACGTCGTGGACGAGGACGGCGACGACGAGGACGACGTCGACGGCGACCTGGACGACATCGACATCGACGACCCGGAGGCAGACGCCATCGTGAACGACGCACTCGAGATCGACGAGGCGGCCGAGGCTGAGGCCGCTGCAGAGGTGCTGAACGACTCCATCGCCGAGGAGGAGGCCGACCGCGCCGCCGAGGCGGCCGACGAGGTCACCCCGTACGACGGCCCCGAGCTCGGTGACGACAGCGCCGAGGTCGAGGATGCCGACGACGAGGATGCCGACGACGCGGCCGCGGATGCCGAACCCGAGGACCCGTACGAGGCCTTCCGCGCCGAGCTGCGTGAGCTTCCCGGCAAGTGGTTCGTCATCCACTCCTACGCGGGCTTCGAACGCAAGGTGAAGGCCAACATCGAGCAGCGCAAGAACACGCTCGAGGTCGAAGAGGACATCTACCAGGTCGAGGTCCCCATGGAGGACGTCGTCGAGATCAAGAACGGCCAGCGCAAGATGGTCACGCGCGTCCGGATCCCCGGCTACGTGCTCGTGCGCATGGAGCTCAACGAGGACACCTGGTCGGTCGTCCGTCACACCCCCGGTGTCACCGGCTTCGTGGGCAACGCCCACAACCCGACGCCGCTGCGGTTCGAAGAGGCCTTCAACATGCTGAAGTCGCTCGTCGAGGTCAAGGAGGTCGCGACGGCCAAGGGCTCCGCGAAGGGCTCCGCCACGCAGGCGCGCAGCATCGTCACCGAGGTCGACTTCGAGGTCGGCGAGACGATCACGATCAAGGAAGGCTCGTTCGCGGGTCTCCCGGGCTCCATCAGCGAGATCAAGCCGGAGAGCGGCAAGCTCACCGTCCTCGTTTCGCTCTTCGAGCGCGAGACTCCGGTCGAGCTCAGCTTCGACCAGGTCACCAAGCAGTAGCTCACCCAAGGACACCGCCACCCGCCCGGGTGCGCGGGAGAGAGGGATGCCGACGGCATCCGCTCGTTGAAAGGAAAAAGAATGGCACCGAAGAAGAAGGTGACCGGCCTGATCAAGCTTCAGATCAACGCCGGTGCAGCCAACCCGGCGCCGCCGATCGGCCCCGCGCTCGGTCAGCATGGCGTCAACATCATGGAGTTCTGCAAGGCGTACAACGCCGCGACGGAGTCGCAGCGCGGCAACGTCATCCCCGTGGAGATCACCGTCTACGAGGACCGCAGCTTCACGTTCATCCTGAAGACCCCGCCCGCGGCGGAGCTCATCAAGAAGGCCGCCGGCGTCCCCAAGGGATCCGGCACGCCGCACACGGTCAAGGTCGCGAAGCTCACCAAGGAGCAGGTTCGTCAGATCGCCGAGCAGAAGATGCCCGACCTGAACGCGAACGACATCGAGGCCGCCTCGCTGATCATCGCCGGCACCGCCCGCTCCATGGGCATCACGGTCGAAGGCTGAGGGGAAGAGCACAATGGCTAAGTCCAAGGTTTACGAAGCAGCCGCGGCGAAGATCGACCGCGAGAAGTTCTACACGTCGGCTGAGGCCGTCGCCCTGGCGAAGGAGACGGGCTCCAAGAAGTTCGACTCCACCGTCGAGGTGGCCCTGAAGCTCGCCGTCGACCCGCGCAAGGCGGACCAGATGGTCCGCGGCACGGTCATCCTGCCGCACGGCACGGGCAAGACCGCCCGCGTCATCGTGTTCGCGACCGGGCCGGCCGCCGAAGCGGCCATCGCCGCAGGTGCGGACGAGGTCGGCGGCGCCGAGCTCATCGAGAAGGTCGCCGGCGGCTACACCGCGTTCGACTCGGCCGTCTCCACGCCCGAGCTCATGGGCCAGGTCGGTCGACTCGGTAAGGTCCTGGGCCCCCGCGGCCTCATGCCGAACCCCAAGACCGGCACCGTGACCCCCAACCCGGCCAAGGCCGTCGAGGAGATCAAGGGCGGCAAGATCGAGTTCCGCGTCGACAAGCACGCCAACGTGCACTTCGTCGTCGGCAAGGCCTCCTTCACGGCCGAGCAGCTGAACGAGAACTTCCGTGCCGCGCTCGAGGAGATCGTCCGCCTCAAGCCGTCGAGCTCGAAGGGCCGTTACATCCAGAAGGGCGCCGTCTCGACCACGTTCGGTCCCGGCATCCCGCTGGACGTCAACGTCTTCGCCTGACGCTCATCGCACGAAGGGCCTCACCTGCGGGTGGGGCCCTTCGTCGTTCTCGGATGTCGCGCGTGACCCCGAGAAACCACATCCAGCACGAGACATCACGCGAGGCGTGGTTTCTCACGCCGGATGTGGTTTCTCACTGCCCGCGAGGAGGTCAGTGCCCGGTCAGGCGTCGCGACGGACCTCGAAACCGCGATCCCCGGTCGGTGCGCGCTCGGTGACCTCCGTCGCATCGACGCGTGAGCCGGGCGGCCCCTCGGCCATCCACGCCAGCACGTCGTCGACCTGCGTCGGCGTTCCCTCGACCTCGGCTTCGACCGATCCGTCGCGGCGGTTGCGCACCCAGCCGGCGACGCCGGCCTCCTGGGCCACCATCCGCATCGTGTAGCGATAGCCGACGCCCTGCACGTCGCCTCGAACGATCACCCGCACGCGCCTCATGACTTCATCCTGTCGCGCCGCGGCGCGAGATGACAGGATGCCGCCATGGGAACCATCGACGACTACCTCGCGGAGCTCGACCCGGCCGATGCCGCCGTCATCGGTCACGCCTACGACGTGGCGCGGGCGGCGGTCCCCGAGGCGGAGCAGGGCCTCGGCTACGGGATGCCGGCGCTGACCTACCGCGGGAAGTCGCTCCTCTCGCTCATGCGGGCGAAGCATCACATCGGGGTCTACCCCTTCAGCCCCGCGGCGATCATCGAGATCGCGCCGCTCCTGGACGGCGTCGACACGGCGAAGGGGACGATCCGCCTCGCGCCCGAGACGCCGCTGCCCGACGAGACCCTCCGCGCGCTCGTGCTGGCGCGGAAGGCGCAGATCGACGGGTCGTGACCGGACTCAGCCCAGAACGAGCGAGACGGCGATCGCCAGCATCACGACGGCGATGATCCCGTCGAGCACGCGCCACGCGCGGGGGCTCGACAGCCAGCGGCCGAGGTGCCGCGCCCCGAGCGCGAGGCTGAAGAACCACACGACGGATGCCGTCGCCGCGCCCGCGGCGAACCACCAGCGCAGCGCGCCATGCGTGCTCGCCACCGAGCCGAGCAGGAAGACCGTGTCGAGGTACACGTGCGGGTTGAGCCACGTCAGTGCGAGGCACGTGAGGATGACCGGCGCGAGTCGGGTCCGCGTCGCGACGGCGCCCCCCGGTGCGCCGCCGGCCGCCGCAGGGTCCCCTTCGATCCGCAGCGCCGCGCCGGACGGCCGCAGGGCGCGTCGCGCGGCGAGCAGGGCGTACCCGCCGAGGAAGATCGCCCCGCCCCACCTGGCGGCGTCGACGAGCCAGGGCGCCGCCTGGAGGACGGCGCCCAGCCCGGAGACGCCCACGGCGATCAGCGCGGCATCCGACACGGCGCACACTGCGGCGACCGCGAGCGCATGCTCACGCCGGATTCCCTGCCGCAGGACGAAGAGGTTCTGCGCGCCGATCGCGACGATGAGGGAGAGTCCGAGGCCGAACCCGGCGAGGACGGAGGTGATCACCCCTGAACGCTACGGAGCTCCGAACCTGCAGTCCAGTTCACGATTCTTACGCCGCTGAAGTAGAACTGATGCATGCGCATTCCCGCCGACCTGGCCGAGACCCTCGCAGTCGTGCTGGACGAGGGCAGTCTGGATGCCGCCGCCCGCCGCCTGCACGTGACCCCCTCGGCGGTGAGCCAGCGGATCAAATCCCTCGAGGAGCAGGTCGGCCGTGTGCTCCTCGTGCGCACGAAGCCCGTCCGGCCGACGGAGGCCGCGCATGCGGTCGTCCGGTACGCGCGGCAGCTGGCGCTCCTGGAGCATGATGCGCGTGCCGAGCTCGGGGCCGAGGACGGGGCGCGGATCTCGGTGCCGCTGGCCGTCAACGCGGACTCCCTCGCGACGTGGTTCCTTCCCCCGCTCGCGCGGCTCGCGGAGCGGCATCCCGTCGTCTTCGACCTGCACCGCGACGACCAGGACTTCACGGCGGGGCTCCTGGAGTCGGGCACGGTGATGGGCGCGGTCACCTCCCGGGCCGCCCCCGTCGCGGGATGCCGCGTGAGCCCGCTGGGGGTGCTCCGCTACGAGGCCGTCGCGACGCCCGCCTTCGTCGCGAGGTGGCTGCCCGGCGGCGTGGATGCCGCGGCGCTGGCCGAGGCGCCGCTCATCGACTTCGACCGCCGCGACGACCTGCAGCGGCAGTGGCTCGCCGCGTGGGGCGTCGATCCGTCCCGGCCGCCGCGGCACTACATCCCGGCGTCGCACGACTTCGCGACCGCCGCGCGACTCGGCCTCGGCTGGGCGCTGCTGCCCAGGCTGCAGTGGGAGCGGGCGGTGGCTGCCGGCGAACTCGTGCTGCTCGGCGGTCCGGCGGTCGATGTCCCGTTGCACTGGCAGCAGTGGAACCTGCGGTCACCGCTCCTGGATGCGATCGCCGAGGCGATCGTGACGGAGGGGCGGCGGGTCCTCGCGGCCTGAGACGCCCGCGCCCGGCGCCGGTGCGCGGGGCCGGCGCACGCGTCGCCGGCCGCGGCGCGGGTCTACGCGTCGCCGACCGCCAGCACGATCTTGCCGCGCGAGTGCCCGCGCTCGAGCTCCCGGTGCGCCGCGGCCGCGTCGGAGAGGTCGAATACGCGGTCGACGTACACCTGGATGGCACCCGAATCGAGCAGCCGGGCGATCGTCGACAGGACGCCGCCGTCCGGGATGACCTTGTACGACGTCGCCCGCACGCCGGCGGCAGCGGCCTCCGCGGCGTATTCGGGCCAGCCGCCGGAGGGCACCATGACATACAGGCCGCCGGGGCGGAGCACGGTGAGCGAACGGCTGCCGGTGTCGTCGTGCACGTTGCCGACGAGGTCGATCACCACGTCGACGTCGCCGGTCACGTCCTCGAACCGGGTCGTGGCGTAGTCGATGACGACCGACGCCCCCAGTTCGCGGAGCCAGGCGAGGTTGCGCTCCGAGCCGGTCGTCGTCACATGGGCGCCGAAGTACGCGGCCAGCTGCACCGCGAAATGGCCGACGCCGCCGCTGCCGGCGTGGATGAGGATCCGCTGGCCCTCGTGCGCATGCGCCGTCTCGACGACGAGCCCCCACGCCGTGAGGGCAGCCAGGGGAACTCCGGCCGCCGCGACGTGCGAGAGCGAAGCGGGCTTCCGGGCCACGGAGAGCGAGGGCACCACGGCGTACTCCGCGTACGTGCCGCCGGACCGCGGGAACGAGGCCATGCCGAACACCTCGGTGCCGACCGGCAGCGGATGGGCCTCGTACGGAGCCTTGACCACGACACCGCTGAAGTCGAAGCCGAGCGTGCTGGGGAAGGCAGGGATGGCCCCTGCGACACCGCGGCCGGCGCGCGTCTTCGCGTCGATCGGGTTGGCGCCGGCCGCCACGATCCGCACGAGCAGTTCGCTCATGACGGGCGAGGGGACGGGGACCGCCGCCTCGCGGAGGACGTCGGGGCCGCCGGGCGCGTCGAAGACGACGGCACGCATGGTGGCGGGGGGCTCGGCGACGTCGATGCTCGGGGCGTCGGGGGCGGGTGCTGTGCGCAGCGGCCGGAATCTCATCGGTCGCTCCTTCCGCGCGCCGGCCGGCGTCGGCGGCACTGGTCTCTGGGTCTGGACACCAGTCAACAGGGCGATTGTCTCGACCGTGTTACGCGGGTGCTACCGGGCGGCTAAGGTCGAGGCCGTCAGAGCGCCGGACGCTCTCCGCTCGTCAGCGCATGCAGGAGGCGGGTGAGGTTGCTGATGTCCTCGAGGGGCCACTGCTCCAGCGCGTCGACCAGGATGCCCTCGTGCGGCGCGCGCGCTGCGGCGAGCCGCTCCAGGCCGTGCGGCGTGGGGGAGAGCAGGCTCGAACGCCCGTCGGTCGGATCCGGTGCGCGCTGGACGAGCCCGAGCTCCTCGAGCTCGCGCACCGTGCGGCTGATCTGGCCCTTGTCGGCGGTGAGGCACTCCGCGAGGGCCGACGTCGTGACCGGCTGGCGCCGCACGATCGTCGTGAACACCTTGTACGCGCCGGGCAGAAGGCCCGGGCTGACCCGGTGGGCGTTCTCGGTGATGATCCTGCGGAAGCGGCTGACCAGCTCGCCGAACTCGGCCTCGAGGGCCCGCACCGCCTCAGTGCGGGCCTCGCGGGTGTCCTCAGCCATCGTCACGCGCACGGGGTGCGCTCGACGCGGCGGCATCCGCGGTCGATCCGGTGGCGGTGAGGGTCCCCATCCCGGCGGGGACGGAGACGGTCGCGAGGTCGGCTTCGCCGGCCTGCAGACGCTCCGTCGTCGTCATCTTCGTCAGCGGCGCGTTGGGCAGGAAGATGATCGCGATGAGGCTGATCACGGCGAACGGCACCGCGATGAGGAACGAGTGCGAGATGCCCTGCGCGTAGATGTCCTCGAAGAGGACCCGCAGCCCCTCCGGCATCGAGGAGACCTGCGGCAGCGTGCCGGACTGCAGCTGCTCCGCCCAGTACGGCGCCTTGTCGCCGAGGGCGGCGATCGCCGCGGCGATGTCGTCCTTCGTGCTGGTGACGAGGTCGGCCACGCGGGTGGCCAGCGCGGCGCCCATGACGGAGACCCCGATCGTGCCGCCGAGGCTGCGGAAGAAGGTGACGCCGGAGCTCGCGACGCCGATCTCGGTGGGCTTGGCGGTGTTCTGCACGACGAGCACGAGGTTCTGCATCGTCATGCCGACACCGGCGCCGAGCAGGAACATGTAGAGCGAGACCAGCGCGAAGTTCGTGTCGTAGTTGATCGTCGACAGCAGCGTCGCACCGGCGATGAGGGAGACCGATCCGACGAGCAGATACGGCTTCCACTTCCCGTACTTCGTGATGAGGGCGCCCACGCCGACGGAGGACAGCAGGAGACCCGCGATCATCGGGATCGTCATGAGGCCGGCCTCGGTGGGCGTCGCGCCGCGGGCGAGCTGCATGTACTGGCCGAGGAAGACCGACGCGCCGAACATCGCGATGCCGGTCGCGATCGAGGCGATCACGGACAAGGTGAAGGTGCGGTTGCGGAACAGCGACAGCGGGATGAGGGGCTCGGACGAGCGCAGTTCGACGATCACGAAGAGGATGGCGCCGAGCAGGGCGCCGCCGACCATGAGGACGGTCTCGGTGCTCCACCAGTCGAAGCTCGTGCCGGCGCTCGTGACCCAGATGAGCAGGAGGGAGACAGCGGCGGAGAGCAGGACGATGCCGAGGTAGTCGATGCGCGCCTTGACCTTCGCGCGCTTCGGCAGGTGCAGCGTCGTCTGGACGAGGATGAGCGCCGCGATGGCGATCGGCAGGGAGACGAAGAAGTTCCAGCGCCACCCGAAGGCGTCGGTGATGACGCCGCCGAGGAGCGGCCCGCCGACGGTGGCCACGGCCATGACCGCGCCGAACAGGCCCATGTATCGGCCGCGCTCACGCGGGCTGATGATGTCGGCCATGATGACCTGGCTGAGCGCCGCGAGGCCGCCCGCCCCGAGCCCCTGTACGGCGCGGAACGCGATGAGCGTGCCGGTGTCCTGCGCGAAACCGGCCGCGGCGGTCGCCAGCACGAACAGCACGATGGCGCCCTGATACAGCACCTTGCGGTTCATGAGGTCGGCGAGCTTGCCCCAGATGGGCGTCGAGATGGCGGTGGTGAGCAGGGTCGCCGTCACAACCCACGTGAACGCGTTCTGGTCTCCACCGAGGTCGTGGACGATGACCGGGAGCGAGGTCGACACGACGGTCGTCGCGATCATCGAGACGAACATGCCGAGGATGAGGCCGGAGAGGGCCTGCAGCACCTGGCGATGCGACATGGCCGGGCGGCCGGCGGTGGGTGTGGGGGAGGTCATGCAGGTCCTTCGTGGGAGTGGAGCGGCGGAGCCGACGAAAGATGACAAAGGTCAAATGTTGATATGTGTCAACTATACGTCAATGGTTGACAGGCGTCAACAATCCCTGCGGAAGCGTCACCGGAGCGACGGCGAGGCGAGCGAGCTCAGTCGGCGAGGGCGAGTGCGCGGAACGGCTCTCGCGGCCGTGGGGGACCCGCCGGTGCCGCCACGGAAGGCGGCTGCGTCCCGCTGCGCTGCAGTGTCGTGCGCCGGTAGAGCTCATCGATGAGGTCCGTCGCGAGGCCGACGAGAGTCGCGATCTCCTTCTCGTCGCGGTCGACCCACGCGCAGCGCGGCTCGTCGCCCACGGGGACGAAGTCGTCGTGCTCCTCCCAGACGACGAGGGTGCGCTCGGCGCCGAGGACGTGCTGCTGCCACCACACCTGGCGGAGGTAGGTGCGGGGGATCGATCGCCACGTCTTGTTCGTCGTCTTGATCTCGGCGAGGGTCACGCGGCCCGCGGCGTCGACGGCGACGCCGTCGGGTGTCGCGAGGTGCCGCTTCTCGACCTCGGCGTGGAACAGCGCCGACGACGGCTGGATGCCATGGGTCGCCGCCACCCATGCGGCGATCTCCGGCTCGCGCCGCCGCCCGTGATCGGTATAGGCGTTGCCGCTGAACCCCGAGCCCATCAGCTTGGCGTGGGCGGCGCGGGGGATCGAGCGGGCGCTCGTGAGCTGTGCGACGTCGGTCGCGGTGATGCCGCGCGAGCGGGCGCGGATCCAGGCCACCCGGTCGCGCGAGTCGGCGACGATGCGCGCGGCGAGCTGCGGGGTCATGACCACGAGGCTAACCCCGGGGTGTGCCATCCGGTGGCCTGCCACGCCCGCGCCGGCCCGCCCGCCGTGCCGATTTGGGTGAGGGGGCGAGGGTCGCGTACACTGATCGGTAAGCCAAAGACCGTCGGTCATCGGTGTGCGCGCATGCGCATGACGATCGAAGCTCTGCATCGCAGGGGCCCACGCAGGTGTACAGGAAGATTCTCCGGAATTCAGCTCCGTGCGCTTGCGCCGGAGCTTTTTTGCTGTTCAGAGGTCTGCGGCCGGCGCCCCGCCATCGCGGAGCGTCACGTACACATAAGGAGTGACCATGGCGCAGAAGGATGCATCGGTTGCCGAGCTCACGAAGTCATTCGAGAACTCGAACGCCGTTCTGCTGACCGAGTACCGCGGTCTGACGGTTGCCCAGCTCAAGCAGCTGCGCAACACCATCCGTCAGGACGCGCAGTACGCCGTGGTGAAGAACACGCTGACCAAGATCGCCGCGAACAACGCGGGGATCACGGCGCTGGACGAGGACCTCACGGGTCCGTCGGCCGTCGCGTTCGTGCACGGCGACTTCGTCGCCACCGCGAAGGCTCTGCGTGATTTCGCCAAGGCAAACCCGCTTCTGGTGATCAAGGGCGGCGTGTTCGAGGGCAACCCCCTCACCGCCGACGAGGTCAACAAGTACGCCTCGCTCGAGAGCCGTGAGGTTCTGCTTGCGAAGGCGGCGGGCATGATGAAGGCGACGATGGGCAAGGCTGCGGCCACCATCGACGCGCTTCGCGAAAAGCTGGAGACCGCTCAGGCCGCGTAAGCGACCGGCGGCTGATTACCCACAAACCACAAACTAGGAGATACATCATGGCGAAGCTCACCACTGACGAGCTGCTCGAGCAGTTCGCCGACCTCACCCTCGTCGAGCTCAGCGAGTTCGTGAAGGCGTTCGAGGAGAAGTTCGACGTCACCGCTGCGGCCCCGGTCGCCGTGGCCGGCGCCGGCGGCGGCGCCGCTGCCGAAGAGGTTGAGGAGAAGGACTCCTTCGACGTCATCCTCGAGGCTGCCGGCGACAAGAAGATCCAGGTCATCAAGACGGTCCGCGAGCTCACCTCGCTGGGCCTCGGCGAGGCCAAGGCCGTCGTCGACGGTGCCCCCAAGGCCGTCCTGGAGGGCGCCAACAAGGAGGCCGCAGAGAAGGCCAAGGCCGCTCTCGAAGAGGCCGGCGCGACGGTTACCCTCAAGTAATCACGCTCCACATCACGAAGGCCCCCGGGTTCACCCGGGGGCCTTCGTCGTCCCCGAGGCGCCTCAGCGTCCGATGGTGACGATCGCCGATGTGGCGTCGTCGAGCGCGGCGGTCGAGTTGCGCATGATCAGCGGCGACGGCTCGTACGTGTGGCTGCCTGGCGTCGCGGGGTCCTCGAGCTGTGCCATCAGGAGCCGGACGGCGGTGCGTCCCTGCTGGTCCGGCTTCTGCTGCAGTGTCGTGAGGGAGAACATGTCGGCGTACTCGTGGTCGTCGATGCCCACGACGCTCAGATGCTCCGGTACGCGGATGCCGAGCCGTCGCGCGGCGATGATCGCTCCGACAGCGACCTCATCGCACACCGCGACGAGCGCGGTCGGCCGCGTGAGGCGGTCGCCCAGCAGCTCGACGGCCGCGCCGTACCCGCCCGGCATCGTGACCTCGGAGGGGATGTGGCGCCCACCGCCCCGCGCACCCGCCGCCTCCATCGCCGCCCAGTAGCCCGCGAGCCTCCGCGCGTCTCCGAAGCTCATCTGCCGGCCGTCCGGGTCGCCGCCCAGGAACGTGATCTCGCGGTGGCCGAGACCGAGGAGGTGCTCGGTCGCGATCCGCGCGGCGGCGTGGTCGTCGATCGACACGGCGCTCGTGCCGGCGTCGTAGCCGCCGACGCTCACGACGGGCTTCCCGAAATCGACGAGTCGCTCGAGCTCATGGGCCGTGGGTTCGATGCCGACCGCGATGACGCCGTCGAAGCGCTTGCGGGCCAGGAAGTGGGTGAACATCTCGCGCCGCGCGTCGGACTCCGGCGGGGCGCTGTACAGCGCCAGGTCGTACCGGCGTTCCAGGAGAGCCTCCTGCACGCCGCCGAGCACCTGCGCGAAGAACCACCGGTCGAGGTTCGGCACGACGACGCCGATCGTCTGGGTGCGGCCGGTCACAAGGCTCACCGCGCTGGTCGTCGGCACATAGCCGAGCTCCTTCGCGGCGTGCTGCACGCGGGTGCGCGTCGCCTCCGAGACGTACCCGGCACCGGTCAGGGCGCGGCTGGCGGTCGCCTTCGACACGCCCGCAGCGCGTGCGACATCGGCGATTCCCGCCATCGGTCCTCCTCGGCTGTTCCGGGACCCGGTCCGCGGCGACGGGGAGTCGCATTTGTGGAACCGGTTCCAGGGATATTGTGGCGCGTAGGCGCCGTCTTCGCCACCCTCGTGGCGGCATTTACCGAGTTGTGATGATCCGAGAATTGTGCCGCGTCCGCCGATCCCCTAGCGTGAGCATGGAAACGGTTCCCTACGTTTTGACGCGGAGGATGGGCGTCCGCCCCTTCCGCAGCACTGAGGAGGAAACAAATGACTTCAATCCGATCGCCTCGGCGGCGGCACATGCTGACGGCGCTGAGCGTCGCAGCCGTGACGACCATCGCTCTCGCCGGCTGCGCCGAAGGCGGTGACGAACCCGCAGACGGCGCCTCGCTCGAAGGCGAGACCGTCCGCATCTCCGGCGGCATCACCGGCATCGAAGCCGAGAACATGCAGAAGTCCTTCGACGCGTTCACCGAGGACACCGGCATCATCGTCGAGTACACCGGTGACAAGGCGTTCGAGGGCAACATCGTCACGAAGGTGCAGGGTGGCGACGCCCCCGACATCGCCATCGTCCCGCAGCCGGGTCTGCTGAAGACCCTCGTGGACACCGGCGAGGTCAAGCCGGCCCCGGAGGGCGTCGAGAAGAACGTCGACGAGAACTGGTCCCCCGACTGGAAGGCGTACGGCACGTTCGACGACGTCTTCTACACGGCGCCGATGCTCGCCAACATCAAGGGCTACGTCTGGTACTCGCCGGCGTCGTTCGAGGAATGGGGCGTCGAGGTTCCCACGACGTGGGACGAGATGCTCGCACTCACCGCGACCATCCAGGAGAAGACCGGCAAGGCGCCCTGGTGCGCCGGCTTCGAGTCCGAGGCGGCGTCCGGCTGGCCGGGGACCGACTGGATCGAGGACCTCGTCCTGCGTCAGTCCGGCCCTGAGGTCTACGACCAGTGGGTGGCCGGTGACGTGAAGTTCACCGACCCCGAGATCGCCGACGCATTCGACGCCGTGGGCGAGATCCTCCTGAACCCGGAGTGGGTCAACGCCGGATTCGGCGACGTCGCGAGCATCAACTCCACCGCCTTCGGCGGCGTCGCGGCCAAGGTCGCGGACGGCAGCTGCCCGCTCACCCACCAGGCGTCGTTCCTGTCGGCGAACTTCCTCGACGTGCAGACGGCAGCCGGTGAGACGCCGGTCGTCGCTCCGGACGGCGACGTCTACGCCTTCGTGCTCCCGGGCTTCGAGGCGGACGCGGCGACCATCGAGGTCGGCGGCGAGTTCGTCACGGCGTTCTCCGACGACGCGGCCACCGTCAAGGTGCTCGAGTACATGTCGACGGCTGAGTGGGCGGACACCCGCGTGGGTCTCGGTGGCAACATCTCCGCGAACCTGAACGCCGACCCGAGCCTCGCGAGCAGCGAGTTCCTTCAGGAGGCCATGAAGCTCCTGCAGGACCCGAACACGACCGTCCGCTTCGACGCGTCCGACCTGATGCCGGCCACCGTCGGCTCCGGTTCGTTCTGGCGCGGCATGGTCGACTGGATCGACGGCAAGGACACCGCCACGGTGCTCAGCGACATCCAGGCCGGCTACGAGAACTGAGGTCGGCAGGCACATGCACGGGGCCGCTCGCGACAGCGAGCGGCCCCGTCGCACCCCCGGGCAGCGCTCTCACGGCGCGGCCCTCCCGGAGTCCAGTGAAGAACTCGGAAGGCACTCATGACTGGAACAATTCAGGCGCCCGGCCCGGCGGAGGCCGCCGTCACCGCTGACGCCGACGCGGCCGGCGCGCACGCCCGTCTGGCGCGCAGGCAACGCCGGACGACACTCGTCGTCGCGATCGCCCTCATCCTCGTGGTGGCGCTCTTCCTCTTCATGGTCACGCGCGAACCCGTCGAGGGCGCGCGGCCGACCTCGCTCGGCTTCTCGCTGAACTCCTTCTTCCAATGGCTCGGCGGGATGGGACCCCTCGTCCAGATCCCCCTCGTCCTCCTCGTCTTCGGCGCCGTGGTCGGACTGCTCCTGCTGCTGATCGAGTACGCGCCCAGGCCCGGCCGGTTCTACTTCTGGCTCCGGCTCGCGGCGTGCTTCCTCCTCCCGGTGATCGCGTTCATGCTCCTCCGCCCGTACCAGAACGCGGTGATCTACGTCCTCGCGATCGCGATCATCCTCGGCGGCGCACTGTTCTACGCCGACTACCGTTCCCGCCAGGGGGCCGGCTATCTGTTCCAGCTCATCCTCTTCGGTGCGCCGGCCGCCATCCTGCTGCTCATCGGGCTCATCTACCCCGCGATCGCGACCGTCGTCCAGTCGTTCTTCGACAAGACCGGCAAGGAGTTCGTCGGGCTCGAGAACTACGTCTGGGCGTTCACGAACCCGCAGGGGTTCTGGTCGGTCATCAACTCGATCATCTGGGTGATCGTGGCGCCGCTCGTGGCGACCGTCATCGGACTCGCCTACGCGGTCTTCATCGACCGGGCACGCGGCGAGAAGATCCTCAAGGTGCTCATCTTCATGCCGTTCGCGATCTCGTTCGTCGGTGCCGGCATCATCTGGAAGTTCATCTACGACTACCGGCAGGAGCAGCAGGTCGGTCTCCTGAACGCCATCGTCACGGCGTTCGGGGGTGAGCCGGTGTCGTGGCTCGCCGCGCAGCCCCTCGTCAACACGTTCCTGTTGCTCGTGGTGTTCATCTGGAGCCAGACCGGTCTCGCGATGGTCATCCTCTCCGCTGCCGTCAAGGCGGTGCCGACGGAGCAGAACGAGGCGGCCTCGCTCGACGGCGCGAACGCGTGGGAGCGTTTCCGCAACGTCACGGTCCCGGGCATCCGCTCCTCGATCGTCGTCGTGGTCACCACCGTCGCCATCGGCGCGCTGAAGGTCTACGACATCGTCGCCGTCATGACGGGCGGCCGCTCGGACACCACGGTGCTGGCGTTCGAGATGGTCAACCAGCAGCAGCGCTTCCAGAGCTACGGCCACTCCGCCGCGCTCGCCGTCGTGCTGTTCATCTTCGTGATCCCGCTGATCGTCTTCAACGTGATCCAGATCCGCAAGCAGAGGGAGATCCGATGAGCGTCGGGGTCATCGAACCGGTCGCCGATGCGCGCACCGCTCGGCAGGTCGCGCGGGAGACGCGCAAGCACGAGAAGATGGCGCAGAAGCGCCTGACGTCCAAGGGCGCCACGATCGCGGCCATCGCGATCGCCTTCCTATGGACGATCCCGACGCTGGGGCTGCTCGTCACCTCGTTCCGGCCCGGCGCCGACACGCAGTCCACCGGCTGGTGGACGGTGTTCGTCGACCCGGAGTTCACCTTCGAGAACTACCGGCTCGCCCTCACCTCCGGCGGGACGACGCTGACCCTCGGGCAGTCCTTCCTCAACTCGCTGGCGATCACGATTCCGGTCGTGTTCTTCGCGCTGGCCGTTGCATCCCTCCTGGCCTATGCGTTCGCCTGGATCGATTTCAAGGGCAAGAGCCTCCTGTTCGTCGGAGTGTTCGCGCTGCAGATCGTCCCGCTGCAGATGGCGCTCGTGCCGCTGCTGAGTCTCTTCTCCCGTGGCCTGACGATCAACGGGGTGTCGATCTTCCCGGGCCTCGAACTGCGTGATGTGGACCAGAGCTTCGCCACGATCTGGATCGCGCACACGATCTTCTCGATCCCGCTCGCGGTGTTCCTGCTGCACAACTTCATCGCGGAGATCCCGTCCGAGGTGATCGAGGCGGCACGCGTGGACGGCGCCGGACACGGACAGATCTTCTTCCGGATGATTCTGCCGCTCGCTGCCCCCGCGCTCGCGTCGTTCGCGGTGCTGCAGTTCATCTGGGTGTGGAACGACCTGCTCGTGGCAACGATCTTCGCACCATCCTCGTCGCTGCCCATGACCCAATCCCTGGCATCCCTGTCGGGGACGTGGGGCAACCAGTGGTTCCTGCAGTCCGCGGGCACGTTCCTGTCGATCCTCGTGCCGCTCATCGTGTTCTTCGCGCTGCAGCGGTTCTTCGTGCGAGGCCTCCTCGCCGGCGCGACGAAGGGCTGATCTCAGAAGTTCCGCTCGGGTCAGCGGCGGTGCGGCGCGCGATGGGGAGTGCGCTGCGCCGCCGCTTCCGTGCGTGCAGCGGCGTCCCGGGGGTGGTCAGGCGCTGCAGGACAGGCGCTGCTGCATCGACGTCATCGCGTCGATCTCGAACTGCTGCGCGTTCTTCATCGCCTCCGCCACCGCGAGCGTGCGCGGCTCGGAACCGAGCTCCAGCACGGCGTCGGCCATCGGGATGGCGCCCTCGTGGTGCCGGATCAGCAGGCCCAGGAAGAGACAGTCCGCTTCGGTGCCGCCCGCCTGCGCGAGCTCGGTGAGCTCGACCTCCGTCGCCATGCCCATCGCCTCACGCGCCCCGTCTTCGTCGAGCTCGTCGCCGGCACCAGCGCCGGCGCCGTGGCCGTGCCCGCCGTCGGAAGCCGACATCCACGCCATCGTCGGGCCGCCCGCCTGGGGGAGCCCCCACTGCACGAGCCAGTCGAACATCTCGCCCCGCTGCGCCGACTGGCCGGTCGCGATGTCGTAGGAGAGGGCGCGGATGTCTTCATCCGCGGTCTTGCGGTAGATCGTCATGGCCATGTCGATGGCCTGGGCGTGATGGACCTGCATGTCGCGGGCGAACCCCGCCTCCGCCGAGTCGGTGCCCGGCGTGACGGGGGCGGCGTCGAACGTCGAGAACCGGCCGATCGCGAAGGCGACGCCGGCGATGCCGAGGGCGACCAGGAGCACCGCCCACCATGGCGGCAGAACGCGGACAGGCCGCTGGTCGTCGGTCGCGAGTGCGTCGGTCACGACTGCTTTCCGGGCGCGTCCAGCGCGCCGGTGCAGGCCGCGCCGGGCTCCGGGCCGTTGACGTTGCGCCAGTAGGCGGCGAGGAACTCGCCGATGCGCTCGTCGGAGGGATCTGTCACCGTGAGCTGCGCATTCCAGGCGCTCAGGGCGATGGGGGAGTCCATCCCCTCGTATGGCGAGAGGATCGTGTAGGTCGAGGGAAGCTGAGCCTTGAGGGCCTCGACCTCCGCCTCGCCGACGACGGCCGGGTCGTACGTGACCCACACGGCGCCGTGTTCGAGCGAATGGACCGCGTTGATGTCCGGCACCGGCTGCGCGTAGACGCCGCAGTTCAACCACATCGCGTTGTGGTCGCCGCCGGCGGGCGGGGTCTGCTCGTAGTCGACGTCGCCGTCGACGTGGTTCGCGGTGTGCGAGTACGTCTCCACACCGGTGATCGACGAGCCGTCGCCGTCTCCGCGATCGAGCGAGACCGGACGCGGGGTGAGGACATAGGAGGCCACGACGAGCGCGATGACGACGACGGCGGCGGCGGTGCCGACGACCCACCAGGTCAGCTTGCTGCGGCGGCGCTTGGCGAGCTGGCGCTGATACTCCGCGAGCTTCTGCTGCTTCTGATGCTCGCGCTGCTGCTTGACGGTCGTGCTGATCTGCGCCTGCGTCGCGGGGTTTCCGCTGGTGCGCTTCGAAGTCGGGGTCATCTGCTGCGATCTCGGCTAGGGGCGCCCGACCGGCAGGTGCGGGCACCACGAGTCTATGCAACAGCATGTGTGTGAGGGCTGGGAACGTGGAATCGGCGGGCGCTGGCGCTCGTGGGTCCCGATGGCTCCGGTAACATAGGTCGGTCGAATCGTTTCGACCCTCTTCTTCAGCTCGTCGGGTGTCCGGCGGCCCCACCGGAAATGGCCACGCCGTGCGCGACACCGATACGATCCGCCTCCCGACGCCGGGACAGAAGCCCTCGCCCACCGGCGCCATCCGCACGCTCGGGAGCGACCCCGCGACCGCGCCCGTCGTCCTGCACCCCGGCGACGCGCTGTCGACCCGGCGACGGGTGCTGTACATCATCCTGCTCGGCGCTCTGACGGCCCTCGGTCCGTTCACGGTCGACCTCTACCTGCCCGCGTTCCCCGTCTTGCAGGAGGACTTCCGGACCTCCGCCGCGGCGATCCAGCTGACCCTCACCGGCACGATGATCGGGTTCGCCCTGGGCCAGCTCATCGTCGGCCCGCTCAGCGACAAGGTCGGCCGCCGCATCCCGCTCCTCGCCGTGACGGCGCTGCACGTCCTCGCGAGCGCGGGTGCCGCGCTCGCCCCCAGCCTGGAGCTGCTGAGCGTCGCGCGCGTCGCGATGGGCATGGGAGCCGCCGCCGGCGGCGTCGTCGCCATGGCGATCGTCCGTGACCTGTTCGGCGGTCGCCGCCTCGTGGTCATGCTGAGCCGGCTCGCCCTCGTGTCCGGCGTCGCCCCGGTGGTCGCCCCGCTCATCGGTTCGGCGCTGCTGGCCGTGATGCCGTGGCGCGGCATCTTCGTGGTGCTCGCGCTGTACGGCGCCGTCATGCTGATCTCCGCCGTCCTGTTCGTGCCGGAGACGCTGCCGAAGGCGCGCCGGCACGAGGCGGGATCGACGACCGTCCTCGAGCGGTACCGCAGCGTCTTCCGGGACCGCGTCTTCATCGGCGTCCTCATCATCGGCGGGATGAGCTTCTCCGGTCTCTTCTCCTACCTCTCCGCGTCGTCGTTCCTCTTCCAGGAGAGCTACGGCTTCGACGCGCAGCAGTACGGCCTGCTGTTCGCCGCGAACTCCGTCGGCGTCGTGATCGGCGTGCAGAGCGCGTCACGTCTTGCGGCCCGGTTCGGGCCGCAGTGGGTGCTGTCGGTCTCGACCGCCGTGCTCGTCCTCGCGGCATCCGCCATCATCGTCACGGATCAGCTGGACCTCGGGGTCTGGGGGACCATGATCCCGCTCTTCGTCTTCATGACCGCGTGCGGCTTCACGTTCCCGTGCGTGCAGGTGCTCGCCCTGGACAGGCACGGCAAGGCCGCCGGCACCGCGGCATCCATCATCGGCGCGACGAACTTCGGCGTGGCGGGCCTCATCACCCCGCTCGTCGGCTGGATCGCGAAGGACTCCGCCATCACCGCGACGACGATGGCATCCGTCATGGTCGGCTGCGCGGTCATCGGCGTGCTGTCGCTGTGGCTCATCGTGCGTCCCCGGACAGTCGAGCGCCTCGCTCCGTAGTGCGTCGTGCATGATGGGTCGATGACGACGCGGACGACCGATCTCGAGATCACCCATGGCCTGCGCTGGCTCGTCGGAGGTCTCGCGCTTCTCGTCGTGGGATTCCTCTTCGGCATCCTCATCGCGCTCGGCACCGACATCCTCGACATCGACGGATGGTGGAACACCCTGGTGGGCACGTTCTACCAGGGCATCCGGCCGTTCTCGCTGCTCATGAACTTCCTCGGCGGCGGGTGGTTCGCCACCTACGCCGTGCCGCTCGCGGTCGCCGTCGCGCTCGTCCTCGCACGCCGGCCGTGGAGCGCGCTGATGTTCCTCGTCGCGACCGCCCTGAGCGCCGGCCTCGTGCAGGTGCTCAAGAGCGCCTTCGGCCGGGCGCGACCGGAGGACATGCTCGTGATCTCCGATCACGGCTCGTTCCCGTCCGGCCACACGGCGAACGCGGCGACGATGGCGGTCCTGCTCGTGATCATCTTCCCGCGCGTGTGGGTCTTCGTCGCCGGTCTCGTCTGGACGCTGCTGATGGGCTTCAGCCGGACGCAGGTGCACGCCCACTGGTTCAGCGACACCGTCGGCGGCGCGATCCTCGGCGCCGGCGCCGCACTCGTGGTCGCCGCCGCCTTCACGATCCCGATCCTCCAGGAGCGTGAGCGCGCCGCGGCACGGACCTCGATGTTCCTGCAGCGCGAACGGGGCGCGTCGCTAGGCTGAGCGGCATGACCGACTCCGCAGCCTCCGCCGCGTCCGATCCGGCTGTCGCCGCCGCCGAGCTCGCGCGCCTGCGCGCCGAGGCGGAAGCCGCCGAGGCCCAGCTGAAGGCCGCCCAGGCACGCGCCGCACTGGCCGCCGCGGAGGCGGAGGCGGCGCGAGCAGCTGCCGGTGCCCTGGCGGAGCCGGCCGCGTCCGAGCCTGCGGCGGCGCACGCCCCGGCCGCGGGCGTGACCGGGGAGACCGGCCCGCTCGATGCGGAGCAGGTCGCGGCGATCGTGAAGGGCTACACGTTCGAGGCCGAGACGCTCGACCTCGGCGCGCTGGTCAACGGTGATCCCGACCCGACGGCGCAGATCCGCATCCCCCTGGCCATGATGAACCGGCACGGCCTCGTCGCCGGCGCCACCGGCACCGGCAAGACCCGCACGCTGCAGGGCCTCGCCGAGCAGCTCGCAGCGAAGGGCGTCCCCGTGTTCGCCGCCGACATCAAGGGCGACCTGTCGGGCGTCGCGACCCCGGGAACCGCCAACGACAAGCTGCTGGCGCGCACCGCGGCCCTCGGGCAGGACTGGAAGCCGGAGGCCACGGCGACGGAGTACTTCGCCCTCGGCGGCATCGGCAAGGGCGTGCCCGTCCGCGCCACCGTCTCCGGGTTCGGCCCACTGCTGCTGAGCAAGGTGCTGGGCCTCAACGAGACGCAGGAGTCGAGCCTCGGCCTCGTGTTCCACTACGCCGATGAGAACGGCCTGGCGCTCGTCGACCTCGCCGACCTCCGCGCCGTTCTGAGCTACCTCACGAGCGACGAGGGCAAGCCCGAGCTGAAGGACCTCGGGGGGCTGTCATCGGCGACGGCCGGCGTCATCCTGCGCGAGCTCATCACCTTCGCCGACGACGGCGCGGACGTCTTCTTCGGCGAGCCGGAGTTCGACGTGCGCGACTTCCTCCGCACCGCGGCCGACGGGCGCGGCATCATCTCGTTGCTGGAGGTCCCCGGGGTCGCCGACAAGCCCGCCCTCTTCTCGACGTTCCTCATGTACCTGCTGGCCGAACTGTTCGAGATCCTCCCCGAGGTGGGGGATGCCGACAAGCCCAAGCTCGTGTTCTTCTTCGACGAGGCGCACCTGCTGTTCACGGACGCGTCGAAGGACTTCCTGTCCGCGATCGTGCAGACCGTCCGCCTCATCCGGTCCAAGGGCGTCGGCGTCTTCTTCGTGACCCAGACGCCGAAGGACGTCCCCTCCGACGTGCTCGGGCAGCTCGGCTCGCGTGTCCAGCACGCGCTCCGCGCCTTCACCCCCGACGACGCGAAGGCGCTGCGCGCGACCGTCGGCACCTACCCGAAGTCCGGCTACGACCTCGAGCGCACGCTGCAGGAGCTCGGCACCGGCGAGGCCATCGTCACCGTCATGAGCGAGAAGGGCGCCCCGACACCCGTCGCCTGGACGAGGCTGCGCGCGCCGCAGGGACTCATGTCGCCGACCCCCGACCCCGACATCGAGCGCGCCGTCAAGGCCTCGCCGCTGCTGGCGAAGTACGGGACGCCGATCGACCGGGAGTCCGCCCGCGAGATCCTCACGGCGAAGATGCACGCGGCGGAGCAGGCGGCCGCCGCCGAGCAGGCGGCACTGGAGAAGGCGAAGGCGGATGCCGAGTTCGCCACGCAGCAGGCGGCTATCCAGAAGCAGCTCGACCGCGAGGCGAAAGAGCGGCAGAAGGAGTACGACCGGCTCCTCAAGGCCGCCGGCGGCACGTCGCGAACCACCCGGACGACGCGTCGCACGGAGAAGTCGCCCATCGACCAGATCCTCGGCTCCAAGGCGACGCAGACGATCCTCACGAGCGTCATCCGCGGCGTCTTCGGCACCGGCCGGCGCTGACCGGCCAGCGTACGATCGAGCCATGGTGAGGAAAGCCCCGACCACCGACATCGACGAGCGGCAGCTGCGGGTCACATCCCCCGCAGACCACGCGGTCGGCGTCCCCGCCGTGCTGCACGCCCTGCAGATCTCGCAGGAGCAGATGGGCATCACGCGCAGTGTGGAGACGCTGCTGCGCGTCAACCAGAAGGACGGCTTCGACTGCCCCGGGTGCGCGTGGCCCGAGGAGAACAAGCGTCACCTCGCCGAGTTCTGCGAGAACGGCGCGAAGGCCGTCGCCGAGGAGGCGACGCTGCGGCGCGTTCCCCCGGAGTTCTTCGCGGCGCACTCGGTCGACGAGCTCCGCGCTCATGACGACTGGTGGCTCGGCCAGCAGGGGCGGCTCACGCATCCCGTCATCCTGGAAGAGGGCGCCACCCACTACCGGCCGATCTCCTGGAACGACGCGCTGACGACGATCGCCGACGCTCTGAAGGATCTCGACAGCCCGGACGACGCGGTGTTCTACACGTCGGGGCGCACCTCGAACGAAGCGGCGTTCCTGTACCAGCTGCTCGTGCGGGGCCTCGGCACGAACAACCTGCCGGACTGCTCCAACATGTGCCACGAGTCGTCGGGCTCCGCGCTCACCGAGACCATCGGCATCGGCAAGGGCACCGTCTCCATCGAGGACATCCACGACGCCGACCTGCTGATCGTCGCCGGGCAGAACCCGGGCACGAACCATCCGCGCATGCTGGGTGCGCTGGAGAAGGCCAAGCAGCGCGGGGCGAGGATCATCGCCGTGAACCCGCTGCCGGAAGCAGGCCTCATCCGCTTCGACAACCCGCAGACCATCCGCGGCGTGATGCTCGGCGGCACGACCCTCGCCGACGAGTTCGTGCAGATCCGCCTCGGCGGCGACCAGGCGCTGTTCCAGGCGATCGGCAAGCACCTGCTCGAGGTGGAGGAGCGGGACGGCGGGATCCTCGACCACGACTTCATCGCGCAGTACACGAGCGGCATCGACGCGTACCGGCAGGCGATGGCGGATGCCGTCTGGCCCGAGCTGGAGGCGGCCACCGGCATCGACGAGGCCGAGCTCCGCCGCATCGCGGAGATCGTCCGCGGCTCCGGCTCGACGATCGTCTGCTGGGCCATGGGGCTCACGCAGCACAAGCACTCCGTCCCGACCCTCCGCGAGGTCGTCAACGTGCTGCTGCTGCAGGGCAACATCGGGCGGCCCGGCGCCGGCGTCTGCCCGGTGCGTGGCCACTCCAACGTCCAGGGCGACCGGACGGTCGGCATCTACGAGAAGCCGTCCGAGGAGTTCCTGGCCGCCCTCGACCGCGAGTTCTCCTTCGCCGCGCCCCGCGCACACGGCTACGACACCGTCGCGGCGATCCGCGCGATGCGCGAGGGCCGCGTGCGCTTCTTCCTGGGCATGGGCGGCAACTTCGTCTCCGCGACCCCCGACACCGCCGTCGTGGAGGAGGGGATGGGGCGCATCGACCTCACGGTCCAGGTGTCCACGAAGCTCAACCGCTCGCACGTCGTCACGGGCCGGCGCGCCATCATCCTGCCGACGCTCGGCCGCACCGACCGCGACCGCCGCGGCGGCACCGACCAGCGCGTGACGGTGGAGGACTCGATGGGCGCCGTGCACGCCTCCCGCGGTCGCCTTGCGCCGCCGGCCGAGGGCCTGCTGAGCGAGGTCGCCATCATCGCGCGTCTCTGCGCCCTCGTCTTCGCCGAGAACCCCGCCGCCCCGCACGCGGACTGGGCGGCGCTCGAGGGCGACTATGCCGGCATCCGCGGTCACATCCAGAACGTGATCCCCGGGTTCGAGGACTACGACCGGCGCATCCAGAAGGGTCGCACCTTCTTCCTCCCCAACGGCCCCCGCGACGAACGCCGCTTCGCGACCGTCGACGGGAAGGCCCGGTTCACGGCGAACCCGCTCGAGTACCCGCGGATCCCGGAGGGGCGCCTGCTGCTGCAGACCCTGCGCTCGCACGACCAGTACAACACCACGATCTACGGCAAGGACGACCGCTACCGCGGCATCCGCGGCGGGCGACGCGTCGTCCTCATCCACCCGGACGACATCATGGGCCTGGGATTCGCGGACGGGGACGTCGTCGACCTCGTCTCCGAGTGGCACGGGGCGGGCGGGCTGGAGGAGCGGCGGGCCGAGGCGTTCCGGCTCGTGCGGTACGCGACCCCGCGGGGCAATGCGGCGGCGTACTACCCGGAGACCAACGTGCTCGTGCCGCTCGAGTCGGTCGCCGACGTCTCGGGGACGCCGACGTCGAAGGCCGTCATCGTCCGACTGGAGCGGCGGGCGTAGGCATACCCGCCGCGCGCCGGCGACGCAACACCCTGCGCGATCCCAGCCACCCCGCGTAGCGTGCCGGGATGAGCGAACCCTCGATCCCGACCGGCCGCGAAACGGCCCTCCGCGCGATCCCGCGCCCGGACGGCGAGGCGCCGCGCGCGCTCGTCCTCGGCGCCACCGGGTACATCGGCGGTCGCCTCGTGCCGCGCCTGCGCAACGCCGGCTACCGCGTGCGGGTGCTCGCACGCGACGCCGCGCGCATCTCCGCCTTCGAGTGGGGCGACGACGTGGAGGTCGTCGAGGGTTCCGCCGACGACCGGGATGCCGTGACCGCCGCCGTCGCGGACGTCGACGTGCTGTACTACCTCATCCACTCGATGGCGGCCGGCGCCGACTTCGAGGCCGCCGACCTCCGTGCCGCCAGGACCGTCGCGGGCGCGGCCGCCGAGGCCGGCGTCGCGCGGATCGTGTACCTCGGCGGCCTGCATCCGAGCACCGGCGAGCTCTCCCCGCACCTGCGCTCCCGCGTGCACGTGGGCGAGGTGTTCCTGCAGAGCGGCGTCCCGAGCCTCGTCCTCCAGGCCGGCGTCGTGATCGGTTCCGGCTCGGCATCGTTCGAGATGATCCGCCATCTCACCGAGGTGCTGCCGTACATGCCGGCGCCGAAGTGGGTGCGCAACCACATCCAGCCGATCGCCGTCCGCGACGTGCTGCACTACCTCCTGGGCGCCGCGCGCGTCGACCCCGACGTCAACCGGGCCGCCGACATCGGCGGACCGGATGTGCTGCGCTACGGCCAGATGATGAACGGGTACGCCGTCGAGGCGGGACTCCCGCAGCGCGCCATCGCGGCGCTCCCCGTCCTCACGCCGGGTCTCGCCTCGCACTGGGTGAACCTCGTCACCCCCGTGCCCCGCGCGATCGCCCGCCCGCTCATCGCCTCGCTGCAGAACGAATGCGTCATGGACGACCACGACGTCGACGCGATCATCCCGCAACCCGAGGGCGGACTCACCCCGTACCGCCGCGCGGTGGCGCTCGCGCTCGGCCGGGTGGACGGCGACGCGATCGAGACCAGCTGGCAGGACACCGAGTTCGCGCAGCTGCCGAGCGATCCGCTACCGAGCGATCCGGAGTGGGCGGGCCGCACCGTCTTCACCGACGTGCGCACCGCCGGCACGTCCGCCTCGCCGGAGCGGCTGTGGGCCGTCATCGCCGGCATCGGCGGTGAGAACGGCTGGTACTCCTCGCCGATCCTGTGGGCCATCCGGGGGTGGATGGACCGGCTCGTCGGCGGCGTCGGCCTCCGGCGCGGCCGGCGCAGCCGCACCCGCGTCGCCGTCGGCGATGCCATCGACTTCTGGCGCGTCGAGGCCGTGGAGCCCGGGCGCCTCTTGCGCCTGCGGGCGGAGATGAAGGTGCCGGGTCTCGCGTGGCTCGACCTGCAGGTCGAACCCGACGGCACCGGCTCCCGCTACGACCAGCGCGCCGTGTTCTTCCCGCGCGGACTCGCCGGCCGCCTGTACTGGCTGGCGGTGCTGCCGTTCCACGGGTTCGTGTTCCGCGGCATGGCGAACCGCATCACGGCGGCCGCCGAGGCCGACGTGCGCACGTCCCCCGCGGAACTACCCTGAAGGGATGAGCCGCACCGCCGTCGTGATCACCGTGTCCGACCGCTCCGCGTCGGGGCAGCGGGAGGATGCCGCCGGCCCCGTCGCCGTGGCGGCGCTGCGCGACGCCGGCTATGCGTGCGGTGACGCCGTCATCGTCCCGGACGGGGCGGATGCCGTCGAGCAGGCGCTGCGTGACGCCCTCGCCCGCGGCGCCCACCTCATCGTCACGACGGGCGGCACCGGGGTGGGACCGCGCGACCGGACGCCGGAAGGCACCGCCCGGGTGCTCGAGCGAGACGTGCCGGGGATCGCGGAGGAGCTCCGGCGTCGCGGCGCGACGGAGAAGGCGACCGCCCTGCTGTCCCGGGGCCTTGCGGGCGTGGCATCCGGCGCGCTCATCGTCAACCTGCCGGGCTCGCCCCGGGCCGTGGCATCCGGCATGCCCCTTATCGTCGAGGTCGCCGCGCACACGATCGGTCAGCTCGCGGGGGAGGACCACGCATGAACCCCGTCCGCCTCGCCCGGATCGGCGACGAGCCCCTCGATCTCGCCGCGCACCTTGCGGCGGTCGACGATGACCGTGCCGGCGCCGTCACGACCTTCCTCGGCCGGGTCCGCGACCACGACCCCGACGCGCAGGGCGCCGTGGTGGCGCTGGAGTACTCCGCCCATCCCGACGCCGAGGCCACGCTGCACGGCATCGCGATGCGCGCGATCGGGGAGACCGGGGCGATCGTCGCCGTCAGTCACCGCGTCGGGCGGCTGAGCGTCGGCGACGCCGCCGTCGTCATCGCCGTCGCCGCCCCGCACCGGGCGGAGGCCTTCGCCGTGTGCCGCGAGGTCATCGAGGCCGTCAAGCGCGAGCTGCCGGTGTGGAAGCGGCAGATCGAGGCCGACGGCACGACGGCGTGGAAGGGCATCGGCGGCTGACGTCGTCCCTGGGGCCGTGCCCCGCGATCAGCCGCCTGCGAACGGCGGCAGCACGTCGACGGTGGTGTCGGTGGCGAGCGGATGCGCGTCGTCGACCCGTGCCCCGTCCACGAGCACGGCGCAGCGGGGGAGGATCGCCGCGAGCCCCGGTCGCTCGGCGGCCAGCGCGATGCGCAGCGCGCCGAGCGTCGCCTCGGCGCGGGTTTCCTCCGCCACCCCGGCGCGTTCCTCCGCGGCGGCGAAGTACCGGACGAGGGTCACCGGTCGGCCCAGCCCTGCGCGCGCGTCGTGACGGCGGCGACGGCCGCCTCCGTGTCGGCGCGGGAGCCGCCCGCGCGGCCGGCGGCGAGACCGGCGGCGAAGGCGCTCAGCGGCGCCGCCGGGCGCGCGACGCCGTTGGCGACATCGCGGGCGAGATCCAGGATGAGCGCCACCGGAAGGTCGTCGGGGCCGAGCCCGAGCAGGTCGCGCAGCGCGGCCGCCCACTCGTCCAGCGCCTCGGAGGGCAGTGTCCGCTCGCTCACGATCGCTCCGCTTCCGGCCCGCCCAGCCGGGTGCGGGCCCGCTCCAGATCCTCCCACGTGTCCACGTCCTCCGTCTCGGCCGCGGGCGCCGCGAGGACGGTGATCGCGAGGTCGTCGAGGAGCGCGCGCACGGACGCGCCGTCGCCGCGATCGGGGAGGGATGCCGCCGCGCGGCGGAGTGGCGCCGTGCGGTAGAGGCCGGTGAGCCACTGCGGACGGGAGCCGGCATCGCCGAGGCAGACGCCGTCGGTGTCGGCCGGGAGCAGCGGCAGGTCGCGGCTCAGGCGTGCGGCGGCGTCGACGACGCCCGGCAGGTCGCATGCCAGGACGAAGGTCCACTCCGGGTCGTCGTCCCAGGTGTGCAGCGCCGCCACGATGGCGGCCGCCGGTCCCCCGAACGGCGGGTCCTCGCGGACCCACTGGGCGCCGTCCACGCCGGCGACCGGGTCGCCGACGATCGTCACGGGTGCGCAGCCGCGCGTCGCGTCGAGCGCGAGCTGCAGGAGGGTCCGTCCGCCGATCTCCAGCAGCGGCTTCGCCGCCCCGCCCAGCCGCGTCGCCCGGCCGCCCGCGAGCAGGATGGCGCCGAACGGCGTCACGGGCGCTCCCAGTCCCCGCTCTTCCCGCCGGTCTTGCGGGTGAGGTGCACGCTCTCGATCGCCGTGGCCTTGTCGATGCCCTTGACCATGTCGACCACGGCGAGGGCGGCCACCGACACCGCCGTGAGCGCCTCCATCTCCACGCCCGTGCGGTCGGCTGTGCGGACCGTGGCCTCGATCTCGACGCCGTCGTCGGTCACCAGGAGATCGACGGTCGCGCCGTGCACGCCGATGACGTGGGCGAGGGGCAGGAGGGCGGGGGTCTGCTTCGCCCCCTGGATGCCGGCGATCCGTGCCACCGCGAGCACATCCCCCTTCGGGACCGCGCCGTCGCGCAGCGCCGCGACGACCTCCCGCGCGCAGCGGACGAACCCGCGCGCCGTCGCGGAGCGCACCGTCGGCTGCTTCGCGGTGACGTCGACCATGCGGGCGTGGCCCGCGGCATCCAGATGCGTGAAACCCATGCCCCCAGCATGGCACCGGCGGCGGAGGGTCAGCCGAGCAGCAGCACGTCGACGAAGTCGCCCGCGGCGACGGCATCCGTCTCGGCGGGCACCACCGCGAGCGCCTCGGCGGCGCCGAGGCCTCCGGCCAGGTGCGAGCCCGACCCGCCGGCGGTCGCGGGTCGGACGGTCCAGCGGGACGGGTCGGTCCGGTCGATGACGGCGGGGAGGTACTGGCGGCGCGCGGGCGGCGTGCGCCAGGCCGCGGCCGCCGGCAGCCGCAGCACCGGCCGGGCGATGTCGGTGCGTCCCTGCAGGGCCAGGAGCGCGGGACGGACGAACACCTCGAACGACACCGCGGCGCTCACGGGATTGCCGGGCAGGCCGAACAGCAGGGTGCCGCCGGGCAGCACGCCGAACCCCTGCGGCTTGCCGGGCTGCATCGCGACCTTGCTGAACGCCATCGTGCCCGCCAGCTCGTTCTTGACCACTTCGTACGCGCCCGCGCTCACACCCCCGGAGAACACGACGACGTCGGCGGGCGACTGTCCGCCGGTCACGGCCGCGAGAACGGTGCGGAGGCCCTCGCCGTCGTCGTCGACGCTCTCCCTGGCCACGACGTCGCCGCCCGCGGCGGCGACGAGCGCGGCGAGCAGGATGCTGTTGGACTCGGGGATCTGCCCGCGCCGGAGCGGGCGGCCGGGTTCGACGAGCTCGCTGCCGGTCGAGACGACGGCGACCCGCGGGGCGCGCGCGACCTCGACCTCCGGGACGCCGGCGGCGGCGGCCGCCGAGAGCTGCCAGGCGCCGAGCGCGACGCCCGCGGGAAGGATGACGTCGCCCGTGCGCGCGTCCTCGCCGCGGCGCCGGATGTGGGCGGCGGCGCGCGGTGCCGCGAGGACGGTGACGGTGTCGAGGGAGTCCGCGAGCCCACCGACGGTGTCCTCGAAAGGGACGATGGCATCCGCGTCGGTCGGCACGGGCGAGCCGGTCATGATGCGGGCGGCCTCGCCGGGGGACAGCGCCGGGTCGTCGGGGGTGCCGGCCGGCAGATCGGCGACGACGCGAAGCGGGACCAGCTGCTCCGCGCGGGCGTGTACGACATCGGCCGCGCGCACGGCGAACCCGTCCATCGCGGAGTTGTCGAACGCGGGGATGTCCACGGCCGCACGGACCGGCGCCGCGAGGGTGCGACCGGCGGCGGCGCCGAGCGGCAGGGTCTCGGCGGGGAGGGGGTGCACGGCGGCCAGCACAACCGCCTGCTGCTCCTCGACCGTGCGGAGGCCCGTCATGCCGGTGTCCAGGCCGCGAGCCCGCCGGCGAGGACGGACGCCGCGACACCGCGGTCCCGCAGGACCTCGGCGGCCCGCAGGGCGCGGATGCCGTGCGCGCAGATCACGACGACGGGGCCCTCGTCGATCTGGCCCGGGTCGGCGAGGAAGTCCGCGAGGGGGATGAGGACCGATCCGCCCACGATGCCGGCGTCCGTCTCGAAGGGCTCCCGCACGTCGAGGAGGGTCGCGCCCGCCTCCTGCGCGGCCAGCATCTCGGCGGCCGTGACCTGCGGGATCTCCTCCCGGGCCGGCGCGGGGTCCGCCGGCGGCGGATCGGCGGCCGCGCCCGTCGCGGCGCGCAGCGGCACGTCGCGCTGCGTGCCGGCGAGGGCGTCGATCACGGCGACCCGGCCGAGGAGGGGTTCGCCGATGCCGGAGACGAGCTTGACGGCCTCCGCCGCGAGCAGGCCGCCGACCTGCAGGCACAGCGCGCCCAGGACGCCGACGGCGGAGCAGGTCGGCAGCTCGCCGACCTCGTCGGGCCGGTGCAGGTCGCGGAGGCGCACGGCGGCGGTGCCGGCGGGCGGGGCGGACCAGAACACGGTGACCTGCGCATGGAACTCCTGCACGACCCCCCAGACGAGCGGGATGCCGAGCTCCTCGCACGCCCCGGCGACGGCCGCGCGGGTCTCGAACGTGTCGCTGCCGTCGATCACGAGGTGGGCGCCCCGCAGCAGCGTCGCGGCGTTGCCGGCCGTGAGACGCTCGCGGACCGGGTGCACCACGGTCTCGGGGGAGAGATCCTCCGCCACGCGGACGGCGGAGTCGACCTTCGCGGCGCCGATGTCGGTGAGGCGGTGCAGCACCTGTCGCTGCAGGTTCGTGTGCTCGACGATGTCGTCGTCGATGACCGTGACGCTCCCGACCCCCGCGGCCACGAGCGCGAGGATCGCGGGCGACCCGATCCCTCCGGCGCCGATGACCGCGATATGGGCCGCGGCGAGCCGCCGCTGGCCGATGTCGCCGAGACCGGCGAGGGCGCGGTGCCGTGCCGTGCGCGCGCTCTCGCCCGCGGACAGCGCCGGGACGGGATCGACGAGCGGGGGCAGCGGCATCCCTTCAGCGTAATCCCGGCGCGCAGTGTCGGCGCGGGACCGCAGATGCGGCGAAATACCCTGTCAAGCGCCGCGAGTGCGGTGATAACGTCGCCGCATGGACGCGTTCCGCATCTCCGAGGCCGCACGCCTGCTCGGCGTCAGCGACGACACCGTGCGCCGCTGGGTCGACCAGGGGACGCTCCCGGCGACGGGGGAGTCGCCGGCTCGCATCCCCGGCGACGCGCTCGCCGCGCACGCGGTCGAGCTCGCGCGGACGGCATCGGACCCCACCGACGCGCTCTCCAGCGCCCGGAACCGGTTCGTCGGGCTCGTGACGCGCGTGCAGGTGGACGGCGTCATGGCGCAGGTGGACATCCAGGCCGGACCCCACAGGGTCGTCTCCCTGCTGTCGGCCGAGGCGGTCGCCGAGCTCGGGCTCGAGCCCGGATCGCTCGCGGTCGCCGTCGTCAAGGCCACGAACGTCATCGTCGAGACCCCGCGGGGCTGAGGTGCGCCGGCGACTGGTTCTCCTGGCGGCGTGCGCGCTCGCGCTCGCCGGCTGCGCGGCCACGCCCCGCGCCACGGTCGGCGAGGACACCCGGTTGACGATCTTCGCGGCCGCCTCGCTGCAGGGCGCGTTCGAGGAGATCGCCGACCTGTTCGAGGAGGAGCATCCGGGCGTCGCGGTGGACGCGATCCGTTACGACGGCTCGTCGACGCTCGCGACGCAGCTCATCGAAGGAGTCGCCGCCGACGTGTTCGCGTCGGCGGACGAGCCGAACATGCAGAAGGTCGTGGATGCCGGGCTCGCGGCGCCCGCGACCGTCTTCGCGACGAACACCCTCACCGTCATCGTGCCCGCCGGAAATCCCGCCGGTGTGACCGGGCTGCCGGATTTCGCGCGCGCCGATCCGGTCATCGTGCAGTGCGCGCACGAGGTGCCGTGCGGCGCCGCCGCCGACCGGCTGCTGGCCGGCGCGGGCATCACCGCGGCCGTGGACAGCTACGAGCAGAACGTCACCGCCGTGCTGACGAAGGTCGCGGCGGGCGAGGCGGACGCGGGCCTGGTCTACGTGACGGATGCCGCCGGCCGCGGCGACATCGACACCGTCGCGACGCCCGGCGCCGACGCGGTCGTCAACCGCTACCCGATCGCCGCGCTCTCCGGGGCGTCGGAGCCGGACGCCGCCGCCGCCTTCGTGGCATTCGTCCGCGGTCCGGCCGGCCAGCGGGTGCTCGCCGCACGCGGCTTCGGGGCGCCGTGACGCGCGCCGACCGCGGTTTCGTGCCGCAGGTGCTGCTCGTCCCCGCCGTCCTCGGGCTCGCGCTGCTCGTCGTCCCGCTCGCCGCGCTCGTCGGCCGCGTGCGGTGGGACACCCTGTGGCAGGACGTGACCTCGCCGGCGGCGCTGGAGGCGCTGGCCCTCTCGATGCGCACGGGCCTCGTCGCCACCGCGCTGTGCATCCTCCTCGGCGTGCCGCTCGCGCTCCTCATCGCCCGCGCGGGCAACCGCACGGCCGCCGTGCTGCGCGCGCTCGTGACCGTCCCCCTCGTCCTCCCGCCGATGGTCGGCGGCGTCGCCCTGCTGTTCCTGTTCGGCAGGTCGGGCTGGCTCGGCCCGGCGCTCGCGGAGGTCGGCATCCGCATCCCGTTCACGACGACGGCGGTCGTCCTCGCGCAGATGTTCGTCGCGCTGCCGTTCCTCGTGCTCGCCCTCGAGGCGTCGCTGCGCTCCACCGGGGTCGGCTACGAGCAGGCGGCGGCTTCGCTCGGGGCCGGGCGGTGGCGCATCCTCACCCGTGTCACTCTGCCGCTCGCCGCGCCCGGCCTCGTCGCCGGCGTCGTGCTGTGCTTCGCGCGCGCCGTCGGGGAATTCGGTGCCACGGCGCTCTTCGCCGGGAACGCGCCGGGCGTCACGCAGACGATGCCCCTCGCGATCTACACCGCCTTCAACGGTGCCGGCGTCTCGCAGGGCACCGCGGTCGCGCTGTCGTTGCTGCTGCTCGTCACCGCCGTGGCGGTGCTGCTGCTCGTGCGCGCGTGGCGGCCGGGGGCAGCGCGGTGAGCGGCGCGGCCCTCGACGTGCACGCCGTCCTCGAGCGGCGCGGTTTCACGCTGGATGCCGCGCTCGCCGCGCGGCCCGGCGAGACGCTCGCCGTGATGGGCCCGAGCGGCGCCGGGAAGTCCACGCTGCTGGCGGCGATCGCCGGTGTCCTCCGCCTTCCGCGCGGGCACGTCCGCGTCGGGGAGCGGATCGTGTCGGACCGGCGGAGCCACATCGCCCCGCAGCGCCGCGGCGTCGTGCTGCTCGGGCAGGACCCGCACCTCTTCCCGCACCTCAGCGCCCGCGACAACATCGCGTTCGGCCTGCGGGCGCGGGGCCTGGACCGCGCGCATGCCGGTGCGGAGGCCGACGAATGGCTGTGGCGGGTCGGGCTTCCGGGGTCCGGGCCGCACCGGCCCGGGGAGCTGTCCGGGGGGCAGCAGCAGCGCGTGGGGCTGGCGCGCGCGCTCGCGACGCGCCCCGCCGTCCTGCTGCTCGACGAGCCGCTCACGGCGCTCGACCCGGAGACCGCCGGCGGCGTGCGGGCGATGCTCGCCGAGCAGCTGCCGGCCGCGCACACGACCACCGTGCTCGTGACGCACGACGCCGTCGACGCGGCCGCGCTCGCCGAGACCCTCGTGCTCCTCGAGGACGGGCGCGTCACGCAGCGCGGCACGGTGCGGGACGTGCTCACGGCCCCCGCGACGGCGTTCGGCGCCGTGGTCGCAGGGCTCAATCGGGTCGTGGGGGCGGTCGTGGACGGATGGTGGCGGGCTGGCGGCCTCGCCCTGCCCGCCCGGGGCGCGGCCGCCGGCGACGCCGTGGCGCTCTTCCGCCCCGGCGCGGTGCGGCTCGACACGCTCCCGGACGGCACGGGGACCGGTGCGCTCCGCCTCGCCGCCGCGCCGGGGGAGTGGGTGGGCCGCGTGTCCCGGCTGGAGCAGACGGTCGCCGGCATCCGCGTGCACACGGCGGAGCCGGCCGTCGCCGTCGACCTGCCGGCGGACCTCGTCGCCGAGCTGGGCCTCGCCGCCGGCCGGCCCGTCCGGCTGCGGCTGGACGTCGACGCCGTCCGCCTCCTGCCCGCCTGACCCCGCACCGCGGTGCCTAACGGCGGAGATCGTGCGCGCGGCGCCGGTTTCCGGCGTCCATTCCGCGGGGGTGCGTGAGGATCTCCGCCGTTGGGTCACGCGGGGGAGCAGGTGCGGTGCCGACGCTGCCCGCTGGGCGAACGTCCCGGCTTCGTGCCAGGATGCGGGGGTGCCCCGCATCCGCCCGTTCCGTCCCGGCGACGAACCCGCGCTCGCCGAGATCTGTCTGAAGACCGGGGACGCCGGAGCCGACGCGACGGGGATCTTCGCGGACGACGACATCTGGGCCGAGGTCTTCGTGCTCCCCTACGTCGCCCGGCATCCCGATCTCGCGTTCGTGCTCGAGACGGACGACGGACGTGTGGTCGGCTACGTCGTCGGGACGCCGGACACCCGCGCGTTCGAGGACTGGTTCGCGCAGGAGTGGTGGCCGCGGTTCGCCGACCGCTGGCCACGCCCGGAGAGCGAGGCCACCCGGCAGGACGGCACGCTCATCTACGCGTACGGCCGCCGCGCCGGCGCCGAGCCGTACGGCGACACGCACCCTGCGCACCTGCACATCGACCTGCTCCCCGAGGTGCAGGGGCAGGGCTGGGGGCGCCGCCTCATCGAGACGCTCCTCGCCGCCCTCCGCGAGCGGGGCGTGACGGGCCTGCACCTCGTCGCGTCGTCGGAGAACGCCGGCGCGCTGGCGTTCTACCGCCGGCTCGGGTTCCGTCCGGTCCCGTCCCACGAGGGCGTGCAGGCCTTCGCCATCGACCTGGCCTAGACGATCCGGCCGTCCGCGAGCCGCACCGTGCGGTCGACGAGGCCTTCCGGCACCGCGACGTGCGAGATGAGCACGACGGCCCGGTCGCCGCCCACGGCCGTCATGAGATCGGTGAGCAGCGCGTCGGATGCCGCCGGGTCGACGCCCGCCGTCGGCTCGTCGAGCACGAGGACGGGGAAGCCGCGGAGGAGGCCCCGCGCGAGGGCGAGCCGCTGCGCCTGGCCGCCGGAGACGAGTGCCCCCCGCTCGCCGACGCGGGCGTCCAGGCCCCCGCGGTCGCGGACCCACGGGCCCAGGCCGACGCGCTCCAGCACCGCCTCCAGCTCGGCGTCGGTCGCGGTGTCCCGCGCGAAGAGCAGGTTCTGCCGGATGTCCTCGTCGAAGAGCATCGGATGCTGCTCGCACAGCCCGACCGTGCGCCGCACGTCGTCCGGCGCGAGGCCGCGCACCGACCGCCCGCCGATCGTGTAGTCCCCGTCCACCTCGAGGAACCGCACGAGGACGTGCGCGAGCGTCGTCTTGCCGGCGCCGCTGGACCCGACGACGAGGATGCGCTCGCCCGGTCGCACGTCGAGGTCGACGCCGCTGAGCGCGGGCTCGGCGGCGCCGGGCCATCGGGCGGTGACGCCGCGCAGTGTCAGTCCGTCTCCGAGGTCGGGCGCGGCCCCGGTGCCGGCATCCGTCTCGGCGACGAGCTCAGGCGGGATCGTGTCGGGCACGGCATCCGCGATCCGCGCGGCGGCCGCCCGCACCTGGCGCCACGCGGAAGCCGCGAGCGGCACCGCCGCGAACACCTCGAACACGGCCATCGGCACCAGCACCGCGACGGCGAACCACGGCCCGCCGAGGTCACCGGCCGCGACAGCCGGCGCCGCCGTCAGGACGGCCAGCAGCGAGGCGGCGCCGGCCAGCAGGGAGACCGCCGCCGCGGTGCCCGCCTGCGCGCCGGCGCGGCGGATGACCGCGCGGCGCAGGTCGGCGTCGGCGCGGGCGATGCGGGCGCGGCTCTCAGGCTCGGCGCCGCACGCGATCAGCACGTCGAGGCTGCCGAGGTGGTCGAGCACGGCGTCGGCGAGGCGACCCCGCAGCGGCGCGATCGCGCGTTCCGCCCGTGCGCCGGACGCCCAGCCCCACGCGGTCGCGAGGAGTCCCGCGACGACGAGGCAGCCGAGGAGCGTCAGGGCGGCCGGCCACCACACGAACGCCACGAGGACGACCGCCCCGAGGGCGACGGCGGCGGAGGAGACGAGGGGCTGCACGACCCGGAGCGGGAGGTTCTGCAGCTCGTCGACGTCGTCCACGAGCGCGCCGAGCATGGAGCCGCGGCGGCTCCGGTCCAGGCCCGCAGGGGCCAGCGGGATGAGCCGCCGCACGAGATCGGTGCGCGTCACGGCGAGCTGGTGCAGCGCCGCGTCGTGGCTCGCGAGGCGCTCCGTGTAGCGGAAGGCGGCGCGGGCGAGCGCGAACGCGCGCACCCCGACGACGGCCGCGGAGATGTACATCACGAGGGGCTGTTCGCTCGCCCGCACGATGAGCCACGCGCTCACGGCGAGGAGCGCGACGGCGGAGGCCTCGGACGCGAACGCCGACGCGGCGCCCGGCCAGAACCGGCGGACGGGCGGCATGGCGCCTCGGAGGACGTCGGTGGCGGTCGTCATGCCGTCACCTCCGCGGCATCGAGGCGGACGATCCGGTCGGCGATCGCGCGGGCGGATTCGCGGTGCGAGACCAGCACGACCGTCGCGCCGCCGTCCGCCAAGGCCCGCAGCGACGCCCAGAGGTCCGCCTCCGTGGCGGCGTCGAGCGCCGCGCTCGGCTCATCGAGCGCGATGACCGGGCCGAACCCGCGGAGGTGTCGGTAGAAGGCGCGGGCCACCGCGACCCGCTGCGCCTGACCTCCGGAAAGACCGGCGCCCTGCACGCCGAGTTCCCGCTCCGCGTCCAGCGCGCCGGCCCCCGCGAGGCCCAGGGCGCGGCCGACGAGGTCGGCGTCGGGCGCGTCGTCGCCGAGCGTCACGTTCTCCGCGACGGTGCCCGCGACGAGTCCCGGCGCCTGCCCGGCCCACGCGAGCCACGTCGACGGCGCCAGCCCCCCGACATCCGCGCCCCCGTACGTCGCCATGCCCTCGCCGTGCGCAGCGCCGCGCAGGGCGGCGAGGATGCTGGTCTTGCCGGCGCCGCTCGGTCCCTCCAGCAGCGTCACCGTGCCGGGTGTCGCGGTCACCGAGACCGGCGGCAGCAGGCGGTCGCCGCGGCGCACACGCAGGCCGTCGAGCACGAGCGCACCGTCGCCCGGCACCGCGGCCGCCCGGGCGGGCGCGGCCGCGTCCCGCGCGGCATCCAGCACCGCGAAGACGTCGTCGGTCGCGGCGACGCCCTCCGCGGCCGCGTGGAACTGCACCCCGACCTGCCGCAACGGCAGGTACGCCTCGGGCGCGAGCAGCAGGACGAACAGACCCACCAGGAGGGTGAGCGACCCGTCGATGAGGCGGAAGCCGATCGTGACGGCGATGATCGCGACCGAGATGGATGCCAGGAACTCCAAGGCGAACCCGGACAGGAACGACACCCGCAGGACCCGCATCGTCTCGCGGCGGTAGATCGCTGTGAGACGCCGGATCGAATCCGCCGCGCGGTGCTGCCGGCCGAAGACCTTGAGGGTGGACAGGCCCCGCACCGTGTCGGCGAACCGCGCGGCGAGACGCCCGAGCGTCTCCCACTGGCGCTGCTGCACGGCGCGCGTCGCGAGCCCGATGAGCACCATGAACAGCGGGATGAGCGGGATGGTCAGGACGACGGTGAGGCCCGAGATCCAGTCGGCCCACCACATGACGAGGATGAGGACCGGGGTCGCGACGACGGTCTGGACAAGCTGCGGCAGATAGCGGCCGAAGTACGCGTCCAGCGCCTCGAGCCCGCGGCCGGCGGTCACGGCCAGCTGCGCGGAGTTGCGACCTGCGAGCCAGCCGGGCCCGAGCCGGCCCACGGCGGCGACGAGGCGGGAGCGGAGCTCGGCCTCCACCCGCGCGGCCGCCCGCGCGGCGACGATCTCACGCGCCCACAGCAGCGCCGCGCGGACCGCGACGACGCCGGCGAGGGCGAGGAGCGTGCCGGAGAGCTCAGCCCCGGCGATCGCGTCGACGACCGCGCGTGTCACGAGCCACGCGAACGCGATGATCGTCACGGTCTGCAGGGCGGCGATGACGCCGATCGCCAGGAAGAACCCGCGCGAGGCGCGCGCATAGCGCAGGAGCCGGGGGTCGACGGGCCGGCTGCGCGTGCGCGCAGCCTCCCCACCCGATGAAGCCATGATTCGATCCTGCCATCCGCGAGCAGCCTGCCCGCGCCGGGTCAGTGGGCGAGGGCGGCGGCCTTCTCGATGCGCGAGCGGGTGACGCGCTTGCGGAAGATCCAGTACGTCCAGCCCTGGTACAGCAGCACGAGCGGCAGGAAGATCACGGCGGCCCACGTCATGATCGTCAGCGTGTAGTCGGTGCTCGAGGCGTTCTCGATCGTCAGGCTGTAGGCGATGTCGGTCGAGGACGGCATGACGAACGGGAACAGGGCGAGCCACAGCGTGAGCACGGCGAAGACGATCGTCCCGGCGCCGGCGGCGAACGCCCAGCCGTCGCGCTTGACGGCGTTGGCGACGACGGAAGCCAGGAGGGCGAGCGCCGCGATCACGCCGCACGCGATGACGGCCCACAGCAGCGGCGCTTCGCGGCCGGCCGCGATGACGTAGGTCCAGACGACCGTGCCGGCGGCGAACACGACCGTCGGGATCGCCAGGCGCCGGGCGAGCGCGTGCGCATCCTGCTGCACCTGACCGTCGGTCTTCAGGGCGATGAAGTACACGCCGTGCAGCCAGAACAGCAGCAGGGTCGTGACCCCCACCCACAGGCCGTAGGGGTTCAGCAGGGTCAGGAGCGACCCGGTGAACTCGTGGTCCTGGTCGATCGGCACGCCCTGCACGATGTTGGCGACGGCGACGCCCCACAGGAGCGCGGGGAGGGCGGAGCCGATGACGATCATCCGGTCGAAGCCCCGCTTCCAGCGCAGGGAGTCACGCTGGTGGCGGTACTCGAAGGAGACGCCGCGCGCGATGAGGGCGAGCAGGATGACGAGGAGCGCGAGGTAGAAGCCGCTGAACAGCGTCGCGTACCACTCCGGGAACGCCGCGAACAGGCAGGCGCCGGCGACGATGACCCACGTCTCGTTGAGGTCCCAGACGGGCCCGATCGTGTTGATGATCTGGCGGCGGGAGACGTCGTCCTTGCCGAGGAAGGGCAGCGACATCCCGACCCCGAAGTCGAACCCGTCGAGGACGAAGTAGCCGACGAACAGCACGCCGACGATGAAGAACCAGACGTATGCGAGATCCATGACGTGCTCCTAGTAGACCGTCGTCGGGGTGTCTGCGACCGGGATGTCGGAGGGATCCGGGTCGTCAGGCCCGGGCAGCGGCTCGGGGCCGGCCTTGGCCGTCTTGATGATGAGGCCGGCTTCCACGACCGCGAGCGCGGCGTAGATCCCGGTGAACGCGAGCAGCGAGATCAGCACGGTCCAGCCGGGCACGGAGGGGGAGACGCCGTCCTCGGTGAGCATGAGCCCGAACACGATCCACGGCTGACGGCCCATCTCGGTGAAGATCCAGCCGATGAGGATGGCGCCCAGCGACGCCGGCCACGCCCACACGGCGAGCTTCCACGCCCACTGCGGCACGTCGCGCTTCGCCTTGCTCCGGGTGAGCCACAGCCCCACGACGGCGGTCAGCGCGGCGATGCCGCCGAGGCCCATCATCCAGCGGAACGACCAGTAGGTGATCCACAGGATGGGGGCGAAGTTGCCCTCCACCTGGTCGGCGAACTGCGGGAACAGCTCGGTCGTGTACTGCACGTTGAGGTCGTTGATGCCTTCGACGCAGCCATCGAGGGTGTGGGTCGACAGGAACGACAGCAGGTACGGCACACGCAGCGACCAGATCTCGCCGGTGCCGTCCGGGGTGCCGATGGAGAAGATCGAGAAGGAGGCGTCGGCCCCGCACGCGGAGTCGAACATGGCCTCCGCGGCGGCCATCTTCATCGGCTGCGTCTGCACCATGACGAGGCCCAGCTGGTCGCCGGAGAGCGCGACGGCGGCGAACGAGACGATCATCCCCCACAGGCCGTACTTCAGCGCGGGGCGCATCATCTCCAGATTCTGACCGCGCATGAGGTGCCACGCGGCGATCGAGATGACGACGCCGGCGGTCATCATGAAGGCCGCGGAGAGGGTGTGCGGGAGCGCGGCGAGCGCGACGGGGTTGGTGAGGACGGCGAGGAAGTCGGTCATCTCGGCCCGGCCCCCGTCCTGCGCCATCTGGTAGCCGACCGGGTTCTGCATGAAGGCGTTCGCGGCGAGGATGAAATACGCCGAGAACCAGGCGCCGATCGTCGCGATCCAGATGCTGGCGAGGTGCAGTGCCTTGGGGAGCTTGTCCCAGCCGAAGATCCACAGGCCGATGAAGGTCGCCTCGAAGAAGAAGGCCATGAGGCCCTCGAACGCGAGCGGGGCGCCGAAGACGTCGCCGACGAAGCGGGAGTACGACGACCAGTTCATGCCGAACTGGAACTCCTGGACGATGCCGGTCACGACGCCCATCGCGAAGTTGATGAGGAAGATCTTCCCGAAGAAGCGCGTGAGGTGCAGCCACTTCACGTTCCCCGTGCGGAACCACGTCGTCTGGAAGATCGCCACCGTGAGCGCCATGCCGAGCGTCAGCGGCACGAACAGGAAGTGGTACAGCGTCGTCAGTCCGAATTGCCAGCGCGCAAGCAGCAGCGGGTCGAGCAGATCCATCCCCGGTCCTTCCCCGTATCTGAAGGTCACGGTAGCGAGGACGACCCGCACGCGTCAGGGGTTCGGCCGTGCAAAATACGCCGAACCATCCGCCCGCCCCGCGCACCGCGCGCGCGGGTAGCCTCGGAGCATGGTCGCCGTCCCCGTCACGCTCGCCCACCGGGCGCCGCAGGCGGCGCCGGTCGATGCCGGCGGCCCGCTCGTGGACACGTTCGGGCGCGTGCACCGCGACCTCCGGATCTCCCTGACCGACCGCTGCTCGCTGCGCTGCACGTACTGCATGCCGGAGCAGGGCAACGAGTGGCTCGCGCGCGCCGGCATCCTCACGACCGACGAGATCGTGCGGGTCGCCCGGGTCGCGGCCGCCGCGGGCATCACGACGTTCCGGCTGACCGGCGGGGAGCCGCTGCTGCGGCCCGACATCGTCGACGTCGTCCGCCGGCTCGCCGGCATCGAGGCCGCCGGCGCTCCCGTCCAGATCGCCATGACGACCAACGGCATCCGGCTGCCGGAGATGCTCCCCGACCTCGCCGCCGCGGGCCTGCACCGCCTCAACATCTCCATCGACACGCTCGACCGCGAGCGGTTCCACGCCCTCACCCGGCGTGACCGTCTCGACGACGTCCTCGCCGGCATCGCCGCCGCCGCACAGTCCGGTCTCCGTCCCCTCAAGCTGAACGCCGTCGCGATGCGCGGCGTCAACGAGGACGAACTCGCCGACCTCGTCCGCTTCGCCGTCGCGCACGGCGCGCAGATGCGGTTCATCGAGCAGATGCCGCTCGACGCCGGGCACACGTGGGATCGGAGCGCCATGGTGACCCGGACGGAGATCCTCGCCGCGCTCGGACGGCACTGGCAGCTCACGCCGGTGCCCGGCCGTGGCGGCGCCCCCGCGGAGCGGTTCCTCTTGGACGGGGGTCCGGACTCGGTCGGCGTGATCGCGAGCGTCACAGCGCCGTTCTGCGGCGACTGCGATCGCCTGCGGCTCACCGCCGACGGCCAGTTGCGCAACTGCCTGTTCTCCGCGACCGAATACAACCTTCTTCCCGTGCTGCGCGGCGGCGCTGTCACCAGCGGCGACGACGCCGACGTCGAGCGGATGCTGCGCGCGTGCGTGCACGGCAAGCTTCCGGGCCACGCCATCGACGACCCGTCGTTCCTGCAGCCGCCGCGCGGCATGAACGCGATCGGCGGCTGACGTGGGACGCATCACCACCCGGAGCCCCGTCGTGAAGATCACCGTCGGGGGCGAGGCCGTGCGCCGCCCCGACACCCTCGCCGTCGAGGAGCCGCTGGAGATCCGGGTGGCGGGTGTCCCGCTCGCCGTCACGATGCGCACGCCCGGCCACGACGTCGAGCTCGCGGCGGGGTTCCTCGTCTCCGAGGGTGTGCTCTCCCGCGGCGACCAGTTCGCCTCCGCCATCCACTGCGGCGGTCCGGGCACGGGCGGCACCGACGGCAACACGTACAACGTCCTCGACCTCACGCTCGCGCCGGGCGTGCACCCTCCGTCCGCCGACCTCGCCCGCAACTTCTACACGACGAGCTCGTGCGGGATGTGCGGGAAGGCGTCGATCGAGGCCATCGAGACGATCTCGACGTACGACGTGGCCGCGGATGCCGCGTCGGTGTCCGCTGCGACGCTCACCGCGCTCCCCGATGCGCTGCGCGCACAGCAGGCGGCGTTCGACAAGACCGGCGGGCTGCACGCGGCCGGGCTCTTCGACGCCGAGACGGGGGAGCTCCTCGTGCTGCGGGAGGACGTGGGGCGGCACAACGCGGTGGACAAGATCGTCGGGTGGGCCGTGCTGCACGACCGCCTGCCGCTGCGCGGCACCGTGCTGCTGGTGTCCGGCCGAGCGAGCTTCGAGCTGGCGCAGAAGGCGGTCATGGCCGGCATCCCGATCCTCGCCGCCGTGTCGGCGCCGTCGTCCCTCGCCGTCGAACTCGCGACGGCGTCCGGACTCACGCTCGTCGGGTTCCTTCGCGGCCCGTCGATGAACGCCTACGCGCGGGCCGACCGCATCCGGGTCTGAGCGGCGGCGCTCTCCCTACTGGCGGTGGCCGGCGTGGAGTAGCTGCACGACGCACTCGGTGGGGTCGCAGGAGGACCGCATGCCGTCCACCGACAGCGGGCCGCCGGCCTCGGTCAGCACGCTCTGCATGAGGCTGAGGTGCACGCTGCACAGCACCTCGCGGTGCGCGGCCTGAGCCTCCGCGTGCGCGCAGGGCGTGAGGTCGATCGTCAGCGCCTCCTCATCGATGAGCGGGTCGAAGCCGGCATCCATGAGGTCTTCCACGACGGCGTCCACCTGGTGCAGTGCCGCGGTGTCCAGCTCGATGCTCTGCTGGCCGGGCATGACCCGGCGGAGCAGGTCGCCGCGCTCCGCCGCCGCCTTCACCTTGCGCTGCTGCACGGCGCTCGAGGCTCCCGCCCCGTCGGCCGCGCTGTAGAGCACGCGCGGGCGGCCCCGCGTCGTGCGGTGCTCGCTCTCCGCGACGACGTAGCCGTCGTCGATGAGCCGCTGCAGGTGCTCGCGGACGGTGTTCGCGTGCAGGCCCGTGGAGGTCACGAGATCGGCGATCGTACGCTCCCGCTGGAGCTGGATCAGGTGCAGGAGCTCCACCCGGGAGTAGCTCGAGATGGCGCTGTAGCCGGCGGGGCGTCCTGTGGTCATACCTCTATTATTCACGGTGTCGGCGCGGCTGTCGACCACACCGTCCGGAGGATGTCTCGCCGGCTACGCGCGGGTCGACTTCCACCCCAGATGGGGCGCGACGTGCGTCGCGAAGGACTCCACGATGCGGAGGTTGAACTCGACGCCGAGCTGGCTGGGGATCGTGAGCATGAGCGTGTCGGCCGAGCGGATCGCGGCATCCTGCAGCAGCTGCTCGACGAGCACGTCGGGCGCTGCGGCGTACGTCTTCCCGAAGGTCGAGCGGAACCCGTCGATGTAGCCGATGCCGTCGCCGTTCTGACTGTGCCCGAAGTACAGCTCGTCCTCCGCCGTCGTGATCGGGAAGATCGAGCGGCTCACCGACACGCGGGGCGTTCCGGGGTGGCCCGCCTCGCGCCACGCGGCGCGGAACGCGTCGATCTGGTCGGCCTGGAGCAGGTCGAAGGGCCGCCCGTCGGCCTCCGTGAGCAGCGTCGATGACATGAGGTTCACCCCGATGCGGCCGGCCCACTCTGCGGTGTCCCGTGAGCCGGCACCCCACCACACGCGGGAGCGCAGGCCGGGGGAGTGCGGCTCGATGCGCTGGAGGCCGGTGCCGCCGCCGAACGGGCTGTCCGGGTCGCGCTCGGCGATCCCCTCCCCGTCGATGGCGCGCAGGAACAGGTCGAAGTGCGCCCGCGCGAGGTCGGCCCCGCGCGGGTCCTCGGCGCCGGTGTAGCCGAAGGCCTCGTAGCCGCGGACGACGGTCTCCGGTGACCCGCGGCTCACGCCGAGCGCGAGCCGCCCGTCGGAGAGCAGATCGACGGCGGCCGCCTCCTCCGCGAGGTACAGCGGGTTCTCGTACCGCATGTCGATGACGCCGGTGCCCATCTCGATGCGCTCGGTCGTCGCGGCGATCGCGGCGAGCAGCGGCATGGGGGAGGACTGCTGGCGGGCGAAGTGGTGCACGCGGAACGCGATGCCGTTCACGCCCAAATCGTCCATCCCCTGGGCGAGATCGACGGCCTGCCGCAGCGAATCGCCGGCGGTGAGCGAGCGCCCTCCGCCGAGAGGTCCGTAGTGGCCGAAGGAGAGGGTTCCGAAGCGTTCCATGACGCGTGCAACCGTACGCCGCCGGCGTGCATTCCGGTGAATGGATGCCGCCGGCGGAATAGAGCGCACCCGCGGCGCCTTGGTCTTCGGTATGACCCGCATCGGACACAGCGACCTCGACATCTTCCCGCTCGCCCTCGGGGGCAACGTCTTCGGCTGGACCGCCGACCGCGACACGTCGTTCGCGGTGCTGGACGCGTTCCGAGAAGGCGGCGGGGACTTCCTCGACACCGCCGACTCGTACAGCTCCTGGAAGCCCGGCAACTCCGGCGGCGAGAGCGAGACGATCATCGGCGAGTGGCTGGCCTCGCGCAAGCCCGCCGGCGTCGTCGTGGCGACCAAGGTCAGCCAGCATCCGGAGTTCAAAGGGCTGTCCGGCGCCACTGTGCGGGCCGCCGCCGAGGCGTCGCTGCGCCGCCTCGGTGTCGACGCGATCGACCTGTACTACGCGCACTTCGACGACGAGTCCGTGCCCCTGGAGGAGACCGTCGCGGCGTTCGGCGCGCTCGTGGCCGACGGGCTCGTGCGGCACACCGCCGTCTCGAACTACTCCGCCGAGCGCATCCAGGAGTGGATCCGCATCGCCCGCAACCTCGGTGTGGCCGAGCCCATCGCCGTCCAGCCGCACTACAACCTCGTGCACCGCGGCGACGTCGAAGAGCACATCGTCCCCGTCGCGCAGGAGCACGGGCTGAGCCTCGTGCCGTACTTCGCGCTCGCGAAGGGGTTCCTGACCGGCAAGTACCGCACGACGGATGTCACGGGCCAGAGTTCGCCGCGCGCGACCGCCGCGGCGCAGTACGCCACGCCGGCGGGCCTGCGGATCATCGACGCCCTGGAGCGCATCGGCGACGCGCACGGCGTCTCGATCGCGGCCACGGCGCTCGCCTGGCTGCGCGCCCAGCCCTCCGTCGCGGCGCCCATCGCGTCGGCGTCGCAGGTGGCGCAGGTCGCCGACCTCCTCGACGGCGCCCGCACCGACCTCGATGCCGACGAGGTGTTCGAGCTCAACCGCGTCTCGGAGTGGACGCCCGCGACGGCCTGACCGGCAGGCTCAGGGGGCGTCGCGGCGCGGGAGGCGCAGTTCCATCGCGGCGATGAACGCGTCGACGTCGAAGCGGAACTGCTCGTCGCCGAAGTTGTCCACCCGCGCGTCGACGAGGTCGCGGAGGGCGGTGTACCCGCCGTCGTCGGATGCCAGCGCGGAGCGGAGCGCCTCGATGTGCGGGTGCCCGCCTTCCCGCCGGCCGATGACGGCATCCCGCGCGAAGCCGCTGCAGATGGTCATGAGCAGATGCATGGCGCGGCTGACCGTCACGTCGTCGAACCCGGCGGCGAGCATCCGCTCCGCGACCGTCTCGGCGGGGCCCACGATCGCGAGGTCGTGCGGATTCGTGAAGCGGAAGAACGCCAGCCATTCACCCGTGTCCCCGAGACTCTGGCGCATCGCGTCCGCGTAGGCGCGGCAGGCGTCCTGCCAGGTCGCTCCGAGGTCGACGTCCTCCGCGGCGAACCGGCGCCGGAACGCGTCGATCGCGAGCAGCTCGAGAAGCCCTTCGCGGTCGGTGACATGGTGGTTGAGGGCCTTCCGGTCCACACCCAGCTCGTCGGCCAGCGCCTGCATCGTCAGCCGCTCCGGGTCCATGCCGCGCGCGGCGTCGATGATGCGGTCGAGGTCGAGCCCCGCGCGCGATCCTCGTCCTCGGCGTTGCGGGTTGACCATGGCGCCTCCTCTTGATCCGCGGCATGCGCGAGTTTAGTATTTCCCGGACGGGAATTATCGCCCGCCGGGCCCGATCAGCTTCGATCGGGTCGGAAGCGAAGGGGAATCACATGTCAGAGAAGGTGCTCACCGCCGACAGCACGATCGGCGCATGGCTCGACAGCGAGGTCGGCGGGCAGCTCGTCCGTGGTCTTCTCGCCGCGTCGGGGGCATCGGAGGAATCGCTCGCACCCGTCCGCGGACTCCCGCTGCAGCAGCTCGTGCCGCTCAGCCAGGGACAGATGCCGCAGTCGGTCATCGACGACCTCGTTCTGAAGGCCAACGGTGGGGTCATGCCCGAGACCGAAGCCACCGGCTGGACCGAGCGGATCACGCCCGGTCGTTTCACCGGCAAGACCGTCGTCGTCACCGGGGCCGCGTCCGGCATCGGCCGCGCCACCGCGTCGCGCATCGCCCGCGAGGGCGGGCGCGTGATCGCCGTGGACATGTCCGCCGAGCGCCTGCAGGAGTTCCGCGGCTCCCTCGCCGACGCCGACATCACCACGGTCGTCGGCGACATCACGAAGACGGAGTCCGTGGATGCCATCGTCGCCGCCGCCGGCGAGAAGATCGACGCGCTCGCCAACGTCGCCGGCATCAACGACGACTTCTCGCCGCTCGGCGAGACCACCGACGAGATGTGGGACCGCGTCATGGCGGTCAACGTCACGGGCGCCTTCAAGCTCACCCGCGCCGTGCTGCCGGCGATGCTCGCCGCCGGCAAGGGCTCGATCGTCAACGTCGGCTCCGAGGCGGGCCTGCGCGGCAACGCGTCCGGCAACGCGTACACGACGAGCAAGCACGCCGTCGCGGGCATGACCCGCAGCGCCGCGTTCATGTACGGCCCGCAGGGCATCCGCGTGAACCTCGTCGCCCCCGGCGGCGTCGCCACCGGCATCCCGTTCCCACCGCACGTGTCGGAGACCGGCCAGGCCCGCCTGCAGCCGTTCCAGTCCGCGATCCCGACGCTCGCGACGGCGGAGCAGCTGGCCGCGTCCATCACGTTCCTGCTGTCCGACGACGGTGTGAACATCAACGGCGCGATCCTGCCGAGCGACGGCGGGTGGTCGGTGCAGTAAGCACCGCTGCCCACCCCGGAGGGCGTCCGGCATCCGCCGGGCGCCCTCCGTCGTGCGCGGCGTAGTCTCGAAGGCCCAACCGGAAGGAGCCTTCTCATGGCCCGCATCCTGCTCATCGGCGGACACGGCAAGGTCGCCCTGCTCCTCGAGCCCCTCCTCGTCTCCCGCGGCGACCACGTGACGGCCGTCATCCGCAACGCCGACCACGAGGCGGAGGTCGCCGCGACCGGCGCCACGCCCGTCGTCGCCGACATCGAGCGGCTCGACACCGAGCAGCTCGCGAATCTCCTGAGCGCCAACGACGCCGTCGTCTGGTCGGCGGGCGCCGGCGGCGGCAGCCCCGAGCGCACCTACGCCGTCGATCGGGATGCCGCGATCCGCACGATCGACGCGGCAGTGGCCGCGGATGTGCGCCGGTACGTGATGGTGTCGTACTTCGGGGCACGCCCGGACCACGGCGTGCCGCCGGAGAACGGGTTCTTCGCGTACGCCGAGGCCAAAGCCGCCGCCGACGCGCACCTCCGCGCGAGCGGGCTGGACTGGACGATCGTCGCCCCGAGCTCTCTCACCCTCGACCAGCCCACGGGCCGGATCGACGTGGATGCCGCGGAATCCGGCACCGTCGCGCGCGGCGACGTGGCCGCCGTCATCGCCGCCGTGCTCGCCGACGATTCCACGGTGCGCCGCACGCTCCGCTTCAACGCCGGCGACGTGCCGATCGCGGACGCCATCCGCGGCTGACCCGGTCCGCCGCGGCGCCGGCGGGGCGCCGGCCTTCGTAGGCTGGAGGGGTGGCATCCGTCCTGAACGTCTCGGCGTACCTCTTCACGCAGATCGACGATCCGGCGACTCTCCGCCCCGCGCTGCGGGAACGCGCGGTCGCGGCGCGGCTCAAGGGCACGATCATCCTCGCCGAGGAGGGGATCAACCTCTTCCTCGCCGGGGCGGCCGCCGACGTGCGCGGGTTCCTCGATGACCTGCGCGCCGACGAGCGCTTCGCCGCACTGACGGCGAAGGAGAGCTGGTCCGCGGAGCAGCCGTTCGCCCGGATGCTGGTCAAGCACAAGCGCGAGATCATCCGGATGGACCGCCCGACCGTCCGTCCCGGCGCCGGTCGCGCGCCGGCCGTCGCCCCGGAGACCCTCCGGCGCTGGCTCGATCAGGGACACGACGACGCGGGGCGGGAGGTCGTCGTGCTCGATACCCGCAATGCGTTCGAGGTCGACTACGGGACCTTCGAGGGCGCGCTCGACTGGCGCATCGACCGCTTCACGCAGTTCCCCGCCGCGGCGGAGGAGCACGGGGCGCAGCTCGCCGGCAAGACCGTCGTGAGCTTCTGCACCGGCGGCATCCGCTGCGAGAAGGCCGCGATCCACCTGCGCGAGAGCGGCATCGACGCGTATCAGCTCGACGGCGGCATCCTCGGGTACTTCGCGCACGCCGGCGCCGCCCACTTCCGCGGCGACTGCTTCGTCTTCGACGGCCGCGAGTCCCTGACTCCCGCCCTGACCCCCGCCCTGACCCCCGCCCTGACCCCCGCGCCGGCGGCCCACGGCGAGCGGTGCGAGCAGTGAACCGCCTGACCGGCGCGCACATCGCCGGGGCGCTCGTCGCCGATGCGGTCCTCGTGACGGGGTTCGCGCTCACGGGGCGCACGACTCACGCCGAAGACCCGGTGCTCGGCCTCTGGAGCACGGCCTGGCCGTTCCTCCTCGCGCTCGCCGTCGGCTGGGGCGTGACCCTCGCGTGGCGCGCGCCCACGGCGCCGGCGCGGACCGGCATCCCGCTCGCCCTCGTGAGCGTCGCCGGCGGGATGGTGCTGCGCGCGCTCTCCGGGCAGGGCACCGCCGTGCCGTTCATCGTCGTCGCGACGCTCGTCCTCCTCGCCGCCCTCGTCGGGTGGCGCCTGATCGCCCGCCTCGTGCTGCGGCGTCGCACGGATCGGCCCGGACCCTCCGCCTAGGCTCGGAGGGTGACCTCCCGCGACCTGCCCGACGGCGCCGTGCTGCGCGCCGCCCGCCCCGGCGACGAGCCCGGCATCCTCGCCCTCATCCACGCGCTCGCCCTCTACGAGCGCGAACCGGATGCCGTGGAGAACTCCGCCGAGATGCTCGAGGCGACCCTGTTCGGCGCCCAGCCCCGCGCGTTCGCGCACGTCGTCGCGCGCGACGACGTCATCGTCGGGATCGCGGTGTGGTTCGTGACGTACTCGACCTGGACGGGAACCCACGGCATCTGGCTCGAGGATCTGTACGTCGACGACGCGCACCGCGGCCGCGGCTACGGACGCGCGCTCATGTCGGCCCTCGCCGCCGAGTGCGTCGAGCGGGGCTACCGCCGCTTCGAATGGACGGTGCTGGACTGGAATGCGCCCGCGATCGGCTTCTACCGCGCGATCGGCGCGGATCCGCTCGCGGAGTGGACGACGCAGCGCCTCACCGGCACGTCCTTGGCGGAGCTCGCCCGCGCCTGAACCGGCGCGACCCGCGCGCTCTTCCCATGCGCGCCGGAGCTTGTCAACCCTCGGGCATCATCTCCGGCGATGGGCGACACTGGCACTCCCGAGACGCAGGAGGCCGTGTGACGTTTGCACCGATCGAGTCCTACGCGCCGATCGGCGACGGCCGCACCGTCGCGCTGATCGGGCGGGATGGACGCGTCGGCTGGCTTCCGCTGCCCGCTGTCTCCGCCGCGCCGCTGTTCGCCGAGATCCTCGACGACGAGACCGGCGGCGAGCTGACGCTCTCCCCCGAAGCGGAGTTCACGAGCGTCCGCCGGTACGTCCCCGGCACCAACGTCCTCGAGACCACCTTCACGACGGCGGACGGGACGGTGCAGGTCACCGATGCCCTCGTCTCCGGTGTCGCGGGCCGACTCCCGTGGGCGGAACTCGCCCGGCGGGTCGACGGGGTGACCGGTCGGGTGCGGATGCGCTGGTCCGTGCAGGCCGGGACGTCGCTGCGCACCGGCTCTCCGTGGCTCGAGACGACGCCCCAGGGGGCCGTCGTCCGGTGCGGGGCGACGGCGTTCGTCGTCACGGGCCTCGACCACGGCCCGCAGGAGCCGGAAGCGACGCCGACGGGTCCCCGGCAGACCGGTGCGTTCACGACCGACCCCGGCTCCCGTCACCTGCTGGTGCTGGCGGCCACCCACGACGAGCCGCTGCACGTTCCGCGCCCGCGCAACGTCGACGCGGGCATCGACCGCACGATCGCGAGCTGGCGGTACTGGTCGGAGGTGTTCTCCTACGACGGACCCTGGGCCCACCAGGTGCAGCGCAGCGCGCTCGCCCTGAAGCTCCTCGTGTACAGCCCCACGGGCGCGATCGCGGCGGCCGCGACCACCTCGCTGCCGGAGAGCGAGAACGGAGGTAAGAACTGGGACTACCGCTACGCGTGGGTGCGCGACCTCGCCTACACCGTGCACGCGCTGGAGCGCTTCGGCCTGCGCGAGGAGACCCACGCGGCGCTGTCCTGGCTCCTGCGGACGATCCGCCGGCACGGTCCCGATCTGCACGTCATGTACACACTGGACGGCGACCTCGTCGAAGAGCCCAGCGCGTACGCGGTGCGCGGATGGCAGGGGATCGGTCCGGTCGTGACGGGCAATCGCGCCACCCACCAGCTGCAGCTCGGGGTCTACGGCGATCTCATCGCCGTGTGCCGCACCTATGCCGACGCGGGCAACGTCTTGGACGACGAGACGGGCCGCGTGCTCGCGGAGACGGCGAACCGCGCCTGCGATCTCTGGCGCAACCCCGACGCAGGCATGTGGGAGCTCCCGCAGCGCCAGCACTACACCTCCTCGAAGATGGGATGCTGGAAGGCCCTCGACGACGCCGCGTACCTCGCCGAACAGGGCGCGATCCCGGGCAGCGCCGAACGGTGGCGGGCCGAACGCGACCGCATCCGGGAGTGGATCGACGAGAACTGCTGGTCCGAGGAGCGAGGCGCCTACCTCGCCCACCCCGGGACCGATGATCTCGACGCGTCCGTCCTGCTCCACGCGTTCAGCGGGTTCGACCGGTCCGAGCGGATGTCGCGCACGATCGACGCCCTCACCGCGGAGCTCGGCGCCGGCCCGCTGATGTACCGGTACAGCGGCGTGCACCGCGAGGAGAAGACCTTCGTGGCCTGCGCGTTCTGGCGCGCGCACGCGCTGGCCTGCGTCGGCCGCCACGACGAGGCGCTCGACCTCATGGACGACCTCGTCACGCGCGCGAACGACGTCGGGATCTACGCCGAGATGATCGACGCCGACGACGGCTCGGCGTGGGGCAACACTCCCCAGGCGCTCAGTCACCTGGCGTTCCTCAGCGCGGCCCTCACCATCCGCGAACTCGTCCCGGAGGAGAAGCTCCATGACCGCTGACCGAATCACCGACACCCGAGGAGGACGCATGACGCGTGATCAATACACGTTCACGGACCCCGCGACGCTGTACGCGGACATCGAGCCGGAGAAGCAGGAGATGGCCGAGCCCGGCCTCGACGCCGACCTCACTCCGCGTGCGGATCTCGGCGAAGAGAGCTACCGGGGCACGGGTCGCCTGACCGGACGCAAGGCGCTCATCACCGGCGGCGACTCCGGCATCGGGGCGGCGACCGCCATCGCGTTCGCCCGTGAAGGCGCCGACGTCGCGCTGTCGTACCTGCCGAGCGAGGAGGAGGACGCGCAGCGGATCGCCGGCATCCTGCGCGACGCCGGCGCGACCGTCGCGACGCTGCCGGGCGATCTGCGGGATGCCGCATACTGCCGGTCGCTCGTGGAGGACGCCGTCGCGGCCCTGGGCGGCCTCGACATCCTCGTCAACAACGGCGGCAAGCAGATCTACCAGGAGTCCCTGGAGGACATCACCGACGAGCAGTTCGACGACACCTTCAAGACGAACGTGTACGCGATGTTCTGGATCACGAAGGCGGCGCTGAAGCACTTGCCCGCAGGCGCGACCATCATCAACACGACCTCGATCCAGGCGTACTCGCCGTCGGACATCCTCGTCGACTACGCCTCGACGAAGGCGACCATCAACGCGTTCACGAAGGGTCTCGCGCAGCAGCTCGCGCCCAAGGGCATCCGGGTGAACGCGGTCGCCCCGGGGCCGATCTGGACGCCCTTGCAGCCGACGGACGGCCAGCCGCCGGAGAAGCTCGAGAAGTTCGGTGAGGACACGCCGCTCGGACGCATGGGGCAGCCGGCGGAGCTCGCCCCGGCGTACGTCTTCCTGGCGTCGGCCGAATCGAGCTATGTGCTCGGCGAGACCCTGAACGTCAACGGCGGAATGCCCACCCCCTGACGCGTCGCACAACCCAGCCCCAGACCCACGAAGAGAAGGAGAACACCCATGGCAAGCATCACGAAGAGCATCGACGTCGACGTCCCCGTCTCGACGGCGTACAACCAGTGGACGCAGTTCGAGTCGTTCCCGCAGTTCCTGAGCTTCGTCGACTCGATCACGCAGATCGACGAGACCACCAACCGGTGGAAGGTGACGATCGGCGGCGTGCAGCGCGAATTCACCGCCAAGATCACCGAGCAGCACCCCGATGAGCGCGTCGCCTGGAACAGCATCGACGGCGACGCCGACCACGCCGGCGTCGTCACCTTCCACAAGCTCGACGAGAACACCACCCGCGTGACGGTGCAGCTCGAGTGGGAGCCGAAGGGGCTCGTGGAGACGGTCGGCGCCCTCGTCGGCGTGGACGACCACGCGGTGAAGAAGGACCTGGACAACTTCAAGGAGTTCATCGAGGGTCGCGGCACCGAGACCGGCGCCTGGCGCGGCGACGTCTCGTAGGGGCCGAGATGAGTGACACGGACGGCATGACCGACGAGGAGAAGCGGCGCGACCAGCTGCTGCGCGCCGAAGGTTCCACCGAGCGCGATGCCGCGCCGCGCATCGAGGTGAGCGAGCACGATGGCAACACCCGCATCGACATCGCCGAGGATGCCGTCGTCCGCCCCGGCCCCGGTCCCGGGGTCGCCGGCGCCGACGATGACGAAGCCGCGGAAGCCGTCGAGAGCGGGGCGGCCGGGGAGCCGCCGGACGCCCACTGACGGCATCCGATCGCGACGCCGATCAGCTCAGGTGCAGGCCCGTGAGACAGGTGGGGTCTTCTGCGCCCGTGCTGATCGGCGTCGTCGCGCGTGCGCCGTCGTACGCGACCTCGAGCGTCGCGTCGATGCCCCGGGGCAGCCAGAGTCCCACGAAGCCGTTGTCGGCGGCGGTCACCGTCTCGTCGACGAGCGTGACGCCGGACGCGTCGGTGACGGTCACGTCGAGGACCGCGCCGCCGAGCTCGCCCAGACAGGTCGTGAGGCTGTGGAAGAAGCAGTCGTGCGTCTGGTCGACGTACGGCGCCAGGGAGAGGTAGAAGAGGTCCTCCGGCAGCGGACGTTCGGTCTCCGCACCGTCCGCCGTGATCACGAGGCGGTCGGGACGCACGGACACGGTGACATCGCTCGGCCGCTCGTCCACCGGGAGAGCCTCGAGCGTGTCGACCACCTCCACGGGTGCCATCGCAGCGATGTCGGACGCCGTGATACGGGCAGGAGCCGAGGCGGCGGGGGCGGAAGCGGCGCAAGCCGTCAATCCGGTGAGAGCCGTGACGAGCACGAGGACGACGGAGACACGGGCACGAGCGGAGGGGGCCATGCTCCCAGACAACCCTCCTCCGGCCGTCCCCGTGGGCTCGCGGGCCGTGAAATTGGCCGGGCCCCGGGGCAACCCGTGCGCGGAGACGGCGCATGCCCGTGTCGGGCGGCCCCGCTACGCTCGTGCCATGCACCGGCTGACGCGGGACGAGGCGCGCCGCATCGCGGTGCGGGCGCAGCTGCTGGATGCCGACCGGCCGGGCGACGTCGTGGAGGTCGCCGAGCAGATCGGCACCATCAAGATCGACCCGACCGCCACGATCGCGCCGGCCGAGCAGAGCATCCTGTGGTCGCGCATCGGCTGGTCGTTCGAACAGCCCCAGCTGACGAAGGCCGTCGAGACCGACCGCCTCCTGTTCGAGTTCGACGGCGGATTCCATCCGTCCTCGCTGCTGCCGGTCCTCGTTCCCCGGATGCGGCAGCGGAAGCTGCGGGACGCCACCGTGCAGTGGATGCGGGCCAATGACGCGTTCCGCCGCGACGTGCTCGCGCGCCTCCGGGCCGACGGGCCGCTGCTCGCCGCCGACATCCCGGACACGAGCGCCGTCGCCGCCGCATCGGAGGGCGGCTGGTACGGCACGAACGCCGTGCCGCGGATGCTGGAGATCCTCATGCTGATCGGCGAGGTCGCGATCGTCGGGCGGGTCGGGAGGTCGCGCCGCTGGGACATCGCCGAGCGGGTCTACCCGTCCGACCTCCCCGACATCTCCTATGAGGACGCGGGCCGCCGGCTCGAGGAGCGCCGCCTCCAGGCCGCGGGCATCGCACGGCGACGCTCGCCCTGGACGCCCGTGGGCGAGGCCGGGGAGGCCGCCGAAGTGGAGGGGAGCGCCTGGAAGTGGCGCGTCGACCCGGAGGCCCTCGCCGCCATGGACACCGACCCGGGCGGGCGGGTCGCCATCCTCAACCCGTACGACGGGATGCTGTACGACCGCCCCCGCCTGCAGGAGCTCTTCGATTTCACGTACGTCCTCGAGCAGTTCAAACCCAAGGCGCAACGCCGCTACGGCTATTTCGCGCACCCGGTCCTCGTCGGCGACCGGTTCATCGGTCTTCTCGACGCCGAGCTCGACAGGAAGCGCGAGACGCTCGTCGTCAACGCGCTCCACGAACTCGTGCCCTTCGACGAGGAGGAGACCGAGATGGTGCACGCGGAGATCCGCGAGCTCGGGGAGTGGCTCGGCGTGCCGGTGACCGGTCTCTAGGCCGACCGCAGCGCCGCGACGACCTCGTACCAGCGCAGCAGGAACGCGGGCTCGTCGAGGCGCCGCCGCCGCATCCACGACGTCACCTCGTCGTTGCACTTGCTGGCGTTGCAGGAGCGGCAGGCGGGCACGACGTTGTCCACCGTGTACCGCCCGCCACGCGAGATGGGCAGCACGCAGTCGCGCTGCAGCGCCACGCCGTCGGCGCCGCAGTACGCGCACCGCGCCCACGCGTCGAGGATCGCGGACCACTGCGCGGCGGTGAGGTCGCTGCCGCTCGCCGCGACCCGCTTCACGCGCCGACGCGCGGCACGGGCGCGTCGGGTCTGCGGAGCGGGCATGACTCGACGGTACCCGTGAGGGAGCCGCGACCGCGGAGGGCTGCCCGCCCGTCGCGGCATACGATCGAAGGACCGCCCGCCCACCAGGAGGTCTCCCGTGCCCGCCGACGCGCTCGCCCACGCCGACGATCTCGCGGCATTCATCGCCGCGTCCCCGTCCAGCCACCATGCCGCAGCCCACGTGGCGCAGCGGCTCGTCGACGCCGGGTTCACCCGGCTGGAGGAGAACGAGCCGTGGGGTTCGCCGTCCGGCGGCCGGTTCGTCGTGGTCCGTGATGGCGCCGTCATCGCCTGGGTCGTCCCGGACGGCGCGACGGCGGCGACGGCGGTGCGCGTCTTCGGGGCGCACAGCGATTCCCCCGGCTTCAAGCTCAAGCCCAGGCCCACGACGGGCAAGCTCGGCTGGCTGCAGGCCGGCGTCGAGATCTACGGCGGCCCGCTGCTGAACTCGTGGCTCGACCGGGAGCTGCGCCTCGCGGGGCGCCTCGTCCTCGATGACGGCACGTCGGTGCTCGCGGCGACGGGGCCCCTCCTGCGGCTCCCGCAGCTCGCCATCCACCTCGACCGCGAGGTCAACGACCGCCTCGCGCTGGACAAGCAGTCCCAGACCCAGCCGGTGTGGGGGCTCGGCGAAGCCGACTCCGCGGACCTTCTGGGCGAGGTCGCGCGGGCGGCGGGGGTGGATGCCGCGCGCATCCGCGGGTACGACCTCGTCACCGCCGACGCGGCCCCGGGCCGCACGTTCGGGCACGAGGACGTCTTCTTCGCCGCCGGACGCCTCGACGACCTGGCATCCGTCCACGCCGGGGTCGCCGCGCTCGCGAAGACCGGGACCGACGGCGACCACATCGCGATGCTCGCCGTGTTCGACCACGAGGAGGTCGGGTCGGGCACGCGCTCCGGCGCGGCCGGGCCGTTCCTCTCCGACGTGCTCGAGCGGGTGTGGCTCTCGCTCGGCGCGGATCGCGAGCAGCAGCTGCGCTCCCTTGCGGGCAGCTGGTGCGTCTCGAGCGACGTCGGTCACGCCGTGCACCCGAACTACGCGGAGCGTCACGACCCGGTCGTGCAGCCCCGGCTCGGCAGCGGCCCGATCCTCAAGATCAACGCGAACCAGCGCTATGCGACGGATGCCGTGGGCGCGGCGGCCTGGGCCGGCTGGTGCGCCGGCGCGGGGGTCGCCGGCCAGGAGTTCGTGTCGAACAATGCCGTTCCGTGCGGGTCGACGATCGGCCCCATCACCGCGACGCGGCTCGGCATGCGCACGGTGGACGTCGGCATCCCGATCCTGTCGATGCACTCGGCGCGGGAGCTCGCCGGCGTCAGCGACCTCTGGGACCTCACGCGCGTCGCCGAGGTGTTCTTCCGGGGCTGAGGCTCCTTCGGACCTCGTCCTTCCCCGCCCTAGGATGAGACGAGCGCGCGGATGCGCTCGGGAGAGGACACCGTGCACGAGACGGATCGCACGACCTGGGTGCTGATCGACGGCGAGAACATCGACGCGACGCTGGGCAATTCCATCCTGGGCAGACGCCCGCAGCCGGAGGAGCGCCCGCGGTGGGACCGCATCCTGTCGTTCGTCGCCGGGCGCTGGAACCAGCAGGCCCGCGGCCTGTTCTTCCTCAACGCCTCGACGAGCCTGCCGATGTCGTTCGTGCAGGCGCTCCTGGCGATGAACTACCAGCCGGTGCCGCTGTCCGGGAATGCCGACGAGAAGGTCGTCGACATCGCCATCCAGCGGACGCTCCGGGCGCTGCGCGAGCGGGAGGGCGACGTCGTCCTCGTCAGCCACGACCGCGACTTCGTGGAGGACGTCTCCGCCCTGATCGACGGATCGCGCCGCGTCGGCCTGCTGGCGTTCGAGGAGTTCCGCAGCTCGGAGTTCGCCGCGCTGCCCGGACTGCAGTTCTTCGACCTGGAGTTCGACGTGCAGGCGTTCGACGCGCAGCTGCCGCGCGTCCGCGTCATCCCGATCGCGGAGTTCGACCCCGCCCAGTTCCTGCGCTGAGTCTCGTCTCCGCGCCGGGCATCACTCTGCGCGGTAGCGCAGGATGTCGCCCGGCTGGCAGTCCAGCACGCGGCAGATCGCGTCGAGCGTCGTGAACCGCACGGCCTTCGCGCGTCCGTTCTTGAGCACGGCGACGTTGGCCGGACTGATGCCGATGGCGTCGGCGAACTCCGCGACCGACATCTTCCGCTGCGCCAGCTGCACGTCGATCTCCACCGTGATCGCCATCAGACCACCTCCGCCAGTTCGCTGCGGAGACCCGTCGCGCTGCGGAGCAGACCTCGCATGACGATCATCAGCAGGACGAACGCCGCCGCGCAGATCACGCCGCCGAGCGCGAAGGCCGTCAGGCCGGGGGCGTCGAGCGGGGGCTCCACGACGAGCGCGACATGGAGGGCGAGGGCGAGGAGGGTCGCGGTCGCGGTGATGCCCGCCGCGAGGATGACATCCACCCAGCGGTAGGCGCTCTCGCTGAAGATCGCGTCGCGGCGCACCTTCGACAGCAGGGCCCAGATCGCCACGAGGACCAGCTGGCCGCACGCGATCGCCAGGATGCCGCAGAACGCGTACGGCACGACGATCTCCGGGCGCTCCGCATCCGAGGCGAGCCCTCGCGCGATGAACGGGACGATGCGGACCTGCGCGAACAGTCCCGCGAGCACGATGACGACGATGAGCGCGCGGAGCGCGGCGATCACGAGACGAGTCATCTCTCGATTATCGATAGATACTGATCGAATATCAATAGGCATCGCGGATGGGTGCTACGTCGTGTGACGGACGCGCGCCGGCCGATGGCCGCCGCGTCTACGCTCGCGGAAGACCTCATCGACAGGGAAGGCAGACGACGTTGGCACAGCAGAGCAGCGCACCCCGCCCCGCGGGCATCGATCCGCGCGGTCCCCGCTTCGCCGCCGCGATCACGGCGGTGCTCATCCTCCTCGGCACCTTCCTGGCGCTCCTCGGCCCCGCCGTCCGCACGGGCACGACACTCGCCGAGCGGATCGCCGATCCGGGGTTCCTCGTCCTCCTCGCCGTCGACCTGCTCTTCGTCTGGGGCTTCGCGTCGCCGCACACCGCACCCTGGGGCGTGCTCTTCCGCACCGCAGTCCGCCCGCGCCTGGCGCCGCCGAGCGAGCTGGAAGACCCGCGCCCGCCGCGTTTCGCCCAGATCGTCGGATTCGTCGTCGTCACGATCGGGATCGTCCTGCACGTCGTCGGGGTGCCGTGGGCGCTGCCGGTCGCGGGTGCCGCCGCGTTCATCGCGGCGTTCCTCAACGCCGTGTTCGCGTTCTGCCTGGGCTGCCAGATCTACCTGCTGCTCCTCCGCGCCGGGCTCATCCGCACGCGCGGCGGCGCCCTCGTCGGCGCCTGACGCCGCACCGCGAGCCCTCAGCCCCTGACGCGTGTCGGACCGGCGGCCTATCCTGCCGACATGACCGACACCGCCGTCCAGGACTGGCTGCTCGACTCCGACCCCACGCTGCGCTGGCAGGTGCAGCGCGACCTCGCCGGCGAGCCCGACGAGGTCTGGCAGCGCACGCGGGAGCGCATCGCGACCGAGGGTGACGGTGCTGCACTCCTGGCCCGTCAGGATCCGGACGGGCAGTGGGCGGGCGGCGCGTACTTCCCCGCCGACGCCTCCCGCGACGAGGAAGGGCAGCCGTGGACCGCGACGACCTGGACCCTCACGACCCTGCGCGAATGGGGCCTCGACCCGGCGGTCCTGGCCGGGACGGCGGAGAAGCTCGCCGAGAGTTCCCGGTGGGAGTATGACGACCTCCCGTACTGGGGTGGCGAGGTCGACGTGTGCATCAACGCGATGACCCTCGCCAACGGCGCGTGGCTCGGCGCCGACGTGTCGGCCATCGCCGCGTGGCTGCCGGAGCATCGGCTCCCCGACGGCGGCTGGGACTGCGAGTGGGTGGAGGGGTCGACGCGGTCCTCGTTCCACTCCACGATCAACGCCCTGCGCGGCATCCTCGCCTACGAGAAGCTCACCGGGGGAACGCCGGAGCTGCGCGCCGCACGCCACGGCGGCGAGGAGTACCTGCTCGAGCGCCGGCTGCGCTACCGGCTCTCCACGGGCGAGCAGGTGGGGCCGTGGACGGACCGGATCGTCTACCCGTATCGCTGGCCGTTCACGGCGCTGAAGGCGATCGACTACTTCACGGAGGCGGCGGAGCACAACGGCATCCGCCCCGACCCGCGCATCGGCGAGACGGTCGAGCGCGTCCGCGCGGCCCGCCAGGACGACGGACGCTGGCTCCAGGGGCATGTGTACCCGGGGCGGGTCTGGTTCCCGCTGGACGTCGATCCCGGCGAGCCCTCGAAATGGGTCACGTTCCTCGCGCAACGCGCGCTGAACCGCTGGGTTGGTGCCGTATGACCGTACCGGCGGATGCGGGGGCCGCGCGTGCGGCCGACGCGGGCTGGTGGCGCCAGGCCGCCGTGTACCAGATCTACCCCCGCAGCTTCGCGGACAGCGACGCAGACGGCATCGGCGACCTCCGAGGGGTGACGTCGCGCGCCGACTACCTCGCCGAGCTCGGGATCGACGCCGTCTGGCTGAGCCCGTTCTACCCGTCCGAGCTCGCCGACGGCGGGTACGACGTCGCCGACTACCGTGACGTCGATCCCCGGCTCGGTACGCTCGCCGACTTCGACGAGCTCGTCACGGCACTGCACGCCCGTGACATCCGGGTCGTCGTCGACATCGTCCCCAACCACACCTCGAACCGGCACGCCTGGTTCCAGGAGGCCCTCGCGGCGCCGCGCGGCTCCGCCGCACGCGACCGGTACATCTTCCGCGACGGGACCGGGCCCGATCTCGCGGCACCGCCGACCGACTGGGACTCGGCGTTCGGCGGATCGGCCTGGGAGCCGGCGGGCGACGGGCAGTGGTACCTGCACACCTTCGCCGTCGAGCAGCCCGACCTGAACTGGCGGAGCCGCGAGGTGCGGGACGACTTCGTCCGCACGCTGCGGTTCTGGTCCGACCGTGGCGTCGACGGGTTCCGCATCGACGTCGCGCACATGCTGACGAAGGATCTGGCCGAACCGCTGCCCTCGAAGCTCGAACTGGCCGCGCTGCCGTTCGACGGCAACCATCCCCTCATCGACCGGGACGACGTGCACGAGATCTACGCGGAATGGCGCGCCGTGTTCAACTCCTACGACCCGCCGCGCACGGCGGTCGCGGAAGCGTGGGTGGACTCGTCGCGGGTGCCGCGGTACGCGAGCCCGGAGGGCCTCGGACAGGCGTTCAACTTCGACCTGCTGCAGGCGGACTATGACGCGTCGGAGTTCCGCCGCGTCATCACCGACAACCTGCGCCTCGCGGCCGAGTCCGGCTCGTCGAGCACGTGGGTGCTCTCCAACCACGACGTCGTCCGTCACGCCACCCGGTACGGCCTGCCGCCCCTGGGAGCGGAGGCGCGCGGCCCCGGGGCCGTCAAGCAGGGCACCGACTGGGTGCGCAGCGGCGGCATCGAGCCTCGTCTCGACCGCGCGCAGGGCCTCCGCAGGGCCCGCGCCGCGACCTTGCTGATGCTCGCGCTGCCCGGATCGAGCTACCTCTACCAGGGGGAGGAGCTGGGCCTGCACGAGGTCGCGGAGATCCCCGACGCCGAGCGCCAGGACCCGACCTTCTTCCGCGGCGACGGTGCCGACTACGGGCGGGACGGGTGCCGCGTGCCGCTGCCGTGGACGCGCGCGGGGTCGTCGTTCGGGTTCGGCGCCGGCGGGTCGCACCTGCCGCAGCCGGACTGGTTCGGCGACGCGGCCGTCGACGTGCAGGAGCGTGATGGGGAGTCCACTCTCGCGCTCTACCGGCGCGCGCTCGCGCTGCGCCACCGGCTGCAGGCGGCGGAACGCCTCACCTGGATCGAGACGGAGCGCGACGACGTGCTGCACTTCACGCGGCCGAACGGCTGGGAGGTCATCGCCAACTTCGGCGCCGATCCGTTCCCCGTCGACGGCGGCGGCGACGTGCTCCTCTCCAGCGCGGTCGGCCTGCCGCCGGACGGTGTCGTGCCGGCCGAGACGACGGTGTGGCGCGCGCCGCGCTGAGTATCGGCTCCGTCAGGTCCGCTCGTCAGACGAGCGGTGCCCCGTTCGTCCCCAGGGGTGCGCCGATCCGCGTCACGTACTGGTCGAAGTAGACGCGCGCGACGAGCTCTCGGCGGCTCGCGACACCGGCCTTGTCGAAGATGGATTTGAGATGGTCCTGCACGGTGTACGGCGACACGTGCAGCGCGGAAGCGATCTCGCGGGTGTCCGCGCCGGTCAGCAGCACCTCGACGACATCGCGCTCCCGCGCCGTCAGCCCGAACGCGGCGGCGACGAGGTCGATGACCTCCTGCGGGCGGGCCTCCTCGATCGTCACGACGACGTCGCCGGCGCGGTCGCCCGCCCCGCCGAGCGGCGCGGCGTGCAGCACGAGCCAGACGCCGTCGGTCGTGCGCGCCCGCACGCGCGGCATCCGGTCGGCCTCGCCCCGCGCGAACCGCCGGGCACCGGCGACGAGGGCCTGGACGATGAGGAGCGGGTCGGCGGCGTGCGGCACCTCCGTCATGCGCCGCAGATGCGTCTGCGCTCCCGGACTCGATTGGACGATGCGGTCGTGCGCATCGACGACGATGACCGCCGGACCGGTGTCCGCCACCATGGTCGCCGAACCCAGCTGGGTGAGCAGCCCCGCACGGATGCCGCGGGTGAGCGCCGGCGCGACCGTCTCGAGGAAGGCGAGCTCGTCGGCCGCGAAGGTCGGATCGTCGCCGCCGCGGAACACGCTGAGGCTGCCCCACGCGCCGCTGCGGTCGCTGAGCAGCACCCGCGCCTCGTCGTGATAGCCGAAGCGGGGGATCAGCAGGTCCGACATGCGCACCGACCGCTCGATGTCGCCCGACGTCTCGTGCGCGACTCCGACGGCCACGCGGCCGGCCGCGAGCATGGCGCTGAACGCGGTCGGATCGTCGCCGCCGTATTCGATCTGCGCCCAGTGCACATCGGATTCGTTCCGTCCCCGGATGTCGCCGAGCTTGAGCGTGCTGGAGATCATGGCGGTGGCGGGGTCGACCGTCGAGAAGCACCCGGCGACGAACGGCACGACCGCGGCCATCGCCGCCGCGGCCTCATCCATGAAGCGCACGAGCGGCAGCCCGGCGCGCGAGATGACGTCCAGGTCGCTGCGCGCACGACCGACCGCCACCCCCGAGGTCATGGGAAGAGTGTGCTCCTCCGCGCGCCCGCACACCACCCCAGGAATCTGGGAGGGCGCAGGACCCCCGTGATCTGGGATGGTGGCCTCGCCGAACCTGCGGGCAGACTGCTGCCGCACCATCCCTCGACGATTCGGACCCGCATGACCACTCCCGACCTCACCATCGACTCCCGCGTCCGGCGGCTCCGCGATGCGCTGGGCGACCGCGTGCTCTTCCCCGGCGACGCGGGCTTCGACGCCGCGCGGCTCCCGTGGAACGTCGTGGTCGACCAGCGACCGTTCGCGGTCGTGCGTCCGGAGACGGCCGAAGACGTCGTCGACGCCGTCCGGGCAGCGGTGGCGGCCGGTCTCCGGGTGGCGCCGCAGTCGACGGGTCACGCCGCCGCGGCCCTCGCCGACACCGACGTGTCGGACGTCGTCCTCCTCAGCCTCGCCGGCCTCCGTGGCGTGACCGTCGACCCTCTCGCCCGGACGGCGCGGGTGCTCGGCGGGTCGCAGTGGAACGACGTGATCGCCGCGGCCGCGCCGCACGGGCTCACCGCCCTGCACGGCAGTGCCGGCGATGTGTCCGTCGTCGGCTATGCGCTCAGCGGCGGCATCTCCTTCTACGGGCGTGCGCACGGCATGGCCGTGCACAGCGTGCGCGAGGTGCAGCTGGTCACGGCAGGCGGCGATCTGCTGCGCGCGAGCGCCGACGAGCACGCTGAGCTCTTCTGGGCCGTGCGCGGCGGCAGCGGCGCGTTCGGCGTCGTCGTCTCGCTCGAGATCGACCTGCTGCCGTACGCCGACGTGCACGCCGGGATGATGCTGTGGGATGCCGCGCACGCGCCCGCGGTGGCGCACGCGTGGGCGTCGTGGACCGCTGCGGCGCCGGAGAGCGCCACCACGACGCTGCGGGTGCTGCACATCCCGCCCCTCCCCGATTTCCCGCCGTTCCTGTCCGGACGATCCCTCGTCGTGATCGACGGGGCGATCCTGGAGACGGATGCCGTGGCGGCCGAGCTCCTCGCGCCGCTGCGCGCCCTGCAGCCCGAGATGGATACGTTCGGACGGATCCCGGCCGCGGATCTCGTGGGCGTGCACATGGACCCGCCCGAGCCGACGCCGTCGATCACGGCGCACGCCGTGCTGGACGCGCTTCCCCGCGACGCCGTCGATCACTTCCTCGCCGCGGCCGGCTCCCCGGCCCTCTTCGTCGCCGAGCTGCGACACCTAGGCGGCGCGTTCGCGCGGCCGCGCCCGGACGGCGGTGCCGTCTCGGCGATCGAGGGCGAGTACCTCGTGGACGGGATCGCCGTCGCGCCCGTGCCGGAGGCGGTCGGCCCCGCCACCGCGGCCGTGCAGGCGATGGTCGCCGCGCTCGGGCCATGGCACGGCGACGCGCTCGCGCTGACGTTCATCGACGGGGGAGGCGTGCCGCGGGCGGCCGGATTCGGCGCCGCGGGGGAGCGACTCCGTGAGCTCAAGCACCGGTACGACCCGGCGGGTGTGTTCGCCGCAGCGCATCCGGTCTGAGCGAGGCTTCGCCGGGTGGGGCCCGGCGACAGCGGAACGGGGCGGGAGGAGGGGGGTCCTCCCGCCCCGGGTACGCGTCCAGGTCCGCATCCCGGGGCACGTGCCTACGATGGAAGCAGCGCCGACGGCATCCATCGAGGGGAGGGGCCATGGTCCAGGTGAGAGTGGCCGGGGTGGCTCTGGATGCGGCCGGGCAGCACGTCATCCTGCTGAAGCCGCTGGATTCCCTTCCGGGAGAGGGCCGCATCCTGCCGATCTGGATCGGCACGCAGGAGGCGACCTCCATCCTCATCGCCGTCGAGGGGGCCATCCCGCCACGCCCGCTCGCGCACGACCTCATGCGGTCCCTCCTGGACGAGCTCGGCGCCACCGTGGACCGCGTCGAGGTGACGCGGATCGAGGAGGGCACCTTCTACGCGGAGGTGACGATCACCTCTGCCGCCGGCATCCATCTCGTGGATGCGCGACCGTCGGATGCCATCGCGCTCGCCTCGCGCACCGCGGCGCCGATCTGGGTCGCCGACGATGTGCTCGCCGAGGCCGGCGTGATCGACGTCGTGACGGAGGATGAGGCCGGGGGCGACCCGGAGGAGAACCTCGAGGAGTTCAAGGAGTTCCTCGAGCACGTCGACCCGGAGGACTTCCGGGAGTGACGGACCCCCCGCTCAGCCGGCGGGCGTGATCTCGACGGGCTCGCCGAGGTCGTAGTAGTGCTGGGTGATGGTGCTCGATGCGCCGAAGAAGGATGCGGTGCCCTCCGAACCGACCGGGGTCCAGTTGTCGGCGAACCAGACGACGTAGCTCTGCACCGGCAGGTCGTACCAGCTGAACGGGGCGTCACTCGTGATGCGGGTCGCCGACACGGTGTCGCCGTTCGCCAGCGTGATCGAGTCCGGCGCGGAGGCGACCGTCCAGCTGGGGCTCGCTGCGATGAGGTCGCCCGCGAAGGAGGGGTCGGAGAAGACGCGGTACAGCTCGCCGGTGATCCCGGCCATCTGCTCGTCGGGGTCGGTGGACTCGGGATCGCCCTTGACCGGGCCGTCGCCGCTGTCGATCCACATGATGCCGTCGAGGAACGTGATCTCGATGGGCCCGTCACCGGTCTCCAGTGAGCCCTGGAACTCGAATTCGGGCGTGTACTGGAAGCGGATCTCGCCGCCGAGCTCCGCGCCGCTGATCGTCTCCTTGCCCGTGCCGAATGAGGAGAGCGCCGTCTGGATGCACGCACCCAGCTCGTCGCCGGTCACGGTGGCGCCGGGGCTCACGTCGATCGCCGTGCACTCCTCCGGTGCCGACCAGGCGGCCGGCTCCGGCGTCGGCGTCGCGGATGCCGTCGGGGAGGCGCTCGCGGTCGGCGCCGCAGCGGGTGTGTCCGACTCCGAGGGGGCGGGGGTCGCGGAGCACCCGGCGAGGAGGAGCGCGGCGAGGGCGGTCAACGCGAAACCGGCGGTCTTGGTCACTGTTCGACGCTATCAAAGGCGACCGGGCGTCCTTTACCAGGTGTCGGGGGCCCCGCGCACCCGTTCGACAGGGATGCCCCCGCCCCGCAGACTCGTCGGATGACGACGCGGCTCCTCCTCATCTCCGACACGCACATCCCCGGGCGGGCGCGTGTGCTGCCGGCCGCCGTGCTGCGGGCGGCGGATGACGCGGACCTCATCGTCCACGCCGGTGACTGGGTGACGGCATCCGTTCTGGACGAGCTCGCCGCCCACGGCGACGTGCTGGGCGTCTTCGGCAACAACGACGGCCCGGATCTGCGCGCGCGGCTGCCCGAGGTCGCGCGCCGGCAGATCGAGGGCGTGCGCTTCGGGGTCGCCCACGAGACCGGTCCGGCGCGCAACCGCGAGGAGCGGATGGACGCCGCGTACTCCGACGTCGATGTGCTGGTCTTCGGGCACAGCCACATCCCGTGGGACACGATGACGCCCCGCGGCAGGCGCCTGCTCAACCCGGGATCGCCCACCGACCGGCGGCGCCAGCCCCACCACACGATGATGACCGCCGTCGTGGACGACGGTGTGCTGCGGGACGTCGAGCTGCAGACCCTCTGAGGTCAGGCGCGGGGGTCCGTCCTGCCTGCCCAGGGGTCGTAGTCGACCTCGAGGGGCTCCTGGCCGGGGCGATCGGGCTCGGCCACGTGCTGCAGGTTGACGCGGATGCGGTACCAGAGCGAGCTCGACCCGCGCATCCCGTCGACGAGGATATCGGCGGGGGAGAGCTGGGCGACGACGCCCGGATGACGCGCTTTCCAGGTCTCGAGCGCGGCGAGGGCTTCGTCCTTCGTCCTGGCACGCGCGATCTCGATGAGCGGCATCGTCGACTGGCGCCGGCCCGACCCGTCGGCGGCGCGCGGTGCGCGCTCGGCGGGTCCGAGGTCCTTCGCGAGGGCGAGGAGCGCCTCGAGCGACCCGGGGGCATCGTCGATGCCCGCGTGCGGGTCCCCGATCTCCGCGAAGCGGGCGGGCACCGTGCGGACGGTGAACTCCTCGGGGCGCCGCACGCGCAGCTCGTCCCAGCTGAGCGGTGTGGAGACCCGGGCGTCGGGGCGGGGCCGCACGGAGTAGGCGGAGGCGACGGTGCGGTCTTTCGCGTTCTGGTTGAAGTCGACGAAGACGCTTTCCCCGCGCTCCTCCTTCCACCAGTGCGCCGTGGCGAGTCCCGGCGCGCGGTTCTCGACCTCGCGTGCGAAGGTCTGCGCCGCGAGTCTCACGTCCTTGTAGTCCCAGTGCGGGTGGATGCGGATGAGGATGTGGATGCCCCGGGAGCCCGAGGTCTTCGGCCAGCCGACGAGGCCCAGGTCGTCGAGGACATCGCGGGCGACGAAGGCGACGTCGACGATCTGCGACCAGTCGACGCCGGGCATCGGGTCGAGGTCGATGCGGAGCTCGTCCGGGTGGTCGAGGTCGCCGGCACGCACGGGGTGCGGGTTCAGGTCGAGGCAGCCGAGGTTGACGACCCATGCGAGGCCCGCGGCATCCTGGATGACGGTCTCTTCGGCGCTCGTGCCCGAGGCGTACTGCAGCGTCGCGGTCCGGATCCAGTCGGGGTGGTTCTCGGGGACGCGTTTCTGGAAGAAGGCCTCCTTGTCGATGCCCTTCACGAAGCGCTTGAGCACCATCGGGCGGTCGGCGGCGCCGCGGAGGGCCCCGTCGGCGACGGTGAGGTAGTACTCGACGATGTCGAGCTTCGTGAGCCCCGCATCCGGGAAGACGATCTTCCCCGGACTGCTCACACGGACCTCGCGCCCGCCGATCTCGAGCGTGACGGCATCGCCTTTGCCAGGAGACATGGCGCCACTCTACGGACGCCGCGGGCCGATGGCGACGGTCGCCGTGTGCTCGCCGGATGCCGTCAGAACGGTGCCAGGTCGAACTCGCGGTGCAGGAACCTCCACGTCGCCTCCGCAGCAGCGCCCGCGTCGCGCCCGCCGCAAACGCCGTCAGTCCCGCAGCAGGCGCACCCTCGCCACGAGGAAGCCGGCGGCGATCGACCCCAGGGCGCCGACGGCCATGTCGCCGATCGTGTCGGTGTAGGTGACGAAGATCTCATCCGTGACGAACGTCTTGCCGATCCACTCGATGATCTCCCAGACGGCGCTCGCCGCGAGGCCGAGCGCCGCGGTGAAGATCACGGCCGCCCGGCGAGCCTCTCGAGGCGGCGGCGCGATGCCCCAGCGAACGAGCGCCAGATACGCGATCGCGGCGATGAGGCCCGTGCAGACGGTGTGCACGACGAGGTCCCATCCGGTGATGGTGCGGTACAGGTCGAGCACGTTGCTCCACGATGCGATGAGCACCGTGACCCCGTACGCGATGTCGAACCCCGGCCGCACGCCGACGAACCGCGGGGCGAGCAGTGCCGGCAGTGCGAGCGAGAGGATGCCGGCATCCGTCCCGGTCCACCAGATCGCCGCGACCAGGATGCTCAGCACCCCTGCGACGCGCACGGCGTCGGCGAGGATCTCGGCAACGCCGCGCGGGCGGCGGAGGAAGTTCTCGATCATGCGCCGCGGCCCCCCATCCGCACGACGGCATGCACCGGCAGGTGATCCGACGGCCAGCCGCCGCCGACCGGCCGGGGGTCGATGGCCGCGCGCAGCACGCGCACGTCCGGCGACACCCCGATCCAGTCGATCCGGCCTCGGCGCACGTGCGGGCGACGGTAACCGGCGTACGTGTCCCACTCCGGTGTCTCGCGTTCCGCGGCGGCATCCCACGCATCGACGAGGTCATCGCCGCCGAACAGCTCGAGGAGCGGCGCCGACCCCGGGCGCGCGTTGAAGTCTCCCGTGACGATCGCCGGAAGCTCCTGGTCCTCGACGAGTTCGCGGATGTGCCGCGCGCCGGCGGCGCGGGCCCGCGGCGAGAAGACGTCCAGGTGGGTGTTGAGCGCGATGAAGCGCACGTCGGTCGCGCGGTCGCGGAACGAGGCGGTGACGAGCACGCGGGGGAGCATCGCGCCCCACGACCGGGAGCCGGGGACGTCCGGCTGGGTGGAGAGCGCCGTCTGCCGCCAGTCGAGCAGTTCGAGGCGCTCCCCGTCGAAGAACAGCGGGCACCCCTCGCCCCGCCCGTTCGCGTCCCGGCCGTGCCCGACGAACCGGTACCGCGGACCGAGTGCATCCCGTACCGCCGTGGCCTGGTCGGGCATGGCCTCCTGCGCGCCCAGGAGAGTGGGGCGCTCGGCTTGGAGCAGCGCAGTCAGGCGCGGGCGGCGCAGTCGCCACCGGTCGGCCGGGCGCACGAGCGGTCCGGTGAACCGGCGCCGGATGTTGTAGCTCACGACATGGAGATCAGGCGCCTCGACCGGCCCGATGAGCGGCGTGACGCTCATCGGGGAGCCCGGCGTCGCGGGACCGGCACGCCGAGCCGGTGCAGCCCCCGCCGAAGCAGCAGCCGCACCCATCGCACCGGGGGGAAATCCGCCGGCCAGTGCACGAGGACCGTGCGGACGCCGCGCAGGAGTCGCTGCCCGAACCCCGCACCGGCGGCGAACGGCCGCATGGAGATGCCCATCGCCGCGCCGTGCAGGTAGCGGATGCGGTGCCGCTCGCCCAGGTGGAACGCGAGGTCCAGGTCGTCGTGCAGTTCGGCATCCTGCCGATGCACGTGGCCGCGGATGCGCTGCCACGCCGACCGGCGGAACGCGAGGTTCGAGCCGAAGACCGGCAGATGGCCGAGCGCCGGCGCGGTGACCACGACGTACGCGCCGAGGTAGCAGGCGGCGAGCCACGTGCGCAGCGCCCGCGGCCCGTCGATGAAGCGCGCCCCGCCCGTGAACACCGACACGTCCGGCCGGCGCACGAACGCCCTCTCGACGGTCTCGATCCAGGTCTGCGCCGGAAGGCAGTCGGCGTCCAGTCGCACGATCACGTCCTGGGTCGCGGCGTCGTACCCGGCGGAGCTCGCTGCGGGGATGCCGGGGCGATCGCATCGGATGACCCGCACGCCGGCGTCGCGCGCGACCTCCGCGGAGGCATCCGCGGACCCGTTGTCGACGACGACGATCTCGTCGGGCTCCCGGGTCTGCAGCTGCAGGGCGCGCAGGCACCGGCGCAGCTCGCGGGCGTCATCCTTCACGGGGATCACGACGGAGATCGTCGGCGATCCCTCGGGGCGTGCAGTCACGTCGACTCCTCAGGCGGCTGTCCGGCCACGCTAGCCCATCGGACGAAGAGGCCCGGGGGCGTTGACACCGGCGACGGGGACCGATAGCCAGGAGGACATGACTTCTCAGGCAGAACGCGCCCAGACCCTGTCCGCCCTCCACGCCGCGCCGGAGATCCTCCGCGTCGTCAACGTGTGGGATGTCGTATCCGCCAAGGCGATCCTCGATCTGCCCGAGACGAAGGCGCTCGCCACCGCCGGTCACTCGATCGCCGCGACCTTCGGCTACCCCGACGGCGAGAACATCCCGCTCGAGCTGGTGCTCGACATGGTCGGCCGCATCGTGTCCGTTGCCGGTGACGTGCCCGTCTCGGCCGATCTGGATGCCGGCTTCGGCAACGCGGGCGAGACCGCCCGCCGTGCGATCGGCGTGGGCATCGTCGGCGCCAACGTCGAGGATCGCCTGAAGCCGCTCGCGGAGTCGGTGGCCGCCGTCGAGGCGATCGTGCGTGCCGGCGTGGCCGAGGGCGTGCCCTTCGCGCTCAACGCCCGCACCGACGCCATCGTCCGCGGCGGCGACCGTCCGCTCGACGAGTCGATCGCGGATGCCATCGAGCGCGGCCGCGCCTACCTCGACGCAGGCGCCGACATCGTGTTCGTCCCCGGCGTGCTGAACGCCGACGTCACGCGGCGGCTCGTCGAGGGGATCGGGGAGCGGAAGGTCAGTGTCATCGGCCTGCCCGGCGCGCTCACGGCCGCGGAGTACGAGGCGCTCGGCGTCGCCCGCATCTCGTACGGGCCGACGACGCAACGCGTCGCCCTCACGGCGTTGCAGGACGTCGCGAAGAGCCTGTACGCCGACGGCGTCATCCCGCCGTCCACCCGCGCGCTCAACTGAGCGGCGTTCAATCCGGCAGCTGAGCGGCGTTCAGTCCGGCAGCCCGAGGAGCGGCTCGATCTCCAGCGTCAGGTCGATGATCTGGCGCAGCAGGCCGCCCGTCGTCGTCGACTGCAGCAGCGTGAACCGGTCGTACTCGCCGAGCGGCGCGATCGCGGCGAGCTGCCACGCCGAGGCGACGGGATCGTCGGACAGCTCGACGTTCGGATCCCACTGCGCCTCACCGACGACGGCGCTGCGCGCCAGCATCCGGCGCACCAGCGCCTCCGCCTCGTTCCGCAGCGGTGTCAGCGCCTCGTTCCACTCCAGCGGCGGGACCGGCGACACCTCGGCCTGCGGGTGCGGGTCGTCGTCGAGCCACCGGTCCACGGTGATCCGCTCGGTGCCGACGGCCAGGGCGTACATGTCGTCGTCGCCGGTGGAGACCTCGAGCAGGCGCGCCAGGGTCCCGATGCTGCTGCGCTGATCCCCGCCGCCGGCCTCGTGTCCCCGCTCGATGAGGACCACGCCGAACATCGGCTCCTCGGCGTCCAGGAGCCGCCCCAGCATCGTGAGGTACCGCGGCTCGAAGACGCGCAGCGGGAGCGGGGTGTACGGGAACAGCACGGACCCGAGGGGGAACATCGGCACGGCGCTCATGGCACCAGTCAAACATCGCCTGCGGCGGCCCGGGTCGACCTTCAGCGGACGTACAGTGAGGGGATGCCGCGCCCGCACGCCGATCCCGTCGCTCCCGGCCAGGAGTCGGTCTGGGACTACCCCCGTCCGCCCCGCGTCGAGCCGGTCGCCTCCCGTGTGTCGATCGTGCTCGGGGGCCAGGTGATCGTCGACACCGATGACGTCGTACGCGTGCTCGAGACGAGCCATCCGCCGGTCTACTACCTGCCGATCGGGGCGTTCGCCGACGGGTCCCTCGCGCCGACGACGGGATCGTCGGTCTGCGAGTTCAAGGGGGCGGCGCGCTACTTCGACGTCGCCGGGGGCGGCCTCGTGCGCCCGCGCGCAGGGTGGGGCTACCCGCATCCGCTGCCCGGCTACGAGGTGCTCGCCGACCGCGTCGCCGTGTACGCGCGTGAGATGGACCGGTGCACGGTGGACGGCGAGACCGTCACGCCGCAGCCCGGCGGGTTCTACGGCGGATGGGTCACCTCCGCCATCGTCGGCCCGTTCAAGGGCGTCCCGGGCTCGATGGGCTGGTAGCCGCCCGGCATCCCTTCGATCCACCCAGCGCGTTCCCACCGGCACGCGCTACCCTGGACCCGAGGCGTCCGCATTCCGCGGCGCCCGTACGGTGCATCTACCTGCTGGGAAGGCAAGGCGGCACACTCCGACCGCCAGCCGAACCGAGGTGCTCCACCATGACCGCGACCGCCGTCGATGATCGTTCCCTGATCTCGCACACCGGGTTCTGGTACTTCCCGATCGCGTTCCTCGCGCGCCTCCCGTTCGCCATGATGGTCGTCGGCGTGCTCACCCTCGTCGTCTCGGTCCGCGGCTCCGTCGCCCTCGGCGGACTGACCTCGGCCGCTGTCGGCATCGGCACCGTCATCGCCGGCCCCGTCGTCGGCGATGCCGTCGACCGGCTCGGCCAGCGCCGGGTGCTCGTCCCGCTCGGCCTCGTCAACGGGGCGCTGCTCATCGCGTTCCCCTTCGTTGCATCGTCGGACCTGTTCGACGGGATGCTGCTGGCCTCGGCGTTCCTGATCGGCCTGTCCGCCCCGCAGGCGGCGGCCATGTCGCGGAGCCGGATGATCACGATCATCCGCGACCGGCTCTCGCCGCACCGCCGCATCCGCACGTTCTCCCGCTCGATGGCGTACGAGTCGGCGGCGGATGAGACCGCGTTCGTCATCGGCCCCGTGGTCGTCGGCGTGCTCGCCTCGTTCATCGCCCCGTGGATGCCGATCGCCGCCGCGGCCGTCCTGAGCCTCGTCTTCGTGACGGCGTTCGCGCTGCACCCCACCGCGCGTGTGTCGCCGGCGCACGGGGACGCGGACGTCGAGCTGGCGCCGGCCCGGGAGCTGCTGCGCGCCCCCGTGCTCGTGCTCGTGGCCGCCACCTTCGCCGTCGGGATGTTCTTCGGCGCGACACTCACCTCCCTGACGGCGTTCATGGCCGAGCGGAACGACGTCGACACGGCCTCGCTGCTGTACGGGGTCATGGGGATCGGGTCTGCCGTCCTCGCCCTCGCCGTGGCGCTGCTGCCCACCCGGTTCGCGCTGCGCTGGCGATGGATGCTGTTCGCGAGCGTGCTCGCGGCATCCACCCTCGGTTTCACGCTGAGCGACTCGGTGTCGGCTGTGACGCTGATGCTCGCGCTCATGGGCCTCGGCATCGGGCCGACGCTCGTGACCCTCTACAGCCTCGGCGGCCAGCGCAGTCCGGTCGGCCGGTCGGCGACGCTCATGACGGTGCTGGGGTCGGCGATGGCTCTGTCGCAGTCGCTCGCGGCCGCCGGGACGGGCGCCCTGGCGGAGGCGTTCGGGGCCCGGAGCGCCATGGTCATCCCGTTGCTGGCGGCGGCGATCGTCGTGGCGCTCGGGGTGCTGAACCTCGCCATCGAGCGGCGCACACGCGTGGCGGCGGCGGCGCGGAGCCTCGACGCCGTGCGCGCTGTGGAGTGTCCCCGCCCGGTGGGATGATCGCGGCATGACCCGGTACGCGATCGACTCCGGAACGGCCCTGCGGCTCGTGGAAGAGGGGCGTGCGGTGAGCCCGGCCCACGCGCTGGTCGGCCCGGCCGTGCTGCGCTCCCATGCGCTTTCCGCCCTGTACCGGGCCGTACGCGAGGGCACCCTCCCGGAGAAGGAGGGCCGCGCACGGCTGGAGGGCATCGCGGCCTTGAAGATCCGGCTCCTCGGCGACCGGGTGTCGCGGGCGACGGCGTGGAGGATCGCGTCTCGGCTCGGGTGGGAGGACACGGCACAGGCCGAGTACCTCGCTGTCGCGACGCTGCAGGCCGATGCGCTCATCGCGGCGGATGACGCCCTCGCCGCCGCCGCAGACGGCATCGTCCCGGTCGCGGAGTACGACGACCTCTTCCGCTGATCCTCATCCGCGCCGGATGTGCTGATTCAGGCTGGAAGGAGTAATCTCGCCAACTGTATTACTAGATAAGCGAGATAAATTGTGGAAGCTGCCGCTCGGAAGCGCTGGATAGGGCTGGTCTTCATCAGCATCGCCGTGTCGCTCATCATCGTCGACTCGACGATCGTGAACGTGGCGGTGCCGTCGATCGTCGACGAGCTCGGCATCACCTCGACCGAGGTCCAGTGGGTCCAGGAGGCCTACACGCTCGTCTTCGCCGCGCTCCTCCTGCTCTTCGGCAGCCTTGCCGACCGCTTCGGTCGCCGCCGCGTCATGCTGCTCGGCGTCGTGCTCTTCGCGGCCTCGTCGGTGTTCGCGGCGCTCGCACCCGACGGCGGCATCCTGATCCTCTCCCGCCTCGTCCAGGGCGTCGGCGGCGCGATGATCCTGCCGACGACCCTCTCGCTCATCAACGCGACCTTCCGCGGCAAGGAGCGGGGCATCGCGTTCGCGGTGTGGGGCTCGACCATCGGCGGCATGGCCGCGGTCGGCCCGCTCCTCGGCGGCTGGCTGACGACGGCGTTCTCGTGGCGCTGGGCGTTCGGCATCAACGTCCCGCTCGGCATCATCATCATCATCGGCGTGCTGCTGACGGTCGCCGAGTCGAAGGAGCCCCGCCGCGGCCGCCTCGACATCGTCGGCTCCGTGCTGTCCGTCCTCCTGTTCGGCTCGCTCGTCTTCGGGCTCATCGAGGGCCGCACCTATGGCTGGTGGACGCTCGAGCAGGACTTCACGATCGGCTCGTTCACCTGGCCGTTCGAGCTGTCGCCCATCCCCGTCGCGTTCGCGATCGCCGTCGTCGCGCTCGTCGGCTTCATCTGGTGGGGACTGGCGCGCGCGAAGCAGGGCAAGGGCACGCTCCTGGAGTTCTCTCTCTTCCGCATCCCGTCCTTCCGCAACGGCAACGTCGCCGCTCTCGTGGTCTCGCTCGGCGAGTTCGGCATCATCCTCTCGCTGCCCCTGTGGCTGCAGTTCGTGCTCGGATTCGACGCCCTGCAGACCGGCTTCCTGCTGCTCGCGCTCGCCCTCGGCTCGTTCTTCGCCAGCGGCGCGGCGGGGGCCTTCAGCGGCAAGGTCGCCCGTCGTCATCGTCCGTCTCGGCATCGTCGCGGAGATCATCGGCGTCGCGTGGGTCGGGTTCATCATCGCGCCGGACGCGGCCTGGGGATGGCTCGTCCCCGCCCTGTTCGTCTACGGCTTCGGGGTCGGGCTCGCCACGGCGCAACTCACCGGCGTCATCCTCCAGGACGTGCCCGTGCAGCTGTCGGGTCAGGGATCGGGCACGCAGTCCACGTCGCGTCAGGTCGGCTCGGCGCTCGGCGTGGCGATCCTCGGCACGGTCCTCTTCACGACGACCGGCGCGGCGCTCAGCGCATCCCTCGATGACGCGGGCGTTCCCGCCGCGCAGGCCGACACGGTCGTGAGCGCCGTCGTCGACTCGGCCGGCGGCGCGATCGCCGGCTTGTCGGCGAACCCCGAGACCGAGGCGTTCGGAGCCGCCGCCGAGGCGGCCTTCTCGGACGGCACGCGCGCGTCGGCGTTCACCGCCGCGGGGTTCCTTCTCGTCGGCCTCGCCGCGACGTTCTCGCTCGGTGCGGGCCGGCGGCAGGAGGAGGACGCGCAGGTCTCGGAGGACCCGGCGCGCCCGTCCACCTGACGTCGGGTCAGAAGCGGTTCGGCCCGTCCGGGTCGGTGAGCGGCTCCTCCGGGTTCGGCGCGAACGGCTCCGTGGGGTTCGGCGCGAGCGGCTCAGACGGATACGGTGCCAGCGGCTCCTCCGGGGCGCCGGGCAGTCCCGGATCCGGTGGGCCGGCGGGGCCGGGCGTCTCGCCGGGGGCGTCGGGGAAGGCGGTGCTCATGGCGTGCTCCTCTCATGCGCAGATGCGCGTTCCCCCGCACCCTCACCCCGAACACCGCGCGCAGCCCAGCCCCTTGACATCGAGCGCGTATTCAACGGGTTGACTGCGTATTCGACGTGGATGCGCACTCACCCTCCCGAATACGCGCTCGACGCAGCGAATACGCGCTCAACAGCACGGATACGCGCTCGACAACCGGCGTAGCCTGAACGGGTGCCTGCCGAACGTGCTCCGCTCAGCGCCCGAGCGCAGCTGGAGGCGCTGACCGCCGCCGTCGCCGCGGGCTCCGCCGGGCGCGGCTTCTCGGCGCTGCGCGGAGCTCCGGTCCCCACCGCCCCCCGCGCCGCCGCCGTGCTCATCCTGTTCGGCGTCCTCGACGGCGTGCGGAGCGTCCACGCGGCGGACGCCGTCTCGCGCGATCTCGACGTGCTGCTCCTCGCCCGCGCGGCGACGCTGCGCTCGCACCCCGGCCAGGTCGCCTTCCCGGGCGGCCGTCTCGACGGCGGCGAAGAGCCCATCGCCGCCGCGCTGCGCGAGGCCGAGGAGGAGACCGGCCTCGACCCGGCCGGGGTCGACGTGCTCGGCACCCTCGAGACGCTCCCGCTCGCCTTCTCGCAGCACCTCGTCACCCCGGTGCTCGCCTGGTGGCGGCATCCGACGCCCGTCCGCGTCGTCGACGAGGCGGAGTCGGCTGCCGTCTTCCGCGCCCCGGTCGCCGACCTCCTCGACCCGGCGAACCGCGGTGTCACCGTGATCCGGCGGGAAGGTCAGGAGTTCCGCGGACCGGCCTTCCATGTGCCGCACGCCACGGGCATCCACCTCGTCTGGGGGTTCACCGCGATCGTGCTGGACGGCCTGTTCGACCGCCTCGGCTGGACGGAACCGTGGGACGGGACGCGCGAACTGCCCGTCACCGTCTGACCAGCCACGCGTCGACGGCCTCTGCTGCGACGCCGATGACAGGCCATGCGCCCTCCGAACTGTTGCCGAGGATGCTCACCGTCGTGTCGGATGCCGGGATGTGCGTCGACCGGAACGACACCCCGGCGTCGTATCCCTCCAGCACGGCGGCGGGAGCGGTGCGGTGCAGCCAGAACCCCATGCCGTACCGCATCCCCTCGTCCGGCACATCGTGCCGCGGGATCGTCATGGCCGCCACGGTCGCCGGCGACACGATGCGGCCGCCGTAGAGGGCGCGCCAGAAGCGGTGCAGGTCGGCCGCGGTCGTGTATGCGCCGCCGTCGCCGTTGCCGAGCACCGGGAGGTGCAGCGTGTTGACGCGGTCCCCGTCTTCGAAGAGGTAGCCGAGCGCCGCGGTCCCCGGCAGCTCGTCGGAGCGGAGGAAGTCGGTCTGCGTGAGGACGGCCGGAGTGAACACGCTTCGCCGCACGACGTCATGATACGTCTCGCCGGTCAGGCGCTCGAGGACGATCGCGAGCACGATGTACCCGCCGTTGCAGTAGGCGAAGCGGTCGCCCGGCGGGAAGGACTGCGGCAACCCGTCGACGAGCGGCAGGAACGCCTCGGCTGTCGTCAGTGTGTGGACCGGGGCGGTCAGCACGTAGTCGGACGCCTCCCAGTCCGCATCCTCGTCGAGGTAGTCGCCGATCCCGGACGTGTGGGTGAGGAGATGCTCGACCGTCACGGCGTCGTCGATGAGCGGCAGGTCGGCGCCGAGGATCTCGCGGACGGGCTGTTCCAGCCGCAGCGCTCCCTCTTCGACGAGCCGCATGACGGCCAGCGCCGTGAACGTCTTGCTGCCGCTCGCGATCGCGAACCGCGTGTCGGGCGTGTTCGGCACGGCGAAGGCGCGGTGCGCGAATCCGAAGGCCCGTGCCAGCGTGCGTTCGTCTCCGGCATCCACCGTGGCGATCCCGGTGAACGCCCGCTTCGCCGCAGCCTGCTCGAGCGCGGCGGGATCGATCGTCAGCATGGCGTACCTCCTGAGACGATCATCCTGCAGACCGGGCCGGGGCGGAATGGAGGCGGCGTTCCCGCATCGCGAGGAACAGCGGGAACGTGAACGCGAACGCGGTCACGCCGGAGAGGAGGATGTACAGCCAGGCGCGGCGCATCCCGAGCCGGCGCGCCTCCGCGACGATGAGGATGCATCCTGCGATCGCGACGACGAGCAGGTCGACGCCGATCGACCCGACCGCGGGGCCTGACGTGAACAGGTCGCCGAGATAGTTCCGCATCAGCACGACCGACCACACATTCAAGAGGAACGTGCCGATCAGCCCGAGGAGCGCGAGCACGAGGTAGGCGATCGACAGCGGCGTCCACGGGGGCTTCATGAGGGGCATTGTCCTCGATCGGATGCCGTCGCGGCGAGGTAGGCCCGCGGGGCCTGACACCGCCGCCCGATAGTCTTGCATCGATGGAACTCGGGGTGTATGCGGTGGTGGCAGTCGCCATCATCGTCGGCGTGGCCGCGTTCTCCAAGAAGCTCGGTGTCGCCGCCCCCATCGTCCTCGTCGTCGCCGGCGTCGCCCTGTCGTATCTGCCGGGTGTGCCCGAGATCGAGGTGCCGCACGAGATCATCCTCGACGGCCTCCTGCCGCCCATCCTCTACGCGGCCGCCATCAGCGTCCCGATCATCGACTTCCGCCGGAACCTCGCGCCGATCGCGAGCCTCTCCGTCGTGCTCGTCATCGTCACCGCTTTCGCCACGGGCGGGCTCCTGTACCTTCTGCTCCCCGACCTCAACTTCGCCGCCGCCGTCGCGCTGGGTGCCATCATCAGCCCGCCGGATGCCGTCGCCGCGACCTCCATCGGGCGGCGCCTCGGCCTGCCGCCCCGCCTGCTCACCGTGCTCGAGGGCGAGGGTCTCGTCAACGACGCGACCGCCCTGGTCCTCCTCCGCTCCGCGGTCGCGGCCGCGGCGGGCGGACTCGCCTCGCCCTGGGCGGGCGTGGCGGACTTCTTCTACGCCGTCGCGGTCGCGATCGTCATCGGGCTGGTCACGGGCTGGGTGACCGTCTGGGTCCGGTCGAAGCTGTCCGACCCCGTGCTCGACACCGCCCTGTCGATCGCCGTGCCCTTCATCGCGTTCGTGCCCGCCGAGCAGCTGCACGCCTCCGGCGTCCTCGCCGTCGTCGTCGCCGGACTCTACACGGGGCACGCGGCACCGGCGAAGTTCTCGCCGCAGTCGCGGATCAGCGATCGCATCAACTGGCGCACCATCCAGTTCCTGCTGGAGAACGGCGTCTTCCTGCTCATCGGGCTGGAGATCCGCACCCTCATCGGCGACGTCGACCCGACCGTGCTCGGGGTGTGGGACTCCATCGGGATCGGACTGCTCGCGACCGTGGCGCTCGTCGTCATCCGGTATCTGTGGATCGGGCCTCTCGTCTACGCGCTCGGCCGCCGCGCGCGGCACGCCGAGAAGCAGACGTACCGCTCGCTGCTGGCGCTCTACTACTTCCGGAGCCATCCGATGAAGTCGCGGCGTCAGGCGCTCGCGCGCAACCGGCTGGAGCGGGACTACACGCGTCGACGCGCGGACCTCGAGACGCAGCGGCAGGAGCACATCGACTGGCGCGGGGGCGTCGTGCTGGGCTGGTCGGGGATGCGGGGCGTGGTGACGCTCGCCGCCGCCCAGTCCCTCCCGGAGGAGACGCCGTACCGCCCGCAGCTCATCCTCATCGCGTTCACCGTCGCGGTCGTCAGCATCCTGCTGCAGGGCGGCACCCTGCCGTGGCTCATCAAGCTGCTGGGCGTGCAGGGCATCGACGCGAGGGAGGACCGCAAGGACTTCGCCCAACTGCTCGAGACGCTCAGCGGCGCGGGGCTGGACGCGCTCGACGAGGAGATCTCCGCGCGCGGAGACTCCCTCGACCCCGAGGTCGTGGAGCGTGCGCGGCAGGCCTCCTTCCTCAACACGGAAGCGGCGTGGGAACGCGCCGGCCGTGGTGGGGCCGACAGCGAGACCCCGCACCGCATCTACCGCGAGCTGCGCCTCACCATCGTCGCCGCGGAGCGCGAGAAGATGCTCGAGCTTCGCGCCGCGGGCGTCTACCCCTCGCGCATCCTCGCGGAGGCCCAGGTCATGCTCGACCAGGAGGAGACCCGGTTGCAGCGGCGTCCCGGCGGCGCAGGGCACTGACGCGGGCCGGCGCTGACGGGCGACGCACGGTGGGCGACGCACCTCGGGCGAGGCCTCAGTCGACGAAGCGGACCCAGTTCGCGCCCGTGCCGGTCTCGGCCTGCTGCAGGAGCTCGAGCCGGTCGGCATCCGCGCGGTAGAGGGAGACGGTCGTCGACTTCTCGCCCGCGGCGACCAGGTACGCGCCGTCGCGGCTCACCGCGAAGCCGCGGGGCTGCGTCTCGGTGACGGTGAAACGGTCGGCGGCGAGAACCGACCCGCTCGCGGCGACCCCGACCGCCCCGAGCGTGCTCTCGGTGCGCTCGGACGCCCAGAGCCGGCGCCCGTCCTCACCGATGTGGAGGTCCGCGCCCCAGATGTAGTGGTGCGCGAGCGGGTCCTCATCGATGACGCTGCGCTGGAGGCCCTTCGTCGTGTCGTAGGCGGTGGCTTTGTCGAGCGGGGTCAGCGTGCCGTCCTCGGTGTTCCGCGCGAAGTGCAGGACCTCGGCGGTGAACTCGGTGAGGACGTAGACGGCATCCTGCGCGTCGTTCAGGACGAGGTGGCGCGGGCCGCTGCCGGCGGGGCATGCGACGGTCGGAGGGTCGAGCGGGGTGAGGGTGAGGTCGTCGCCGATCGCGTACTGCGCGACCAGGTCGGCCCCGAGCGAGACGAAGTACGCGAAGCGTCCGTCGGCGCTGGGGAGCACGGAGTGCAGTCGCGGGTAGGCGATCGTGCTGACCGGTTCGCCGACGACGCCGTCGACGATGGGGGCGAGGATGCCGTACCCGCCGCCGTACGACGCGCCGAGCAGGGCGGTCCCGTCACGGGTGAGCGCGAGGTAGTTCATGCCGCCGCGGGGGAGGTCGGTCGTGCTGCGCGGAGTGAGGCGGCCCGACTCTCGGTCGAGGGCCAGGGTCCGGATGCCGGGGACGTCGCCCTTGACGGCGGCGTAGACGAGGTCGCGCGTGGCGTCGACGACGAATGTCGAGGTGCCCGGGAGGCCGTCGGTCACGGCGAGACGCTCGAGCGCGCCGTCGGCGAGGCGGAACGTGCTGATGGAGCCGTCACCGGCGTTGGCCACGAGGACCAGGGGCGTTGCGGAGGTCACGGGTCGAGCCTAGTTCGGCTGGGTCGGCGGCGTGGCGCGTGCTCCCGCACGCCGCCTCCTCCACGAGCGGGACCGGCGGAATGTCGTCCACAGGATGATCCGCGCGTTCGAACAAATGTCCGAGGGTGGGAGCAGAATGCAGGTATGACATTCCTCGCCGAGGTCGCCTCGAGAGCACGGGCCGTGGCCGCCCATGATGCTCTCGATGTCGAGCCGGCGTCGCTGCCGGCGGTGCTGCGGAGGATGCCGGATGACGCGGTCGTCGCGCTCCTCGAGGAGGCGTCTGCGCTCATCGGCTGCGCAGAGCGGCTGAAAGTCGCGGCCGCGGGGGTGGTCGCGGAGCGATCGGCCGCCCCGCATGGGGGACTGGCGGGCACGCTCGGGCATCGCTCGCCGGTGACGCTCGTGCAGGAGATCACGGGCGGATCCAGGGGCGAGGCGAGCCGCACGGTCCGAGTGGGTGCCGCGCTTCTGGAGGGTCCGCCGTCTGCGCCCGATCCCCATCCGGATGCGGAGCCGGCTACGCCGGTGTTCGTGTGGCACGCCGGGCTCCGCGACGCGATGCTGGGCGGGGCGGTGACGGCGGCGCAGCATGACGCGATCCGGCGCGGCCTCGGCGATCCCGCAGAGTGCGACGGCGCCGCGGAGGTCTGGGCGATCGCCGCGCAGCAGCTCGTGGGCGAGGCGCCCGGCATGCCCGTCGAGGAGCTGGGGAAGCGCGCCCGCGCCGTGCGCGACGCCCTCGACCCGGTGGGTGCCGGGGAGCGCTTCGCGCAGCGATACGCGGGCCGCGCCTTCCGGACATGGACGGATGCCGACGGCGTCCACCACGCCCGCATCGACTTCGACGACGAGACCTTCGCGTGGGTGCAGTCCATCACGGATGCCGCCCTGCGGCCCCGCCGCGGCGGCCCGCGCTTCATGACCGACCTCGAGAGGGCGCAGGCAGACGAGCTCGTGCGGGATCCGCGCACGAACGAGCAGCTCGCGTACGACCTGATGATGGACGTCCTGCGCGCGGGCGCCCTGGCTTCCGCGGAGGATGTGTTCGGTGCGCGGCAGCCGGGCGTCCGGCTCGTCGTCGTCAAGGATGCCGTGGGCCCGCGCGATCCGTTCGGGCGCTTGCTCGCCGTCGGAAACCTCGAAGACGGCGGCGAGGCCCTTCCCGGCGCCGTGCTCGACCGCGCCCTGTGCGACACCGGGTCGGTGACCGTGACGGTCGACCGAGGCGGAAACCCGCTCGACGTCGGACGGGAGCAGCGACTCTTCTCCGGGAAGCAGCGCATGGCGCTCGCCGTCCGCGACGGCGGATGCCTCTGGCCGGGGTGCGACCGTCCGCCGTCGTACTGCGAAGCGCACCACGCGGATCACTGGGAGGAAGACCACGGCTGCACCGACATCGACCGCGGCGTTCTTCTCTGCCGCTTCCATCACCTGCTGCTGCACAACCAGGGCTGGAAGATCAGCCGCGACGGCACCGGGCCGTTCGTCCTCCATCCGCCCGGCGGGTCGGGGGAGACCGTCGCCCTCCGCTCGAAGTCGCCGGTGCGCTGGGCGTGGGATCCGCCGCCGGACCGCGGTGGCTGGCGCGCGGCATGAGGCGCGCGGCGGGAGGCGCGAGGCATGAGGCATGAGGCGTGCAGCATGAAGGGGACGGGCGAGAAGCGCGCCGGTGCCGCTCTGGTAGGATCGTCCGTTGGAAGTGTGTCCGAGCGGCCTAAGGAGCATGGCTGGAATCCATGTAGGCGGGGTAACTCGCCTCGCAGGTTCAAATCCTGTCACTTCCGCCACCAGATGAGCGTCGTCCCCACCGAGGGGCGGCGCTCATCGGCGTTTCCGCCCGGGTTCCCCACCGGCTCGCGGAAGGAATCTCGAGGCGGTGGGAACAAATCCCGCCCCACGGGCCGTTGTCACACGAGGTCACATCGGCCCGCGGCATCCATCCCCGCGTCTACCGTCGACACACGCGCTGCGGCGCACACGAACCATCCGGCGATCGCCATCCCCCCAGGAGACCCTCCCGTGACTTCCACACGCCCCACCGCGCCCGTCGGCGCGCGCACCGTCAAGCCGAAGAAGCCGTTCTACCGGTCATTCGGGTTCCAGATCACGATCGCGCTCATCGCGGGCATCGCTCTCGGCCTGCTCGCCCGCCAACTCGGGCCGGACGCCGACGGCAACCCCAACGGCCTCGCGGCGACGCTCTCCACCATCGGCAGCGCCTACGTCACGCTGCTGAAGGTCGCGGTCGTCCCGCTCATCTTCACCGCGATCGTCGCGAGCATCACCCAGCTCCGCAAGGTCACCAACGCCGCCCGCCTCGCCGGCCAGACTCTCCTCTGGTTCGGCATCACGGCGCTCATCGCGGTGACGATCGGCATCGTCCTCGGCGTCACCGTGCAGCCGGGCAACCGCGTCGACCAGTCGCAGCTCGCGACCGGCGACCCGTACACCGTCGGCACGTGGTGGAACTTCCTCAAGGGACTCATCCCGCAGAACTTCCTCGGCCTCACCGTCTCCAGCTCCGCCGACCCGGCCGGCGCCATCACCTCGACGGTCGGCTTCAACGTGCTGCAGGTCATCGTGATCGCGGTCGCCGTCGGCATCGCCGCGCTCAAGCTCGGCACGCGCGCCGAGCCGTTCGTCGCGTTCACCGAATCGTTCCTCAAGGTCATCCAGCGGGTGCTGTGGTGGATCATCCGCATCGCGCCGATCGGCACGCTCGGCCTCATCGGGTCCGCCGTCGTCACCTACGGCTGGGAGAAGCTCACGACCCTGCTGTGGTTCGCCGTCGCGATCTACCTCGGGCTCGCACTCGTCCTCTTCGTCGTGTACCCCGTGCTGCTGAAGACCAACGGCCTCTCCATCCGCCAGTACTTCTCCGGCGTGTGGCCGGCCGTGCAGCTCGCGTTCGTCTCGCGGTCCTCGATCGGCACCCTGCCGCTCACGCAGCGCGTCACCGAGCGGAACCTCGGCGTGCCCCGCGAGTACGCCTCGTTCGCGGTGCCCCTCGGCTCGACGACCAAGATGGACGGCTGCGCCGCGATCTACCCCGCCATCGCCGCGATCTTCGTCGCGCAGTTCTTCGGCATCGAGCTCTCGCTCGTGCAGTACCTGCTCATCGCGCTCGTCTCCGTCGTCGGGTCGGCGGCGACCGCCGGCACCACGGGTGCGACGGTCATGCTGACGCTCACCCTGTCCACCCTGGGCCTGCCGCTGGAGGGCGTCGGCCTGCTGCTCGCGATCGACCCGATCCTCGACATGGGCCGCACCGCGGTCAACGTCGCCGGGCAGGCGCTCGTCCCGGCGATCGTGGCCAAGCGCGAAGGCATCCTGAACCAGGACCTGTACAACGCCCCGCGCGACGGTGAGCCGTTCGCGGACGACTCCGGCGACGACGACGAGACGACGGATGCCGTCGCAGCGGCGCCGGTCGCCGCGACGGCGCCCGCGCCCGCCACGGACGCCAACCCGCAGGGCGAACCCGCCCGCATCTGACGTACGTCACGAAGCCCCGCCCGGTCACGATCGGGCGGGGCTTCGTCATCCCTGCCGTTTGTCGCGGTGGCGCGGTGGCGCGGTGGCGCGGCGGCGGCGTGGCGGTGGCGTGGGCGCGAGCCGGGGCGCCGCCGTTCGCCCGCGCCG
>NZ_BKAH01000008.1 GCF_007992455.1 Microbacterium saccharophilum | reverse complement strand
CCGGACCGCGTCACGCCAGGGTGCCGGACCGCGTCACGCCAGGGTGCCGGACCGCGTCACGCCAGGGTGCCGGACCGCGTCACGCCAGGGTGATGAGGTCGATGTAGTCGCGACCCCAGATGTCCTCGACGCCGTCCGGCAGGATCAGCACCCGCTCGGGGTTCAGCGCCTGCACGGCGCCCTCGTCGTGCGAGACGAGGACGACGGCCCCCTCGTAGTGCGCGAGCGCCCCGAGGATCTCCTCGCGCGACGCGGGGTCGAGGTTGTTGGTGGGCTCGTCGAGGAGGAGCATGTTGGCGCTGGAGACGACGAGGGTGGCGAGGGAGAGGCGCGTCTTCTCGCCGCCGGAGAGGACGCCGGCGGGCTTGAGCACGTCGTCGCCGGTGAAGAGGAACGAGCCGAGCACCTTCCGCGCCTCGACCTGGGTGATGTCCGGCGCCGCCGACATCATGTTCTCCAGGACCGAGCGGTTCACATCCAGGTTCTCGTGCTCCTGCGCGTAGTAGCCGATCTTCAGGCCGTGCCCGGGCTCGAGCTGGCCGGTGTCGGGCTTGTCGACGCCGGCGAGGATGCGCAGCAGCGTCGTCTTGCCGGCGCCGTTGAGACCGAGGACCACGACCTTGGAGCCGCGGTCGATCGCGAGGTCGACATCCGTGAAGATCTCGAGCGAGCCGTACGACTTCGACAGGCCGGAGGCCATGAGCGGGGTCTTGCCGCAGGGTGCGGGCTTCGGGAACCGCAGCTTGGCGACCCGGTCCTCCTGGCGCACCTCGTCCAGCCCGGCCAGCATCTTCTCCGCGCGGGCGACCATCTGGTGCGCCGCGGCGGCCTTGGACGCCTTCGCTCCGAAGCGCGCGGCCTGCAGCTGCAGGGCCGTGGCCTTCTTCTCGACGTTGACGCGCTCCTTCTTGCGGCGCTCTTCGTCGGCCACCCGCTGCCGCAGGTAGTTCTTCCAGTTCATGTTGTAGACGTCGATGACCTGGCGCATGGCATCCAGGTAGAACACCCGGTTCACCGTCTCGCCCACGAGTTCGACGTCGTGGCTGATGACGATGAGGCCGCCCTTGTAGTTCTTGAGGAACTCGCGCAGCCACACGACGCTGTCCGCGTCGAGGTGGTTCGTCGGCTCGTCGAGGATCATCGTCTGCGCGTCGGAGAAGAGGATGCGCGCGAGTTCGATCCGCCGGCGCTGACCGCCGGAGAGCGTCTTCAGCGGCTGATCGAGGATGCGGTCCGGTAGCGACAGGTTGTGCGCGATGGATGCCGCCTCGGCCTCGGCCGCATAGCCGCCGAGCGCCTCGAAGCGCTCGGTGAGGTTGCCGTAGCGGCGCATCGCGCGGGCCGCGACCGCGGCGTCGTCGGAACCCATCTCCAGCGACGCCTCGCTCATGCCGAGCGCGAGCGTGCCGAGTCCGCGGGCGTCGAGGATGCGGGTGCGGGCGAGCATCTCGGGGTCGCCGGAGCGCGGGTCCTGCGGGAGGTAGCCGAGCTCGCCGGAGCGCTCCACCTTGCCGTCGGCGGGCATGAGGTCGCCCGCCAGGACCTTCGTCAGCGTCGTCTTGCCGGCGCCGTTGCGGCCGACGAGCCCGATCCTGTCGCCGTCGGAGACGCGGAACGACACGTCCGACATGAGGGTGCGAGCGCCTACGCGGATCTCGAGATCGTGTACGGCGAGCACAGCGGACGTCCATTCATCGCGGGTGGAGGGGGCGGCCGAACGGCCAGCCTCCCAGTATAGGTCGGGATGCCGCACGTCGCCTGAGCATGACGGTATGACGCGCGCGTTCCAGGACCAGTCGCCCGTGCCTCTACGCTGAGAGCCATGTCAGCCATCGCCGCCGCTCCCCCGTCCCGCCGCGTCCTCGCCGACGTCGTCGCACGTCCGTCCTCGCGGGCACGCGCGTTCGCCCTGGACGCCGCCCTCGTCACCGCCGGCGCCGCCGTCGTGGCGCTGCTCGCCCAGGTCTCCATCCCCCTGTGGCCCGTGCCGATCACGGGCCAGACGCTCGGCGTCGTGGTCGTGGGCGCCGCCCTCGGCGCACGCCGCGGCGCCGCCGCCCTGATCACCTACCTGCTCGCCGGGCTCGCCGGCCTCCCCGTCTTCGCGGACTTCACCGGGTCGCTCGCCGCCGTCGCGAAGCCGAGCTTCGGGTTCGTGATCGGGTTCATCGTGTCGGCCTTCGTGGCCGGCTGGTTCGCCGAGCGCGCGTGGGACCGCCGTCCCGCACTCGCCTTCCTCGGGTTCGCCGCCGCGAGCGCGGTGCCGTTCCTCTTCGGCATCCCCTACATGGCGCTCATCCTCAACGTCGTGCTGGGCCTGGACTACTCCTTCATCGGGATCCTGGATGCGGGTCTGTTCCCGTTCCTCGTCGGCGGAATCGTGAAGGCGGCGCTCGCGGCGCTGCTCATCCCCGGCGCCTGGGCGCTCGTGCGGAAGGTCGACGCCGCCAAGAAGTGAGCGGATGCCTCCCGCGGAGGCATCCGGGAATGGGAGAGCCCCGGCCGTTCCGGCCGGGGCTCTCCTGTGTCACCGGGACCGCCCTCAGCCCTTAGCGGCCGTCGCGGCGGCGAGCTGCTCGACGATCTCGGGCAGGATCCACGGCACGGTCAGCGCGGTGGGCGAGATGGCGGAGACGTTCTCCTCGCCGACGATGGCGCCGACGGCGCCCTTCGCGACGGCGGGGATCAGCTGCGTGCGAGCAGACGTCAGGAACGTGTTCAGCGCGTCCTCGCTCTCGACCTGCGTGAAGACGACGTCGGCGTCGATCTGGTCGAGCTTCTCGCCACTGACGGTCGTGTAGAACGTGGCGGCGCCGTCATCGAGGGCGGTGACCGACGGGGCGGTCACGAAGCCGAGGTCCTCCAGGATCTCCACGCGCGGGTCGGCCGGCAGGTAGAGGTAGAACGTGTCCACGTCATCCGCCGCGTAGGCGATGGTCGTGCCGGCGAACTCCGGGTGCGCGGCGGCGGCGTCGGCCACCTGCTGGTCGAGGCCGGCGAGCAGCTCCTCCGCCTCGGCATCCATCCCGAGCGCCTTGCCGGTGTCGGTGATCACGTCGCGCCACGGAGTGGACCAGAGCGCCTCCTCGGGGGCCACGACCGGGACACCGGCGTTCGTGACGGCGTCGTACTCCTCCTGCGTCAGACCCGAGTAGGACGCGATGAGGACGTCGGGGTCGGTCGCCAGCAGCTCTTCGATCGACAGCTCGTAGGTCGCGCTGTCGAGGATGACGGGCTCCTCCCCGCCGAGGTCGGCGATGGCATCCTCGACCCACGGCGTGATGCGGTTCTCGCCCCCGCCGTAGTCCATGGAGGACACGGCCACCGGGACGATGCCCAGCGCCAGTACGGCGTCCGTCACGCCCCACCCCCACGTCGCGACGCGTTCGGGGGCGGACTCGATCGTGGTGGTGCCGTAGATGTGCTCGAACGTGACCGGGAACCCGTCGGCGGTGCCGGTCGCGGCGTCCGACGTGGACGCCGGGTCGGTCTGCCCGGCGCAGCCGGACAGGACGAGGCCGCCGGCCACGGTGAGCGCGACGAGCGCTCCGAGGCGTGAGGTGCGTGCGGACATGGGTGCGTTCCTTTCGAATCGCGTCAGGCCTCGTCCGCGGCGGCATGGGCGCCGCCGGGGACGGGGATGACGAGGGGGGTGGAGGTGAGCGGGTCGGGGATGACGAGGGCGTCGAGGTCGAAGGCGCGGGCGACGACCTCGGAGGTCAGGACGTCGGCGGGGGCCCCGTGCGCCACGATCCGCCCTGCCTGCATGACGACGAGCTCGTCGGCGTAGCGCGCCGCGAGGTTCAGCTCGTGCAGGACGACGACGATCGTGGTGCCGTCGCTGCGGTTGAGGCTCCGCAGGAGGTCGAGGACCTCGATCTGGTGGCTGAGGTCGAGGAAGGTCGTCGGCTCGTCCAGCAGAAGGATGCGCGGCTCCTGCGCGAGGGCCATCGCGATCCAGACGCGCTGGCGCTGACCTCCGGAGAGGTCGCCGACCGCGCGGTCGGCGAGGGGTGCGACGCCCGTCTTCGCCATGGCGTCGTCCACCCGGGCGGTGTCCGCTGCGCTCCAGCGCTGGAAGACGCCGCGGTGCGGGTGCCGGCCACGGGAGACGAGCTCCGCGACGGTCAGGCCGTCGGGCGCGGTCGGATGCTGCGGAAGCAGCCCCACGGTCTGCGCGAAGCGCCGGCGCGACAGGCTCGCGACGTCGGTGCCGTCGAGTTCGACGCCGCCCGCGAGCGGTGCGTTGACGCGCGCGAGGACGTTCAGCAGCGTCGACTTCCCGCACGCGTTGGCGCCGATGATCATCGTGATGCGGCCCGGCGCGATGTCGAGGTCGAGGTCCTCGATCACTCGGCGACCGGGGTAGCCCGCGGCGAGTCCTCGCACGCTCAGGCGCGGCGGGGCGGAGTCGGGAGTCACAGCTGTCGTCCTTTCGACGTCGCGAGCAGCCAGAGGAGGAAGACGGCGCCGATGGCGCCCGTCACGACGCCCACGGGGAGGGAGTAGCCGGGCAGGGCGAACTGTGCGACGAGATCGGCGGAGGTCAGGAGGAACGCGCCGACGGCGGCGCTCGTGCCGATCCCGACGGCGCCGTGTCCGAGGAGGGGACGCGCGATGGCGGGCGCGCACAGCGCGATGAAGGCGATCGGCCCGACGAACGCGCAGGTGACCGAGGTGAGGAGGACGGCGGCGAGGACCGCGACGATCCGCACGGTGGACGGCGGCACACCGAGGGAGGCCGCCGTCGCCGCGCCCATCTGGGTGAGCGGGAGCCAGCGGGCGCACGCCACGACCGCGGGGACGGCGAGGAGGACGGCCCCGGCCACGATCGCGACATTCCACCAGGGGGTGGAGGCGAGGCTGCCGGTGAGCCAGATGAGCGCCGCCTGGGCGAGCTCGACCTTCGCGCGCACCATCAGGTAGTTCGTGACGGCGACGCAGAGGAAGGCGACCCCCACGCCGGCGAGGATGAGGCGGAACCCGCCGTCGGCGCGGCGGCTGCCGGCCAGGAGCAGGAACGCCGCGACGACGAGGCCGCCGGCGAACGCGGCGATGGCCAGGAGCGGCCCGGTGAGACCGAGGATGAGGATCCCGAAGACGGCGGCCGCACCGGATCCGGCGCTGATGCCGAGCAGGTCGGGGCTGGCCAGCGGGTTCCGCAGCAGCGACTGCAGGAGCGCGCCCGCGGCGCCGAGGGCGGCGCCGACGAGGAGCGCCATGACGAGGCGCGGCGCGCGCACCTGGAAGACGACGTAGGACTGCACGCGATCGCCGCCGCCGAGCAGCGTCCGCCACAGCTCCGCCGGCCCGATCGCGTAGTCGCCGAGCGAGAGAGACACGATCGTCACGACGAGCACGGCGGCCAGCACGCCGGCGAGCACCGCGCCGCGACGGCGGCAGACGCGTGCGCGGATCTCCTGCACGGACGAGGTCACAGGCTCACCCGCCCACGGCGGAGCACGAGGGAGACGAGCACGGGGGCGCCCACGAAGGCCACGACGAGACCGGCCTGGATCTCGCCCGGCGGCGCGATGACGCGGCCCAGCACGTCCGCGGCGAGCAGCACGATCGCCCCGGCCGGCGCCCCGATGGCGAGGAGCCACCGGTACTCGCCGCCGATGAGGGCGCGGAGGGCGTGCGGCACGAGGAGCCCGAGGAAGACGATCGGGCCGGCGATCGACGTCGCGGCGCCGCACAGCAGCACAGCCGCGATGATGCCGAGGACGCGCGTCCGCGTGACGCTGTGCCCCAGTCCGGTGGCGGTGTCCTCGCCGAGGGCGAGGAGGTCGAGCCCGCGCGCGGAGGTGAAGGCGATGACGGCGCCGACGAGGATCGGGAGGACGACGACGGCCACGGTGTCCAGGCCCCGGGCCGTGAGACCGCCGACCTGCCAGTAGCGGAACACGTCGAACGCGGTGATGGAGGTCGTGAGGATGAGCGTCGTGACGGCGGTGAGCCCGGCCGTGACGGCAGCCCCCGTGAGCGCGAGTTTCGCGGGGTTCGCTCCGTCCGGACCCCGCGTGCCGATGAGCGCGACGGCGACGGCGGCGAGCGCCGCGCCCCCGAACGCGAACCAGACGAACCCGGCCGGCGCCGTGATGCCGAACAGGGTGATGGCGACGAGGACGGCGACGGAGGCACCGGCGTTGACCCCCAGGAGACCCGGGTCGGCGAGCGGATTGCGGGTGAGGCCCTGCATGAGGGTGCCGGCGAGAGCCAGCGCGGCGCCGGCGAGCACGCCGATGACGGTCCGCGGCACCCGCTGGGTGAGGATGACGGAGTGGTCGGCCAGTGACAGGTCGGGGCGCAGCAGGGCGTCGATCACGATGCCGGGGGCGACCGAGCGCGCCCCGATCATGAGGCTCACGACGATCATGACGGCCAGCAGGGCGATCGCGCCGGTGAGCAGCAGCCGTCCGCGCCGATCGCGCGCCGTGCTCATTCCTGCCGCTCGGACCGGCCGAGTCTCCAGTACCCCATGAAGGCGACGCGCTTGCGGTCCACGCCGCACCCCTGCACGAGGTGTCGGCGCAGGCCCTTGACGGTGGCCGCCTCGCCGGCGATCCACGCGTAGAACTCGCCCTCGGAATCCTCCGGGCTGTCCCACAGCAGGTCGTGGTCGACGTCGATGTCGGCGAGCTCCTGGCGGCGCGGCGCGGCGGCGCGGGCGAGGACGTCGCCCGCCGTCGCGCTCCACGCGGTCAGCGCCTCGGTCAGGGCGGCGCCGTGCGGGCGATCCGCGCGCGGCAGCCATGACACGCGGAACGTGTCGGGCACCGCGAGGTCAAGGTGATCGGCGACGGTGGGAACCTCGATGAAGGCGTCGACCTCGTAGGAGGCGTCGAGCGCCTCGAGGATCGCGCAGATCGCCGGCGCGGCGGTCTCGTCCCCGGCGAGCACGACGCGGCGCGCGGTCCCGGGGTGCCAGTCCAGACCCTGCCGGCGGTTCTCGCTCCGCTGATCGGGTCCGACGATGACGATCCCCTGCCCGGGGGCGGCCTGCTCCGCCCAGCTCCCGGCCGGTCCCGCGTCGTGGTGGACGACGAAGTCGACGGTGAGCCGGCGCGCGACGGGGTCGATGCGACGGACGGTGTAGGTGCGCAGCGGGCCCCGGGTCGCGAGCGGCATGGCGCGCCAGAGGCTGTACCACTCCCCCGCATCGATGACGTCGGCGTCGTGCTGGCCGATGTCGCTGAGGGTGCCGTCCGGAAGCGGGAGGATGAGCTTGATGCGCTGGTCGAGACCAGCCGTCCCGAAGAGGTCGAACTCCTCGCCCGTGAAGACGACACGCGTGAAGTGCGGCGACAGCCGCTGCACCTCGGCGACCGTCGCGGCGTACGGACGGTAGGCGGGGCGCGTGCGGACGTCCTCGGAGATGCTCACATGGTTAGGGTAGCCTTGCCTCTCCCTGGCATCCAAATCGGTGCGTCAGGCGGCGGGGCCGGCACCCGCGTCCGCGCGAGGACTGTGGTCCAGCCGCAGCCCCGGCACGAGCCCGAGCAGCGCGAGGGCCGTCGCGATGAGGAACACGACGGGGAACCCGGCGCCCGTCCCGGCGAGCGCCGTGAAGGTGAGGCCCATCGCCGCGATGGTCGCCGATGCGCCCACCGAGTCGGAGATCGACAGGGCGGAGGAGTTGAAGCCCTGGTTCTGCGGGGTGGAGTACGCGAGGGTCAGGACCGTGAGTCGGGGATACATGAGGCCCATCCCGCCGCCTGCGAGCGCCCACCCGGCGATGAGGATGACCGGCGGCAGATGCAGCCAGGCGGTGAGCGCAGCGATCGCGGTCGCGCCGACCAGCTGCGCCGTGCCGATGAGCGAGATCCGGGTGCTGCCGATCCGGTCGCCGTAGCGGCCCTGCACGTCGGAGCCGGCCGCCCACAGGAGTGCGGCGACCGTGAGGGCGAGCCCGGCCCAGGTCGCGGAGAAGGCGTACTCGTCCATGAGCAGGTACGGGACGTAGATCTCCGCGCCGAACAATGCCCCCGCGATGAGGGCGCGCATCGCGACGACGCTCGGGAGCCCGCCGCGCAGACGCAGGGTCCCCGCCGGCACGAGCGGGCGGATGGCGACGGCGATGACGACGAGGGATGCCACGACCAGCACCGGGGCGAAGGCGCCGGCCTCCCCCGCGAGGCTCAGCGCGAGCGCGCCGATCGCGACGACGCTGGCCCAGCCGAGCCGCGCCGCCACCGGATCGGCGGCCGGGTGGTCGGTGCCGAGCGGGCGGTCGTGCAGGCGGGCCAGGACGAGCGCGAAGGCCACGACGGTGAGCCCCGCGACGCCCAGGAACACCCAGCGCCAGTGCAGGTACTCCGCGACGGCGCCGGCCAGGAACGGGCCCACGATCGAGGGCACCACCCAGGCGGCGGAGAAGGCCGCGAACACGCGGCCGTGCAAGGCGGCCGGATACACGCGCGCCACGACGACGTAGAGCGCGACGGTCTGCCCGCCGGTGCCGAGCCCCTGCAGGAGGCGCCCCGCGACGAGCACCTCCATGGTCGGTGCGGCGCCCGCGACGACGAGCCCGGCGACGAAGAGCACGACCGACGTGGTGAGCGGGAGGACGGGGCCGGCACGGTCGCACCACGCCCCGACGGCGACCATCCCGATGACGCTCGTCGCCAGCGTGCCGGAGAAGGCGACGGCGTACAGCGCCGCGCCGTCGAGGTCGGCACTGACGAGCGGCATGACGGTCGTGACGGCGAGGGACTGCGTAGCGGCGAGGAAGATCATCGCGACCGCGCCGATCGTCACCCACACGTAGCGCGGATGCCAGATGCCGCCGGCCGGGACGGTCCCGGGGTCTGTGCGCGCGTCGCTCACGTGCGGGCCAGCGCCCCGATCCGTCGCACCGCCTCCGTGAGCACCTCGGGCGCGCACCCGAAGTTCAGCCGGACGTGCCCGACGCCCTGCGGACCGAACAGCGGCCCGTGGTGCAGCGCGACCTTCGCGTCACGGAGGATACGGCGGGCCGGATCGTCGCCCCAGCCGTACGCGGAGACGTCGATCCAGGCCAGGTACCCGGCATCCGGTGTCCGGTAGCGGGCGCGCGGGAGATGCTCGGCGAGGAGGTCGGCCAGGAGACGGCGGTTGACGTCCAGGGCGGCCATCTGCGCATCGAGCCAGGCATCCGACTCGGGCGAGAAGGCCGCGACCCCGGCGAGGGCGCCGAAGAGCCCGGTGCGCCACTCGACCTCCGGCCAGAGCCCGTTGACGACGGCCGCCGTCCTCTCGGAGGCGCTGATCATGAGCGCGCACTTCAGGCCGGCGAGGTTGTACGCCTTCGAGGCGCTCGTGACGGCGTATCCGACCTCCGCGGCGGTCGCCGACGCCGCGAGGAAGGGCGTGAAGGTGCCGCCGGGATACACGAGCGGTGCGTGGATCTCGTCGCTGATGACGACGGCGCCGAACCTCTTCGCGAGGTCCGCGAGCGCGGCGAGGGTCTCGCGGGAGTGGACGGTGCCGGTCGGGTTGTGCGGGTTGCACAGCAGGACCGCGCGCGCGCCGCCGGCGAGGGCCGCCTCGATCCCCCGCAGGTCGAGCGCCCAGGCATCGCCGGTGTCCCGCAGCGGCACTTCTTCGACGACGCCCCCCGCCTCCGGGATGCACATCGAGAAGGGCGGGTAGACCGGCGGCGCGATGACGACCCGGTCGCCGGGCCGGATGGTGGCACGGAGCAGCTCGACGACGCCCATCATGACGTCGCCGGTCGAGCGGATCCGGGTCGGCTCGATCTCCCAGCCGTAGCGCCGGGCCGCGAACGCCGTGAACGCGCCTCGCAGACCGGGGTCCGGCGGCGTGTAGCCGGTGTCGCCGCGGGTCACGGCCTCCGTGAGGGTCCGCGCGATGGCCGGCGCGAGAGCGAAATCGGTCTCCGCGACGAACATCGGGATGACGTCTCCCGGGTAGGACCGCCACTTCGTGCTCGACCGCTGACGCAGCTCGTCCAGGGGCAGGGCTTCGAGGGGGCTGACACTCACGCCCCGAGCCTACCGGCGCCGTCAGATGGCGAAGCCGAGGGCGCGCATCATGTCGCGGCCGTCGTCGGTGATCCGTTCCGGGCCCCACGGCGGCATCCACACCCAGTTGATGCGGAACTGCGCGACGACCTCGTCCAGTGCCTGCGCCGTCTGCTCCTCGAGCACATCGGTCAGCGGGCAGCCGGCGGAGGTGAGCGTCATGTGGATGACGAGGGCGTCGTTCTCCTCATCCCAGGAGAGGTCGTAGATGAGGCCCAGGTCGACGACGTTGATCCCGAGCTCGGGGTCCATGACGTCCTTGAGCGCTTCGGTGACCTCGTCGTACTTCTCGGGGGTGAGGGTCGCGGTCATGAGGGGATCCTAGCTCTCGACCTCGACGGCGGGCTCGGCGACGGGGAGGTACCGGTCGTAGCCCTCGTCCTCGAGCCGGTCGGCCAGCTCCGGGCCGCCCTCCTCCGCGATCCGGCCGTTCACCATGACGTGCACGTAGTCGGGGGTGATGTAGCGGAGGATGCGGGTGTAGTGCGTGATGAGCAGGACGCCGAGGTCGGTGCTCTCCTTGGCGCGGTTCACGCCCTCGGAGACGATCTTCAGCGCGTCCACGTCGAGCCCGGAGTCGGTCTCGTCGAGGATCGCGAGCGCGGGCTTGAGGAGCTCGAGCTGGAGGATCTCGTGGCGCTTCTTCTCCCCGCCGGAGAAGCCCTCGTTGACGTTGCGCTGCGCGAACTTCGGGTCCATCCGCAGATTCTTCATCGCACCCTTGACGTCCTTCGTCCACGTGCGGATGGCCGGGGCCTCGCCGTCGATCGCAGTCTTGGCGGTACGGAGGAAGTTGGTGACCGTGACACCGGGGATCTCGACGGGGTACTGCATCGCGAGGAAGAGCCCCGCGCGGGCGCGCTCGTCGACCGTCATCGCCAGCACGTCCTCACCGTCGAGGGTGATGGTGCCGGAGGTCACGGTGTACTTCGGGTGACCGGCGATCGTGTACGCCAGCGTCGACTTGCCGGAGCCGTTGGGGCCCATGATGGCGTGGGTCTCACCGGTGCGCACCGTGAGGGTCACGCCGTTGAGGATCGGCGTCTCACCGGCATCCGTCTCGACCGTCACATGCAGGTCGCGGATCTCGAGAACAGACATTGCTGACTTCCTTCTTCAGTTCACAACTTTGGTCACGGCGGGGTCGATGAGCACGTCATCGCCGTCGATCGTGACCTCGTAGACGGGGACCGGCTCGTACGCCGGGAGGTTGAGGGGGCGTCCGGTTCGCAGCGAGAACGCGGAGCCGTGCGCCCAGCACTCCAGCGTGTCGCCCTCGACGAACCCGTCGGAGAGCGAGATGTCGCCGTGCGTGCACGTGTCGCCGATCGCGTGCACGTCGCCGTTGGAATCGAGCACGACGGCGATGGGCACGCCGTCGACCTCGACCCGCACAGGCGTGTCCTGCTGCAGGTCGCCCATGGTGAGCACCTTCTGCGCGGTCATGCGTCAACCTCCTGGGCGAGTTCCGCCTCGATGGCAGCGGTCAGCTCGTCCTCCAGCGCAGGGATGCCGAGCTTCTGGACGATCTCGGTCAGGAACCCGAGCACGACGAGACGGCGGGCCTCGTCCTCGGAGATGCCGCGCGCCTGCAGATAGAAGAGCTGCTCGTCGTCGAACCGGCCGGTCGCGCTCGCGTGCCCCGCACCGACGATGTCGCCGGTCTGGATCTCGAGGTTCGGGATGGAGTCCGCGCGTGCGCCGTCGGTGAGGACGAGGTTGCGGTTCGCCTCATAGGAGTCGGTGCCCGTGGCGTCGGGGCCGATGAGCACATCGCCGATCCAGACGCTGCGCGCGCCGGCGCCCTGCAGGGCGCCCTTGTACAGGACGTCGCCGACGGTGTGGCGGCCCTTGTGGTGGAGGTAGACCTGGCTCTCCAGGTGCTGGTCGGCATCGGCGAACGACAGGCCGTACAGCTTGCCGTGCGCGCCGTCGCCGGCGAGCTCCACGGAGGGGTTGATCCGCACGACGCCGCCGCCGAGGCTCACGACGGCGTGGGTCAGGGTCGCGTCGCGGTCGACGCGGGCCTGGTGCGCGCCGGCGTGCACGGCGTCGTCGTCCCAGCGCTGCAGGGAGATGACGGTGAGCGCCGAGCCCTCGCGGGCGATGATCTCGACGTTCTGGGCGTGCACGGCGGTGCCTTCGTGCCGGATCACGACGACGCCGCGGGCGTTCGCCTGCGCCTCGATCACGACGTGCGCGTGCGCGAGGCCGCCGGTGCCGGTGAGGCGGATGATGACGGGCTCGTCGAGCTCGACCCCCGCCGGGATGCTGATGAGGGGCGCGGACTCCTCCTGCGCCCAGGCGATCGCGCTCGGCAGGTCCTCGGGGCGGAAGACCTCGCCGCGCGGCGCCTCGCCCACGCGCAGACGGCGCTGCTCGACGACCGCGGGGGCGGTGACGTCGACGCCGATGACGTCGTGCGGTCCCGCCTCGTCGACGAAGAGCTGCTGCAGACGCGCGACGGGCGTGTGCTTCCAGTTCACCTCACGGCCGGTCGGCGCGCCGAAATCGGCGGGCTCGAACGACCAGGGACGCTCCGAGCGGGTCTGGACGGGGACGAATGCCGCCGCAGGGTCGATGTGGCCCTCCGCGACGCGCGCGGGGGCCGGGGTCGCTGTCGTCATCAGCCGACGGATCCTTCCATGCCCATCTCGATGAGCTTGTTGAGTTCGAGGGCGTACTCCATCGGCAGTTCGCGCGCGATGGGCTCGATGAACCCGCGCACGATCATGGCCATGGCCTCGGCCTCCGGCATCCCCCGGCTCATGAGGTAGAACAGCTGCTCTTCGCTGACCTTCGAGACGGTGGCCTCGTGGCCGAGCTGCACGTCGTCGACGCGGATGTCGATCGACGGGTACGTGTCGGAGCGCGAGATCGAGTCGACCAGCAGCGCGTCGCAGCGGACGGTGTTGGCGGAGTGGTGCGCGTTGGCGTCGACGCGGACCTCGCCGCGGTAGCCGGCGCGGCCGCCGCCGCGGGCGATCGACTTGGAGACGATGGAGGACTGCGTGTACGGCGCCATGTGGATCATCTTCGCGCCGGCGTCCTGGTGCTGCCCGGGACCGGCGAAGGCGACCGAGAGGGTCTCGCCCTTGGCGTGCTCCCCCATCAGGAAGATCGACGGGTACTTCATCGTGACCTTCGAGCCGATGTTGCCGTCGACCCACTCCATCGTCGCGCCCTCGTGGGCGACGGCGCGCTTGGTGACGAGGTTGTAGACGTTGTTCGACCAGTTCTGAATCGTCGTGTAGCGCACGCGGGCGTTCTTCTTCACGATGATCTCGACGACGGCGGAGTGCAGCGAGTCGGACTTGTAGATCGGGGCCGTGCACCCTTCGATGTAGTGCACGTAGGAACCCTCGTCGGCGATGATGAGCGTCCGCTCGAACTGGCCCATGTTCTCCGTGTTGATGCGGAAGTAGGCCTGCAGCGGGATCTCGACGTGCACGCCCGGCGGCACGTAGACGAACGACCCGCCCGACCACACGGCGGTGTTCAGCGCCGCGAACTTGTTGTCGCCGGCGGGGATGACGCTGCCGAAGTACTCCTCGAAGAACTCGGGGTGCTCGCGCAGGGCCGTGTCGGTGTCCATGAAGATGACGCCCTGGTCCTCCAGCTCCTTCTGGATCTGGTGGTAGACGACCTCGGACTCGTACTGGGCCGCGACACCGGAGACGAGGCGCGAACGCTCCGCCTCGGGGATGCCGAGCTTCTCGTACGTGTTCTTGATGTCGTCCGGGAGGTCCTCCCAGGACTGCGCCTGCTTCTCCGTGGAGCGCACGAAGTACTTGATGTTGTCGAAGTCGATCTCGGAGAGATCGGCGCCCCACGTCGGCATCGGCTTGCGGCCGAACAGCTGCAGGCCCTTCAGACGGGTCTTCAGCATCCACTCCGGCTCGGACTTCAGGGCCGAGATGTCGCGCACGACACCCTCGCTGAGACCGCGGCGGGCGCTGGACCCGGCGGCGTCGGCATCGTGCCAGCCGAATTCGTACACCCCCAGGCCTGCGAGCTCCGGACGGTCGATGAGCACATCCGACATCGTTTACCTCCTCTAGGCCGCAACGGTGTCAACCGTCCCGGCATTCCCTGTCCCTCGTGGAGTTCCGCGGGTGGGATGCCGCTTGCAGGGCCGCTCTCGTGGCGCTGACGACGCGCCTAGACTTGGGGTGGACCCGGCACGCCGCGCGCGCCGTCGTCACAACCCCTCAAGTCTACAGGCAACGTCTGCCCGCGGCGTGGCCGCTCCGTGGACGCAGGGGCGACACACAGGAGGACCCGCGCATGACCCTCGCGCAGACCGCACCCCGCTCGGCCCACCGCCCGGATCGGGTCGGCCGACCGCTGCGGATCCTGGCGTGGGCGTCCTTCGTCGCCGAGGTCGTCATCATCGGCACCGGCGGCGCCGTGCGCCTGACCGGGTCGGGGCTGGGCTGCACGGAATGGCCGCTCTGCACGCCGGACTCGCTCGTCCCGCTGCAGGCCCAGGGCATCCACGGGCTCATCGAGTTCGGCAACCGTCTGATGACCGGCGTCGTGGGGATCATCGCCCTGGCCGTGCTGCTGCTCACGATCGCGGCCTTCGCGGGGCGGCGCCTCGTGACCCGCGCGCTGTGGTTCGCCGCGGGCGGCATCGTGCTGGGCGTCGGCGCCTACGTCGTGGCGAACCCGGTGGGCCTCGGGGCGTTCGGGTTCTCGAGCGCGCTGCTGCTCGCAGTCCTCGCCGCCATGGTCGACTCGGTGCGGCGAACGGAGCGCCGCCGCGACCTCATCGTGCTGGCGTGGATCGTCCTGGCGGGCGTCATGGCCCAGGCCGTCGTCGGCGGCCTCGCCGTCGTCAGCGACCTCAACGCGTTCGTCGTGGGCTTCCACTACACCGCGTCGCTGCTGCTCGTCTGTGTGACCGCCGCGTATCTGGTGCGTCTCGCCGCCGTCCCCGGGCCCCGCGAGCGGGCCGTGCCGTCCTGGTTCGCGATGCTCGCCCACGTCACGACGCTCGCCCTCGCCGCGACGATCCTCTTCGGCGTGCTGACCACGAGCAACGGGCCGCATTCGGGTGACGAGGATGTCATCCGCAACGGCTTCGACGCGACGTTCCTCGCGCACGTGCACGCCTGGCCGGGCTACATCCTGGCGGCGCTCGTGGCCGTTCTGACCGTCCTCGCGTGGGCGCGACGCCTGCCCGTGCGGCGCTGGCTGCTCGTCCTCGTCGCCGCCGTCGCCGTGCAGATCGTCGTCGGCGTGTGGCAGGCCCGGGAGGGGCTGCCCGAGCTCCTCGTCGGCATCCACATGGTGCTCGCCTCCCTGTCGGCGGCGGCGATGACCGTCGTCATCCTGAATCTGAAGGCGCCGATCGGCGTCCTCTCCGCGCCGTCGACCGACGACGCGTCCACAGTCGTTTCATAGGCGACGCATCGGCCCCGCACGGACGGGACCGCAAGAGTATCCGGATGCCGTTCCGCCGGCCGCGGACGCATCGCGCCGCCGCACGGCCACCCCAACCATCAAGGAGAACCACATGAACCCCCGCCCCCGTCTGACCCGCAGCATCCCGTTCTGGCTGCTCGTGGTCGGATCGCTCGCCTCGGTGGGCGTCGGCTCGTACGTCCTGACGACCAACATCGGCACCATGGTCACGACCCTCACCGACGGCACCGCGACCGGTGTCGAGGTCTACGCCGGACAGGTGTGGGGCGTTCTCGGCGCCATCCTCATCGGCGTCGGCCTCATCGGCCTGGCCCTGGCCCTGACGCTCGGCGCACTGCGCGCCTTCGCCCCGGCCCCCACCGTCGAGGTCATCGAGGCCGCCGCGTGGGACGAGCCCGTCGAGGCGACCTCTCCCGTCGCGCCCGTCGCCGAGGCGCCGGCCGAGACCGTCGTCGCGCCGGCTCCCGCCGCGGACACCGAGGTCGCGGAGACCCCCGTCACCCGCTGACGTCCCCGCGTCAGCGTCGCACCGCGCCGCATCCCGGACCCAGGCCCAGCCTCGGGTCCCCGGATGCGGCGCGGTGCTGTCTTGACGGCTCCGCGCCGCGGCGTCCCGCCCGACCCGCGGCGTCCTGCCCGACCCGCGGCGTGGCGCTCACCCGCCGCGCGCGCTCGCGCCGCGCTCCCCCGCCGCGCACCCGCATTGCGCTCCCCGCATTGCGCTCCCCGCCGCCGCGTTCAACCGCGCCGCGCTCGCCCGCGCCGAATTGCGGGTGTCGCGGCATCCGACCCACAATTCAGCGCGGACGAGCGTGGGCCTCTTCGCTCACCCGCGCCGAATGGCGGGTGCTCGCACCCCGCACCCGCACTTCGACGCGAATGAACACGGGCGCCGAGGGCGGCGCCGCTCGCGCCTGCCCGCCCCACGCCCATCGCGCTGCGCTCACCACCGCGAGACCCCGCCGCTGCGTTCGACCGCGCTGAAGTGCGGGTGTCGCGGCATCCGACCCGCCATTCAGCGCGGACGAACGGCCACCCCGGCACTCACCCGCGCCGAATGGCGGGTGCTCGCACCCCGCACCCGCACTTCGGCGCGAGTGAACCTGGGCAGCGAACGCGAGCCACTCAGGTCCCGGGTCCGGCGCGGGTCACATCAGGTCGCGCGGCAGCACGGCAACGGCCGCGCCAGGGTGCCCGGCGCTAGAAGGGCAGCAGCGGGTCGACCGCGATCGCGACGAACACGAGGGTGAGGTAGGTGATCGACGCGTGGAAGACGCGCATGGCGGTCGTGTCGGCACCGCGCACGGCGCGGTTGTAGAGCACGTGCGCCTCGTAGATGAACCAGGCGCCGAAGACGACCGCCGTCACCGAGTAGACGAGGCCCATGCCGGCCACAGGGATGAGCAGCAGCGAGGATGCCACGGTCGCCCACGCGTACAGGATGACCTGGAGCCCCACCTGCGAGCCGTTGCGCGTCGCGCCGAGCATGGGCACGTCGACCTCGGCGTAGTCGCCCTTGTACTTCATCGACAGCGGCCAGTAGTGCGGCGGCGTCCACAGGAAGACCAGCAGGAAGAGGATGAGGGCCGCCCAGCTGAGCGAGCCGGTCACGGCCGACCAGCCGATGACGACCGGGAAGCAGCCGGCGATGCCGCCCCACACGATGTTCTGCTCGGTGCGGCGCTTCAGGAGGATCGTGTAGATCACGACGTAGAAGAAGATCGCGAACGCGCTGAGCGCCGCCGCGAGCCAGTTGGTCGTCACGAGCAGCCAGACCGTGGATGCCACGGCGAGCGTCCAGGAGAAGATGAGCGCGCCGCGCGGAGTGACCTCCCCCGTGACCAGCGGCCGGTTCACGGTACGGTGCATGTGCGCGTCGATGTCGCGATCGAGGTACATGTTGAACGACGCGGCCGAGCCGGCGCTCATCGAGCCGCCGATGACGGTCGCGAGGACCAGCCACAGGTCGGGGAGTCCATCGGCCGCGAGGATCATGACCGGAACCGTCGTGACGAGCAGCAGCTCGAGGACCCGCGGCTTCGTCAGCGCGACGTACGCGCGGACGGTACGGCCCAGGGACTGGCGTGTCGAGGCGTGCTCGACCTCGCGCGTCGTCGTGATGTCCATCGCCCCCGCCGCTGTTGATCGGTCCTGTCCAGTCTATGGCATCCGCTCCGGAGGGATCGGCGTCACGCGACGCCATCCATGACCCGTCGCGCATACCGACTCGTTATGCTGAGGGGCATCTGCGCGCCCGCGCCGGTCCCCTCCTCCTGAGGCCGCGATCCGGCCCGCATCGGGCGCACATCCCCAGACGAAAGGCGACCGAGTGTCAGAGCTGCAGTGGGACGAGATCGATCGACGCGCGGTGGACACCGCCCGGATCCTCGCGGCGGACGCCGTGGAGAAGGTGGGCAACGGTCACCCGGGCACCGCGATGAGCCTCGCTCCCGCGGCCTACCTGCTGTACCAGCGGGTGCTGCGCCACGACCCGACCGACACCGACTGGCTCGGCCGCGACCGCTTCATCCTCTCCGCGGGACACTCCTCCCTGACGCAGTACGTGCAGCTCTACCTGGGCGGGTTCGGTCTCGAGCTCGACGACCTCAAGTCCCTGCGCACGTGGGGCTCGAAGACGCCCGGCCACCCCGAGTACGGCCACACGTCCGGCGTCGAGATCACGACCGGCCCGCTCGGCCAGGGCCTCGCCTCCGCGGTCGGCTTCGCGTACGCGGCCCGCTACGAGCGCGGGCTGTTCGACCCGGAGGCGGCGGCCGGCGAGAGCCCGTTCGACCACTTCGTCTACGTCATCGCGGGTGACGGCGACCTGCAGGAGGGCATCACGAGCGAGGCCTCGAGCCTCGCCGGCCACCAGCAGCTCGGCAACCTCATCGCGCTGTACGACTCCAACCAGATCTCCATCGAGGACGACACCAATGTCGCCTTCACCGAGGACGTCGCGGCGCGCTACGAGGCCTACGGCTGGCACGTGCAGACGGTGGACTGGAAGAAGACCGGCGAGTACGTCGAGGATGTCGCGGAGCTCCACGCCGCGATCCAGGCGGCGCAGGGCGAGACCGCGAAGCCGTCGCTCATCATCCTGAAGACGATCATCGGCTGGCCCTCCCCCGGCAAGCAGAACACCGGCAAGATCCACGGCTCCGCCCTCGGCGGCGACGAGCTCGCCGCGACCAAGAAGGTCCTGGGCTTCGACCCCGAGCAGACCTTCGTCGTCGCGGACGACGTCCTGGAGCGCACGCGCGGGCTCGCCGACCGCGGCGCCGAGGCCCGCGCCGCGTGGCAGAAGTCCTTCGACGCCTGGGCTGCGGCGAACCCCGAGCGCAAGGCCCTCCTCGACCGCGTCCAGGCCCACGAGCTCCCCGCCGACATCGACGGCGCCCTGCCGTCGTTCGAGGCCGGCAAGGACGTGTCGACGCGCGCCGCGAGCGGTCTGGTCATCAACGCCCTCGCCGAGCAGCTCCCCGAGCTGTGGGGCGGCTCAGCCGACCTCGCCGAGTCGAACCTCACCACGATCAAGTCCGGCAAGAGCTTCATCCCGGCCGAGTGGTCCACGCACGAGTGGTCCGGCGACCCGTACGGCCGCGTCCTGCACTTCGGCATCCGCGAGCACGCCATGGGCGCCATCGTCAACGGCATCGTGCTGCACGGTCCGACGCGCGCGTTCGGCGGCACGTTCCTCATCTTCAGCGACTACATGCGCCCCGCCGTGCGACTGGCAGCGCTCATGGACGTCCCGTCGATCTTCGTCTGGACGCACGACTCCGTCGCGCTCGGCGAGGACGGCCCCACCCACCAGCCCATCGAGCAGCTCGCGACCCTGCGCCTCATCCCGAACTTCACGGTGGTGCGCCCGGCCGACGCGAACGAGACGGCGGCGGCGTGGCTGGAGATCCTCCGCCGGCACGGCGGCCCGACCGGCATCGCGCTCACGCGCCAGAACATCCCGGTCTTCGCCCGCGGCGAGGGCGACGCGGACGGCGACACGTTCGCCTCCACCGCCGGAGTCGCCCGCGGCGCGTACATCCTCGCCGAAGCCCCCGGCGGCACGCCGGATGTCATCCTCATCGCCACCGGCTCCGAGGTGCAGCTGGCCGTCGAGGCGCGGGAGACCCTGCGCGCCGAGGGCGTCAACGCCCGCGTCGTGTCGGCTCCGTCGCTCGAGTGGTTCGCGGAGCAGGACGCCGCCTACCGCGAGAAGGTGCTCCCGGCATCCGTCACGGCACGCGTCTCCGTCGAAGCCGGGGCCACGGGCCTCTGGCGCGGCGTCGTCGGCGACCGCGGCGTGTCCGTGGGAATCGACCACTTCGGCGCATCCGCCGACTACAAGACCCTGTTCGAGAAGTTCGGCGTCACCGCCGACGCGGTCGTCGAGGCCGCACGCGCCACTGTCAAGGAGAACTCATGAGCACCCCCACCAAGGCACTGTCCGACGCCGGCGTCAGCATCTGGCTCGACGACCTGTCCCGCGCGCGCATCGAGTCGGGGAACCTCGCCGAGCTCATCGCGACACGGGATGTCGTCGGCGTGACGACGAATCCGACGATCTTCCAGGGCGCGATCGGCAACACCGCCGACCACTCGTACGACGAGCGCATCGCCGCCCTGTCGGCGCGCGGGGCCGACGTCGATGAGGCGATCTTCGAGCTGACCACGGAGGACGTGCGCGACGCCGCCGACCTGTTCCGCCCGGTGTACGACGCCACGGCGGGCGTCGACGGTCGCGTGTCGATCGAGGTCTCCCCCGACCTCGCGCACGACACCGACGCGACCGTCGCCGAGGCGAAGAAGCTGTGGGCGAAGGTCGACCGCCCGAACACGCTCATCAAGATCCCCGCGACGAAGGCCGGCCTCCCGGCCATCACGGCGGTCCTCGCCGAAGGCATCTCCGTCAACGTCACGCTGATCTTCAGCCTCGAGCGCTACGCCGCCGTCATCGACGCGTACCTGGCCGGCATCGAGCAGGCGCAGGCGAACGGCCACGACGTGTCCGGCATCCACTCGGTCGCCTCCTTCTTCGTGTCGCGCGTCGACACCGAGATCGACAAGCGCCTGACGGCGATCGGCACCGAGGACGCGCTGGCCCTGAAGAGCAAGGCCGGCGTGGCGAACGCCCGCCTCGCGTATGAGCTGTTCGAGCAGAAGTTCGCCGACGCCCGGGCGACCGCGCTGACGGATGCCGGTGCGAACGTGCAGCGGCCGCTGTGGGCCTCGACGGGCGTCAAGGACCCGAACCTGCCCGACACCCTCTACGTGACCGAGCTCGTCGCGCCCGGCACCGTCAACACCATGCCGGAGAAGACGCTCGAGGCGACCTTCGACCACGGCGTCGTCACGGGTGACACTGTCACCGGGAACTACGCCGACGCGCACGCCGTCTTCGACGGCCTCGCCGCGGTCGGCATCGATCTCGTAGACGCCACCCAGCTGCTCGAGGACGAGGGCGTCGAGAAGTTCATCGCCTCGTGGCACGACCTGCAGGGCACCGTCACGGCTGCGCTGCAGTCGGCGCCCGAGGGCGCACGTTGAGCTTCGAGATCCACGTCTCCGGCCACGTCAAGGACGTCGTCGATCAGACTCTGCCGGGGCTCGTCGCGAGCCTCGTGGCAAGCGGCATCACCGCCGGCGACGCGGACCTGTGGGGTCCCGCCGCCGCCGAGGAGGCCGGACGCCGGCTCGGGTGGGTCGAGGCCGTCTCGGTGTCCCGTCCGCTCGTGGCGGAGATCGCCGCGCTGCGCGCGGAGCTCGTCGCCCTGGGCCTCACGCGGATCGTCCTCGCGGGCATGGGCGGCTCCTCGCTCGCGCCCGAGGTGATCGCCGCGACCGCCGGCGTGCCCCTCGTGATCCTCGACTCCACGGCCCCCGGACAGGTCCTCGCGGCCCTCGACGGCGACGCCGAGAGCGGCGGCCTCGACAGGACGGTCCTCGTGGTCGCGTCGAAATCCGGCTCGACCGTCGAGACCGACTCCGCCAAGCGGGCGTTCGAGGCCGCCTGGAGCGACCTCGGCATCGACCCCGCGGAGCGGATCATCGTCGTCACCGACCCGGGCTCGCCGCTCGATGAGGCGTCCCAGGCCGCCGGCTACCGGGTGTTCCACGCCGACCCCGCCGTCGGCGGGCGCTACTCCGCGCTCACCGCGTTCGGCCTCGTCCCGGCCGGTCTCGCCGGCGTCGACATCGCCGAGCTCCTCGACGAGGCCGAGGCGACGCTCCTCGAAGTCGCCATCGACGACCCGAAGAACCCTGCTCTCGTGCTCGCCGCCGCCATCGCCGGCGGCGCGCCGCGCCGCGACAAGATGGGGCTCGTCAGCGACGGCACCCACATCGTGGGGCTTCCGGACTGGATCGAGCAGCTCGTCGCGGAGTCGACGGGCAAGATGCGCACCGGCATCCTCCCGGTCGTCCTGCTGCCGGTCTCCCCCGAGGTCGAGCAGACGCCCGCGGACCTGCAGATCGTCCGCCTCGTCGACGACGCGCAGCACTTCCAGATCCTCGAGCAGCACCCCGACGAGGTGCTCGTCAGCGGATCCCTCGGCGCCCAGTTCGTCGTGTGGGAGTACGCCACGGCGATCGCGGGTCGCGTGCTCGGCATCAACCCGTTCGACCAGCCCGACGTCGAGTCCGCCAAGACCGCGACGCGCGGGATGCTGGAGGCCGCACCCGCCCCGGGCGCACCGGCGTTCACGGAGAACGGCGTCGAGGTGCGGGTCACCGACCCTGCCCTCGCCGCCTCCGGCACCCTCGCCGGGGTCCTCGACGCGCTCTGGCGCGCCGTGCCCGCCGACGGGTACGTCGCCGTCCAGGCGTACGTCGACCGCGTCGCCGTGCCGCAGCTGTCCGGCTTCCGCGAGCTCGTCGCCGCCGATTCCGGTCGTCCGACGACGTTCGGCTGGGGTCCCCGCTTCCTGCACTCCACCGGTCAGTACCACAAGGGCGGTCCGGCGCACGGCGTGTTCCTGCAGATCCTCGAATCGACCGACGTCGACCTGGAGATCCCGGGACGCCCGTTCACGTTCGGGCAGCTCATCCGCGCGCAGGCCGCGGGCGACGCCGAAGTGCTCGCCGCACACGGGCGCCCCGTCGTCACCCTCACCCTCACCGACCCGCAGGCCGACGTCCTGACGCTCTTCGAAGCGGCACAGTAGGAGTTCCCCCAGATGACTGTCGAGATCTCGCACGGGCGCAATCCGCTGCGCGACACCGGTGACCGCCGCCTGAACCGCATCGCCGGTCCGAGCGCGCTGGTCATCTTCGGCGTGACGGGTGACCTTTCGCGCAAGAAGCTCATGCCCGCCGTCTACGACCTCGCCAACCGCGGGCTCCTGCCTCCCGGCTTCGCGCTGGTCGGCTTCGCGCGCCGCGACTGGGAGGACCAGGACTTCGCGAAGGTCGTGTACGACGCGGTCCGCCAGAACGCCCGCACGCCGTTCCGCGAGGAGACGTGGGGGCAGCTGCTGCAGGGCATCCGCTTCGTCTCCGGCGAGTTCGGTGACCCGGACGCGTTCCGGCGCCTGCGGGAGACCGTGGAGCGACTCGACGTGGAACGCGGCACGATGGGCAACCACGCCTACTACCTGTCGATCCCGCCGAAGGACTTCCCCATCGTCGCGAAGCAGCTGAAGGACTCCGGGCTCGTCGACGACACGGCCGACGACGGCGAGAGCTGGCGGCGCGTCGTCATCGAGAAGCCGTTCGGCAGCGACCTGCAGTCGGCGCGTGAACTCAACGACGCCCTCGAGGTGGCCTTCCCCTCCGACTCGATCTTCCGCATCGACCACTACCTCGGCAAGGAGACGGTCCAGAACATCCTGGCCCTGCGCTTCGCGAACGAGCTGTACGAGCCGATCTGGAACGGCAACTACGTCGACCACGTGCAGATCACGATGGCCGAGGACATCGGCGTCGGCGGACGCGCCGGCTACTACGACGGCATCGGCGCGGCGCGCGACGTCATCCAGAACCACCTCCTGCAGCTCCTCGCCCTCACGGCCATGGAGGAGCCCATCTCCCTGGACGCGAAGGACCTCCGCGCCGAGAAGGAGAAGGTCCTCGCCGCCGTGCGGCTGCCCGAGGACCTGTCCACCGCGACCGCGCGCGGCCAGTACGCCGGCGGGTGGCAGGGCGGCGAGCGGGTCACCGGGTTCCTCGCCGAGGACGGCATGGACACCGACTCGCACACCGAGACCTACGCGGCCGTGAAGCTCGAGATCGCGACGCGTCGCTGGTCGGGCGTGCCGTTCTACCTGCGCACCGGGAAGCGCCTGGGCCGTCGCGTCACGGAGATCGCCGTCGTCTTCAAACGCACCCCGCAGCATCTCTTCCTGCGCAGCCAGACCCTCGAGCTCGGCCAGAACGCCCTTGTGATCCGCATCCAGCCGGATGAGGGCGTCACGATCCGGTTCGGCTCCAAGGTCCCCGGCGCTGCGACCGAGGTGCGCGACGTCACGATGGACTTCGGGTACGGTCACGCGTTCACCGAGTCGAGCCCGGAGGCGTACGAGCGTCTCATCCTCGATGTCCTGCTGGGCGACCCGCCGCTGTTCCCGCGGCACGAGGAGGTCGAGCTGTCCTGGAAGATCCTCGACCCTGTGGAGGAGTACTGGGCGGCCCAGGGCGGTCCGCTCGAGCAGTACTCCCCCGGCTCGTGGGGTCCCGCATCCGCCGATGAACTTCTGGCCCGCGACGGCCGCGTCTGGAGGCGCCCGTGATCGTCGATCTGCCCGACACCACCGTGTCGAAGATCGCCCGCTCCCTCGTCAACGTGCGGGAGGAGGGCGGCGCCGTCGCGCTGGGCCGCGTGCTGACGCTCGTCATCGTGACGACCCACGGCCTGCAGGAGGATGCCATCGAGGCGGCCAACGACGCCTCCCGCGAGCACCCCATGCGCGTCATCGTGCTGATGTGCGACGCGGAGGGCGAGGCGAAGCTCGACGCCCAGATCCGCGTGGGCGGCGACGCCGGCGCGAGCGAGGTCATCGTGCTCCGCGCCAAGGGCGAGGCCGCGAGCAACGAGGAGAGCCTCGTCACCGGCCTTCTCCTGCCCGACGCACCCGTCGTGGCGTGGTGGCCGGACGAGCCCCCGGCCCGGCCCGCGCAGTCGCCGGTCGGGCGGATGGCGCAGCGCCGCATCACGGATGCCGCCACGAAGCCGTACGCGAAGGACCGCCTGTCCCGCCTGGGCCCCTCCTACGCGCCCGGCGACACCGACCTCGCCTGGACCCGTCTCACGCACTGGCGCGAGCAGCTGGCCGCCGTCCTCGACCAGCCCCCGTACGACCCCGTGACCGATGTCGAGGTCGTCGGCGCGGGCAGCTCCCCGTCGACGGGGCTGCTGGCCGCCTGGCTCCGCCTCAAGCTCGACGTCGACGTCACATGGCGGTACGCACGCAGCGACGTCTGGGACCACGGCATCAAGAGCGTGCGTCTCGTGCGGGCCTCGGGCGACATCGTCCTCGAGCGCAGCAACGACATCGACGCGACGCTCACGCAGCCCGGACAGCCCTCGCACGACATCGTCCTGCCCCGCCGGACGCTGCGCGAATGCCTCGCCGAGGAGCTCCGCCGCCTCGATCCCGACGTCCTGTATGGTCGGGTGATCACCGAGGGCTGGGAGCTTTTGGGACCCCCCACGATCTAGGAGTCAGATGGCCGAGTTCTGGACCGAGAAGCGGGTCGTGGTCAGCCCGGATGCCGATTCCCTGGCATCCTCCGTCGCGGCACGCTTCCTCGATCGCGTCGCGAAGCGCACGGCGGACGGCAAGCGCATGCACATCGCGCTGACCGGCGGCGCCATCGGCACGCACGTGCTCGAGGCGATCGGAACCCACCCCGGGCGCACCGCGATCGACTGGTCCGGGGTGCACTTCTGGTGGGGCGACGAGCGTTTCGTTCCCCGGGCGAGCCCCGATCGCAACGAGGCGATGGGCCGGGGCGTGCTGCTGGACGCCCTCGACGTGCCCGCGCCGAACGTGCACGCGATGGCGGCGTCCGACGACGGACTCGACCTCGAGGGCGCCGCGGACGTGTACGCCGCCGAACTCGCGGCGTTCGGGACTGCGGAGCGCGCCTGGCCGTCCTTCGACATCTGCTTCCTGGGGGTCGGACCCGACGCCCACATCGCGTCGCTGTTCCCCGACCGGGGCGAGATCCAGGTCACCGACCGCGCGGTCGTCGCGGTGCGCGACTCCCCCGCCCCGCCGGCGGAGCGCATCACCCTGACGCGCCCCGTGATCAACGCCTCCAAGCGGGTGTGGATGGTGCTGTCCGGGCCCGACAAGGCCTCGGCGCTGGGCCTGGCCCTCGCGGGCGCGAGCTACGCGAGCGTTCCCGCCGCGGGAGCCAAGGGGCGCAAGCGGACGATCCTGTTCGTCGACGAGGCCGCCGCCGCACAGGTCCCGGCCGAACTCATCGACCAGGAGTACTGAGCCTCAGCTCAGCTCTGCTCAGCTCTGGCCGCGCCGCTCGCGGAGCTGCTGCAGCGCGTCCTCGAGGAGCGCGTCGGCCTCTTCGTCGGTGCGGCGCTCCTTCACGTAGGCGAGGTGCGTCTTGTACGGCTCCGCCTTGGCGAGCGCCGGCGGGTTCTCCTTGTCGCGACCGGCAGGAAGCCCGGAGTGCGGGGAGTCGATCGTCTCGGGGATCTCCTCCGCGGCGATGCCGGCGGCGAAGTAGCGCACGGTCTCGTTGCCGAGCGCATCCCAGTACGACACGGCGACGCGGTCGGCGTGGTGGCCGTGATCCTGCTCGCCCATCGGACCGGCACCGACACGGGTGCCGCGGATTGCATTTCCTCCGGTTGCCATCAGATCCCCTGGAACTTGGTGATGAGGCCGAGCGCGACGATCGAGACGAACCAGACCAGCGCGAGCACGACGGTGAAACGGTTGAGGTTGCGTTCGGCGAGACCCGAGGAGCCCAGCGCGGAGCTCATGCCGCCGCCGAACATGTCGGACAGGCCGCCGCCGCGGCCCTTGTGAAGAAGGATCAGGAAGGTCAGCAGGAGGCTGGTGATGCCCAGCAGCACCTGCAGCACGAACTCGAGGGTCTGCACAGTCGTTGAAGCCTTTCGCGGCGATCACGTCCGATCGCACAAGGGTCGAGTATACCGGCTGGGGCGGCGCGGCCCGGTGTCCCGGGCCGCGCCGCTCACATCAGACGCCGACGTGCTTCTGGAAGCGGATGATCGCGGCGAACTCGTCGGCGAGGAGGCTGGCTCCCCCGACGAGCGCGCCGTCGACATCCGGCTCCCGCATGAAGCTCGCGATGTTGCCGGACTTGACCGAGCCGCCGTACAGGACGCGGGTCCGCTCGGCGGCCTCGGCGCCGAGCGCGGCGCCGATGACCTGCCGCAGCTTGGCGCACACGTCCTGGGCCTGCTCGGGCGTGGCCGCCTGTCCGGAGCCGATGGCCCACACGGGCTCGTAGGCCACGACGATGTCGGCATCCGCCGGGACGCCGACGAGGGCCTTCTCGAGCTGTCCGACCGGGACAGCCGACGCACCGAACTCCTCGAGGTCGGCCGCGGTCTCGCCGACGCAGATGACCGGGACCAGGCCGTGCTTCAGCGCGGCCTGCACCTTCGCCGCGACGACCTCGTCGGTCTCGTTGTGGTACTCGCGCCGCTCCGAGTGACCGATGATGACGTAGGTGCAGTCGAGCTTCTTCAGGAACGCACCGGAGACCTCGCCCGTGTAGGCGCCGGAGTCCTTCGTCGACAGGTCCTGCCCGCCGAGGGCGAACGGGATCATGTCGGCGTCGAGGAGCGTCTGCACGGTCCGGATGTCGGTGAACGGCGGGAAGACCGCCACCTCCACCGAGCCGTCCTCGTGCTTGGCCTCCTTGAGGGTCCAATGCAGCTTCTGGACGAACGCGACCGCCTGCAGGTGGTCGAGGTTCATCTTCCAGTTGCCCGCGATGAGCGGGACTCTGCTCACTGCCATCCGAGGATCTCCAATCCGGGCAGCTTCTTGCCCTCGAGGAATTCGAGGCTCGCGCCACCGCCGGTCGAGATGTGCCCGAACCGGTCGTCGGGGAACCCGAGCTGACGGACGGCGGCCGCCGAGTCGCCGCCACCGACGACGGACAGGCCGTCGACCTCGGTCAGCGCCTGTGCGACGGCCTTCGTGCCCGCGGCGAACGCCGGCATCTCGAACACGCCCATGGGGCCGTTCCAGAAGACCGTCTTGGCGCCGCGGATCGCGTCCGCGAAGAGCTCCGCGGTCCGGGGGCCGATGTCCAGGCCCATGCCGTCGGCGCCGAACGCGGTGTCCTCCAGCGCGTCCGCGGCGGCGACCACGTGGTCGGCGTCCGCGGCGAACCCGGATGCCATGACGGCATCCACCGGGAGGACGATCTCGACGCCGCGCTCCTGCGCCGTGGCGAGGTAGCCCTTCACGGTGTCGAGCTGGTCCTGCTCGAGCAGGCTCTTGCCGACCTTGTGGCCCTGTGCGGCGAGGAAGGTGAACATCATGCCACCGCCGACGAGGACCTTGTCCACGCGCGGCAGGAGGTGCTCGATGACGCCCAGCTTGTCGCTGACCTTCGAACCGCCCAGCACGACGGCGTACGGCCGCTCCGGCTTCTCGGTGAGGCGGTCGAGCACGTCGACCTCCTTCTCGATGAGGAAGCCGGCCGCGGACGGCAGCAGCTCGGCGAGGTCGTAGACCGACGCCTGCTTGCGGTGCACGACCCCGAACCCGTCGGAGACGAGGGCGTCGCCGAGTTCGGCGAGCTGCTGCGCGAAGGCGCCGCGCTCGGCGTCGTCCTTCGCGGTCTCCCCCGCGTTGAAGCGGAGGTTCTCGATGACGGCGATCTCGCCGTCCTCCAGGGCGGCGACGGCATCCTTGGCCGAGGGGCCGACGGTGTCGCGCGCGAAGGCGACCGGCTTGCCGAGCAGCTCGGACAGTCGCTGGGCGACCGGCTCGAGGCTGTACTTGGCGTCCGGCGCGCCGTCCGGGCGACCCAGGTGCGAGCAGGCGATGACCCGCGCGCCCTGGTTGATGAGGTGGTTCAGCGTGGGCAGAGCCGCCCGCACGCGGCCATCGTCCGTGATGACGCCGTCCTTCAGGGGGACGTTGAAGTCGACACGGACGATGACGCGCTTGCCGGCAAGCGAACCCAGTGAATCGAGGGTGCGCAGAGCCATGGTCGTCAGAGCTTGCTGGCGACGAGCTCGGTGAGGTCGACGAGGCGGTTGGAGTAACCCCACTCGTTGTCGTACCAGCCGACGACCTTGACCTGGTTGCCCATGACGCGGGTCAGCCCGGCGTCGAAGATGCAGGAGTGGTCGTCGGTGACGATGTCGCTGGAGACGATCTCGTCCTCGGTGTACTTCAGGATGCCCTTGAGGGGACCCTCGGCGGCAGCCTTGTACGCGGCCTTGATCTCGTCGACCGTGACCTCGCGCGACAGCTCGACCGTGAGGTCGGTGGCGGAGCCGGTGGGCACCGGCACGCGCAGGGCGAAGCCGTCGAGCTTGCCCTTCAGCTCGGGCAGGACGAGGCCGATGGCCTTGGCCGCACCGGTCGAGGTGGGGACGATGTTGAGGGCGGCGGCGCGGGCGCGACGCAGGTCGCTGTGCGGGCCGTCCTGCAGGTTCTGGTCGGCCGTGTAGGCGTGGACCGTCGTCATGAGACCGCGCTCGATGCCGAAGTTGTCGTTGAGGACCTTGGCGAGCGGCGCGAGGCAGTTCGTCGTGCACGACGCGTTGGAGATGATGTGGTGCGTCTCCGGGTCGTAGTCGCCCTCGTTGGCGCCGATGACGAAGGTCGCGTCCTCGCCCTTGGCCGGAGCCGAGATGAGGACCTTCTTCGCGCCGCCGGCGAGGTGCTTCTTGGCGTCCTCGGCATTGGTGAAGCGGCCGGTGGACTCGATGACGATGTCGACGCCGAGCTCGCCCCAGGGGAGGTTCGCGGGGTCGCGCTCCTCGAAGACCTTGATCGTCTTGTCGCCCACGGTGATGGAGTCGCCCGTGTAGGTGACGTCCTGGTCGAGGCGGCCGAGGATGGAGTCGTACTTGAGCAGGTGCGCAAGCGTCTTGTTGTCGGTGAGGTCGTTCACCGCCACGATTTCGAGGTCCGCACCCTGCGCGAGAGCCGCCCGAAGGAAGTTGCGTCCGATTCGGCCGAAGCCGTTGATTCCGATCTTGACAGTCACGGAAGTTCTCCTGATTTTGTCGTGCGCTCATGCGCGGTTGTTGCGGTTTCAATCAATGGACAACGGCGTCCAGGCGGGCCCCCCGCAGGGGCAGCCTCCATGATCATGACAGTACCAGGAGGCCCTCGGTCTTCTGGCGGGCCGTGTCAAAGCGGGTCTGCACGTTGGCCCAGTCGGCGATGTTCCAGAACGCCTTCACGTAGTCGGCGCGGACGTTCTTGTAGTCGAGGTAGTACGCGTGCTCCCAGACGTCCAGGAGAAGCAGCGGGACGGTGCCGGCGGCGAACTGCGACTGCTGGTCGAAGAACTGCTGGATGATGAGGTTCTGGCCGATGGAGTCCCAGAAGAGCCCCGCCCAGCCGGAGCCCTGCACGCCGAGGGCGGCCGCGGTGAAGTGCGCCTGGAACTTGTCGAACGAGCCGAAGTGGTCGGCGATGGCGGCCTCGAGCTCGCCGGTCGGCTTGTCGCCGCCGTTGGGCGAGAGGTTCGTCCAGAAGATCGAGTGGTTGGTGTGGCCGCCGAGGTTGAACGCGAGGTCCTTCTCGAGCTTGTTCACGTACGCGAAGTCGCCCTTGTCGCGCGCTTCGGCGAGCTGGTCCAGCGCCGTGTTCGCGCCGGTGACGTACGCCTGGTGGTGCTTGGAGTGGTGCAGCTCCATGATGGTGCCGCTGATGCTGGGCTCGAGCGCCGCGTAGTCGTAGGTGAGTTCGGGGAGGGTGTACTTCGCCATGATCTCTTCTTCCTATCTGCGCCGCGACGGATCGCGGCGGGGGACGTTGTCATCCTATTGACTGGCAACGTCGCGGGCATCGGGTTGCTTCCCCCGATGACGGGGTGTAACGCGACGGGGCGGACGGCAGCCCGGCGCGGGGCGTCAGTCCTCGAAGCCGGCGGGGACGGCGGACTCGGTGTCCGGGATGCCGTCGACGGCGGCCTTCTTGTCGGCCATCGCGAGGAGACGGCGGATGCGGCCGGCCACGGCGTCCTTCGTCAGCGGCGGGTCGGCGTGGTGGCCGAGCTCGTCGAGGCTCGCGTCGCGGTGCGCGAGGCGCAGCTCGCCGGCCTGCTTGAGGTGATCGGGGACCTCGTCCGCGAGGATCTCCAGCGCCCGCTCCACGCGCGCGCAGGCGGCGACGGCGGCCTGCGCGGAGCGGCGCAGGTTGGCGTCGTCGAAGTTGACGAGGCGGTTGACGCCCGCGCGCACTTCGCGCCGCTGACGCAGCTCCTCCCAGGACGCCGCGGTGCGGGCGGCGCCCATCGCGGAGAGGGCGAGGCGGATGGCCTCCCCGTCTCGGACGACGACGCGCGGGACGCCGCGCACTTCGCGGGCCTTCGCGGCGATGCCGAGGCGATGGGCGGCTCCGACGAGGGCCATCGCGGCCTCGCCGGACGGGCAGGAGATCTCCAGGGCGGCGCTGCGTCCGGGCTCGGACAGCGATCCGGCCGCGAGGAACGCGCCGCGCCACACTGCGGCGAGGTCGGGGCGCGCGCCCGTCGTGAGCTTGTTGGGGAGGCCGCGCACCGGACGCCGGCGCTGGTCGAGGAGGCCGGTCTGGCGCGCGAGGGTCTCCCCGCCTTCGATGACGCGGACGGCGAAGTGCCCGCCGGCGCGTCCGCCGGACGCCTGCACGCGGTGCAGCTCGGGGCGGACCCCGTAGATCTCCATGAGGTCGCGCGCCACCCGGCGGGCCAGCGGTTCGGTCTCGACCTCCGCCTCGACGGCGACGCGTCCGGCGATGGAGTGCAGTCCGCCGGAGAAGCGCAGGAGCGCCGTCAGTTCGGCGACCCGGGCCGTGGGTCGAGCGTCGCGAACGGCTGCGAGCTCGCTCTTCACGTCAGCGGTCAACGGCACGGCGATCCTTCGCTTCGGGGGTTCGGGGACGAAGGTCCAGCCTACTCGCGACCCAGGTCGCGGTGTTTCACCCGCACGGCCACACCGGGCACCTGACCGAGGCGCTCGGCGAGTTCGCGCGCCGTCACGACGGAGCGGTGCTTGCCGCCCGTGCAGCCGATCGCCACGACGGACTGGCGCTTGTTCTCGCGCTGGTAGCCCTCCAGGACGGGGCGCAGCGCCACGGCGTAGGCGTCGATGAACTCGCGGGCCCCCTCCTGGGCGAGGACGTAGTCGCGCACGGCCTCGTCCTCGCCGGTGAGGGCCTTCAGCTCCGGGATCCAGAACGGGTTCGGCAGGAAGCGCATGTCGGCGACGAGGTCGACGTCGGGCGGCAGGCCGTACTTGAATCCGAAGCTCATGACGGTCACGGTGTGCCGCGCGGCGCCCTCTTCGCTGAACGCCTCGATGATGCGCGTCGCGAGCTGGTGGACGTTGTCGCGCGACGTGTCGACGATGAGATCGGCGCTCTCGCGGATGGGGGCGAGCCGCGCGCGCTCCCGCCTGATGCCCTCCAGGATCGTCCCGTCCCCCTGCAGCGGGTGCGGGCGGCGCACCGACTCGAAGCGGCGGACGAGGACGTCGTCGGCAGCATCCAGGAACAGCACCCGCAGGTGCCGGCCGTCGCGCAGCGCCCGCGTGATCTCCGGCAGCTGGGCGAACAGGTCGCGCCCGCGCACGTCCACGACGGCGGCGATCTTCGGCAGCGCGCCGACGGCGAGGCCGGTGAGGTCCATGAGCGGTCGCAGCATCTGCGGCGGCAGGTTGTCCACGACGTACCAGCCCAGGTCTTCCAGGGCGTTCGCGGCGGTGGTCCGGCCGGCACCCGACATGCCCGTGACGATCAGCACCTCGCCGACAGCCGCTTCGTCACCCGTGCTCATCGCCCCAGTTCCTCCGGGTCCAGCCTACCCGGCGGACAGATGCTGGTGGATCGTCGCTGCGAGCTTCGGGCCGACGCCGGGCAGCGCCTCGATCTCCTCCGTCGTGGCGGCCTTCAGCGCCGCGACGGAGCCGAAATGCCGCAGCAGCGCCTTGATGCGCGCATCTCCCAGGCCCGGCACCTCGCTGAGCACCGAGGTGATGTCTCGGCGGCGGCGCTTGCGCTGGTGCGTGATCGCGAAGCGGTGCGCCTCGTCGCGCAGTCGCTGCAGGAGGTAGAGGGCCTCCGAGGTGCGCGGCAGGATGACGGGGTACTCCTCCCCCGGCAGCCACACCTCCTCGAGGCGCTTGGCGATGCCGCACAGGGCGACCTCGGTGTGACCGGCATCCGACAGCGCCCGGGCGGCGGCCTCGACCTGCGGCTGCCCGCCGTCGACCACGAGGAGCTGCGGCCGGTAGGCGAACCGCGGCTTGCGCCGGGTCGTCACGACCTCGCCGTCGGCCATCGGATCGGCGGGGCGCTCCTCCTCGTCCTCCTCCGGGCGGTCGAGGTAGGCGAGCCGGCGCCGCAGCACCTGGTACATCGAATCGGTGTCGTCGGTGGTCTCCGCGACGCCGAACGACCGGTACTGGTCCTTGCGCGGGAGCCCGTCCTCGAACACCACCATGGATGCCACGACGTTGGTGCCGCTGAGGTGGGAGACGTCGAAGCACTCGATGCGCAGCGGCGCCTCCTCCAGCCCCAGCGCCTCCTGCAGGTCGGTGAGCGCCTGCGAGCGGGCCGTGTAGTCGCTCGTGCGGCGCGTCTTGTGCAGCATGAGCGCCTGCTTCGCGTTGAGGGTCGCGGTCCGCATGAGGTCGGCCTTGCGCCCGCGCTGGGCCACCTGGATGCTCACCCGCTTGCCGCGGCGCTCGCACAGCCACTGCTCGAGCTCGGCCTCGTCCTCGGGCAGGACGGGGACGAGCACCTGGCGCGGGATGTCGGCGGCGGACGCCTCCCCGTACGTGCGCTGCAGCACCTGATCGACGAGGTCGGCGCCGGAGATGTCGAGCTCCTTGTCGATCGTCGTGGCGCGCACGCCGCGCACGCGTCCGCCGCGGATGACGAAGTGCTGCACGGCCGCGGACAGCTCGTCCTCGGCGATGCCGAACAGGTCGGCGTCGGTGTCGGAGGCGAGGACGAGCGCGCTGCGGTTCAGGACCGCGTCGATCGCCTGCAGCCGGTCGCGGTAGAGCGCCGCGGACTCGTAGTCCATCGCCGCCGACGCCTCGTTCATCCGCTTGGTGAGCGCCTTCGTGAAGCGCTGATCCCCGCCGGACATGAAGGCGACGAAGTCGTCGACGATCGCGCGATGCTCCTCGACGGTCACCTTCATCGAGCAGGGCCCGCCGCACCGGCCGATCTGCCCCGGGAAGCACGGCCTCCCAGTGGCCATCGCCTTCTTGTAGGACGCGTCGCTGCACGTGCGGATCGGGAAGACCTTGATCATGAGGTCGATCGTGTCGTGCACGGCCCACACCTTCGGGTACGGGCCGAAGTACTTCGCGCCGCGGATCTTCCGGTTGCGCGTGACGATGACGCGGGGCGCCTCGTCGGCGAGCGTGATCGCCATGTACGGGTAGGACTTGTCGTCCTTGTAGCGGACGTTGAACGGCGGATCGAATTCCTTGATCCACATGTACTCCAGCTGGAGCGAGTCCACGTCGCTGTCGACGACGGTCCACTCCACAGAGCTCGCCGTCGTGACCATCCGGCGGGTGCGCTCGTGCAGCGTGTGCAGCGGGGCGAAGTAGTTCGACAGCCGCGCGCGCAGGTTCTTCGCCTTCCCGACGTACAGCACCCGGCCGTCGGCGTCGCGGAACCGGTAGACGCCGGGATTGGTCGGGATCTCCCCCGGCCGCGGCTTGTAGGACAGCGGTGATGCCACGTCAGCCGGCCTTGCGCGCCGCTTCGACTCCCAGGAGCTCGGCGAGGAACATGCCAGTGTGGCTGCCCGGGATCGACGCGACCCGCTCGGGGGTGCCGGTCGCGACGACCTGCCCGCCGCCGGCGCCGCCTTCGGGTCCCATGTCGATGACCCAGTCCGCGGACTTGATGACGTCGAGGTTGTGCTCGATGACGATGACGGTGTTGCCCTTGTCTACGAGCCCGTTCAGCACGCCGAGCAGCAGGCTCACGTCCTCGAAGTGCAGACCCGTGGTCGGCTCGTCGAGGACGTAGATGCTGCGCCCGTTCGAGCGGCGCTGCAGCTCGGTGGCGAGCTTGACGCGCTGCGCCTCGCCGCCGGAGAGCGTCGTCGCCGACTGCCCGAGCCGCACGTAGCCCAGGCCCACGTCGACGAGGGTCTTCAGGTAGCGGTGGATCGCCTGAATGGGCTCGAAGAACTCCGCGGCCTCCGCGATCGGCATGTCGAGCACCTCGGCGATGTTCTTGCCCTTGTAGTGCACGGCCAGGGTGTCGCGGTTGTAGCGCTGCCCGTGGCAGACCTCGCAGTCGACGTAGACGTCGGGCAGGAAGTTCATCTCGATCTTGATGGTGCCGTCGCCCGAGCAGGCCTCGCACCGGCCGCCCTTGACGTTGAAGCTGAAGCGGCCGGGCTGGTACCCGCGCGCCTTGGCCTCGGGCGTCTCGCTGAAGAGGGTGCGGACGCGGTCGAACACGCCCGTGTACGTGGCGGGGTTCGACCGCGGGGTGCGGCCGATCGGCGCCTGGTCGACGTGCACGACCTTGTCGAGGTTGTCGAGGCCCGTGACGCGCGTGTGCTTGCCGGCGACCCGGCGCGCGCCGTTGAGGCGGGTGGCGAGCACTTCGTACAGGATGCCGTTGACGAGCGAGGACTTGCCCGATCCGCTGACGCCCGTGACGGCCGTCAGCACGCCGAGCGGGAAGTCGACGGTGACGTTCTGCAGGTTGTTCTCCCGGGCGCCCACGACCGTGACCTGGCGGCTCTTGTCCACCTTGCGCCGACGGGCCGGCGTCGGGATGGCGCGGCGGCCGCTGAGGTACGCACCCGTGAGGGAGTCACGGTCCTCGAGGAGCGAGGAGAGCGGCCCGGAGTGCACGACGCGTCCGCCGTCGACGCCCGCGCGGGGGCCGATGTCGACGACCCAGTCGGCCGCGTGGATCGTCTCCTCGTCGTGCTCGACGACGATGAGGGTGTTGCCGAGCCCCTTGAGCTTGAGGAGCGTCTCGATGAGACGTCGGTTGTCACGCTGGTGCAGGCCGATCGACGGCTCGTCGAGCACGTACAGGACGCCGGTCAGGCCAGACCCGATCTGGGTGGCCAGGCGGATGCGCTGGGCCTCGCCGCCGGAGAGCGAGCCCGCGGACCGGCTGAGGCTCAGGTAGTTCAGGCCCACCTGGATGAGGAAGTCGAGGCGGGCGCGGATCTCCCGCAGCACGGCGGCCGCGATCTGGGCTTCGCGGTCGGTGAGTTCGAGCTTCGCGAAGTACTCCTGCGCCTCCCCGAGGCTGAGCCGCGAGGCATCGGCGATGGAGTGACCGTGCACGAGCACGGCGAGGACCTCGGGCTTGAGCCGGTCGCCGTTGCAGACCGGGCAGGGCACCTCGCGGAGGTACTCCGCCCAGCGCTGGCGCTGCGTGTCGGATTCGGCCTGGGTGTACTGCCGCTCGATGTACGGCACGACGCCTTCGAACCCGGAGGTGTACCGCATCTCCCGGCCGTAGCGGTTGCGCCACTTGACGGTGACCTTGAAGTTCTCGCCGCGCAGCACCGCGTTCTTCGCGTCCGCGCTGAGCTCGCGCCACGGGGTGTCGAGGGAGAACCCGAGATCGTCCGCCAGGCCCGCGAGGAGACGCTCGTAGTACTGGTAGAGCCCCTTGCCCTGCGTCGTCCAGGGGATGATGACGCCCTCGTTGATCGAGAGGTCCTCATCGCCGAGCATGAGATCCGTGTCGACGGACATGCGGGTGCCGAGGCCGGAACAGGCGGGGCATGCGCCGAAGGGCGCGTTGAACGAGAAGGTGCGCGGCTCGATCTCGGTCAGCTGCAGGGCATGCCCATTGGGGCAGGCGAGCTTCTCGCTGAAGCTCTGCCACGCGTCGTCGCCCTCCTCGTCCACGAAGTTGACCTGCATGACGCCGCCGGCGAGGCCCAGCGCCGTCTCGACCGAGTCGGTCACGCGGCTGAGGATGTCGGGAGCCGCGACGAGACGGTCGACCACGACCGCGATGTCGTGCTTGTAGCTCTTCTTCAGGGCGGGCGGCTCGGCGAGCTGGACGAGGTCGCCGTCGACGACGGCGCGGGCGTAGCCCTTCGCGGACAGTTCCTTGAAGAGGTCGACGAACTCGCCCTTCTTCTGCGAGACGACGGGCGCGACGATCTGGTAGCGCGTGCGCTCCGGGAGCTCCATGAGCTGGTCGGCGATCTGCTGGACGGTCTGGCGCTGGATCTGCTCGCCGCACTCCGGGCAGTGCGGGATGCCGATGCGCGCCCACAGCAGGCGCATGTAGTCGTGGATCTCGGTGATCGTGCCGACGGTCGACCGGGGGTTGCGGTTCGTCGACTTCTGGTCGATGGACACCGCGGGGCTCAGCCCCTCGATGAAGTCCACGTCGGGACGGTCGACCTGACCGAGGAACTGCCGCGCATACGAGCTCAGCGACTCGACGTAGCGGCGCTGACCCTCCGCGAAGATCGTGTCGAACGCGAGGCTCGACTTGCCGGAGCCGGAGAGACCCGTGAACACGACCAGGGCGTCACGCGGAATGTCCAGGTCGACGTTGCGGAGATTGTGGACGCGGGCACCGCGGACGGTGAGCTTCGAGGGGCTGGCGACGGGGACGATGGGCACCGGTCAAGTCTAGGTCGGCCCTCCGACACGGGGTTCCGACTTCGCTCTCGGCGATGCCGCCGCGACCCGGGGCGGCGTCAGACCCGGACCGCTCCGGCGAACGGCGCGAGGCCGTCCCGCAGCCGGGCGAGCGCAGCCGGGTCCAGTCCGGTCCGCGCCATGACCTGCCCCGGCACGTCCAGGGCGCGCTCCCGGAGCGCCCGTCCCTCCGCGGTCAGGGCGATCTCGAGCACGCGCTCGTCGGCGGCGCGCCGGGTCCGCGTGACCCGCCCCTGCGCCTCCAGGCGCTTGACGAGGGGCGAGAGGGTGGCCGGCTCCATCGCGAGTTCGTCGGCCAGTTCGCCGAGCGAGCGGGGTGCGCTCTCCCACAGGGCGAGCATCACGAGGTACTGCGGGTGGGTGAGCCCGAGCGGCTCCAGGACGGGCCGGTAGATCGACACGACGTTGCGCGCCGCCGTCACGATGGCGAAGCAGAGCTGGTTCTCCAGCTTCAGCAGATCATCCCGCGGATCCATGCGGTCAGTGTAGCGAATCGCTTAGTACACTAAACATCATGGCGCGAAACGAATCCGATCCCCGACCGCTGCGGACGCGCGTGCGCGAGGCGGGCGGATGGTACGCGTACCTGAACATGCGGCTCATCAAGATCGCCGGCCCCGCCTCCGTCGGCCCCTACGACACCGAGCCGGAGCCCGTGCGCACCGAGCGCGCCTGCCCGCTCTGCGGCCACCCCATGTCGGCGCATTCCTTCGACCGGTCCGGCCCCAAGCCGCTCATGACCTGCCCGTGACCCGGCTTCAGCCCAGCCGCACCGACCCGTCCGCCGCGAGCGGCCACGCCGGGTTCACGGCGACCTCCCACGGGTGCCCGTCGGGATCGAGGAAGACGCCGGAGTAGCCGCCCCACGCCGTGGGTGCGCCGTCCCTTCCGATCACGCCGCCCGCGTCGCGCGCCGCGCGCAGCACGGCATCCACCTCCGCCGGTCCGGCGACGTTGTGCGCGAGCGTCACGCCGCCCCACCCGCCGCAGTCCGTGACACGGGAGTCCTCCGCGAGCGCGGCGCGCGACCACAGCGCCAGCGCCATACCGCCGGCCTGGTAGAACGCGACCTCGCCGGGCACCGACGCCGCGTGCGGCTCCCAGCCGAGCGCCCGGTAGAAGGCGACCGCCCGTTCGAGGTCGGCGACGCCGAGCGTGATGAGACTGATGCGCTGCTGCATCGGCGGGCTCCCTGGGTCAGGCGTGGCCGGCGCGCTCCATGGCGCGCAGCTCCTTCTTGAGATCCTGCACCTCGTCGCGCAGGCGTGCGGCGAGCTCGAACTTCAGCTCCGCCGCGGCGGCCAGCATCTGGTTGGAGAGGTCGCCGATCGTCGCCTCCAGCTGGTTCGCGCCCTCGGCGGCGATGCCCTCCCTGCGCAGCTGCGGCGTCGGCGACTTCCCCTTACCGGATTTGTTCTTCCGGGACAGCAGCTCGGCGGTGTCGGATGCCTCGCGGGCGAGGACGTCGGTGATGTCGGCGATCTTCTTCCGCAGCGGCTGCGGGTCGATGCCGTTCGCGAGGTTGTACGCGACCTGCTTCTCGCGGCGACGGTCGGTCTCGTCGATCGCCTTGCGCATGGAGTCGGTCATGTTGTCGGCGTACATGTGGACCTGACCGGACACGTTGCGCGCCGCGCGGCCGATCGTCTGGATCAGCGACGTGCCGGAGCGGAGGAAGCCCTCCTTGTCGGCGTCGAGGATGGCGACGAGCGACACCTCCGGGAGGTCGAGGCCCTCCCGGAGGAGGTTGATGCCGACGAGCACGTCGTAGACGCCGGAGCGCAGCTCGGTGAGCAGCTCGACCCGGCGGAGGGTGTCGACGTCGGAGTGCAGGTACCGCACCCGCACGCCGTGCTCGCCGAGGAAGTCGGTGAGCTCCTCCGCCATCTTCTTCGTGAGGGTCGTCACGAGCACGCGCTCGTCCTTCTCGACGCGGATCCGGATCTCCTCGAGCAGGTCGTCGATCTGGCCTTTGGAGGGCTTGACGATGATCTCCGGGTCGACGAGGCCGGTCGGGCGGATGATCTGCTCGACCACGCCGTCCGCGATGCCCATCTCGTACCGGCCCGGGGTGGCGGAGAGGTACACGGTCTGCCCGATGCGGTTCTTGAACTCGTCGAAGCGCAGCGGGCGGTTGTCCAGCGCGCTGGGCAGTCGGAAGCCGTGCTCGACGAGCGTGCGCTTGCGCGAGGCGTCGCCCTCGTACATCGCCCCGATCTGTGGGACCGTGACGTGGGACTCGTCGATCACCATCAGAAAGTCGTCGGGGAAGAAGTCCAGCAGCGTGTGCGGCGGCTCCCCCGGCATCCGGCCGTCGAGGTGACGCGAATAGTTCTCGATGCCGGAGCAGAACCCGAGCTGCTGCAGCATCTCGAGGTCGAACGTCGTCCGCATCCGCAGGCGCTGCGCCTCGAGGAGCTTTCCCTGCCCCTCCAGCTCCTTCAGCCGCTGCTCCAGCTCGTGCTCGATGGTCCCGATGGCGCGCTGCACCGTCTCGGTGCCGGCGACGTAGTGGGATGCCGGGAAGATGGGCACGCTGTCGAGCTTCTGCACGATGTCGCCGGTGAGCGGATGCAGCATGTACAGCGCCTCGATCTCGTCGCCGAACAGCTCGATGCGCACGGCGTACTCCTCGTACACCGGGATGATCTCGATCGTGTCGCCGCGGACGCGGAAGTTGCCGCGCGAGAAGTCGACGTCGTTGCGGTTGTACTGCATCGCGATGAACTTGCGGATGAGGGCGTCGCGGTCGTACCGCTCCCCCACCTGGAGGGCCACCATGGCGCGGAGATACTCCTCCGGCGCGCCGAGGCCGTAGATGCAGGAGACCGTGCTCACCACGACGACGTCGCGGCGGCTCAGCAGCGAGTTCGTCGTGGAATGCCGCAGCCGCTCCACTTCGGCGTTGACCGAGGAGTCCTTCTCGATGAAGGTGTCGGTCTGCGGGACGTACGCCTCCGGCTGGTAGTAGTCGTAGTAGCTGACGAAGTACTCGACGGCGTTGTGCGGCATGAGGTCGCGGAACTCGTTCGCGAGCTGCGCCGCAAGGGTCTTGTTGTGCGCCAGGACGAGCGTCGGCCGCTGCACCTGCTCGATGAGCCAGGCCGTCGTCGCGGACTTGCCCGTTCCGGTTGCTCCCAGGAGCACGACGTCGGTCTCACCCGCATTGATGCGCGCCGCGAGCTCGGCGATCGCCTGCGGCTGATCGCCACTGGGCATGTATTCGCTCACGACCTCGAAAGGGCGCACGGATCTCGTGGTCTGCATCCATCCAGCGTAGGCGCGGCCTGCGACAGTCGGGCGGGTGTTCGCGGTGGGCGACCCGCGCGCGCGTACGCTGGGGGCGTGCTGGAGTTCCTCGTCGGGTCGGGCCTCGCCGCCGCGGCCGGCCTCAACGCGTGGATGCCGCTGTTCCTGCTCGGGATCGTGGACCGGTTCGTCACGGGCGTCGACCTCCCCGCCGGGTGGTCGTGGCTCTCCAGCGATGTCGCCCTGTGGATCACCGGGGTGCTCCTGGTCGTCGAGATCGTCGCGGACAAGATCCCCGCCGTCGACTCGGTCAACGACGTCCTGCAGACCGCCATCCGCCCCGCCGCGGGCGGCATCGTCTTCGGTGCGGGCTCGAGCGCGGAGACCCTCCGCATCGAGGACCCCTCGACCCTGTTCGCCGGCAACGGCTGGATACCCATCGCCGTCGGCATCGCCATCGCGCTCGGGGTGCATCTCGTGAAGGCGACCGTCCGCCCCGTCGCCAACGCGGCGACCCTCGGGCTCGCCGCTCCCGCCGTCTCCACGGCGGAGGACGTCTCCTCGCTCGCCCTCGCCGCGGCGGCGATCTTCGCGCCGGTGATCGCCGGCATCCTGCTGATCGCGCTCGTCGTGGGCGCGGTGCTCCTGCTGCGCCGACGGCGCCGTCAGAGGGACCGCGACGCCGCGCCGTCGGCCTGAGCGGGGCGGAGGCGCTCCCACAGCGCATCGGTCTGCGCGAGGGTGTCCTCCAGGCTGCCCGCCGTGTCGATGACGACGTCGGCGACGGCGAGTCGCGCCGCGTCGTCGACCTGGGCGGCGATGCGGGCGGCGGCGTCGGCCTCTGTGAGGCCCCGCAGCTCGACGAGCCGGCGACGCCGCAGGTCCGCCGGCGCGTGCGCCACGACGATGAGCTCCCACGGGTCCTCGACACGCGCCTCCACGAGCAGCGGCACGTCGTACACGACGACCGCATCCGGGTCGGTGGCCAGCGCCTCGGCGAACCGGCGCGCGGACTCGCGGCGCACGGCGGGGTGGACGATCGCGTTGAGCCGGGCACGCGCCGCGGCGTCGGCGAACACGAGGCCGCCCAGAGCCGCACGGTCCAGCGAGCCGTCCGGCCCGATGACGGCGGAGCCGAACTGCGCGGCGATCTCGTCGAGGACGGGCGACCCGGGCGCCTGCACCTCCCGCACGATCTGGTCGGCGTCCACGATCACGGCGCCGTGCTCGGCGAGACGACGGGCGATGGTGGACTTCCCGGATGCGATTCCGCCGGTGAGAGCGACGAGGGCCATGGCTTCATCGTGCCATGCGCGCGGCCCGACCGATCCGTCGCCGGATCCGCCGGACGTGGCATGCCTGGTCCCGCCTACCGGTGTCGTGGGATAGCATCACCCACGACACCACCCCACCCCCCGGTCGTGGCGTCCTGGAGGATGAGTACGTGGAGAAGCGCGTCGCCGTCGTCGTCGAAGACGATGCGGACATCCGCTCCCTTCTCGCCGAGGTCCTGGGCGGCGGAGGGTTCGTCGTGCACGCCGCGAGCAGCGGCGAGGAGGGTGTGGCCCTCTGCGAGGAACTGGATCCCGTCGTGACGACACTCGATGTCAGCATGCCCGGGATGGACGGCTTCGAGGCGGCGCGACGCATCCGCGCGGTCAGCTCGACCTACATCATCATGGTCAGCGCGCGCTCCGAGCAGATCGACGCGCTGCGGGGCATGCGCGCCGGCGCCGACGACTACGTGACGAAGCCGTTCCGCCCCCGCGAACTGCGCGCGCGGATCGAGGCGATGCTGCAGCGTCCGCGGGTGACCGACGAGGCTAGCGGCCGCTCGCAGACGGCGTGACGTCGTCGACGTCGACGACATCCGTCCCGGTCTCCCCTGCCGTGGCGCGGGCGGCGGCGATGAGACCCTCCGTCGTGATGCCGGCGCGTGAGGCGATGGCGGTGCCCACGGTGACGACCGGCAGGACGCTCAGCTCCGCTTCGCGGACACCGTCGAAGACGGCATCGCGCACCGCGGTGGCGATGTAGCGCGCCTCGGACGACGACGACGGCAGCAGCGCCACGGCCAGCCCGCCGTTGCCGTCCTCGCCGACGAAGGACTGCGTCGGCGCGGCACGGCGCGTCGCCTGCCGCCACGCCGTCGCGACGGCATCCGCCTCGCCGCGCCCGAACGCCGTCGTGATCTGCGGGAGATCGTCGACGCGGACGGAGACGACACCGACGGTCTCGCCGCGCTCCTGGGCCCGCAGGACGAGTTCATCGAACAGCCGGGCGAACGAGTCGGCGCGGAGCACGCCGTCGTCGGTGCGCTGCAGGTCGGAGGTGATGCTCACGCCGCGGACGCCCGCGAGCCCGGCGCGCAGGATCGACGTCGTCAGCAGCGCGACGATCGTGAGCACGACGGTGACGATGCTCGTGGACTCCGTGCTGAACCACGTGCGGAACAGCGCACTCTCCGGTCCCTGCGTCACGAACACGATGGTGCGGGCGATGTAGTAGATGCTCTCCGCCGCGAGGATGAGCGCGAGGCCGATCGCGTTGCGGTTGCGCCGCATCTCGCCGCTGAACGACTCCCCCGCCCCGAGGCCGGCGAACAGGGCGATGAGGAGGAACATGACGAACGCCCCGGCCCAGTCGCCCGCGGCCGCGTCGAGCAGGGCCGCCGCGAGGGTGAGGACGGCGCCGCCGGCGACCGCGGAGGCCGCGACCGGGATGTGTCGCTCGTTGAAGCGACGGCATCCCAGCCACATGCATCCGGCAGAGCTCACGAACGCGGCGTTGCCGAGCGCGATCGGCCAGATGGAGTCGGGGTCGAGCGCCCACATCATGTACGCCACCGACGTCAGCATCCCGGCGAGGAAGCTGAGCGCCCAGATCCGGCCGACCATCTCGGCCTTGCGGAGGAAGGTCTCCAGCAGGAACAGCGTCCCCGCCACGAGGACGACGACCGCCGTCACGACCGAGACGCTGAAAGCATCGAGTCCCATCAGGCGCTCCTTCTTCTCTTGCGCAGCGGGATGCGGACGGTGAACGCGCTCCCCTCGCCTTCCCCGCTGCGCACCGTGACGTCGCCGCCCTGCTTGCGGACGATCTCCTGGCTGATCGCCAAGCCCAGCCCGCTGCCGTGCGTCGACGTGTTGCGGACGGCATCCGCACGGTAGAACCGGTCGAACAGCATCGGCAGCTCGTCGGCGGGGATGCCGGGACCGTCGTCGCGGACGACGATCCACCCGTCGTCGATGTCGGCGGTGAGGCTGATGCCGATGCTGCCGCCGTCGCGGTGGTACTTGACGGCGTTGCTCAGGAGATTGTCCACGACCTGCCGGATGCGCACCGGGTCGACCCACGCCGACACCTGCTCGACCTCGGCGGTGTCGATCGTGAGACCGCGGGCGCGGGCGGACGCCTGGATCCCTTCGACGGCAGCGTGCACGATGGCCGTAAGGTCGGTCTGCTCGCGGTGGAAGCTCAGCGCGACACCGCCGCGGGCATCGGCGGAGGCGGCGAGGATGTCGGAGACGATGGTCAGCAGCCGGTTCGCGTTGCGCTCGACGACCTCGAGGTTCGTCCGCGCCGGGGCCGGCAGGTCGTCGCGGTCCAGCGCCAGATCCAGGTAGCCGAGGATCGAGGTCAGGGGCGTCCGCAGCTCGTGCGACACGGATGCGATGAGGTCTTCGCGGGCCCGGAGGGCCATCACCTCGGCGGTGACGTCGCGGGAGACGACGAGGGCGCCGTCGGCGTCCGGGGTCGCCCCGCGCAGGCGGCGTGCCGTGACACTCAACGCGCGTCGCCGCGTGCCGGGCGCGCCGTACCAGATGAGCTCGGACTCGAAGGTCTCGCCCTGCGCGGCCCGGACGATGGGCTCGTCGTCCTCCTCGAGCGGGCTGACGCCGTCGGCGCTGTAGAGCTTCCGCGCCGAGACCGGGTCGCCGCCGGCGACGCCCTGCAGGCGCGCGTGCGCGTCGTTGGCCACGGGGGTCGTGCCGTCGGCGTCGATGCGCACGACGCCGAAGTCGACGGCATCCAGCACTTCCGTCACGAGCACCTCCTGCCGTCGTGCGCGATCGAGGGTGCGCTTGAGCGCCTCGCCCTGCTTGCTGAGGAGGACGCGCTGCGCAGTCGAGCGGCGGGAGGTCAGGTACCCGGCGAACGCGATGGCCGTCATCGCGAGCGGCAGGAGCACCATGGTGGGGCGGAAGTGCGGACTCGGCACCAGGATCGCGGTGGCCCAGAACGCCGAGCTGACCGCCGCGCTTCCCGCGATCATCCCGAGGAGACCGAACGAGGAGGCCAGCCACAGCGCCGGGAAGACCCACAGCAGCGAGAACCCGGAGGTGGGGCTGGACATCTCGAGCAGCGTGATCGCGACGGTGTCGATCGCGGGCAGCGCCGTGCTGGCGAGCGGGGGCAGTCTGTTCCACGGAACCGCGACCGCGATGCCGGTGGCGATGAAGACGACGACGACCCCCGCGATGAGCAGGTCCACGTCGAGGATGGCGTTGCTCAGGGCCATCACCACGGTGGCGACGAGGGCGACGAGGCCCATGAGGAGCTGGTTGATCCCGGTGGCGCGCTCGCGCGTTCGGTCATCCGCGCCGGCGCCCAGGGTCCACGGAGCGCGAGCGGTCATGCGTCGACGCTATCGCGGTCCGGCGCCGCTCCGCGCCACCGGCGCCGGGGATGCGGAAAGGGCCGGAACCCGAAGGTTCCGGCCCTTTCTGTGCTCAGGGTAGAGCGTGGATCAACGACCCGAGAGCTTCTCGCGCAGAGCCGCGAGCGCCTCGTCGTCGGCGAGGGTGCCGCCGGCGCTGCTGTCCGAGGAGAACGAGCTCGAGCTCGAGGAGGACTCGGCGGGAGCGGCAGCCTCGGCCTCGAGGGCCTTGGTGACGGCAGCCTTGTGCGCCTCCCAGCGACCCTGGGCAGCCGCGTACTCGGCCTCCCACTTCTCGCGGGCCTCGTCGGAGCCTTCCTTCCAGGCGTTGGTCTCGGGGTCGAAGCCCTCGGGGTACTTGTACTCCCCGTTCTCGTCGTACTCCGTCGCCATGCCGTAGAGGGCCGGGTCGAACTCGGTGCCGTTGGGGTCGACCGACTCGTTGGCCTGCTTGAGCGACAGCGAGATGCGGCGACGCTCGAGGTCGATGTCGATGATCTTGACGAAGACCTCTTCGCCGACCGACACGACCTGCTCGGCGAGCTCGACGTGCTTGCCGGAGAGCTCCGAGATGTGCACGAGGCCCTCGATGCCGTCCGCGACGCGCACGAACGCGCCGAACGGAACGAGCTTGGTGACCTTGCCCGGGGCGACCTGGCCGATCGCGTGGGTGCGGGCGAAGACCTGCCACGGGTCCTCCTGCGTCGCCTTCAGCGACAGGGAGACGCGCTCGCGGTCGAGGTCCACCTCGAGGATCTCGACGGTGACCTCCTGGCCGACCTCGACGACCTCGGACGCGTGCTCGATGTGCTTCCAGGACAGCTCGGAGACGTGCACGAGGCCGTCCACGCCGCCGAGGTCCACGAACGCGCCGAAGTTGACGATCGACGACACGACACCCTTACGGACCTGGCCCTTGTGCAGGTTGTTCAGGAACGTGGTGCGCGACTCGGACTGCGTCTGCTCGAGCAGGGCGCGGCGCGAGAGCACGACGTTGTTGCGGTTCTTGTCCAGCTCGAGGATCTTGGCCTCGATCTCCTGGCCGAGGTACGGCGTGAGGTCGCGGACGCGGCGCAGCTCGATGAGCGAGGCCGGGAGGAAGCCGCGGAGGCCGATGTCGACGATGAGGCCGCCCTTGACGACCTCGATGACCGAACCGGTGACGACGCCGTCGTTCTCCTTGATCTTCTCGACGTCTCCCCAGGCACGCTCGTACTGCGCGCGCTTCTTGGAGAGGATGAGGCGGCCTTCCTTGTCCTCCTTCTGGAGAACGAGGGCTTCGACCTCGTCGCCGACCTTGACGACCTCGTTGGGGTCGACGTCGTGCTTGATGGAAAGCTCACGCGAGGGGATGACACCCTCGGTCTTGTAGCCGACGTCGAGGAGGACCTCGTCGCGGTCGATCTTCACGACGGTGCCTTCGATGAGGTCTCCGTCGTTGAAGAACTTCAGGGTCTTTTCGACCGCGGCCAGGAAGTCCTCAGCAGATCCGATGTCGTTGATGGCGACCTGCTTGATGGCCGGGGCGGTCGTTGCGGTAGTCATGTAGTGGGTTGTCCTTGTTGGGTTGGGGTGTCGGGCTTCACGCCGTCGACGGCATCCGAAAGCGAGCGGATGCCTCGAGCCGAAGCGGTTGGAGTTTGATTGCGATGTCACCAGCGCATGGCGAAAGAGCCACACGAGTGACAGTCCAGGGTACCAGAATCCGGGCTCGCCCATGCGGAAGCGGGGCGGCTCCGGCCCGCTCATTACGCTGAACCCGTGGATGAGCTGCAGCCGGGCGTGTACCGACACTTCAAGGGCGCCCGCTACGAGGTCATCGGCGTGGCGCGGCACAGCGAGACCGAGGAGCCGCTCGTCGTCTACCGTCCGCTGCACGGCGAGCCGTCGTTGTGGGTGCGGCCGCTCGCGATGTGGTCCGAGGAAGTGGACCGCGACGGCTACCGGGGCCCGCGGTTCGTGCGGGAGGACGCCACGGCCTAGCCGTCGTCGACCGCGCCGTCGAGGTACCCGTCGAGGTACCACCAGCGCTCACGCTGGAAGACGAACCGGCTTGTCTCGTGGAGGATGCCCCGGCCGCCCCGGTCGTCGACCCAGTGCGCACGGAACTCGACGGTGCCGCGCGTGTCGGTGGGCCGGCCGGCCTCCGTGCCGAGGATCTCGAGGCGCTCCCATCGCGTGACGTCGTCGAGCGTCAGGTCGGCGGGGCGCGTCGACGGATGCCATGTCGCCGCGAGGTGACCGGCGTCGCGGAGCGCGAAGGCGGAGTAGCGCGAGCGCATGAGCGCCTCCGCCGTGGATGCCGGGGTTCCGGCGAGCACGGGACCGCAGCAGGCGCCGAAGGCGCCGCCCCCGCACGGGCACGGCGAGCTCGCCGGCGGACGGTCGCCCCGGCGCGACGCGGCTGCTCCGAATGACATGCGCACCTCCGGTGTCGACGGTAGCCGAGCCGCGTGTGTCGCGGCTGCCGCATGCCGACCTCGGGCAGTGGTTCACCCGCGCCGAATCGCGGGTGTCGCGGGCAACGACCCGCAGTTCGGCGCGGATGAAGTCCGGGACGCTGGTTCACCTGCGCCAAAGTGCGAGTCACGCGGCCGCGCACCCACACATCGGCGCGGATGAACGGTCACGCCTGGACCGCCTTCTCACGGCGCGTTCACCCGCGCCAAAGAGTGGGTGCGGCGCGATATCACCCGCAGTTCGGCGCGGATGAATTCCGGGACGGTCGTTCACCCGCGCCAAAGTGCGAGTCACAAGGCCGCGCACCCGCACATCGGCGCGGACGGGTGTCCGGGCGAGGCATGCTGGCGACGACCGGGGCCTCCTCCCCCGCCCCGTGCATCTGCGTACCGCCGCCCAGGTTGTGGAGAACCCTCGAAGGTGCAGACGCGGATGGCTAACGTGGGGCACATGTTCGTCCGAGGCCGCCGGATGGCGGGCGTTTGGGCCGTTGCGGCCGTGGCGCTCGCGCTGACGACCGCCTGCACGCCGGCGCCGGGGCCCCAGCCGAGCCCGTCGCCGACGGGGTTCGCGTCGGAGGAGGAAGCGTTCGCCGCGGCGGAGGAGACCTATCGCGCCTACGTGGATGCCCTCAACCAGGTGGACCTCTCCGACCCGGAGACGTTCGAGCCAGTGTACGCGTGGCTTGCTGCGGACTCCCTTGAGTCATCGAAGAAGACGTTCTCCGAAATGCATGCGAACGGATGGACGGTTAACGGTCCGACCAACTTTGACCAAGCAACACTCAAGAGCGCCCGCGGCCATGATGTCGTCCTAGAGCTCTGCCTAGACGTAACCCAAGTCGATGTGCTCGACGCGGACCAAAACTCCGTTGTTCCTGAGGACCGGCTAGACCGACAGCCGTTGCAGGTCACATTCGGCCACGCAAACACAGCCAGCGGGTTAGTGATCACCGACAGCGACGCGATCGAGAGCGCACTATGTGGCATGTAGCCGCCCTGATCCTCCAATTGGCAATCGCGCCCATGGCCGCTTCAGCCTGCGGTGCCGAATCCGCGTGGACCGCTTGCCCCGTCGAGAACACGGGCACTGAAGTCACGATTGGCGCATCGCAAACGAGGCCTGGCCGGGATCCCCTGGAGGGCAACGGGCGCCAGCCTCCCTCGACTTCCGTACCCATCAACCCCGGTTGCACCGATCCGCTCGACCGCTGCGACATCCTCTACGAGGTCGAGCTCCTCCGGGAGGTCACGCTCAACGACCTCGCCTCGTTCGCGCCGCAGGCGCCGCCGCTGACAGGACAGCCGACCGGCGTGGCGATCGTGGGGATGCCGGCGAACTTCGTCGTCGACGCCGACACGCACACCGTGACGGGCGAGCTCTTCGACCTGCCGGTCAGCGTCCGGTTCACACCGGTCTCGTACCTGTTCGTGCACGGGGACGGCACGGCGCGCGAAGCGCCGACGGGCGGTGCGACGTGGGAGGAGCTCGGGCAGCCGCAGTTCAGCGCGACGGCCACCAGCCACGCGTACGGATCCCGCGGCACGTTCACGGCGCACGCCGCCGTCCGCTACTCCGCTGCCGTCGACTTCGGCAACGGCTGGGCGGCCGTCCCCGGCATCCTCGAGCTGTCCACGGGTGCCTACGCCGTCGACGTGCTCGAGGTGCGCACGGCCCTCGTCGAACGCACCTGCGTCGAAGACCCCGGCGGGCCGGGCTGCTGACGGGGTGTCGTCCGCGCATGCCAGGATGAGGCCGTGACCGACCGCCTCATGCTGCTCGACACCGCGAGCCTCTACTTCCGCGCGTTCTACGGCGTCCCCGACACCGTCAAGGCGCCCGACGGCCGCCCCGTCAACGCCGCCCGCGGCCTGCTCGACATGATCGCGAAACTGGTCACGACCTACGAGCCGACCCACCTCATCGCCTGCTGGGACGATGACTGGCGGCCGCAGTGGCGGGTCGACCTCATCCCGAGCTACAAGACGCACCGCGTCGCGGTCGTCGTCGAGGGTGCCCCCGACGTCGAGATCGTCCCCGATCCGCTCGAGGTGCAGATCCCCGTCATCCGGGAGGCCCTGGAGACCTTCGGCATCCCGATCATCGGACGCGCCGACCACGAAGCGGATGACATCATCGGGAGCCTCGCGACGCAGTCGTCCCGGCCGGTCGACGTCGTCACGGGCGATCGCGACCTGTTCCAGCTCGTCGACGACGCGAGCGACGTGCGCGTCATCTACACCGGGCGCGGGATGAGCAACCTCGAAGTGCTGACCGACGCGACCGTCGTGGCGAAGTACGGCATCCTGCCCTCGCAGTACGCGGATTTCGCCGCCCTGCGCGGCGACCCCTCCGACGGCCTCCCCGGCGTCGCGGGCATCGGCGAGAAGACCGGCGCGAGCCTGCTCGCGACGCACGGCGACCTCGCCGGCATCATCGCTGCCGCCCAGGAGGGGGCAGGGCTGACGGCCGGCATCCGCGCGAAGATCCTCGCCGCCGACGACTATCTCGCCGTCGCGCCGGCGGTGGTGCAGGTCGTGCGCGACCTCGACCTCGGCCACGTGGACGGCCGCATCACGGCGCCCGACGACGACACGGTCGCCCCGCTCGCGGCGAAGTGGGCGCTCGGCTCCTCCGCGACGCGCGCACAGGCCGCGCTCGCCGCGCGCGCCTGACCGCCTGCCGACCGCGCCTGACCGCCCTCGACCGCGCCCGCGCGCGCCCGACCGCGCGTGACCCACCCGCGCCGCCGGCTCAGCCGCGCGCCGTCCACTCCCGCAGGCGCGCGAGCGGCCACGTCGTCACGATGCGCTCCGGCGGGACACCGGCCGCCTCCGCCCGGACCGCCCCGTAATCGAGGAGGGACAGTTGGCCCGGGGCATGCGCGTCGGAATCGATCGAGAACAGGCACCCCTCCGCGAGCGCGATCGCGATCAGCTCGTCCGGCGGATCCTCGCGCTCCGGCCGTGAGTTGATCTCGACCGCGACGCCATGCGCCGCGCACGCGGCGAACACGGCCCGCGCATCGAACGTCGACGGCGGGCGCTCACCGCGCGACCCGCGGATGAGCCGCCCGGTCACGTGCCCCAGGACGTCGACATGCCGGTTCGACACCGCCGCGACGAGACGCCGCGTCATCGGGCCGTGCTCCATCCGCAGCTTCGAATGCGCGGATGCCACGACGACATCCAGCTCGGCGAGCAGGCCCTCCTCCTGGTCGAGCGCGCCGTCGTCGAGGATGTCGACCTCGATGCCCGACAGCAGCGTGAAGCCGTCCCCGCGGAATCCCGCGACGACCTGGAGCTGCTCGCGGAGCCGCTCCGGGGACAGCCCTCGCGCGACCGTGAGACGCGGCGAGTGGTCGGTGAGGGCGAGATACTCGTGCCCCAGGGCGCGCGCCGCGTCGACCATGAGATCGATGGGCGTGAGACCGTCGGACCATTCGGAGTGCGCGTGCAGATCGCCGCGCAGCAGGCTCCGCAGCCGCGAGGTCGTGGCCGGCTCGTTCCGGGCGCGGAGCTCGGCCAGGTAGTCGGGCACCTCACCCGCGAGCGCCTGCTGGATCACCGCGAACGTCGAGTCGCCGATGCCCTTTCGCCGCCGGAGTGCCGCGGAATCCCTCAGTTCTGCCTCGCTCAGACCCGCGATGGCGTCGGATGCGGCGCGGAACGCCTTCGACTTGTAGCGCGAGGATCGCTCACGCTCCAGGAGCGTGGCGATCTCGTTGAGCGCATCGACGGGGTGCATACGCGGAAAGGGCCCGCTCGCGCGGGCCCTGCCGGGTCAGGCGGTGGTGACCGTCGATCGACGGACGACGACCGGGATCGACGCGAGGCGATGGATGGCCCACCCGAAGAGGATCGACAGGATGCCGATGCCGATCGCGAAGGCCGCGACACCGAAGGACACGACCGACGTGAACAGCGAGGCCCGGAGGAACGACGCGTTCATCATCGTGGCGCGCACCGGGTCGTCCTGCTCGAGCTCGGCGTACGTCTTGCCCTCGGATGCGGACAGGGCGTGGTGCTGGATGATGTCGGCCTGCACGAAGGCGGTGAAGGGGCCGGCGACCGTCTGGCCCTGGAACGCCATCGCGTCGTCCGGAACGGTGATGTTCTCGGCGCGGAGCTGGCTGGAGACCATGACCCACACGACGATGCCGACGATGATGAGGGCGAGTCCGCCCAGGATGCCGAGGATGCCGACGACCTTGACGAGGCCGGCCTTCTTCTGGGGCGACTCGATGGTGTCGGCCGTGCCGACTGCTGCTTCTGACATGTGGGGGGTGTCCTCTCGGCGATGCCTTGTGATGCCTTCGTTGTGCCCTCACGGTAGCGAACACGGCGCCCACCGGGCCAGGGGGCGCGGCCGTGCAAATCCCCGCCCGACGCGGGAGGCGTCAGGTCGCGGAACCGGCCGTCGCCTGCACCCAGGCGTCGAGCTTCGCGGCCGCGGCGCCGGAGTCGATGGTCTCCGCCGCCGCGTCGCGTGCTTCCGCGAGACGCTCGACGATGGGACGCTGCACCTGCCCGGCATCCTGGAAGAGCCGATACGACACGATGCCCGCGGCGGCGTTCAGCAGCACGATGTCGCGCACCGCGCCGGGCTCGCCCTGCAGGACCCGATGCACGATGGCGGCGTTGTGCGCCGCGTCGCCGCCGAGCAGGTCGCCGATGTCGGCGAGCGGGATGCCGATGTCCCGCGGGTCGAGGTCGTGTTCGTGGACGTCGCCGCGGCTGATCTCCCACACGCGGCTGTGCCCGGTCGTGGTCAGCTCGTCCAGCCCGTCATCGCCGCGGAAGACGAGCGCCGTGGCGCCGCGCGTGCGGAACACGCCCGTGATGAGGGGCACGCGGTCCAGGCTCGCGACGCCGACCGCGTTCGCTTCGGCGCGCGCCGGGTTGCACAGCGGTCCGAGGAAGTTGAAGACGGTGGGGACGCCGAGCTCGGCACGCGTGGGACCGGCGTGCCGGAAGCCCGGGTGGAACGCCGAGGCGAACGCGAACGTGATGCCGACCTCGCCGAGCACCTCGGCGACGCGCTCGGGGCTGAGCGTCAGATCGATCCCCAGAGCACCGAGGACGTCGGACGAGCCGGACGCGGAGCTGGCCGCCTTGTTCCCGTGCTTGACGACGGGGATGCCGCTCGCGGCGGCGACGATCGCGGACATCGTGGAGATGTTGACGGTGCCGAACCGGTCGCCTCCGGTCCCCACGATGTCGAGGACCTCGGCGGGCACGGGAAGCGGGAGGGCGGCCTCCAGGATGGCGTCGCGGAAGCCCACGATCTCATCGACCGTCTCCCCCTTGGCGCGCAGCGCGAGCAGGAATCCGGCGAGCTGGGAAGGGGTCGCCTCGCCGGTCATCACCTTCCGCATCGCCCACGTCGATTCGGACACGCTGAGGTCCCGCCGATCGAGGATCGACGTGAGAATCTCGGGCCACGAGTAGAGCTCCACCATGGACACCGATCCTATCGGCACACTTCCGGCGCATTCCCGGCCGGTTCTTAGGGTCCCCTAACCGCATGGAATCTCGACATCACCTTCAGGGATGCGAAAACCTGGCGGCGATATCAGCCATAATGGGGTGCGTGACGACCTCTTCAGCGACGTATCCCCAGGCCTTGCGGTCCGTCAAGCGGCCGGACCCGGTCGCGGTCGGAACCATCGTGTGGCTCGGCAGCGAAGTCATGTTCTTCGCGGGCCTTTTCGCCATCTACTTCACCCTTCGCAACTCCTCGCCGGAGCTGTGGGCGGATCGCACCGAGCTGCTGAACATCCCGTTCGCCGCGGTGAACACCGTCATCCTCGTGCTGTCCTCGTTCACGGCCCAGGCGGGCGTGTTCGCGGCCGAGCGGTTCCAGCCGTACCGCAAGGGCTCGTTCTGGCAGTTCCGCCAGTGGGGCATGGTCGAGTGGTTCTTCCTCAGCTTCATCATGGGCGCCGTGTTCGTCTCCGGTCAGGTGTGGGAGTACGCCACGCTCGTCGCTGAGGGGATGCCGATCAGCGCGGACTCGTACGCGTCGGCCTTCTACATCACCACCGGCTTCCACGCCCTGCATGTCACCGGCGGACTCATCGCCATGCTCCTGGTCATCGGCCGCGCCTTCGCGGTCAAGAACTTCGGACGCAAGGAGATGACCACCTCGATCGTCGTGTCGTACTACTGGCACTTCGTCGACGTCGTCTGGATCGTCCTTTTCTTCGTCATCTACTTCGTCAAGTGACAGAGCGGAGCTGAAACTTCCCATGGCATCGAAGACCCCGCGTCGCTCGTCCGGACGCCGCAGCAAGTGGGCCACGGCCGCCCTCATCGGGATCGGCCTGCTGGTCACCGGCGGCGTCTACGCCGGCGCGTCGGCAGCCATGGCTGCGACCGAGACGCCCACCGCGGCGACCCAGCTCACCGTCGACGACGGCAAGAAGCTGTTCCAGGCCAACTGCGCCACCTGTCACGGCCTCAACCTCGAGGGCACGAACGACGGCCCGTCGCTGTTCGGCGTCGGCGAGCTCGCGGTCGAGTTCCAGGTGGCCACCGGCCGCATGCCGCTGCAGATGCAGGGCCCGCAGGCCCCGCAGAAGCCGGTCCAGTTCACGCAGGAGCAGATCGAGGCCATGGCCGCGTGGGTGCAGTCCGTGGCCCCCGGCCCGACCTACCCGGACGACGAAGTGCTCGACGGCGAGGGGGACGTCGCCAACGGCGCCGAGCTCTTCCGCATCAACTGCGCCATGTGCCACAACGTGGCCGCGGCCGGCGGTGCCCTCACCGAGGGCAAGTACGCCCCGGCGCTGACCGAGACCAGCCCGCTGCACATGTACGCGGCGATGGTCACCGGCCCGCAGAACATGCCCGTCTTCAACGACCTGAACCTCTCCACGGAGGAGAAGCGCGACATCATCTCCGCGCTGCTCTTCCTGCAGGAGAACGAGTCCGCGGGGGGCTTCTCGCTCGGTTCGCTCGGCCCGGTCTCCGAGGGTCTGTTCATCTGGATCTTCGGCATCGGCACACTCATCGGCATCACCGTGTGGATCACGGCGAAGTCGAACTGATCGATCACTGACTGTACGGAACGGACGAGGAGCACCATGGCACACGAGGAAGACGCACTCGAGCACGAGAGGGCTTCATGGAAGCCCTCCCCCGGGCTCGCTGTAGCGGTTCCCGACCCTGTGCAGAACCCCGGACTGCCCCCGCACCGGGCGCGGATGACGGACAAGGACCCCGCGGCGATGACCCGCGCGGTTCGCACGGTCTACACCCTGTTCTATCTCTCCCTCGCGGGCAGCATCTGGGCGACCGCCGCCTACATGCTGTTCCCCATCGAGAGCGGTCGCATCGTCGACATCCGCAACAACAACCTCTTCATCGGCCTCGGCATCGGCCTGGCCCTGCTGGCACTCGGACTCGGCGCGATCCACTGGTCGAAGGCCGTCATGTCCGACAAGGAGTTCATCGAGCCCCGGCACGCGACGCGTGGGCGCGACGCGACGCGCGAGGGCGCCGTGCAGGCGTTCCGTGACGCGAACGAGGAGTCCGGCTTCGGCCGGCGTACCGCCATCCGGGGTTCCCTCATCGCCGCCGTCGCCGCGTCGATCCTCCCCGGCATCACCCTCTTCCGCGGCCTCGCGCCGCACAGCGACAAGTCGACCGAGGAGGGAGCCCTCGCCGGTGACCCGGTCGCGCTGCTCAAGCAGACGATGTGGAAGGAGGGCGAGCGCCTCGCGCACGACCCGAGCGGCGAGCCCATCCGTGCCGCGGACGTCACGCTCGGCTCCGCCGTGCACGTCATCCCGGAATCGCTCGCCGAGCTCGGTCACAGCGAGGGCTACCTCGAGGAGAAGGCCAAGGCCATCGTTCTCCTCATGCGTCTCCTCCCGGAGGACCTGCCGGCCGAGCACAACAACCTCGACTGGGCCTACGACGGCATCGTCGCCTACTCCAAGGTGTGCACGCACGTCGGCTGCCCCGTCGCCCTCTACGAGCAGCAGACTCACCACCTGCTGTGCCCCTGCCACCAGTCGCAGTTCGACGTGTCGCGCAGCGCCGCCGTCATCTTCGGCCCGGCCGCTCGGCCGCTGCCGCAGCTGCCGATCACCGTCGACGCCGAGGGCTACCTCGTGGCGAAGAGCGACTTCACCGAACCTGTCGGCCCGAGCTTCTGGGAGCGCCATTGAGCACCGCGACTGTCACTGAGACAGGAACTGACAAGACCCAGAACGAGAAGCCGCTCGGCGGCCGCTTCGTCGCGGGTGCGGCGAACTACATCGACGAGCGCACGAGCATCTCGGGCTTCGTCAAGGAGCTCGGCCGCAAGATCTTCCCCGACCACTGGTCGTTCATGCTGGGTGAGATCGCCATGTGGGCGTTCGTCGTCGTGCTGCTCTCGGGTACGTTCCTGACGTTCTTCTTCCAGGCCTCCATGACCGAGACGCACTACAACGGCGCGTACATCCCGCTCCGCGGTGTCGAGATGTCCGCGGCGCTCGAATCGACCCTGCGGATCTCCTTCGACATCCGCGGTGGACTGCTGGTCCGGCAGATCCACCACTGGGCCGCGCTCGTCTTCGTCGCCGGCATCGGCGTGCACATGCTGCGCATCTTCTTCACGGGCGCGTTCCGCAAGCCGCGCGAGCTGAACTGGGTCATCGGCTTCATCATGTTCATCCTCGCGATGGCCGAAGGCTTCACGGGATACTCCCTCCCCGACGACCTGCTCTCCGGCAATGGCCTGCGCATCATCGACGGCATGGTCAAGGGCATCCCCCTGATCGGAACCTGGACCTCGTTCCTGCTCTTCGGCGGCGAGTTCCCCGGCTCGCTCATCGTCGGCCGCCTCTACACGCTGCACATCCTCCTGCTGCCGGCGATCCTCGTCGCGCTGCTGGTCGTGCACCTCATGCTGATGATCATCAACAAGCACACGCAGTTCGCCGGCCCCGGCCGCACGAACAGCAACGTCGTGGGCTACCCGATGATGCCCATCTACATGACGAAGATGGGCGGGTTCCTCTTCATCACGTTCGGCGTCATCGTGCTGATCGCCTCGCTGTTCACGATCAACCCGATCTGGAACTACGGTCCGTACGACCCGTCCCCCGTATCGGCCGGCACCCAGCCCGACTGGTACATCGGCTTCGCCGACGGCGGCCTGCGTCTCGCCCCGTCGAACTGGGACATCGTGTTCCTCGACCGCACCTGGTCGTTCGGCATCCTGGTGCCGCTCGCGGTCATCGGCCTGTTCATCGTGGCCGTCCTGATCTACCCCTTCCTGGAGGCGTGGATCACGGGCGACAAGCGCGAGCACCACATCGCCCAGCGCCCGCGCAACGCGGCGACCCGCACCGCCATCGGTGCCGCCGGCGTCACGTTCTACGCGGTCCTGTGGGCGGCGGCGTCCTCGGACATCATCGCCACGCACTTCCACCTCACGATGGAAGGCGTCATCCACACGCTGCAGGCGCTCCTGATCGTCGGCCCCGTCATCGCCTACTTCGTCACGAAGCGCATGTGCCTCGCGCTGCAGAAGAAGGATCGCGAGATCGCCCTGCACGGCTACGAGTCCGGTCGCATCGTCCGCCTCCCCGGCGGCGAGTACATCGAGGTGCACCAGCCCGTCGACGAGTACGAGCGCGTCAAGCTCGTCGAGAACGAGACGATGGCTCCCCTCGTGGTGCGCCCCAACGACAAGGGACGCATCCCCTGGCACGAGAACCTGCGGGCGAGCCTGTCGCGATGGTTCTTCGAGGACCGCCTCACCCCGCTGTCGCAGGGCGAGATCGAGGCGGCGCTGGCCCACCAGCACCACTCGCTCGACCACATCGCCGACGAAGAGGCGCTCGAGCTGCAGGGTGCGCACGAGCGTGCCGGAGTCCCCGACGCGCCGCTGCACCCGATCGACGACGGCCACAACACCGAGACGGCGAACCGTCCGTCGAACATCATCGTCTCGGACGACCCGACCACGAAGAAGCCCACGAAGGGCGACTGACCGCATCGGCAGGAAAGCGGCGAGGACTGACCGTCACGGTCGTCCTCGCCGCTTTCGCGTTCGCCTAGCGTGAGAGCCATGACCGATGCGCTCGCCTACTTCTCCGCCAAGCTCCAGCTCGAGACGGATGCCTCCGACGTGTACGCCGCCCAGAAGGCCGGCGAGCGGTTCGCCCTGGTGGACGTGCGCGGTCAGGATGCCTGGGATCAGGGCCGCATCCGCGGCGCGATCCACATGCCCTACCGCGAGATCGCCGAGCGTGCGCCGGCCGAGATCGACCCCGGTCTCGAGGTCGTCGTGTACTGCTGGAGTCCGGGGTGCAACGCCGGCACGAAGGGCGCCCTCGAGTTCGCGAAGCTCGGCTACCGCGTCCGCGAGATGATCGGCGGCTTCGAGTACTGGGCGCGCGAGGGACAGCCCATCGAGAACGCGGACGGCCCGCTCCCCCGCACGTTCGACCCGCTCGTGATGGTCGTCCGGGAGCGCGTGGGCCCGGTCACCTGAACCGCGGCCCGCACCGTGGCCTGAACCGCCGCCTGGACGGCGCTCAGGCGGTCGCGAGGCCCTCTTCGACGACCTCGCCGAATCGGGCTGCCGCGGCGCCCGCCAGGCGCGGCACCGCCGCGAGATCCGGGGCGCCGTCCACGATGTCGCACACGACCGCCGTGACGTTGTCGCGGGAGGCCGCGTCGAGCGCGAGCGCCACGATGAGCGCGGCCGCCTCGGAGGGGTCGGGGGTGGTCGCGAGGATCGCCGCGACGTCCGGCTCGGGCACGTAGTCCGTGACCCCGTCGCTGCAGAGCAGCCAGCGGTCCCCGAGGAGCGCGTCGCGCGTCTCCACCCGGATGACGTCCCGCTCGTCGCCGCTCAGCGACGCCGTGATGATGTTGCGGCGCGGGTGCGACCAGGCGTCCTCGGCACGCACGAGCCCCTGGTCGATGAGCGCCTGCACGAAGGAGTCGTCGCGCGTCTGGCGCGTGAGCGCGCCGCCCCGGAGGAGGTAGGCGCGGGAGTCACCCGTGTGGGCGAGAAGCAGGGCGCCGCCGGCCGCGAGCCACAGGCCCGTGCAGGTCGTCGCCATGCCCGCGAGCGCGGGGTCGCGGCGTACGTGCGCGCCGAGGTCCCAGTTCGCGGCGCGGATGCGGCCGGCGAGTTCGGTGGCGTCCGCGCAGCGGGGGCTCCCGGCCGCCAGGCGGTGCACGAGCGCCGCGGAGGCCAGGTCGCCCGCCGGTCCCCCGCCGACGCCGTCCGCGACGGCGGCCGCCCAGGGCGCGGCGAACGCCGCGTCCTGGTTGACCTCGCGGTACGAGCCGACGTCCGAGGAGACACCGGCCCGCAGGCGGTAGAGCGACGGACTCAGCGTGCGAAGTACCCGCGGTAGTACTCGAACACCCAGCCGACGATCGCGACCGTGAAGATCGCGATGCTGATCGGCATCAGCCACGTTCCGACCGAGAGACCGATCATGCCGAACGCGGCGGAGGAGGCGAGCACGATGGGCCACCACGACCAGGGGCTGAACTCGCCCATCTCCGGGTCGCCGTCGTCGATGTCCGCCGTCAGGACGTCCTCGGGCAGCTCGCCGCCCTGCGCGCGGTGCACGCGGTTGACGTAGAACCCGATGAGGATCGACATGAAGGCGGTGAACAGCAGGGCGACGGTGCCGACCCACTCGATGGCGTTGGGCCACGGCAGGTCGGGGTGCGCGAGGATGTTCCACCCCGTGTAGACGACCGCGACGAGGAGGAAGAACCCGGTCAGCAGCCACCAGAGGTTGACGTTGGTCTTCACTTACTTGACCTCTCCCTCGGCGGTGTCGACGACCGGTGCATCCGGGGCGTCCTTGGCGGGACCCACGCCGACCGGGATGCCGGCCTCGGGGTGGTTCAGGTCGAACGCGGGACGCTCGCTGCGGATCCGCGGGATCGACGTGAAGTTGTGGCGCGGCGGCGGGCAGGAGGTCGCCCATTCGAGCGATCCGCCGTAGCCCCACGGGTCGTTCACGGTGACCCGCGGCGCCTTGCGGGCGGTCAGCCACACGTTGAACAGGAACGGGATCATCGAGGCGCCGAGCAGCATGGCGCCCACAGTGGAGACCTGGTTGCCCCACGTCCACCCGTCAGCCTCGGAGTAGTCCGCGTAGCGGCGGACCATGCCGTCCACGCCCAGCCAGTGCTGGATGAGGAAGGTCATGTGGAAGCCGATGAACAGCATCCAGAAGTGCACGTAGCCGAGACGCTCGTTGAGCATCCGACCGGTCCACTTGGGCCACCAGAAGTAGAAGCCGGCGAACATCGCGAACACGACCGTGCCGAAGACGACGTAGTGGAAGTGCGCGACGACGAAGTACGAGTCGGACAGGTGGAAGTCCAGCGGCGGCGAAGCGAGGATGACGCCGGTGAGACCACCGAAGACGAAGGACACGAGGAAGCCGAGCGCGAAGACCATGGGCGTCTCGAACGTCACGGAGCCTCGCCACAGCGTGCCGATCCAGTTGAAGATCTTCGCACCCGTCGGCACCGCGATGAGCATCGTCATGAGCGCGAAGAACGGCAGCAGCACGGCGCCGGTGACGTACATGTGGTGCGCCCACACCGACACCGACAGGGCGGCGATCGCGATGGTCGCGTAGATGAGGGTCTTGTAGCCGAAGATCGGCTTCCGGCTGAACACCGGGAAGATCTCCGACACGATGCCGAAGAACGGCAGCGCGATGATGTACACCTCGGGGTGCCCGAAGAACCAGAACAGGTGCTGCCACAGCAGGACACCGCCGTTGGCGGGGTCGTAGATGTGCGCACCGAGCACGCGGTCGGCGGCGGCGGCGAGGATCGCGGCGGCCAGCACCGGGAACGCCATGAGGATGAGGATGCTCGTGATGAGCGTGTTCCAGGAGAAGATCGGCAGGCGCCACATCGTCATGCCGGGCGCGCGCATCGTGATGATCGTCGTGATGAAGTTCACGGCGCCGAGGATCGTGCCGAAACCGCTCATGCCGAGACCCAGCATCCAGAGGTTTCCACCCGCGCCTGGTGAGAACGTCGCATTCGCGAGCGGCTGATACGCGAACCAGCCGAACGAGGCCGCACCCTGCGGGGTGAGGAAGCCGGCGACCGCGATGAGCGAGCCGAACAGGAACAGCCAGAAGGCGAAGGCGTTCAGGCGCGGGAACGCGACGTCGGGGGCGCCGATCTGCAGCGGCAGGATGGCGTTCGCGAAGCCCGCGAACAGCGGCGTCGCGAACATCAGCAGCATGATCGTGCCGTGCATCGTGAAGAGCTGGTTGTACTGCTCCTTCGTCGGGACGATCTGCATGCCCGGCTCGAAGAGCTCCGCCCGGATGATGAGCGCCATCACGCCGCCGAGGAGGAAGAACAGCACCGACGCGATGAGGTACATGTACCCGATCGTCTTGTGGTCGGTGGAGGTGATCCACTTGACGATCAGGTTGCCCTTCTGGTCAACGCGGGACGCGCTGAGCAGTGCGGCCTGCCGCGGGGGCAGGGTCGTCGGGCGGCTCTGGGTGTCGGCTTGCAGCGGAACCGTGGTAGCCATCAGTTCTCTCCCTCGGATGCGCCGGTGCCGGGCAGGTTCTGCAGCCGGTCGTAGGCGTCGTTGATGTCACCGGTCTGGCCGGCGTCGCGCAGCGACTCCAGGTAGTCCTGGTATTCGGCGTCGGAGACGACGTTGACGTTGAACAGCATCATCGAGTGGTACTGGCCGCACAGCTCGGCGCACTTGCCCGCGTACTCACCCTCGCGCGTGGGCGTGAAGGACCAGTAGTTGTCCCGCCCGATGTACATGTCCTTCTTGTAGAGGAAGTCGATGATCCAGAAGGAGTGGATGACGTCGCGCGACTGGAGCTTGATCTTGACTTCCTTGTCGACCGGAAGGACCAGGGTCGGCAGATCGGTCGTGACGTTGCCCTGCGCGTCGGTCTGCGCCTGGACACCCATCGTCCAGACCGCGTCGTCGGCCTCTTCGCAGTCGCTCTCCGTGTACTGGAAGTCCCAGGCCCACTGCTTGCCGATCGCCGTGATGCAGACATCCGGGTCGTCGTACTGGGTCTCGAGGACCGCCTGGTCGCGCGCGGTGAAGGCGAAGAAGCCGAGCACGAGGATGAGCGGGACGACCGTGTAGAAGATCTCGATCGGCATGTTGTACCGCATCTGCACGGGAAGGCCCGACTGGCCCTTCCGGCGGCGATAGGCGATGGCCGCGAACCCCATGAGCGCCCACGTGATCACGCCGACGGCGAGCAGCACGATCCACGAGTTCACCCACAGCCCCGACACCATGGCCGTGTGGTTGGTGGCCTGAGAGCCGTCCTCCTGGAAGCCGGGGAGGTAGCCGTTCAGCTCGGACGGGGTGCAGCCTGCAAGCGCGATGGCGGAGGCAACCCCCATCGGGATGACGGCCCAGCGGAGTCGGCGTTTGGCGCGCACGGTTCACCTTTCGGGGTCATGAAGGTCGATCGATGCCAGTCTAGGGCAACCTCTCACCCGATCCAGGCCAACCGTCCAGGATGTCGGGGGTCGCCCGACGCGGTTTTTCCGGCGCGATCAGTGGAAGCTGTCGCCGCAGGCGCAGCTGCCCGCCGCGTTGGGGTTGTCGATCGTGAAACCCTGCTCCGAGATCGTGTCCTTGAAGTCGATCGACGCGCCGTCGAGGTACGGGACGGACATGTCGTCGACGATGACCTCGACGCCGTCGAAGTCGACCGTGGCGTCGCCGTCGAGGTACCGCTCATCGAAGTAGAGCTGGTAGATCAGGCCCGAGCATCCACCCGGCTGCACGGCGACGCGCAGTCGCAGGTCGTCGCGGTTCTCCTGCTCGAGCAGGCTCTTCACCTTCGCGGCGGCGGCGGCGGTGAGGCCGACACCGTGTGCCGGCGTGGTCTCGACGGGGGTCGTGGCGATGTCGGTCATGGCGCTCCCAGGTTTCGGGCCGTTGTCAGACGGCTGGATGCCATGATTCTACGCCGCCCGCACGCGCCCGGGCCCGCGCTGGGCGACGGCGCGCGTCAGAGCGTCGACGCGTCGAGGCTCTCCAGCAGCAGGGCCTCGGACACGAGCGCACGGCGGAACGTGTCCAGGTGCAGCGACTCGTTCGGGCTGTGCGCCCGGGCGTGCGGGTCTTCGACACCCGTCACGAGGATCTGCGCGGCGGGGAACTCGCGGACGAGGTCGGCGATGAACGGGATGGAGCCGCCAACCCCGATGTCGACGGGATCGACGCCGTAGCCCTCCGCCAGCGCGTCCCGCGCCTGCGCGACGGCGGCGCCGCTCGTGTCGACGAGGAAGGCGTCGCCGAGGTCGACGTCGGTGAACTCCAGCGCGGCCCCGAACGGCGCATGTGCCCGCAGATGGGCCTCCAGGGCGGCGTAGGCGTCCTTCGCGCTCTGTCCCGGCGCGATCCGCGCGCTGATGACGACGGAGATCTCGGGGCTGAGGGTGTTCGAGGCGTTGCGGACCGAAGGGGCGTCGATGCCGGTCACCGTGATGGACGGCTTGTTCCAGATGCGGCTCAGGATGGTGCCGCGCCCGACAGGACTCACGCCCTCGGGCAGGCCCGCCTCGCTGCGCAGCGTCTCCTCGGTGTAGTCGGGGGTCTCCGCGTCGCGCTCGGTGAGCCCCTCCACCGCGACGGCGCCGTCGTCGTCCCACAGGGTCGCCAGGAGCTTGACGGTCGCCATCATGGCGTCCGGGACCGCTCCCCCGAACATTCCGGAGTGGGAGGCGTGGTCCAGCGTCCGCACGGTCAGCGTGAATCGCGCGTTGCCGCGCAGCGAGACGGTGAGGGCCGGAGTGACGGCATCCCAGTTGCCGGAATCGGCCACGACGATCACATCGGCGCGGAGCGCCTCGGCATTGTCGCGGAGGAACTGCGCGAAGGACGCGGAGCCGGCCTCCTCCTCCCCCTCGATGAAGAGGTTCACGCCGAGGTCGAAGTCGGCGCCGAGGGCCTCGACGAGGGCGCGGAGGGCGCCGACGTGCGCCATCACGCCCGCCTTGTCGTCGGCCGAGCCGCGCCCGTAGAGGCGGCCGTCGCGGACGGTCGGCTCGAACGGCGGCGTCTCCCACAGCGCCTCGTCGCCGACGGGCTGCACGTCGTGGTGGGCGTACAGGAGGATCGTGGGCTTGCCGCCCCGCGCGGCGCGCGTGGCGAGGACCGCCGGCATGCCGGGGTTCCCGGTCGCGGGGATCGTCGCCGTCTTGATCTGGACGGCGTCGAAGATGCCGAGTCCGTCGAGCAGCCCCTTCACGGCCTCCGCGCTGCGCTGCACCTCGGCCCGGTCGAACCCGGGGAACGCGATCGACGGGATGCGCACGAGCGTGCCCAGATCTGCGAGGGCGGCGGGCACGGCGGAGAGCGCGGCGTCGCGGACGGCGTCACGGCGGGACAGGTCGGAAGTCATGCGGGTAATCTTAGAGGGCACGTTTCCCGCGAACCGAGGACCCCACCCGTGGCCAAGACACCTTCCGTCCCCGCATCCGACGCCGAGTCGGACGCGACCTCCGGCCCCGGCAAGAACCGGCCCACGCCGACGCGCGCCGAGCGTGAGGCAGCCCGCAAGCGCCCGCTCGTCGCCGACACGAAGGAAGCCAAGGCACGCGCCAAGGCGGAGCTCGCGGCCAAGCGCGAGAAGGCGCGGATCGGCATGGCGAACGGTGACGAGAAGTATCTGCCGCTGCGCGACCGCGGCCCGCAGCGCCGCTTCGCCCGTGACTTCGTCGACTCCGGCTGGCACCTCGGCGAGCTGCTCATGCCGCTCATGGTCGTCGTGATCCTGCTGAGCCTCGTGCCCAACGCAGCCGTCACCTACTACGCGTTCGTGGCCCTCTGGGTGTTCATCCTCTTCGCCGTCGGCGACATGATCATCACCAGCATCCGCGTGAAGAAGCTCGCGAAGGCGAAGTTCGGCGCGGACCGCGTGGAGAAGGGCCTCGGCTGGTACTCGGCGATGCGCAGCGTGCAGATGCGCTTCATGCGGCTGCCGAAGCCGCAGGTCAAGCGCGGTCAGCACCCCGCCTGAGGCCCGCGCCGGTCCGGCGTCAGCGCTTCGCGAGCTCGCGGTTGATCTGCCGCGCCCAGAACGGGCCGCGGTAGATGAACCCGGTGTAGCCCTGCACGATCGTGGCGCCCGCGGCGAGACGCTCGCGGACGTCGTCGGCGGTCTCGACTCCGCCGGCCGCGATGATGCAGAACTCCGCCGGCACGGCGGCCCGGACGATCCGGAGCACCTCGAGGGCGCGGGCGCGCAGCGGCGCGCCGGACAGCCCGCCCGCGCCGGCGGCATCCACCGTCTCGGCCGGCGTGGTCAGTCCGGCACGGGAGATCGTCGTGTTCGTCGCAACGAGGCCGGCCAGTCCCAGGTCGACGGCGAGGCGCGCGATCGCGTCCACCTCGTCGTCGGCGAGGTCGGGCGCGATCTTCACCAGGAGCGGCGTCGTGCCCGCGGCATCCCGCACGGCGGTCAGCAGAGGCCGGAGGGTCTCCACGGCCTGCAGTCCACGGAGACCGGGGGTGTTGGGCGAGGAGACGTTGACGACGAGGTAGTCCGCGACGGCCGCGACCTCCCGCGTGCTCGCGACGTAGTCCTCGGTCGCCGCCGCGACGTCGACGACGCGGCTCTTGCCGATGTTCGCGCCGAGGACGAGAGTGCCCGCGCGGCGACGCGCCGTCCGCAGGCGTGCTGCGGCGGCCGCCGCCCCCGCGTTGTTGAAGCCCATCCGGTTGACCAGTGCCCGGTCGGCGACGAACCGGAACAGCCGCGGACGGGGGTTGCCGTCCTGCGGGATGGCCGTGACGGTGCCGACCTCGACGTGCCCGAAGCCGAGCGCGTAGATCCCGGCCGTGGCGGTCGCGTCCTTGTCGAATCCGGCCGCGATCCCGAACGGCGAGTCGAAGACGAGGCCGAGCGCCTCGGTGCGCAGCCGCGTGTCGGGGCGGGTCATGGCGCGCACGAGCGGCCGGAGCGGCCAGACCCCCAGGGCGCGGATCACGAGCATCGCGGCGTGGTGCGCCGTCTCGGGGTCCATGCGGGTGAACACGTGGCGGAAGACGAAGGGATACATCGCGTCCAGCCTACGGTCACGGGGCGTGCCGTCCTGCCCGCGTCCCGGGTTTATGAATCGCCGTCGACGGCGCGCGCGACGTGATCGGCGCGCAGCTGCGAGATCGAGGCCTCGAAATCCTCCAGCGAGTCGAACGCCTGGTAGACGCTCGCGAAGCGCAGGTAGGCGACCTCGTCGAGGTCGCGGAGGGGGCCGAGGATCGCGAGGCCGATCTCGTTCGTGTCGATCTGCGACGAGCCGGTCTGCCGCACGGCCTCTTCGACCGCCTGCGCGAGGACCGCGAGGTCCGCCTCCGTCACGGGGCGACCCTGACAGGCCTTGCGGACCCCGGACATGACCTTCTCCCGGCTGAACGGCTCGATGACGCCGGAGCGCTTGATGACGTTCAGGCTCGCGGTCTCGATCGTCGAGAATCGTCCGCCGCACTCCGGGCACTGCCGACGGCGACGGATGCTGAGGCCGTCGTCGCTGGTCCGGGAGTCGATGACGCGCGAATCGGAGTGACGGCAGAAGGGGCAGTGCATGGCGGCTCCAGCCTACGCGTCGAACCGTGCGGTGACGGCCTCGCCGTGCGCGGGCAGCACCTCGGCGGTGGCGAGCGCGACGATGTCCTCGCGCACCGCCGCCAGCGCCGCACGATCGTACGCGATCACCTGCTGCGGGCGGAGGAACGTGGATGCCGACAGTCCGGCGGCGTAGCGGGCCTGCCCGCCGGTGGGCAGCACGTGGTTGCTCCCGGCGAGGTAGTCGCCGAGGCTCACCGGCGAGTGGTCGCCGACGAAGATCGCGCCCGCGTTGACGAAGTCGGCGACGCGCGGCTCGGCGAGGTGGAGCTCGAGGTGCTCGGGCGCGTAGGCGTTGCTGAATGCCGTGGCGACGGCGAGATCGTCGACGAGGACGATCGCGGACTGCGGGCCGCTGAGCGCCTGCGCGATCCGGGCGGCGTGCAGGGTGGCCGGCGCGCGCACCGCGACATCGGCCTGGACCGCCTCGGCCAGCCGCGCGGAAGTCGTGACGAGGACGGCGGCGGCCTGCTCGTCATGCTCCGCCTGGCTGATGAGGTCGGCGGAGACGAGCGCGGGATCGGCCGAGTCGTCGGCGACGATGAGGATCTCGGTGGCGCCGGCTTCGGAGTCGGTGCCGACCATGCCGGCCACGACGCGCTTGGCGAGGGCGACGAAGTTGTTGCCCGGCCCGGAGATGACGTCGACCGGCGCCAGGCCCAGCGACGGCACACCGTAGGCGTAGGCGCCGATCGCGCCCGCGCCGCCCATCGCGTAGACCTCGGCGATGCCGAGGAGACGCGCGGCGGCGAGGATGACGGGGTGCACGCGTCCCCCGTGCTCGCGCTGCGGCGGCGAGGCGAGCGCCACCTGCGTCACCCCGGCGACCTGCGCGGGGACGACGTTCATGACGACGCTCGACGGGTAGACCGCCTTGCCGCCGGGGACGTAGACGCCGACCCGGCGGACGGGCACCCAGTGCTGCTCGACGCGCGCGCCGGGGCCGAGGTCGGTGACGACCGGCGGCGGCACCTGGGCGGCCGACGCGAGCCGCACGCGACGGATCGCCTCCTCGAGGGCACGGCGGACGTCGGGATCGAGCCCCGCGAGCGCCTCGTCCAGGTGCGCGTCCGGGACGCGGATGTCGTGGCCGGCGACCCCGTCGAACTGCTCCGCCTGCTCGCGCAGCGATTCCTCGCCCCGCGCCGCGACGTCATGCACGATGCGGGCGGCGGTCGTGAGGGCCTCGTCACGCGCGGCGGTGGCGCGCGGCACGGCGGCCAGCAGCTCGGCCGGAGTGAGGGCGCGGCCGCGCAGATCGATCGTGCGGAGCATCACTCCAGACTACCGGTGCGCGACCGGGACGCTCAGCCGCGCGTCACGCCCGACGTGTCGTGCAGGTAGCCGACGCGACCGTCCTCGTGGCGGACCACGAAGGTGTCGCCGCGGTCCTCGATGACGAGCGCCCAGGCGGTGGGGCCCACCGTGAACAGCGGCATCCCGAGCTCGTCGACGACGTCGCGCTCGACCGGGGAGAGCGCCCAGAACGCCTGGTGCGCGGCGGGCTGCGCGTCGTCGGGCTGCGGCTCCTGGAAGAGCACCGCGGTGGGGTCCGCCGGCTCGTTCGCGTCCGGCCATGATGCGTCCGCGGGCTGATCGACGGGAGCGTCCTGCGCCGGCGCGACGAACGCGGGCACAGCCGCATCCTCAGATCCTCGCGGTTCGGGCCGCTCCGGGCGTGCGGGCCGGGCGGGGCGCGGGACCACGGAGCGCGTCGGACGGGCGACGCGGTGCGCGACGATCTCGGTGCGGCCGCGGAAGTCGTCGCCGAGGGTCGGGAGGATCGGGGCGAACACCGTCAGGACGACGCCCGCGAGCATGAGGAAGAACTCCACCCACACGACCCAGGTCGCGACGAAGACGCGCGAGCCGGCCAGCGAGACGAACGCGCTCCACAGGATGCTGAGCCAGACGACCGCGGAGACCGAGAACGCGACGGAGGCGAACTGATCGATTCCCAGCGAGCCGACGCGGCGGATGCCGTCCGGCGAGAGGCGGCGCAGTGCGAGGAGGAAGACGGCGACCGAGGGCACGCCGATCGTGAGGACCCAGTCGATGCCGGCGCCCCACACGGTCACCCCCGACCCGATGGGACCGTAGATCGGGAAGAAGGAGACGATGAAGGCGAGCAGCCACACGCCGCCGAGCGCGACCTCGCGGAGGGAGAAGGGCCCGACGCCGTAGGGGCCGGTGGGGTGGTCGTCAGCGGGGCTGTCGGCCGCGGGCGCGACCGTCCCGGCATCCGACGCGGTGTCGTCCGCGGAGCGCCCTCCGAAGGACGGGGTCGCCGCCGTCTCGTGGATGCTGTCGGGGGTGGGCTTCTCGTCGTTCACGATGATCCTTCCGGGGCCGTTCAACGGGCGTCTGCGATCCTACCCGCCTCACCCCAGGCACTGCGGCCCGAGAAGGCCCTTCAGCTCGCCGTACAGGTCGACGCTCACCGAGACCGGCAGGGGCACCTCGAACACCTTCGCCGTGCCGCCCTTGTGCAGCTTGAGCGCGACCTCGGTGGAGCCCCGGTGGCGTCCGAGCACCTCGGCGAGCTGCTCGATCATCGTCTCCGTGGCGCGATGCTCCGGCATGAGCAGGACGAGCGGACCGGACGCGTCGACGGCGCCGAGGTCGGGGACGAACGCCGTCTGCCCATGGAGGTTCAGCCCGTCGTCGCGGCGCGACACCCGTCCCCGGACGACGAGGATGGCATCCGATACCAGCAGCGACTGGAACTCGGCGTACGTCTTGCCCATGAACATGACGGTGACCTCGCCGTCGAAGTCCTCGATCGTGATCATGCCGTACGGGTTGCCGCTCTGCTTCGCGACCCGATGCTGCACGCTCGTGACGAGCCCGGCGACGGTGACCTGATCGCCGTCCTGCACGTCGTCGGAGGCCAGCAGATCGTGGATCGAGGTGCTGGCGTGCTTGGCGAGGGGGATCTCGAGACCCGCGAGCGGATGATCGGAGACGTATAGGCCGAGCATCTCCCGCTCGAAGGCGAGCTTGTCCTTCTTGGTCCACTCCGGGCGGTCCGGCACTTTGGCCGGCATGATCTCCTCGGCCTCGTCGTAGAGGCTGTCGAAGTCGAACCCGATGGCGCCGGTGGCGGCCTTGCGCTTCGTGTCCACGGCCGCCTCGGTGGCGTCCTCGTGGATCTCCATGAGCGCGCGGCGGGTGGACCCCAGCGAATCGAAGGCTCCCGCCTTGATGAGCGACTCGACGGTGCGCTTGTTCGCGACGTGGATCGGCACCTTCGTGAGGAAGTCGTGGAAGCTCACGAACGAATCGTCCTGGCGCGCCTGCACGATCCCGTCGACGACGTTCGCGCCGACGTTGCGGATCGCGCCGAGCCCGAAGCGGATGTCCTCGCCGACGGCCGCGAAGTACCGGATCGACTCCCCCACGTCGGGCGGGAGGACGCGGATGCCCATGCGCCGGCACTCGTTGAGGTACACGGCGAGCTTGTCCTTCGCGTCGCCGACGCTCGTGAGGAGCGCGGCCATGTACTCCGCGGGGTAGTGCGCCTTCAGGTACGCGGTCCAGTACGACACGAGACCGTACGCGGCGGAGTGCGCCTTGTTGAACGCGTAGTCGGAGAAGGGCAGGAGGATCTCCCACAGCTTCTCCACCGCGCCGTCGGAGTACCCGTTGGCGCGCATGCCGGCCTGGAAGCCCTCGAACTGCTTGTCCAGCTCGGACTTCTTCTTCTTGCCCATCGCGCGGCGCAGGATGTCGGCCTGGCCGAGGCTGAACCCGGCCACCTTCTGCGCGATGGCCATCACCTGCTCCTGGTAGATGATGAGGCCGTAGCTGGTGCTCAGGATCTCGCTGAGCGACTCCTCGAACTCGGGGTGGATCGGGGTGATCTCCTGCTGGCCGTTCTTGCGCATCGCGTAGTTGATGTGCGAGTTCGCACCCATCGGGCCCGGACGGTACAGGGCGATGACGGCGGAGATGTCCTCGAAGTTGTCCGGCTTCAGCAGGCGCAGGAGCGAGCGCATGGGCCCGCCGTCGAGCTGGAAGACGCCGAGCGTGTCGCCGCGGGCCAGCAGGTCGTACGCCGCCTGGTCGTCGAGGGTCAGATCCTCCAGGACCAGCTTCTCGCCGCGGTTGGCAGCGATGTTGTCCAGCGCGTCGTCGATGATCGTGAGGTTCCGCAGCCCCAGGAAGTCCATCTTGATGAGACCGAGGGACTCGCACGACGGGTAGTCGAACTGCGTGACGATCTGGCCGTCCTGCTCCCGCTTCATGATCGGGATGATGTCGATCAGCGGCTCCGAGGACATGATGACGCCGGCCGCGTGCACGCCCCACTGGCGCTTCAGGTTCTCCAGGCCCACCGCGGTGTCGAAGACGGTCTTCGCCTCCGGGTCGGTCTCGATGACAGCGCGGAACTCGCTGGCCTCCTTGTAGCGCGGGTGCTTCGGGTCGAACATGCCCTCCAGCGGCATGTCCTTGCCCATGACGGCCGGGGGCATCGCCTTCGTGAGCTTCTCGCCCATGCTGAACGGGAAGCCGAGCACGCGGCCGGCATCCTTCAGCGCCTGCTTGGCCTTGATGGTGCCGTAGGTCACGATCTGTGCGACACGCTCGTCGCCGTACTTCTCGGTGACGTACTGGATGACCTCGCCGCGGCGGCGGTCGTCGAAGTCGACGTCGAAGTCGGGCATCGAGACGCGGTCGGGGTTGAGGAAGCGCTCGAAGATGAGGCCGTGGCGCAGCGGGTCGAGATCGGTGATCCGCATGGCGTACGCGGCCATGGAGCCGGCGCCGGAACCGCGGCCAGGACCGACGCGGATGCCGTGATCCTTCGCCCAGTTGATGAAGTCGGCGACGACGAGGAAGTACCCCGGGAAGCCCATCTGGACGATGACGCCGGTCTCGTACTCCGCCTGCCGGCGCACCTCGTCAGGGATGCCGTGCGGGTAGCGGTACCGCAGCCCCTTCTCGACCTCCTTGACGAACCAGCTCTCCTCGGTCTCGCCGTCGGGGACGGGGTAGCGCGGCATGTAGTTGGCCGACGTGTTGAACTCGACGTCGCAGCGCTCCGCGATGAGGAGCGTGTTGTCGCATGCGATCTCGTGGTCGCGGAAGATCTGGCGCATCTCGGCCGGTGTCTTGACGTAGTAGCCGTCCCCGTCGAACTTGAACCGGTTGGGGTCGTCGAGCGTCGAACCGGACTGCACGCACAGGAGGGCGGCGTGGCTCGTCGAGTCGTGCTGGTGCGTGTAATGCAGGTCGTTGGTCGCGACGAGCGGGATCGAGAGGTCCTTCGCGATGCGGTGCAGGTCGGTCATGACCCGGCGCTCGATGGACAGCCCGTGGTCCATGATCTCGGCGAAGTAGTTCTCCTTGCCGAAGATGTCCTGGAACTCCGCCGCCGCGGCACGCGCGGCGTCGTACTGGCCGAGGCGCAGGCGGGTCTGGACCTCGCCGGAGGGGCAGCCGGTCGTCGCGATGAGTCCCTTGGAGTACTGCTGCAGCAGCTCGCGGTCCATGCGGGGCTTGAAATAGTACCCCTCGATCGACGCCTTGCTGGAGAGCCGGAAGAGGTTGTGCATCCCCTCCGTCGTCTCCGACAGGAGCGTCATGTGGGTGTAGGCGCCTGACCCCGACACGTCGTCGCTGTTCTGGTCCGGGCTCCCCCATCGCACGCGCGACTTGTCGCTGCGGTGCGTGCCGGGGGTGACGTAGGCCTCGATGCCGATGATCGGCTTGATGCCGGCATCCTTCGCCGTCTTGTAGAACTCGAACGCCGCGAAGGTGTTGCCGTGGTCGGTCACGGCGATGGCGGGCATGCCCTGCCGGGCCGCCTCCTGCACCATCGGACCGATGCGCGCAGCCCCGTCGAGCATCGAGTACTCGCTGTGCACGTGCAGGTGTACGAAGGAGTCGGATGCCACCCGTCGAGTCTACGAAGACTCCCGACATCCCCGGTCCGGGCAGGCCGTGCCGGCGGCAGGTCGCTTCACCCTTGAGTTGAAGGTCAAGCCTCTAGCCTGGACGAATGGCCACTCCCGAATTCGTCCTGGCGCTGCGCGAGAAGATCGGCACCGCCCCGCTCCCCCTGGTCGGCACGACCGCCGTCGTCTTCCGCGACGAGAAGGTGCTGCTCGGCAAGCGCGCCGACAACGGCGAGTGGCGGTGCGTGTCCGGGATCGTCGATCCCGGCGAGGAGCCTGCCGACGCCGCTGCCCGCGAGTGCCTCGAGGAGGCGGGGGTCGTCGTGCGCGTCGAGCGGCTCGCGCTCGTGCACCAGGTGCCGCGCATCACGTACGCCAACGGCGACCAGGCCGACTACCTCGACCTCGTGTTCCGGTGCACGTGGGTCTCCGGCGACCCGCACCCGGCCGACGGCGAGCTCACCGAGGTCGGCTGGTTCGGTCTCGGCGAGCTCGGCGAGCTCGCACCCGAGCAGGTGCGTCTCGTGGCGCTGGCGATCGCGGAGGACGACCCGGCGACCTTCCGCGGCGGCCGCTGAACGCCGCGCGCCGCGCCGCGCCCGTCGCCGCGCCCGTCGCCGCCCCCGTCTGCCGCGATCAGGCGATCAGCCCGGCTCAGGCACATCGCCGCGGGATCCGCCTGACTCCGGCGGATCGCCTGAACCCGCGCTGAGGGATGGCGTGGGCTAGAACTGCTCGTCGAGCGCGTACTGCTGCTGCCACGATGCCGGACGAGGGATCTCGAGCCCGTACAGGTAGCGGATGAGCTGGCCGTGGTGCTGCGTCTCGTGCTCCAGGAGCGCGAGCGCGTATTGCCAGTCATCGTCGGAGTCGACGGTGTCGAGCCACTCCGCGACGTCGGCCGCGGTGGACTCCAGTGCGGCGCGGAGCACCACGGCATCCGTGGTCTGCTCGTGGGTGACGGGACTCGTGAAGCCCTGCCAGCTGCCCGCCCGGGCCGCGCGCGGGTAACTCTCCCGCGCCCCGAGGACGCACCAGAGCTGCTCGCCGATCGGATTCGACGGCAGTCCCGGCAGGCGCGCCGCGAGCTGCGCGGCGGTGAGGGCGCTCAGGAGATCGAGCCAGAGGAGGTTCGCGCGGGCGAAACGCCGGCCGAGCACAGAGGTCGCGGTCATCGGAGGTCCTTTCGCATGAGCACGCGCGGGTACCCGTTCAGCACGGAGCCGGCCGTATGCCGATCGTCATGCCGACAGGATGCCAGAGGCCGCCGTCGTCGCGGAGACCGGCGCTCAGTCCTGGTCGCCGCGGAGGACGTCGAGGGCGTGGGCGAGGTCGGCCGGGTAGTCCGACGTGAAGGTCACCCAGTCCGTCGTCGTGGGGTGCGCGAAGGACAGCTCATGGGCGTGCAGCCACTGGCGGGTGAGACCCAGGCGCGCCGACAGGGTGGGGTCCGCGCCGTACAGCGGGTCGCCCGCGCACGGATGACGGTGCGCGGCCATGTGCACGCGGATCTGATGCGTGCGCCCGGTCTCGAGGTGGATCTCCAGGAGCGAGGCTCCGGGAAACGCCTCGATCGTCTCGTAATGCGTGACGGAGTCCTTGCCCGTGGGCGTGACCGCGAACTTCCACGAGTGCGTGGGATGCCGGCCGATCGGCGCGTCGATGGTGCCGGCCAGCGGGTCGGGGTGCCCCTGCACGACGGCGTGGTAGATCTTGTCCACCTCGCGCTCCTTGAACGCGCGCTTGAGTGCCGTGTACGCCCGCTCGCTCTTCGCGACGACCATGAGCCCGCTCGTGCCGACGTCGAGTCGGTGCACGACGCCCTGGCGCTCGGCGGCGCCGGTCGTGGCGATCCGGAATCCGGCGGCCGCGAGCGCACCGAGCACGGTGGGACCCTCCCAGCCGACGGAGGGGTGCGCGGCGACCCCGGCCGGCTTGTCGACGACGACGATGTCGTCGTCGTCGTACACGATCCCGAGGTCGGGGACGGCGATCGGCACGATCTCCGGCTCGCGCCGAGCCTGCCAGGTCACCACGAGCCAGCCGCCGGCTGCGAGCTTGTCGGACTTGCCGAGCGAGCGCCCGTCCAGCGTCACGCCGCCGGCCTCGGCGACCTCGGCCGCGAAGGTGCGGGAAAACCCGAGGAGCTTGGCGAGGGCGGCGTCCACGCGGACGCCGTCGAGGCCGTCCGGGACGGGGAGGCTGCGCGAATCCATGTCAGGCGTCCGCGGACGTGACGGCATCCTCGCCGTGCGCCGCGCTGCGGCGCTCCCGGGTGCCGTCGAGGTGCAGCCCCAGCAGGACGAGGAGGGCGACCGTGATCATCATCGAGACGATGAAGATGTCGGCGACGTTGTAGATCGCGGGCATCATCCAGGGCGTGTGGATGAAGTCGACCACGTGCCCGGTCGGGAAGCCCGGCTCGCGCAGGAGCCGGTCCGTGAGGTTGCCGAGGATGCCGCCGAGCAAGAGCCCCAGGACGACGGCCCACCAGCGCGACCGGACCTGCCGGACGGCCAGGACGACGATCGTGACGGCTGCCGCGGCGAGGATGATCGTGAAGACCCAGGTCACGCCCTCGCCGAGCGAGAACGCGGCGCCGGGGTTGCGGGTCAGGTAGAACTGCAGAAAGTCGCCGACCACGGGGACCCGCTCCTGGTAGGGCAGGTTCTCGAGCGCGAGATGCTTGCTGAACTGATCGGCGGCCAGCACCAGCACCGCGAGGAACGCGATGATGGTGCCGGCCGCCGCAGCACGCAGGGGGGCCTTGCCTGTCAAAGGCGAGGCCTAGGAGGCGGAGATCGGCGTGGCGCCCGAACCCGTGCCCGCGACATCGAGCTCGCGGAGCTTCTCCTCGATCAGGTTGCGCAGCTGGGTGCGGTAGTCGCGCTCGAACTGGCGGAGCTCGGTGATGCGACCCTCGAGCTTGGCGCGCTCGCCCTCGAGTCGGGCGACCTCGTCGCGGGCGCGGGCCTCGGCCTCGGCGACGATCGACGCCGCCTTGCCCTCAGCCTCGGAGATGAGCTTCTCCTTCTGCGCGAGACCCTCGGCGACGTGCTCGTCGTGCAGGCGCTGGGCCAGCTCGATGATGCCGGCCGATGCGGCGGCGGGAGCGGCGGAGGCGGCCGGAGCCGGCGCGGGGGTCTCGACGGCGGCGACGGGGGCCGGCGCCTCCTCCTCGACGACGGGCGTCTCCTCGGCCTGCTCCTGCGGAGCCTCGGCGGCGGGAGCCGGCGTGGAGCCGGACTCGTACGCGGCGAGCTTGGCCTTCAGCTCCTCGTTCTCGGCGATCGTCTTGCGCCATTCGACGACGATCTCGTCGAGGAAGTCGTCGACCTCATCCGGGTCGAACCCTTCCTTGAACCGGACGTGCTGAAACTGCTTGGTCACGACGTCTTCGGGGGTCAAAGCCATGGTGTTTCCTCTTATCGGGGCCCGAACTCGGGCCGATTCAGGGGTGGCCCGCGTGCCGCGAGCCGTACTCCCCCAGCATAGACCGCGCGCCACACGGTCGCGAGAACGTCACATCTGGGCGATCGTGCGGACGACGGAGAGCAGGATGAAGCACAGCAGCATCGTCAGCGGGAACCCGAGATCGATGGCGATGACGCCGAGACGCAGCGGAGGGATGAGGCGGCGGAAGAGCTTGATCGGCGGGTCGGTGACCGTGTACACGATCTCCGCCAGCACGAGCCCGAACCCGCGGGGGCGCCACTCGCGGTTGAACAGCGGGATGTACTCCATGATCAGCCGCGCGAGCAGCAGAAGGATGTAGACGAGCAGCAGGACGTTGGCGATCTGGGCGATCAGCCGGACGAGCTCCACGACTTAGTTCGAGAAGGGCGCAGCCTCGGGGTCGGCCTGCGCGACGGCCCCGTCGCCGGAGACGGCGACGTTCTCGGGCGAAAGCAGGAAGACCTTGCTGGTCACGCGCTCGATACGGCCGTAGAGGCCCAGCGACAGTCCGCTCGCGAAGTCGATGAGCCGGCGCGCGTCGGCGTCGCTCATCTGCGAGAGGTTGATGATCACGGGGATGCCGTCGCGGAAGTTCTCCGCGATGATCTGCGCATCCCGGTACTGCTTGGGGTGCACCGTGAGGATCTCGCTGACCGTGCCGGCCGTCGGCTGGCGGACGACCGTGGGGCGGTGGATCGGGGTCACAGGGGCTGCCTTCTCGACGGAGCGTTCGCGACGGTTCGGCGTCTCGGCGACGGGCTCGTCGTAGGCTTCCTCCTCGTCGGCGAGGCCCAGGTACACCATGGTCTTCTTGAGCGGGTTCGACATCGCATCCTCCGTTTGCTGTCTGTCTTGAGGTTAACCGTGGACGGGCCTCGGACCCGTGATTGCGGAGCCGATCCGCAGGTGTGTCGCACCGGCAGCGATGGCCGCCTCGAAGTCGCCGGTCATGCCGGCGGAGATCCAGTCGGCGTCGGGGACCACGGCGCGGACGACGGCGGCGGCGTCGGCCAGGCGGGCGAATGCCGGCGCGGGATCCTCACCGAGCGGCGCGACGGCCATGACGCCCCGCACGCGCAGCGAGGGGCAGGCTTCGGCGACGTGTCCGGCCAGGGCGGGCAGGTCGGCCGGCTGCGTGCCCCCGCGGCCCGGGTCGCCCGTGAGGTTGACCTGCAGCAGCACGTCGAGGGGTGCCGCGTCGGGCGCGGCCGCATGCAGCGCGTCGGCGAGCTTGGCGCGGTCGACCGAATGGACGGCATCCGCGGCCGCGCGGATCGCGCGCGCCTTGTTCGTCTGCCCCTGGCCGATGAAATGCCAGCGGAGGCCGGGCAGGCCCGCCAGCGCCTCGTGCTTGGCGGTGAGCTCCTGCTGCCGGTTCTCCCCCAGGTCGCGGACACCCAGTGCGTAGAGGCTCTCGATGAGGGTTGGCGGGTGGAACTTCGTCACGACGATGCGCGTCACCGTCTCCGGAGCGCGCCGCGACGCCCGCATCGCGCTGGCGATGCGGGCGTCGACGTCGGCGAGACGCTCCGCGAGGTCCACGGGCTCGTTACTTCAGGAAGTCCGGGATGTCCAGGTCGTCGTCCCCGAAGGCGGACTCGTAGCCCGTCGTCACGGGCGCCGAGACGGACACCGATTCCTTGACGTCGGCGACCTCGAGGTCGCGCGCGGCCTCTTCGGCGGGCACGGCGGGCAGGACCGGCGTGGAGGCCGGACGGCTCACGGCGATGGGCTCGACCTTGAGAGTCGGCTCGCCGCTGTCGAAGCCGGCGGCGATGACCGTGACGCGCACCTCGTCGCCGAGGGTGTCATCGATGACCGTGCCGAAGATGATGTTGGCCTCGGGGTGCGCGGCCTCCTTCACCAGCTGGGCGGCGTCGTTGATCTCGAAGATGCCGAGGTTCGAGCCACCCTGGATCGACAGCAGCACACCGTGCGCACCCTCGATGGAGGCCTCCAGGAGCGGCGATTCGACGGCCAGCTCGGCCGCCTTGATCGCCCGGTCCGCGCCCCGCGCGGAGCCGATGCCCATGAGCGCGGAGCCCGCGCCCTGCATGACCGACTTGACGTCGGCGAAGTCGAGGTTGATGAGACCCGGCGTCGTGATCAGGTCGGTGATGCCCTGGACACCGGCGAGGAGCACCTGGTCGGCCGTGGCGAACGCCTCGATCATCGAGATGCCGCGGTCGCTGATCTCCAGGAGGCGGTCGTTCGGCACCACGATGAGGGTGTCGACCTCTTCCTTGAGCTTCGACACGCCGAGCTCGGCCTGCTGCTGACGGCGGCGGCCCTCGAACGAGAACGGCTTCGTGACGACACCGATGGTCAGGGCGCCGATGGACTTGGCGATCCGGGCCACGACGGGCGCGCCGCCCGTGCCGGTGCCGCCGCCCTCACCGGCGGTGACGAAGACCATGTCCGCGCCCGCGAGCGCCTCCTCGATCTCCTCCGCGTGGTCCTCCGCCGCGCGGCGACCCACCTCGGGGTCGGCGCCGGCGCCGAGGCCGCGCGTCAGCTCGCGTCCGACGTCGAGCTTCACGTCGGCGTCGCTCATCAGCAGCGCCTGCGCGTCGGTGTTGACCGCGATGAACTCCACACCTCGCAGCCCGAGCTCGATCATCCGATTGACGGCGTTCACGCCGCCGCCACCCACACCCACGACCTTGATCACCGCGAGGTAGTTCTGGTTCTGGCTCATGCCGGCCTCCGTCTCATCCGAACCACAATGTCTAAACCTTGAACCTCAAGTAGAGGTTTAAAGAATTGCCGAGTATGCAATTCCTTGATTGAAAGTAAGCGGGCGGGATGCCGCGGCGCGCCAGGCACTGGGCGTGTCGCGACATCGGCGCGCACATTCGATGCGTCGCCGTCGGAGCGGCGTGATCAGCGGACGACGACGGCGGCCGGGGAGGACACGTCGTACGTGCCGACCGCGCTCGGCGGGAGGGAGATCATCGTCTGCGCGAGCACGATCGCCTTGCGCGCGGAGTCGTCGGCGTTTCCCCACACGACGGTCGTGCCGGTGCCGCCGAGGGTGAGGGTGACGTCGTTCGCGGTCGTGGCGGAGATGCCGGTGACCTGCGCGCGGATGTCGTCGGGCAGGGCACGGAACACGGTGCCGGCGGCGGTGAAGGCCTTGGACCCCACTCCCCCGGCGATCTCGAGCGTCGGGTGGTCGGCGGGCGGCTCGGGGGTCGTCGACAGCGCGACGCCCGCGGCATCGACGAGGGTCCACCCCGCGGCGGAGGGGACCGAGCCGATCGGCGTCCGCTCGACGATCCGGATGATGAGCTCGTGCGGCGGCCGCGCCTCGATCGCGTAGGACTCGACGAGCGGGAACGCGACGAGGGCGGCCTTGACCTCGCTGGAGTCGACGAGGGGCAGCGGCGTGCCGATCTGATCCGCCAGCGCCGTCTCGACGGCGGCGGCGTCGAGGGTCGAGGCGCCGACGACGCTGACCTTCTGCACCGCGAACAGCGGGCTGTAGGCGGCGCCGAGGGTGCCGAGGATCAGCGCCGCGAGCGCGACGCCGACGGTGAGCCACACCATGCGGCGGCGGCGCTGGCGCACGGTGAAGCGCCGCACCTCCGCGCGGAGCGTGCGGCGGCGGGCACGGGCGGCGGCCCAGACGTCGCGGACGCCGATCCGGTCATCGCCGCCGGTGCCGGCATCCGCCGTCAGGGGCACGACGGGGGCGATCTCGTCGGGGCGACGCGTGGCCGCCTCCTCGAACCAGAGCGGTTCGATCGGCGCGGTCTCGTCGAGGTCGACCCGTCCGCGCGGCTCGGCCGCCGGCGGCGGTGGCGGGAGCGGGCTCGGCCGGCGCACGACTACCCCCGTGCCCCGGAGAGGGCCTGCAGGACCTGCGGGATGATGAGGTTGACGTTGCCGCAGCCCAGCGTGATGACGTAGTCGCCGTCGCGTGCGACGGAGGCGGTGTAGTCCGCCGCCTGCTGCCAGTCCGCGACGAAATGCACCTTGTCGGGGTCGTGGAACGCGCCGCTCACGAGCTCGCCCGTGACCCCGGGGACCGGGTCCTCGCGCGCGCCGTAGACGTCCAGCACGACGGTGTGGTCGGCGAGCGATTCGAGGACGTCGGCGAACTCGCGGTACATCTCCTGCGTGCGCGAGTAGGTGTGCGGCTGGTGCAGCGCGATGATGCGGCCGCCGCCCACGACGGTGCGGGCTGCGGCCAGCGCGGCGGCGACCTCGGTGGGGTGGTGGGCGTAGTCGTCGTAGACGCTGACGCCCCGCTCGGTGCCGTGCAGCTCGAACCGGCGCACGGTTCCGCCGAAGGTCTCGACGGCGCGGAGGGCGGGCTCGAGGGCGTAGCCGAGCGTCAGGAGCACGGCGACGGCGCCCGCGGCGTTGATCGCGTTGTGCGCGCCGGGAACCGTGAGGTGCCCGGCGACGCTCTCGCCGCCGTGGCTCAGCGTGAAGGTGACGGGTCCGTCGGTGCGGATGTCGGTGAGGCGGACGTCCGCCCCCTCGGCCTCGCCGAAGGTCAGGACGTTCGGGTGGGTGAGGCCTGCGGCGACTTGCCGGGCGCCGGCGTCGTCCGCGGAGATGACGACGGCCTCCCGCGCCTCGTTCGCGAACCGGACGAACCCGTCGTAGAACGCCTCGCGCGTGCCCCAGTGGTCGAGGTGGTCGGGGTCGACGTTCGTGATGAGTGCGACCGAGGTGTCGTAGAGGAGGAACGTGCCGTCGGACTCGTCGGCCTCGATGACGAACAGCTCATCGCCGCCGGTGCCGCTGGAGACCCCGAGATCGGCGATGACGCCGCCGCTGACGAAGGTGGGCGCCGTGCCGAGGCTGCGGAGCGCCGTCACGATCATGCCGGTGGAGGTGGTCTTGCCGTGCGCGCCGGCGACGCTCACGAGCCGGCGTCCGCCGATGAGCCAGTACAGCGCCTGCGAGCGGTGGATGACGTGCAGGCCGCGCTCCTTCGCGAGGAGGAACTCGGGGTTCTCCGGCCAGATGGCGCCGGTGTGCACGACGGTGTCGGCGTCCGCCGGCAGGTTCGCCGCGTCGTGGCCGACGTGGACGGTCGCGCCGCGCGCCGCGAGGGCGCGCAGCGTGGGGCTGTCGGCGCGGTCCGAGCCGGACACGCGGATGCCGCGGTCGAGGAACATCCCGGCGAGACCGGACATGCCGGAACCGCCGATGCCGATGAAGTGGGCGGCGGTGATGTCCTCGGGGATGGAAAGGCTCAGGTCGGGTCGAATCATGACCCGACAAGTCTAGGTCGGACCCGCCGAGCCGGAGCCTGCGGCGCGCTGGCCGAGGAATGCCGGGTCGTCAGCGCGCGAGCGCCTCGTCGATCAGCGCGACGACGTTCTCCGTGCCCGTCCGGGTGCCGACGGCCCCGGCGGCATCCCGCATGCGCTCCAGCGCGGCGGAGTCCCGGAGGAGCGGCACGAGGTCGTCGCGGACGTACGCCGGCGCGAAGTCGGCATCCGTGACGAGGCGGGCAGCGCCCGCCGCGACCGCGGAGGCGGCGTTGAGCGCCTGCTCGCCGTTGCCGACGGCGTAGGGGACGTAGACGGCGGGGATGCCGAGGGCGCTGATCTCGCTCACGGTCGCGGAGCCGGCGCGGGAGACGATGACGTCGGCGAGGGCGAACGCGAGGTCCATCCGGTCGATGTACGGCACGACGCGGTACGCCGGGTCGCCGGAGTCCGTGGCGTCGTTGCGCTCCCCCGCGGCGTGCAGCACCTGCCAGCCGGCGGCCGTGATGTCCTGCCACGACGCGGCGAGGGTCTCGTTGAGGCGGCGGGCGCCGAGCGACCCGCCGAAGACGAGCAGCACGGGCTTGTCGGCATCCAGTCCGAACAGCGCCGCCGCCTCGCCGCGGAGCGCGGCACGGTCGAGGTCGACGATCTCGCGGCGCAGCGGCATCCCGACCGTGCGGGCTCCCCGCAGCGGCGTCCCGCCGAAGGCGACTCCGACCCCGGCGGCGGAGCGGGCGCCGAGGATGTTCGCGAGTCCCGGCCGTGCGTTGGCCTCGTGCACGACGAACGGGATGCGCTCCCGGCGCGCCGCGACGTAGCCGGGCGCCGACGCATAGCCGCCGAAGCCGACGAGGATATCGACGCCGCGGTCGCGGATGTGCGCACGGACCTGCGCGATGGCGCGCTGGAAGGCCACCGGGAATCTGAGCGCGGCGCCGTCGGGGCGGCGCGGGAAGGGGACCTTGTCGACGACCAGCAGCTCGTAGCCGCGCTCGGGCACGAGCCGGGCCTCCAGGCCCTCCTTCGTGCCGAGCACCAGCACCGTCGACTCCGGGTCGCGGGCGCACAGCGCGTCGGCGACGGCGAGGAGGGGATTGACATGGCCGGCGGTCCCGCCGCCGGCGAGCAGATACGTCGTCACCCGGTCGAGGTTACCGGGCGCGCGTCGTCCGCACGGGCCGGGCGGGCACCGGCATCCGGTCGACGGGCGGGGGCAGCGTGCGCGCGAACGACAGCAGGACGCCGCACGCGAGCAGGACCGACAGCAGCGACGTGCCGCCCTGCGACATGAACGGCAAGGGCACGCCGAGCACGGGCGAGAGCCGCAGCACGACGGCGATGTTGATGAGGGCCTGCCCGACGACCCACACCGTGATGCCGCCCGCGGCGATGCGGACGAACGGGTCGTGGGTCTTGCGGATGACGTGGAAGGCGCCGACCGCGAACAGCGTGTACAGGGCGAGCACGACGATGCAGCCGATGAGGCCGAGCTCCTCGCCGACGATGGCGAAGATGTAGTCGTTCGCGGCGGCCGGCAGCCATTCGTACTTCTCGCGGGAGTTGCCGAGGCCGAGCCCGAAGACACCGCCGTTGGCGAGCCCCCACACGCCGTGCAGCGGCTGGTAGCACGACGTGTCGTAGCAGGCGAGGCTGTCGACGTCGAGGAAGCTCATGATGCGCTTCATGCGGTTCGGGCTCGTGACGGCGAACGCCGCCGCGGCGATGAGGACGCCCACGAGCGGCAGCAGGAAGATCCGCAGCTTCACGCCGGAGAAGAACAGGCAGCCGAGGAGGATCAGCATGAGGATCATGGCGGTGCCGAGGTCGTGACCGGCCATGACGGTGCCGATGACGATGATCCCGACGGGCACGACGGGGATGAACACGTGCCGCCAGAGGCCGAGCAGGGTCTGCTTGCGGTACAGGACGTAGCCGAGCCACAGCGCCAGCGTGAGCTTGAGGAACTCCGACGGCTGCGCCTGGAACCCGCCGATCGCGATCCAGTTGGTGTTGCCGTCGTTGGTGATGCCGAGCCCCGGCACGAAGACGAGCAGCTGGAACAGGAGCGCGCCGATGAGCGCGGGCCACGCGATGCGCTTCCAGAACTGCAGCGGGAAACGGCTCACGACGAACATCAGCGGGATGCCGATGACGGCGAACACCGCCTGCTTCAGGACGACTTCGAACGGGCTCTGCCCACCGGCCGTCGAGGTCGCCATCGTCGCCGAGAGCACCATCACGAGGCCGAAGCCGGTCAGCAGCAGGGCGGTCGAGGCGATCAGCAGGAACTCGCTCGGGACCGGCGCGAACGCCCGGCCCAGGGAGACCCGCGCCGAGAAACCGCTCGGGCCGCTCGGGCCGCCGTCAGCCGGCGGGGTGCTCGGTCGGGTTCGCCCCGTCGTGGTCGTCGCCACCGGCTCCCCTTCCGATCCGTTCCTGCACCGCGTCCGCGAACCGCTTCCCGCGGTCCGCGTAGGACGCGAACTGGTCGAAGGATGCCGCGGCGGGAGCGAGGAGGACCACGTCTCCGTCACGCGCGATGCCCGCCGCCAGTTCGACGACCTCTGTCATGACGTCTTCAGTCTCGGCGGCGTCGACCTCGAACACCGGGACCGCGGGCGCGTGTCGCTCGAACGCCGCCGTGATCGCGGCACGTTCGACGCCGATGACGATGGCGGCTTTGACGGCGGTGCCGGGTCCCGCGACGAGCTCGGCGATGTCGACGCCCTTGAGGAGGCCGCCGACGACCCACACCGCGCCGGGGAACGCCGCGAGCGACGACGCGGCGGCGTGCGGGTTCGTGGCTTTCGAGTCGTCGATCCAGGTGACGCCGGCGGCGACCGCGACGAGCTCGATGCGGTGCGGGTCGAGGCGGAAGGTCGTCAGCGCGTCGCGGATGGCGGCGGGGGCGACATCGAGGGACCGGGCCAGCGCGCTCGCGGCGAGGATGTTCGCGACGACGTGCGGAGCGCCGAGGCCGCGGGCGGCGAGGTCATCCACCGTCGTGAGTTCCAGGGCGCTCGTGCGCCGGTCGTCGAGGAAGGCGCGGTCGACGAGGATGCCGTCGACGAGGCCCACATCGCTGGGACCGGGAACGCCGAGGTCGAAGCCGATGGCGCGGCATCCCTCCACGACGTCGGCGTCCTCGACCATCTCGCGGGTCGCGGCATCCGCCTTGTTGTAGACGCACGCGACGCGGGTGTTCTGGTAGACGAACGCCTTCGCGTCGCGGTATCCGCGCGCCGAGCCGTGCCACTCGAGGTGGTCGTCGGCGAGGTTCAGGCAGACGCTCGCGTGCGGCGAGAGGGGCTCGGGGCCGGTCTGCAGGCTCAGGTACCAGAGCTGGTGGCTGGAGAGCTCCACGACGAGGACGTCGAAGCCACCGGGGTCGCGCACGGCGTCGAGCACCGGCACGCCGATGTTGCCGCACGGGGCGGCGCGCAGGCCCCCCGCGACGAGCATCGCAGCGGTGAGCTGCGTCGTCGTGGTCTTGCCGTTCGTGCCGGTGATTGTGAGCCAGTCGGCGGGGCGGCCGTCCGGGCGCACGACCTTGTCGCGCACGCGCCAGGCGAGCTCGACGTCGCCCCAGAGGGCGATGCCCTCCGCGCGCGCCCAGGCGATGACGGGATGGTGCGGCGGGAAGCCGGGCGAGGCGATGACGACCTCCGGCGCGTGGTCTGCGACGGCGTCCGGGACGGTGTCGAGGGTGCCGGTCCACAGCCGCGCGCCGATGACCGGGAGGAGGCGGGCGTACTCTTCGTCGGCCGTCTCGGTGGCCACGAGCACGTCGGCGCCGAGCTCGGCGAGCGTGTCGGCGACGGAGAACCCGGTCACCGAGAGCCCGAGGACGACGACGCGCAGACCCGACCAGTCCGCGTGCCAGCTGGTGAGGGTGTCGAGCCGGGCGCTCATAGGGCCGCGAGCCAGGCGACGTAGAAGAGGCCGACGCCGCTGACGGCGAGCATGCCCGCGATGATCCACATCCGGACGACGATCGTGATCTCCGGCCAGCCGCGCATCTCGAGGTGGTGGTGGAAGGGGCTCATGAGGAAGAGCCGCTTGCCCCCGGTGGCCTTGAAGTAGTACCGCTGCAGGATGACCGAGCCGGGGCCGATGATGAAGATGCCCGCGACGATGACCGAGAGCACCTCGGTGCGCGACAGGACGGACATCGCGACGATGACGCCGCCGATCGCCATCGAGCCGACATCGCCCATGAAGATCTTCGCCTTCGGGGCGTTCCACCACAGGAACCCGACCAGCGCGCCGACGAACGACGCCGCGACGATCGTGAGGTCCATGGGATCGCGGGTGTCGTAGCAGGCCGACTGGTAGGCGGCGACGAGCGAATCACTCGTGCAGCGCTGCTGGAACTGCCAGAAGGTGATGAGGCTGTATGCGGAGACCGTGAAGATCCCCGCCCCGGTCGCGAGACCGTCGAGGCCGTCGGTGAGGTTCGTGGCGTTCGACCACGCGACCGACAGGAACGACACCCACGCGAGGTACAGCAGCCAGCCGATGACGGCGCCGAGCGCCATGAAGGAGAGCATCGGGATGTCGCGGAAGAACGAGATGTACGGCGATGCGGGGGTCTCCCCCACGTCGTTGGGGAAGTTCAGCGCGACGATCGCGAACGGGAGCGCGACGATGACCTGGCCGACGATCTTCCGCCAGCCCGACAGCCCGAGGCTGCGCTGCTGGCGCACCTTCATGAAGTCGTCGATGAATCCCACGGCGCCCAGGCCCACCATCATCCAGATGACGAGGAGGCCGGAGATCGTCGGCGGGGCCCCGCCGGTGAGCGTGCCGACCGTGTAGCCGACGATGGAGCCCGCGATGAAGATGAGGCCGCCCATCGTGGGCGTCCCGCGCTTGGCGTGATGGCTCGGGTTGGTGGCGTCGTCGGGGGTGCGGATCACCTGCCCCCAGCCGATCCTCTCGAAGAGCCGGATGAACAGCGGCGTCAGGAAGAGGGTGAAGGCGAGGGAGATCGTCGCGGCTGCCAGCAGGGATCTCACGAGAACGATTCTCCCAGACGATCGCCGAGATGCCGGAGACCCGCCGAGTTCGAGGACTTCACCAGCACGCGGTCGCCGTCGCGCAGTTCGCCCATCAGGTAGTCGTACGCCTCGTCCGCGGTCTCGAAGAAGACCGCCTCGCCGTCCCACGAGCCTTCGCCGATGGCGGAGATGAACAGGCGCCGGGCGTCCGTGCCGACCACGACGATGCGCTCGATCCGCAGCCGCACCGCGAGGAGGCCGACGCGGTCGTGCTCCTCCCCGGCGTACTCGCCGAGCTCGCTCATCGCGCCGAGGACGGCGACCTTGCGCTGGCCGGGCTCCGTGATCTGCGCGAGGGTGCGCAGGGCCGCCGCCATCGAGTCGGGGCTGGCGTTGTACGCGTCGTTGATGATGCGGATGCGGTCCGAGCCGAGGGGCTGCATGCGCCAGCGCTCGGCGATCTCCACGGTCTCGAGCCGCGCGATGGCGTCGGCGAGCGGGACGCCGAGGGCGTCGGCGGCGGTGATCGCCGCGAGGGCGTTCATGATGTGATGCTCCCCGAGCACGCGCAGGCGCAGCGGCATCCGCTCGTCGCCGCGCACGATCGTGCAGGTCGTGCCGGATCCCGAGACCTCCACATCCTCCGCCCGGATCTCCGCGGCGGCACCGCGGCCGAACCAGCGCACCGACACGTCACGGGCGGCCGCGACGGCGCCCATCGTGACGACGCGCGGGTCGTCGGCGTTGAGGACGGCGACACCGCCGGGGCGGACGGCCTCGACGAGCTCGGTCTTGGCCTTGAGCGTCGCCTCGACACCGCCGAAGCCGCCGGCGTGCGCGAGCCCGACCATGAGGACGACGCCGACGTCGGGGGTGACGAGCCCCGCGAGCCGAGCGATCTGGCCGGGGCCGGCCGCCCCGAACTCGCTCACGAGGTAGCGGGTGTCCTCCGTGACGCGGAGCATCGTCAGCGGCGCGCCCACCTCGTTGTTGTACGACGCCCGCGGGGCGACGGTCTCGCCCTCGTCCTGCAGGATGCGCGCGAGGAGGTTCTTCGTCGTGGTCTTGCCGTTGGACCCCGTGATGCCGACGATCCGCAGCCGGCCGCCGGCGCGCACGCGGGCGACGACCTCCCGCGCGAGCGCGGCGATCGCGGCGACGACGTCGGGGACGACGATCTGCGTGATGTCCGCGTCGACGGGATGCTCGACGAGGGCGAGGGCCGCGCCGGCGTCGGCGGCGGCGGGGACGAACAGGTGCCCGTCGGTGACCTCGCCGGGTTTGGCGACGAAGACGTCGCCCGGCCCGATGTTGCGGGAGTCGGTGTCGACGGTCCCGGAGACCACCGTGTCGGGCGTGTGCGCGCCGGCGAGCCGGAGCTCCCCCGCGACGGCGCGCGCCATCTCTGTCAAGGTCATGCGGATCATGCTGTGAACACCTCGTGCACGGCGCGCCCGGGGGCCGCTGTGCTTGTCGCGTCTGTCTCTACCCCGTGAAGGGTCATCCCGTGATGGGAAGAAGGGGGGTCTTCGAATCCGACGGCATGATGCGGTAGTGCGTCAGCACCTGCGTCATGGCCTTCTTGAAGACGGAGCGGTTGGCCGACGACATGCGCACCTTCTCAGGTTCGTCGAAGACGCCGATGACAACGTACTCCGGATCGTCCGCGGGGGCGTAACCGATGAGGGACGTGAAGTACAGGTTGTCCTTGTATCCGCCCTGGCCGTCGGAGACCTGCGCCGTGCCGGTCTTGCCGGCCATCCGGTAGCCCGGGATCTCGATGTCCTCCGCCAGGGTGCCCTGCGCGAACACGTTCTCCAGCATGAGGCTCACCTGGTCGGCCGTGGACTCCTCGATGACCCGCTCGGGCTCGGGGAGGTCGGGCTCGATCACCGTGCCGTCGGTGCGCGTGCAGCTCTCCACGAGTGAGAGGGGCTCGCGCACGCCGCCGTTCGCGAAGGTCTGGTAGACGCTCGCGACCTGGGGCACCGTGACGGTGAAGGCCTGCCCGAACGTCGTCGTGTAGTACGTCTGGTTGTCCCAGTCCGCGGCATCCGCCGAGAATCCGACGTCCGGCTCGCCGGACCAGTTGAGGCCCGAGGGGCTGCCGACGCCGAACCTCTCGAGGTACTCCTGACGTGTCTGCGGGTCGACCGTCGTGCCGAACTGCGACATCGCGACGTTCGAGGAGTTCACGAGGCCGCCGGTGAGGGTCATGTTCTGCGTCGCGTGGTGCTCGGAGTCGTTGATGACGGCGCCGTTGGGGAACTCCATCCGGTCGGGGGTGAGCACCGTCGACCACGGCGTCAGGCCCGCCTGCTCGATCGCCGTCGCGGCCGTCACGGGCTTGAAGGTCGAGCCGGGCTCGTACGAGTAGCGCAGCAGCCGGGTCGCGCGATCCTCCGGGTCGGAGGCAGCGGGGTCGTTGGGGTCGACGGTCGCGGTCTCGGCGGCGGCGCGGATCTTCCCGGTCGCGACCTCGACGACCATGATCCCGCCCCAGCCAGCCTGGAGCCGTTCGGTCTCCTCCGCGATCAGCTGCTGCATGTACCACTGCAGGTCGCGGTCGATCGTCAGCTGCAGGGTGCCGCCGTCTTCGGCGGGGGTCACCGATTCCGTGCCGGGGATGATGACGCCGTCGGCGCCGCGCTGGTAGCTGCGCGAACCGTCGGTGGCGGCCAGGCAGGAGTCCTGCAGCGCCTCGACGCCCTCGAGCGGCGTGCCGTCGGAGCCGACGAAGCCGAGGAGGTTGCCGGCGACGGCGCCGTCCGGGTAGGTGCGCGAGGGATGTTGGTCGAAGCTGAGGTACGGGATGCCGAGGTCGGCGAGGGCGCGGTACTCCTCCGTGGAGACGTACCGCTTGATGTACTCGAACCGGTCGCCGGGCTGCTCGGCCAGCGCGTTCACGACGATCGCCTCGACGTCGGCGGCGGACTGCCCCGTCACCTGCGCGATCTGGGCGGCGAGTTCCGGCCAGGTGACCTTGACGGCCTTCTCGTCGTCGCCGTACACGATGTCGCCGTCGGCATCCTTCTCGTCGATGCCCTCGATGGCCAGCAGCGGGTCGATGCCGACGTCGTAGAGGATGGTGCTCGTGGCGAGGACGCTGCCGTTGGTGTCGACGATGGCGCCGCGCGCGCCGTGCAGCGTCACGGAGGCCCCCGTCGCGTACTCGCGGGAGTCGGCGATGTGGTCGTTGGCGTTGACGACCTGGATGTCGACGAGGCGGATGACGAAGGCCGCGAGGATGCCCAGGACGACGGCGAGGGCGACGACGGTGCGGCGGCGCGGGCTGCGGGTGGCTCGTGTCGTCATGTCATTCAGTGTGTGGCGGGCGTCGGCAGACCGTCGGCGATCGCGGGGGGTGTCGGGGTATTGAGGAGCAGCGTCTGATCGACCGTCGCGCCGGACTCGAGGCTCGCGTCGGGGTCGGTCACGAGCGGGACGCCGCTGATGAGCGCGTTGGTGACGGCGGCGCGCGTGAGCGCGTTCACGGACGACGACGAGGATGCCGCGCCGCCGGTGCCGACGATGGCGCCGTCACTGAGCCGGAGGTAGTTGGGCGTCTGGCCCACGACCATCCCGAGCGCCGACGCGTTGGCCGCGAGGTACTGCGGCGAGCTGAGACCGGCGACGTCGTCCTGCAGCATCTGCGTCTCCCATGCCAGGGCGCGCTGCTGCTTCGTCAGCGAGGACATCTCGTAGGTGCCCTGCGTCGTGAGGATCGACAGGCCCATCTGCGCCGCGGCGATCGCGAGGGCGCCCCCGACGGCGACGATGCCGTACAGCAGACGGGGGCGGCGGGCGGGCAGCGGCGCGTCGAGGGCGCGCAGCGTCCGGCCGGGGGTGTGCTGCGGAGCCGGGGCTGCGACCCGGAGGGCTTCGGCGCTCATGCCGCCTCCCGCACACGTTCGGCGGCGCGGAGCCGGACGGGGGTGGCGCGCGGGTTCCGTGCCTTCTCCTCGTCCGAGGCGAGCTCGGCGCCCTTGACGAGCAGACGGAAGCGCGGCGCGTGCTCGGGGAGCTCGACCGGGAGCCGCGCCGGCGCGGTCGAGGCGGTGGCCTCGGCGAGGGCGCGCTTGACGATCCGGTCCTCGAGGGACTGGTAGGACATGACGACGATCCGCCCGCCGACGGGCAGGAGGTCCAGGGCCGCGGGCAGGGCGTTCTCGAGGGCCGCGAGCTCCGCGTTGACCTCGATGCGCAGCGCCTGGAAGACGCGCTTGGCGGGGTGCCCGCGCTCGCGCTGCACGGCGGCGGGTGTCGCGGAGATGAGGATGTCGACGAGCTGGCCGGACCGCTCGATGGGCGCCGTCCGGCGCGCCTCGAGGATGGCGCGGGCGTACCGGCCGGCGAGCTTCTCCTCGCCGTACCGCTCGAAGATGCGGCGCAGGTCGCCCTCGCCGTAGGTCGCGAGGATGTCGGCGGCGGTCGTCCCGGCGCTCTGGTCCATGCGCATGTCGAGCGGGGCGTCCTGCGCGTACGCGAACCCGCGCTCGGACTCGTCCAGCTGCAGCGAGGAGACGCCGAGGTCGAAGAGGATGCCGTCGACGTGCGTGCGGCCGGTGGAGGCGACCGCATCCGCGATGCCGTCGTAGACGGTGTGCACGAGCGTGACCCGGTCGCCGAAGCGCGCGAGCCGCTGCCCCGCGATGCGGAGGGCGTCGGTGTCGCGGTCGAGCCCGATCAGGTGGACGCCGGGGAAGCGCTCGAGGAGCGCCTCGGAGTGGCCGCCCATGCCTTCGGTGGCATCGACGAGGACGGCGCCCTCGTGGGCCAGGGCGGGGGCGAGCAGCTCGACGCAGCGGTCGAGGAGGACGGGGGTGTGGATGTCGCGGAGGTTCATGATGCGAGGGGTCCGATCCCAGGTCCTGATCCCCATCCGCTCCGACCTGACACCGGGGAAGTGCGTCAGGGCGTGCGGCTGGGAGTCACGACCGGGGCTCAGAAGAGTCCCGGGATCACCTCCTGCTCCATGTCCGAGTAGCTGTCTTCGTTCGAGTCCGCGTAGGCGCTCCACGCCTCCGCGTCCCAGATCTCCGCGTGGGCGCCGACGCCGGTGACGACGAGTTCGCGGCCGAGGTTGGCGTAGGCGCGCAGGTGCGGCGGAAGGGTGATGCGGCTCTGGCTGTCGGGCTTCTCGTCGCTCGCGCCGGAGAGGAACATGCGCTGGAAGTCGCGGGACTGCTTGTTCGTCAGCGGGGCCTCGCGGATGCGCTCGTAGACCCGCTCGAACTCCTTCGTGCTGAACACGTAGAGGCAGCGCTCCTGACCGCGCGTGACGACGACGCCGTCGCCGAGATCGGTGCGGAACTTCGCCGGGAGGATGACGCGGCCCTTGTCGTCGAGCTTGGGGGTGTAGGTGCCCAACAACATCGGCTCCACCCCCTTCTGCGCCCGGCCGCCTCAGATACCCGCCACTTTACTCCACTTTACTCCACTTCACTATCGAAATCTGAGCCCATTCCCCACCGGGCACGAAAAAGAGCACCGACCCGGAGGTCGGTGCTCTGTGGTGTGTGCGCTGCTGGCGGGTCAGCCCCCGTCGTGACGGCGGTCCCAGCGTTCGTTGATGCGGTCCATGAAGGAGGAGGCGGGCTGCGTCGCCGGGCCGGTCTTCTTCTGCGCGGTCTCGGAGGGCCGCGCGGACGCACCACCCCGCGATGGCGTCACGGCGAGCACGACGCCGCCCACCATCACGAGGAAGGCGATGACGCCGACCACGATGAGGCTGGTGGAGACCCCCACCACGAGGGCGGCCAGGCCCACGAGGACCAGGACGGAGCCGTAGACGATGTTGCGGTAGCTGAGGGACTGCCCCTCACGGGGCGCGCTCACGACATCGGCGTCGTTGCGCATGAGATGACGTTCCATCTCATCCAGCAGCCGCTGCTCCTGCTCTGACAGTGGCATGCTTCCCCCTCTGTGGAGTGTCGTTGGGACGATTCTACGCGTCCCCGCGAGAACTAGGCTAGGCCCGTGAACCTCCCTGATGCGCTGATCGAGGCTGTTTCCCAGCGACTGGAAAGGTTCACGGCCGACCAGCTCTCCGCCGCCGCCGATCTGGGCGCCGAGGCGCAGGCCTTCGTGCGGTCCGGTGCCGATGCGATGGACGGCGGCAAGCGCCTCCGGGCTCGTTTCTGCCTCACCGGATGGCAGGCCGTCCGGGAGTTCCAGGGGGCCCGTGCGGCCGCCCCGACGCCCGACGTCGTCGCCGCCGCGGCGGCGCTCGAGGTCTTCCACGCCGCCGCGCTCGTGCACGACGACGTCGTCGACAACTCCGACACCCGGCGCGGGCGGCCGGCGGCGCACCGGCGCTGGGAGTCCGCGCACCGTGACGCATCGTGGGACGGCGATCCCGCCGGATTCGGCCGGTCGGCGGCCATCCTGCTGGGCGACCTGCTCGTGGCGTGGAGCGACGACCTCCTGGAGGAGGGACTCGCGACCGCGGATGCCGCGCACGCGGCGCCGGCCCGCCGGGTCTACGCCGTCATGCGCCGCGACGTCACCGTCGGGCAGTTCCTCGACGTGGCCGAGGAGGCCGCCTACCGCACGGCCCCGGACAGCGAGCACGTCGCGCGGGCCCTGCGGGTGGCGTCGCTGAAGTCGGCGCGCTACAGCGTGCAGCATCCGCTGCTGCTGGGCGCCGCCCTCGCCGGGGCCGACACCGCGCAGAGCGACGCGCTGGAGCGGTTCGGCCACCCCATCGGCCTGGCGTTCCAGCTGCGGGACGACGTCCTCGGCGTGTTCGGTGACGCCGCCGTGACCGGGAAGCCCTCCGGCGATGACCTCCGCGAGGGCAAGCGCACCCTCCTCATCGCGTACGCGCGCGAGGCGATGACGCCGGGAGCGCGGCGCGTGCTGGACGAGCTCGTCGGCGACCCCGCACTCGACGATGAGCAGATCGCCGCCCTGCAGTCCACGATCGTCGATACCGGGGCCCTCGCCCGCGTGGAGGAGCTCATCACGGAGTACGCGCTGGAGGCCGACCGCGCGCTCCGCGGCGCTCCCCTCGGCACCACGGCGGTCGGGGCACTGCGCGACCTCGCCCTCGCGGCGACGGCACGCGCAGCCTGACGACGCGCCGCCGAGGCAGAGGCAGCCTCAGTGACGGGCGGCGCTCAGGCGAGCGCCTGCGCGACGCGGCGGACCTCGCTCTTGCGACCGGCCCTGAGCGCCGCGATCGGGGCCACGCCGATGGACTCCTCGGGTTCGAGCAGCCAGTCGATCACCTCGTCGTCGGTGAATCCGCCGTCCTCGAGCACGATGATGGTGCCGCGCAGCGCCGGCAGCGGGTGCCCGTCCATGAGGAAGGCGGCGGGCACCTTGACCGTGCCGTCACGGCGCGAGGCGACGAGGTGCTTGTCGTCGAGCAGCCGCCGGATACGCCCGAGGGGCTCCCCGGTCAGCGCGACGAGGTCGGGCAGGGTCAGCCAGTCGGTCGGGATGGTCGGCGTGGATTCTCCGGTCACACGTCCACTATTCCACTCACCGCCACTCCCGCGCGCCCTCGGTCGGAACGCTGCTTCGACGACTTCCATCACACTGGCCACTCCTTTATCACTGGTTGACTCGAATTCACTTCCGTGACACGGTGGCGGAGGTCGAACCAGAGGGAGAAGCTCGTGAGACGACGACCTGACAACCTGCCGACGACGACGCTGCCGCTGGCCGTCGTCGGTGCGCTCGCCCTGTCGCTCACGGCCGCACCCGCGCAGGCCGCCGATGTCGGTACGCCGCGCGGAGCCGGTCTCGGCGCCGCTCCGGCATCCGCCCTTCGCCCCTCCACAAGCCTGCCGCAGGCCGCCGCCGCCCCGGCCGCCACCGCGCACACCGTCGCCGCCGGTGACACCGTGAGTGCCGTCGCGGCGCGATACGGCCTCCGCACGGCGGACGTCCTCGCGTGGAACGGCCTGACCTGGACGTCCGTCATCCGGCCCGGGCAGATCCTGCGCCTCTCCCCCTCGGCCGCGAGCACCGCACCTCCGCCGGCGGCCGCGGCACCGGCGGCGACCCACACGGTCCGCGCCGGCGACACGCTCTGGGCCATCGCGCGCACCTACGGCATGTCGGTGAGCACGCTGAGCGCCCTCAACGGACTCGGCGCCTCGTCGGTGATCCAGCCCGGACAGCAGCTCGCGATCGCCCTCTCCGCGGAACCGGCGGCGAGCACGACACCGGCGCCGCCCGCGGCACCGGCGCCGCCCGCGGCACCCGCATCCCCACCCGCCTCCGCATCGCACACGATCGCCCCGGGCGACACGCTCTGGGCCATCGCGCAGCAGCACGGCACCTCGGTCTCCGCGCTGCTCGCCGCGAACGGGCTGTCCGCGTCGTCGATCATCTACCCGGGCCAGACGCTGCGGCTCCCCGACCCCGGGGCCCTCGCCGGCCTGACCGCCGAGCAGATCGCCAACGCGACGCTCATCGTGCAGGTCGGACGCCAGCGCGGCGTCCCCGACCGGGGCATCGCGATCGCGCTCGCGACGGCGATGGTCGAATCGTGGATGCGGAACCTGGATTGGGGCGACCGCGACTCCCTCGGCCTCTTCCAGCAGCGTCCCAGCCAGGGCTGGGGCACCGCCGGGCAGGTCCTGGACCCCGTGCGCGCCACCGCCGTGTTCTACGGCGGCCCGGGCGACCCCAACGGGGCGCTCTCCCGGGGGCTGCTCGACATCCCCGGCTGGCACGACATGGACTTCTCCCACGCCGCGCAGGCGGTACAGGTCTCGGCCTACCCCGACCGGTACGGGCAGTGGGAGCAGCAGGCGTACGCCTGGCTCTCCGCGCTCGGATAGCGCGATCGCCCGCGACCCCGCGCGGTTCGGGGGTGAGCCGCTGCCCGGCGTCGGGGCATCCGCTCCGTAGACTCTTCGCGTGAGCACGAGCCAGCAGACGGATCCGCTGATCGGCCGTCTGGTCGACGGCCGATACCGCGTGCGTGCTCGCATCGCCCGCGGAGGCATGGCGACGGTCTACGTCGCGACCGATCTGCGCCTCGAGCGACGGGTCGCCCTCAAGGTCATGCACAGTCACCTGTCCGACGACACGGTGTTCCAGAGCCGGTTCATCCAGGAGGCGCGCTCCGCCGCGCGCCTGGCCGATCCGCACGTCGTGAACGTGTTCGATCAGGGCCAGGACGGCGAGATGGCGTACCTCGTCATGGAGTATCTGCCCGGCATCACGATGCGCGAGCTGCTGCGCGAGCAGCGACGCCTCACGATCCCGCAGACCATCACCATCATGGATGCCGTCCTCTCCGGCCTCGCCGCCGCGCACCGCGCCGGGATCGTGCACCGAGACGTGAAGCCGGAGAACGTGCTGCTGGCCGAGGACGGCCGCATCAAGATCGGCGACTTCGGCCTGGCCCGGGCGACGAGCGCGAACACCGCGACGGGTCAGATGCTCCTCGGCACGATCGCGTACCTCGCGCCCGAGCTCGTCACACGCGGCACGGCCGACGCCCGCAGCGACATCTACGCGCTCGGCATCATGCTCTACGAGATGCTCGTGGGCGAGCAGCCCTACAAGGGCGAGCAGCCGATGCAGATCGCCTACCAGCACGCCACCGACTCTGTGCCCCGGCCGAGCGCGAAGAACCCGGGCGTGCCGGAGCAGTTCGACGAGCTCGTCATGTGGGCCACCGAGCGGGAGCCCGACGACCGCCCCGTCGACGCGCGGGCCATGCTCGACCGGCTCCGCGAGATCGAGAAGGACCTCGGCGTCTACCCGCAGGTCGTGCGCACCTCCCCCGCCGTGCTCGCCGACGCCGACGGACTGGACTCCGGCGAGCTCACGAAGGTGATGCCCGGCACGTTCACGGCGCCGACCGTCACGACCGACGAGGACAACGCGACGCGGCTGCGCCGCCGCACGCGTCGCAACGCGGCGAAGGGCGTCTGGATCCTCGTCCTCGTGCTGATCCTGGCCGGTGCCGCCGGCGGGGTCGGCTGGTGGTTCGGGTCGGGGCCGGGCTCGCTCATCGCGGTGCCCGACGTCCGGGGCGGCACGTTCGCGGAGGCCCAGGCCGAGCTCGCGGAGTTCGGGCTGCGGGCCGTCGAGGGCAGCGACACGAGCCTCGAGGTCGATGCGGGCCTCGTGATCCGCTCCGAGCCCGGCGAGGGCGCGCGCGTGGAGAAGGAGGCGGAGGTCACGGTCGTGGTCTCCGCCGGTCCCGCCTCGCAGCAGGTGCCGACGCTGTCCGGGATGACGCTGGAGCAGGCCACGCAGGCCCTCGCCGACATCCGGATGACCGTCACGGCGACCCACTCCCGGTTCACGGATGCCGCCGAAGGCACCGTCATCGACGCGACCCTCACGCCGCGCGACGGCGGCGCGGGTGTCGACTGCAAGGACGGCTGCACCGCGCTGGAGGGCTCCGGCGCCGACCTGTACGTGTCGCTCGGCCCTGTCCCGGACGTCGTCGGCAACAGCGTCGACGCGGCGCGGGAGAAGCTCACGGCCGTCGAGCTCACCCCCGAGGTGACCGAGGCGTTCAGCGACAAGGTCGAGCAGGGCCGCGTCATCAGCATGGGCGCCCGCGCGGACGGCGGGAACTTCCGCCCCGGCGACACGATCCCCCTCGTGGTCTCGAAGGGCCCGCAGCTGTTCGAGATCCCCGGCGTCGTCGGCCAGACGCGCGACAACGCCGCGCAGCGCCTGCGGGACGCCGGCTTCGAGGTCAACTACTCCCCGCTCTGGAACGTGTGGCCGGACGGTCTCACGAAGGTCACCGCGCAGGACCCCGAGGGTGGCGCGTTCCGCCGGGCCGGGACGACGGTCACGATCCAGATCACCGCCACCGGCTGACCCCGCGCGAACGCGCGGGGACCAGGAGCAGCGGGTCAGCGCTTCTCGAGCTCCTCGGCGACGAGGAACGCGAGCTCGAGGCTCTGCATGTGATTCAGGCGCGGGTCGCACAGGCTCTCGTAGCGGGTCGCGAGGGTGGCCTCGTCGATCATCTCCGAGCCGCCCAGGCACTCCGTCACGTCGTCGCCGGTGAGCTCGACGTGGATGCCGCCGGCGAACGTGCCGACGGCGCGGTGCGCCTCGAAGAAGCCGCGCACCTCGTCCACGACGTCGTCGAAGCGCCGCGTCTTGTAGCCGGTCGGCGTCGTGATGCCGTTGCCGTGCATGGGGTCGGTGACCCACAGCGGCGTCGCCCCGGCGTCCCTCACGGCCTCCAGGAGCGGGGGCAGCGCATCGCGGATCTTGCCGGCACCCATGCGCGTGATGAAGGTCAGGCGGCCGGGCTCGCGCTCCGGGTCGAGCTTGTCGATGAGCGCCAGTGCCGTCTCCGGCGACGTCGTGGGGCCGAGCTTGACGCCGATGGGGTTGCGGATCTTCGAGAAGTAGTCGACGTGCGCGCCGTCGAGGTCGCGCGTGCGCTCCCCGATCCACAGGAAGTGCGCGGACGTGTTGTACGGCGTGCCGGTGCGCGAGTCGATGCGCGTCATGGGCCGCTCGTAGTCCATCAGGAGCCCCTCGTGCCCCGTGTAGAACTCGACGCGGCGCAGCTCGTCGAAGTTGGCGCCCGCGGCCTCCATGAACTTGATGGCGCGGTCGATCTCGCCGGCGAGGCCCTCGTAGCGCTCGTTGGCCGGGTTCTCCGCGAAACCGCGGTTCCAGCTGTGCACCTCGCGGAGGTCGGCGAAGCCCCCCTGCGTGAACGCGCGGATGAGGTTCAGCGTCGAGGCGGCCGTGTGATACCCCTTCAGCAGACGCTGCGGATCGGCGGCGCGCGAGGCCTCGGTGAAGTCGTAGCCGTTGACGATGTCGCCCCGGTAGGCCGGCAGCGTCACCTCGCCGCGGGTCTCGGTGTCGCTGGAGCGGGGCTTGGCGAACTGCCCGGCCATGCGCCCCATCTTCACGATGGGCATCGAGGCCCCGTAGGTGAGGACCACGGCCATCTGCAGCACCGTCTTGATGCGGTTGCGGATCTGCTCGGCGGTCGCGCCGGCGAACGTCTCGGCGCAGTCGCCGCCCTGCAGGAGGAACGCCTGGCCGCTGGCCGCGCGCGCCAGGCGCTCGCGGAGGAGGTCGACCTCGCCGGCGAAGACGAGCGGCGGGAGCGTCGAGATCTCGTTCGACACGGCGGCCACGGCATCCAGGTCGCCCCACAGCGGCTGCTGCTTGATCGGGAGCGTGCGCCAGTGGTCGAGATCGTGCTGCGGGGAGGGCATTCGGTCAGTCTACCGGCGCGGAAACACCCCTCTCGCCTTTGCTACGCGGGCGGGCGGCGGCCCTTGACGGTCGACGCGTAGACGTCCTCGTACTCCTGCTCGCCGAGGCGCTGCAGGGCGACCATGATCTCGTCGGTGACGGAGCGCAGGACGTACCGGTCGCCCTCCATCCCGCGGAAGCGGGAGAAGTCCAGCGGCTCGCCGATGACGATGCCGACGCGGCCGATGCGCGGGATCGTGCGGCCGATGGGCATGATCGCGCCGGTGTCGACCATGACGACGGGCACGACCGGGACGTGCGCCTCCAGCGCCATCCGCGCGAGGCCCGTGCGGCCGCGGTAGAGCTTGCCGTCGGGGCTGCGGGTGCCCTCCGGGTAGATGCCGAGCAGGTCGCCGCGGCCCAGCACCTGCAGGCCAGTGTTCAGCGACGCCTCCGACGCCTTCCCGCCGCCGCGGTCGATCGGGATCTGGCCGGTCGCCTTCATGAACATGCGGGTCGACCAGCCCTTGATGCCCTTCCCCGTGAAGTAGTCGCTCTTCGCGAGGAACGACATGGGCCGGTCGATCATGAGCGGCAGGAAAATCGAGTCACTCACCGACAGGTGGTTGCTCGCGAGGATGGCGGCACCGGAGGAGGGGATGTTGTTGCGGCCCACGATCCATGGCCGGAAGATCGCCTTCACGATCGGTCCGATGACCACGTATTTCATGAACCAGTAGAACATCGGTCAGCCCCGGATCCTCGCGAGGTCGGCCACGCCGATGAGACCCGCGTCGTTGCCGAGGGTCGCGATCGCGAAGGATGCCACGGGCCGGTCGCCGTAGCCCGGGAGCGCCGTCGAGTAGGCGAGCTGCACGGGGTCCAGCAGCCGGTCGCCGAGGCTCGCCACTCCCCCGCCGATGACGAAGAGGTCGGGGTCGAGCACCGCCTGGAAGCCGCCGCACGCCTCGCCCAGGGCGGTCGCCACGCGGCGGAGCGCCTCGAGCGCGCCGGGGTCGTCCGCCAGGACGAGCTGCGCGATGGCGGCGCCGTGCAGGTGCCCGTCCGGGTCGCGCATCGCGGCGAGGGGCGCGCCGATCCCGCCGGCGTCCGCGATGTCGTTCGCCTCCCGCTGCAGCGCCCGCCCGGAGGCATACTGCTCGAGGCATCCGTTCTGCCCGCACCCGCAGGGACGGCCGCCGCGGACGAAGCGGATGTGGCCGAGCTCCCCGCCGATCCCGTTGCCGCCGATGAGGAGCGCACCGTCGATGATGACGGCGCCGCCCACACCCGTGCCCATCGTGAGCATCGCCATGTTGCGGGAGCCCCGACCGGCGCCGAACCGGTACTCGCCCCACCCGGCGGCGTTCGCGTCGTTCTCGAGGGTCACGGGACGGCCGATGCGGGTCTCGAGCTCCGCGCGCAGCGGCTCGTTGGTCCAGTCGATGTTCGGCGCGTGGATGATGACGGAGCGTGTCGCGTCGATGAAGCCCGCCGCGGCGACGCCGACGGCGTGCACGTCGTGCCGGGATGCCAGTTCGCGCACCATGGCTGCGACCGCGTCGGCGAGTGCTGCGGGATCCACCGGGGTGGGGACGCGCAGCTGCTCGACGATCGTCCCGTCCTCTGCCACGACGCCACCGGCGATCTTGGTCCCGCCGATGTCGATGCCGACGTTCAGCACACGTATCCCTTCCGCCCGCGTGCGCCGCGGGGCATCCGTGAATTCTAGTGCGCAGGCGGTCGCCGCCGCAGGCGCGGCGGCCGTGCTGGAAACGGGTGAATCCCGGTTTCACAATTGATGAACCCGAGTCTCACTAGCAGGCGCCTGCGGGCGACTAGACTCGTGCCAACCCGTCACATCCGACGCCACCCGGTACCGAAGGAGTTGCCGCCCATGAGCGCCGTCCAGTTCGAAGTCCCTGCCATCGTCCCCGCGGACCCGCAGGCGAACGTCGCCGATCTTCTCGCCGAGCGTGTGAAGGCGACGCCCTCGCTCGCGCTCTTCGCCGTTCCGGAGGGCGACGGCTGGCGCGACATCACCGCCGCCGAGTTCGAGCGCGAGGTCATCGCGCTCGCGAAGGGGCTCGCAGCCTCCGGCATCCAGCCCGGCGACAAGGTCGGGTTCATCGCCCGCACGACCTACCACTGGACCCTCGTCGACTTCGCGCTGTTCTATGCCGGTGCCGTGATGGTACCGATCTACGAGACCAGCTCCGCGGCGCAGGTGAGCTGGATCCTCTCCGACTCCGGCGCCATCGCCGTCATCGCCGAGTCGGCGGAGCACGCCGCCCGCATCGCCGAGATCCGCGCCGAGGTGCCGCTCATCCGCGACGTCTGGGTCATGGACGAGGGCCACCTCGACACGCTTCGCACCACGGGCGCCGACGTCGCCGACGAGGAGATCCAGCGCCGCCGCGGCCTCGCCGTGGGCAGCGACATCGCGACCCTCATCTACACGTCCGGCTCGACGGGCCGCCCGAAGGGCTGCGTGCTCACGCACAGCAACTTCGTCGAACTGAGCCGCAACTCCGCGAAGGCGCTGCACGAGGTCGTCGCCAAGCCGGGCGCGTCCACGCTGCTGTTCATCACGACGGCGCACGTGTTCGCACGGTTCATCTCGATCCTCGACATCCACGCCGGCGTGAAGACGGGCCACCAGCCCGACACGAAGCAGCTGCTGCCCGCGCTCGGCTCCTTCAAGCCGACGTTCCTCCTCGCCGTGCCGCGCGTGTTCGAGAAGGTGTACAACTCGGCAGAGCAGAAGGCGGAGGCCGGCGGCAAGGGCAAGATCTTCCGCGCCGCCGCGCACACCGCCGTCGAGCACTCCCGCCTCAAGCAGGAGGGCAAGAAGGTCCCGCTGCTGACGACGATCAAGTTCCGCCTCTTCGACAAGCTCGTCTACGGCAAGCTCCGCACCGCCATGGGCGGGAACGTCCAGTACGCCGTCTCCGGCTCCGCTCCCCTGGGCCCGCGCCTCGGGCACTTCTTCCACAGCCTCGGCGTCACGATCCTCGAGGGCTACGGTCTCACCGAGACGACCGCCCCGGCGACGGTGAACCTCGCGACGAAGTCGAAGATCGGCACCGTGGGCCCCGTGCTCCCCGGTGTCGGCGTCCGCCTCGCCGACGACGGCGAGATCGAGGTGCGCGGGATCAACGTCTTCAAGGAGTACTGGCGGAACCCGGAGGCGACCGCCGAGGCGTTCGACGACGGCTGGTTCAAGACCGGTGACGTCGGCGCGTTCGACGAGGAGGGCTTCCTCACCATCACGGGCCGCAAGAAGGAGATCCTCGTCACCGCCGGCGGCAAGAACGTCGCCCCGGCCGCCCTCGAGGACCCGATCCGCGCCAACCCGATCGTCGGCCAGGTCGTCGTCGTGGGCGACCAGAAGCCGTTCATCGGCGCGCTGATCACGCTCGACTCCGAGATGCTGCCGACGTGGCTCGCGAACAACGACCTGCCCGCCGACATGTCGCTCGCGGACGCCGCGAAGGATCCGAAGGTGCGCGCGGAGGTCCAGCGTGCCATCGACATCGCGAACAAGAACGTCTCGCGGGCCGAGTCGATCCGCAAGTTCGCGATCCTCGACTCGGAGTGGACGGAGGCCAGTGGCCACCTGACGCCGAAGATGAGCATCAAGCGGAACGTCATCATGAGCGACTTCGCCGACCAGGTCGAGGAGCTCTACGCGGTGCCGGTCAACACGACGAACGTGTCGCTCGGCTGACCGGGCGGATGACGCGGAGAGGAGCCCGGGCATCCGCCCGGGCCCCTCTCCGCTGTCAGAACCAGCTGGATTCGCGGATCTCGCGCATCGCCTGCCGGCGGGTCTCCGCCGGGAGCCGGTCGAGGTAGAGCTTCCCGTCGAGGTGGTCGCACTCGTGCTGCAGGGCCTGGGCGAGCAGCCCGTCGCCCTCCAGCACGATCTCGTTGCCGTCGAGGTCGATGCCCGTGACCTTCGCGTGCGGGTGACGGATCGCGTCGTGCCACAAGCCGGGCACCGACAGGCAGCCCTCGCCGACGGGCTCGGGGTCGCCGGATACCTCGAGCACCGGGTTCAGCACGTACCCGATGTCGCCGTCGATGTTGTAGCTGAACGCGCGGAGGCCGACGCCGATCTGCGGCGCGGCGACACCCGCGCGGCCGGCGGGCTCGACCGAATCGAGCAGATCGCGGACGAGGGCGCGGATGCCGTCGTCGACGACGTCCACGGGCGCGCTGGGCGTGCGGAGGACGGGGTCGCCGAACAGGCGGATGGGACGGACGGCCATCAGGCGGCGGCGGACAGGGCGCGCAGGCCCTCCACGACGGCGGCGGCGACCTCGCGGGCGGCCAGGCGCGTCTCGGGGCGGAGCTCGCGGAAGCTGATGGCACTGCCGGCGGCGATGTGCGGGTCGTACGGGACGCGCACGACGGTGCGCACACGGCTGCGGAAGTGCGCCTCGAGCTCGGCTGCGCGCACGAGCGGCGTACCGGGGCGCGAGGTGTTCAGCACGACGACGGCGCCGCGCACCTGCTCGGCGAAGCCGTTCGTCTCCAGCCAGGTCAGCGTCTCGGACGCGAGACGCGCCTCGTCGACGCTCATGCCGGCGACGACGACGAGCTGATCGGCCAGCTCGAGGGTCGCCTCCATGACGGAGTGGACGATGCCGGTGCCGGTGTCGGTCAGCACGACGGAGTAGTAGTGCGCGGCCACGGCGGCGACGTCGTGGTAGTCGCGGTCGTTGAACGCCTCGGACACGCGCGGGTCGGCGTCGGAGGCGAGCACATCCAGACGCGTCTCATCCCGCGCGACGACCGCGGAGAGGTCATTGAAGCCCACGACCTCGCCGCGCATGCGGACGAGGTCACGGACGGTCTTGCCGCTCGTGCTGCCGACGCGCTCGGCGAGCGTGCCGCGGTCGGGGTTGGCATCCACCGCGATGACCCGGTCTTCCCTGGCGTCGGCCAGCGCCATCCCGAGGAGTGTCGTGACGGTCGTCTTGCCGACGCCGCCCTTGCGGGACAGCACCGGCACGAACTTCGCGCCGCCGGTGAGGGGCGCCGCGATGCGGCGATCCATCTCCTTGCGGGCGCGGGCGCGCTTGCTGTCCCCGAGGTTGAGGCGGTGACCGGAGACGACGTAGAGCAGGTGCTGCCAGACGCCCTCCGGCTCGGGGCGCACGACGTGCGCGGGGTCGAGCAGGCGGTCGGCGGTGAGCAGGTCGGGGGTCTCGCGGCTCGCCTCGAAGTCGTCGAGCCGGCGGGACTGGAGCGAGACGTCGGCGGGGCGCGGGTGGCGCAGGCGCTCGACGGCGTGCTTCGCGTCGACGTCGTCGAGGTGGTGCGCCGCGCGCCGCGTGGCGGGCTGGGGCCCGGTGACGGACGGGACGATCACGGCGTCCTCGATGTCGGCGTCGTCCGCCGCCGGCGCGGGAGGAGCCGCGTCCTCGGCGGGGATGACCGTGACGTCGTCGGTGTGGATCGTCGCGGGCTCGGATGCCGCCGTGTCGATGACCTCGTCGGTCGGGGCGTCGTCCTGCTCGAGGAGCTCCGTGCGGCCGTCGTCGACCACGTCGTCGTCGACGTCGTCATCGTCCGCGGCGTACGCCGGCAGCGCGACCTCGACCTGCGCCGTGGCGCCGTCGATGATGCCGATGCCCGTCGTGTCGATGCTGTCGGTGCTGTCGAGGACGCCGTTCTCGGGATCGTCGGGCGTCGGGTTGTTGCGGTCAGGGGTCACTGGTGCTCACTCCACGTCGCTGTCGGGCGGTCCGCCCGACGTTCCAGACTACTCGGCGGGGCGGACGACCAGCAAAAGGTCACCCGCCTCCACCTGCGCCGTGGCGGGGATCGCGAGCCGTTCGACGACGCCGTCGACGGATGCGGTGATGGCCGCTTCCATCTTCATGGCCTCGATGGACGCGACCGGCTGACCGGCCGTGACCGTGTCGCCGACCCCGGCCTTCAGCGTCACGACGCCGGAGAAGGGGGCCGCGACCTGGCCCGGACGCGATGTGTCGGCCCGCTCCGCCTGCCGCGCCTCGACCGTGATGCCGCGGTCGCGCACGAAGACCGGCCGCAGCTGCCCGTTCATGGTGGTCATGACGGTGCGCATGCCCTTGTCATCGGCCTCGCCGATGGCTTCCAGCCCGAAGTACAGCTGCACGCCGCGCTCGATCTCCACGACGTGCTCGGTGCCCGGCACGAGACCGTACAGGTAGTCGGCGGTGTCGAGCACGCTGAGGTCGCCGTACGTGTCGCGCACCTCGCGGAACGCCCGGGTCGGCGCCGGGAAGAGCAGCGTGTTGAGGGTGTGGCGGCGCGTCGCGGAGTCGGCCGCGAGAGCCGCGGTGTCCTCGTCGGAGATCTCGGTGACGCCGACGCGCACCTCGCGCCCCCGCAGCACCTTCGTGCGGAACGGCTCCGGCCACCCGCCCGGCAGGTCGCCGAGCTCACCGGCCATGAAGCCGACCACCGAGTCCGGCACGTCGTACTTCTCGGGGTTTGCCTCGAAGTCGGCGGGGTCGGCTTTGACGGCGGCGAGGTGCAGCGCGAGGTCGCCCACGACCTTCGACGACGGGGTCACCTTCGGCACGCGGCCGAGGATGGCGTTCGCCCCGGCGTACATGTCCTCGATGAGCTCGAAGTCGTCCGCGAGCCCCAGCGCGATCGCCTGCTGGCGGAGGTTCGAGAGCTGGCCGCCGGGGATCTCGTGGTGGTAGACGCGGCCCGTGGGGCCCGGGAGCCCCGACTCGAACGGGCGGTACATGTGGCGCACGGCCTCCCAGTACGGCTCGAGGTCCGCCACGGCGCCGAGGTCGAGTCCGGTCTCGCGCTCCGTGTGCGCGAGGGCTGCGACGAGGGCGGAGAGGGAGGGCTGGCTCGTGGTCCCGGCCATGGGGGCGGCGGCCGCGTCGACGGCATCCGCACCCGCGGCGCTCGCGGCCAGCAGCGTCGCGAGCTGCCCGCCGGCGGTGTCGTGCGTGTGGACGTGCACCGGCAGGTCGAAGCGCTCCCGCAGGGCCGTGACGAGACGTGCGGCAGCGGCAGGGCGGAGGAGCCCGGCCATGTCCTTGATCGCGAGGATGTGCGCACCGGCATCCACGATCTGCTCCGCGAGGCGCAGGTAGTAGTCCAGCGTGTAGAGGTCCTCGCTCGGAGACAGCAGGTCACCGGTGTAGCAGACGGCGACCTCGGCGACGGCGGTGCCGGTCTGCAGGACCGATTCGATCGCCGGACGCATCTGCGACACGTCGTTGAGGGCGTCGAAGATCCGGAAGATGTCGACGCCGCTCGCGGCGGCCTCGCTCACGAAGGCGTCGGTGACGGCGGTGGGGTACGGCGTGTAGCCCACGGTGTTGCGGCCGCGCAGCAGCATCTGGATCGCGACGTTCGGCAGCGCCGCGCGCAGCGCGTCCAGGCGCTCCCACGGGTCCTCGCCGAGGAAGCGCAGCGCGACGTCGTACGTCGCCCCGCCCCACGCCTCGACGGACAGCAGCTGCGGGGTCAGGCGGGCGACGTAGGGCGCGACCGTGACGAGGTCCTTCGTGCGCACACGCGTCGCGAGCAGCGACTGGTGGGCGTCGCGGAACGTCGTCTCGGTGACCGCGAGCGCGGTCTGCTCGCGCAGCGCCTTCGCGAAGCCGGCGGGGCCGAGCTCGAGGAGCCGCTGCCGCGATCCGGGTGCCGGCTCGGTGGTGAGGTCGACGTTCGGGAGCTTCGAGGCGGGGTCGACGGTGAGCGGGTTGTCGCCGTTCGGGCGGTTGACGGTCGTGTCGGCGAGCCAGGCGACGAGCTTCGAGCCGCGGTCCTTGGACTCCTTGCCCTTGACCAGCTCCGGTCGCTCGTCGATGAACGAGGTGGAGAGGTCGCCGGCGATGAACGCCGGGTCATCGAGCACGCGCTGCAGGAAGGGGATGTTCGTCGAGACGCCGCGGATGCGGAACTCCGCCAGAGCACGCCGCGAGCGCTGCACGGCGGAGGCGAAGTCGCGTCCGCGGCAGGTGAGCTTCGCGAGCATCGAGTCGAAGTGGGGGCTCACCTGCGAGCCGGCGGCGGTCGTGCCGCCGTCCAGGCGGATGCCGGCCCCGCCGGGCGAGCGGTAGGTGGTGATCTTGCCCGTATCGGGGCGGAAGCCCTGCGTCGGGTCCTCGGTCGTGATGCGGCACTGGAGCGCGGCACCACGCAGCCGGATGTCCTCCTGGCGCAGGCCCAGCTCCTCGAGGGTCTGCCCGGCGGCGATGCGCATCTGCGACTGGACGAGGTCGACGTCGGTGACCTCCTCGGTCACGGTGTGCTCGACCTGGATGCGCGGGTTCATCTCGATGAAGACGACCTCGCCGGTGCGGGGACCGGCGGTCTCGAGGAGGAACTCGACCGTGCCGGCGTTCTCGTAGCCGATCGACTCCGCGAACGCGACGGCGTAGGCGTGCAGGGCGGTGCGGACGCCGTCGTCGAGGTTCGGCGCGGGGGCGATCTCGACGACCTTCTGGTGGCGGCGCTGCACGGAGCAGTCCCGCTCGAAGAGGTGCACGGTGTGCCCGGTCTTGTCGGCGAGGATCTGCACCTCGACGTGGCGGGGCCGCTGGACGGCCTGCTCGAGGAACACGCGCGCGTCGCCGAAGGCGCTGTCGGCCTCGCGCATCGCCTCGGCGAGGGCGGGCGCCAGCTGATCCTTGGACTCGACGCGGCGCATGCCGCGTCCGCCGCCGCCGGCGACCGCCTTGACGAAGATCGGGAAGCCGATGTCGTCGGCCTGCCCGAGGAGGAGGTCGACGTCGTCGGAGGCCGGCGTGGAGCGGAGCACGGGGACGCCGGCGGCGACGGCGTGCTCCTTCGCGGTGACCTTGTTGCCGGCCATCTCGAGGGCGCGGGCGGGCGGGCCGATGAACGCGATGCCGTTCGCAGCCGCCTGCGCGGCGAGCTCCGGGTTCTCGGAGAGGAAGCCGTAGCCGGGGTAGATGGCATCCGCCCCGCTCTCCTTCGCGACGCGGATGATCTCGGCGACGTCGAGGTAGGCGCGGACCGGGTGGCCCTTCTCGCCGATCTCGTATGCCTCGTCGGCCTTCAGCCGGTGCAACGAGAAGCGGTCCTCGTACGGGAACACGGCGACGGTGCGCGCCCCCAGTTCGAACGCTGCGCGGAATGCGCGGATAGCGATCTCACCGCGGTTTGCGACCAGGATCTTGCGGAACATCTGCACCTCTATGGACCTAGGGCGCCACTGCGCGGCCGCCACGAGCGGGCTGAGTACCCTCTCAGCCTAGGGGAAGGTAACGTAGAGCCTCGTGCACGTACTCTCGGTCAGCTCCCTGAAGGGCGGCGTCGGCAAGACGACCGTGACGTTGGGCCTCGCCTCTGCCGCGTTCGCCCGGGGCGTGCGGACCCTCGTGGTCGATCTCGACCCGCAGTCGGATGTCTCGACGGGCATGGACATCCAGGTCGCCGGTCGCCTGAACGTCGCCGACGTCCTGGCCAACCCGAAGGAGAAGGTCGTCCGTCAGGCGATCACCTCCAGCGGCTGGGCGAAGGTGCACCCCGGCACGATCGACGTCATGATCGGCAGCCCGTCCGCGATCAACTTCGACGGACCGCATCCGAGCGTCCGCGACGTGTGGAAGCTCGAGGAGGCGCTCGCGACGATCGAGCCCGACTACGACCTCGTCCTGATCGACTGCGCCCCGTCGCTGAACGCCCTCACGCGCACGGCGTGGGCGGCCTCCGACCGCGTCATCGTCGTCACCGAGCCGGGCCTGTTCTCCGTGGCCGCCGCCGACCGCGCGCTGCGCGCGATCGAGGAGATCCGCCGCGGTCTCTCGCCGCGCCTGCAGCCCCTCGGCATCGTCGTGAACCGCGTGCGCCCGCAGTCGATCGAGCACCAGTTCCGCATCAAGGAGCTGCGCGACATGTTCGGCCCGCTCGTGCTGTCGCCGCAGCTGCCGGAGCGCACGTCGCTGCAGCAGGCGCAGGGCGCCGCGAAGCCGCTGCACATCTGGCCCGGCGACTCCGCCCAGGAGCTCGCGGCCGACTTCGACTCGCTGCTGGATCGGGTCGTCCGCACCGGCCGGATCCCCGCCGTCGGCGCCGCGGGCTGACCCCGGGCCGTCGGCGCCTCGGCGCCCGGCATCCAGTGCCTCGCCGCCCGGCATCCGCGCCCGCGCGTGGATCCGCAGCAAAGGGCGGGTGCCACGCTCCTCCACCCGCACATCGGCGCGGGCGAGCGTGTCGCCGCGGGCGGAGGTGTCAGCCGTGCTGAAGATCGGGGGCGTTGATCCGCGCCAAACGGCGGGTCCCCCGCTCCTCCACCCGCACATCGGCGCGAGCGAGCACCGGGGCCGAATCTCATCCGCGCCGAATCGCGGGTCGGACCGCCGCACACCCGCACATCGGCGCGGGCGAGCGTGTCGCCGCGGGGGGAGGTGCGGCCCGGGCGAGCGTGTCGCCGCGGGCGGAGGTGTCAGCCTGGCCGAAGATCGGGCGCGTTGATCCGGGGCAAACTGCGGGTCCCTAGCTCTTCAACCCGCACATCGGCGCGGTCGAGCATCGGGGCTGAATCTCATCCGCGTCAAATCGCGGATCAGACCGGCGCACACCCGCACATCGGCGCGGGCGAACGAATCAGCGCGGGCGATCGTGCCGGACCGGGCGAAGGGATGTCGGCGCGGGCGAAGACCCGCGGCCCGCAGGCGGACGCGTCGCCCGGGCGAGCCGGGCGAAGGCGGCGCGGGGTCAGGCGGTCTTGACGGAGCGGCGCGCGGCGAGTTCGTCGACGGGGTCCGGCGCCTGCGGGTCGAAGTCCAGCAGCGTCGACTCGACCTCGTGCAGCACCTTGCCGACGGCGATGCCGAAGACGCCCTGGCCGCGGCTGACGAGGTCGATGACCTCGTCGTTCGACGTGCACAGGTATACCGAGGCGCCGTCGCTCATGAGCGTCGTGCCGGCGAGGTCGCGGATGCCGGCGGCGCGCAGCTGCTCGACGGCGGTGCGGATCTGCTGCAGCGAGATGCCGGTGTCGAGGAGCCGCTTGACGAGCTTGAGCACGAGGATGTCGCGGAAGCCGTACAGCCGCTGCGACCCGGAGCCGCTGGCACCGCGGACGGTGGGCTCGACGAGCTCGGTGCGGGCCCAGTAGTCCAGCTGACGGTACGTGATGCCGGCCGCGCGGGCGGCGACCGCGCCGCGGTAGCCCACCTCGTCGTCCATGGCCGGCAGGCCGTCGGTGAACAGGAGGTCGGTGGCGAACGGCTGTCCGCCTGGCGCGTCATGCGCGTTCATGTGAGCCTCCTGCGTGTCATGGCGTTCTCTAACGCTAGATGAGGGATGCCGGTGCGGCAACGACATCCGCTCTGAGCGTTCGGCGTGTCGCGCGCGGTCAGGGCAGCAGCCGCTCGAGGGCCGCGTGCACGAAGCTCGCGCGGACCTCGTCGAGCCGTCGCAGCAGCTCGGGAGCGAGTTCCCCGGCGCGCCCGCGCGAGGCGGCGTCGGTCCGGCGCAGCAGCGGCGCGAGCGCGCTCTCGACGAGCGAGACCTCGCGTTCCGCCGCCTGGCGGAGACCCCGCACGTGGCGGGGCTGGATGCCGTGGGCGTCGAGCGCCACGAGGGTGCGCAGCAGCGCGAGCGCACGCTCGTCGAACGTCTCCGCCGCCGTGATGAGGCCTGCGCTGATCGCGTCGTTGAGGAGGCCGGCCTTCGCGCCGGCGGCGTTGAGCAGCTCGTCGCGGTGGTAACGGCGGGCCGTCTGCACGATGGATGCCGGGACACCGGGTGCGGCGGCCGCGTCGGGGCCGTGCTCCTCGAGGTACTCCCGGATGCGCGCGAGCGGCAGGTAGTGGTCGCGCTGCAGCGTCAGTGCCACGCGGAGCCGGTTCACATCGGCGGGCGAGAACTTGCGGTAGCCGGACTCGGTCCGCATCGGCGTGACGATCCCCTGGACCTCGAGGAAGCGCAGCTTGCTGCTGGTGAGATTCGGGAACTCGGGCGTCAGTCGCGCGAGCACCTGGCCGATGCTGAGGTGCCCCGCAGACGACGGACGCCCGCGGGGTGCTGCGGCCGGGGTCACTCTCCGGTCACCGCGCCGCGGTCGAGAGGCGACACGAAGAAGTTCAGCCGGAACTTCCCGATGCGCAGCTCGGCCCCGTCGGACAGTGCCGCACGGTCGACCCGCTCCCCGTTGACGTAGGTGCCGTTGAGGGAGCGCTGGTCGACGAGTTCGAAGGTGTTGCCGGTGCGGGTGATCTCGGCGTGCCGACGCGAGACGGTGACATCGTCGAAGAAGATGTCGGCCTCCGGGTGTCGACCGACCGTGGTCACGTCCGTGTCGAGCAGGTAGCGGGCTCCCGCCGTCGGGCCGGAGCGGACCAGCAGCAGGGCGGAACGGGACGGCAGCGCACCGATGGCTTCGACCTCGACAGCACTCAAGTCGCTCCCGAACGGGATGAACGACAGGTCGGCGTCGTGACCGAATGTCTGGGTCGTGTCCGACGATCCGGAACGTCCCCGACCATCGGCGCCGCGCCGGATGTCGTCGTCGGGTCGAGCGTTGTCCTCCACGGTGTCCTCCTCCTTTGACACCCTAACGGATCACGGCCTCCGAGGAAGAGGCCGAATCGGGGGTTCGGGCTGTGCGCGGAATGTTTCCGCGTGTGTCGGCGGGCGTGACCTGCTCGAGGCCGGAACGTAGCCTCTCCCTACCGAGACCGCCTCAGCCGGAAACGACCGGCTCAGTCACAAGGAGCATCCCGTGTCCCCGCAGCCCAGCCGCCTCACGACCACCCCGGTGCGTCAGGTCGCGGCGTGCATGTGCGCTCGCGGCGGAGCCTGCTCGACGTTCGCACCGGGTCATGCGGTCCACCTCATCCAGGCCCGGCTCGTCTCCGCGACGCCGGCCGAGTGGGTCGACGCCCTCGTGGGCGAGCGGCACGACGACGGCACGGTCATCGTCCACACGCTGGACGGCGAGCGGATCGAGCTCTGGAACGGGGCGGGCGCGGCGGATGCCGTGCAGCCGGGCGCGCCCGTCGCGTTCCATCCCCGCTACCACGTGCTGAGTGTCGGCACGCGGCAGTTCAACGCGCTCCGCCTCGGCTGACGGCGGACCGGTCGGGGCTCACGCCATCGACATCGCGTTCTTCATCGCCATGCACGCGTCCATGCAGGCCCGGCAGGAGTCCGCGCACATCTTGCACACGGCGCTCATGTCGGCGTGCGGCATGCACATGTCCATGCACGTCTGACACATCGCGATGCACGCGTCGAGCATCGACATCAGGGATGCCGGCGTCATCCCCTGCATCCGCATCATGGCGCGCATCATCGTGTTGCACATGTCGGCGCAGTTCATGCACGCCGGCGCGCAGTCCATCATCTGCCCGTCCATCATCTGGACGGAGCAGACGACGCACGCCTGCTCACACGCCGCACACGCGTCCATACACGCCTGCATGACGGCCATGTCGATCTCCGGCATGCCCTCCATCGACATCATGTCCTTCGACATGGCGTCCCTCATCATCGCGTCCATCTCGTACCCGCTCTCGTCAGCCGCGGGCCGGCGTGCCCGCCTGCCGCCATGCTAGGCGGGCGGCCGCCCCTCCGGAAGGCATGGCTAGGCTCGTTGGGGTGACCTCCCCCGCTCCTCGTCCCCGCCGCCGCGCCACGGCGCTGGCCGGTCTCGTGCTCGGAGTCCTGCTGGCGGTGACGGCCTCGCCCGCGTTCGCGCACGATGAGCTCATCGGCACCGACCCGGCGGCGGGAACCACGGTGGAGACGCTGCCCGCGTCGCTGACGCTGACGTTCTCCGGCGTGCTGCTGACCGACGCCGGGGCCACCGAGGTCTCCGTGCTGGACTCCTCCTGCACGCCTCTCGCCGACGGCGCGCCCGTCGTGGACGGCACCCGCGTGACGCAGGCGCTGTCCGGCGAGGCGACGGGCGCCGTGACGGTGCTGTGGCGGACGGTCTCCAGCGACAGCCACCCGATCTCCGGCGAGTTCGCCTTCCTGGTCGGCGACGACGGCGCGGATGCGACGTGCGAGGCAGCGAACGCCCCCCGCGGCGACGGATCGACGTTCGATGCGACGCCTCTCCTCATCGGCGGTGGCGTGATCGTCGTCGGTGCCGGCATCCTCGCCGCCGTCCTGCTGGCACGGAGACGACCCTCCCGCGAGGACTAGGCTGGAGGCATGCCTCATTACGACGTCGTCATCCTCGGCGCCGGCCCCGGCGGGTATGTCGCGGCCGTCCGCTCTGCCCAGCTCGGCCTGTCCGTCGCCATCGTGGAAGAGAAGTACTGGGGTGGTGTCTGCCTCAACGTCGGCTGCATCCCCTCGAAGGCTCTTCTGAAGAACGCGGACCTCGCGCACACCTTCCTGCACAAGGCGGAGCTGTTCGGCATCCGCGGCGATGTCCAGTTCGACTACGGGACGGCGTGGGACCGCAGCCGCACCGTGGCGAACACCCACGTCAAGGGCATCCACTTCCTGATGAAGAAGAACAAGGTGATCGAGTACGAGGGTCGCGGCACGTTCCTGGATGCCAAGAGCCTCCGGGTCGCGAAGGCCGACGGCTCGACCGAGACCATCACCTTCGACAACGCCATCATCGCCACCGGCTCGACCGTGCGCCTGCTGCCGGGCGTCACGCTGAGCGACAACGTCGTCACGTACGAGGAGCAGATCCTCACCCGCGACCTGCCGAAGTCCATCGTCATCGTCGGCGCCGGCGCCATCGGCATGGAGTTCGCGTTCGTCATGACGAACTACGGCGTGAAGGTCACGATCATCGAGTTCCTCGACCGTGCCCTCCCCAACGAAGACGTCGAGGTCTCCAAGGAGATCCAGCGCCAGTACAAGAAGTACGGCGTCGAGATCCTCACCTCCACGAAGGTGGAGTCGGTCGTCGACTCCGGCGACAAGGTCACCGTCAGCTACTCCGCGAACGCGGACGGCGCGAAGGGCTCCATCGAGGCCGACAAGGTGCTCATGTCGATCGGCTTCGCCCCGCGCATCGAGGGCTTCGGCCTGGACAAGACGGGCGTGAAGCTCACCGACCGCGGCGCGATCGAGATCGACGACCACATGCGCACGAACGTCGAGGGCATCTACGCCATCGGCGACGTGACCGCGAAGCTGCAGCTGGCCCACGTGGCCGAGGCGCAGGGCGTCGTCGCCGCCGAGACGATCGGCAAGGCCGAGACGCAGACCCTCGGCGACTACCGCATGATGCCCCGCGCGACGTTCTGCTCGCCGCAGGTCGCCTCGTTCGGCCTCACCGAGCAGCAGGCGCGTGACGCCGGCTACGACGTCAAGGTCGCGAAGTTCCCGTTCAGCGCCAACGGCAAGGCCAACGGGCTCGGCGAGCCGGTCGGCTTCGTCAAGCTGATCGCCGACGGCGAGCACCTCGAGCTGCTCGGTGGCCACCTCATCGGCCCCGACGTGTCCGAGCTCCTCCCCGAGCTGACCCTCGCGCAGAAGTGGGACCTCACGGCCCTCGAGGCGGCCCGGAACGTGCACACGCACCCGACGCTGTCGGAGGGTCTGCAGGAGGCGTTCCACGGTCTTGCGGGACACATGATCAACCTCTGAGCATGCACTCCGGGCGCTCAGGGTAACCTGGCTCCCACGACTGACGCCGCCCCATCGAAGCCGGGGGCGGCGTCAGTGCTTTCCGGGCCCGGGTTACGGGGCGGTCGGCACCGTGCCGCCGAGGATCCGCGCGAGCTTCGAATCGGATGCCGCGACACGGCCGCCCGCCTGCGCGACGAGCTCGTCGGCGGCGGCGAACAGCGCGGCGCGACCGGCAGGGTCGGCCGGCGCGGCGGGCCCGAGCTCGAGCTCCCATTCGCGCCACGAGGCCATGACACCGCGGCGGACGTCGGTCGCCTCGACGCGATCGTCGACGAACTCCGCGACGAGGCCCCCGTCCGCGTCCCGCAGCGCGTACGCGGTGCGGGCGTTGCGGATGCGGGCGAGCGCGAGGAACGGCGGCGCGGCGATGCCGGCCAGAGCCGCGACGATCTCGGCCGGGACGACCGGCTCGTCCGCGCTGTCGGCAGCGTCACCGGTGTCGCCGAGCGGCCAGTGGGTCTCGTGCTTGCCTTCCGGCGTGGACTGCTTGATGTGCCAGCCGGCGTCGGGACCGCCCGTGCGGCGGCGGAGCGCTGTCGCCGCACGGGCGAGCGCGCCGTCGGCGGTGTCGAGGTAGCGCGCGTCGAGCGCGCGTGGCTCGGCGTCGCCGACGCGGGCGATGCCCGGCAGGGCGAGCCAGTCCGGCAGCGGCGTGCCGGCGTCGACGTCGTACTTGCGCTCGATCTCGAGCGAGCGCGTCGGCTCGGTCGCGCCGGTCACAGCCCCCGGTCGTCCCGGTCGGCCTCGTCGCGCTCGGGGTCGATGTCGTCCTGCGCCTCGAGGAAGCGGAACGTGGCCTGTGTGGGCCCGTCGTGCTCGCCGGTGTTCTCCGGCGCCCCGTCGCGCCTGTAGACGACCTGGGTCTCGCTGTACGGCAGGATCAGGCGATCCTGCGTCTCGTCGTCGATCGGAATGACCTGCCCGTCGAGCGGGCCTCCCTGCAGTCGTGCGATAGCCATCGTGACCTCCTGCGGCCAGCCTAGTGCGTGGGGAACCCGAGACTGATCTGGCTCTCGCTGGGCTCCGGCCAGCGTGTCGTGACGACCTTCCGGCGGGTGTAGAAGTTGAACGCCTCCGGCCCGTACATGTGCGTGTCGCCGAACAGCGAGTCCTTCCAGCCGCCGAAGGAGAACGCCCCGATCGGCACCGGGATCGGCACGTTGATACCCACCATGCCGACCTCGATGTCGTACTCGAACTGCCGGGCGGTCTTGCCGTCGCGGGTGAACACGGCGGTGCCGTTGGCGTACCGGTTGCCGTTGATGAGGTCGACGGCCTCGTCGTAGCTCGCGACGCGGACGACGGAGAGGACGGGACCGAAGATCTCCTCGTCGTAGACGCGCATGCCGGGCTGCACGCCGTCGACGAGCGACGGCCCGATGAAGAACCCGTCGCCGTCCACGGGGAGGTCCCGGCCGTCGACGACGACGCGCGCGCCCTCGCCCTCGGCGCCGGCGACGAAGCCGGTGACCCGCTCGAGTGCGTCGCGCGTGATGAGGGGTCCCATCTCGCTCGCGGGGTCGGCGCCGTCGCCCACCTTGAGCTTCCCGACGCGCTCGGACACCTTCGCGATGAACGCGTCGGCGACGTCGCCGACCGCCACGACGACGGACACGGCCATGCAGCGCTCCCCCGCCGACCCGTAGCCGGCCGACACGGCGGCGTCGGCCGCGGCGTCGAGGTCGGCGTCGGGCATCACGATCATGTGGTTCTTCGCACCGCCCAGGGCCTGCACGCGCTTGCCGTTCTCGGCGGCGCGCGCGTAGATGTACTTCGCGATGGGCGTCGACCCGACGAACGAGACGGCGCGGATGATCGGGTCGTCGAGGATCGCGTCGACGGCCACCTTGTCGCCGTGCACGATGTTGAGGATGCCGTCGGGCAGCCCCGCCTCGGCGAACGCCTCGGCGAGCCAGACCGCAGCCGAGGGGTCGCGCTCGGAGGGCTTCAGGATGACGGCGTTGCCGGCGGCGATCGCCGTCGTCACCATCCACAGCGGCACCATGGCGGGGAAGTTGAACGGCGTGATGCACGCGACGACGCCGACGGGCTGCCGCACCTGGTGCACGTCGACGCCGGAGGCCACCTGCTCGGAGTAGTCGCCCTTCAGATGGTGCATGAGGCTCGTGCAGAACTCGACGTTCTCCAGGCCTCGGGCCACCTCGCCGAGCGCGTCGTCGACGGTCTTGCCGTGCTCGGCGGTGATGATGCGGGCGAGCTCCTCCGCGCGGGTGGAGATGATCTCGCGGAGCCGGAACATGACCTGCTGCCGCTTGCCGAGGCCGGTGTCGCGCCAGCCGCGCTGCGCGGCCTGCGCGGTGCGGGCCGCCTCGTGCACGAAGTCGGCCGACGCGAGCGCGACCTCGCCGGTCTGACGGCCGGTGGCGGGGTTGAAGACCGGGCCGACCCGGTCGTCGGCCGTGACGCGGCGGCCGCCGACGACGTGCGGGATGGCGGTGAGTGCGGTGGTGTCGATCGTGGTGCTCATGGAATCCTCCAGGGCTCAGGCGGATGCGGGGACGGATGTGGGGGCGGATGCGGCGGGCGCCGCGTCGCGGGACGGGTCGTAGCCGCGCAGCGTGCCGTCGGGCGAGGCGAGCTTGGCGACGAGAGTGCAGTCCTTGCCGCCGAGGCCCTCCGCGATGAGCTCGTCGAGCTGGGCGAGCGCGAGCTCGGCGGCGGGCAGGTGCACGCCGGTGGCCTCCCCCGCCTGCACCGCGAGGCCGCAGTCCTTGCGGGCGAGGTCGACGGAGAACGTCGGCTCGAAGTTGTTGTTGGCGGCCGCCTTCTCGACGACGCCGGGTACCGGGTACCACGTGCGCATGGCCCAGGACGAGCCGGAGGACACGCTCGCGACATCCCAGAAGACCTTGGCGTCCAGGCCCAGCTGCTCGGCGAGCTGCGAGCCCTCCGACATCGCCATGACGGAGATGAACAGCATCATGTTGTTGACGAGCTTCGCGGCGATGCCGGCGCCGGCCTCACCGCAGCGGATGACGTTGCCGGCCATGGGGGCGACGAGGTCGGCGGCGCGCGCGACGTCGTCCGGACGGCCGCCGAGCATGAAGGTGAGGGTGTGCGCCTCCGCGCCCGCCGTGCCGCCGGAGATCGGGGCGTCGACGAAGGACAGCCCGCGCGCGGCGGCTTCGTCGTGGCACCAGTGCGACGTGTCGACGTCGACGGTGGAGGTGTCCAGGAGCAGCGTCCCGGGCGTCGCGTGCGCGAAGACTCCGTCCTCCCCGCCGTACACGAGGCGCACGTGCTCGGGCTTGGGGAGCGACGTGAAGCAGGCGTCGGCGCCGTCGAGCGCCTCACGGATCGAGCCGACGACCTGCACGCCGCGGGCGGCGGCGGCCTCGGCGGCGGCGGGATTGACGTCGACCCCGCGGACGGTGTGTCCGGCGGCGACGAGGTGGGCGGTCATGGGCGCTCCCATGTGGCCGAGTCCGATCCAGGCGATCGTGGACATGTGTGTGCTCCCTGCAGCGTCGAAGGTCACCGGCGGGTCGTCCTCGACCGCGCCGCACCCCCAGGCTAAGCAGGCCCGCGATGCGGATCAACGCACACGGTGGTGGCAATCTTGCACTCCGGCTGTGCGCGGGTGCACACTCGGCCCATGCCCGCCGCTGCCCCCGAGCCGCCGCTCGATGCCCTCATGACGTTCCTCGCCGTCGCGCGCCTCGGGCGGTACACCGCGGCCGCCGAGGTGCTCGGCGTCAACCACTCGACGGTGTCGCGGCGCATCGCCGCGCTCGAGCACGCGATGGGGGGCCGCGTGCTCGTGCGGACGACGGGCGGGTGGGAGGTCACCGATCTCGGCCGCCGCGCGGTCGCGATCGCGCAGCGCATCGAGGGGTCGCTCCGCGAGCTCGTCGCCGACGAGGACGGCGACGCCGTGCACGGGATGGTGCGGATCGCGGCGCCGGAGGCCTTCACCTCGGTCTTCCTCGTCCCGGCCATGACGGCGCTGCGCGAACGGCATCCACGGCTCGCCGTCGAACTGCTCGCCGCGACGCGACGCGCGCAGCAGAACCGGTCGGGCGTCGACCTCGAGATCGTCGTCGGCCGCCCGCAGGTGCTGCGGGCGTACGCGACGCCGCTGTGCTCCTACGACCTGCGGCTGTACGCAACGCCGGAGTACCTGACCGCGCACGGGGAGCCGGCATCCGTCGCCGATCTCGCCGAGCATCCCCTCGTCTACTACGTCGAGTCGTCGCTGCAGGTCGACGAGCTCGACCGCGCGATCCAGGAACTGCCGGCCTCTCCCCCGTCGATCCGGTCGACGAGCGTGTTCGCGCACGTCGCGGCGACGGCGGCCGGGGCGGGCATCGGCATCCTCCCCGACTTCCTGGGCGACGCCGATGCGCGGCTCGTCCCGGTGCTGACCGAGACGTTCTCGCATCCGCTGGCGTACTGGGCGGTCGCGCGGGACGAGGGTCCGCGCAATCCCGCCGTCGCGGAGACGCTCGCGGCGATCACGGCGCACATCCGCGCCGTGCAGGGCGACGCGGCCCCGGTCGCCGCGGCGGAGGAGGCCGCCGCGCCCGCCTAGACTTCTGCGGGTGAAGCCCTTCCTCCTCCTCGCAACGCGGTCCGAGGACGTCCCGGCGGACGAGGAGTACGGGCTCTTCCTGCGCTACACCGGTCTCGACGAGCGCGACCTCGTCCGGGTGCGGATGGAGGCGGGGCCGCTGCCCGAGGTAGACCTGGATGCGCTCTCCGGCATCTTCGTCGGCGGCGGGCCGTTCAACGCGTCCGATCCGGCGGCGAGCAAGTCCGCCGTGCAGCGGCGGGTGGAGGCGGAGTTCGCCGCGCTCCTGGATGAGGTCGTCGCCCGCGACTTCCCGTTCCTGGGCGCCTGCTACGGCGTCGGCACCGTCGGGGCGCACCAGGGGGCGGTCATCGACCGCACCTACCGGGAGCCCATCTCGGTCATCGAGGTGACCCGCACCGATGCGGGGCGCGGCGACCCGCTGCTGGCGGCGCTGCCCGACACGTTCACGGCGTTCGTCGGCCACAAGGAGGCGATCCGCGTCCTCCCGCCGTCGGCGACGCTCCTCGCGACCTCCCCCGGCTGCCCCGTGCAGATGTTCCGGGTGGGTCAGAACGTCTACGCGACGCAGTTCCACCCCGAGCTCGACGTCGACGGCATCACGACCCGCATCCACGCGTACGCCGATCACGGGTACTTCGCCGACCACGAGCTGGAGGACACGCTCGCGGCCGTGCGGAGGATGCCGGTGACGCACACCGGCGAGATCCTCTGCACGTTCGCCCAGCGCTACGCCCGCTGAGCGCGCTGCCCGCTCGGCGCGCCGCCGCCGCAGCGGCGCGCGATCAGAGCATCGGGGGCGTGTGCCAGATGCGGTCGATGTAGTCGCGCATCGAGCGGTCGGACGAGAAGAACCCGCAGCGCGCGACGTTGAGGATCGCGGACCGGGTCCACGCGTCGGTGTCGGCGTAGGCGGCATCCACCCGCGCCTGCGCGGCGATGTACGACGAGTAGTCGGCGAGCACCATGAAGCGGTCGTCGTAGAGCAGGTTCGACACGATCGGCTCGAAGACCGACTTGTCGCCGTCGGAGAACGCGCCCGAGGCGATGAGGTCCATGGCGCGGCGGAGGTTGTCGTCGGCCTGGTAGAAGTCGGCCGGCTTGTAGCCCGCCGCCCACAGGTCCTCGACCTGCGGCTCGCTCATCCCGAACAGGAAGAAGTTGTCGTCCCCGACGAGCTCGCGGATCTCGACGTTGGCGCCGTCGTCCGTGCCGATCGTGAGCGCGCCGTTGAGGGCGAACTTCATGTTGCCGGTGCCGGAGGCCTCCTTGCCGGCGAGCGAGATCTGCTCGGACAGGTCGGCGGCGGGGATGACGCGCTCGGCGAGCGTGACGTTGTAGTTCGGCGGGAAGAGCACCTTCAGGCGCCCTTCGACGCGCGGATCGGCGTTGACGACCGAGCCCACCGCATTGACGAGGTGGATGATGCGCTTGGCCATCGCGTAGCCGGGCGCCGCCTTCGCGCCGAAGATGAAGGTGCGGGGCTGGATGTCGGCTGCTTCGACGCGGCCCGACGTGATGCTCTCGTACTGCGTGACGATGTGCAGCACCTTGAGCATCTGGCGCTTGTACTCGTGCAGGCGCTTGACCATGACGTCGAGCATGTGCCCGTCGCTGACCTCGAAGCCGTCCCGCTCGAAGAGCACCTCGTTGAGGCGGCGCTTGTTCGCGGCCTTCACCTCGCCGAACGCGGCGCGGAAGTCGGGGTTCTCGGCGTAGGACTCGAGCTCGCGGAGGCGCTCGAGGTCGGTGAGCCAGCCGGTGCCGATGGCCTCGGTGATGAGCTCGGACAGGCCGGGGTTCGCGAGGCGCACGAAGCGGCGCGGGGTGATGCCGTTGGTGACGTTGGTGAACTTGCCCGGGAAGAACTCGTTGAAGTCGGGCAGGACCTTGTCGCGCAGCAGCTGGGAGTGCAGCTCGGCGACGCCGTTCACCTTGGAGCCGGCGACCGTCGCGAGGTACGCCATCCGCACGGAGCGCTCCGGGAACTCGGAGATGATCGACATGTTGCGGATGCGCATCTCGTCGTCGCCGAAACGCTCGCGCACCTCGTCGAGGAAGTCGTCGTTGATGCGGTAGATGATCTCGAGGTGGCGCGGCAGGAGGCGGCCGAGGAGGTCGACCGACCAGACTTCGAGGGCCTCGGGCAGCAGCGTGTGGCAGGTGTACGCGAAGCACTGCTTCGTGATCTCCCACGCGGCATCCCACTCGAGGTGGCGCTCGTCGACCAGCACGCGCATGAGCTCGGGGACGGCGATGACGGGGTGCGTGTCGTTGAGCTGGAAGATGACCCGGTCGGGCAGCGTCGCGATGTCGTCGTCGCCGAGCGTCGTGGCGAGGAAGTCGCTGATGGATGCCGCGACGAAGAAGTACTGCTGCTGGAGGCGCAGCTCCTTGCCCTGGGGTGTGGAGTCCTCCGGGTAGAGCACCTTGGAGATGTTCTCCGCGAACGTCTGCGCGCGGACGGCCTCTTCGTAGTCGCCGGAGTTGAAGATGCGCAGGTCGAACGCGTCGGTGGCGACGGCGCTCCACAGGCGCAGCGTGTTGACGCGGCCGTTGAGGTAGCCGGGGACCATGTAGTTGTAGGGGACGGCCTGGACGTGCCAGCCCGGCACCCAGCGCGAGCGGGTGACGCCGCCGTCGTCGTACGTCTCGGTGTGGCCGCCGAAGGCCACCTTGCGGGCACCCTCGGGGTGCGGGAACTCCCACGGCGAGCCGAGGGTGAGCCACGCGTCGGGCTGCTCGACCTGCTGGCCGTCGACGAAGGTCTGCCGGAAGATGCCGTACTCGTAGCGGATGCCGTAGCCGACGTTCGGGACGCTCATGGTGGCGAGCGAGTCGATGAAGCAGGCGGCGAGGCGGCCGAGACCACCGTTGCCGAGACCCGGCTCGACTTCCTGCGCGCGCATCTCGTCGATGTCGATGCCGCACTGCGCCATCGCCTCGGTGGCGATCTCGCCGAGACCGGAGGCCAGGAGGTTGTTGTCGAGCTGGCGCCCGAGGAGGTACTCGGCGGAGAGGTAGCAGACGCCCTTCGGCTTCGTCTCGCGCTGACGACGGAGGTCTTCCAGCCACCGCGCCATGAGGTAGTCGCGCACCGTCATCGCGAGCGCGAAGTAGCGGTCGTTGACGCTCGAGGCGGACAGCGGCACGCCGCGTTCGTAGTTGAGGTTCCGGAGGAACTGCCGTACGAAGCCGTCGACGGAGCTGGCAGGTCCGGTGACCGGAGCGAGGGCGAGCGGGTGCGTCGCTCCGAGGGGGTGGGTGGCGGGCGAGTTAGGGTTCTCAGGCACGGTACGACGGTACACACTGCGGCTGGGAACTGTGACCGTTCCCAGCGTGAATATCCGAGATGTTTACATCACTGTGATGTCACTTCGACGTGGCCTCGGCCTTGCGGCGTTCCTCCGCCTCGGCGGTGCGCGCCGCGCGCAGTTCGTCGGTCGCGAGCTGCACGGCATCCTCGGCCTTGCGGACGCGCCGCTGCAGGAATGTCTTCGCGCCGTAGCGGGCGCGGACGCGGTCGGCATCCTCTTCGACGCCCGTGACGATGTAGGACGTCGCGATGAGGATCACCTGCGCCGAGAGGTTGAACCACAGCAGCAGCGCGATGAGCGATGCGAACGACGCGAGCAGCGGGTTCGAGCCGGCGCCGCCGACGAAGAGGCCGGAGAGCTGCTGGAGGACGGTGAGCCCGACGGCGCCGAGCAGGGAGCCGGCGATGACCGTGCGGGCGCGGGCCTTGACGCCGGAGAGGAAGCGGAAGAGTACGGCGATGGCGACGGCATCCAGCAGGAAGGTGACGGCGATCGTGAACGCCCGCCCGCCGAAGACGATGAGCGGATTGTCCTCGGAGAGCCCGAGGAGATCGCCGATGAGCCCGAGGCCGGCGGCGCCGACGAACGTGACGCCGGCCGAGGCGCCGAGGGCGGCGCCGATGCCGATGGCGAGGACGAGGTTCCGCAGCAGGACCCAGATGAAGAGGGTGTCCTCCGTGAGCTTGTCGGCGATGATGCGCATCGCGGTGCGCAGCGACCCGATGGCGCCGATCGCGGCGCCGATGAGGCCGATGGCCGAGAGGACCCCGGCGAAGGACAGGCTGAGCGGGGCGCTCACCTCGGCGGGGTCGATGAGCCCGTTCTCGCCGACGAGGCCGGGGATGACGTTGTCGACCGCCTCGACGATCGCGTCCATGGCGTCCGGGTTGCCGGCGAGCCAGAGTCCGGCGATCGAGAAGCCGAGGAGCACTCCAGCGAAGACGCTGAAGAGGGTGCGGTAGGTGACGCTGTCGGCGAGCATGGGGCCGCGGTGCTCGCTGTAGCGCAGGTAGGCGCGGACGATCTTCTTGGAGAGGACCCAGGCCGTGATCCGCTGCAGGTTCATCGCGCCAGGCTATCGAGGCGCGCGGATCGAGCGGCGGGGGTTGACAGGGGCGGGCGGGGTCGCGCGTCTTTCTCATCCGTCACGGAAGTCACACGAATCTCAGTGTTCACATCCGTGCCACCAGCCGCATAGGATAACCCCAGGGGAAGGGGAAACGGTGAAGGGACTCGCCGAGACCCTCGTGCGCTCTGGGATCATTCGCGCCGAGGACATGTGGGATGCCGTCGCGCAGTTCGGCGACGGCCCCGAGCTGCGCCAGCAGCTGGTCGCGGCGCGCCTCGTGACCGAGACGCAGATCGCGGAAGGCATCGCCGAGCAGACCGGGTATGCGTTCGTCGACCTCGGTTCTGCCGGTCTCAGCGCCGAGACGATCGCGACTGTGCCGGCATCCCTGTGCCGCCGCTACCACCTCATCCCTGTCGAGCGAGGCCGCCGCAGTCTCACGATCGGGATGCTGGACCCCACCGACCTCATCGCGATCGACGACGTCGCGACGGCGACCGAGCTGAACATCCGCCCCGTCGTCGTGGCCGCCGATGCGCTGGAGGCGATGTTCGGCAGGTTCCTGCGGTCGGACGAGGAACTCATCGACCTGTCGGAGCAGATCGGCGAGATCGCCGCCGCCGACTCGGGCGCCGCGGCGACGGAGTCGATCGAGGAGGGTGTCGACGACGCCCCCGTCGTGCGGTTCGTGAACCTGCTCATCGCGCAGGCCATCAACGACCGGGCGAGCGACATCCACATCGAGCCCGGCGAGCGGCAGCTCACGGTGCGGTACCGCATCGACGGCGTGCTGCACGAGATGCAGCGGGCCGACCGCGCCATCCAGGACGGCGTGCTGTCGCGACTGAAGATCATGGCCGCCGTCGACATCGCCGAGCGTCGCAAGCCGCAGGACGGTCGCCTCTCGGTGCACCATGACGGCCGCCAGATCGATCTGCGTCTTGCGACGCTGCCGACGGTGTGGGGCGAGAAGATCGTCATGCGCATCCTGGACAGCTCGGCGCAGTCGCTGACGATGGGCGACCTGCGCTTCTCCATGCGCAACGAGCAGCGGTTCCGCGGCGCCATCACACGTCCGCACGGCATGGTGCTCGTGACCGGCCCGACCGGGTCGGGCAAGTCGACCACGCTCTACACGGCGCTCAACACGGTCGCGAACCCGCGGATCAACGTCATCACCGTCGAGGACCCCGTCGAGTACCGGATGGCCGGCATCAACCAGGTGCAGGTGAACCCGCGCGCCGGAATGACCTTCCAGGCGGCGCTGCGCTCGATTCTGCGCTCCGACCCGGACGTCGTGCTCGTCGGCGAGATCCGCGATCAGGAGACGGCGACGATCTCCATCGAGGCGGCGCTGACCGGTCACCTCGTGCTGTCGACGCTGCACACGAACGACGCCCCCAGCGCACTGACGCGTCTGACGGAGATCGGCTGCGAGCCGTTCCTCGTCGGGACGGCGCTGTCGGCCGTGGTCGCGCAGCGCCTGGCTCGGCGGTTGTGCGTGCGGTGCCGGGAGGCGTACACCGAGTCGCGCGACGTGCTGTCGTCGGTGAAGTTCCCGCACAACCCGCTCGATCCGCCCGTGCTGTACCGCGCCGTCGGATGCTCGGACTGCTCCGGCACCGGCTACCGCGGGCGCGTCGCGCTGCACGAGGTGATGGAGGTGAGCGAGCGGCTCGAGCAGCTGATCGTCGCCCATGCGACCGGCACGGAGCTGCGGCAGGCGGCGCTCGAGGAGGGCATGATCCCCCTTCGCGAGGACGGGTTCAGCAAGGTCCTCGAAGGCATCACCACCATCGAGGAAGTGCTGCGCGTCTCGATCTGAGCCGCTCGCGCGGACACCCTCGCGCGCGCCAGCTCGCGCCAGCTCGCGCCAGCTCGCGCCACCGCGCTCCGGGCGTTTCCCCGCGATC
>NZ_BKAH01000007.1 GCF_007992455.1 Microbacterium saccharophilum | reverse complement strand
CCGGGGGGGGGGGGAGAAGGCCGCCTCAGGTGCCGAGAACCCGCGGAGCGGTTTTCGCGGACGAATGGCGGCGCGCAGGAGCCGAGTGTTCCCGCATCCGGAGAAGTGGAATCGCCATGGCGGCGACCACAACCACCCCGGCCAGAGCCCATAGACCGAACGCTGCCGGACTTCCGGCGCTATCTGCGATGATGCCCAGTGCCGGCCGTGCGACGGCAATCCCGATGCCGGCCGCGCAGGAGACGATCGAGAGCACGGTCGCGCGTACCGCGGGCCGAGTGCGCTCAGCTAGTTCGAGCTCGAGCGTCGTCCATGCCGCAGCCCATCCGAGACTCAGGACGGGTAGCCAGAGCACCGGTCCGAATGCGGGCATGGCCCAGGTCGCCGCGCACGCCGCAACTGTGAGTCCACCGCCCAGGCCCACAACGCCTGGGCGGTGGGCCGGTGGAGCCCATCCGATCGCCACTGCGGCAGCGATCGCGACGGCGGCCACCAAGGCATACATCCACCCGGTCTCGGTAGGTGTCAGACCCAGATCCAGGGCGAGCGGCTGGAAGAGGATGCGGACACTCCAGGCGTGGAAGAGGAATAGCACGGCGACCACGATGGCCGCCCGGGTGCCTGGGGAGGCGACCGCCCCCCGGATGTCGTGGCGCACGCTGCGCAAAGTCGGCCGGGACACCTCGTGAGGAATGTCAGGCAGGCCGAGCGCGAGCAACCCGGCGACCACGGCCAGGACGGCGGTGAGCCAGAACGGCAACGCCGGATCAAGTTCGTAGAACCACCCCGCCGATATGAGCGACACCAGTGCCGCGAGCTGCGCTGCTCCTTTGATGAGGCCGAATCCCCGCGCCCCACCACGAGGCCCCAGCGTCTGGCTGATCTCGAACGCATAGGACGTCGCAGCCCCGGAATTGAGCGCCCAGAGTAACCCCCACAGTATCCACACGGCGAAGAGGTGCCAGGAGTCTTCGATCACGGCAATGCCCGCGAACGTCGCCGCACTCAGGCCGCTGATCAGCAGGTAGCAGTTCTTCCTCCCGACTCTGTCGGCCAGCATGCCCAGCGGGATCTCCGCCACGACGGAGACGAGCCGGAACACGCCGTCCGCGATCACTGCGGTCGTGAGGTCGAAGCCGAGCTCCAGCAGGAAGACGAGCCACAAAGGGAACCAGAACTGCACTTCGAGCAAGAACTGGGTGAGTGCCATCAGACCGACGGCGCGCCGACCTGGCCTCAACGTCATGACGAGCCGGACCGCCGCACCGCCAGAAAGAGAACCACAAGCAACGCGGAGACGACGACGGAACCGACGAGGATGGCGTCCGCGGGCTGAGATGCGAACCACTCCGTGAGTCCGCTGCTCGCCGACCCGTAGCCGGCCTGGTCCGGATCGGTCGCGACGGAACGGCCGAAATCCGTGACGGCCAACGCGGTTCCAAGAACCGAGGTGACACCGATGCCGAGGAGGATGACGTCGGTGACGGTTCCTGCTCGGGCTTGCCTTCCGGCAGCGAGCTCCTCGAGGCGTCGGTCGCAAATCGTGATCTTGAACCTCACGGGTTCCTCAACCAGGTCGGCATAGCTCCACACGTCGAGGATGCGGTCCATTTCAGCGCGTACGCGGCGCGTTACGTACTTGCGGAGGTCTTGAAGGTCGAGCATCACCAGCTCGGCCCGATGCGAGAGCCTGCGGAGGCGCTCGGTGAGATCCGTCTGCTCCCACGCCTTGAGGCCTTCGGTTGTTTCGGCCAGCACGCCGTTGAGGCGATCATCTACGAGATCCAGTGCAGCGTAGAAGTACTGCGCGTAGCGCATTGCGCGCCATGCCTCGGACGCGTCCGGCAGCAGCGCCGTGGCGACGCCAGCCCGATAGCCGCGGTGGACGTAATTGAGCCATCGAGAGACGTGCGCGGACCCTCCGGCGACAAGCTCGTCGACCGCCGTCTCGTCCCCGATGTCGGCGAGCCAATGCCGGGCGATCCGTTCGCTATCCGGGTCGTCGAAGTCGAGGACGAGGCTGCGTGAGACCCATCGAGGCGAGACATCCGCCCATTCTTCGGCCTGCCAATCCACGAACGCGGAAGTGGGGTCCAGGCGCCGGGCAACATTGAGAACGGGCTGCAGCTTGAGAGCGGCGACCGCGCTGACCACCAAGCCGCTGAGCGAAATCGCCTCGGCTTGCAGGTCATCGAGCCGCTCCCCGGAGTCCGTCGCAGCGTCGCCGAGCCAGTCGCTCACCTGGCCATCCAATTCGACCACGACCACGGAGTGGTCGTACAGCCAGAAGCGGATCTTTCGGACGCAGCCCCACAGCGAGGTCAAGTTGTTCGGCACCTCGAATGGAAGCTCGTCTGGGGTGAACTCGCCGCTGAGGACATGCAGAGTGCGCTGCAGTGCATCTGCCCGTAGGGACCCGTAGCGGGGTGACTCGCGCAGCTCGACGGCGTGGTCAAATCTGATGCCGCTGATGTCGCTCTCGCGCTCGACGCGCTTCCAGAACCGCGCGTATCCGGCCGGATCGCGCACCTCGGCCCCCGCGGACACGGCGAAGTCGATGGGCGTCGGCGCGACAGTGAGGAGACGGGTCATCATCCCTCCATTTCGATCAAGGCGAGATCCACAAGGCCGACCTTCCCTCGTCCCGGACCGCTAGTGATCTTGACCCGGGTGGGAAGCGCGGCAGAAGCCGTGACACCGAAGACCTCAGGCCATTCCAGAACGACCGCGCTGGAGCCGCGTGGGAGCACGGCCAGAGTCTCGCCCGCCTCGTTCTGGAGGACGACGGGCGAGCCGTCGAGGGCGTCCAGCCGCACCGTCTGGCCCGATTTCTCCGACGCGAGCGAGGAGGTCAGGGCGCGATACTCCGGCGTAAGTCGGACGTCAGCGAGCGCACGGTTGAAGTCTTCGATAAGCCGGCGTCCATCGGCATCGGCTGCGACGAACAGTCGCAGCGACTCCGTCGAACGGAGCCAGGACGCGTCGCCGTCGAGCGGCGCGAAACGAGCCGCATCCAGGTCGAGCTCCGGGCTGTTCAAGAGCGTCTCGCCCGCGACACGCCCCTCGGCGACGAGGTCCACCGCCCCCTCGGCCAGTGCACGGAAGGCGTCTGCGCTGGTGTCGAACTCGACGTACTGACCGACGGCATCGTCCAGGGCGGGCCAATAGTCGTAGCCGGCGATTCTCGCCACCCGCAGTTCGCCGAGGTCGGACGCCTCGTCGACATCCGGTGCGGACAGCGACGTGTCGCGGAACAGGACGTACTCGAAGTCGACAAGCGGATCGGACGCCAGCAGGGTGGCAGCACGCTCCCTACTGGCCACCAGCGGGAATGCTGCGAGCGCCTGGCCCTGGCGAGCGCGCGAGAGTGCGAGGTCCCAGGTCGTAAAATCGACGGACGCCTGGTATCCCTGTTGGGCCAGGACGAGTCGCACAAGCGCGGCGAGCGGCCCCCCGCCGGGGAGATCCTCGCCGACGTACGGCGCCCAGTCCGCAGTGCTGATCGTCACCGGACGGTCGGGCTTGGTCGGACTGAGTCGCATCCCGGCGATGACAACTGCGACCGTGGCGAGGACAGCCGCAACCACGAGAAGGTATCCGCCTCTGCGTGTCCACCAGGATGCGCGTCGGCGTTTGGGCATGCGGCCAATAATACGGATGCTGCGCACAGTCCCTGGACTGGAGACCGCGGCGACGCCCCGTTACCACTCCGGGTGTGCCGAGTGACCGCAGGCGACGGATGCCCCACCCCGGAGGGTGAGGCATCCGTCGTGTTCTGAGGAGGAACGGATCAGGCGCGGGCGGCCTCGGACACGCGGCGTGCGGCGCCGAGAGCCTGCTCGAGGTCGGCCTTGAGGTCGTCGATGTTCTCCAGGCCCACCGACAGGCGCACGAGGCCCGGCGTGACGCCGCTCGTGAGCTGCTGCTCGGGGGTCAGCTGGGAGTGCGTCGTCGAGGCGGGGTGGATGACGAGCGAGCGCACGTCACCGATGTTGGCGAGGTGGCTGAACAGCGTCAGCGAGTTCACGAACTCGCGGCCCGCCTCCACACCGCCCTTCAGCTCGAACGAGAGCACCGCGCCGACGCCCTTCGGCGCGTACGTGTTCGCTGCGGCGTACCAGGGCGAGGTCGGCAGGCCGGAGTAGTTGACCGACGCGATGTCGTCGTGGTTCTCCAGCCACTCCGCGATCTCCTGTGCGTTCTGGACGTGGCGCTCGATGCGCAGCGACAGCGTCTCGATGCCCTGGATGAGGTTCCAGGCGCTCTGCGGCGAGATCGCGGAGCCGAGGTCGCGCAGCAGCTGTACGCGGGCCTTGATGATGTACGCGAGGCCGTCGCCGACCGCGTCGGTGTAGACGGCGCCGTGGTAGGAGGGGTCCGGCGTCGTGAGGCCGGGGAAGCGCTCGGAGTTCTGCGACCAGGCGAACGTGCCGCCGTCGACGATGGCGCCGCCGATGGTCGTGCCGTGACCGCCGAGGAACTTCGTCACCGAGTGGACGACGATGTCGGCGCCGTGCTCGAACGGCCGGATGAGGTACGGGGTCGCGATCGTGTTGTCGACGATGAGGGGGACGCCGGACGCGTGCGCCACGTCGGCGACCGTGCGGATGTCCAGGACGTTGATCTGCGGGTTGCCGATCGTCTCCGCGAAGAACAGCTTCGTGTTGGGGCGGACGGCGGCGCGCCACGCCTCCGGGTCGTCCTGGTTCTCGACGAACGTCGTCTCGATCCCGAGCTTGGCGAGGGTGTACTTGAACAGGTTGTACGTGCCGCCGTAGATCGAGCTGGAGGAGACGATGTGGTCGCCCGCCTCGGCGATGTTCAGGACGGCGAAGGTCGACGCCGCCTGGCCGCTGGAGAGCACCAGGGCGCCGGTGCCGCCCTCGAGTGCGGCGAGACGCTGCTCCAGGACATCCTGGGTGGGGTTCTGGATGCGGGTGTAGATGTTGCCGAACTCGGCCAGGGCGAAGAGGTTCGCGGCGTGGTCGGCGTTGTCGAAGACGTACGACGTCGTCTGGTAGATGGGGGTGGCGCGGGCCTTCGTGACCGGATCCGGGGCGGCGCCGGAGTGGATCTGCTTGGTCTCGAAGCGCCAGTTCTCGGGTGCGGACATGCCGGACTCCTGCTGGTCGGTCGGGGCCGGCGACGGACGCCGCGGGCCACCACCGACAGTACGGTCGCGGCGGGGGCGCGACAACGCGCCGGAAATGTGACGTAACGCGGCGCGCGGAGGGCGCGGATGCCACGTCGCGGCCGGGTGGGTAGCGTGGAGGCCATGACGACACGACGCGCCGTGGTGACCGGTGCCAGCTCCGGGATCGGCGAAGCGACGGTGCGCGCCCTGCGCGCCGGCGGATGGGACGTGGTGGGCGTCGCCCGCCGCGCCGAACGGCTCGCCCGCCTCGACGAGGAGATCGGCTCGGTCTCCTTCGCCGCCGACCTCACGGTGTCCGCGGACGTCGACGCGCTCGCCGAGCACCTCGAGAAGGCCGGACCCGTCCACGCGCTCGTGCACATCGCCGGCGGCGCGCGCGGGACCGATCGCGTCGAGGACGGCGACCCCGACGACTGGCGCTGGATGTTCGAGGTGAACGTGCTGTCGGCGCAGCTCGTGACGGCGGCGCTGCTGCCGCTCCTGCGGCAGGCGTCCGTCGACGGCCACGCCGACACGCTGTATGTGACGTCCACGGCCGCGCAGACCGCGTATCCCGGCGGCGCGGGGTACAACGCCGCGAAGGCGGGGGAATCGATGCTCGTGCATGCGCTGCGCCTCGAGCTCAACGGCGAGCCGATCCGCGTCACGGAGATCGCTCCCGGCATGGTGCAGACCGAGGAGTTCACGCTCAACCGGCTCGGAGGCGACCGGGCCGGCGCGGAGCGCGTCTACGAGGGCGTCGCGGAGCCGCTGACGGCGGAGGACGTGGCGGACGTCATCGCGTACGCGCTCAACGCGCCCGGACACGTCAACCTCGACCTCGTCACGATGCGCCCCGTCGCGCAGTCGGCGCAGCACCTGCTCGCGCGCGGCCCGCTGCGGCCGCGTCTGAACCTCGACTGACGGCGGGCGACCCGGTCAGGCCGGCGGAGCGTCCGCGAAGGCCACCTTGGGCACGAAGACGAGGAGCAGCGCGGCGAGGAAGCCGCCCGCGGCGCAGATCGCCCACACCGTGAGGTAGCCGCCCAGTGACGCCGCGGTCTCGCTCGCGACCGCGCCCGCCCCGGCGGCCAGCACGACGCCGAAGACGGCGGAGGAGAATGTGCCGCCGATCGTCTTCGTCGTGTTGGTGAGGGCGGAGGCCACGCCGGTCTGGCCGCGGGGAGCGGCCGCCGCCGCGGCCGCGGGCATCGCGCCGACCAGGGCGCCGCAGCCGAGCCCCGCGATCGACAGGTTCAGCAGCACCTGCCACACCTCGACGTGGAACGGCAGGAACAGGGCGTAGCCGACGCCGACGAGGAGCGCCGCAGCGATCAGCACGACGCGGGGGCTCGCCCGGCGTGAGGTGACGGCGAAGATCACCGCCCCGACGATGAGGGAGACCAGGTACACGCCGATGATGTTCGACCGGTCGGTGGCATCCAGCCCCAGCCCGTACCCGAGCGACGGGTCGGTGCCGGCGTACGTGGAGAGCGGGCCCTGCGCGCCGAGCAGGCTGATCCCGACGAGGAACGCCGTCGCCTGCACCGGCCACATCTCGGGACGGCGGAGCACGCGGATGTCGACGGCGGGGTCGCTCTGACGCAGTTCGTAGCGCACGAACACCACGAACCCGGCGACGCCGGCGGCCAGCAGCAGCCAGACCCACACGGCACCGGGGCCGTTCAGCCGCAGGAAGGTCAGCGCGCTCGTGACCAGGAGCAGGGCGAGGGCCAGCAGGACGAAGCCGCCGGTGTCCAGGCGCCGGCCGGGCACCGGCTCGGACTCGGGGACCCAGCGCCAGATGACGACGGCGACGAGGGTGACGGCGACGGCGGGCACGAGGAGGGTGAGCGCGAGGTTCTCGCCGGTCGCGGCGAAGATGCGCCCGGCGGCGAGTGCCCCGATGATGGCGCCGGCTTGGAGGCCCACGACGAGGAGGCCGGCGGCGCGGCGGGTCAGGGAGACGCCGTGGTTCTGCGTGCGGCCGCGCTCGAAGATGAGCGCGATCTCCAGCGGCAGCCAGACGACGTAGAAGCCCTGCAGCGCCCACGCGATGAGGAACGTCCAGAACGACGTCGCGAATGCGAGCCACCACGTCGCCCCGGCCGTGAGGATCGCCGCGATCAGCAGGATCCGCTTGTGCCCGAACATGTCGCCGAGCTTCGCGAGCACCGGCACGACGAGGGCGGACAGGAGCAGCTGCGCCGCTTCGAACCAGTTGACGTCGGAGTCGTGGATGCCGAGCGTCAGGACGATGTCGCTGAACAGCGGCACGTAGTACCCCTGCAGGATGCCGGAGACGAGCTCCACGACGATGAACCAGCCGATGAGGCTCGCGGTGATCCCGAGCGTGGAGGTGCGGAGGGTCGTGGTCACGGCGCTCAGTCTAGGGGCGCGCCGGCGGCGCCTCGCGGCACCTCTAGGCTGGTGCGGAGCAAGAGGAGGCGCCGGGTGACGCACGAGCGGGAGACCCTGACCTGGGACGGGTTCGGAGACGCATCTCGGGAGCTGGCGCGGGCGATCGTCGCCGACGGCTTCGTGCCCGATGTCGTCGTCGCCATCGCGCGCGGGGGACTGCTGCCGGCCGGCGCCATCGCGTACGGATTGGGCGTGAAGAGCTGCGGAGCGCTGAACGTGGAGTTCTACACCGGCATCGGCACGGTCCTCGACGCGCCCGAGCTCCTGCCGCCCGACCTCGACCTCGGCTACCTGCCCGGCAAGCGGGTCCTCCTCGTCGACGACGTCGCCGACAGCGGCCGCACGCTCGCGCTCGCGGTCAAGCTGCTGGGCGACGTCGGCGCGGACGTGCGGTCGGTCTGCATCTACACGAAGCCGGGCTCCGTCGCGATGCCCGACTACTCGTGGCGCGAGACCGACCGGTGGATCGACTTCCCGTGGTCGGCCAAGGGGAGCGTCCTCCAGGAGGATGCGGGCACGGCGGCGACCGCCTGATGTCCGCGTCGCTCGACGAGCTGGCCGAAGCCGGGCTCCTCGACGCCGAGTGGGCCGCCGCCCTGGCCCCGGTGGCGGGCGACATCGCGGCGCTCGGCGCCCGGCTGCGCGCCGAGCTCGCCGCCGGGCGCGGCTACCTTCCCGCCGGGGACCGCGTCCTGCGTGCGTTCGCCCGCCCCCTGAGCGAGGTGAAGGTGCTCATCGTCGGTCAGGACCCGTACGCCACCCCGGGACACCCCATCGGGCTGTCGTTCGCCGTCGAGCGGAGCGTGCGGCCGCTGCCGCGGAGCCTGCAGAACATCTACCGCGAGCTGCACGAGGACATCGGCATCCCGCCGGCCGCGCACGGCGACCTGTCCGCGTGGAGCGACCAGGGCGTCATGCTGCTGAACCGGGTGCTCACCGTCGCCCCCGGCGCCCCAGCATCCCACCGCGGGTGGGGCTGGGAGGCGGTGACGGAGCACGCCATCCGGACCCTCGTCGCCCGTGCCCAGCCGCTCGTGGCGATCCTGTGGGGCAAGGATGCCGCAGGCCTGAAGCCGCTCCTCGGCTCGACCCCCGTCATCGAGTCGGCGCACCCCTCCCCGCTGTCCGCGCGGCGGGGATTCTTCGGCTCGCGGCCGTTCTCCCGGACCAACGAGCTGCTGCGGGAGCGCGGTGCCGACCCGGTCGACTGGCGCGTGCCCGACCCGGACGCCCTGCCCGCGTAGGCTGTCGGCATGCTGGAGGAGGAATACGACCGGGACCGGCGCCGGCTGCCCCGGCACCTGCGGCGCCAGCCCGAGCCCGAGCGGCCGTTCACGTACGAGATCCGTCCTGCCGTGCGCGGCGACGTCCCCGACATCCGGGAGATCTACAACTACTACGTCACCAACTCCGTCGTCACCTTCGACGAGAAACGGTGGACGCACGCCCAGTGGGCCGACAAGTTCGACCACCTGCAGAAGCTCGGCCTCCCGTTCCTCGTCGCCGTCTCGCCGTCGGGGCAGGTGCTCGGCTACGGCTACGTGTCGCCGTGGACCGGCAAGTCGGGCTACCGGTACACGGTGGAGAACTCCATCTACCTGGGTCAGGCGGCCACCGGCAAGGGGCTCGGGCGGGCGCTGCTGGAAGCCCTCATCGACGCGTGCCGGCAGCTCGGCATCCGCGAGATCGTGGCCGTCATCAGCGACCGCGGGGCGGAGGCCTCCGTCGCCCTGCACGAGCGGCTCGGCTTCGTCGAGGTCGGCCGCATGGGCAGGGTCGGGTTCAAATTCGGGCGCTGGCTCGGCACGATCTACATGCAGAAGCACCTGGAGCCGGTGAAGAAGCGCTCATTCCTGCGGCGCCGGGACTGACCGCGCCCGCTCGCGCACGGCGTCGACGAGCTCGCGCCACGGCCCGTCGAGGTCGTGCTCGGCGAGCTCGGCGTGACGCTCCTCGGATCCGCAGACGGCGGAGACCGACCAGGTGAACCGGTCCGCCCCTTCCGGCGCCGCCGCGTCCTCCCGGCAGTCGTCCCAGGGGCACCGGTGAACGAGGGCCACGAGGTCGGACTCCTCGCCGCCGACCGCGTGCCAGCGGCGGGACAGGCCCGCGAGCCCGCCCGTGCGCACGACGGTCACGGCGACGGCAGGTGCGTCTTCGGGTTCAGCGGCCATCCTCGATCACGCCGACGCCCGTCCATGCGTCCCGGACGGCGGCGGCCTCCTCCGAGTCCTCACCGTACTCCTCTGCCGCAGTCGCCCGGGTGGCCGCCGCGAACGCCGCGAAGTCCGAACGGGGGCTGAGGCGCCCGCCGGTGAGGGTCAGGTACCAGATGCGGCCGGCGCGTTCCCACGCGTGCCCGCCCAGCGCCATGGCCGCCAGATGGAACGCGCGATTGGGGATGCCGGAGTTGATGTGCACGCCGCCGTTGTCCTCCGTCGTCTCGACGTAGTCCGCCATGTGCCCCGGCTGCGGGTCGCGCCCCAGCACGTCGTCGTCGTAGGCGGTGCCGGGAGCGCTCATCGAGCGCAGCGCGGTGCCCTGGACGGCGTCGGTGAAGATGCCGGCGCCGATGAGCCACGACGCCTCATCGACGGACTGCCCCTGCAGGTGCTGCTCCGTCAGCGCGCCGAAGACGTCCGCGATCGACTCGTTGAGCGCGCCGGACTGGCCGGTGTACTCCAGTCCGCCGGCGTTCTCGATGACGCCATGGCTGAGTTCGTGCGCGATGACGGTCACGCTGCGCGTGAAGCCGGCGAAGACCTCGCCGTCGCCGTCGCCGAACACCATCCGCTCGCCGTTCCAGAATGCGTTGTCGTAGTCGACGCCGTAGTGCACGGTCGCAGCCATCGTGCCGCCCACGCCATCGATCGAGGCCCGCCGGAACGCATCCCAGTACATGTCGAAGGTCGCGCCCAGACCGTCGAACGCCTCATCCGCGGCGCGGTCGCCGGTGGCCGGATCGTCCTCGCCGCGCACCCGCACCCCCGGCAGCGTCGTCCGGTTCTGCGCGTCCGAGATCACCCGGTCGGGGGCCGGCGAGACCTCCACGACGAGCGCGTCGCCGTCGACGGACAGGTCGAGGCGGCCGCGCACCGGCCGGTACTCGCGGGCGACGGCCAGCGTGGCGCGGGCGGCTTCGGCGGCATGGGCCAGATGCGGTTCCTGCGTCGCGGCGAGCCGGGCCAGCAGGTACGGGGGGACGATCGCGTGCATGTGCGACACGTTAGCCCGCGCCACCGACCCCGTGGTCTCGCGCGTCGATGATGGGGATGGACGCCAGCAGTCGCCGCGTGTAGGCGACCTGAGGCTCCAGGAGCACCTTCTCCGTCGGGCCCTCCTCGACGATGCGTCCGTCCTTCATGACGAGCACCTCGTCGCAGAGGTTCTGCACGACCCCGATGTCGTGCGAGACGAGGAGGAGGGTGAGCTGCTCGCGGCGACGGAGTTCGCGCAGCAGCTCGAGGATCTGCGCGCGCACCGTCACATCGAGCGCGGACAGCGGCTCGTCGCCGACGAGCACGCGGGGGCGGTGCGCGATGGCGCGCGCGATCGCGATCCGCTGCCGCTGGCCGCCGGAGAACTCGTGCGGGAAGCGGTCGGCCATCTCCGGCTCCAGGCCCACGTCCGCCAGCACCTCGCGCACGCGGGTGCGCCGATCACCGGGGATGCCGAGAGCCCACAGCGGCTCGGCGACGATCCGCCCCACGCTCATCCGCGGATCCAGCGACGCGTACGGGTCCTGGAAGACGATCCCCGTCTCGCGGCGCAGCCAGTGCAGCGACCGGGCACCCGCCGTGGCGTCGACGGGCCGGCCGTCGAACTCCACGGTGCCGGAGGTCGGGGTGTTCAGTCCGAGCAGCAGGCGGATGAGGGTGGACTTCCCGGAGCCGGACTCGCCGATGATCCCGACGGCGGACCCGGCGCGGACGTCGACGTCGGCGTCGTCGAGGGCGGTCGTGTACCGGGGCGCTGCGAACAGGCCGGGGGAGGGTGCACGGAACCGGCGGCCGAGTCCGCGGGCGCGGATGAGCTCGTCGCTCATGACCGGCCCCCCGGACGCCACAGGGTCGCGGTCGCATCGCGGAGGAGCCCCTGCGTGACGGGGGAGGACGGCGCGGTGAGCAGCCGCGAGATGGGTCCCTCCTCCACGACGCGGCCGTCTTCGAGGACGACGGCGTGCGTCGCGATCTGCGACAGCACGGCGAGGTCGTGCGTGATGAAGACGAGCGACATCCCGTCATCGGTGACGAGGGAGTGCAGCAGCTCGAGGATCTCCGACTGGATCGTGACGTCGAGGGCCGTCGTGGGCTCGTCGGCGATGAGGAGGCGCGGGCGGCACGCGAGGGCCATCGCGATCGCCACACGCTGCCGCTGCCCTCCGGAGAGCTGGTGCGGGTAGCGGCCGACGATCTGCTCCGGGTCGGGGAGGCGCACGCGGGCGGCTTCGGCGACGGCGCGGGCGAGCGCCTCGCGCCGGCCGAGTCCCTCGTGGATGCGGACGGACTCGGCGATCTGCCGCCCCACGGTGCGGATCGGGTTCAGGGCGGTGCGCGGCTCCTGGAAGACGATCCCGATCTCGTCGCCGCGCAGCCGGGCGAGGTCGCGATCGGGGAGGTCGATCAGCTCGCGGCCGTCCCAGCGGATGCTGCCGCTCGCCGTCGCACCGCCCGGCAGGAGCCCGAGGAGGGCGAGGGCTGTGAGGGACTTGCCGGAGCCGGACTCGCCGATGAGGCCGACGCGCGCACCGTCGGGGACGTCGAAGGAGATGCCGTCCACGACACGGCGACCGGAGATCTCGATCGTGAGACCGCGCACCTCGAGGCTCACGCGACCACCTCCGGCACGTGATGGGCGGCGCGGCGCGGGGACAGGGTGGGATCGGTGGCCTCACGGAGTCCATCTCCCAGGAGGTTCAGGCCGAGCACCGTGAGGGTGATGGCGAGACCCGGCCACACGACGGTGAGCGGGTACACCGTGATGTACGCCTGCAGATCCTTCAGCAGCAGCCCCCAGGACGGCTCGGTGACCGGGGCCCCGAACCCGAGGTAGCTGAGGCCCGCCTCCGCCAGCACGGCGACGGCCATCGCCCACGACAGCTGCACGATGAAGACGGGCGCGACGTTGGGCAGCAGGTGCCGCCACAGGTTCTGGAACGGGGTGAGGCCGCTCGCGCGGCCCGCCAGGACGAAGTCGCTGTGCAGCACGCGACGCAGCTCCGGCCGCGTGACCCGGGCGACGTTCACGCCGAACCCGATCCCCACCGAGATGATGACGACCCAGAGCGAACCGCCCCACACGGCGGAGATCATCATCGCGATGATGAGCACGGGGAAGGCGATGAGGATGTCGACGACGACGGCGACGGACTCGCGGATCCAGCGGGCGGTCAGGGCGCCGAGGGAGGCGAGGATGATGCCGATCACGGTCGCGACGACGGCGGCGCCCACCGCGACCCGGAGCGTCGTGCCGGCGCCGGCCATGAGAAGGCTCAGGATGTCGCGGCCCGACCCGTCGGTGCCGAGGAGGTGCGGCCAGCCGGGCGGCGCCCAGCGGCCGGCGATGTCCACGCGCTGCGGGTTGAACGGCGTCCAGAACCGTGCCGCGATCGCGACGACGGCGATGCCCGCGGCCACGAGGAGACCGAAGCGGCCCGTGGACAGCGCCCACAGCCGGCGGAGCCAGGCGAACCGGGTCATTCCGCCTCCCGCTGCCGTGGGTCGATGGCCCGGTGGGCGAGGTCGACGAGGAACCCGACGATGAGGACGAAGCTCGTGAGCACGAGGAGCTCGCCCTGCACCTTGAGCAGGTCGCGATTGCTGACGTCGGCGACCAGCATCCGTCCGATCCCGGGCAGGGTGAACAGCTGCTCGATGACGACGGCGCCGACGATGATCCCGGCGACCTGAAGGCCCAGGACGGTGATGATCGACAGTCCGACGGTCGGAAGGCCGTGCCGGATGAGGGCCTGCGTGCGGGTGAGGCCCTTCGCGGCGGCGGTGCGCACGAAGTCCTCGCCGACCGCCTGCAGGGTCGCCGAGCGCACGAACCGCAGCAGCATCGCGCCCTCGATGACCCCGATCGTGATGGCGGGCAGCAGCAGGGCGCGCAGCGCCGCGCCCGGGTCGGACCAGCCGGATCGGGGGAAGCCCTGCGCCGGCAGCCAGCCGAGCCAGACGGCGAACACGACGACGAGCATCATGCCCGCCCACACGACGGGGACGGCCGCCACCGCCTGCGCGCCGACGTTCAGCGCCGTGCCGTCGGCGCGGCCGCGCCGGATCGCGGACAGCACGCCGAAGGGGAGCGCGATGACGATCGCCACGGTCATCGACAGGAGGCCGAGCGGGATCGTCACCTGCGCCTTCTGCGCGAGCTCGCTCGCGACCGGTGTGCCGGTGAGCATCGACTCGCCCAGGTCGCCGGTCAGGATGCCGCCGATCCAGGTGGCGTACTGCACGGGCAGCGGCTGGTCCAGGCCGAGGCGCTGCTGGATCGCCGCGATCTGCTCCGGCGTCGAGTTGATCCCGGCGATGAGCTGGGCTACGTCTCCGGGCAGGACCCGGAGGGTGAAGAAGATGAGCGCACTGGCGACGAACAGCCCGAGCAGCAGCAGGGCCGATCGTGTCAGGGCGTACCGGATCACTCCGTGCTCTTGACCAGCTGGGCGAGGTTGAGCCGCTCGTTGACGTTCACCGACGGCACGCCCGTGACGTTCGAGGCGACCGCGAGCACGGAGGCGCCGTTGTACAGCCAGTCCGCCGCCATGTCCTCCGACACGATGCGCGCGGCCTGGGCGAGGAGGTCTGCGGCCTCGTCGGGGTCGACGGCGGCGACCGACTCCGCGTACAGCTTCTGCACCTCGGCGTTGTCGTACGTGAAGTAGTACTCCGGGTTCGCCCAGTTCTCGAAGTCCCGCGACTCCGTGTGCAGCACGAAGCTCAGCTCGTAGTCCTGGTTGATGTAGACGTCGTTGATCCAGGTGGGGAACTCGACCTGGTTCACCTTGAGCGTGATGCCCACATCGTCGAGGTTCGACACGAGGATCTGCGAGACGGTCGTGCCGTACCCGTTGTACAGCGTCAGCGTCAGCGTCAGGTCCTCCGCGTCGGCCTCCTTCAGGAGGGCGCGCGCCGCATCGGGGTCGAACGGCGCCACCTCGGAGAGGTCCTCGTAGCCGGGGTCCAGCTCGGGGATGGGGCCGTACTGGGTCTGTCCCGCGCCGAGGGCCTCGACGATGGCATCCTTGTCGATCGCCTGGCGGATCGCCTGGCGGACGCGCTCGTCGCTCAGCGGGCCGCTCTTCGAGTTCATCGCGAGCGTGCCCTTGTCGGTGGACTTGCCGAGCACGAGCGCGAAGTCGCCGCCGGCCTCGATCTGGTCCTTCAGGTTCGCGTCGAACCCGGTCAGCACGTCGAGTTCGCCGGCGAGGGCGCCGTTGAGCGCCGCCTGGGTCTCCGGGATGTAGCTGAAGACGACCTCGGCCACCTGTGCCGGCTCGCCCCAGTAGCCGTCGTAGCGCGCGAAGGTGATGCTGGCGCCCTGCTTCCAGCCGGCCAGGGTGAACGGGCCGGTGCCGTTCGTGGCCGTCTTGCGGTCGATCGTGTCGTCCTTCTTGAGGATGAGTCCCGCGCGGCCGGTGAGGTTCCACAGCAGCGTCGAGTCCGGCGCGCCGAGGGTGAGGGTGATCGTCTGCCCCTCCGCGGTGATGCCGGTGACGCCGGCGAGGCGCGCGGAGTCGCGGTAGGCGGCGTTGTCCCGCACCTGTGTGAGCGACCACACGACGTCCTCGGGCGTCAGATCCTGGCCGTCGTGGAACGTGACCCCCTCGCGGAGCGTGAACGTGTAGGTGAGGCCGTCGGGGGAGATCTCGTAGTCGCTGGCGAGGGCGGGGACGACCTCCTGGTCGGGCGTCCGGGCGACGAGGCCCTGGTAGACGTTGTCGATCAGGATCTGGTCGAGCGCGGCGCCCGCCGTCTCGCGGATGTCGAGGTTCCCGGGCTCCAGCACGAGGCGGATCCCGACGGAGGCGTCGGGGTCGGCGGTCAGCTCGGTCTCGGACGGACCGGGCTCTGCGCTGCCCGTGCACGCGGTCAGGAGGAGGGCGCCGGCGGCGAGCATCGCCGCGGCGGCGAGGGCGGTACGACGAAGCATGCGGGGGTGGTCCTTTCGCAGGTGCAGACTCGGCATCATCGCTGTCCGATGCGGGTCTGCGGACGTGGTGCGCACAACAGCCTAGGGTGACGCGTCCGCTGCGGGGTCATCCGGCGTCATGAACGCGTGCCGCGAGGAGTCCGCCGAGCTCGACGGGCTGGTCCTCCTGCACGTTGTGCCCGGCCGCGACCGTGATGACCTCGGCGGCGGGCAGGCGCCGCCGGTACTCGTCGACGTCGGCGGGGGTGAGATAGCCGCGGTCGCCGCGGATGAGGGTGACCGGGACCGCCACGGCCGCGAGGTCGTCCCACCCGGCGGCGGAGAGCACCCCGGCCGACGCGCTCGCCGCACTGTCGGCCGCGGCCGCGGCCGCGCGGTCGGCGGCCAGGAGGTGGGCGAGGTGCGCCAAGTGGTGCTTCCACTCCACCCGCCCGTCCTCGCGGACGCGGGAGTTGAGGAACACGCCGCGCGTCGCCGCCTCCCGCGACCCGCCGAGGCCGAAGGAGAGGGCGCGGTCGACGAGCTCCTCCCGCGAGGCCCAGTCGGTGGGGCCGGCGAAGAACGCGCGGATCTGGCTGGCGCCGCCGTTCGGGTCGAGCCCCGGGGAGATGTCGACGACGATGAGTCGGCGCACGAGCTCCGGGTGCGCGGCGGTCAGCGCCGCGGCGGTCAGGCCGCCGAGCGACTGGCCGACGAGCACCTGCGGCGACGCCGCCCACACCGGGAGCACCGCGGCGAGGTCCGCCGCGAGCACGCGGCCCGTGTAGGCGCCGTCCGCACGCCACGACGAGTCGCCGTGCCCGGGCAGGTCGACGGCGAGCGCGGGCAGGCCGAGGGCGAGGACCGTCGTGTCCCACGTGTGGGCGTTCAGTCCCGCGCCATGCAGGAGCGTGACCGCAGGGGGCGGGAACTCCCCGGTGGCCGGGTCGCCGTACTGCAGCGCGCTGACCGTCCGGCCGTCCGGCAGCGGCGCCGTCACCCGGCGCACCGGCGGGATCGCCGTCACCCCGATGCCGGCCGCCTGCGCGGGGAGGAAGGAGAACTCGTCGAACGGGGTCGTGGTCACGCGGCATCCTCGGGGTGACGGGGCGATGGTCGATCCATTCTCCCGGATGCCGTCGGTAGGGTGGGCGTCATGACCCCGGAACGCCGCGTCCATCTGTCCCGATCGGCTCGTCCCGCGTACGACGCGCTCGAGGCGTTCTCGCAGACCGTCGGGGAGATCGCGGCAGAGGCCGGCATCGACGCGCGGATGAAGGAGATCGCCCTCGTCCATGCCTCTCAGCTGAACGGGTGCGCGTACTGCGTCCGCATCCACGTCGACCGGGCCGTCGCGGCAGGGCTCACGGCCGACGAGATCGCGCAGATCGCGACGTGGCGCGACTCCGGTGTCTTCACGGCCCGGGAGCGGGCCGCCCTCGAACTCGCCGAGTGCTACGTGTACATCCACGAGGACGGCATCCCCGATGAGGTCTACGACCACGTCGGCGGCATCCTCTCCGAGCAGGAGTACGTCGCGCTGAGCTGGCTCCTCGTGTCGATCAACGCCTTCAACCGCATCACGATCGCGGGCAAGTACCCCGTCCCGCCGCGGCGGGGGGCCATCGCGGACCCGGCATGACGGACCCGCTGACCGTCGCGGGTGCCCTGAACTTCCGGGACACCGGCGGCCTCCCTGCGAGCGGGGGGACGACGCGTCCCGGCGTGCTGTTCCGGTCCGGGAACCTCGCCCGCGTCGACGCCGCGGGACGGGAGACGCTGCGGCGGCTGGGCCTGCGGCGCATCGTGGATCTCCGCGACGACGCCGAGGTCGCGTGGGAGCCGACCCGGCTCGCCGACCTCGGCCACGAGACGGTCCGGATCCCCCTGTTCGCGGGGTCGACGGCATCCTTCTTCGCCGAGGACCTCACCCTCGACGACCTGTACCGCTCCCTCGTCGACGGCGCGGGGGAGAGCATCGTCGAGGTGGTGCGCGCCGTGATCGCCGACCAGCCGGTGCTCGTGCACTGCACCGTCGGGAAGGACCGCACGGGCGTGACCGTCGCGCTCGCACTGGCTGCCGCGGGCGTCGACGAGGATGCCGTCGTGGCCGACTACGCGCGCACCGAGGCGCTGCTGCCGGCGCAGCGCAACGAGCGGGTGCTCGCCTACCTGCGGAGCCTGCACCCCGAGGCGCGACACCTCGAGGAGCTCGCGACCCGGTCGCCCGCGCCCGCCATGCGCCGCGTGCTCGACGACCTGCGGGCCCGCTTCGGGGCGCCCGTGGAGTTCCTCCGCGCGCACGGCCTCGGCGACGACGAGATCGTCGAGCTGCAGCGCGTCCTCATCGCCTCGCGCTGACGGCGCATCGGCCGCGCCCCCAGACCAAGGTTAGGCAACCCTTCCTCGCGGGGTATAGTGGTCGCATCATGTCCCGCTCCACCGCGCACACCCCCGCCGCCTGCCGGGCGTCCAAGCACACGCGCGTCCAGCACCTCATCACGGCGGACGAGTCCTCGCTCGCCGAACTCGAGGCGCTGATCGCGACGCTCCCGCTGTGCTCGACCGGCCGCGTGTTCGTGGAGGTGCCGGATGCCGGCTGGATCGGGCGTCTTGCGGCCCCGGCACGGATGACCGTCACCTGGCTCGACCGCTCGCGGCGCTCCGGAGCGCCCGGGACCGGTCGCGCCTGCGCGCCCGGCGAAGCCCTGGCGCGCGCCGTCACGGCGTGGGCGGACGAGATGCTGTGCCGCGAGGACGACGCGACCCGCATCCACCTGCTCGGCGGGTTCCTGGGCACGGCCGACATCGTCGACCATCTGACCAGCGCACTGCACATCGACGCGTCCGCGATCAGCGCTCCCGAGCGCTTCGGCCTGCTGTCCGCACGGTAGGGCCTGCGTGGGGACTCGGCGTCCTCAGCGTCCCGTGGTCCGTGGCACGTAGTTGCCGTCTTCGAGTCCCGCGAGGATCTCGAACCGGTTCTTCAGCGGGTTGCGCCCGGCGACGAGGTACAGCACCGGCATGAGGAACCCGTAGCGCCGCCACTGCGCGGCGTGCACGGCCTCGTGCCGGAGGATGCGTTCGGTGAGGACGCCGTCGCCCGTCAGGTAGCAGCGTCCGACGCACACGCCGCCTCGGCCGTAGGTCCAGGACGGCATGCCGCGGAACACGAGAAGGCCCCCGCGGCGGAGCACCGGCCCCGTGGACCACAGCGATCCCCACAGCCACCCGACGGCGGTGCCCCACCAGTAGCCGAGCCGACTGATCGGGGAGTCGAGCAGGAACGAGGGGATGGCGCGGTCGAGGCGTTCGCCGCGGGCGACCGCCCGCTCGGCGGCGGCCTCCCAGCCGGCCGGCGGTGTCGCGATCATGCGAGGGCGCCCACGATGCGCAGGATGCTGCCGAGGTCGTCGACGGCGGCAGCCGGCGTCGCGGGCGCGAAACCGCACACCGACGCGCCCGCCAGCGGCAGGCGCGCGCGCAGGGCGGCGATCGACGCCGTGACATCGGCGACGGCGAGCCCGAACGGGACGGCCGAGGTGAGGCCGGTCATGACGGCCGGGTCGAGCACGTCGAGGTCGACGTGGATGTAGACGGCATCCGCGCCGGTTGCGGCGACGGCGTCGGCGAGGGCCTCCGGGTCGGCGAGGTCGGCGACGCCGAGCACGCGGAGCCCGGTGGCGGCGACGAGTGCGGCTTCGGCGTCCTCGAATTCGCGGGCGCCGGCCAGGATGACGCGGTCGGCGGTGACGGCGCCCCCGGCGGAGAGCTCACCGTCGCCGAACACGGCGCGCAGGGCCATGCCGGCGAACGCGCCGGAGGGGGAGGTGTCGGGGGAGTGCAGGTCGCCGTGCGCGTCGAACCAGACGACGGCCATCCCCGGATGCCGGGTGGCCGCGTGGGCGACCGCCGGCACCGCGACGCCGCAGTCGCCGCCGATCACGACCGTCGGCTGGTCGCCATCGGACTCGGCGCGGTCGGCGAGCTCGGCGGCCACGAGGTCGCGGATGCGCGTGAGCGAACTCAGGCGCCGGACCGGGCTGCCGAGCGATTCGCCGGCCTCCAGCGGGACGTCGATGCGCGTGGAGGAGGCGCGGGGCAGGTCGCCTGCGATCGCCTCCGCGCCGTCGATGAGCAGCATCGCGCGCGCGGCCGGCGAGCCCTGCCATTGCGGAACCACGACGAACCGGGTCATGCGCAGCCTCTCGAGGCGGGTGGGCACGGCGCCGACCGGAGTCGGCGCCGTGCCACGGTGGGACGGCTCGCGCCGATTACTGCTCGATCGCCGGGGCGGGGGTGCCCCCGGTCTTCAGCGCCGCGAGGCGGGCTTCGACCTCGGTGAGCTCCCCGACGTCCTCGAGCTGGTTGAACTGCGCGTCCAGCGACGAGGCGGCGAGCTCCTGCTTGCCGGCGGCGAGGGCCTCCTGGCGTCGGACCTTGTCCTCGAAGCGGCCGAGCTCGCTGGTCGGGTCGAGCACGTCGATCGACTTGACGGCGTCGTGGACCTTGTTCCGGGCCTCCGCGGTCTTCGCGCGGGCGAGCAGCTCGGAGCGCTTCGAGCGCAGCTGCTCGAGCTTGCCCTTCATGCCGTTGAGGCCGTCCTTGAGCTTCTCGACGACCTCGGTCTGCGCGGCGATGGAGGGCGCGATCGCGCGCACCTCGTTCTCCTCGCCGATCTGACGCTGCAGCGCGATCTTCGCGAGGTTGTCGAACTTGTCGGCGTCGGCCGTGTTGCCGGCCGAGCGGAGCTCGTCGGCCTTCTTGCTCGCCGCGAGGGCCTTGTTGCCCCACTCCACGGCGGCCTTCCGGTCCTCCTCGTGGTCGCGCTCGAGGAGGCGCAGGTTGCCGATCGTCTCGGCGATCGCGGCCTCGGCGTCGGCGATGTTGTTCGTGTAATCGCGCACGAGCTGATCGAGCATCTTTTCCGGGTCCTCGGCCGAGTCGAGGAGGGCGTTGATGTTCGCCTTCATCAGGGTCGAGATGCGTCCGAAGATGGACTGCTTTGCCATCGGTTTTCCTTTCCTAGCGGGAAGTTTCTTCAGTTGTCGTCGGAAGTCCATGTCACCTTCTGGGATGTGTGCGGCGCCGCGCTCAGAAGCGGCCCCCTCCGCGTCGGCCCCGCGTGCCCCCGCCGCCGAAGCTGCCCGGGCCGATGCCGCCGCCGAAGCCGCCGCCGCCGAAGCCGCCGCCGCCGCGGCCGCCTCCCCCGCCGAAGATACCGCCGCCGCCACCGCCGAGGAGGGAGTTGATCACGATGCCGCCGAGGACGGCGCCCATCATGTTCCCGCCGCCACCGGAGTTGCCGCCGCCGAGGAGTCCGCCACCGCCGGAGAAGGCGCCGACGTCGTTCTGCGCGTACTGGATGGCCTGCCCGGCGAGGTCGTTGGCGCGCTGCGCGTACTGCAGGGCCTGTGCGGGGTCGCTCGCGGCGAGCTGCTGCGCCTGCATGAGCGAGGCGCCGGCCTCCGCGAGCCGGGTGCGGGCTTCCGCGCCGATCGCGCCGCGGCGCGAGGTGATGAAGTCCTCCGCGGCGGACACCTGCGCCTGGGCCTGCATGAGCTGCTGGCCGAGCAGCTGGCTCGCGCGCTGCGCCTGCGCCTGCGCGTCGCGAACGCCGGCGAGGAGGGTGTCGATCTCGGTGTTCGCGGCCTCGAGCGCCGCGAGCGCCCCGAGCGGACGCTTCTGCGCACCCGTGAGGTTGCTGCGCGCAGCATCGACCTGCTGCCGCGTGGACGCGATGACGGGGGCGAGGCGCCCGTCCCGGTCCGGCATCGCACCGGCGGCCGCGAGGTCCTTCTCGAGGTCCGCGATCAGTGCCGCGGCGTTCTGCTCGCCGGCCGTGAGATCGGCCTGCAGCTTCGTGACGGCATCCTCGAGCATGCGCGCCTGGCCGAGCGCCTCCTCGGCGGCGCGGATGCTGACGGCGGCCGCGGAGCCGTCACCGGAGCCGATGGCCTGCTCCGCGGCGGTCAGTCGCTCGTCGGCGAACGCGATGCGCTGCTGCGCCTGCGCCGGGTTGTCGGCGACGGTCGCGATCGCGTCGGCGGCGTAGGTCGTCTGCAGCGCGGCGAGGCGCTCGGTCGCCTCGGCGATGCCCGCAGCGACGGTCGCCCTCAGCTCCTGCGCGCGGGTGAGGGCTTCCGGCGCGTTCTGCTCGAGCTTGCGCAGCTCGTCGAACGCCTCGGCCTTCTCGTCCAGCTCGGCGTTCGCCGTCTCGCACAGTTCCAGGATCTGCGTGTTCCACGCCCGGACGTCCTGCTCGGTGTCGGGTACCTCGTCGTCGAGCTGCTGCTGCAGGGAGAACGCCTGCTCGAGCATCGCCTTCGCGCGCGTGAGGGTCTCCTCGAACTCGGCCGCCGCGGCGTCGCCGAACTGGGCGCGAGCGAACCCGAGCTCCTGCTCGCTGGTCTTGACGGCGTCGTCGGTCTGCACGAGCGCGGATGCCGCGCGGCGGGCGAGTTCCTCGGTGGGAACGGCGGCCACGGCCTGCGGGCCCGCGGCGCCGCCGGCGACGGCCGTGCCCTTCCGGCGTGCGCGCACGATGAGCCAGATGACGACGATGACCGCCGCGGCGATCAGCAGGAAGACGAGGATGCCGCCGAACCCGCCGCCGCCCGGCGCGGCCCCGGGAGCGCCGTCGCCGCCGCCCACGGCGTTCTCGAGGCCGTCGGCGGCCGCGATGCCCGCGCCCGCCCAGTCTCCCGAGCCCAGGGCGGGCCGGATGCGCTGCTGCTCGATGGTGCCGAGAGCCGCGAAGTCGACGGGACCCGCCGAGTCGCCGGAGAGATAGAACGTGCGCCCCTCGGTCGCGATCGCGAGGAGGTACTGGTTCGGGCCGAGGCCGTTGTCCTCCGCCGTCCGGGTCGCCCAGGCCTCGGGGTTGGCCGGGTCCGTGAACACGTCGACGTAGACCACCCAGAGGTCCACGCCCGATGCCGCGGACAGCTGCTCGGAGCGCTGCTGCACCTCGCCCTCCTCGGCCGCCGACAGCACGCCGGCGTCGTCGAGGACACGCGTCGCCCCCAGGGAGACGGGGCCGGTCGCGAGCGCGGCGCCGGCAGTGCCGCCCACGACGATCGCCAGTGCGGCAGTGAGCGCCAGAGCCCATCGCGATCGCATCGGTGGATCCTCCTCCGGGGGCACGGAGGCCGCCCCCTCCGCGAGTCTATTCCCCGGTTCGCATGAGGCGATAGCTCGGCGCAGACCGTTCCCGCGCATCCCGCGCGTGGCTCGGCGGGGGCCACGCGGCGCCGGGTTAGGCTCACGCGTTCGGAGGCTCACATGGAAGATCGATACGCGGGCGACGTGCTCGCCCCCGGCTGGCGCACGGCGGGACGTCCCGTGGTCCCGGTCGTCGAGGCCGTCCGCGATCTCGTCGTGGAGGTCGCCGCCGACGGGTTCTGCGGCGCGGTGGCCGGGTGGCAGAGCGGCCTCGTGGAGCTCGAGGACCGGCACGGCCGCGTCCGCCTCTTCCCGCTCGGCGGCGGCTTCCTGCTGGAGGGCAGGCCCGTGCAGCTGACCGCGCCGAAGGCCGCGGCATCCCGAGCGCCGGCACGCACGGCATCCGGCTCCTTCGCCGCCCCGGAGGCGCGCGCCCGCGTCGCCCGCGCGTCGCGGATCCTCGTCGAGGGCAAGCACGACGCGGAGCTGGTGGAGAAGGTGTGGGGCGACGACCTGCGCGTCGAGGGGGTCGTCGTCGAGTACCTGCAGGGCGTCGACCTGCTCGACGCCGTCCTCCGCGACGACCCGCCGTCCGCGGAGCGCCGGTACGGCGTGCTCGTGGACCACCTCGTCCCGGGATCGAAGGAGACACGCCTCGCGCAGGCCGTCGAGCGCGGTCCGCACGGCCGCTTCGTCCGGATCGTGGGGCACCCGCACGTCGACGTGTGGCAGTGCGTCACCCCGAAGGCCCTCGGCATCGCCGGGTGGCCGGACGTGCCGCGCGGCATCGAGTGGAAGGTGGGCGTCAGCCGGGCCCTCGGCTGGCCGGCGGAGACACCCGCCGACCTGGCCCGGAACTGGCAGCGGATCCTCGGCGCCGTGCACTCCTACCGGGACCTCGACCCCGCCCTGCTCGGCCGCGTCGAGGAGCTCATCGACTTCGTCACGGCGTGAGGCGCCCGGCGCGGGTGACTCGGTAGCCTGGGGGGATGCCGCATCCCGACGCCGACGACGTCCCCGACGACGACGCCCCCGACGCTCCGCGGTTCCGCGACAAGCCCGTCTCCTTCGTCCGCCGCAGCGGCCGGATGAGCGACGGGCAGGAGCGCGCCTGGGCCGCCCTGTCCCCCCACTACCTGCTGGACGTGGAGCGGGCTGCCGCGGTCACCAGCATCCGCCCGGGCGACCCCGTCGACCTGACCGCCGTGTACGGGCGGTCGGCTCCGCTGGTGGTGGAGATCGGGTCGGGGCAGGGACACGCGATCGTGCACGCCGCCGGCGCGACGCCGGAGGCCGACTTCCTCGCCGTCGAGGTGTTCCGCGCGGGTCTCGCCCGCACGATGCTGGACGCCGACCGTGCCGGCATCGACAACCTCCGGCTCGTCGAAGCCAACGCCCCCGAGGTTCTCGAGCACCTGCTGCCGGCGGCATCCGTCGACGAGATCTGGATCTTCTTCCCCGACCCGTGGCACAAGAACAAGCACACCAAGCGCCGCCTCGTCGCTCCCGGCTTCCCGGCCGTCGCGGCCCGCGCACTCAAGCCGGGCGGTCGCCTGCGGCTCGCGACGGACTGGGAGGACTACGCGCTCCAGATGCGCGAGGTGATGACCGCCGCGACGGAGTTCGCGCCGGGCTTCGAGGGGGCGTGGGCGCCGCGTTTCGAGGGCCGCATCATGACCGCGTTCGAGCGCAAGGGTCTGGCGAAGGGGCGCGACATCCGCGACCTCGTGTACGTGCGTCGCGACGGGGCGTAACCGGGATGCCGGCCGATTCCGATCCCGGCATACGCCCGGTCGTCTCGCTGCGGACGATCCCCGCGGCGCTCGTCTGCCTCGCCGCCCCGGCGCTGTTCGTGCTGCAGGTGTCGTGGCTCGGCTGGATCCTGCTGGCCGCGGGGATGCTGACCGCCGCGCTCATGGAGCGCGGCGCCGTCGTGGGGCGGGCACCGTCGCTGACCCGTGACCTCTCGCTCATCGCCGTCGGGCTGCTGATCGTCAGCGCCATCGATCTGGCCGCGGAACTCGACGACCTCGCCATGGTGCGGTTCACGCTGGCGCTCGGCGGCGCCGTCGTCGTGCCGTACGTCATCTCCCGGTGGGTGTACCGCGACCGCGCGATCCGGTTCCCGTGGCGCGGCGGGCACGCGTGGAAGCCGTGGCAGTGGATGTGGCTCGGCGCCGTCCTCATCCTCGGCTGGCTGCTGCTGCCGTTCTACTTCCTCACGAGCGGCGTGTACCTGAACTGGCCCGTGGTCGACACGCCCGATCTCATCGCGCGACTGTTCGTCGGGGTGGGCGCCGTCGGCATCTGGGACGAGCTGTTCTTCATCTGCACGTGCTTCGCGCTGCTGCGCCGGCACTTCTCCGACGGGGCCGCGAACGTGCTGCAGGCGGTGGTGTTCGTCTCGTTCCTGTGGGAGCTCGGCTACCGCGCGTGGGGGCCGGTCCTCACGATCCCGTTCGCGCTGCTGCAGGCCGTCATCTTCCTGCGCACCAAGTCGCTCGGCTACGTCGTGACGGTGCACCTGCTCTTCGACGCCGTCGTGTTCGCGGTGCTCGTCCACGCGCACAACCCCGGGCTCCTGGACTGGCTGTTCTTCATCTCGCCGTAGCGCGGGGTCAGAAGAGGGCGAGCAAGGCGGGTCCGAAGACGACCGCGGCCGCGACCGGCACCACCAGGAGGCCGAGCGCCGCGATCCCGAACGCCAGCATGCTGCCGAGCACCGACAGGACCGCGGCGGTGCCCGCCGAGACGCGCTCGGCGGGGGAGGGGCGGCGGGCGAAGGACGGGACGGAGAGGGTCGCGGTGGCCATGATCCGACGCTACGAACCGGGCCGCGCCGTCCGCGTCGGCCGCCGGACCGATCCCCGTCATCCTCGAGGATGACGTGCGGCGCGCGTCCCCGGCATCCTCACCTTCAACATGAACTCGAAATGACTTCGCGGTGACATCTTGACGGCTCGGCGCGGCTGAGTATCTTGGTGCTCGCGAAGGAAAACGGAGACACAGGAACTCGGAAGAGAACCGGGAACAGAGACCGAAAACGCAACTGATGATCGCCCCGGGGCTTCGGCTCCGGGGCGATCTTCGTGTGTCCGGGATCTTTCCCAGGCGTCGGCGCCATCTGGGGTGGCGGGCCCAGCGGCGGATCCAACGGCGGATCCAACGGCGGAGATCCTGAGCGTCGTGACCCGGATGTCGCGCGCCCGCGGCGCGGCGCGCATGAGATCCGCCGTTGCGCATCCGGTGCCCGCTCTGCGGCCGCGCCGCGCCGGCGGCGCGGGCGGTCGTCGTCGGGCTGTTAGCTTCGACGTGATCTGGGGATCGCCGGCCGGCGCTGCGCCGCGCCGTGCTCCGGGAGCGACGGAACGGGGAGCGCGTGCGAGTCGGACGGACACTGGGGTCGATCGGCGCCGCCGGGATCATCGCGGCGGTGCTCTCGGCGTGCGTGACACAGCCGGCGCGGACGGATGCCGCGGCATCCACCCCCGTCCCGCTGGCCACCCCCGCCGCGTCGGTCCCCGCGGAGCCCGCGGCGGAGCCGGTCACCTTCGTGTCGGTCGTCGACGGCGACACGATCGAGACCAGTGCGGGGACCGTCCGCATCATCGGGATCGACACGCCCGAACGAGGGGAGTGCGGGCACGACGAGTCGTCCGCGACGATCGCAGGCGTGCTCGCCGGCGGCGATCCCGTGACGCTGGAGCTCCCGGCGGGGCAGGACGATCAGGACCGGTACGGCCGCCTCCTCCGGCACGTCAGCACGGCGAGCGGCATCGATCTCGGGATGCTGCAGATCCAGGCCGGCACGGCGGTCGCGCGCTACGACTCCCTCGACGGGTACCCGGCCCACCCGTGGGAGGCGGAGTACCGCTCGGCGCAGCGGGCCACGCTGGGGGCGGACGGCTCGGTGATCACCGTCGCCTGTCAGCCCGCCGCCGCAGCGCCGCCCGCCCCCGTGGCGCCCGTGGTGCCCGCGACCGAGCGGTGGTGGGAGCAGTACACCTCGTGCACGAAGCTCAAGAAGAACGGCGCCGGTCACCCGACCGGCCCGTTCCAGCAGAACGACCCGGCGGACGCCGAGCTCTACGAGTGGTTCGCGAACGGCACCGGCAACCACGGCGACGGCGACGGCGACGGCCTCGCCTGCGAGTGAGCGCCGTGCCGCGCACGGGAAAAGGAGAAGGGACCGCAGGGTCTTCATGACCCGCGATCCCTTGCCCTGACTGGTGCCCCCGACAGGAGTCGAACCTGCGACCTACGGTACCGGAAACCGGCGCTCTATCCACTGAGCTACGGAGGCGTACCGATCGAGACTATCACCGCGAGATGGTCGCGACCGCCTCCGCCAGGCGCTCGGCGAGGTAGGCGTGTCCCGCGGTCGACGGATGGTTCCGGCCGACGCCGGTGTCGATGACGTCGAGGTAGTTCGCCTGGGTGATCCACCCCTCCTGGAGGGGGGAGAGGTACCACCAGCCGCGCTGGGCGGCCAGGCGGGCGAGATCGCGGTCGATCCGCGCTGTCGCCTTCTGCACCGGAAGCACCTGCGGGGCGGGTCCGAGCACGACGACGCGCGCGGACGGGTACGTGGCGGACAGCCGGTCCCACGCGGCGTTGACGGCGGCGTCGTAGCCGGTCGCGGGGAGGCGGCGGTCGTTGATCGACCCCTGGATGATGACGAGGTCGGGGTCGAGCGTGGGGTCGAGCGCCGAGATGCGGGTGCCGAAGTCGGGTCCGTCGATGCCGGGCTTGAGGTAGCCGCTGCCGCGCACGCCGTCCACGACCGTGGTCCACCCGGTGAGGGCGGACACGACGTAGGCGTAGCCGAGGGCCGGGTCCGTCGCGGCGGAGCCGAACGTCCAGGAGTCGCCGAAGATGAGGACGGTCGGGTTCTCGGGCAGGTCGAGAAGGTCGGGCGTGACGGCGACGGCCGTGTCGCCGGAGCCGGCCGCGACGGTGGCCGCGGGCGTCGCCCACGGGCGCCAGACGGCCACGACGGCGACGGCGGCGACGACGACGGCGAGGCCCCCGATGACCCACGGCGGGATGTGCCGGGAGGTCGGGTCGGTCGCGCGCATGCGAAGAGGGTACGTCACGTTCCGCGCCGGACAGAATCAGCGCGCGGGAGGCCCCCCGGGACGCACGGCGCGCACGTGCCGGAGCACGCCGCGGGGCATGCGAGGATATCCCGGTGCAACGCATCGTGACCGCCGAACTCGACCTGGATCTGGGGTCCTCCGTCGACCTGATCTTCCAGATCGCGGCGGCCCAGCCCGCGCCCGTCGTCCGCGAGGAGCTGACCTTCACGCAGGGCGATCGCGTGTACACGCCGACCGAGATCGTGGACCAGTCCGGGAGCCGCCTGCACCGGCTCCTCGGCGAGGCCGGACGGCTCGAAGTGCGCTACGAGGCGGTCGTCGAGGGCCTCGGCACGCAGCGGGCCACGAGCGACCTCGAAGCCATCACCTACCTGCGTCCGAGCCGCTACTGCCAGTCCGACGAGGTCTTCTCGCAGGCGCGACGTCAGTTCCGCGGGCTCCAGGGACACGAGCTGATCGCCGCGGTCAGCGACTTCGTCGGGGCGAGCACGACGTACACGCCCGGCCTCAGCCAGGGCACCGACTCCGCCGTCACGACGCTCATGACCGGCCAGGGCGTCTGCCGCGACTACGCGCACGTCGTGATCGCGCTGCTGCGCGCCATGGACATGCCGGCCCGCTACGCGGCCTGCTTCGCGCCCGGCCTGCGCCCGATGGACTTCCACGCGGTCGCCGAGGCCTACCTCGACGGCAGCTGGTACGTGCTGGACGCGACGCGGCTGGCCAACCGCCGCTCCCTCGTGCGCATCGCGACGGGGCGGGATGCCGCGGACTGCGCCTTCCTGAGCTACCACGGCGGCCACGTCGGGCTGTCCCGCATGCGGGTCGACGCAGCCGTCGTGCCGGACGACGCCGCCGAGTTCGACGGTCTCGACATCGTCGCCGCGGCATCCGACCCCGCGCACGACGACGGGGCCGAGCTCATCCAGCTCGCCTGAGCCGCGGCATCCTCCGCCGGCAGAAGGAGGGCGCGGGTGCGGCCCGTAGACTTGAGAGGTTATGAATCCTGACGCCCTCTCCGAAGCCCTGCTCGCCGTCATCGCCCCGCTCGCGGAGGCGCGACGAGTCGGCGCCGGCGAAGGACTCACCGTCTCGGACCTCGTCCTCGAGCGCCCGAAGAACCGCGACCACGGTGACTGGGCGTCCAACGCCGCGCTGAAGCTCAGCAAGACGATCGGCGCGAACCCGCGGGAGTTCGCGGCGGAGATCGCCGCGCGCCTCGGTGAGGTCGACGGCATCGCGAGCGTCGAGGTCGCCGGCCCGGGATTCATCAACATCCGCCTGGCCGCCGCCGCCGCCGGCGCCCTCGCGAAGACCATCGTCGAGGCAGGCGCCGCCTTCGGCACCAACGACAGCCGTGCCGACGAGGTCATCAACCTCGAGTTCGTCAGCGCCAACCCGACGGGTCCCATCCACCTGGGCGGCACGCGCTGGGCCGCCGTCGGCGATTCGCTCGCGCGCATGCTCGCCACGCAGGGCGCGGCCGTGACGCGGGAGTACTACTTCAACGACCACGGTGCCCAGATCGACCGCTTCGCGCGCAGCCTCATCGCCGCCCACGAGGGGCGACCGACGCCGGAGGACGGCTACGGCGGGGCGTACATCCACGACATCGCCCGCCGCGTCGCCCTGGCCTACGAGGGAGACATCGACGACCTCGAGCCGGCGGCGAAGCAGGAGGCGTTCCGCGCGATCGGCGTCGGCTTCATGTTCAACGAGATCAAGCAGTCGCTGCACGAGTTCGGCGTCGACTTCGACGTGTACTTCCACGAGAACGATCTGCACGACTCCGGCGCGGTCGACCGTGCCGTCGAGCGCCTGCGCGCCCTCGGCCACATCTACGAGGCCGACGGGGCGACGTGGCTGCGCTCGACCGACTTCGGCGACGACAAGGACCGCGTCGTCATCAAGTCCGACGGGCAGCCCGCCTACATCTCCGGCGACCTCGCCTACTACCTCGACAAGCGCGAACGCGGCTTCAACCGCTGCATCATCATGCTCGGCGCCGACCACCACGGCTACGTGCAGCGCCTCATGGCGATGTGCGCCGCGTTCGGGGACGAGCCGTACGTCAACCTGCAGATCCTGATCGGCCAGATGGTCAACCTCGTCAAGGACGGCCAGCCGATGCGCATGTCCAAGCGGGCCGGCACCGTCGTGACCCTCGAGGACCTCGTCGAGATCGTCGGGACGGATGCCGCGCGCTACGCGCTCGTCCGCAGCTCTGCCGACTCTAACCTCGACATCGACCTCGACGTGCTGCAGAAGCGCACGAACGACAACCCGGTCTTCTACGTGCAGTACGCGCACGCCCGCACCCACAACGTCGGGCGGAACGCCGCGGACTCCGGTGTCGACCGCTCCGCGTTCGCGCCGGAGCTCATCGACCACGAGACCGAGTCGGCGCTCCTCGGTGCGCTGCAGGAGTTCCCGCGCATCGTCGCGTTCGCCGCGGAGGTCCGCGAGCCGCACCGCGTCGCCCGCTACCTCGAGGAGCTCGCCGGCCTCTACCACCGCTGGTACGACAGCTGCCGCGTCACGCCGCTCGGCGACGAGGAGGTCACCGACCTGCACCGCACGCGCCTGTGGCTCAACGACGCGACCGGTCAGGTCCTCCGCAACGGCCTGGGCCTCCTCGGCGTGAGCGCTCCCGAGCGGATGTGACGTGACGACCGGCGACGCGCAGCCCACCACCCCGCTCCCCGAGGTCCGCTGGGCCACGGTCGCCGATGAGCCGCGCCGCCGCGGCCGCGGCTGGATCGCCCTGGTCATCGTGCTGGTCGTCGTGGCTCTGCTCGTCGTCGTGGGAGAGGTCGCCGCGCGTGCCCTCGCGCCGAACGTCATCCGCGACCAGCTCGTCTCGAATCTGGGCCTTCCCGCCGATCAGGAGATCGACGTCGAGATCCCGGGGCTGCTGCTGCCGCAGCTCGTGGTCGGCAGCGTTCCCGAGATGACCCTTGCCACGGATGACGTGGAGCTCGACGGCCTCGCCGGCGACGTCCGGGTGAACCTGCAGGACGTGCCCGTCTGGGGCGGCGTCGACTGGAGCTCGGGGTCGGCGGAGATCATCCTCGACGACGCGCAGACCCGCGCTCTCCTGGCGCGGGTGGACGGCTTCCCCGTCGACGCCTTCCGCCTCGCAGCGCCGGAGGTCGCCCTCGAGACCGCGTTCGACGTGTTCGGGGCCACGGTCCCGCTCGGCGTGCGACTCACGGCGGAGGCGCGCGAGGGCGACCTCGTCCTCGCTCCCACGACGCTCCTGGTCGGCGACGCCGAGGTGTCGGCGGATGCCGTCCGGCAGCAGCTCGGACCGCTCGTCGGCTCCTTCCTCGAGGAGTGGGAGGTCTGCCTCGCCCAGTACCTGCCGGCCGCCCTGACGCTCGCCGACGTCCAGGTCGACGAGCGCGGTGTCGTCGCGCGCTTCGACATCGACAGCGGCATCCTGCGGGACCCGGCGATGCAGGCGAACGGCACCTGCGGGTAGGCGTCCGGCGCTCGTCACACCGACGGGCCCGCCATGCCCCGTGCCCTAGACTGCAAGGACTGCCGGAGCGTGATGACACCGCCCGCAGGCCCGTTCCCGCCCGATTGGTGATCCCCGTGTCCGCGTCGCCCGCCCGCCCGCTCGTCCCGGAGTGGCTTGCCGTGCCGGCGGATGCGAACGCTCTGGCCCCCGAGGTGTGGCCCGCGGGATCCCGCCGCGACCGGGACGGCGTGCTCACCCTCTCCGGCATCCCCGCCACGACGCTGCGCGCACAGTTCGGCACCCCGCTGTACGTCCTGGACGAGGACGAGGTGCGTGCGCGTGCCCGCGAGGTCCGCGAGGCGTTCGCGGCCGCGGCCGCGCGGCACGGCGCGCAGGCACGCGTCTACTACGCCGGAAAGGCGTTCCTGAGCACCGAGGTGGTCCGCTGGGTCACGGCCGAGGGTCTCGCCGTCGACGTCGCCACCGGGGGAGAGCTGGCCGTCGCCCTCGCCGCCGGCGCCGACCCCGCGCGGATCGGGCTGCACGGCAACAACAAGTCCGTCGCCGAACTGGAGCGCGCCGTCACCGTCGGCGTGGGCTCGGTCATCGTCGACAGTCCCCTCGAGATCGAGCGGCTCGCCGCCGTCGCGGAGCGGCACGGCGTCGTGCAGAGCGTGCTGGTGCGCGTCAACAGCGGCGTGCACGCCGAGACCCACGACTTCCTCGCCACGGCGCACGAGGACCAGAAGTTCGGCTTCGCGCTGGAGGCCGCACCCGCCGCCGTCGCCCGCATCCGCGCCCTGCCCTCGCTGCGCTTCCTCGGCCTGCACTGCCACATCGGCTCGCAGATCTTCGGCACCGCGGGCTTCGCGGAGTCCGCGGCCCGGCTCGTCGAGGTGCACGCCGAGCTTCTCGCGGGCGGCGACGTGCCGCTCCTGAACCTCGGCGGCGGGTTCGGCATCGCCTACACGACCGCCGACGACCCGACCCCGATCGCGGAGCTCGCCGCCGGGATCGTCGACGCCGTCGCCGCGCAGTGCGCGCAGCACGGCATCCCGGTGCCGACCCTCGCGTTCGAACCTGGACGGAGCATCGTCGGCCGTGCCGGCGTCACGCTGTACGAGGTCGGCACCGTCAAGCCCGTGCGCGTCTCGGACGACCTCGAGCGCGTGTACGTGAGCGTCGACGGGGGGATGAGCGACAACCCCCGCCCCGCCCTGTACGGCGCGGACTACTCCGCCCGCATCGCGTCGCGCGCGAGCGACGCGGCCCCCGCCCTCGTCCGCATCGTCGGACGGCACTGCGAATCCGGCGACATCGTCGTGGATGCCGAGTACCTGCCGGGCGATGTCGCCCCGGGGGACCTCGTCGCGGTGCCCGCCACCGGTGCCTACTGCTTCTCGCTCGCGAGCAACTACAACTACGTGCCCCGTCCGCCCGTGATCGCCCTCGCCGGCGGCCGGGCGCGCGTCATCGTGCGTGGCGAGACCATCGACGACCTGCTGGCGCGCGACGCCGGGATCCGCCTGACCGAGGGAACCGAATGACCGAATACCGCCGCCTCCGCGTGGCTCTGCTGGGTGCCGGCGCCGTCGGCTCCCAGGTCGCCGCGCTCCTCCGCAAGCACGGAGACGAGCTGGCGGACCGCGCCGGCGCCGCTCTGGACCTCGTCGGCATCGCGGTGCGCGACCTCGACGCGCCGCGCGACACCGACCTGCCGCGCGAGCTGCTGACGACCGACCCGGAGCCGCTCATCGTCGGCGCCGACATCGTCATCGAGCTGATGGGCGGCATCGAGCCGGCCCGCACCCACATCCTCGCGGCCATCAACTCCGGCGCCGACGTCGTCACGGCCAACAAGGCCCTCCTCGCCACGCACGGCCCGGAGATCTTCGAGGCCGCCGACCAGGTCGGCGCGTCGGTGTACTACGAGGCCGCGGCCGCCGGCGCCATCCCCATCATCCGGCCGCTGCGCGACTCCCTCGCCGGCGACCGGGTGCAGCGCATCATGGGGATCGTCAACGGCACCACCAACTACATCCTCGACCGCATGGACCGGGAGGGGTCGGAGTTCTCCGACGTCCTCGCCGACGCCCAGGCCCTCGGCTACGCCGAGGCCGACCCGACGGCCGACGTCGAGGGTTACGACGCGGCGCAGAAGGCCGCGATCCTCGCGAGCCTCGCCTTCCACACCGCCGTGCCGCTCGACGGCGTGCACCGCGAGGGCATCACCTCCGTCGACAAGCAGATGATGGATGCCGCGCGGCACGCCGGCTACGTCATCAAGCTCCTCGCGGTGTGCGAGCGCCTCACCGGCGCGGACGGCGAGTCGATCTCCGTCCGCGTCTACCCGGCCCTCATCCCGCGCGAGCACCCGCTCGCGAGCGTCCACGGCGCCAACAACGCCGTCTTCGTGCAGGCCGAGGCCGCCGGAGACCTCATGTTCTACGGCGCCGGCGCCGGCGGCGTGCAGACCGCGTCCGCCGTCCTGGGCGACATCGTCTCCGCCGCGCGCCGCCACATCGCCGGCGGCGTGGGTGTGGGGGAGTCCACCCGCGCGAACCTGCCCGTCGTCCCGATCGGCCGGGTCACGACGCGCTACCAGATCACCCTGGAGGTCGACGACGAGCCGGGCGTGCTCGCGACCGTCGCCGGCATCCTGAGCGAGGGCCGCGTCTCCATCGCGACCGTCGAGCAGACCGTCATCCGGGAGAGCAACGGGGAGCCGGGCGTCGCCCGGATCGTCATCGGAACACACAAGGCCGTCGAGCAGGACCTGAGCGAGACCGTGGATCGGCTCGCCGCGAGCGGCGTCGTCGAGCGCGTCGTCTCCGTCCTGCGCGTGGAAGGGAACTGACATGGCACACCTCTGGCGCGGAGTGATGCGCGAATACGCCGACCGGCTCGGCGTGACCGACGCCTCCACCGTCGTGACGCTGGGTGAGGGCGGCACGCCGCTCATCCCCGCGGCGTCGCTGTCGCGGATGACCGGCGCGGACGTCTACGTGAAGTTCGAGGGCATGAACCCCACGGGCTCCTTCAAGGACCGCGGCATGACCGTGGCCCTGTCGCGCGCCGTCGAGCACGGCGCGAAGGCCGTCATCTGCGCGTCGACCGGCAACACGTCGGCCTCCGCAGCGGCCTACGCGGCGCACGCCGGCATCACGGCCGCCGTGCTCGTGCCGGAGGGCAAGATCGCGATGGGCAAGCTCAGCCAGGCCGTCGCGCACGGCGGCACGCTCATCCAGATCCGCGGCAATTTCGACGACTGCCTCGAGATCGCGCGCGAGCTCGCCGACAACTACCCCGTGCACCTGGTCAACTCGGTCAACCCCGACCGCATCGAGGGCCAGAAGACCGCCGCGTACGAGGTCGTCGAGCAGCTCGGTGACGCCCCGGACTTCCATTTCATCCCGGTCGGCAACGCCGGCAACTACACCGCCTACTCGCGCGGCTACCGCGAGGAGGTCGCCCGCGGCGTCTCCACGCGCGTCCCACGCATGTTCGGCCTGCAGGCCGAGGGTTCCGCGCCGCTCGTGCGCGGCGAGGTCGTGAAGAACCCCGAGACGGTCGCCTCCGCGATCCGCATCGGCAACCCGGCCTCGTGGGAGCTCGCCCTCGAGGCGCGCGACGCGACGCAGGGCTGGTTCGGCGCGATCGACGACGAGCGCATCCTCGCGGCGCAGAAGCTCCTGAGCTCCACGGTCGGGATCTTCGTCGAGCCCGCCTCGGCGATCAGCGTCGCCGGGCTCCTGGACCGCGCCGAGGCCGGCGTCATCCCGGCCGGCGCCAAGGTCGTCCTGACCGTCACCGGTCATGGCCTGAAGGACCCGCAGTGGGCCCTCCGCAACGCCGACGGCTCGTCCGTCGAGCCCGTCGTCGTGGATGCGACGACGAGCGAGGTCGCCTCGGTCCTGGACCTGGCGCCCGTCCAGGCGGCGGGATGAACGCTTCGCGGCCGGTGGACGCCGGACGTGCCGTCGCCGTCCGGGTTCCCGCCACGAGCGCGAACCTCGGCCCCGGGTTCGACACGCTCGGGCTCGCCCTGAGCGTCTACGACGAGCTCACCGTCACGACCCTCGACGGACCGGGCGTGGAGATCACCGTGACCGGCGAGGGGGCGGAGGACGTCCCCACGGACGCCTCGCACCTCGTCGTGCGGTCGATGGCGTACGCGTTCGCCGCGTGCGGCCGGGAGATGCCCGGCATCCACCTGTCCGCGCGCAACACGATCCCGCACGGCCGGGGGATGGGCTCCTCCGGTGCCGCCGTCGTCGCCGGTCTGCTCGCGGCGAAGGGCCTGCTCGCGGGCGACGTCGACCTCGACGACGCGACGCTGCTGCGCCTCGCGACGGAGCTCGAGGGGCACCCCGACAACGTCGCACCGGCGCTGTTCGGCGGCCTCACGATCGCCTGGCTGGATGCCGACGGCCCGCAGCACAAGAAGCTGCTCGTGCACCGCGGTGTCTCACCGGTCGTGTTCGTCCCGGACTTCACGATGTCGACCTCGGTCGCCCGTGGCCTGGCGCCGCTGCAGGTGACCCGCGAGGACGCCGTCTTCAACGTCTCGCGCTCGGCGCTGCTGATCGCGGCGCTCACGCAGAGCCCCGAGCTGCTGCTCGCCGCGACCGAGGACAAGCTCCACCAGTCCTACCGGGCGCAGGCGATGCCGCCCACCGACGCCCTCGTCCGGACCCTGCGTGCCGAGGGCTTCGCCGCCGTCGTCTCCGGCGCCGGACCCAGTGTCCTCGTGCTCGCCGACGGCCCCGGCCAGCGCCTTGCGGCGGCTGAGATCGCGGCCTCCGCGTCGGACACTCCGTGGGAGGCGCTCATGCTGGCCGTCGACGTCAAGGGTGGTACAGTGAGGGACCATACGGAGGGTTCCACGGGTCACCCGTGAATCTGACCTCCGTCGCAATCTGCGAACCACCGCGCAACCCCGATCGGCGCCCGCTGTCCTCTGCGGCTACGGACGTTCATGTGGGTCGGGTCGGCTCCTGTCTCTGACCGGATGCCGAGCGGTTCGGACCTTTCCCCTTACGAAGGAGTACTCGTGGAGTCCCTCTCCGAGATCCAGAACACTGACGCCCCCGTGCTGAACGACGCCGAGCAGCCCGGCCTCGACGCCGCGGCCGACACCGCCGCGCCTGCCGCTGAGGCCGCCCAGGCGCCCGCCGATGAGGCCGCCGCGGCCCCCGCCGAGGACGCCGCCGCGGAGGAGGCGCCGACCGAGGCGCCCGCCGCCGACGAGGCGCCCGCCGCCGACGCCCCGGCACTCGAGCAGGCACCCGCCGACGAGACGCCGGCCGAGGCGGCACCCGCCGCAGAGGAAGCACCCGTCAAGAAGGCGCCGCGCAAGCGCGCGCCGCGCCGCGCGAAGAGCAGCGACATCGTCGCCGAGACGCCCGCCGCCGACGCGCCGGCCGACGACGCGCCGGCAGCGGAGGCCCCCGCAGCGGAGGCCCCGGTCGAGACCGCCGCCGCCGAGCAGAGCACCGCCGGAGACACCGAGCCCGCCGTGCAGGCCGCCGGCGCGACCGACGCCGCGCAGGCTGAGCCGGCCACCGACGGCGCGCAGGGCGACACCGCCGCCGCGCACGTCGAGACCGCGCAGGCCGACAGCACCGACGGTGAGAACACCGACGGCGCGCAGGGCGACAACGACGCCCAGGGCGACGGCGAGACGCCCAGCCGCGGCCGCAGCCGTTCGCGCAGCCGCAACCGCAACCGCAACGCCAAGGCCGAGAACGGCCAGGCCGGCCAGAACGGCGCGGGCAGCCAGCCCGCCGCTCAGCCGGAGGAGAAGGCGGCCCCCGCCGACAACGACGACGAGCAGGGCCAGGGCCGTGGCCGCCAGCGCAACAAGCGCCGCACGCAGACCCCGGGCGACGAGTTCGAGACCGAGATCGGCGAGGATGACGTCCTCATCCCGATCGCCGGCATCCTGGACGTCCTCGACAACTACGCGTTCGTCCGCACCACCGGCTACCTGCCCGGTCCGAGCGATGTGTACGTCTCCCTCGGCCAGGTCAAGAAGTACAACCTGCGCAAGGGCGACGCCGTCGTCGGCGCGATCAAGCAGCCGCGCGAGGGCGAGCAGTCGAGCCGCCAGAAGTACAACGCGCTCGTCAAGGTCGACGCCGTCAACGGCCTGTCCGTCGAGGACGCCGCCGGTCGCGTCGAGTTCGGCAACCTGACCCCGCTGTACCCGCAGGACCGCCTCCGCCTGGAGACCGCCCCGGAGAAGCTGACGCAGCGCATCATCGACCTCGTCGCCCCCATCGGCAAGGGCCAGCGCGGCCTCATCGTCGCGCCGCCGAAGGCCGGCAAGACGATCGTCCTGCAGCAGATCGCGAACGCGATCGCGACGAACAACCCCGAGGTCCACCTCATGGTCGTGCTCGTCGACGAGCGGCCCGAAGAGGTCACCGACATGCAGCGCACCGTCAAGGGCGAGGTCATCGCCTCGACCTTCGACCGCCCCGCCGAGGACCACACGACCGTCGCGGAGCTCGCCATCGAGCGAGCCAAGCGCCTCGTGGAGCTCGGCCGCGACGTCGTCGTGCTGCTCGACTCGATCACGCGTCTCGGCCGTGCCTACAACGTCTCGGCGCCGACGAGCGGCCGCGTGCTGTCCGGCGGCGTGGACGCGTCCGCGCTGTACCCGCCCAAGCGGTTCTTCGGCGCGGCACGCAACATCGAGAACGGCGGATCGCTCACGATCCTCGCCACGGCGCTCGTCGAGACCGGCTCCAAGATGGACGACGTCATCTTCGAGGAGTTCAAGGGCACCGGCAACAGCGAGCTGCGCCTCTCGCGCCAGCTCGCCGACAAGCGCATCTTCCCGGCCGTCGACGTCAACGCGTCGAGCACCCGCCGGGAGGAGATGCTGCTCTCGGCCGATGAGGTCAAGATCACCTGGAAGCTCCGTCGTGCCCTCGCCGGACTCGACCCGCAGCAGGCGCTCGAGGTCGTGCTCGGCAAGCTCAAGGAGACGCAGTCCAACGTCGAGTTCCTCGTGCAGATGCAGAAGTCGATTCCGACGCCCGCTCGTGACGGCCACGGCGGCGGTTCGAGCCACGGGCACGAGAACAGCATCCGCTGATCGGCGGCGTCGTGTTCGAGTCCGTCCGAGGGCTGATCGCCGAGCACAAGGCCGTTCAGGAGGAACTCTCCGACCCGGCCGTGCACGCCGACGCCGCGCGCGCCAAGCGCGTCAACCGGCGCTACGCCGAGCTGTCGCGGATCGTCGCCGCCCATGACGCATGGGCGGCGGCGGCCGACGACCTCGAGGCGGCGCGCGAGCTCGCCAAGGACGACGAGGCGTTCGCCGCCGAGGTCCCGTCGCTCGAGGAGGCGGTCTCCGACGCGCAGGAACGCCTGCGGCGGCTGCTGATCCCGCGCGACCCCGACGACGCCCGCGACGTCATCATGGAGATCAAGGCGGGGGAGGGCGGCGCCGAATCGGCGCTGTTCGCCGCGGACCTCCTGCGCATGTACCTGCAGTACGCCGCCTCGAAGGGGTGGAAGACCGAGCTGCTGGAGCGCAACGAGTCCGACCTGGGCGGCTACAAGGACGTGCAGGTCGCGATCAAGGGCTCCTCGACCGACCCGGCGCAGGGCGTCTGGGCGCACCTGAAGTACGAGGGCGGCGTGCACCGCGTGCAGCGCGTCCCGGCGACGGAGTCGCAGGGCCGCATCCACACCTCCACGACCGGCGTGCTCGTCTTCCCCGAGGTAGATGAGCCGGAGGAGATCCAGATCGACCCCAACGATCTGAAGATCGACGTCTTCCGCTCGTCCGGGCCGGGCGGTCAGTCCGTCAACACGACCGACTCCGCGGTGCGCATCACGCACGTGCCCACGGGCATCGTCGTGTCGATGCAGAACGAGAAGAGCCAGCTGCAGAACCGCGAAGCCGGCATGCGCGTGCTCCGCGCCCGGCTGCTGGCGAGGCAGCAGGAAGAGCTGGATGCCGCGGCATCCGACGCCCGCCGCTCGCAGATCCGCGGGATGGACCGGTCCGAGCGCATCCGCACCTACAACTTCCCGGAGAACCGCATCGCGGATCACCGCACCGGATACAAGGCGTACAACCTCGATCAGGTCATGGACGGCGCGCTCGAGCCGATCGTCCAGTCGGCGATCGCCGCCGACGAGGAGGCGCAGCTCGCCGCCCTCGGCGGGGATTCCTGACCGCTCGCCGACACCACGCGGCGGATGCCGGCGCCCGGGGGCAGTGTGTCGGCCCGAAGGGGCCCCGCGCTCCGGGGTGTGTCACACCTCCCGCGGGTGATCGCCGAGCGCACCGGCATCCTCTGTGACATCCGCTCGTGGCATGTCACGGCACGGGCGGGTCGGCGGCATTCGACCCGCAGGAAGCGTGACATGGCGGCGCAGGCCGCTCCCCACGTGCGTCCGGGGCCGCTACGCTCGGCGCCATGATCATGTTCCTGCTGCGGGCGCTGGTGTTCCTCGTCTCGGCGGCGATCGGCCTCATCGCGGCCGACCTCATCCTGGATGGGTTCCGCATCGACTGGGGCGACTGGTGGGGCTTCGTCCTCGCGATCGTGATCTTCGCCGTCCTGCAGAGCGTCCTCGCGCCGTGGCTCGCGCGTGTCGCGCAACGCAACGCCCCGGTGCTCCTGGGCGGGATCGGCATCCTCTCGACGTTCGTCGCGCTGGTCGTCGTCGCGCTGATCCCCGGCGCGGGACTCACGATCAGCGGCGCGCTCGCCCGGGTGCTGGCGCCCGTGATCGTCTGGATCGTCACGGCGCTCGCGACCCTGCTGCTGCCGATGCTGCTGTTCAAGAAGAAGGTCGCCGAGCGCCGCGCCGGCTGAGCGCGCCGCCGGCCGGCATCCGCTGTGCTGGAGAGATCCGGACTGCATGAGTTCCGGATGCCGCGTCGCCCGGAGTCAGGCATTCAGCCCACGTCAGGCTGATTCCGCCGGAAACCGCCTGAGCCCGGCCGATCGCCTGAGCCGAGCAGGCACAACGCCTGTCGGCATCCGCCGTTGAGGGCTAGATGAAGTACTCGGGCGCCGTCAGCAGCGCCCGGGTGTCGTCGCCGGCGACGCGGTGCCGGGGCTTGGCGGGAACGCCGACGAGCACGGAGTCCGCCGGGGCGTCCTTCGTGACGACGGCGTTCGCTCCGACGACCGTGCGCGCACCGATGCGCACGGGGCCGAGGATCTTCGCGCCGGCACCCACCGCGACGCCGTCTTCGAGGGTCGGATGCCGCTTGCCGGCGGCACGCGTCCGACCGCCCAGGGTGACCCCGTGGTAGAGCATGACGTCGTCGCCGACCTCGGCGGTCTCGCCGATGACGACGCCCATGCCGTGGTCGATGAAGAAGCGCCGCCCGATCCGGGCGCCCGGGTGGATCTCGATGCCGGTGAGCCAACGGGCCAGCTGCGACACGAAGCGGGCGGGGAAGCGGAAACCCCGCACCCACAGCGCGTGCGACAGGCGGTACGCCCAGACGGCGTGCACGCCGGAGTACAGCACCGCGATCTCCAGGCCGCCGCGGGCGGCGGGGTCGCGCAGCTTCGCGGCCGCAAGGTCCTCGCGGACCCGTGCGCGCAGTCCGATCCGCGTCACGACGCCTCTTCCCGCAGATGCGCGTACAGCGCCGTCGAGAGGTACCGTTCGCCCGAGTCCGGGACGATCACGACGATGCGCTGTCCGGCCGACTCCGGCCGGGCTGCGATCTGCAGGGCCGCCCGGACGGCCGCGCCCGCCGACATCCCCGCGAGGATCCCCTCGCGGGTCGCGAGGCTCCGGGCCACCTCGATCGCATCGTCGAACTCGACGTCGAAGATCTCGTCGACGACGGAGCGGTCCAGCACGGCCGGGACGAAGTTCGGCCCGATGCCCTGGATGCGGTGCCCGCCGGCGCGACCCTCCGTCAGGACGGGGGAGTCCTTCGGCTCGACGAGGGCGACCTTGACGTCGGGGTTGCGCTCCTTGAGCACCTGCCCGACGCCGGTGACGGTGCCGCCGGTGCCGGAGCCCGCGACGAACCAGTCCACCCGCCCGTCGGTGTCGCGCCAGATCTCCTCCGCCGTCGTGGCGCGGTGGATCGCGGCGTTCGCCTCGTGCTCGAACTGCCGCGCGAGCACGGCCCCCGGCGTCTCCGCGACGATCCGCTGCGCGGTCTCGACGGCCTCCGTCATCCCCTTGTAGGGGTCGGTGAGGACGAGTTCCGCGCCGTACGCCTTCAGCAGCGCACGGCGCTCCTTCGACATCGACGCGGGCATCGTGAGGATGACGCGGTAGCCGCGCGCTGCGCCGATCAGCGCGAGGGCGATCCCGGTGTTGCCGCTCGTGGACTCGACGATCGTGCCGCCGGGCACGAGCTCGCCGGAGGCCTCCGCGGCCTCCACGAGGGCGTAGCCGAGGCGGTCCTTCACACTGGCGCCGGGATTGTAGAACTCGAGCTTCGCGAGGACCTCCGCGTGGAGGCCCTCCGTCAGCGCGTTGAGGCGGACGAGCGGGGTCTCCCCGAAAGCCGTCGTGATGTCGGGATGGATGCCGGGCACGCGTCAGTCTTCGCGCAGGTGCTCGTACAGCGCGGTGGAGAGGTACCGCTCACCGAAGGACGGGATGATGACGACGACGTTCTTGCCCTCGGCTTCGGGGCGCGCAGCGACCTGCAGAGCCGCCCAGACGGCCGCGCCGGAGGAGATCCCCACGAGGATGCCCTCCTTCGTCGCGACCTCGCGCGCGACGCGGATGGCGTCATCGAACGCGACGTCCTGCACCTCGTCGATGACGGTCTGGTCGAGGATCGCCGGGATGAAGTTGGGGCCGATGCCCTGGATCTTGTGCGGACCCGGCGTGCCCGTGGTCAGCAGCGGCGAGTCGGCGGGCTCGACGGCGACGATCTTCGCGTCCGGCACGCGCTCCTTCAGGACCTGGCCGACACCGGTGATGGTGCCGCCGGTGCCGATGCCGGCGACGAAGTAGCCGACCTGTCCGTCGGTGTCGCGGATGATCTCCTCGGCGGTGGTGCGGCGGTGCACGTCGACGTTGGCCTGGTTCGCGAACTGCTTGGCGAGGATGGCGCCGGGCGTCTCCGCCGCGATCTCCTCGGCCTTCGCGACCGCGCCCTTCATGCCCAGTGCGGGCTCGGTGAGGACCAGTTCGGCGCCGTACGCCTTCAGGAGCATGCGACGCTCGACCGACATCGAGGACGGCATCGTGAGGATGATCCGGTAGCCGCGCGCCGCGCCCACCATCGCCAGGGCGATGCCGGTGTTGCCGCTCGTGCCCTCGACGATCGTCCCGCCCGGCTTCAGCTCGCCGGAGGCCTCCGCGGCATCCACGATCGCGATGCCGATGCGGTCCTTGACGGAGGAGGCGGGGTTGTAGAACTCGAGCTTCGCGAGCACCGTGCCGGGGAGGCCCTCGGCGACGCGGTTGAGTCGCACCAGCGGGGTGTTGCCGAACGCGCTCGTGATGTCGGGGTGGATGCCGGACATGGCCTGCCTTTCATGCGGGTATCTGCGTCGTCCCCGCGCGGGGCGGTGACCGTCGGTCAAGCCTACGCGTCCGCCCGGCCGACGGGCCGAATGTGACGGCGGCCGCGGCTAGGCTGGTGCGCGCCCATGAGCTCCACAGACGCCCCGCGCCCGGCCGCCCCCGAACGGCTCGCCGCGCTGATCCGCTCCGCCGCGGCGACGCTCGCCGCCGCCGGCGTCGCGACCCCGGACGCCGACGCCGAGCTGCTCGCCGCGCACGTGTGGCAGCTGAGCCGTGGCGCGCTGGCCGCCGCCGCGATGCGCGGCGACGACGTGCCCGCCGAGGGGCGGGACCGCTTCCTCGACCTCGTCGCGCGGCGGGCGGCCCGCGAGCCGCTGCAGCACCTGACGGGCCTCGCCCCGTTCCGTCACCTCGAGCTGCGCGTCGGTCCCGGGGTCTTCGTCCCGCGCCCGGAGACCGAGATGGTCGCCCAGCTCGCGATCGACGCGCTGCGCGCGGCCGCCGGCCCGGAGCCGGTCGCCGTCGACCTCGGCACCGGATCGGGCGCGATCGCGCTGGCCCTCGCGACCGAGGTGCCGCATGCGCGCGTGCACGCGGCGGAGAACGCCGTGGACGCGTTCGTCTGGGCGAAGGAGAACTTCGCCGCCGTCGGCGCAGCCAACGCCCGTCTCGCCTTCGTCGACCTCGCGGACGCGTTCGGTGAGCTGGACGGCACCGTCTCGGTGGTCGTCTCGAACCCGCCGTACGTGCCGGATGCCGCGATCCCGCGCGACCCCGAAGTGCGCTTCTGGGACCCGCCGTCGGCGCTCTACGGGGGAGCCGACGGGCTCGACGTCGTCCGCATCCTGTCCTCCGTCGCCCGCCGGCTCCTCCACCCCGGCGGGATGCTGGTCATCGAGCACGGCGAATGGCAGGGCGAGCCGATCCGGGCCCTCCTGACCGCCGACGGCTGGCGGGCCGCCGCCACCCACCGCGACCTCACGACGCGCGACCGCGCGACGACCGCGCTGCGCGCCTGACCCCTCGCACCCGGCCGCGGCCCGCTCAGGAAGCGCGCGGCGCGTCCCCTCTAGAATGGTGCGGTTATGTCTCCCGTGTTCGACTGCCGCGACCAGGCCGAGCTGCTCGCCGGCATGCGCCAGGCGCGCCAGGCGATCGGCCGCGGCGAGCTCATCGTCCTCCCGACCGACACGGTCTACGGCGTCGCAGCCGACGCGTTCAGCGCCTCTGCCGTCGCGCGCCTTCTGGCGGCCAAGGGCCGGGGACGCCAGTCGCCGCCGCCCGTCCTCGTCGCAGGGCTCACCACGATGCGCGCCCTCGTGGCCGAGGTCCCCGAGCCGGTCGAGCGCCTCGTGGAGGCGTTCTGGCCCGGGGGGCTCACGATCGTGCTCCCCGCGCAGCCGTCCCTCTCCTGGGATCTCGGCGATACGCACGGCACGGTCGCCGTCCGCATGCCCGCCGAGCCGATCGCCCTCGAACTGCTCGAGGAGTGCGGCCCGCTCGCCGTCTCCAGCGCCAACCTGACGGGCAAGGCCGCCGCGATCGAGGTCGATGCCGCCGTCGACATGCTGGGGGAGAGCGTCGCGGTGTACCTCGACGGCGGAGCGTCGCAGACCGGTGTGGCATCCACGATCATCGACGCGACCGGCCTCGTCGGCCCCGCCCACCGCCCCGTCCGGGTGCTCCGGGACGGTGCCGTCGACCGCGCCGCCCTTCGCGGCATCCTCGGCGACCTGCTCGAGGACGACCCCGCCGAGGCCGGCGGCGCTGCGTGAGGCACTACGTCTTCACCTTCATCCTGACCGCGGCGGTCACGCTCGCGCTGACCTGGGTCGTGCTGCGGGTCAGCCTCCGATACAAGCTCTACCCGGCGATCCGCGAGCGCGACGTCCACAAGACCCCGACACCACGGCTCGGCGGCGTCGCGATGTTCCTCGGGGTGGTGTTCGCCTTCGCGCTGTCGTCGCAGGTGCCCTACTTCGCGATCCTCTGGCAGAACCCGGCGCGCATCTGGTCGATCCTCGGCGCGACGCTGCTCATCGTCGTGATCGGCGTCGCCGATGACCTGTGGGACCTCGACTGGATGATCAAGCTGGGCGCGCAGTTCCTCGCCGCCGGCATCATCGTCGGGTTCGGCGGCATCCAGATCTTCGCCATCCCGATCGGCGGTCAGCTGCTCTTCTCCAGCTGGCAGAGCTTCCTGCTGTCGGTGTTCGCGATCGTCATCGTCATGAACGCGGTGAACTTCATCGACGGCCTGGACGGGCTCGTCGCCGGCGTCGCCCTCATCGCCAACGGCGTGTTCTTCGTCTACGTCTACCTCGTCGCCCGCGACCGGGGCTTCGACAGCTACTCCAGCCTCGCGCCGTTCATCGCCGTCGTCCTCGTCGGGGTCTGCCTCGGCTTCCTCCCGCTGAACTGGAACCCGGGCAAGATCTTCATGGGCGACTCGGGCGCGCTCATGCTGGGCCTGCTGATGGCGACCGCCTCCATCGTGGTGACGGGGGACCTCGACCCCGACGTGCTCGGCGACAACGACGTGTTCGGCCGCTCCCAGCTGCTCGGGGCGTTCATCCCGATCCTCCTTCCCGTCGTGATCGTGCTCCTCCCGCTGCTCGATTTCGGGATGGCGGTCATCCGCCGGATGGCGAAGGGGAAGTCGCCCTTCTCCCCGGACCGCAAGCACCTCCACCACCGCATGCTCGACATGGGGCACACCGACCGCAACGCCGTCATCGTCTTCTACGCGTGGACGCTCGTCGTGAGCCTCGCGGTGCTGCTGATGTACATCGGCACGACCGCCGACTGGCCAGGGCTGTACTGGCCCGGGGTCGCCTACCTCGCCGTCGGGCTCGCCGCGTGTCTCATCGTCACCCTCCCACCCGCCCGCGCCCCGCGCCGCGTCCCGGCCCGACAGGAACCCACCCCATGACTCGTCCGACCGTCTCCAGCACCCCGGTCCTGCGCACCACCCTGCTGTGGTCCGCCGGCGCCACCGGCGCCCTCGCCGTGATCGGCGCGATCACCGGGTACGCGGTCGCCGGCACCGAGGGGCTGTGGAGCGCGCTCGTCGCCGTGCTCCTGGCCGCCGTCTTCCTGGGCCTCACCGGCGCCAGCATCCTGATCGCGAACCGCTGGTACGGCGACGCCCTCTACATCCCCATCTTCTTCGGCACCGTGATGGGGGCGTGGGTGGTCAAGTTCATCCTCTTCATCGTCGCCCTCGTCGTCCTGCGGGGGCAGCCGTGGCTGAACCCGCCGGTGTTCTTCGTCGCCCTCATCGCCAGCGTCGTCGCCTCGCTCGTGATCGACGTCGTCGTCATGACGCGCATGCGCATTCCGCACGTCAGCGACGTGACGCTGCCGACCGCGGCCGACCTGGGGGAGGACGGCGGCGAGGCCGCCCCCGAGGTCGGAGGCGCCCCGCGGGACTGATACGCTGTTTCTGCGCCCGCCCGCTCTTCGGAGCGATTGCGCAGTGACGCTCACCGACCATCGTCGCCTCGGCTGACACCGATGCCCCGAAGCTGGAGCCAGCGCTGTTTACTCAAGCTGCGAACATGTTCGCCACCACCGCCGAAGACAACGGCGGATTCCATGGACCGTCGATCGATGAGTTCTTCCCGGACGCCGTCTTCCAGATCGGCGCGCTGGAGATCAACCGGATCCACCTGATCCAGTTCCTCGCCACGATCGCCATCGTCGTGATCTTCCTGCTCGGCACGCGCCGCATGACGATCGTGCCGGGACGCTTCCAGAGCCTCGTCGAGATGGGCCTGGATTTCGTCCGCGTCAACATCGCCGAGGACCTCCTCGGGAAGAAGGACGCGCAGCGCTTCCTGCCGATCCTCACGACGATCTTCTTCATGACGCTGTTCATGAACCTGACCGGCGTCATCCCGTTCCTGAACATCGCCGGCACCGCGATCATCGCCGTGCCGCTGCTGCTGGCCGTGGTCAGCTACGTGACGTTCATCTACGCCGGCATCAAGAAGAGCCCGAAGAACTTCTTCAAGAACGCGCTGTTCCCCTCCGGCGTCCCGTGGCCGATCTACATCATCGTCACGCCGATCGAGCTGATATCGACGTTCATCATCCGGCCGGTCACCCTGACCCTCCGACTCCTCATGAACATGATGGTCGGCCACCTCCTGCTGGTGCTGTTCTTCGCCGCCACCCAGTTCTTCCTCTTCACGGCCGGGGGCTGGTGGTCGGCGCTGGCCGCAGGCTCCCTCGCGTTCGGCTTCATCTTCACCCTGTTCGAACTCCTGGTGGCTGCCCTCCAGGCCTACGTCTTCACCATCCTCACCGCGGTCTACATCCAGCTCGCGGTGGCAGAAGAGCACTGAGCGGGCGGGCACACGCCCACCCACCCAACTGAAAGGAAACACCCCCGTGGACGCAACTACGGTTCTCGCCGAGGTCTCCGGTTCCATCGCGACGGTCGGCTACGGCCTCGCCGCCATCGGCCCCGCCATCGGCGTGGGCATCGTCGTCGGCAAGACGATCGAGGGCGTCGCCCGTCAGCCCGAGCTGGCCGGCCGCCTGCAGGTCCTGATGTGGATCGGCATCGCCTTCACCGAGGCGCTCGCCTTCATCGGCATCGCCACCGCCTTCATCTTCGGCTACTGATCGCGCTTTCCCAGTCTTAAGGAGACAGGATGCTGAACGCTCTTGTCGCGTATGCGGCGGAAGAGGCTGCCACTGCGCACAACCCTCTCATCCCGGCGTGGTACGACATCATCTGGTCGGCGGTCTGCTTCGTCGTCATCCTCTTCGTCTTCTGGAAGGTGGCCCTTCCGAAGATGAAGGCGCTGCTCGACCAGCGCGCCGAGGCCATCGAGGGCAACATCGCGAAGGCCGACGAAGCCCAGCGCAAGGCCGAGGCCGCGCTCGAGGAGTACACCTCGCAGCTCGCCGAGGCGCGCAAGGAAGCCGGTGAGATCCGCGACGCCGCCCGTGAGGACGGCAAGAAGATCGTCACCGAGGCCAAGGAGACCGCGTCCGCCGAGGCCGCGCGCCTCAGCGCCGCCGCGCACACGCAGATCGAGGCGGAGCGCCAGTCGGCGCTGGTCTCGCTGCGCAGCGAGGTCGGCACGCTCGCGCTCGACCTTGCCGGCGGCGTCATCGGGGAGACCCTCTCCGACGACGCGAAGGCCCAGGCCGTCGTCGACCGCTTCCTCGCCGACCTCGAAGCCTCCGAGAAGGCGACGAACTGATGGGCAGCGCGACCACTCAGGCTCAGGCGGCCTCGACCGCGGCACTGGATGCCGTCGGCGGTGTCGACCTGGGCGTCGCCCACGAGCTGTTCGCCGCGGCGCGCGCGCTCGGCGGGACGTCGCAGCTGAGCGGCGCGCTCTTCGACTCGACGGCTCCCGCCGGGGCGCGGATCAACGTGGTCGCAGACGTGTTCGCCGGCTTCCAGCCGACGACCGTGTCGCTGCTGCAGACCGTCGTCGCCGAGCGGTGGTCGTCCGAGGACGACCTCATCACGGGCATCGAGGATCTCGCGATCCGCGCGGCGGCGATCGCCGACGCGGCCGCCGACGTCGACGGTGAGCTGTTCGAGCTCATCCGCGCCATCGCCGGCAACGCCGAGCTCGAACTCGCGCTCGGCAGCCGGCTGGGTGGAGCGGACGCCAAGGGCGCCCTCGTGGAGTCGATCCTGAAGGGCCGTGCCAGCAGCGCGACCACCCTGATCGCCTCGTCGCTGGTCCAGCAGCCGCGCGAGCGTCGCGTGCGCTCGCTGCTGACCCACGCGCTCCGCCTCGTCGCGGACCAGCGCGGACGCACCGTGGCAACCGTGTACACGGCGGCGCCGCTCAGCGACGCCCAGCGCACGCGCCTGGAGCGCACCCTCGGCCAGCGGTACGACGCCGAGGTCTCGCTGAACGTCGTCGTCGACCCCACGGTCGTCGGCGGCCTCCGCATCGAGATCGGCGACGACGTGATCGACGCCACCGTCTCCTCCCGCCTCAACGACCTGCGTCAGAAGCTCGCGGGCTGACACTTCCCGCCCCACCGGGGGCGGACACGGCAGGGCCCGGCTCTGCGACACAGACATTGCACAAGAAGGAAGACCATGGCAGAACTGTCCATCAGCCCCGACGTCATCCGTGACGCGCTGAAAGACTTCGTCGCCGCCTACGAGCCCACCGGGGCCGCGGCGACCGAAGTCGGCACCGTCGTCGACGCGGCCGACGGCATCGCCCACGTCGAGGGTCTGCCCGGCGTCATGGCGAACGAGCTCGTCCGGTTCGACAACGGCGTGGAGGGTCTCGCGCTGAACCTCGACGAGCACGAGATCGGCGTCGTCGTCCTCGGCGACTTCTCCGGCGTCCAGGCCGGCCAGAAGGTCACCCGCACGGGCGAGGTCCTCTCGGTCCCCGTCGGCGACGGCTACCTGGGTCGCGTCGTCGACCCGCTCGGCAACCCGATCGACGGACTCGGCGAGGTCGCCTCGGAGGGGCGCCGCGCCCTCGAGCTGCAGGCGCCCGGCGTCATGCAGCGCAAGAGCGTCCACGAGCCCATGCAGACCGGCATCAAGGCGATCGACGCCATGATCCCCGTCGGCCGCGGCCAGCGTCAGCTCATCATCGGCGACCGCCAGACCGGCAAGACCGCGATCGCGATCGACACGATCATCAACCAGAAGGCCAACTGGGACTCCGGCGACGTGAACAAGCAGGTGCGCTGCATCTACGTCGCGATCGGCCAGAAGGGCTCCACGATCGCCGGCGTCAAGGGCGCGCTCGAGGACGCCGGTGCCATGGAGTACACGACGATCGTCGCGGCTCCCGCATCCGACCCCGCCGGCTTCAAGTACCTCGCCCCCTACACCGGCTCGGCCATCGGCCAGCACTGGATGTACGGCGGCAAGCACGTCCTCATCATCTTCGACGACCTGTCGAAGCAGGCCGAGGCCTACCGTGCCGTGTCGCTGCTCCTCCGCCGCCCGCCGGGCCGCGAGGCGTACCCCGGCGACGTCTTCTACCTGCACTCGCGTCTGCTCGAGCGCTGCGCGAAGCTGTCCGACGAGCTGGGCGCCGGCTCCATGACCGGTCTGCCGATCATCGAGACGAAGGCCAACGACGTGTCGGCCTACATCCCGACGAACGTCATCTCGATCACCGACGGCCAGATCTTCCTGCAGTCCGACCTGTTCAACGCGAACCAGCGTCCCGCGGTCGACGTGGGCATCTCGGTGTCCCGCGTCGGCGGTGACGCCCAGGTCAAGTCGATCAAGAAGGTCTCCGGCACGCTCAAGCTCGAACTGGCCCAGTACCGCTCGCTCGAGGCGTTCGCGATGTTCGCCTCCGACCTGGATGCCGCCTCGCGGCGCCAGCTGGCGCGCGGTGCTCGCCTCACCGAGCTGCTCAAGCAGCCGCAGTACGATCCGTACCCCGTCGAGGAGCAGGTCGTCTCGATCTGGGCCGGCACCAACGGCAAGCTCGACACGATCGAGGTCGAGGACGTCCTGCGGTTCGAGCGCGATCTGCTCGACCACCTCAAGCGCAACACGACGGTCCTGGACCGGCTGCGCGAGACGAACGTCCTCGACGACGACACCGTCGCCGAGCTGACCAAGGTCACCGACGATTTCATCCTGGAGTTCCAGGGCGGCAAGGGCCAGGCCATCAACAAGCCGGGTCACGAAGAGGTCGCCGCCGCTCACGAGGAAGACGTGAACCAGGAGAAGATCGTCAAGGGCCGCCGCGGCTGAGCCGCGACGCTGCTGAGACACAGAACCCATGGGCGCTCAACTCCGGGTCTACAAGCAGAAGATCTCTTCTGCTCAGACGACCAAGAAGATCACGAAGGCGATGGAACTCATCGCGGCTTCGCGCATCCAGAAGGCGATGGCGCGCGTTCGCGCGTCCTCTCCCTTCGCGCGTGCCGTGACGCGGGCCGTCTCCGCCGTGGCGACGCACTCCAACGTCCAGCATCCGCTCACGACGGAGCGCGAGGTCATCCGCCGATCGGCGGTCGTGATCTTCGCATCCGACCGGGGCCTTGCCGGTGCGTTCAACTCGCAGATCCTCCGCGAAGGCCTGCAGCTGGCGGAGCTCCTCCGCTCGCAGGGCAAGGAGGTCGACTACTACCTCGTCGGTCGCAAGGCGGTGGGCTTCTTCCAGTTCCGCCGCATCGCGTCCGCCGGTGAGTGGGTCGGCGACACCGACACGCCGCACTTCAACACGGCCGAGCAGATCGCCGGCGCCCTGCTGGGTGCCTACGACCTGGGCGGCGACGAGGGGGGCGTGGACGAGATCCACCTCGTGTACAACCGGTTCGTCAGCATGATGACGCAGTCGCCCGAGACGGTGCGCCTGCTTCCGCTCGAGGTCGTCGAGGCCGACGAGGCGGAGTCCGCCACGAACCAGGTGTACCCGCTGTACGAGTTCGAGCCGAGCCCGGAGACCGTGCTGGACGCACTCCTGCCGGTGTACGTGCAGAGCCGCGTGTTCAACGCGCTCCTGCAGTCCTCGGCGGCCAAGCACGCGGCGACGCAGAAGGCCATGAAGTCGGCCAGCGACAACGCGGACAAGCTCATCACCGATTACACGCGCCTGCGCAACAACGCGCGCCAGGCGGAGATCACGCAGCAGATCGCCGAGATCGTCGGCGGCGCCGACGCTCTGGCGTCGGGCAAGTAAGACCAACCGAAAGAGACAGACAATGACCACCGTCACTGCCGAAGCCGCCGAGACCACGGTCGTCGGTCGCGTTGCGCGCGTCACCGGCCCCGTCGTCGACATCGAGTTCCCGCACGACTCGATCCCCGACATCTACAACGCTCTGAAGACGACGATCACGATCGGCCAGGAGCAGACCGAGATCACGCTCGAGGTCGCCCAGCACCTCGGCGACGACCTCGTGCGCGCCATCTCCCTCAAGCCCACCGACGGCATGGTCCGCGGGCAGGAAGTGCGCGACACCGGCGGGCCCATCACGGTCCCCGTCGGCGATGTCACCAAGGGCAAGGTCTTCAACGTGACCGGTGACGTCCTCAACGGCGCGCCCGGCGAGACCATCGAGGTCACCGAGCGCTGGGGCATCCACCGCCAGGCGCCGAACTTCGACCAGCTCGAGTCGAAGACCCAGATGTTCGAGACCGGCATCAAGGTCATCGACCTCCTCACGCCCTACGTCCTCGGCGGCAAGATCGGCCTCTTCGGCGGCGCCGGCGTCGGCAAGACGGTCCTCATCCAGGAGATGATCCAGCGCGTCGCGCAGGACCACGGCGGTGTGTCGGTGTTCGCCGGTGTCGGCGAGCGCACCCGTGAGGGCAACGACCTGATCCACGAGATGGAGGAGGCGGGCGTCTTCGACAAGACGGCCCTCGTCTTCGGCCAGATGGACGAGCCGCCGGGGACGCGTCTGCGCGTCGCCCTGTCGGCCCTGACGATGGCGGAGTACTTCCGCGACGTGCAGAAGCAGGACGTGCTGCTGTTCATCGACAACATCTTCCGCTTCACGCAGGCCGGCTCCGAGGTCTCCACGCTGCTGGGCCGCATGCCCTCCGCCGTGGGGTACCAGCCGAACCTCGCCGACGAGATGGGTGTGCTCCAGGAGCGCATCACCTCCACGCGCGGTCACTCGATCACCTCGCTGCAGGCGATCTACGTCCCCGCCGACGACTACACCGACCCGGCCCCCGCGACGACGTTCGCGCACCTGGATGCCACCACCGAGCTCTCCCGTGAGATCGCGTCGAAGGGCCTCTACCCGGCCGTCGACCCGCTGACCTCGACGAGCCGCATCCTGGACCCGCGCTACATCGGCGCCGACCACTACCGCGTCGCCACCGCCGTGAAGCAGATCCTGCAGAAGAACAAGGAGCTGCAGGAGATCATCGCGATCCTCGGTGTCGACGAGCTGTCCGAGGAGGACAAGGTCGTCGTCTCGCGCGCCCGCCGCATCCAGCAGTTCCTCTCCCAGAACACCTACATGGCGAAGAAGTTCACCGGTGTCGAGGGCTCCACGGTCCCGATCAAGGAGACCATCGAGTCGTTCGACGCCATCGTCAAGGGTGACTTCGACCACGTCGCCGAGCAGGCGTTCTTCAACGTCGGCGGCATCTCCGACGTCGAAGAGAAGTGGGCGCAGATCCAGAAGGAGAACAACTGACATGGCGCTGACCGTCACCCTCGTCTCCGCGGAGGAGGAGGTCTGGCACGGCGAGGCGAGCCTCGTCGTCGCCAAGACCGTCGAGGGCGAGATCGGTTTCATGACCGGTCACGAGCCGGTGCTCGCGATCCTCGCCGAAGGCCAGGTCCGCATCACGCAGACCGACGGTGCCAAGGTGGTCGCGACCGCGCACGACGGCTTCCTCTCGATGGAAGGCGACGTCCTCACGATCGTCGCCGGTCACGCGGCCCTGCAGGCCTGACACGCACGAACGACGCCGCCCGGTCCGCCGGGCGGCGTCGTCGTTCCCGCCCATGCTGATCCTCCTTCCCCCGTCCGAGACCAAGCGCCCCGGTGGTGCCGGCGCATCCTTCGATCCCGCGTCCCTCGCCCTGCCCGCGCTGACCGGCCCGCGCCGACGGGTCGTCGATGCCCTCGTGGCGCTGAGCGCCGATCCCGATGCCGCCGCGCGCATCCTCAAGCTGTCCGACCGCCGGCGCGGCGAGATCGGCGTCAACGCGGAGCTGCGGACCGCTGCGACGATGCCCGCGGTCGACCGGTACACCGGCGTGCTCTTCGACGCGCTGGATGCCGCGTCGCTGCCGGCCGCGGCGCGGCGGTGGCTGGGCGACCATGTGCTGATCCACTCCGCGCCGTTCGGTCCCGTCGCGGCGCTCGACCCCATCCCCGCGTACCGGCTCGCCGCGGGGGCCGCTCTTCCCGGCGTCGGGCCGCTGCGCCGGGTGTGGGCCGAACCCGTCTCGGCCGCCCTCGCGGAGGCCGGCCCGCGCTTCGTCCTCGACATGCGCTCCGAGGCCTACGCCGCCCTGGGCCCCGTCCCGCCGGGAGTTGCCTCCGCCTACGTCCGCGTCGTGACCGCCGGTCCGGACGGGGCCGTCCGGGCGCTCAACCACTTCAACAAGCACGCCAAAGGCGCGTTCACCCGCGCGCTCGCCCTCGCCCGTCCGCGGGTGTCCACGCGCGACGCCCTGCTGCGCTGGGCGGGAGATGCCGGGTGGACGCTGCGGCCCGGGGCCCCGGGCGAACTGGAGCTCGTGGTCTGAGGGCGCTCAGCCGCGCTCGGTGTTCTCCGCGGTCTGCTGCGTGTTCTCCGCGATGGCGATGAGCGCCACGACCGCCTCGATGATGAAACGCAGCACGACGACGGCGAGGAACGCCGCGATCGGCACGACGATGAGCGTCGCGACGATGAGCGAGATGCCCGCGCCCGGGTTCCACCACAGCGCGCCGATGCCGGAGACCAGGCCGCCGACGAAGTACACGATGAACGCGATGCCGATGGCGACGAGCCCCACGACATAGAAGGCGCTCGCGAGGCGGCGCGTGATGAACGTGGAGAACGACACATCGAACAGCGACCTCAGGAACCCGCGCCCCGTCGCAGCGAGGTCGGCGCCCGGCGCAGCCTGGGGAACGCCCGTGTCGTCCGGGTCGATGGCCGGGTCGTAGGCCGGTTGCGCCGTCCCCGTCGCATCGTCCCGCGCGGCCGCGCGTGCCGCCTCCGCGGCGGGAACGCTCGGCGGCGGGGGAGGGGTCGGATCGTTGATGTCGGTCATGGCGTCCCTTCGGCTGTGCTCTGGCCAGGCTATCGACCGCGGCACGCCGGGGCGAGGTGTGGCGCAGTTTCCCCCTCGCGGCCACGCGCATCGCTACGATGTGAGCCAACCGGGCGATCGCCCGGATTCCTCGGGCGGCGATGCCGCACGTTCTGAAAGGGACGACATGGACTACAACGACGGTCCGGGTATCGCAGCCGTACTCGCGCTCGGCTTCCTCTTCTTCGTCTTCGCCGTGGCGCTGTACGTGATCACCTCCTTCTTCCTCATGAAGATCTTCGACAAGGCGGGCGTACAGGGGAAGTGGCGCGCATGGGTGCCCATCTACAACTACATGGTGTTCTCGAAGCTGGGCGACCTGAGCCCGTGGCTCATCCTCATCGCCATCGGCGCGTCGATCTTCCTCAGCTGGCTGCCGGTCGTCGGGCAGCTGATCTCCATCGCGAGCTACCTCGTCCTCGCCCTCGCGGCGTGGCGGGTCGGGCTGAAGCTGCAGAAGGAGTCCGTCTGGGTCGTCCTGTACATCCTCCTCGCCCCCGTGTGGCTCGGCATCCTGGCCTTCGACAAGTCGCGGTGGAACACCGCGATCGCGCCGGCGCCGTGGGCGTCGAACGCGTTCCTCCGCGACCAGACGGTGTGGCCGGGCGTTCCCGCCCAGGCGCCGGCCGGCGGCTACGCGGCACCGGGCGGTCCCGGAGGCTACCCGTCCGCTCCGCCGGCCGGGTACACGCCGCCCGCTCCGCCGGCCGGCTACACCCCGCCGCCGCCGCCCGCGGGGTACCAGGCGCCGCCGGCACCGCCGGCCGGGTATCAGCCGCCTCCGGCCCCGCCCGCGGGATATCAGCCGCCGCCGCCCGCCGGTGACGTGACGCCGCCTCCCGCAGCGCAGCCGCCGGCAGCCGAGCCGCCGGCAGCCGAGCCGCCGGCAGCCGAGCCGCCGGCCGATGAGCCGCCGGCACCGCCGCGGGTCTGATCGACCTGGTCACGGAACCCCCGATCCGCGTGGTCGGGGGTTCCGTCGCGTGCGGCTCCCGCGGACACCACGGCAATCCCCGGATGCCGTCGAGCGGCGGCGGGCCGCCATGCGCGGCGTCCACTAGAGTGTGAGGACGCGATCCGTCGACCAAGAAAAGGGTGTCAGCGTGCCCGAACCTGCGACCGAGTCGCACACCGTTCCCCTTCCGGACGGTTCGCTCGAGCTCACGTGGGCCGACGTGACCCACAAGGGCCGCCGGCGTGACGGCAATCAGGACGCCGTGCTGGCCCGCTACCCGCTGTTCGCCGTCGCCGACGGCATGGGCGGGCACATCGGCGGCGAGATCGCCAGCTCGAGCACTGTCGAACGCCTCGCCGGCGTCGTCGCCAAGGGACCTGTCACCCCGAAGACGATCGAGAAGGCGCTCTCCCGCGCCGTCGCCGACATCTCGTCGCACCCTGAGGCGACCGACGACGGCACCGGCACGACGGTCACCGGGGTCTACCTCGACGCCACCGACGCCGAGCCGACCTGGGTCACCTTCAACATCGGCGACTCGCGCGTCTACCTCTTCCGGGACGACAGCCTCGCGCAGGTCACGACCGACCATTCCGTCGTCCAGGAGCTCATCGCCTCGGGCCGGCTGAGCCCCGAAGAGGCGGAGAACCACCCCTACGGCAACGTCATCACGCGCGCCGTGGGCCCGAGCGACGGAGTCGTACCGGACTACGTCCGGCTCGAGGTCGTCGACGGCGACCGCTTCGTCATCTGCAGTGACGGGCTGACGAAGGAGCTCACCGACTACGGCATCCTGCACTTCCTGCTGCAGCACGCCGATCCGGGCGACGCCGTCGATGCCATGCTCGAGGCGGCGCTGGAGAACGGCGGCCGCGACAACATCACGATCATCGTGCTGAACGTCGCCCGCACCGGCTCCTCCCCAGTCGCCGACTGACACCGCCTCCACCCCCGAACCGGGTCCGGTCCGCCGCGCGGGTCCGCGGCGCGATTCGATGGGCCTCGTGCATCCCGACGATCTCGACGGGCCGCTCGCGCTGCCGCCCGCACCACCCCCGCCGCCACGGACCCCGCTCCCGGTGCTGTCCGCGCTCGCCCCGGTCGCCGGCGCCGTCCTGCTGTGGGCCATCACGGGGTCGCCCTTCGCGCTCTGGTTCGCGGCGCTCGGTCCGGTCCTGGCCGGCGCATCGGCGCTCGACGCGCGCCGCGGCGCCCGGCGGCAGCGGCGACGGGCCGCCCGGGAATCCGCGGAGGCGCTCGCACGGCTGCGGACGACTCTGGCGGAGCGCCACGACGCCGAACGGGCGGCGCTGTGGGCCCGGCATCCGGATGTCGCGGCATTCGCCGTCGCACCGGAGGACATCTGGCGTCCGGTCGCCGGCCGCAGCGACGTCCTCGTCGTCGGCCGCGGCGAGACGAGCAGCCGGCTGCGCGTGACCGGCGGTGACGGCGGCGCGGCGGCCCGTCAGCTGGAGCGGGCCGCTCGCCGGCTGGACGATGCGCCGATCACCGTGCCCGTGGACGCGGGCGTCGCCGTCGTGGGTCCGCCCCTTCTCGCGGACGGCGTCGTGCGGGCGCTGACGCTGCAGGCGTGCCTCGGTGCGCCGTCCGGGGCGGTGCGCCTCCAGAGCGAGGGTGCACCGGAGCTGCAGAGCCTGCCGCACGCCGCCGCCCTCGCGGGGCGGCTCCTGTGCGTCCCCGCCGACGTCGGCGCCCTGCCCCCCGCGGCGGACATCCCGATCGTCCGGGTCGACCCCGGCAGTCCGACACCCCCGCGGTGCGCCGCGGTGCTCACCCTCACCGGGATCGATCGGGCCGTGCTCGACCATGACGGGGTGACCCGCGACGTGCGGATCGAGTCGCTGTCCGCGGCCCAGGCGCGCGGGCTCGCGCTGCTGCTGGCGGCGCGGGCGGATGCCGGCGCGCCGCCGGTCGAGGCCGGCGTCGGGCTCGCGGAGCTCATCGAGGAGGTCCCGCCGGCCGACCGTACGCGCCTTCCCGCGCCGATCGGCACGATCGCGGGGCGACCCGTCGTGCTCGATCTCGTGCGGGACGGCCCCCACGCGGTCGTCATCGGCGTGACCGGGTCGGGCAAGAGCGAGCTGCTCACCTCCTGGATCGTCGCCCTGTGCGCCGCCCACGGCCCCGCACAGGTGTCGTTCCTCCTCGTCGACTTCAAGGGCGGCCGCACGTTCGACGCGCTGCTGCCGCTGCCGCAGGTCACCGGTGTGCTCACGGATCTCGACGAGACGGCCGCCGTGCGCGCCGTCGAGAGCCTGTGCGCCGAGATCCGGCACCGCGAGCGGGTGCTCGCGGAGGCCGGGGCGCGCGAGATCGCGCAGGTCGATCTCGCGCGGCTCGTCGTCGTGGTCGACGAGTACGCGGCGCTCGTGGCCGCCCATCCGGCCCTGCACGACCTCTTCGGCGACATCGCCGCGCGCGGGCGCGCGCTCGGCATCCACCTCATCCTCGCCTCCCAGCGGGCTGCGGGAGTGTTCCGCGACGCGGTGCTGGCCAACGCCCCGCTGCGGATCAGCCTGCGGGTGACCGACGCCGGCGACTCCCGCGCCGTGCTCGGGACGGACGAGGCCGTGCTACTGAGCGGCAGCCCCGACGCGCGGGGCATCGCGCTCGTCCGGGCCGCCGGCGACGCTCTGCCGCGCAGCCTCCGGATCGCGCTCTGCGACGATGCGACGGTCGCGCGCATCGTCGCCCGGACGCCGGGCCCCCGCGCGCGACGCCCGTGGCTGCCGGCGCTGCCGGAGATGATCGCCCTCCACGCCGTGCGGGAGCCCGGGCGCATCGTCCTCGGGGTCGCCGATCAGCCGGAACGGCAGCGGCAGCCGGTCGTCCGCCTCGCGCCGGGGGAGCCCGGACTCGTCGTCATCGGGCGGACGGGCTCCGGCCGCACCGCGATCGTGCGGGCCATCGCGGCGCAGGTCGCCGAGGTGCACGCGCTCCCGGCCCACCCCGAGGCGGCCTGGGATGCGAGCGAGGCTCTCGAGGGCCTCCGACCCGGCACCGCCGTGCTCGTCGACGACGCCGACGCCCTCCTCGCCCGGTTCCCGGCCGACTACGCTGCGGTCGTCCTGGAGCGGCTGGAGGCGGTGGCGAGAACGGGCCGCGCGCGCGGCGTGATCCTCGTCGTGACGGCGCAGCGGCTGAGCGGCGGGCTCGCCCGGCTCGCCGAGCTGATCCCGCGCCGGGCGCTCCTCGCCGTGGGCTCCCGCGCCGACCACGTCGCCGCCGGAGGCGACTCCGCCGGCTTCCTGGCCGATCCGCCACCGGGACGAGGCCGGCTGGGCGGGGAGCTCGTGCAGTTCGCGTTCGCCGCCGATCCGCCCGCGCCCGACGGGCACCCCACCCCGCGGGTCCTCCATCCCGGGCGCCGTGCCGCGGCGTTCGTCGCGCCGACCGGTCCCGGCGCCCGGGCGACCCTCGCCCTGTGGCGCGACGGCGGTCTGCGGATCGCCCACGTGGCGGCGGACGACGCCGAGCTCCGCCCCGGCGCCGTCGTGTGGGGCACGCCCGAGGAATGGCTCGCACGATGGCAGCTCCTCGCCCGTGCGCGCGCCGAGGCCGACCTCGTCGTGGACGCCGCATGTGCGGCGGAGTACCGGGTGGTCACGGGCCGCCGCGACCTGCCGCCGTACGCGCTCGCCGGCGGGCGGCGGGCGTGGCTCGTGCGCGGAGACCCGGACGCCCCGCCTCGCCGCGTCGTGCTCCCCGACCCGCGGCGCGTCCCTTGACCTGCCCGGCCGCCCGGGCCTAGCGTCACGACTGTGACTACCACGCCTGTTCACCTGACCCGGGGTGATGGCAAGGGTCTCGCCGCCGGAACGCTCGGCCTCTGGGGCTCGACCGTCATCGGCCTGGCCTCCACCGCACCCGTGTACTCCCTCGTCGCGACCCTCGGCTGGGTGGTGCTCGCCGTCGGCGCGCAAGCACCCATCGCCTTCATCGTCGCCTTCATCCCGATGCTCTTCATCGCCTTCGCATACCGGGAGCTCAACAACGATGTGCCGGACTGCGGCACGACGTTCACCTGGGGCACGAAGGCGTTCGGGCCGTGGGTGGGCTGGATGGGCGGGTGGGGCGTCGCGGTGGCCGGCATGATCGTCCTCGCGAACCTCGCCCAGATCGCCTCGATCTACTTCTGGGCGCTCCTCGGGCAGGAGTTCGACGCCCCCAACGACTGGCGCATCGTCCTGGTCGGGGTGGCCTTCATCGCCGCCATGACGTGGGTGTCCTGGCGGGGTGTCGAGATCGGCGAGCGCATCCAGAACGTGCTGCTCGCCATCCAGTACCTGGCGCTCATCGTCTTCGTGATCGCGGCGCTGACCCAGTTCTTCGCCGGGACCGCGCCGAATCCGACCCCGTTCGACTGGGAGTGGCTGAACCCGTTCGCCTTCGGCGAGTGGAGCGGCTTCGTCGAAGCGGTGCTGCTCGCCCTGTTCATCTACTGGGGCTGGGACACCTGCCTGGCGCTGAACGAGGAGACGAAGGACCCCACGCGCATCCCCGGCCTCGCCGCCGTCCTCACCTGCCTCCTGCTGCTCGTCACCTACGTCTCGGTGACGATCGCCGCGATGATGTACGCGGGCGTGGGGGAGGACGGGACGGGACTCGGCAACGAGGCGAACGCCGACGACTTCTTCCTCGCCATCAAGGACGGGCTGCTCGGCCCGTGGGGCTGGGTGCTCGTCGTGGCGGTGCTCATCTCCGCCGTCTCCTCGACCCAGACGACGATCCTTCCGACCGCGCGCGGCACCCTCGCGATGGGCGTGTACCGGGCGTTGCCGGCGCGGTTCAAGGACGTCCATCCGCGGTACGCGACGCCGTCCTTCTCCACGCTCATCATGGGCATCGTCGCGAGCGTCTACTACGTCGTGATGACGACGATCAGCGACAGCATCCTGCAGGACACCATCCTCTCGCTGGGGCTCGCGATCGCGTTCTACTACGCGATCACGGGCTACGCGTGCGTCTGGTACTTCCGGCGCGACCTGTTCACGTCCGGCCGCAACCTGCTCTACCGCGGGATCCTGCCGCTGCTCGGCGCCCTCATGCTGACGTACGCGTTCGTCCAGTCCGCCATCGACATGCTCGACCCCGATTACGGGTACTCCGGCACCCTCCTCGGCGTGGGCAGCACGTTCGTCGTCGGGATCGGCGCGCTGCTGGTGGGCGTGGTCCTCATGGTCGCCTGGTACTTCTTCCCGCGCTCGAAGCGGTTCTTCCGCGGTGAGAGCCTGAACCGCGAGACGCCCGTGCTCGTGCCGGAGGAGCCGGGCGAGTTCGTCCGCTCCGTCGACGGCGGCCGCGCCTGACCGCCGTCCGCGCCCTGCCTCCCCGATCGCCGAAGGGAATCCCCATGCGCATCCTCATCGTCGGCGCCGGCGGCGTCGGGTCCGCCGCCGCCCGCATCGCCGTCCGCCGCGAGTTCTTCGACCGCCTCATCATCGCCGACTACGATCCCGCCCGGCCGCAGGCCCTCGTCGACGAACTCGGCGATGCGCGGCTCGTCGCGGCGCAGGTCGACGCGTCGAGTGCGGACTCGGTGGCCGCCCTCATCGCCGAGCACGGGGCCACGCATGTCCTGAACGCCGTCGACCCGCGTTTCGTCATGCCGATCTTCGACGGCTGCTTCGCCGCCGGGGTGGTCTACCTCGACATGGCGATGAGCCTCTCCCGCCGGCATCCGGACCGCCCGTACGAGCTGCCCGGCGTGAAGCTCGGCGACGAGCAGTTCGCGAAGGAGCAGGAGTGGAAGGATGCCGGCCGGCTCGCGCTCGTCGGCATCGGCGTCGAGCCGGGCCTGTCCGACGTGTTCGCCCGCTACGCGGAGGACGAGCTGTTCAGCGAGATCGACGAACTCGGCGTGCGCGACGGCGCGAACCTCGTCGTCGCCGGGTACGACTTCGCGCCCTCCTTCTCCATCTGGACGACCATCGAGGAGTGCCTGAACCCGCCGGTCGTCTACGAGCGGGGCCGCGGCTGGTACACGACGGCGCCCTTCAGCGAGCCCGAGGTGTTCGACTTCCCGGAGGGCATCGGCCCGGTGGAGTGCGTCAACGTCGAGCATGAGGAGGTGCTCCTCATGCCGCGCTGGACGGGTGCACGCCGGGTCACGTTCAAGTACGGGCTCGGCGACGAGTTCATCGAGGTGCTGAAGGTACTCAACAAACTAGGGCTGGACCGGACCGAGAAGGTGACGGTCAAGGGCGTCGAGGTCTCACCCCGCGACGTCGTGGCCGCCTGCCTGCCCGACCCCGCGACCATCGGCGACAAGATGACCGGCAAGACCTGTGCGGGCGTGTGGGTCACCGGGACGGGCAAGGACGGGCAGCCCCGGTCGACCTACCTGTACCACGTCGTGGACAACGAGGACACGATGCGCGAGTACAACTCGCAGGCCGTCGTGTGGCAGACCGCCATCAATCCCGTGATCGCGCTCGAGCTGCTCGCCACGGGAGTCTGGTCGGGTGCGGGCGTGCTCGGGCCGGAGGCGTTCGACGCGCGGCCGTTCCTCGACCTTCTCGGCGGCGCGTACGGGTCGCCGTGGGGGATCCAGGAGAGGACCCCCGCCTGACGCATCAGGCGGGGGCCTCCTCACGCGAGGGCGTCTTCGAGGGACCGCGGCGGGAGACCGTGCGCCGTCGCGACGCCGGCGTTGACGACCTCCCCGTCGACGGTGTTGAGCCCGGCGGCCAGCGACGCGTCGGCGCGCAGCGCGTCGCGCCAGCCCTGCGCCGCGATCCGGCGGATGTAGGGCAGCGTCGCGTTGGTCAGCGCCGAGGTCGACGTGTTCGGCACGGCGCCGGGCATGTTGGCGACGCAGTAGAAAACGCTGCCGTGCACCGTGAACGTCGGGTCGGCGTGGGTCGTGGGACGCGTGTCCTCGAAGCAGCCGCCCTGGTCGACGGCGATGTCGACGAGCACCGAACCGGGCCGCATCCGCGCCACCATGTCGTTCGTGACGAGTTTGGGCGCCTTCGCCCCCGGGATGAGGACCGAGCCGATCACGAGGTCGCTGGCGACGACGGCGCGGTCGAGATCGAGGGGGTTCGACGCGGCCGTCTTGATGCGTCCCTGGAAGTGGTCGTCGAGGTAGCGCAAGCGCTGGATGTTCGTGTCGAACACCGTGACGTCGGCGCCCATGCCGACGGCGATGACGGCCGCATTCGCGCCGGCGACCCCGCCGCCGATGACGGTGACGGTCGCAGGGCGCGTCCCCGGGACACCCGACATGAGCAGCCCGAGTCCGCCCGCGGAACGCAGCAGCGTCGCCGCACCGACGGTCGGCGCGAGCCGCCCCGCGACCTCGCTCATCGGCGCGAGGAGCGGCAGCCCGCCGCCGGGGGACTGGACCGTCTCATACGCGATCGCGGTCACGCGGTCCGCCGCGAGCCGGTCGGTGAGCGGGCGGTCGGCGGCCAGGTGCAGGTAGGTGAAGAGGACCAGGTCGTCACGGAAGTACCCGTACTCCGACGCGATCGGCTCCTTCACCTTCAGCAGGAGCTCCGCGCGCGCCCACACCTCGGCCGCATCGTCGAGGAGCGTGGCGCCGGCGTCCTCGTACTCCGCGTCGGTCATCGACGAGCCCAGGCCCGCGCCGCGCTGCACGAAGACCTCGTGTCCCGCGGCGGACAGGTCGTGCACGCCGGCGGGCGTGAGGGCGACCCGATACTCGTTGTTCTTGATCTCGGTGGGAACACAGATCCGCATGCTCGTCCTTTCTGCGACCCTTGTGGGGACGACTACACCGTCGGCCGGATGGACCCGACGTCCTGCCCGCCGCCGGTGACCGACAGCGGAAGTAGCGACAGGGTCTGCGCGACGTCGCCCGCAGGCAGCGCGCCGACCCGCTCGAGCAGCGCCAGGGCGATGGCGGTGGTCGCGCGCCCGTTGCCGTCGAGGATCTTCAGGGCCACCGTGGCGCCGTTCGGGGCCACCATCACCATGACGCCTTCGGCGCCGCCTTTCGCGAAGACGCCGAGGCGCTCGATCGCGATCGTGTCCGGCCGGCCGGGGCCGTCGATCGTCCACGGGTTCTCCCGCACGGCGCGCACGAGCTGCCCGGCGCTGCGGTGCAGCGCGAACGGCGACCGCTCCGACGACGATCCGATGCGGTGGATCGCCCGTGCCAGGGCGGCGAGGCTCATCGCGAAGACCGGTGCGCCGCACCCGTCGACGGCGGTCGCGGCGGGCTTCGCTCCGGTCAGCCGCTCGATCACCTCGCGGATGTGCAGCTGCAGCGGATGCGCGGGGTCGAGGTAGGTGGTGTGGTCCCACCCGTTGGCAGAACAGGCGAGCAGCATGGCGGCGTGCTTTCCGGAGCAGTTCATCCGGACTCGCTGCGGTTGACCGAGCTCGCGCACGAGTTCGTCCCGCGTGGCCGCGTCGCCGGGCCACGCCGGCGGGCACTGCAGGTCGTCCTCGCCGCGCCCGGCGGCGGCCAGGATCGATCGGACGACGGCGACGTGTCGGTCGGTGCCGGCGTGGCTCGCGGTCGCCAGCGCGAGGCGCTCGCCGTCGAGGGCAGCCCCGGCCGTGAGGCACGCGAGCGCCTGCAGCGGCTTCAGGCTGGAGCGGGGGAGGATCGGCGTGTCGACGTCGCCGAGTGTGCGGACGGCGACCCCGTCGGGGTCGAGCACGATCGCCGATCCCGCGTGGCGGGACTCGACGAAGCCGCTCCGTTCCACGACGGCCAGTTCGACTGCATCCGGGACGGTGAAGGTCTGCGCCACCCCGTCAGCCTATCGTCGCCTCCGCCGCGACCCGCGATGGCAGACTGGCCGGATGATCGGCGAGCATGACTATGCGCTGCGGAGCGTCTGGACCGGGAACCGCGGCACGGGGACGAGCGGGTACCGCGACTACGACCGGGCGGTGACGATCTCGATCGACGGGAAGCCGGAGCTGACGGCATCCAGCGACAAGCCGTTCCGCGGAGACCCGGCCAAGTGGAACCCGGAGGATCTCCTGCTGGCCGCCCTGTCGGAGTGCCATCTGCTGTCGTACCTGCACGCGTGCGTGCAGGTGGGCGTCGTCGTGGTCTCCTACGCGGATGACGCGACGGGACGCATGGTGGAGGACGGGCGCGGCGGGGGAGCGTTCACCGAGGTCGTGCTGCGGCCGCGGGTGACGGTCACCGACCCGGCGATGATCCCCGCGGCGACCGCGGCGCACGCGCAGGCACGCGAGTGGTGCTTCATCGCGAACTCGGTGAACTTCCCCGTGCGGCACGAGCCGACGGTGGTCGTCGCGGAGGTCAGCGACGCTCGTGCGGCAGGACCTGCCTGAGACGCTCGACGGGGGTCTGCGCGGGTGCCTCGTTGTAGGCGTGCGCGAGCTCCTGGCCGGAGAGGGCGTGGATCGCGGCCATGATCTCGTCCGTCGCGAGACGGCGGGCACGGCCGGATGAGGCGGGGCCGTGGTGCGCCAGGTCGAGCGGCTCGCCGTAGCGGATGATCACCTGCGGCCGCATCTTCGGCCATTTCGCGCCGACCGGCATGGCGTCGCTCGTGCCGACGAGACCGACCGGGACGACCTGCGCACCGGTCTGCAGGGCGAGGAACGCGACGCCCGTGCGGCCCTTGTAGAGCCGGCCGTCCAGCGACCGCGTGCCCTCCGGGTACAGCGCGATCGCGCGGCCGGACTCGAGGATCCGGCGCTGCTGGTCGAGGGCGTCCAGTGCCGCCTGGCCGGCGCCGCGCGTCACCGGCGTCGCGCCGATTGCGGTGAAGAACTGCCGGCTGAACCAGCCGGCGATCCCCTTCCCCTCGAAGTACGACGATTTCGCGAGGAAGTACACCGGGCGCGGCGCGAACATGGGGATGACGAACGAGTCGATGAACGACAGATGGTTGCTCGCCAGGATGACGGGGCCCTTGCGCGGCATGTTCTTCCGACCCTCGATGCGGGGACGGTAGATCAGTCGCGCCAGCGGCGCGATCAGCCAGCGAATGACGTAATAGGTCAGGCCGACGCCGGCGACCTCGTTCTCGTCCGCGGATGCCACGTCGGGTACGGGCTCTTCCTGTGCGGTCACTCGACGAGGTTACTCCCGTTTCCATTCCGCCTCGGGCATGGCGCCTTCTCAGCCGAGGCAGAAGAAAATGCGCGAGGATGGGCGTGTCCCGTCTCCCACTGTGAGGTCTTCCGTGCGCCTGCGCCCCTTCGCCCTGTCCGTCGTCGCCGTCTCGGCGCTGCTGCTCTCCGGCTGTGCCGGCGCGGGAAGCGACGCGCCGTCCCCCGATGCCAGCGGCGCCGCCGACCTGTGCGCGGCGGTCGCGGATTCCGGTGCGGCGTCCGAGGCGGCAACCGTCACCGGCGAGGTCGGCGAACCGTCGAAGCTCGTGTTCGATGCACCGCTGGAGGTCGCCGACCGCCAGGTCACCGTCGTGGAGGAGGGTGACGGCGACAAGGTCGAGGCGGGGGACTTCGTCTCGTACGCGCTGACAGCCTTCAACCCCGAGACCGGCGAGGAGATCGCGACGGCGGGCTACGAACCCGGCGAGATGCTTCCGGCGCAGATCTCCGCGGACAGCCCGCTCGGCGAGACGTTCGGCTGCAGCCCGGTCGGCACCCGCGTGGTCGCCGCGTTCCCGAAGACCGACGACACGGACGCCGAGATCTACGTGCTCGACCTGCTCTCCGTCGTCCCGACGGCCGCGTGGGGCGAGCCGCAGGAGCCGGTCGCCGGGATGCCGAAGGTGACCCTCGCCGACGACGGCGCGCCCACCGTCACCGTGCCGGAGGGCGACCTCCCCACCGAGACGACGCTCGCGACCCTCAAGGAGGGCGACGGCTACGAGGTGCAGTCCGGCGACGCGGTCCTCATCCAGTACTGGGGCGTCCGCTGGTCCAACGGCGAATCGTTCGACTCGACGTGGGCCAAGGGCGGCGTCCCTTACGCGCAGCGCACCACGTCGTTCGTCCCCGGCTTCCAGAAGGCGCTCGAGGGGTACCCCGTCGGCTCGCAGGTGCTCGTCGTGATCCCGCCCGTGGACGGCTATGGCGAGGGCGAGATCAACACGACCGATCTGGTGGGCGAGACCCTGATCTTCGTCGTCGACATCCTCGGCGCGCAGCACATCCCGGCCCAGTGACCCGGGAGGCTGAACCCGTGCGGCGCGTCCTGATCCTGGGCTCCACGGGATCGATCGGGACGCAGGCGCTGGATGTCATCCGCGACCGGCGCGACCGGTTCGAGGTGGTGGGTCTCGCGGCGGGATCGGATCGCGCCGGCGTCGCCGCGCAGGCGGCGGAGTTCGGGGTCGAGCACACCGCGTTCGGCGCGATCGAGGCCGAGCAGCTCGTCCGTGACGTCGACGCGGACGTCGTCCTCAACGGCATCACCGGCTCGGTCGGCCTCGGCCCGACGCTCGCGGCCCTGGAGAGCGGACGGGTCCTCGCCCTCGCCAACAAGGAGTCGCTGATCGTGGGCGGCGAGCTCGTGACGCGGCTGGCCGCCCCCGGCCAGATCGTCCCCGTGGACTCCGAGCACTCCGCCATCGCGCAGGCCCTGCGCGCGGGGGAGCGCATCGAGGTGCGCCGGCTCGTCCTCACGGCATCCGGCGGGCCCTTTCGTGGCCGCGACCGGGCGGCCCTCGCCGATGTCACCCCGGAGCAGGCGCTCGCCCACCCGACGTGGGACATGGGGCGTGTCGTCACGACGAACTCCGCGACCCTCGTGAACAAGGGACTCGAGGTCATCGAGGCGCATCTGCTGTTCGGCGTGGACTACGACGAGATCGACGTCGTCGTGCACCCGCAGTCGATCGTGCACTCGATGGTCGAGTTCACCGATGGCTCCACGATCGCGCAGGCCTCGCCGCCCGACATGCGCCTGCCGATCTCGCTGGGACTGGACTGGCCGCATCGCGTGGCCGGCGTCGGCGTGCCGCTGGATTGGACCACCGCGACCGCGTGGACGTTCGAGCCGCTCGACGCCGAGGCGTTCCCCGCCGTCGAGCTCGCCAAGCGTGTCGGGCGGGCCGGAGGAACCTACCCCGCGGTGTTCAACGCCGCCAACGAGCAGGCGGTCGACGCGTTCCACGAGCGGAAGCTGGGCTTCACCGGCATCCTCGACACGGTCGCGCGCGTCGTCGACGAGCACGAGGCTCCCGGGGAGCTGACCCGCGAGTCGCTCGCCGAGGCGGAGCGGTGGGCCCGCGCCGCCGCCGACCGCGTCATCGCGGCGCGCTGACGCCTCCGGCGCGGCTGCGCCGCCGCCGCGGCATCCCGGTCCGCCGTCACCCGCGCGCGAGCCGCAGCACGGGTCGATCTGCAGGAGATGGTGTGACGCCCGGGGCCTCTGAGCCACACCAGCCACACCCGTCACGTCCGCTCCTGCGTTTCGCGCGCACGGCAACGATCGGCCCGCCCCGGAAGCGGTGGGGCGGACCGATCGACAAGCCCGCCGTTGGGCTCGATCTGACCGTCGGGGGAACGGTCAGTGCACCGTGAGGCCGTGCGCGCGGAACTGCTCGCGGACGCGCTCGACCAGCTCGGGGGTCGGCGGCTCGGTGTCGGCCAGCTCGTACTCCCGCCCGACCGCCTTCCACTTGTCACGACCCATCTGGTGGAAGGGCAGCACCTCGACGCGGGTCAGCGCGCCCGGCCGGATCTCGTTGAGCGACGCCGCGTACTGGGCGACGGCCTCCACGTTCGCCTCGTCGTCGGTGAGGCCCGGCACCAGCACGAAGCGGATCCAGATCTCCGGCCCGTCGGTGAGCTCCGCGAGACGCCAGCCGAACGCGAGCGTCGGCTCGAGGTCGCGCCCGGTCACCTTGCGGTACGTCTCCGGGTCGCCGGACTTCACGTCCAGCAGCACCAGGTCGGTGTCGGCGAGCATCTCGTCGGTCGCGTTCGTGCCGAGGTAGCCGCTCGTGTCGAGGGCGGTGTGCACACCGAGCGCCTTCGCGCCGTGCAGGATGCGGGCCGCGAACTGCGGCTGCATCAGCACCTCGCCGCCGGACAGGGTGAGCCCGCCGCCGGTGGCCCGGAAGACCCCGGCGTAGCGGCGGATGCGGGTGATGACCTCGTCGGCGGTTACCGGCTTGCCGTCCTTCATCGCGAGGGTGTCGGGGTTGTGGCAGTACAGGCAGCGCAGCGGGCAGCCGTTCAGGAACACCGTGAGCCGGGTTCCCGGACCGTCCACCGCCGTCACGAGCTCCCAGGAGTGCACGGAGCCCAGGCGTCCCTCCCGCATCGCGGTGAGGCGTTCGCCCCGGTCGACCTGCGCGACGCGCAGGCCGTCCAGGCCGTGGCCGGCGCGCGGCCCCGCCGCCGAGGCGGCGGGGCCGGAGGGAGCCTCCAGGCGCGTCGCCTCGGGCGGGAGGGCGGTCAGCGGGAACATGCCGGTCACATCGAGCCGTGGAAGGTGCGGGAGAGCACGTCGAGCTGCTGCTCGCGGGTCAGTCGCACGAAGTTCACGGCGTAGCCGGAGACGCGGATCGTCAGCTGCGGGTAGGCCTCGGGGTTCTCCATGGCATCCAGGAGCGTCTCGCGGTTCAGCACGTTGACGTTCATGTGGTAGCCCTCGGACCCGATGTAGGCGTCCAGGAGACCGGCGAGGTTCTGCACCTGCTCGTCCTTCGTGCGGCCGAGGCCGGCAGGGACGACGGTGTTGGTGAGCGAGATGCCGTCCTGCGACTGGTCGTAGGGCAGTTTCGCGACCGACAGCGCGGATGCCAGCATCCCGTGGGTGTCTCGTCCGTTCATCGGGTTGGCGCCCGGAGCGAACGGCTCGCCCGCGCGGCGGCCGTCGGGCGTGTTGCCCGTCGCCTTCCCGTACACGACGTTCGACGTGATCGTCAGCACCGACTGCGTGGGCATGGCGTTCCGGTACATCGGGTGGCGGCGGATCTTCGTCATGAAGCGCTCGACGAGGTCCACGGCGATGCCGTCGACCCGGTCGTCGTCGTTGCCGAACGTCGGGAACTCTCCCTCGGTCGTGTAGTCGACGACGATGCCGCGCTCGTCGCGCACCGGGGTGACGGTGGCGAACTTGATCGCCGACAGCGAGTCGGCCGCGACGGACAGGCCGGCGATGCCGCAGGCCATGGTGCGGAGGACGTCACGATCGTGCAGCGCCATCTCGAGCCGCTCGTACGCGTACTTGTCGTGCGACCAGTGGATGCAGTTGAGCGCTTCCACGTACGTCTCGGCGAGCCAGTCCATCGTCTTGTCGAACCGGGCCATGACGTCGTCGAACTCGAGCGGTCCGTCGCCGACGGGTGCGGCGATGGGGGAGACCTGCTTGCCGCTGACCTCGTCGCGTCCGCCGTTGATGGCGTACAGGAGCGTCTTGGCGAGGTTCACGCGGGCGCCGAAGAACTGCATCTGCTTTCCGATGCGCATCGGCGAGACGCAGCACGCGATGGCGGCGTCGTCACCCCATGCGGCGCGGATGATCTCGTCGGACTCGTACTGCACGGCCGACGTGTCGATCGACACGCGGGCGCAGAAGTCCTTGAATCCCTGCGGCAGCTCGGGGCTCCAGAACACGGTCATGTTCGGCTCGGGGGCCGGGCCCAGGTTGTAGAGGGTCTGCAGGTACCGGAACGAGTTCTTCGTCACGAGCGCACGGCCGTCCTCACCCATGCCGCCGATGGTCTCGGTGACCCAGGTGGGGTCGCCGGAGAACAGCGCGTCGTACTCGGGCGTGCGGAGGAACCGGACGATGCGCAGCTTGATCACGAAGTCGTCGATGATCTCCTGCGCCTCGGACTCGGTGATGCGGCCGGCGACGAGGTCGCGCTCGATGAACACGTCGAGGAACGTCGAGGTGCGGCCGAGGGACATGGCCGCGCCGTTCTGCTCCTTGACGGCGCCGAGGTAGGCGAAGTACAGCCACTGCACGGCCTCGCGGGCCGTCGTCGCGGGGCCGGAGATGTCGACGCCGTAGGACGCGGCCATCTGCTTCAGCTCGCCGAGCGCACGGATCTGCTCGGCGTGCTCCTCGCGCTGGCGCACGATCTCCTCGGTGAACGGGGTGGTGTCCAGGCCGAGCTTGTCGACCTTCTTGGCGGTGATGAGCGCGTCGACGCCGTACAGGGCGACGCGGCGGTAGTCGCCGATGATGCGGCCGCGGCCGTACGCGTCGGGGAGGCCCGTGATGATGTGGGAGCTGCGCGCCGCGCGGACGTTCGGCGGGTACGCGTCGAAGACGCCCTCGTTGTGCGTCTTGCGGTAGGTCGTGAAGACGGTCCGCAGCGTGGGGTCGATCTCGTAGCCGTAGGTGTTCAGTGCGCCCTCGACCATCCGCCATCCGCCGTTGGGCATGATGGCGCGCTTGAGGGGGGCATCCGTCTGGAGGCCTACGATGATCTCGTCCGTCTGGTCGATGTACCCGGGCGCGTGCGCCGTGATGGACGCGGGCGTGTGGGTGTCGACGTCGTAGATGCCCTTCTCCCGCTCGACCGGGAACATCGCGCTCAGCGTGTCCCAGATGCGGGTCGTGCGGGCGGTGGCGCCCTGCAGGAACGACGCGTCGCCGGTGTACGGCGTGTAATTGCGCTGGATGAAGTCGCGCACGTCGATGCCGTCCTGCCACGGTCCGGGGGTGAATCCGGTCCAGGCGGCGGGCTGGGCGTCCTGTGCGGCGGGGGTGACGGTGGTCATGTCGCTTCCTCATGTCCTCGTGGGATCGAGCGCGTCGGGTGGTCCCCGTCTGGTGGCGGTATTCCGCTCGGCGTGCCGGTTGGGACCAGCATAGCGCTATGGTCAGACCACGGCTAGGGGGTGCACGGATGCCACAATCGCCGGCGCGGGTCCGCCGGTCGCGACTGTGGCCTGGCCACAAAGGCCCCGCGGGTTCCGCGCCGCAGTTTCGCGCCGGGTCCGCGCGAGGTCCGCGGGGCGGATGTGCCAGAGTTCGGGTCGGTTCGCGCCGCCTCGAACGGGCCGAAGCGGCATGAGGTGACCCCGATCCCGTTCGTTCCTCCGTGCCGCAGGGAATGGGGGCGGTTCGCGCCGCCTCGAGTGGGCCGAAGCGGCACGAGGTGACCCCGATCCCGTTCGCTCGTCCGTGCCGCAGGGAATGGGGGCGGTTCGCGTCGCCTCGAGGCCTGTGAGGCGGCGCGGTGTGACCCCATTCTGGCGCCGAGCGCGGCGCGTCAGGCCCAGCACGGGCCAGGCCCCGGGGGCGCGTCAGGCCAGCGGGCGTGAGGGGTCGGAGAGCGGTGTCTCGTCGGCCGGGTATGGCACGGGCCAGGACGGCTCGGGGACGGGCCAGCCCGCGTCGCGCAGCGCGCGGCGCGCGAGCTCGCGCGCCGAGTACGGTGTGCGGACGCCCCGGATGTCGCGGTAATCCTGGTGGCCGGGCCCCGCCCACAGGATGGCGTCGCCGTCGCCGACGAGCGCGACGGCCTCCCGGATCGCCCGCTCGGGCGGCGAGTACTCGTGGATGTCGGCATCCGGCGCCGCGCGTCGGGCGCCCTCGACGAGGGTTGCACGGATCGCGTCGGGGTCCTCGAAACGCGGGTGGTGGTCGGTGACGATGAGGATGTCGCTGCCCTCCACCGCCGTCCGGCCCATGTCGTGCCGTTTCGTCGCGTCGCGGTCGCCGTCGGCGCCGAAGAGCATGAGCACGGTGCCGGGCGTTACCCGCCGCACGGCGGCGAGCGTCTTCTCGAACGCGTCGGGGGAGTGCCCGAAGTCGATGTAGACGGCGGGTCCGCGGTCGCCGGACACCCGCTGCGTGCGACCGGGGAGGTGTGCGTCGATGCGGCCGCCGTCGAGCACGGCGACGAGCCGCTCCCAGGTGTAGCCGCCCTCGAGGAGCATGACGATCGCGAGGCCGGCGTTGGCGGCCATGTGGCGGCCGATGACCGGGACGGTCGTCGTGAGGGACCGGCCCTCCGGCCCCGTCAGAGTGAACTCGGTGCCGTCCTGGCGCTCCTCGACGATCTCGACGCGCCAGTCCGCCGCGGCGGACGGGTCGACGGCGATCGCGGGAGTGATGATCGTCACGGCCGGGACGGTGCTGCGCTGCGCGACCTCCGCGCCGTAGGCGGAGTCGAGGCACACGACGGCGCGGCGCGACCGCTCGGGCGTGAAGAGCGGCAGCTTGGCCTCGAAGTACTCCCGCATGTCGGCGTAGTCGTCGAGGTGATCGTGGGTGAGGTTGGTGAAGCCTGCGACGTCGAAGAGGATGCCGTCGACGCGGTGCCGGGAGAGGGCCTGGGCGCTGACCTCGACGGCCACCGCCTCGACGCCCCGCTCGCGCATGAGCGCGAGCAGCGCGTGGAACTCGGAGGCCTCCGGTGTCGTCAGGCGCGACACGATGACCTCGCCGGCGATGTGCCGCTCCGCCGTGGAGGACAGGCCCGTCACGACGCCCAGCTGGCCGAGGATCCCTTCGAGGAGGTGTGACACGCTCGTCTTGCCGTTCGTGCCGGTCGTGGCGAGAAGGAGCGGCAGGTCGTCGTCCGGGCCGGTGCCGTAGACCCATGCGGAGAGGTCGCCCAGCAGGGCCCGCGGGTCGTCGACCACGATGATCGGAAGCCCCGCGTCGCGGGCGATCTCGGCGCCCGCGGCGTCGGTGATGAGCGCGGCGGCGCCCTTCTCCGCGGCGGTCCGGGCGAAGTCCGCCCCGTGCCGCTTCGCGCCCTGGATCGCCACGAAGGCCTCGCCGGCGCGGAGGTCGGCGGTGGCGAGCGTGATGCCGGTCAGGCGGGTGTCGCCGAGGTCGCCGCTGTGCGAGCGGCCGAAGCGCTCCGCGAGTTCGGCGAGGGACCGCTGCGGAGGGTTCTCCGGGCGGAGCACGGGCGGGAGGTTGGAGGGCGCGGCGTCACTGGGCATGGCCCGTCCATCCTCTCATCCCCCGCACGGATCGCCCCGGTGCCCGCGCGAATGCGATCGCGACGGGGCGCGCGGGTGCGCGCACCCGCCGCGGGGTCGCGTCAGGCGCGCCGGCGCACCAGCACGACGATGAGCGCGGCCACGGCGGCGACGAGGGCGCCTCCGCCGAGCCAGCGGGCGACCGGGTCGGCCCCGTCGGCCGCGCCCTCGGACACCCCGCCGGGCGCCGACGCGTCGGCGTGGTCGCCGCCGTGCGCGTCGCCCGTCTCGGCGGGGGCGCCGACGGTCACGACGGGCGCGGGCGCCTCGAGCTCATGGGGGTCCTGCCCCTCCTCGGCGACCTCGCTCCAGTCGTTCTGACCCTCGGCGCATTCCTGCAGCACGGGGAAGGCGACCTCGGTGTCGGCGACGGACGAGGCGAAGACGACGTCGAGCGACACGGTCGCGCTGACGCCGTCTTCGACGGGCGCGACCGCCGTGTAGGTGATGATGGTGGGGATGCCGTCGGCGCCGAGGTCGCGGGTGATCGTCCACGCGCCGTCGAGCACCGGGGTGACGGCGTCGAGGCCCTCGGGCAGGTCGAGGACGACGGCGGTCGTGGGGGCGCCGTCGCATCCGTGACTGAACGTGAAGTCGAGCCGCGTCGTGGTGCCCGCCGCGCCGTCGGTCGGCGAGACGTGCACATGCGCGGAGGCCGCGAGCGGCGCGGCGAGGACGAGGGCGAGGCCGGCGACGGCGCCGCCGAGGAGGCGCGCGCGACGGCGGGAAGGGGTGGAGGTGGTCATGGTTCTCTCTCGGGTCATTGCGGCGGGTCGCCGCGAAGGGGGATGCCGCGCAGGCGGCGTGCTCAGCCGAAGACGGCCGGCGGTCCCCGTCGGGAGAGGGAGGCGAGGTGGACCCGCGGGAGCGTGGGCAGGGCGACCGGCACGGCGCGCGGCGGCGCCGACGGCGACCCGGGCGCGTGGGCGGGGAGGAGTCGCAGGAGACGGCGGAGTCCCCGGCCGATCCCGCGCAGCATCCGCTCGCCCCACACCAGCAGCACGGTCGTGATGAGCGCGGCCAGCGCGTGGCCGGCGATCATCCCGGGGTCGAGGACGACTCCGGCGGAACCGATCCCCAGGAGGGCGCCGCCGTGCACATGCCGCACGCCCGCTGCCGGGGCATCCGTCCCCACCGCGGCGAACGCCGTGTGCAGGAGAGCCTGGCTGACGGCGACGACCGCGCTCGTGCGCCATAGGGCGGGGGCCCGTCCGACGAGCGCGACGGCGAGCGGGGAGGCCAGGAGTGTCACGGCGACGAGGAGCCACCACGGCGGGGCGCCGCCGCCGGAGAGTGTGTGCGCCGTGGCGGCGAGGACGACGGCGACGGCGGCTGCCGCGCAGCCGCGCACGGCCCGCGCCCGGCGCGCCGCGTGTCGTCCCCGTTCCACGCTCCGAGCCTAGTCGGCGCGCGGCTCGGCAAACTCAAAGCGCCGGACGGTAGCGTGAGCGCTCGTGACCGTCATCGCCTTCATCATCGGGGTCGTGCTCCTCGTCGTGGGGCTCGCCGTCTCGATCGCGCTCCACGAGGTAGGGCACCTCGTGCCGGCCAAGAAGTTCGGCGTGCGCGTCGGCCAGTACATGATCGGCTTCGGCCCGACGCTGTGGTCGCGGCGCTTCGGGGAGACCGAGTACGGGTTCAACGCGATCCCGCTGGGCGGCTACATCTCGATGGCCGGCATGTACCCGCCCTCGCCCGGCGCCGAGGGACGCGCCGGCGGGGGGTTCTTCGCGACGATGGTGCAGGACGCCCGCGCCGCGAACGACGAGACGCTCGTCGCGACCGGGGAGCGCCGGGCCTTCTACGAGCTGCCGGTGTACCAGCGCGTCATCGTGATGCTCGGCGGCCCGGTCATGAACCTGCTGCTGGCCTTCGTGCTGTTCGCGATCGTGTTCAGCGGCATCGGCGTGCAGACCGCGACCACGACGGTCGCGGCCGTCAACGAGTGCGTGCTGCCGGCCGGGACGACGCAGACCACGTGCGACGCCGGCGATCCGGCGTCGCCGGCCGCGGAGGGCGGCATCCTTCCCGGGGACGTGCTCGTCTCGGTCGACGGTACGGACGTCGCCACCTTCTCGGATGCCTCGGCGATCATCCAGGCCGCCCCCGGACGCGCGCTGGAGATCGTCGTCGAGCGAGACGGGGAGACCGTCCCGCTGCGGGTGACCCCGATGCTCGCCGAGCGCGAGGTCGAAGGCGCCGGCGGCGAGGTGACGACCGCCGAGGTCGGCTTCGTCGGGATGACGGCATCCGTCGAGTTCGTCCGTCAGCCGATCTGGGCGGGCCCGGCCTCCGCGGTGGACCAGACCGGGCAGGTGATGGGCATCATCTGGCAGCTGCCGGTCAAGGTCTACCAGACCGCCGTCGACCTGTTCACCGGTCAGGATCGCGACCCGAACGGCCCGCTCTCCGTCGTCGGCGCGGGTCGCCTGGCGGGCGAGGTCGCGGCGATCGACGCGCCGATCCTGAACCGCGTGTCCGCGCTCCTCGGCCTCCTCGGGTCGCTGAACATCGCGCTGTTCGTCTTCAACCTCGTGCCGCTCCTGCCCCTGGACGGCGGGCACGTCGTCGTGGCGCTGTGGGACGGTCTCAAGCGGGCGTGGGCGAAGCTGTTCCGGCGGCCGCCCCCAAGCCCGTGGATGCGACGAAGCTCGTCCCCGTCACCTTCGTCGTCGTGATCGGACTCATCGTCATGGGCGGGATCCTGATCCTCGCCGACGTCTTCAACCCGGTCGTCCTGTTCGGCTGATCTCCCGCCGATCAGGACGTGAGCGCGTGGGTGATGAGACGCTCGAGCGTCTCCAGGCCGTCCCGCGACAGGATCGACTCAAGGTGTCCCTGCACGGAGGCGTAGCCCGGACCGCGCAGCGCATAGACATCCCCGGATGCCGCATCCGCGGCGATCTGCGTCGCCCCGACCTCGGCGGTGCCGGCCGGCACGCGGACGGTGAAGGTGTTGTAGAACCCGATGGAGGCCGGCACGCCGAACACGTCCACGGTCTTCTGCAGTCCCTGGTGCGGGGAATCCAGCGGGGCGAGGCCGAGGCCCAGCTCGGCGGCGAGGATCTGGTGGCTGAGGCACACCGCCAGGAGCGGCCGCCCCGAGGCCAGGCGCGCACGCACGACCTCGCGCATCCGCGCCATGCGCGGACTGTCCGCCTCGCGCGGGTCGCCGGGACCGGGACCGGAGACGACGAGATCGGCGACGTCGATCGCCGCGACATCGACCTCGTGCCACGGGAGGATCGTCACCTCGAACCCCAGGTGGCGCAGCTGGTGCGCGAGCATCGTCGTGAAGCGGTCCTCGGCGTCGACGACGAGCGCGGTGCGGCCCGCGAAGGGGCCGTGCGCACCGGCATCCTGCGGGTTCAGCCAGAACGCGGCGAGCCGGGCGTTGCGCGAGGACAGCTGAGCGGCGATCGCCGGGTCATCGGCCAGCAGGCGCGGCTGCGCCGCCGGCGCGTCCTCATCGAGCTCGACCGCCTCCGCGATGTGGTCGCGCTCCACGGCGCCGATGGCGCCCAGCACGCCGGCGGCCTTGCCGTGGGTCTCGCCGACCTCGCCGTCGGGGTCGCTGTGCCGGACGAGGGTGGCGCCGACGGGGACCCGGAGGACGCCGTCGGCGAGGTATGCCGTCCGGATGAGGATCGGGGCGTCCAGGTCGTGTCCGCCTCCGGGATGCGGAGTGAAGAGGGCCGCGACCCCGGAGTAGTACCCGCGCGGGGAGCGCTCGTGCCGCGTGATGACCGTGCACGCGTTCTGCATGGGGGAGCCCGTCACGGTCGGGGCGAACATCGTCTCCCGCAGGATGTCGCGCGGGTCCATCGTGCTGTGCCCGCGAAGCATGTACTCCGTGTGGGTCAGCCGGGACATCTCCTTCAGGTGCGGTCCGGTGATGCGGCCGCCGTCGGTGCAGACGGCGGACATCATCTTCAGCTCCTCGTCGACGACCATGAAGAGCTCCTCGGTCTCCTTCGTGGAGGAGAGGAACTCGGCGAGGGTCTCGACGGTGGCGCCGCCGGCGGGATGCCGGAAGGTTCCCGAGATCGGGTTCATCGTGACGAGGCCGCCCTTCGCGCTCACATGCGCTTCGGGGCTGGCGCCGACGGCGAGGTGCCCCGGCGTGGAGATCAGGAACGTCCAGTAGGCGCCCCGCTCGTGCTCGAGGAGGGCGCGGAACCAGGTGAGTCCGGCCGTCACGGCATCCGCGTCGACGGCGGCGGTGAAATCGCGCCGGATGACGAAGTTCGCGCCTTCGCCGCGGCCGATCTCATCCGCGATGACGCGGCGGACGATGGCGGCGTACTCCTCATCCGGGATGTCGAAGCCGGCGTCGGCGAGGGCGACGCGCTCGGTCGGGAGCTGGGCGAGCGCGTCGTCGAGGGTCAGCGCCTCGTGGGCGTCCACGACGAGGCAGCGCAGCGGCGCCCCGTCGTCGTGGCATTCGAAGCCCCGCTCCACGACCTGCCGGAACGGGACGAGAGCGAGCACCTCACGGGGCGTCCCGGCGGCATCCGCGAGGGGGATGTCGGCGAGCGCGGCGACGTCGACGATGTCGCCGGTGAGGACCTCGACGGTCGAGCCGTCGCGGGCGAGGAGCGCGAACGGCGTCCCGGAGGAGGCGAGGGCGGCGAGGTTCGGCGGAGTGGACCCGGTCATGGTCGGTCTTTCGTCGTGGGGGCGGTCGCCCTACGAAGAAGACCGCCCGTCGGGGCGGTCTGTGTCAGTCGTCACGCGAACACACCGCCTTATGCGGAGTGCCACCAGGTGAGGTTCGCGGACATGCGCCGAAACTACCACAGCCGCGCGGGCGCACTCAGCCTGCACCCGGTCGGCGGGTCGTAGGCTTGAGGACGTGCCAGCAGTCAATCTCGGGATGCCCAAGGTCCCCGACGTCCTCGCCCCGCGCCGCAAGAGCCGCCAGATCCGGGTAGGAAAAGTCCTCGTCGGCGGTGACGCCCCCGTGAGCGTCCAGTCGATGTGCACGACCCCGACGACCAACATCAACGGGACCCTGCAGCAGATCGCCGAGCTCACGGCCTCCGGCTGTGAGATCGTCCGCGTCGCCGTGCCGTCGCAGGACGACGCCGATGTGCTGCACATCATCGCGAAGAAGAGCCAGATCCCGGTCATCGCGGACATCCACTTCCAGCCGAAGTACGTCTTCCAGGCCATCGACGCCGGCTGCGCCGCCGTGCGCGTGAACCCCGGCAACATCCGCAAGTTCGACGACCAGGTCGGCGCGATCGCCAAGGCCGCCAAGGACGCCGGCGTGTCGCTGCGGATCGGCGTGAACGCCGGGTCGCTCGACCCGCGCCTGCTCCAGAAGTACGGGAAGGCGACCCCCGAGGCGCTCGCGGAGAGCGCCCGCTGGGAGGCGTCGCTGTTCGAGGAGCACGACTTCCACGACTTCAAGATCTCCGTCAAGCACAACGACCCCGTCGTCATGGTGAAGGCGTACCGCCTCCTCGCCGCGATGGGCGACTGGCCGCTGCACCTCGGCGTCACCGAGGCCGGCCCCGCCTTCCAGGGGACCATCAAGAGCGCGACGGCGTTCGGCATCCTGCTGTCGGAGGGCATCGGCGACACCATCCGCGTCTCGCTGTCCGCCCCGCCCGCCGAGGAGGTCAAGGTCGGCCACCAGATCCTGCAGTCGCTGAACCTCCGCGAGCGCAAGCTCGAGATCGTCTCGTGCCCCTCGTGCGGACGCGCCCAGGTCGACGTCTACACCCTCGCCGACAACGTCACCGAGGGGCTCAAGGACATGACCGTGCCGCTGCGCGTCGCCGTCATGGGCTGCGTCGTCAACGGACCGGGGGAGGCCCGCGAGGCCGACCTCGGTGTGGCGTCCGGCAACGGGAAGGGTCAGATCTTCGTCAAGGGCGAGGTCATCAAGACCGTGCCGGAGGCCGACATCGTCGCGACCCTGATCGAAGAGGCCAACCGCCTCGCCGCCGAGATGGGCCCGGGCGCGCCGCTCGGCACGGCGCAGGTCGTCACGGCCTAGCGGACACCGGCGCGCGTCACGGCTGTGCTCTCCTGCGGCGCCGAGGCGAGGGCCTGGGCGAGGTCGGCGATCAGGTCGTCGATGTGCTCCAGGCCGATCGACAGCCGCAGGATGTCGGCGCCCGGACGCGCCGACGGCGCCACCGGGCGGTGGGTCAGCGCCGCCGGGTGCTGCACGAGCGAATCGACACCGCCCAGCGAGACCGCGTGGCCGAACACCCGCGTGGCGCCGGCCACGTGCGCAGCGGCCTCGTAGCCGCCGCGCAGGCGGACAGCGATCATCGCCCCGCCGCCGCGCATCTGCGACCCGACGAGCGGGTCCCCGGTGAGACCCGGGTAGAACACCTCGGCGACGGCGGGATCCTCGGTCAGCCATCGCGCGATCCGCTCCGCGGACGCCTGCTGGGCTCGCACGCGCAGCGCGAGGGTGGGGAGCCCCCGGTGCAGCAGGTACGCGGCGAGCGGATGGAGGACGGCGCCGGTGATCGCGCGCACGGGCCGCAGCGCCTCGGCCGTCTCCTCGCTGCATGCGATGACCCCGCCGATGACGTCGCCGTGCCCGCCCAGATACTTCGTCGCGCTGTGCAGCGACATGGCGGCGCCGTGCGCGATCGGGTTCTGCAGCACCGGCGTGGCGAAGGTGTTGTCGACGAGGACGGGAACCGAGCCCGCCTGAGCCACCGCGCGCTCGATGTCCACGAGCTCCATCGTCGGGTTGGCGGGGGTCTCCACGATGACGAGCCCCGTGTCGCCGCGGACCGCCCGGGCGATCTCATCGGCGGTGCAGTACGTCACGTCGGTTCCGAGGAGGCCCGTCGCCAGGAGATGGTCGGTGCCCCCGTACAGCGGACGCACCGCCACGACGTGCGGTCTGCCGACCGACGTCGTGTGACTGAGCAGGGCAGCCGTGACCGCCGCCATCCCGGAGGAGAAGGCGACGGCCGCCTCGGCGCCCTCGAGCAGCGCGAGCGCGTCCTCGAACCGGGCGACGGTGGGGTTCCACAGTCGGGCGTACACGGCGCTGCCGTCCGCAGGAGGCCGCCCGCCGCCCGCGAGCGTCTCGTAGGAGTCGCCGCCGCGCTGCACATCCGGCAGGGGATAGGTCGACGAGAGGTCGAGGGGCGGAGCGTGCACGCCGAGCGTCGTGAGGTCGTCCCGGCCGCCATGCACAGCCAGGGTCTCGAAGCGGTGGACGTTCTCGGGGTGCGGGGCGCGGTCCATGGGGCCTAGCGTTGCGGAATGATCGATGTCTGTCGATGATGATTGTGGATCGGCATCCTGAACTATGGAAGCATTGGCGAATCAGCAATCGGGATGTCGGAAGGGGTGGCTGTCTTGGCCGATCCGCAATCGAGCACCGGGCTCGACGATCTCGACCTCCGGCTTCTCGCGGTGCTCGTGCGGCAGCCCGGCCGGTCGAACAAGGCGCTCGCCGAGGATCTCGGCGTCGCCGAGTCGACGTGCGCCTACCGGGTCCGCGCTCTCCGGTCGCGCGGCGTGATCGCCGGTGTGCGCGTCGTGCTCGACGCGGCCGCTCTCGGTCTTCCCCTCCAGGGCGTGATCCGGGTGCGGCTGGGCCGGCACACGAGTGACGGCGTGGGCGGTCTGTTCGACGCTCTCGTGCGCACCCCCGGCGTCATCGAGGTGTTCCACGTCGCCGGAGCGGATGACTTCCTCGTCCACGTCGCGGTCGAGGACGCGGCGGCGCTGCGGGACATCGTCCTGCAGCACATCACGGTGCACGAGATGGTGAGCACGACCGAGACCCACCTCGTATTCGAGCGCCGCGAAGGCATCGGGCCGCTGGCCCGCGTCACGGGGGCGGCACGGTGAGACCCCCGGGTCACGGCAGGCAGAACTCGTTGCCCTCGGGATCCCGCATCTGGAAGTACAGCTCCGGCCACGCTCCCCACTGCTGATCGCGGACAGCCGAACACGTCCGCCCAGAAGTGCGAGAGCCGGCGCGGATCGTCGGCGTAGAAGGTGATGTTGCCCAGCGTCGCCCTTGTTCCTCCGTGACTGGTCAGACGGCGCCGATCGCGGCGACCGCGCCGAGGGGGATCGCCGTCCAGGCGGGACGATTGCGCTTCTCGTAGACGACTTCGTACACGGACTTGTCGGCCACGTATGCATCCAGCAGGACACGGCGCTCGCGGGCGAGAGCGTCCGCGGCGGGAGAACCCTGGTCGGCCTCGTCGGGCTCGTCGGCCTCGTCGTGCGGATGCGTCGGGAACGATGCCGCCACGTACGCGTCGACGAAGTGACGGCGCGCGCGCTGCGACCACTCGTGGGCGCGGTCCGCCCGGAGGGCGTTCTCCTCGGCATCCGCGCCGGAGCCCGACATCTCCACGACGCCGGGTGCGTAGTCGAACGAGCGCAGCATGCCCGCCACGTCGCGCCACGGCGAGTCCGGGAGGGCCCGCTCGTCGAAGGGGCGGCCCGGTTCGCCCTCGAAGTCCACGATCCGCCACCCGTGGGAGGTGCGCAGCGTCTGGCCGAGGTGCAGGTCGCCGTGGATCCGCTGCACGTCCAGCCCGTCGAGCGCGGCGACGGCGGCGTACGCGGCCCGCAGCCGCTCCGCGTGCGGCTCGAGTTCGGGCACCGTCCGCAGTGCGCGGTCCAGGCGATCCGTCATGGCGCGGGCGAGCTCGGCGGTCGCCTCGGCGCCGCGCCGATGCGCGGGGAACCGCTCGCGGAGCATGGCGTGGACGCCCGCGAGCGCTTCGCCGAGGCGCGCCGCCTCGCCCGCGAAGTCGCCGCCGGAGCCGACGATGTCCGGATCGGGATCGGCCAGCAGCGTGCGGACGCTCCCCATCGCGAGGTCGAAGCCGTCCGTGGCGGTGCGGAGGAACAGCTGCAGCATCGCCAGGTGCAGCACCTCACCGTCGAGCTCGATCTCGACCCATCCGTACAGGGGGGCGATGTGCTCCGACCCGCCCCGCGTCAGCTCTTCGTGGATCTCGATGTCGGGGTTCACGCCCGCGCTCACCTTGCGGAACACCTTCATGATGGCGGTGTCGTCGAAGCGCACGGAGGAGTTGGACTGCTCGCCGGTCATGGTCGATGCCCGCAGGTCGGGGTCGAGCCGGTCGCCGCCCGGCACCCGGCGGAACCGCAGTCCGCCGATCTCCGCCGTCCCGTCCGGCTCGGCGGCGACGAAGCCTGCCAGCCAGAGCGCCATCGCGTCGTGGTCGTGCACGGCGTCGTACAAGTGCCGGACATGCCCGTCGATCTCCGTCGCGCCGACGTACGCGTGGCCGATCCGCTCCTCGATGTCGGCGTAGCCGGCGAGCGGCACCTGGTACCGCTCGCGGCCGCCTTCCTCGTCGGCGTAGTCGACCGTCGCGAGGATCACGGTGACGGCCGGGCCGCGGTCTGTCGCCGGGAGGTCCGCGACCACGCGTGCGTCCGTGACCTGGAATGGCCGGCCCTTGCCGGCGAACCAGCGCGTCCGACCGAGATAGTCCGCCAGAACGGCGTGATCGAGCTGGCTCACAGCAGCCCCACCTCCTCCGACTCTTCGGCCGGCCCATGCAGCTGGAACCAGAAGAACCCATGTCCTCCCAGGGTCAGCAGGTACGGCAGCTCGCCGATCCGCGGGAACGGCACGCCGCCGACGAGCTCGACCGGGACCATCCCCTCGAAGCGTCGCAGATCCAGCTCCACCGGCTGCGGGAACTGGGACAGGTTGTTGACGCACAGGATGACGTCCACGGTGCCGTCGTCGTTCGTGTGCTCTCGCGAGTACGACAGCACGGACGGGTTCGAGCCGCCGAGATCGTTGAATCCGCCGAGCCCGAACGCGGGGTGGCGCTTGCGGGCGAGGATCATCTGCCGGGTCCAGTGCAGCAGCGACGAACGGTCCTCCTGCTGCGCCTCGACGTTGACCGCCAGGTAGCCGTGCACGGGATCCTGCACGACGGGCAGCGTCAGCTTGCCGGGGTTCGCGGTCGAGAAGCCCGCATTCCGGTCCGACGTCCACTGCATGGGGGTGCGGACGCCGTCGCGGTCGCCGAGCCAGATGTTGTCGCCCATCCCGATCTCGTCGCCGTAGTAGAGAACGGGGGAACCGGGAAGGGACAGCAGCAGCGCGGTGAACAGCTCGATCCGGTCGATGTCGTTGTCCAGCAGAGGGGCGAGGCGCCGCCGGATGCCGATGTTCGCCTTCATCCGCGGATCCTGGGCGTACTCGTTCCACATGTAGTCGCGGTCCTCGTGGGTGACCATCTCGAGGGTCAGCTCGTCGTGGTTGCGGAGGAAGATGCCCCACTGGCATCCGGCCGGGATCGGCGGCGTCTGCGCGAGGATCTCGCTGATGGGATACCGCGACTCGCGGCGCACCGCCATGAAGATGCGCGGCATGACGGGGAAGTGGAAGCACATGTGGCACTCGTCGCCGCCGACATCCGGGTTCCCGAAGTAGTCGACGACGTCGGCCGGCCACTGGTTGGCCTCGGCCAGCAGCACCCGGCCCGGGTAGTCGCGGTCCACGAAGCGGCGCACCTTCCGCAGGAACTCGTGGGTCTCCGGCAGGTTCTCGCCGTTCGTGCCCGGCCGCTCGTAGAGATACGGGACCGCATCCAGGCGGAACCCGTCGAGCCCCATGTCCAGCCAGAAGCGCATCGCGTCGATCATCGCCTCGTGGACCGCGGGGTTGTCGAAGTTCAGGTCGGGCTGGTGCGAGAAGAACCGGTGCCAGAAGTACTGCTGGCGTACGGGGTCCCACGTCCAGTTGCTCGGCTCGGTGTCGACGAAGATGACGCGGGCATCCTCGTACAGCTGGTCGGTGTCGCTCCAGACGTAGAAGTCGCCGAACGGCCCGCCCGGGTCGCTGCGGCTCGCCTGGAACCACGGGTGCTCGTCGCTCGTGTGGTTCATGACGAAGTCGACGATCACCTTGATGCCGCGCTCGTGCGCGGCGTCCAGGAACTCCTGGAAGTCCTCGATCGTGCCGAGACCCGGCTGGATGCCGGTGTAGTCGGCCACGTCGTAGCCGCCGTCGCGCAGCGGCGAGGGGAAGAAGGGCGGAAGCCACAGGCAGTCCACGCCCAGCCACTGCAGGTAGTCCAGCTTCTCGATGAGCCCGCGGATGTCGCCCATCCCGTCGCCGTCGGAGTCCTTGAACGAGCGCACCAGGACCTCGTAGAAGACGGCGGTCTTGAACCACTCCGGCTCGGGGCTGCCCGGGGTGTCCGGGAACGGCTCCTGCGTGAGGATCGGAATGGAGGCCGTGTAGGGGGCGGGCTCGGTGACATCCGTCATACGATCATCTTTCCGCTCGCGGTACCGGCGTCGCCGGGGGGATTGAGGGGCAGCATGCTTCCAACCTGCTACACCGAGGCGCCATCCGTCACCCCTTGCGCTGGTCGCGCAGAGCGTGTAACCCGCGACGGTGTGCGCTTCGGGAGGGGATGACCTTTCAGGAGGATGCCTGGGCTCCATGCGACCTCCCGAGGCGTCGAATCCTCCCGGCGCGACGCGGGGATCGGCGGCGCGGGCGGGGATCAGTGCAGCGTGCCCGCGGGGGAGCGCGTCTCCGGAGCGCCGGCAAGCGTCACGTCGAGCGCGACCCGCAGCGCGCGGGCGATGTCGCCCAGCGGCAGCTCGGGCTCGTCGCCCGGCGCCTGGCCGACGGCCCACGGGACGTGGACGAAGCCCGCTCGTGTGCCGGGGGCGACGGCCGACAGCGCCGTGAAGAAGGCGTGGTTGCACACGAACGTGCCGGCCGTGTGCGACACCTCGGCGGGGATGCCGGCATCCCGGATCGCGGCGGCGACGGACTTGACCGGCAGTGTCGCGAAGGCCGCCGGCGGGGCGCCGGGGATGCTGGGCTCATCGACGGGCTGCGCGCCGGCGTTGTCGGGGATGCGGGCGTCGATGAGGTTCACGGCGATCCGCTCGACGCCGATCGCGGCGCGTCCGCCGGCCAGCCCGGTCGCGAGGACGACGTCGGGTCGATGCTCCGCGATGAGTTCCCGGAGGCGTGCCGCGGCGCCCGCGAACGTGACCGGGAGGACCGCCGCGATGAGCGTGGCCGGCCCGTCCCACCCGGATGCCACGAGCTGCACGGCCTCGCCCGACGGGTTGGCGGCGTCGCCGCCGAACGGTTGGAACCCGGTCAGCAGCACCGTGGTCACGACGCCGCCTCGCTGAAGAGCGCGGTGCCGTCGGCGATCGAGGCCGCGTCGAGACGCAGCCGCACCTCCGCGCCGGGCACGACGTCGCCGAGGCCCGCGACCTTCGCCTCGACGGGCGGGCGGCGAAGCTGCACACGGGCGCCGTCGCCGCGGACGCTCAGCACGACGCCGTCGAAGACCTCACCCTCCCGGCCGCGCAGCACGGCGGCCTCCACGCGGTCGATCGCCCCGGCATCCATCCGTCCGGCGCGCTGCGAGCCGGCCGCCATCAGGGCGGGCACCTCGGGCAGGCTCTGGCGCGCCCAGTCCGGCACCGGACGGCCGTTCGCGAGGGCGTCGCAGATCACGAGCGACCAGCGGTCGACGAGACGGCGCAGCGGCGCGGTCGTGTGCGCGTAGGGCGCTCCGATCGCGGCCTGGCGGGGGTCGTCGGGCGGGTCGCCGTCGAAGGCGACGTACCCCGCGCCGCGGAACAGGCCACCGGCATACTCGCGCACGGCCCGTCCGGCGGGTGTGTGGGGCAGATCACTCAAGTACGTCCCGTACGGGATGTCGAAGCGCCAGGGGAGGCCGAGGGCGATCGTCTGGGCGCGGAACTCGGCGACGTCGTCGGGGTCGGCCTGCGGCATCGTGCGCAGGATGCCGACGCCGCCGGCCAGCATGATCTCTGCAGCGGCCATCCCGGTCAGGAGCGACACGTGCGCGTTCCATTCCTCCAGGGGCACACCGTCGCGGCTCTCCAGACGGTAGCCGTCGCCCTCCGCGACGACCCGGGTCTCCGGGAGGTTCAGACTCGCCCCGCCGCGCTCGCTCTCCCGCGCGTCGCGCTCGGCGCCGAACCACGGCATCGCGAGGAGTGTGAGGGGAGCGGTGCCGAGGTCGATGGCCTCCTGCGCCTCGGCATACGCCCACTGCGCGCGGGACCGGACCACCGCCCGGGTGAGCGTCGTCTGAACCGGACGTGCGCCGTCGTCGAGCACGAACCGCCAGACGTACGCGCGGCGGTCCTGCTCGGGCAGGAGGGAGGCGGCGTGCTCGCTCAGCACCGGCGGATGCAGGGGGATCCGGCCGTCGGGGGCGTAGATCGTCTGCGCCCGGCGGCGGGCCTCGCCGTCGAGCGCGCCGCCGGGCGCCACGTACGCCGGCACGTCCGCGATGGCGTAGTGCAGGATCGCGCCGGTCGCGGTCCGCTCCAGATGCACCGCCTGATCGAGGTCGGTGGAGCCGGCCGGGTCGATCGTCAGGAACTCGATGTGCCGGAGATCGGCGAGGCCGGCGGCCGCCGGGTCGACCGGCACGGCGGCGGCGGCCCGCTCGGCCTCCGCCTGCGCCTCGGGCGGGAACGACGCGGGGAGATCGAGGGAGCGGCGCAGCGCCTCCAACGACGCCGCGAGCGCGCCGCGGGCCTCGGTCGGGACGATGCGGGAGCGTCGGACGGGCACGGCGCCAGTGTAGGCGCGCTCGCCCGGGACAGCCCGCCGGACCGCGCGGGCCGCTCGAACCCGCGCGACTAAGCTTGACCCTCGTGGTCACCCGTCTCTCGCACTACTTCCTCCGCACGCTCCGCGAAGACCCGGCCGACGCCGAGGTCACAAGCCACCGCCTCCTGGTGCGCGCCGGCTACATTCGCCGCGCCGCACCCGGCATCTTCACGTGGCTCCCGCTGGGCCTGCGCGTCAAGGCGAAGATCGAGGGCATCGTCCGCGAGGAGATGACGCGGGCGGGCGCCTACGAGGTGCATTTCCCGGCGCTGCTGCCCCGTGAGCCGTACGAGCTCTCCGGGCGCTGGGAGGCGTACGGGGACGGCATCTTCCGGCTGAAGGACCGCAAGGACGCGGACTACCTGCTGGCGCCCACCCACGAGGAGATGTTCACCCTCCTCGTGAAGGACCTGTACTCGTCGTACAAGGACCTGCCGCTGACGATCTACCAGATCCAGGACAAGTACCGCGACGAGGCCCGCCCGCGCGCCGGCCTCCTGCGCGGCCGCGAGTTCACCATGAAGGACGCGTACTCCTTCGACTACACGGATGCCGGACTCGACGCGTCCTACCAGCTGCAGCGCGACGCGTACGAGCGCATCTTCCAGCGCCTCGGCATGGAGTACGTCATCGTCAACGCCGACAACGGCCTCATGGGCGGCGCGCGCAGCGAGGAGTTCCTGCACCCCACCCCTGTCGGCGAGGACACGTTCGTGCGCTCCGCCGGCGGTTACGCGGCGAACGTCGAGGCGTTCACGACGGTGGCCCCCGAGCCGATCGCGTTCGACGGGCTCCCCGCCCCGGTCGTCTTCGACTCGCCGGACACCCCCACGATCGACACCCTCGTCGCCCACAGCAACGCCGTCCTCGAGGGGGAGTACACCGCGGCGGACACGCTGAAGAACGTCGTCCTCGCGCTCACCCACCTCGACGGCACCCGCGAACTCGTCGTCGTCGGCATCCCCGGCGACCGCGAGGTCGACGACAAGCGCGTCGAGGTCGCCTTCGCGCCCGCCGCGGTCGAACCGGCCACGGAAGCCGACTTCGCGAAGCACCCGCTGCTCGTGAAGGGCTACATCGGCCCCTGGTCCGAGCTCGGCCCCGTGCTCGGCGAGGAGTCCGCGACCGGCATCCGCTTCTTCCTCGACCCGCGGGTCGTCGACGGGTCGAGCTGGATCACCGGCGCCAACGTCGACCAGAAGCACGTCCACACCCTCGTCGCGGGCCGCGACTTCACGGCCGACGGCTTCGTGGAGGTCGCCAACGTGCGACCCGGCGACCCGGCACCGGACGGCTCCGGCCCGGTCGAGCTCGCGCGGGGGATGGAGATCGGGCACGTGTTCCAGCTCGGTCGCTTCTTCGCGGAGAAGCTGGGGCTCAAGGTCCTCGACGAGAACGGCAAGCTCGTCACGGTCACGATGGGCTCGTACGGCATCGGCGTCACCCGCATCCTCGCGGCGCTCGCCGAACTCAACAACGACGACAAGGGGCTCGTGTGGCCCGCCTCCATCGCGCCGTTCGACGTGCACGTCGTCGCGACGGGCCGGGATGCGGTCGCGTTCGAGCTGGCCGAGAAGCTCGCCGCCGACCTGGAGGCCGCCGGAGTCGACGTGCTTCTCGATGACCGTCCGAAGGTCTCGCCCGGCGTGAAGTTCGGCGATGCGGAGCTCGTCGGGGTGCCGCGGATCGTCATCGTCGGTCGTGGCGCGGCCGACGGCGAGGTCGAGCTGTGGGACCGTCGCACCGGTGAGCGTGAGACCGTCGCCGCTGCGGACGCCGTGGCGGCCCTCACCGCCGGGTGAGGTCGTTGGCCCGTCGTTCACCGGGCCGTGACAGGGTGGAGGCATGGCTCCACCCCGTTCCCACGCGTCCATCCCGCCGCAGGTGACCGAGGCGCTGCGCGCCGTCATCGCCGAAGCGGGCATCACCGCCGACGCCGACCTCATCGCGCGCATCCTCGCCACGGGTGTCGGCCTGGGGCTCGACGACCCCGACCGGCTCGACCTCAAGATCACCTCCGCGGCGCTCAGCGAGATGCGCGCCGCCTTCCATCTGTTCGCCCCCTACCGCGACGTGCCGAAGGTCACGGTCTTCGGCTCCGCGCGCACGAAGCCCGACGACGAGCTGTACCGTCAGGCGTCGGAGGTGGCGGCGGCGCTCGCCGAGCGCGGCTGGATGGTCGTCACGGGTGCGGGGCCGGGGATCATGCAGGCGGCCGCCGAGGGCGCCGGCGCCGACCGATCGCTCGGCGTGTCGATCCGGCTGCCGTTCGAGGAGAAGCCGAACGCCGTCGTCGCCGCCGGCGCCAACAACGTGGCCATGAAGTACTTCTTCACGCGCAAGCTCATGCTCGTGAAGGAGTCGCACGGCTTCGTCTGCGTGCCGGGCGGCTTCGGGACGCTCGACGAGCTGTTCGAGCTGCTCACGCTGCAGCAGACCGGCAAGGCCGAGCCCATGCCGATCGTGCTGCTCGATGCGCCCGGCGGCAGGTTCTGGGAGGGACTGCGCGACTATGTCGAACAGCAGCTGCTGCCCGCCGGTGTCATCTCTCCCGACGACTTCGACCGGGTCACACTCGCCGACTCCGTCACGGCCGCCGCCGAGGAGATCACCGGCTTCTGGCGCAACTACGACTCCCTGCGCTGGGTCGGCAAGCGCCTCGTGCTGCGGCTGCGCGTCGAACCCACCGATGCCGAGGTGGCGGATCTGAACGCCCGGTTCGGCGGGATGCTGATCGACGGCGCGATCGAGAAGTCCGGGCCGCTCACGCCGGAGCGGGAGGACGATGACCGCGTCGACCTGCCGCGGCTGGTGATGATCTACGATCAGTTCCAGGTGGGGTCGCTGTACCGGCTCATCCGGGCCGTCAACCAGCTGGACAGCGCGCCGTCGGGGCAGGCCCACGCGAACTGACGGCGAAGCCGGCGCACGCCGCGTGACGTCAGCAGACGATGCGGCCGTGGTTCATCGTGTCATCGGGGGTGTCCCGGGTCACGAGGGCCTTCAGCATCCCCGCCGCCATGACGAGCTTGCCGTGGGCGGGCTCCCAGAACTCGGTGTCCAGAGGAGTGACCTTCAGCAGCGCGATGCCCGGGGTCTCCAGGCCGTGCGGGAACCAGATGTCCAGGGACGGGGTCCAGAGCTCCTCCATCTTCGCGCGGTCGTGGACCACGGAGGCCCGGCCGGCGACGGACACGTACCGCATCCCCTTCGCGTCGCAGTAGGACAGCCCCACGTCGTGGTCGCGCTGCACGTCGTCGACCTTCTGGGTGTCCTCCGCGGTGAAGAACCAGATGTCGCCGGCGTCGTCCATCTCGCGGGTGCTCATGGGCCGGCTGACGAGCCGGTTCTGCGCATCCTGCGTCGTCAGCATCGTGAAATCGATGTCCTCGACGAGCGTCTTCACGCGCTCGAGGGCTTCCTTGCCGGTCACTTCGGTCATGGCCCCACCCTGCGCGCCGTGCTCCGCCGCGGCCAGGGGGTTGACACGTGTCAGAGGCGCGCGTAGCGGGCCCGGAAGATGCAGAAGACCCCGTACGCGATGAGGCCCACCCCGACGACGGCCGCCAGGGCGCGGCCGAAGGTGAACTCGAGCAGGCCGTCGACGGCGCCGTCGAGACCTCCCGCAGCAACAGGGTCGACCTTCACCGCGGCGACGAGCAGGAGGATGCCGATGATGCCGAGCGCGACGCCCTTCGCGACGAAGCCGACCGCGCCGAGGCCCGCGAGACTCCGCCCCGGGCCGGCGTGGGGGATCGTGACCTTGTTCCGGAAGGTGCGCCGCACGCCCATCACGACGAAGACGACGCCCGCGACGGCGAACCCCGCACCCACGGCGCCGAGAAGGAACACGCCGCCGGGGATCGCGAGCACGCCGCGGCTGGCGTCCTCCGCCGTGTCCTCCGCGTTGGGGCGCGCCCCGAGCGCGACGGCGGCGGCCACGGCGCCCAGCCCCGCGAACACGAGCGCCTGACCCCACTCCGAGACGCGGGTGCCCCACTTGCGGGGACGCTCGCCCCGGGCCAGGAGGCCTTCCGCGACGTGCCACAGCGCCAGCGCCCACAGCGCGATCGCGACCATCCAGAGCGCGACGAACCCGAGCGGCGCCGTCGCGATCGCCTTGAACGCGCCCACTTGGTCGGCCTCGGCGCGGGTGCCGGTCGCGACGGCGAGGATGATCGCGCCGATGAGGATGTGCACCACGCCGTTGGCGGCGAAACCCGACCGGGCGAGCACCCGGAACACGGTGCTCGTGGTCGCCTCGCGCGCGGCGTCCTTCGCGGCGTCGGACACCGGCACCCCTAGGACTCGCGGTCCGGATCGCCCGCGATCCACGGCCGGCCGAGCGGCACGACGCGGCGCCGCATCGTGCGCCACACGAACTTCTCCGCCAGCAGGTAGGCGGCCAGGGCCGACGCCGCCAGCAGCAGCACCGCCCCGACCGTGCCGAGCAGCTCGACGCCGGTGAACGCGCCCGCCGCCTGCAGGCCGAGCCCGCCGGACACGCAGAGGAGCGTCACCGGGAGCACGGAGTTGTGCATCGAGGCGGGGAACGCGAAGCCGAGCGCGAGGATCGCGAACATGAGCGAGAACACGCCGCGGGCGGGACCGGCGACCTCGAAGAAGCCGAGCTCGCCGCCGAGGAGGAAGCCGGGCATGCAGATCCAGTACCAGCCGAAGGCGTTGTAGACCAGGAAATGGAAATCATCGCCCTGGAAGTAGGCCAGCATCCCCGCCGTCACCTGGACGACGCCGCCGAAGACGGCGCCGATCCAGAACACCGGGCTCTCGTTCTGCACCCCGAGGTGCTCGAGCTGCGCCGTCAGCGTCGCGATGACGAAGCCGAGAAGGCCGATGAGTCCGGGGTCCGCAGTTCGGCCAGTCATGAGCCCAGTATGGCCCGCCGACGAACGCCCCGCAGAACCCGGGGCGGGCGTCCGGGCGGCGGCTGTCCCCGATGCCGCGCACAGCCGCATCCGGTAACGTTGGGGGGATGCCGGGACGGTGACGTTCCCGGCGAGAGCTGAATAGGGAGAAACCTGTGGACATCGATCTGGGACTGCTGCGCACCGTCGAGCGGGAGAAGGAGATCCCCTTCGACGAACTCGTGCGGATCATCGAGCAGGCCATCCTGACGGCCTACGCCAAGCACACCTCGCCCACGGGCGAGCTCCCCGAAGGCGCCCGCGCCGAGCTCAACCGCAAGACCGGGCACGTCGCCGTGTTCATCCCCCTCCGCGACGAGGAGGACGTGATCATCGGCGAGGAGGAGAGCACCCCGGACGACTTCGGCCGCATCGCCGCGTTCGCCGCGAAGCAGGTCATCAGCCAGCGCCTCCGCGACATCGCCGACGACGCGATCCTCGGCGAGTTCCGCGGCAAGGAGGGCGACATCGTCGCCGGCGTCATCCAGCAGGGCCCCAACCCGCGCATGGTCCACGTCGATCTCGGCACCGTCGAGGCGATCCTGCCCCCCGAGGAGCAGGTGGCGGGGGAGGAGTACACCCACGGCTCGCGGGTGCGCGTCTACGTGACCTCGGTGTCCAAGGGCACCAAGGGCCCGCAGATCGCCGTGTCCCGCACGCACCCGGGCCTCGTCCGCAAGCTCTTCGCCCTCGAGGTCCCCGAGATCGCGTCCGGCCTCGTCGAGATCGTGTCCCTCGCCCGCGAGGCCGGTCACCGCACGAAGATCGCCGTCCGCGCCAACGACCCGTCGATCAACGCCAAGGGCGCCTGCATCGGCGAGCTCGGCCGCCGCGTCCGCGCCGTCACCGAGGAGCTCGGCGGCGAGAAGATCGACATCGTCGACTACGACGGCGAGCTGGCGAAGTTCGTCGCCAACGCCCTGTCGCCGGCGAAGGTCACCTCCAGCTTCATCCTGGACGCCGGAACGAAGGCCGTCCGCGCGCTCGTGCCCGACTACCAGCTGTCGCTCGCGATCGGCAAGGAGGGCCAGAATGCCCGCCTCGCGGCCAAGCTGACGGGCGCAAAGATCGACATCCAGCCGGACAGCATCCTGGAAGACGCCTGACGGGGTAGGATGGAACCTGTTCGAACGTGCGTGGGATGCCGCGCGCGTGCCCCTCGATCCGCACTCCTGAGAGTCGTGGCCCGTGACGGCATCCTCGTCGCCGACGAGAAAGCCGTGCTTCCGGGGAGGGGGACGTGGGTGCATGACACGGACGAGTGCGTGACCGCCGCCATCCGGCGCCGCGCCTTCGGACGAGCATTGCGTGTGTCCGGTGACCTGGACACGCAGACCTTTCAAGACACCCACCAGCGAAACGGCTGAACGGCTATGGACACAAAGTGAACGGCTCGAAATGAGACCCGTCCGCAAGTAACGGTCTGCCCTGTCCTGGGTAGGCCCCAGACAGGAGAATTGTGGCAAAACCACGCGTGCACGAGATCGCTTCCGAGCTCGGCGTCGACAGCAAAGTCGCCCTCGCGAAGCTGAAGGAGCTCGGCGAATTCGTCAAGAGCCCCTCATCCACCATCGAGCCCCCCGTGGCTCGCAAGCTTCGGGCTGCGCTCGAGGCTGAAGGCGCTGCGGCGCCCGCGGCATCGGCGGCGCCGAAGGCCGCGGCCAAGCCCGCGACCCCGGGCCGCCCCGGTCCCGCCCGTCCCGCCGCTCCGGCGCCGGCCGCCCCGGCGCCCGCCGCGCCCGCGCCCGCCGCTGCGGCACCCGCTGCACCGGCCGCCCCGGCACCGGCGGCTCCGGCCGCCCCGGCAGCTCCGGCTCCCGCCGCCGCCGCCGAGGCACCGACCCCCGGCGCCCCCGCACCGGCGGCGCCCGGCGCGACGCCCGGCGCACCGCAGCCCCCGCGTCCCGGTGGCGCGCGCCCCGGGAACAACCCGTTCGCGTCGGCGCAGGGCATGGGCCAGCGGCCCGCCGGCCCGCGCCCGGGTAACAACCCGTTCGCGTCCGCGCAGGGCATGGGCCAGCGTCCGAGCCCCGGCAACATCCCGCGTCCCCAGGCTCCGCGCCCGGGTGCACCGCGTCCCGGGGCCCCGCGTCCCGGCGGTGCGGGTCGTCCCGGCGGTGCCGGTCGTCCCGGCGCCCCCTTCCAGCAGCGTCCCGGCGGCCCCGGCCGGCCCGGTGGCGCTCCCGGCGGGTTCCAGCGTCCCGGTGCACCGGCAGGCGGCGGCTTCGCCGGTCGTCCCGGTGGTGGCGGCGGTCGTGGCCGCGGCCCCGGCGGCGGCACGGCCGGCGCCTTCGGCAAGGGCGGCGGCAAGTCCAAGCAGCGCAAGTCGCGGCGGGCGAAGCGGCAAGAGTTCGAGATGCGGGATGCCCCCGTCGTCGGCGGCGTCAACGTCTCCCGCGGCAACGGGGAGATCATCCGCATGCGCCGTGGCGCGTCGATCTCGGACTTCGCCGACAAGATCGAGACGCTGACCGGCTACACGGTGCAGCCCGGCACGCTCGTGACGATCCTGTTCAACCTCGGTGAGATGGCCACGGCGACGGAGTCGCTGGACGAGGCCACCTTCGAGGTGCTCGGCGCCGAGCTCGGCTACAAGATCCAGATGGTCTCTCCCGAAGACGAGGACAAGGAGCTCCTGGAGAGCTTCGGTCTCGACCTCGATCAGGAGCTCGAGGACGAGAACGAGGAAGACCTCGAGATCCGTCCGCCCGTCGTGACCGTCATGGGCCACGTCGACCACGGTAAGACGCGCCTCCTCGACGCGATCCGCAACGCGAACGTCGTCGCCGGCGAGGCCGGTGGCATCACGCAGCACATCGGTGCCTACCAGGTGTGGACCGAGCACGACGGCATCGAGCGCGCGATCACCTTCATCGACACCCCGGGTCACGAGGCGTTCACCGCCATGCGCGCCCGTGGTGCGCAGGTGACCGACATCGCGATCCTCGTGGTCGCCGCCGACGACGGCATCATGCCGCAGACGGTGGAGGCGCTCAACCACGCCCAGGCGGCCAACGTGCCGATCGTCGTGGCGGTCAACAAGGTCGACAAGCCCGACGCCAACCCGGCCAAGGTGCGCCAGCAGCTCACCGAGTACGGCCTCGTCGCCGAGGAGTACGGCGGGGACGTCATGTTCGTCGACGTGTCGGCGCGCGACGGCCTCAACATCCAGGCCCTCCTGGATGCCGTGCTGCTCACCGCCGACGCCGGGCTCGACCTCACGGCCAACCCGAACAAGGCGGCGCGCGGTGTCGCGATCGAAGCCAAGCTCGACAAGGGTCGCGGTTCGGTCGCCACGGTGCTCATCCAGTCCGGAACGCTCCGCGTCGGCGACGCGATCGTCGCGGGCACCGCGTACGGCCGCGTCCGCGCCATGGCGGACGAGAACGGCGAGCCGGTCCTCGAGGCCGCCCCGTCGCGTCCCGTGCAGGTGCAGGGCCTGAACTCCGTCCCGCGTGCCGGTGACACGTTCATCGTCACAGAGGAGGACCGCCTCGCCCGCCAGATCGCGGAGAAGCGCGAAGCCGCCGAGCGCAACGCGCAGCTGGCCAAGGCCCGCAAGCGCATCTCGCTCGAGGACTTCACCCGCGCGCTCGAAGAGGGCAAGGTCGAGTCGCTCAACCTCATCATCAAGGGCGACGTGTCCGGTGCCGTCGAGGCGCTGGAGGAGTCGCTCCTCAAGATCGAGGTCGACGACTCGGTGCAGCTGCGGATCATCCACCGCGGTGTGGGTGCCGTCACGGAGTCCGACGTCAACCTCGCGACGATCGACAACGCGATCGTCATCGGCTTCAACGTCCGTCCGGACGCGAAGGCCCGGGAGCGCGCCGCCCGCGAGGGTGTCGACATCCGGTTCTACTCGGTCATCTACAACGCGATCGACGACGTCGAGCAGTCGCTCAAGGGCCTGCTCAAGCCGGAGTTCGAAGAGGTGCAGTCGGGTGTCGCCGAGATCCGCGAGGTGTTCCGCTCCTCGAAGTTCGGCAACATCGCCGGTGTCATCGTCCGCTCCGGAACGATCACCCGAAACGCCAAGGCGCGCATCATCCGCGACGGCGTCGTGGTCGCCGATGGCCTGGCCATCGAGTCGCTGCGCCGCTTCAAGGACGATGTCACCGAGGTGCGCACCGACTACGAAGCCGGTATCGGCCTGGGCAAGTACAACGACATCCAGGTGGGCGACGAGATCGAGACCACCGAGATGGTGGAGAAGCCGCGAGGCTGAGTCGCAACCGCTGAGGGGCGCCCACGGGCGTCCCTCAGCCGTCGAAGGGAACACTCATGGCCAGTGAACGTCAAGCGCGCCTCGGCGACCGCATCCGCGTCATCCTCGCGGAGCGCCTCGAGAAGGGGCTGCGCGACCCGCGCCTCGGCTTCGTGACGATCACGGACGTCCGCGTGACGGGCGACCTGCAGCACGCGTCGGTGTTCTACACCGTGTACGGCTCCGACGAGGAGCGCGCCTCCTCCGCGGAGGCGCTGAAGGCGGCGACCGGGATGCTGCGCAGCGAGGTCGGCAAGCACCTCAACGTGCGCCTGACCCCGTCGCTGGAGTTCATCCCCGACGCGCTGCCGGAGACCGCCGGGCACATCGCCGAGCTGCTCCGCGAAGCGCGCGAGCGCGACGCCGCCGTGCAGGGTCTCGCGACCGGCGCGACGTACGCCGGCGACGCCGACCCGTACGTGAAGCCGCGCGAGCTGGACGACGAGGCCGACGAGGCCTGAGGCGCGACAGCCGGCTCAGGCCGGCAGTCGCAGCATGCCGTCGGCGGCCTCCGCCAGCCCGTCGGCGATGAGCGAGTCGATCGCCCGATCCCGTTGCAGGGGATCGGGCCAATCGGGCAGCACGTCCGCGACGGGCACGGCGTGCGTCCCGCGCAGGGCCCGCAGCACGGCGCCGCGCGCCTGCCGGTCGCTGCCCTCGTACGCCGCCTGACGGCGCCGGTCGTCGCCGGTGTCGGGGTAGCCCGCCGCCCGCCACGCGCAGACCTCCGCGAGCGGGCAGGCTTCGCAGCGCGGGGACCGCGCCGTGCACACGACGGCGCCGAGCTCCATGGTCGCGGCGTTGACGATCGCGGCCTCGCCGTCGTCGTCCGGCAGGATCGCCGCCATCGCCGCGAGGTCGCGCCTGGCCGGCGGGCCGGGCTGCGACCGGCCGTCCACCGCGCGGGCCAGGACGCGCCGCGTGTTGGTGTCGACGACGGGATGCCGGTCGCCGTACGCGAAGGTCGCGACGGCCCGCGCCGTGTAGTCGCCGATGCCCGACAGTGCCAGCAGCGCGTCGACCTCACGCGGCACGACACCGGCGTGGCGGTCGCGGATCTCGACGGCGGCGCGGTGCAGCCACAGCGCCCGGCGCGGGTAGCCGAGGTTCGCCCACTGGCGCACGGCCTCCGCGGGCGGTGCGGCGGCGAGGTCGGCGGGGGAGGGCCACCGCGTGAGCCAGGCCTCCAGATGCGGGATGACCCGCGTCACCGGCGTCTGCTGCAGCATGAACTCGCTCACCAGCACGCCCCACGCCCCGAACCCCGGTGCCCGCCAGGGGAGATCCCGCGCGTTGACGCGGTACCAGTCCAGGAGCGGGCGGGCGAGGTCGGGCACCGCTCCAGCCTACGCAACCGGGGGCATGCGGATGCCGCGAGTGACCGCCGCGGCACGGAACGGCGGCGTCCCGCCGCCTAGGCTGGAGGCATGCGACTTCCCGTCACGCCCGCCTCCACGCTGTGGCGCGAGCTCCGCGACGAGGTGCGACAGCATTACCGGCGCGGCCGCGTGATCGTCGGCGTGGACGGCGAGGACGGTGCCGGCAAGACGACGTTCGCCGACAACCTCGCCGCCGTGTTCGGCGAAGACGGGTCCGCCGTCCTCCGCGCGTCGATCGACGGCTTCCACCGACCCCGCGCGGAGCGCTACGCGCGCGGACGCAGCTCACCGGAGGGGTACTACCTCGACTCGTACGACTACGCGACGTTCCGGCGGGTGCTGATCGATCCGTTCCGCAGCGGGCCGACGACGGACACCGGGTTCCAGACCGCCGTGTTCGACGTCGACCGCGACGAGCCCGTCGCGTCGGAGTGGGTGACGGCGCCGCGCGACGCCGTCCTCATCGTGGACGGTGTCTTCCTGAACCGCCCCGAGCTTCGCGGCATCTGGAACTGGTCGGTGTGGCTGGACGTCCCCGTCGACGTGCGCTTCGCGCGCATGGCGGAACGCGACGGCAGCGACCCCGACCCGGCGGCCGAGGCGAACCGGCGCTACCGGGCGGGGATGGAGCTGTACCTGCGTGACGGCGATCCTCGGCGCGCCGCCTCGGCCATCGTCGACAACGCCGACCCCGCCGCTCCGGCCCGCGTCTACCGGGACTTCTGCTGATGGCCGCGCCCCGCGGCATCCTGCTGGTCGACAAGCCGGGCAGGATCACGAGCCACGACGTCGTCGCCCGCGCGCGACGCGCGCTGCAGACCCGCAAGATCGGCCACGCCGGGACCCTGGACCCCATGGCGACCGGGCTCCTCGTCCTCGGCGTCGGTCCCGCGACCCGCCTCCTCACCTACATCGTGGGCCTCGACAAGACGTACGAGGCGACGATCCGCCTCGGCGTCGCGACCGACTCCGACGACGCCGACGGCGTCGAGACGACACGGGCGGATGCCGCCGCGATCGACGCCGTCACCGAGGATGCCATCACGGCCGGCGTCGCCGCGCTGACCGGACCCATCTCGCAGGTGCCGAGCCGCGTCTCAGCCATCAAGGTCGGCGGCCGGCGCGCCTACGATCTGGCCCGCGCGGGGGAGCATGTCGAGCTCGCGGCGCGCGAGGTCACCGTGTCCCGGTTCGAGGTCACCGGCATCCGCCGGGCGGACGGCGTGATCGACCTCGACGTCGTCGTGGACTGCTCGAGCGGCACCTACATCCGCGCGCTCGCGCGGGACCTCGGTGCGGCGCTCGACGTCGGGGGGCATCTCACGAGGCTCCGCCGCACGCGCATCGGCCCGTTCGAGGTCACCGACGCGGTCACCGACGTCGCCCCGGACACCCCGCTGCGCGGCGACGCCGAGGTGGCTGCCTCCGTCCTGGGCGCCTTCCCCGTCACCGCCGAGGAGGCCCGCGATCTCCGGCACGGCAAGCGCCTCACCGGCGCCGCCGCGCGGCTGGCCACCGCGAACCCCGCCGCCATCGACCCGGACGGCCGCCTCGTCGGGATCGTCGAGCGCCGCGGGGACGACGTCAAGAGCATCATGAACATGGCTGAGGAGCCCCTGTGATCCTGTGGTTCACCATCGTCCAGCTCGTCGCCGCGTGCGGCGTCGGCCTGCTGTGCATCGTGCTGGGACTCGCCGGCCGGCGCCCCAGCGACCTGTCGGTGGGCGGGCTCGCCCTCATCCTCCTGCTCCTGATCGCCCAGGTGGTCATCGCGATCGTCGCGCCCCTCGCCGGCAACCCCCCGTCGGGAAGCGCGCTGGAGTACTGGGTGTACCTCGTCTCGGCGGTGCTCCTGCCCCCCGCCGGTGTCGCGTGGGCGCTCATCGAGCGCAGCCGGTGGAGCACCGTCATCATGGGGATCGCCGCGCTCGCGGTCGCGGTCATGGTGTGGCGCATGCACGTGATCTGGACCGTCCAGGTCGCCTGAGCGCGCGGGCGGAGGCTCTCCGCCGCCTATCATTGACAGGTCATGTCCACGACCCGCCCCCGCATGACCGGCATCGCCCGCGTCCTCGTGATCGTCTACGCGATCATGGCGATGGCGGCCACCGGTCGCTCCTTCGTCCAGATCGTCCGCGAGTTCGACGCCGCTCCGCTGGCGTACTCGCTGTCGGCGCTCGCCGCCGTCGTCTACATCCTCGCGACCCTCGCCCTGATCCTGAGCGCGTCGCGGGCCTGGTACCTCGTCGCGTGGGTCGCGATCGGCTTCGAGCTCGTCGGCGTCCTCGTCGTCGGCACGCTGTCGCTCGTCGTCCCCGCGCTGTTCGATCACCCGACCGTCTGGTCCGGCTTCGGGGCCGGCTACCTCTGGGTGCCGCTCGTCCTGCCGTTCCTGGGCCTGTGGTGGCTGACCCACACGCGCAACGCCGTGGCCGAGGAGATCGACCCCGCCCTGGAACGGTCGTCCTGGTGATCGTCTTCCGCGAGCCGTCCGAGGTGCCGGCGGGATTCGGGCCGAGCGTCATCGCGATCGGCAAGTTCGACGGCGTGCACTCCGGTCACCGTGCCGTCATCGACCGTGCGCGCGTCGCCGCGGAGGATGCCGGCGCCCGCGTCGTCGCGGTCACCTTCGACCGCAACCCGTTGAGCCTCCTGCGCCCCGAGATCTGCCCGGCGCCCCTCGTCAGCCTCGACCAGAAGCTGCACCTCCTCGCGGAGCAGGGCGTCGACGCGACGCTCGTCCTCCGCTTCGACGAGCAGCTGGCCTCCCTCACCGCCCGTGCCTTCGTGGAGCACGTCCTCGTCGACGCGCTCGGGGTCGTGAAGGTCCTGGTCGGCGAGGACTTCCGCTTCGGCCGCGGGGGAGCGGGCGACCCCGCGCTCCTGGGCGAACTCGGCGCCGAGTTCGGGTTCCGTGCCGACGTCGTCGGCGACGTCGAGGGCGGCGGTCGCCGCGTCTCCTCGACGTGGGTCCGCACCCTCCTCGCCGAGGGCGACGTCGAGGGTGCCGCCCGGCTGCTCGGGCGTCCGCACGCCGTGCAGGGCGAGGTCGTCCACGGGCTCAAGCGGGGCCGCGAGCTCGGCTTCCCGACCGCGAACCTGTCCGCCGACGTGGAGGGCTTCATCCCCGCGGACGGGGTCTATGCCGGGTGGCTCGTCGACGAGGGGCCGTCCGCGGAGGCGGCGGCGATGCACGCCGTCACCCGCTACCCCGCGGCCATCTCCGTCGGCACGAACCCGACCTTCGACGACGTGCTCGTGCGCCAGGTCGAGGCGTACGTGCTGGACGAGACCGACCTCGACCTGTACGGTCACCGCGTCTCGGTGACCTTCACCGACCGCATCCGCGGGATGGTCGCGTTCGAGGGCATCGAGCCGCTCATCGCGCAGATGACCCACGACGTCGCCGACGTGCGCGCCGCCCTCTCCTGAGCGAGGACGCGCGCGGCCCGTGTGGGCGTCAGTAGGACGAGTCGTCGACCGCGCCGGTCGCGCCCTCACCGGCATCCACCCGGCGTGCCTCGCCCAGGATGACGGCGCTGCCGCTCGTGCCGAGGCGGGTCGCGCCGGCGGCGATCATGGCGAGGGCGTCGGCGTAGCTGCGGACTCCGCCGGAGGCCTTGACCTGCACAGCCGGGCCGACGTTCGCACGCATGAGGCGGACGTGCTCGACGGTCGCGCCGCCGCCGGCGAAACCGGTGGACGTCTTGACGAAGTGCGCGCCGCCGGCCTCGGTCAGGCGGCTGCCGCGGGCGATCTGCTCGTCATCGAGGTATGCCGTCTCGAGGATCACCTTCGTGATGTGACCGGAGGCCGCCTCGACGACGGCGCGGATGTCGTCGGTGACGACATCGTCGAAGCCGGAGCGGAGCGCGCCGATGTTGACGACCATGTCGACCTCGGTCGCGCCGTCGGCGAGCGCCTGACGCACCTCGGCGACCTTCGCGGCCGTCGAAGTGGTGCCGTGCGGGAAGCCGATGACGGTGCCAACGGCCACTCCCGTGCCGGCGAGCCGGCTGGCGGCGTGGGCGATGTCGCTCGGGCGCACGCACACGCTGAACACGCCCCACTCGGCGGCGATGTCGAGTTCGGCATCGACCTGATCGCGCGTCAGTTCGGGCTTGAGGATCGCGTGGTCGAGGGTCGCGGCGAGTTCGCGCTCGGAGATAGTGGCCATGCAGCCAGCGTACGCCGACCGCCAGGGGCCGCGCGAAGCACCGACGCAGTGGTAACGGAAAGGTAACGGCCTCCGCTACAGTGGGCCGCGACGACGACGTCACCGAAGTGAAGGACCACCCCGATGCCCGAATCGAGGACGGCCGAACGGCTTCCCGCCCTGCTCATCGTCTGCGCGCTCGCCGTGGCGTGCGTCGTGGTCATCATGACCGGGGTGACGCCCACGAGGATCTCCGCGCAGGACCTGTGGGGCACGGTGCGCACGCCCGGCGAGCGCGTGTTCATCGCGAGCCACCGCGGGGGTGCGGAGGCGGCGCCGGAGAACACCCTGCCCGCCGTGGCGGCTGCGCTCGCGGCCGGCTTCGAGTACGTCGAGGTCGACCTCGCGCTCACCGCCGACGGCCACGCCGTCCTGATGCACGACGCCATGGTCGACCGCACTACGGACGGACACGGGCCCCTCGCGCGGCTGACACTCGCCGAGGTCCGGGCGCTCGATGCAGGGTCCTGGTACGCGCCCCGCTACGCCGGGACGCCCGTGCCTACGGCGGTGGAGTTCCTCGACCTGCTGGCCGAGCGGGACGGCCGCGCCCTGCTCGACCTCAAGGGCACCTGGACGACAGACGCCGCTGCGGCGCTCGCCGACGCCGTGCTGTCCCGCGGACTCGAACGGCGCGTCGTGGCCGCGAGCTTCGACGCCCGGACCCTCGCCCTCGTGGCGGCCCGGACGGATGCGATTCCGCGGATGGCAATCCTGCGCACGATCCCCGCCGATGCCGTGCAGGCCATGCGGGAGGTCGACGTCCGCGGCATCGTCGTCGACCGTGCGGCGGTCGCGGCCCGTCCCGAGGTCGTCGCCGAGCTGCACGACGCCGACCTCCGCGTCGTGGTCTACACGCTCAACAGCGACCGGCACTGGGATGCCGCCGTGGGGTGGGGGGTGGACGGGATCGTCACCGACGACCCCGGCGCCCTCGACCTCTGGCAGCGCGGCCTCGCGTCGGACTGAGGAATACCCCCGGGGGGTACTCTGTTGGGGCAGGTGAACACACCACGAGGAGAACCCCATGAGCACCCAGGCCTACACCGTCGAAGGAATGACCTGCGGCCACTGCGCCGCCGCCGTCACCCGCGAGGTGAGCGCCGTGGCCGGCGTGTCCGAGGTCGCCGTCGACGTCGCGGCGAAGACGGTCACCGTCACCGGTGACGCCATGCCCGCCGACGAGGCCATCGCCGCCGCCGTCGCCGAGGCGGGCTACAGTCTCACCGGCCGCCGCTGATGACCGCGGCACCGGACGGTGCCGCGGTGCGGGGCGCCGTCCTCGACATCGAGGGCATGACCTGCGCGAGCTGCGTCGCACGCGTGGAGAAGCGGCTGCAGCTGGTCGAGGGCGTGACGGCATCCGTCAACCTCGCGACCGAGACCGCTCGTGTCAGCTTCCCGCAGGACCTCGACCCGGAGCGGCTCGTCGCGGCCGTCCGTGAAGCCGGCTACGACGCGGAGATCCGCACGCCGCGGACGGAGCCCGCGGGACACGACGCCCCCGCGCACGAGGCCGAGGGTGGGCACGTCCACGACGTCGCCGACAGGCCCGGCTCGACGCCGCTGCGCACCCGCCTGCTCGTGAGCCTCGCACTCGCCGTCCCGGTCGTCGCGTTCGGCATGATCCCGGCCTGGCAGTTCCCCGGCTGGCAGTGGGTCTCCCTCGTCCTCACGGCGCCCATCGTGCTGTGGGGCGGCTGGCCGTTCCACCGTGCCACCCTCGCGAACGCGCGCCACGGCGCCATGACGATGGACACCCTCATCACGCTCGGCACGATGGCCGCGTTCGGCTGGAGCGTGTGGGCGCTGCTCTTCGGCTCGGCCGGCCGGATCGGCCTGATGCACGAGGTCGTCCTGTTCGGCCCCGTGCACGACGCGACGGCGCTCGTCTACTTCGAGGTCGCCGCCGCCGTCACCGTCTTCCTCCTCCTCGGACGCTTCATCGAGCAGCGCTCGAAGGGGCGCGCCGGCGCCGCCCTGCACGCGCTGCTGCAGCTCGCCGCGAAGGACGTCGAACTCGCCGACGGCACACGCGTCCCGGTCGAGCGCCTCCGCGTCGGCGACGTGTTCGTCGTCCGGCCCGGGGAGAAGGTGGCCACCGACGGCATCGTCCGCGAGGGCCGCGCCTCGGTCGACGAGAGCATGATGACCGGCGAATCCGTCCCCGTCGACGTGAGCGCCGGGGATGCCGTGACCGGCGGCACGCTCGCCGCCGACGGCCGGCTGATCGTCGAGGCCACGAGCGTCGGCGACGACACGCGCCTCGCGCACCTCGCACGCCTCGTGGAGGAGGCCCAGGCGGGGAAGAGCCGCGTGCAGCGCCTCGCCGACCGCATCTCGGCGGTCTTCGTGCCCATCGTCATCGCGCTCGCCGTGCTGACCCTCCTCGGCTGGATCGCCGCGGGGCAGCCGCCGGCCGCGGGCTTCACCGCCGCCGTGGCCGTGCTCATCATCGCCTGCCCGTGCGCACTGGGCCTCGCGACCCCCATCGCGATCCTCGTCGGCACCGGCCGCGGCGCCCAGCTGGGCGTCCTCATCACGGGCCCGGAGGCCCTCGAGAGCGCCGAGCGCATCGACACGATCGTCCTCGACAAGACCGGGACCGTCACCGAGGGGCGGATGACGGTCGTCGCCGTCACCCGGGTCGGCGACGCCGCGACCGCCGACATCCAGCACCTGATCGGCTCGCTCGAGCACGCATCCGAGCATCCCCTCGCCCGCGCGCTCGCCGGCCTCACGGCGGAGCACGCGCCGGTGGCCGATTTCGCGGGCCTCGCGGGACGGGGCGTCACCGGCACCGTCGACGGGCATGCGGTGTTCGCCGGTCGTGCGGCGTTCGCCGCCGCGCAGGCCGGTGCGCTCCCGGAGGCGGCCCGCGCCGCCGTCGACCGCATCGAGGCGGACGGGGCGACCGCCGTCGTCGCCGGCTGGGACGGCCGCGTGCGCGCCGTCCTCGCGGTCGCCGACACGGTGCGCGATGACAGCGCCGAGACCATCGGGGCTCTCCGGCGCCTGGGCCTGGACGTCATCCTGCTCACCGGCGACAACGCCGGCGCCGCGCGCGCCGCCGCCCACGCCGTCGGAATCGACCGCGTCATCGCGGGCGTCCTGCCGGAGGGCAAGGTCGACGAGATCGCGCGCCTGCGCGCCGAGGGGCACCGCGTCGCCATGGTCGGCGACGGCGTCAACGACGCCGCGGCGCTCGCCACCGCCGATCTCGGCATCGCGATGGGCGGCGGGACCGACGCCGCCATGCACGCGAGCGACATCGCCCTCGCCGGGCACGGCATCGCCCCCGTGGTCACCGCGATCCGGCTGAGCCGTCGCACGATGCGGGTCATCCGCGGCAACCTGTTCTGGGCCTTCGCGTACAACGTCGCCGCGCTGCCGCTGGCAGCGCTCGGCCTCCTGAACCCGATGATCGCGGGCGCGGCCATGGCGTTCTCCAGCGTGTTCGTCGTGCTCAACAGCCTGCGCTTGCGCACGGCGCCGTGACGACGCGCTAGACTTTCCGCGAGGACCGCACCCCGCCGTCGCCGCAGCTCGCAGAAGCGAGTACCCGCAGCCGGGAGGATCGGGCCCCACGTATTCCCGCCGCCGCTTCGCGGCGACTCCGTTCGACCGGCCGCACGATCGCCGGACAGCCGGCCCTGCGCCGGCTCTCACGCTCAGGAGGAGCATGCCGACCACGGCATCCACCGCACGCAAGTCGTCGTCCCGGCGTCGTTCGGGCTCATCGGCTCGACGCGACGACGACGCGCCCCTCATCCCGATCCTCGCCCGCAAGGTGCGCGAGGTCGAGGCGAAGGCCCAGCGCGGCAAGCTCGGCCCCACCAACCGCGTCAAGTTCCAGGTCATCGCCTTCCTCGTCCGCGAGGAGCGGGCGCGGGTCAAGGCCGACGAGGACGTGCCGGCCGCCGCGCGCGCCGAGCTGCTCAAGCGCCTCGACGGAGTGGCGACGATCCTCGCGAAGACCGCGGCCCGCGACACGTCGCTCATCCAGCTGCTCGAAGTCGACCAGGCGACCTCCCCGGTCGCCCGCCGGATGCGCCGCGACTGGCTCCTCGAGTCGGGCGCCGACCTGCCCGAGGATGAGCTCATCATCACCGACGCCGCGCCGGTGCAGGCGTCCGTCGTCCCGGCGGCCCTCGCCGAGCGGCAGGTCGTCCCCCCGCAGATCGACGCGCGTCGCGAGTCGAACCCGTTCCTCGCGCCCGACGTCAGCCTCCGCGCCCCGCAGCCCACGCCGCGCCGGCGCCTGGACGGCTGGGAGCTCATGGGACCGCTGTACAAGGCGTTCGAGACCGGCGCCGGCGGCGGCGCCGCGTCGATGGACCTCCCGGAGGTCCCCGAGTTCGACCGGCTCTCGCCCAAGGGCCTCGAGATCATGCCGCACCAGTCCCGCTTCCTCGAAGCCGTGCGCGCCGGTCACCGCTCCTTCCTCCTGGCCGATGAGCCGGGCCTCGGGAAGACGGCGGAGTCCGTGCTCGCGGCATCCGTCGCGGGCGCTTACCCGCTGCTGGCGGTCGTCCCCAACGTCGTCAAGATGAACTGGGCCCGCGAGGTCGAGCGGTGGACGCCGCAGCGCCGCGCCACCGTCATCCACGGCGACGGCGACCAGGTGGACGCGTTCGCCGACGTCTTCATCGTCAACTACGAGGTGCTCGACCGGCACCTGTCCTGGCTGGCCTCCCTGGGGCTCAAGGGCATGGTCGTCGACGAGGCGCACTTCATCAAGAACCTGTCCTCGCAGCGCTCGCAGAACGTGCTGGGTCTCGCGACCCGCATCCGCGAGCAGGTGCGCGACCCGCTCATGCTGGCCCTCACCGGTACGCCGCTCATCAACGACGTCGAGGACTTCGACGCGATCTGGCGCTTCCTCGGCTGGACCAACGGTGAGAAGCCCGGCCCCGCCCTCATGGAGAAGCTCGACGCGACCGGCCTGACCCCTGCCGACAAGGCGTTCTACCCGGAGGCCCGCGACGCCGTCATCTCGATGGGCATCGTCCGTCGCAAGAAGAAGGACGTCGCCGCCGACCTGCCCGACAAGCTCATCGCCGACCTCCCCGTGGAGCTCGACGACGAGTTCGGCCGGTCGATCCGCGAGGCCGAGCGCGAGCTGGGCCAGCGCCTGGCGGCGAAGTACCGCCGCATCATCGAGGCGCGCGGCGACCGCGTGTTCCTCGGCGAGTTCGACGAGGACATCGTGCGCCTCGTGGCGCACGGCGAGCTCGAGGAGGCCAAGGCCGCCGGCTCCGGCTCGGAGAACGTCTTCACCATGGTGCGGCGCATCGGGCAGGCGAAGGCTCTGCTCGCCGCGGACTACACCGTGCAGCTGCAGCGCTCCGTCGGCAAGGTCGTCTTCTTCGCGAAGCACATCGACGTGATGGATGCCGCGGAGGACCTCTTCGCCGCCGCGGGGCTGCGCACCGTCTCGATCCGCGGCGACCAGACGACGCCCGCGCGTCAGCAGGCCATCGACGCGTTCAACAACGACCCCGAGGTCGCTGTCGCGGTCTGCTCGCTGACCGCCGCCGGCGTCGGCCTGAACATGCAGGCCGCGTCCAACGTCGTCCTCGCCGAGCTGTCGTGGACCGCCGCGGAGCAGACCCAGGCGATCGACCGCGTGCACCGCATCGGCCAGGACGAGCCGGTCACCGCGTGGCGGATCATCGCCGCGCACACGATCGACACGAAGATCGCCGAACTCATCGACTCGAAGCAGGGACTCGCGGCCCGGGCGCTCGACGGCGAGGCCGTCGACCCGACATCCAGCGACTCCGTGCAGCTGTCCGCGCTCATGCACCTGCTGCGGCAGGCGCTCGGCGGCGCCTGATCGCAGGTCTCGCACCGGGTCGGCCGTCGACGGTTATCGACGGCCGACCCGGTGGCAGCCCGGCGCCCGGCGGCGATAGTGTCGAAGCCAGGCAACGGTGCCGCAGCATCCCTGACACCACGAAGGATCTCTCCATGAAGATCGGCATCCTCACCAGCGGCGGCGACTGCCCCGGCCTGAACGCGGTCATCCGCGGCGTCGTGCTCAAGGGCACGACCAACTACAACATCGAGTTCGTCGGCATCCGCGACGGCTGGCGCGGCGTCGTGGACGGTGACTTCTTCCCGCTGACCCGCCACGAGGTGAAGGGCCTGTCGAAGGTCGGGGGCACGATCCTCGGCACGAGCCGCACCAACCCCTACGAGGGCCCGCGCGGCGGCGCCGAGAACATCGCGAAGACCCTGTACGGCCACCGCATCGACGGCATCATCGCGATCGGCGGCGAGGGCACTCTCGCCGCGGCGAACCGCCTGGCGAACGACGGCATCAACGTGCTGGGCGTCCCGAAGACGATCGACAACGACCTGCGCGCGACGGACTACTCGTTCGGCTTCGACACCGCGGTGAACATCGCCACCGACGCGATGGACCGCCTCCGCACGACCGGTGACTCCCACCAGCGCTGCATGGTCGCCGAGGTCATGGGCCGCCACGTCGGCTGGATCGCACTGCATGCGGGAGTCGCCGCCGGCGCCCATGTCATCTGCATCCCCGAGGTGCCGATGTCGATCGACGAGATCGTCGCCCAGGTGACGAAGGCCCACGACCGCGGTCGCGCGCCGCTCGTCGTCGTGTCGGAGGGCTTCACCCTCACCGGCATGGACGAGGCTTACAGCGACAAGGGCCTGGACGCCTTCAACCGCCCCCGCCTCGGCGGCATCGGGGAGATCCTCGCCCCGGAGATCGAGCGCCGCACCGGCATCGAGACCCGGGCGACCGTGCTCGGCCACATCCAGCGCGGCGGCTCGCCGTCGGCGTTCGACCGCGTCCTCGCGACGCGCCTGGGCCTGCACGCCGCCGACGCCATCATGGAGCAGGCGTGGGGTCAGATGGTGTCGCTGCGCGGCACCGACATCGTGCGCGTGTCGTTCGAGGACGCCCTGGGCGAGCTCAACAACGTCCCCCTGTATCGCTACGAGGAGGCCGCCGCCCTCTTCGGGTGACGCGCGGGGGCGCGGCGGGCCGCCGGAGCGCGCGACCGACGGCCCCCTCCGGCGTCCCCGCCATCCCGCAGGCCTGCCCCTTCCGTCCTGTGTCACACAAGCGGCGGCTGGTGGCGCGTGCGCGTGCGCGAAGCGGGACATGGCGGCAACGCATGTCACACGAACCGCGCCGGACGGGCGCTACACCCGCGAGTTCTGTGACAGGAACGTCGGATGCGGATGCGGATGCGGATGGTGCCGATGCGGATGCGGATGCGGATGGTGCCGAGCGGAGGGGTGGGTCAGTCGACGCCGGGGCGCCAACCACGGGCGATGAGCGCATCCGTCACCTTGGCGAGCGCCCGGCGGGGATCAGGCCGCAGGTGGTGGCTCAGGATGCGCACGAGCAGCCAGCCTTCGTCGCGAATGGCATCCCACCGGTCGGCGTCCTTCGCGAACTGCTGCTCATCGAACGCGTGCGTGCGTCCGTCGTGCTCTACGGCACCGCGGTAGCCCGGATAGGCGAGATCCAGACGCGCGATGAAGCGGCCGAGGCTATCCTGCAAGCGGTGGTTCAGCGAGGGTTCCGGTAACCCGGCTCGCATCAGAAGCAGCCGCACATGGGTCTCCTCCGCCGTTTCCGCGCCGACGCGCACCTCCGCACGCGCACGCGTGAGGAGACCCCCGCGTAGGTCGCCGGCGTCCGCTATCTCGGCGCGGAGATCAGCTGGCGTGATGATTCGATGCCGGGGACACACGAGGTGATCTGCCGCAGCGATCACGTCGTCGAGATCCCAGGTCCGCGCGGCCTGCCGCCATGCTCGTGCGGGGTGCTCGATCGGGAGTCCGTGAGCGGTACCCCGGGCGGGTGCGCGGGCTTGCAGGCGATGTCCCACCACGCCTGCCCGGCGCGGCTGGCCCGCCGGGCGGCGAGCTGACACGTGCAGTTCCCACGCCGTGGCACGCAGGTACGGCAGGGGCGCGCCCAGCAGGGCGAGCGCCGTGCCGTGGCTGAAGAACTGATCGGGAGTCAGCGCGGGCGCAACGGCCGCCGCGCGCTCGAGCAGGTCGGCGCGGAGGCGGTCCTGCTGGTGCGCCGACCTCGCCGGCGTCGCCAAGGTCACCGAGCGGGCGACCCGGACACCACGCGTCGGCGTGAGAAGGTCTCCCGCTCTCAGTCTTGACGGCGTCACACCGGACGCCAAAGCCTCGGCGACGCGAAACGGTCGCGCCCCGAATTCCGCGGGAAGCGGCGTGATCCTCGTCATCCGCCCAGTCGAGCGCCGAACGCCGGTCACCCGCCCATGGGCAGCGCGATCGGTCGTGACGTGCGCGAATCTAGCCCCTGGGGAGGAGCCGCTGCATGTCACAGAATATGCGGGTCGAGCTGCCCGCAAGTCCGCCTCCTGTGACATCCCTGTCTCAGTTGTCTCGCCAACTGCGGGAGACGGGTCCGCGACCCGCGCCAGGTGTGACATGCCGGGGACGCCGAAGGGGATGCCGGGCGCCGGGGACGCCGAAGGGATGCCGGGCGCCGGGGATGCCGGGCGGCGGGGATGCCGGGCGCCCGGGTCAGCCCCCCGACCCGCCGGCCCCAGCCGCGCTCAGTCGGCGAGGCCGAGGACGTCCAGCAGCCAGGCCAGCTCGAACGCCCGCTGCTTCCAGGCGTTGTAGCGCCCGCTCACCCCGCCGTGGCCGGCGACCATCTCGCACTTCAGCAGCGCGTCGGCGCCCACCTCGCGCAGGCGCGCGACCCACTTGGCGGGCTCGACGTACAGCACGCGCGTGTCGTTGAGCGACGTGACGGCGAGGATCCGGGGGTACGCGACGCCTTCGCGGACGTTCTCGTACGGCGTGTACGACTTCATGTACTCGTAGACGCTGGGGTCGTGCAGCGGGTCGCCCCACTCGTCCCACTCGACGACGGTCAGCGGCAGCGAGGGGTCGAGGATCGTCGTCAGCGCGTCCACGAACGGCACGTCGGCCAGGATGCCGGCGAAGAGCTCCGGCGCGAGGTTGGCCACCGCGCCCATGAGCAGGCCGCCCGCCGATCCGCCCTCGGCGACGAGCAGGTCCGGGGTGGTGCGGCCTTCGGCCACGAGGTGCCGCGCGCACGCGACGAAGTCGGTGAAGGTGTTGCGCTTGTGCAGCAGCTTGCCGTCCTCGTACCACTGCCGGCCCATCTCGCCGCCGCCGCGGACGTGCGCGATCGCGAACACGACGCCGCGGTCGAGCATCGACAGGCGCGCCACCGAGAAGCCGGGGTCGATCGAGTGCTCGTACGACCCGTAGCCGTAGAGGTGCACGGGCCGCGGGCCGTCGCCCGCATCGAAGGCGCGCTTCCAGACGAGCGAGATCGGGATGCGGGTGCCGTCCTCGGCCGTCGCCCACAGGCGCTCCTGCGCGTACTCCTCCGGGTCGTAGCCGCCGAGCACCGGCTGGCGACGCCGCAGCAGCAGTTCGCCGGTCTCCACGACGTAGTCGTAGACGGTGCCCGGCGTGACGAACGAGCCGTAGCCGAGCCGCAGCACCGGCGGCGCCCACTCCGGGTTGCCGGAGGCGCCCACGGTGTACAGCGGCTCGTCGAACGCGAGCTCGGTCAGCGCGCCGCTGCCGTAGTCGAGGAGCCCCACCCGGGACAGCCCCTCGCGGCGGTATGACACGACGCCCCAGTCGCGGAACGCCGACACGTCCTCCAGGCGCCGGCCCGGCACGTGCGCCAGCACGACCTCGTGGGGGCCCTCCGGGTCGGATGCCGCGACGCGGACGAGCTCGAAGTCCAGGGCGCCGTCGTTGTGCAGGATGTAGAGCACGTCCTCGCCGTCGACGACGGCGTGCGTCAGGGAGTAGTCCACGCCCTCCCGCCGCGGCCAGACCGGCTGCAGCGGCGATCGGAGGTCGGTGGCATCCACGAGGAACTCCTCGCTCGTGATCGACGACTCCGCCGCGATGACGAGGTAGCGGTCGCTGCGTGTGAAGCCCGCGCCCACCCAGTAGCGCTCGTCGGGCTCGTGGAAGAGCTTCGCGTCGGTCGCGGCATCCGTTCCGACCTCGTGCAGCCACACCGTGTCGGGCCGCCACGCGTCGTCGACGGTCGTGTACACGACGAAGCGCCCGTCCGGGGAGAACATCGCCCCCGCCGAGGTCTCCGGGATGACGTCGCCGAGGTCGCCGCCGCTCGCGAGGTCGCGGATGCGGAGCGTGTAGCGCTCGTCGCCCTGCGTGTCGACGCCGTAGAGCAGGCGCGTGCCGTCGGTGGACACGTCGAAGGTGCCGAGGGAGAAGAACTCGTGACCCGCTGCCTCGACGTTGCCGTCCAGGAGGACCTGCTCGCCGGGGATCGCGACGTCGGGGGAGAGGACGGGCGGCGTCCAGTCGTCCGCGTCGGCGAGCGGGGCGCGGCAGTGGATGCCGTACTGGCTGCCCTCGACCGTGCGGCTGTAGTACCACCACGACCCCCGCCGGCTCGGGACGGACAGGTCCGTCTCGAGCGTGCGGCCCTTGATCTCCTGGTAGATCCGCTCCTGCAGGGGCTCGAGGTGGGCGGTGCGCTCCTGCGTGTAGGCGTTCTCCGCGGCCAGGTGGGCGAGGACCTGTTCGTCCTCCTTCGCCCGCAGCCATTCGTAGGGATCGACGACATCGTCACCGTGATGGCTGCGGGTGGTCGGACGGGCGGGAACGGCGGGGGCGGAGGGCTCCGAGATGGTCACCGTCCCACGCTAACCGACCCCCCGCGGGGGCGGGTGCGACGGTTCTGCGATCGGCCGCGGATGTGCGAGGATTTCCGTGGTCCGGTTGCCGGAACATGAACCCACGGTGAACTGTTCGTTCGCACCGCCGATCCCATCGGCACCCTCCCCACGAATCCCGACGGAAAGCGAACTGTGGAAACCGCCGTAATCATCGTGCTGCTCGTCATCGCGCTGGCGCTGTTCTTCGACTTCACGAACGGCTTCCACGACACCGCGAACGCGATGGCGACGCCCATCGCGACGGGTGCCCTCAAGCCCAAGGTCGCCGTGCTCCTGGCGGCGAGCCTCAACCTCGTCGGCGCGTTCCTGTCCACCGAGGTCTCCAAGACGATCTCGCACGGCATCATCCAAGAGGATCAGATCGAGCCGTTGGCGTTCCTGCCGATCATCTTCGCCGGCCTCATCGGCGCGATCACCTGGAACATGCTGACCTGGCTGCTCGGTCTGCCCTCCAGTTCGTCGCACGCGCTCTTCGGCGGCCTCATCGGCGCCACGCTCGTCGGCGCGAGCGTCACCGCCATCGACTTCGGCGTCGTGCTCAGCAAGGTCGTGCTGCCCGCCCTCATCGCGCCGTTCACGGCGGGTGTCATCGCCTTCCTCCTGACGCGTCTCGCGTACGCCATGACGCGTCGCTACGACAACAAGCCGGACGGCCGCGACGGCTTCCGGTGGGGTCAGATCTTCACGTCGTCGCTCGTCGCCCTCGCGCACGGCACGAACGACGCGCAGAAGACCATGGGCGTCATCACGCTCGCGCTCATCATGGCCGGCCTGCAGGACGGTGCGCACGCCGACCCGCAGCTGTGGGTCATCTTCGCCTGCGCCTTCACGATCGCGCTCGGCACCTACATGGGCGGCTGGCGCATCATCCGCACGCTCGGCAAGGGTCTCACCGACGTCAAGCCGGCGCAGGGCTTCTCCGCGGAGTCGTCCACCGCCGCGACGATCCTCGCCTCCAGCGCCCTCGGCTTCGCCCTGTCCACCACGCAGGTCGCCTCCGGCTCCGTCATCGGGTCGGGCCTCGGCCGTCGCGGGTCCACGGTGCGCTGGCGCACCGTCGGTCGCATCGCGATCGGCTGGCTCCTGACCCTCCCCGCCTCCGGCGCCGTCGGCGCGTTCGCGGCGCTCCTCGTCGTCCTGTTCGGCGGCTGGGGCATCGCGATCGACGCGGTCCTCGCCGTCGCCATCAGCCTCGCCCTGTTCTGGCGGTCGCGCCGAAACCAGGTCGATTCCTCCAACGCCATGAGCGAGGTCGCCGACTCGGGACTCGCCGTCAAGGTCAAGCGCAATCCTCCGCCGACGCGCCGCCAGCGCGCGATCCTGCGTGAGCAGGCGCGGCGGAAGGCCGAGCAGGAGGCCCGCGAGAAGGCGGAGCGCAAGGCCAAGGCCAAGGCGGATGCCCGCCAGGCCGCCGATGACAAGCGGGCGCGCGACAAGGTCCGCGCTGCCGGGAAGCCCGGGACCGGCCCGGCCGCACCCCCGGTCGACCTTCCGGGCGCGCCGAAGGGGGACGAGAAGTGAACATCTCGATCGACTGGCTCGCGTTCCTGCAGGTGTTCGGCGCGGCGCTCGCTGCCGGCACCGTCGTCGTCGCCTTCTACGCGCTGGGGCTGCGGATGCTGGTGCGCGCCGGCCGGGCACCGGTCGTGGCCCCCGCCGAGTTCACCGACGCCATCACCGTGATCACGGAGAAGGAGGCCCGTCGCGCAGCGAAGGCCGCCGCGAAGGCGGCCCGCAAGAGCCCGCTCACCGACGGGCAGAAGCGCGTCGCGCTCGTCGCCGCGTACGCGTCGTTCTTCCTCTGCGGTCTCGCGGTCCTCGGCGGACTGCTCCTCATCATCTTCGGGCACTGACGGAGGGTCGTCCTAGGCTGTCGACATGGAGACAGTGCAGTTCGGACGGCATGCCCCGCCACGGCGCGTGATCGTGCACCTCAGCGACACGCATCTGCTCGCCGGCAACCCGCCGCTCGGTGGGCGCTACGACACCGCGGCCAACCTCGCCGCCACGCTCGCCGCCGTCGCTCGCACCGGCATCCGCCCGGATGCGCTGGTCTTCACGGGCGACCTCACCGACCTGGGCGAGCCCGACGCCTACCGCGCGCTCCGCGCCGCCGTGCAGCCGCTCGCCGACCGGCTCGGCGCCCCCATCGTCTGGGTCGCCGGAAACCACGACGAGCGTCCCGCGCTGCGCGGCGCTCTGCTCGGGCAGGAACCCACCGGCGAGCCCGTCACCGGCATCTGGGATCTCGGCGGACTTCGCCTCATCGCGCTGGACACGAGCGTCCCCGGCTGGCACCACGGCGACCTCGACGACGGCCAGCTCGCCTGGCTCCGCGGCATCCTCTCCGACCCCGCCCCGCTCGGCACCCTCCTGGCCCTCCACCATCCGCCGCTGCCCAGCCACATCCCGCTGTTCGACATCCTCGAGCTGCGTCGACAGGACGCCCTCGCCGACGTGATCGCGGGATCGGACGTGCGCGGCATCCTCGCGGGCCACCTGCACTACTCGACCAGCGGAACCTTCGCCGGCGTGCCCGTCAGCGTCGCCGCGGCCACGTGCTACACGATGAACCTGCAGCGCCCGGCGACGGAGATCAACGGGATGGATGCCGGCCAGTCCTTCCACCTCGTGCACGTCTACGACGACACCATCACGCACGCCGTCGTCCCCGTCGTCGCGGCCGAGACGGCGGAGACGTTCTCCGCGGAGTGGGTGGCGCGGATGGCGGAGCTCACCCCCGAGCAGCGGCTCGAAGCCTTCTCCCGCAAACGCTGAAGACTCGCCCGCGCGTACAGCCCCGACGGCAGCGGTGTCCACCGCGTCCATCCATCGTGGATGTGCCCGCGGGTAGGCTCGAGGCACACCCTTCCCGCTGTGACGACCCACGAGGACTGCACACCATGGCCGAGGACGCGATGACGCGCACGGAAACCGATTCACTGGGATCGCTGGAGATCCCCGCCCATGCCTACTGGGGCATCCATACCGCCCGGGCCCTGGAGAACTTCCCGATCTCCCTCCGTCCCATCTCCGTGTACCGCGACCTCGTCGTCGGGCTCGCGATGGTCAAGCAGGCCTCCGCGCGCGCCAACCGGGAGATCGGCGTCCTCGACGACGAGCGCGCAGGCCTCATCGACGAGGCCTGCCAGCGGATCATCGACGGCGAGTTCCACGACCAGTTCGTCGTCGGCGTCGTCCAGGGCGGCGCCGGCACCTCGACGAACATGAACGCGAACGAGGTCATCACCAACGTCGCGCTCGAGATCGCCGGGCGGCCCAAGGGCGACTACGCGTACCTGTCGCCGATCGACCACACGAACCGCAGCCAGTCCACGAACGACGTCTACCCGACCGCGATCAAGGTGGGCCTGGGCCTCGACCTGCGGACACTGCTGGAGGAGCTCGACCTCCTCCGGCAGTCCTTCCTCGCGAAGGCGCACGAGTTCCACGACATCCTCAAGGTCGGCCGCACGCAGCTGCAGGATGCCGTCCCGATGACGCTGGGGCAGGAGTTCCACGGGTTCGCGACGACGCTCGGGGAGGACTATCACCGGCTCAAGGAGAACGCGTACCTCCTGTGCGAGGTGAACATGGGCGCGACCGCGATCGGCACGGGCATCACGACGCATCCCGACTACGCGGCCGCCGTCATCCGCCACCTCCGCGAGATCAGCGGGCTGGACCTGGAGACCGCGGAGGATCTCGTCGAATCCACGAGCGACACCGGCGCCTTCATGTCGTTCTCGTCGTCGCTCAAGCGCAACGCCATCAAGCTCTCCAAGATCAGCAACGACCTGCGCCTGCTCTCCAGCGGCCCGCAGGCCGGGTTCGGCGAGATCAACCTGCCCGCACGCCAGGCCGGCTCGAGCATCATGCCCGGCAAGGTCAACCCGGTCATCCCCGAGGTCGTGAACCAGGTGGCGTTCGCCGTCGCCGGGGCGGACCTGACCGTCACGATGGCGGTGGAGGGCGGCCAGCTGCAGCTCAACGCGTTCGAGCCGATCATCGCGCACTCGATCTTCCAGTCGATCACCTGGATGCGGCGGGGCATGCGGACGCTCCGCATCAACTGCGTCGACGGGATCACCGCGAACCGCGAGCGGCTGGGCGCCATGGTCGGCTCGTCGGTCGGCGTCGTCACGGCGCTCACCCCGTACATCGGCTATGCCGCCTCGGCGGCCCTGGCCAAGGCCGCCCTGCTGACCGGACGCAACGTCGGCGACCTCGTCGTGGAGGCCGGGCTGATGTCGCGCGAGGACGTCGACAAGCAGCTCTCGCCGGCCCGGCTGTCCGGCCTGGAGGCGATCACGCAGGCGATCCCGATCCACAGCGCCGCCGAAGACGTCATCTGAGGCTGAGCGCGGCGCCTTTGCGCGCGCGGCGCCCTTCGCTAACGTCGCACCTGCCGGATCTTCTCCGGCGTTCACTTCAGGAGGCCGCATGACCGACCCGCAGAACCCGACCCCGCCCCCCTACGAGCCGCCGGCGGCCCAGCCCCAGGCGTACCAGCCGCCCGCGTACGAGCAGCCCGCGTACCCGCAGAGCACCGCTCCCGCCTATGCCGCTCCCGCGTATCCGTCGGCCGGCTACGACGCGCCCGGGGCACCGATCCCGGGTCGCACGATGGGCATCGTCGCCTTCATCCTGTCCTTCTTCGCCCAGCCCGTCGCGCTGATCCTGGGGATCATCGCACTCGTCCAGAGCAAGAAGGCGGGGCACAAGAACGGCTTCGCGGTCGCCGCGATCATCATCAGCGCGGTGCTGCTCGTCGTCGGGATCATCGTCGCCATCGCGCTCGTGGCCTGGTTCGGCTCCGCGGCGGCCGACCTGGGTACGCAGCTGCAGGCCTGCCTGGACAACGGCGGCGTCGGCACCGTGGAGATCAACGGCATCACGATGTCCTGCGAGGAACTGCTCTCCGAGTCCGGCTACTGAGTACGGACCCGGCACGACGGCGGCGGCCTCCGGGCCGTCGCCGTTCGTCGTTCCGTGGCAGGCTCAGCCGAGGATGCGGCAGTGCGTCGTGAGCTCGCCGATCCCGTCGATGCCGACCGTGACGGTGGAGCGGTCGCGGAGGAACACCTGGGGGTCGCGCGAATAGCCGGCACCGCCCGGGCTGCCGGTGGAGATCAGTGTGCCGGGGAGCAGGGTGGCGGCCTGCGAGAGCTGGGCGATGAGCGCGGAGACCGGCCGGATCATCCGCCCGGTCGAGGCGTCCTGCACCGTCTGACCGTCCACGACGGCCCAGATGTGCAGATCCTGCGGGTCGGGCACCTCGTCGGCGGTCACCACGACCGGCCCGTTGGGCGTGAAGCCGTCGAACGACTTGCACCGCGACCACTGGGCCTCGGAGAACTGGATGTCGCGGGCCGTGATGTCGTTGACCACGGTGTAGCCCCAGACATGGCTCAGGGCGTCCTCCTCGGCGACGTCGCGCGCCGGGCGGCCGATGATGACGCCGAGCTCGGCCTCGTAGTCGATGGACTCGCTGAGCGACCGGGGCCACGTCGTCGTCGCGTCGTGTCCCGTGAGGGAGTTCGGCCAGAGCACGAACACCGTCGGGGCCTTGTCGGCCTTCAGGCCCAGCTCGCTGGAGTGTGCGGCGTAGTTCAAGCCGACGGCCAGGACGACCGGCGGCCGCTGCACGGCCGACGCGAAGGCGTACCCGTCCACGGGCTGCCATTCCCCGGCGGACGCCGCGGCCTCCCGCACGCGCTGCAGCAGCGCCTCGCCGCCCTCGATGAGGGCCTGCAGGTGCGCGGGCGCACCGTCGAAGAGGGCGGGGACGAGGAGTGCCTCGCCGCCTCGGATGACGGCGAGCTGCGGCTCGTCGCCCCCAGGAGGAGTCACATGGGCGAAGCGCATCCTTCCAGGCTACCCGTCGCCCGTCGCTCTCCGCCCGGCGGAACCTGCACCCATAGGCTGATCGCCATGACATACCCGTCACCGCTGGCGCAGCCTCCGCACAGCGCCCCCGCGCTCATCCCGCCGGCACCGGCCGCGGCCGCCGCACTCCCGGTCCCGCCGCGTGCCGGCCGCGCTGCACCGATCTGGGGCTTCGGGATCCTGATCGTCCTGCTGGTCGCCCTGGCGGCCTATCTCCTGACCTTCCTGGGCGTCGTCGCCGCGGGGGTGGGCATGGTGCTCGCCCTGCTGCCGCTCGCGGGCGTGCTCCTGGCCATCCGGCTCGTCGACCGCTGGGAGCCCGAACCGCGCTCCCTCGTCGTCTTCGCCGTCGCGTGGGGCGCGGTCGCCGCCGTCGCGATCTCCCTCCTCGTCGACATCGCGCTCACCCTGCTGCTCGGAGACGACGGCTCGCCGCTGCGGGAGGCGTTCTCCACCGTCGTGCAGGCGCCGCTCGTGGAGGAGTTCGCCAAGGGCCTCGGAGTGCTGATCATCTTCGCGGTCGGTCGCCGGGCGTTCGACGGACCGGTGGACGGCGTCGTCTACGGCGCGCTCGTGGGCGCCGGGTTCGCGTTCACGGAGAACATCCTCTATTTCGCCACGAGCCTCATCGAGGGGGGCGTCGCCGAGACGACCGTCACCTTCTTCCTCCGCGGCATCCTCTCCCCGTTCGCGCACGTCATGTTCACGACGGTGACGGGCTACCTGCTCGGACGGGCGGCCCGGGCGGGCCGGACGGCCGGGAGCTCGTTCGGGGTCTGGATGCTCGGCGTGCTGGGAGCGGCGGCCCTGCACGCGCTGTGGAACGGCTCGGCGCTGTTCGCGGACTTCTTCGCCCTGTACGCGACCCTGCAGGTGCCGCTCTTCGTCTGCTTCATCATCGGGGTCACGCTGCTGCGCCGGGAAGAGGCGCGCCTCACCCGCACGCGTCTGGGGGAGTATGCCGCGGCGGGATGGTTCAGCCCCGCCGAGGTGCACATGCTCGCGACTCCGCAGGGTCGGCGGCGCGCGGTCGCCTGGGCGCGGACGCTCCCCGGCGACCGCTCCGCGACTATGCGCGGATTCATCGCCGAGGCGACGGCGCTCGCCGCCGCGCGGCAGCGCGCGCTCTCCGGCCGCGATCCCGGAGCCGTCGAGGACGAACGGCTCTATCTCGCGCGCACGACCGCGACGCGCGAACGCCTGCTGCGCCGCTGAGGACGAGGACGCCGACCGGGAATGACTCAGCGCCCGGTGCAGCGGGCGATGCCTGCGTGTCTACCGGGCGCTGAGTTGGCCTGAGGCCATTCTGTCCGCGCCGTTCGGGGGTGTCAAGGGTGCTCGCGTTGACCGGGCCGCCGCGCTCGGGTTGGATGGGAGGATGACTGATGACCGCACCAAGCCCGAGTTCGACGCCCCCGTCGGCCCCGCCCCCGCAGACCTCGTCGTCCGCGACCTGATCGTCGGGGACGGCCCGGAAGCCAAGCCCGGCGACACCGTGACCGTCCACTACGCCGGTGTCGAGTACGACTCCGGCGAGGAGTTCGACTCGTCCTGGGGGCGTGGCGAGAGCATCCAGTTCCCGCTCCGCGGCCTCATCCAGGGCTGGCAGGACGGCATCCCCGGCATGAAGGTCGGCGGACGCCGCGAACTCGTCATCCCGCCGCACCTGGCCTACGGACCGGCCGGTGGTCACTTCCTCGGCGGCAAGACCCTGATCTTCATCATCGATCTGATCGCCGTCGGCTGAGAGCCGTCGAGAAGGGCGGATGCTGCGGCATCCGCCCTTCTGCGTTCCCGGCACGCTTTTTATATTCGAGGGAATAGATCGAGCCGGCCCGCGTTGGACCCTGTCAGACCAGTCCAACGACCAAAGGACAGCAGCACATGACCACGACCACCTCCGCCCTCGAGATCCCCGGCTACAAGGCAGGCACCTGGGTGCTCGACCCCTCGCACAGCGAGGTGTCGTTCAGCGTCCGCCACATGATGATCTCGAAGGTCCGCGGCACGTTCGGCCTGAAGAGCGCGACGATCGTCGCCCCGGAGAACCCGCTGGAGGCCCGTGTGGAGGCCAGCGTCGACGTCACCTCGGTCGACACCAAGGACGAGGGCCGCGACGCCCACCTGCGCTCCGCCGAGTTCTTCGACGTCGAGCAGTTCCCGACCCTCGACTTCGTCTCCACCGGCGTCCGCTACGAGGGGGGCGACTTCCTCGTCGACGGCGACCTCACCATCCGCGGCGTCACCAAGCCCGCCACGTTCGAGCTCGAGTTCGGCGGCTTCGGCACCGACCCGTGGGGCAACTACAAGGCCGGCGCGACGGCGAAGACCGTCATCAACCGCGAGGACTTCGGCCTGACCTGGAACGCGGCGCTGGAGACCGGCGGCGTGCTCGTCGGCAAGGACGTCACCATCACCCTCGACCTGCAGGGGTCGCTGCAGGCCTGATCTGCGTGCAGTGCGAAGCGCGGACGCCGATGCGGCGTCCGCGCTTCGTCATGTCCGGGCGCGCAGGTGCAGCCGGTCCTGCGCGAGCAGGATGCCGAGGAAGACGACGGCGGCGCCCACCGGCTCGTTCCAGGACAGGTGCTCGCCGAGGAGGACGACGCCCAGCACGACGCCGACGACGGGCGTGATGTAGGTGACGGTCGAGGCGCGGGTCGGGCCCCAGGCGCGGAGCACGTTCTGGTTCCAGATGTACGCGACGCCTGTGCCGAGGCAGCCGAGCAGCACGAGGCTCAGCACGATCCAGACGTCGAGGGTCACCGGCGTCAGGGCGATGAGCGGCGTGAGCAGCACCATGATGACGGCGGCGAGCCCGATGTTCAGGAACGAGAAGACGAGCGCCGACATGCCGGTGTCGGACGCGAACCGGCGCATGTAGGCGAGGCTGAAGCCGTAGCAGGCCGTCGCCCCCAGGATCGCCAGCTGTGCGATGAGCGACTGCGCGAGGTCGAGCCCCTGCCAGGGCGCGATGATCACCATGACCCCCGCGATGCCGACGAGGATGCCGGCGATCTGCACGGGCTTGAGCTTCTCGACGCGGAACACCGCCCACGCCATGATCGCCGTCATGATGGGCGTCGTGGCGTTGTAGATGCTCGCCAGCCCCGAAGTGACGTGCTGCTGCGCCCAGGAGAAGAGCAGGAACGGGATGACGCAGAACGTCACCGCGAGGACGAGCATGTGACCCCAGACGCGGAGCCGCCGGGGGAGCCGCTCGCGACGGGCCAGGACGAAGAGGCCGAGCGTCAGGGTGCCGAGGACGAGCCGGGTCCACGCGACCTGCGCGGGGGAGACCCCGCCCAGCGCCACCTTCATGAACAGGAAGCTCGAGCCCCAGATGACGCCCGTGAGCACGAACTGCCACACGATGGTCGACGAACGCGGCCCGGTGCGTGCGGGGCGGACGAGGGGCGGGGATGCGGTGGCCACGCGCCGACTCTAGACCCGGGGGCGGACGCGGATCGCCGCGGGCGGATGCGACGTCCGGAATCCGCCGACCCGCGGCCGGATCGCTACGTCCGGGCCGCGCTCAGGAGACCGGATGCTCGGCGTCGTACGCGCGGAACCGCGGGTTCAGCCGCACGAGGAACAGCACGAGGCCGATGATGACGAAGCCGCCGAGCAGCGGCGGGAACCACAGCGTGGTGGCCGTCGCGAGGACGCCGGCGTACAGCGAGCCCAGTCGTGGCCCGCCCGCGACGACGACGATGAACACGCCCTGCAGGCGCCCGCGGATGGCATCCGGCACGGCGGACTGCACCATCGTGTTGCGGAAGATCGAGCTGATGTTGTCCGCCGCGCCGGACGCGGCGAGCGTCACGGCGGCGAGGACGATGAGGGCGACGTTCGCGCTGCCCTCGTCCACGACCGCCGGCGCGAAGACCCGGAACGCCCCGAGCACCAGCACGATGCCGAAGGCCGCGATGCAGGCGCCGTATGCGATGATCGCCCGTTCGATCCCGCGCCCATGCCATCGGTAGCGGGAGACCGGCCCGGACAGCAGGCTGGAGAAGAACGCCCCCACGGCGATGGCGGCCGTCAGGATGCCGGTGGTGATGGGCCCGCCGCCGAGCAGCAGCGCGCCGATCGCGGGGAAGAGGGCGAGCGGCTGGCCGAACGTCATCGCGACGATGTCGAGGAGGAACTGCAGGCGGATGTTGCCGGCCCGCCGCAGGAACCGCCAGCCGTCGGCGAGCGAGCGCAGCCCCGGCCGCACGGTCTCGCCCTCCGGACGGATGGCCGGCAGTGTCCACAGGCCAAGGAAGAGCGCCGACATCAGCACCAGGTCGATCGTGTAGGTCCAGCCGTAGCCCGTGAACGCGACCAGCACGCCCGCCGCGGCGGGGCCGATCGAGACCATGATGCCCATCGTGATCCCGCCGAGCGCGGATGCCGCCGGCAGCAGCGTCGCCGGGATCAGCCGGGGCACGATCGCGGCGCGCGCGGCCATCACGACCGAGTTCGCGGAGCTGTTGACCACAGCGATCACGTACAGCCACGCGATCGTCTCGGCGCCGCTCCAGGTCAGCGTCATGAGGACGGCGGTCGAGACGAAGGTGACGGTCGCGGCGATGAGCGCCACCCGACGCCGGTCGAAGGCGTCCGCCAGCATCCCGCCGTAGAGCCCCGCGACGATCATCGGGACGAGCCCGGCGACCGCGATCATCGACACCGCGAACGTCGACGCCGTCAGGTCGTACATGTGCAGCATGATCGCGACGATCGTGAGCTGCCCGCCGAGGCCCGCGAGGGTCGACCCGATCCACATCCGCGCGTATGCGGGACTCGTCGTCAGCGGCCGCAGGTCGATGAAGTGGTCGCGGCGCAGGCGCGGGAGGGATGCGCGGCGGGGAGGGGGCACTCGGTCCAGGCTACCCGGCCCGATCTCATCCTCCGAGCGGGACCTGGTAGACTCTGGAGGTTGCCGTTCGATCGGCCGCGGATAAAGAGAGCTCGCACATCAGGTGCCGAGCGCCGCGCAATGACCAGAAAGGGGATCCCATCTATGCCACTCGAATCTGACGCTAAGAAGGCGATCATCGAAGAGTACGCGACGCACCCCGGTGACACCGGATCCCCCGAGGTGCAGGTCGCGATGCTGACGCAGCGCATCAAGGACCTTACAGAGCACCTGAAGGAGCACAAGCACGACCACCACTCGCGTCGTGGTCTGTTCCTCATGGTCGGTCAGCGCCGTCGTCTGCTCGGTTACCTCCAGGACATCGACATCGCGCGTTACCGCTCGCTGATCGAGCGCCTGGGGCTCCGCCGATAAGGCACCGCTCACCAGCGTTCAATCGTCTTCTGCGAAGGCCGTCCCAGGTGTGGGGCGGCCTTCGTCGTTCCCGGCGGCGCCCGGTCGACGGCGCCCTCAGCCGGCGGCGCGGGCGGCCAGGAGGTCGCCGTGCCAGATCCCGGCGACGTCGGGGTGTGCACGCAGCCGCGACTTGAGCGCGTTCTCGCCGTACAGCGAGTGGATGGGGTTCGCCGGGTCCTGCGTGACGCCGCGGGCGTGGGCCGCGAGCTCGGCCGGCAGATCGATGATCGGCAGCCGCGCGTCCAGCGCCGGGTTGAAGAAGAACGGCACCGAGATCCGGTCGTCCGGGAAGGTCGGCGAGATCACGCGGTGGTCGGTGGCCGTGAGGTAGCCCTGCGTCGCGTACTCCAGGAGCTCGCCGATGTTGACCACGAACGCGCCGGGCACGGGCGGGGCGTCGACCCATTCGCCGTCGCGCCGCACCTGCAGACCGCCCTTGCCGGGCTCGACCCACAGGAGGGTGAGGACGCCGGAGTCCTTGTGCGCGCCGACCCCCTGCTGCGGCGTCGGGTCTTCCTTGCCGGGGTAGCGCACGATCTTGATGAGCGTCGAGGGCTCCCCGAAGTGCTCGTCGAAGTACGACTCCGGCGCCCCGAGGGCGACCGCCCACGCGCGCAGCAGCCGGCGCGCGACGCCGGACAGGTGATCGTGCCACTCCGCCACGACCTCCCGGAGCTCCGGCTGGGCGTCCGGCCACAGGTTCGGTCCGATGAGGCGGGAGAAGTCGGGGGCGTCAGGGGCCGTCACCGCGTCGCGCTCCGGTCCGATGTCGATCTGCTCGCGCCAGTCGACCTTGCCCTGCGTGCGCTCGCCGCCCACCCGCGTGTACCCGCGGAAGTGCGGGCTCTTGATGTTCTCGATCGCGAGCTTGTCGGCCTCGGGCAGCGCGAAGAAGTCGCGCGCCGCCCGGTGCAGCCGCGCCTCCAGCTCGGGGGAGACGCCCGTCCCGGTGAGGTAGAAGAACCCCACGTCGTGCGTCGCGCGCCGCAGATCATCACGGAACCGCGCCGCGGACTCGGGTCCCTCGTCGAGGAGGGAGAGGTCGAGGATGGGCAGGTTGAGGTCGGACATGCGTCGAGGGTAATCAGCGCCCGCGGGAGCGGGGGCTTTGTTGCCGTCCGTTACCACGGACCGAGCGCCCGGCTCGAGGGGCCCGTTCGCGAGCCGATGTTGGTGAGGGTAACCTAAGTGGGTGCTCGCCACTTTCCTCATCGGCCTCCGCGAAGGTCTCGAAGCCGCGCTGGTGGTCGGCATCCTCGTCGCCTACCTCACGCGCCTCGGTCGCCGCGACGTGCTGCCGCGCATGTGGGCCGGCGTGGGCCTGGCGATCGTCCTCGCCCTCGGCATCGGCGCGATCCTCACATTCGGGTCCTATTCGCTCACGTTCGAGGCTCAGGAGCTCATCGGGGGGAGCCTGTCGCTCCTGGCCGTCGCGATGGTCACCTGGATGATCTTCTGGATGCAGCGCACGGCGCGCACCCTCAAGAAGTCGCTGGAGGGCGGCATCGACCGCGCCCTCGCCACCGGGGGGCTCTGGGGCATCGTCGTGATCGGCTTCGTCTCGGTCGCCCGGGAGGGCATCGAGACGACCCTCCTGCTCTGGTCGATGGTGCAGTCCTTCGGCGACGCGCCGTCCGCGCTGCTCGGCGCCCTGCTGGGACTCGCCGCCGCCGTGCTCTTCGGCTGGCTCCTCGCCCGCGGGATGCTGGGACTGAACCTCCGGGTCTTCTTCACCTGGACCGGAGCGTTCCTCGTCGTCGTCGCCGCGGGCGTGCTCGCGTATGCGCTGCACGACCTGCAGGAGGCCGGCGCCCTGCCCGGCCCGTTCACCGCAGCCGCCCCGCTCGACCCCGTCACCGGAACCGTCGCCGTCGGGTGGGCCGCCTTCCCGTTCGGCTGGGCGTTCGACGCCTCCGCCGCGATCCCGCCGGGCAGCCCGCTCGCCGCCCTCCTGCAGGCGACCGTCGGCTTCATGCCGCAGATGACCTGGCTGCAGGTCGTCGCCTGGTCCGTCTACATCGCGGTGGTCGGGTACTTCTTCCTCCGGGGCGTGTCACGGCCCGCATCCGGCCGTTCGTCCTCGCATGCCTCGGCACCCGCCGGCCCGGTCTCCGCCGCGCCGGCAGCCGTCACGCGCCCCACCTCCGCACAGCAAGGAGCAGTATGACCCGCCTCCGTTCCCTCGCCGCCGTCGCGGCGCTCGGCCTGACCGCGGCAGCGCTCGCCGGCTGCGTCGCGAAGTCCGACGTCGCGGCATCCGACGCGCTCACGGTCGATTCGTCGGCCTCCGCGTGCACCGTGTCGGCGGCGACGGCGACGAGCGGCACCCTCGCGTTCGAGGTGACCAACTCCGGCGACGAGGTCACGGAGTTCTACCTCCTCGCCGAGGACGGGCTGCGGATCGTCGGCGAGGTGGAGAACATCGCCCCGGGCGCATCGCGCACCCTGACGGTCGTCGCTCAGCCGGGGGAGTACTTCACGCTGTGCAAGCCCGGGATGGTCGGGGACGGCGTCGGCCGCGCCGGCTTCACGGTGTCGGGCGAGAAGGTCGAGGCGAGCGGAGACGACGCCGCACAGAAGCAGCAGGCCGTCGACCTGTATGCGGCGTTCGTGAAGGACCAGGTGGAGAAGCTGCTGCCCGCCGTGCAGCAGTTCGCCGCCGCCTACGCGTCGGGCGACGATATCGCCGCGCAGGAGCAGTTCCCGCGGGTGCGCGCCTACTACGAGCGCATCGAGCCGATCGCCGAGTCGCTCGGCGACCTCGACCCGAAGATCGACTACCGCGAGGTCGACGCCGTCGCCGAGGGCCTGGACTGGACCGGCTTCCACCGCATCGAGAAGGACCTGTGGGTCCCCGCGCAGGACGCGCTGAACTCCGACGACGTCACGCCCGCATGGCAGGACTGGGCGCCGTCGACCGACGCGCAGCGCCAGGGTTTCGCCGACGGTCTCGTCGCCGACGTCCAGACGCTCTTCGACTACGTCCACAGCGACGACTTCACCGCCGCACTCGAGGCGCAGGGTGTCGCGGGCCTCTCCAACGGCGCCATCGCGCTGCTCGACGAGGTCGCCAACGGGAAGATCAGCGGCGAGGAGGACTGGTGGTCGGGCACCGATCTGTGGGACTTCGCCGCGAACGTCGAGGGCTCGAAGATGGCGTTCTCGCTCGTCGGCGACTTCGCCGCGGCCAAGGGTGACGACGGCGCGGCGCTCGTCGAGGACATCGAAGCCGGTTACGCCGACCTGGAGGCCAAGCTCGCCACCTACGGCAGCCTGGATGCCGGGTTCGTCGACTACGCAGAGGTGACCGATGCCGACCGGCGCGACCTGACGGCGCTGATCAACGCGCTCGCCGAGCCGCTGTCGCAGCTGACGGGGACCATCCTGGAGTAGTCCGGGATGCCAGGGAGTGACGGATGACGCGCGACGGTGACCTCGAGGAGACGCCGACGGCGGCCGACCCGTCGGGCGTGCCCCTCGAGGCACCGCGGGGCCTCAGCCGACGCGGACTCCTGGGGCTGATCGGCGCCGGAGGCCTGGTCGCGGGCGGCCTCGGCGGCGCAGCGATCGGCGCGGCCGCGGCCTCCGGCGGCGGCGCCTCCGGAGGACGGACGGTGCACCCGTTCCACGGGGAGCACCAGGCGGGCATCACGACGACGGTGCAGGATCACCTGCACTTCGCGGCCTTCGACATGGCGGACGACGCCACCCGGGACGACCTCATCGCGCTGCTGCAGGACTGGTCCTACGCCGCGGCGCGGATGACGCAGGGGCTGGATGTCAGCGCGAGCGGCGCCGTCGGGGGTTCGCCGCACGCGCCGCCGGACGACACCGGCGAAGCGCTCGGGCTGCCGGCGTCCTCTCTGACGATCACGATCGGCTTCGGCCCCACCCTGTTCGAGAAGGACGGCGTCGACCGGTTCGGCATCGCGGCGCGCCGCCCGGCGGCGCTCACCCCGCTGCCGCGCTTCCTCGGCGAGGACCTCGTCCCGCTGGGGACCGGCGGCGACCTGTGCGTGCAGGCCTGCGCCGATGACCCGCAGGTCGCCGTGCACGCCGTCCGCAACCTCAGCCGCATCGCGTTCGGGCGCGCCGCCCTGCGCTGGTCGCAGCTCGGCTTCGGCCGCACCTCGAAGACCACGACAGCGCAGGCCACGCCCCGCAACCTCTTCGGTTTCAAGGACGGCACCGCGAACATCCTCGCCGACGACGCCGACGCCCTCCGCGACCACGTCTGGGTCGGCGGCGACGACGGCCCCGACTGGCTCGCCGGGGGCAGCTACCTCGTCGCCCGGAAGATCCGGCAGAAGATCGAGACCTGGGACCGGGTGCGCCTCCTCGAGCAGGAGCGCACGGTCGGCCGCACGAAGGGCGAAGGCGGGCCGCTGTCCGGCGGGGGCGAGTTCGCCGAGCCGGACTTCGCGAAGGTGTCATCTGCGGGAACGTCCGCGATCGATGCGCGGTCGCACGTGCGGCTCGCGCATCCCGAGTTCAACGGCGGCGCCCGGATCCTCCGCCGCGGGTACAACTACGTCGACGGGAACGACACGCTCGGCACCCTCGCTGCGGGCCTGTTCTTCGTGTCGTACCAGCGGAGCCCGGAGCAGTTCATCCGGATCCAGAAATCGCTGGCCTCCGACCTGCTGGGGGAGTACTTCGTGCACATCGGCTCCGGCGTCTACGCGGTGCCGCCCGGCGCGGCATCCGGTTCCTACGTCGGCGCGGGCCTGTTCGCCTGATCCCTGCCGCGAGCGTCAGCCGTTCTGGCGCGGGTCCGCGTGGCGATGCGCGGCCGGCCGCGGGGGCGCCTCGGCGTCGCGGCGGGAGCCCGTGGGATCGTTGCGGCGCCCCTCCCGGTCGGCGAGCCCGGGGTCGGCGAAGAGCCAGCGCGGGCGCGGCTCGACGAGCGGGCGGAAGACCCGCCGCACCGGCCGGGTCGCGAGTGCGAGGGCCACCACGACGGAGAGGACGACGACGGAGGGGAGGGCCAGCCAGGTGGGCTCGGCGGTGCGGAGGAACCCGTTCTCGCGGAACGGGTAGAGCACGAACGAGTGCAGCAGGTACACGTACATCGTGTACTGGCCGAGGTGGGTCCAGCGGTGCTGGCCCCGGGGGATGAGGGCCAGGAACGCGATGCTCAGGACGAAGGCGATCGCGAGGAGGGCGAGCCGGACGCCGCCCGCCCACCACTCGGTGCCGCCGAGGTCGGCGTAGCTCTCGTCGTACTGCAGCCAGTCGCGGAGGTTCATGTCGCGCCAGGCATCCGCGAAGAACCACGCGAAGAACCCGACCACCGCGAACATCCCGAGGGCGATCGCCCGCACCCACCAGCGCCGGCGGCGCAGCAGGTCGAACCGGTGGACGATCCGATGATGGGCGAGCCACCAGCCCAGCGTGAAGAACGGCAGCAGCCCCAACGTGCGATCCAGGGACAGGGTCGAGTCGATGTTCGGCAGGTAGCCCACGGTCAGCGAGATCACCACGGTCCACAGCAGCGGCCATTTCAGCAGCGCCAGGTAGGGCAGGACGAGGCGGAAGATCCCGAGCGCGAGGAGGAACCACAGCGTCCACGACGGCTGCGTCAGGTTCGGGTTCGCGCGCCCCTCCACCAGCCACTTCGTCAACGTCCAGAGCGCCTCGAAGATGACGTACGGCGCCACGATGTCGGTCAGCACGCGGGCCATCTGCGTGCGGGACGGCGAGTCCGACTTCGAGAAGTACCCGGAGATGACCGCGAAGGCGGGCATGTGGAAGGTGTAGACGAGCAGGTACAGTCCGAGCGCGATGTCGGAGTCGTACGTGAGCCGCTGCACGGCGTGCCCGAGGACGACGAGGACGATGCAGGCCAGCCGTGCGTTGTCCCACAGCGGCTCGCGGCGTTTCCCCCGCGCGCCGGTGCCCGCAGGTGTGGCGCCGATCGGCGCCGCTGCACTGCCGCTCATCCCACCACCGCTCGCTCGGGAGTGACCAGACTATCCCGCAGCGGGCCGTCGAAGAGAGCCGCTGCGCGGTGTAGCGTCGGAACCCCGGGCCAGGCTCATGCCGGGCCCACGGAACGAGGCGCACCATGACCGCAGCAGGCCTCACCCTCGGCGTCATCGGGGCGTCCCGGAAACCCGATGAGCGCCGCGTGCCCCTCCATCCGGCGCACGTCGAACGCCTCCCCGGCGAGCTCCGCTCACGGATCGTGCTCGAGGAGGGCTACGGCGAGCGCTTCGGCGTGTCCGACGAGGACCTGCGGCCGCTCGTCGGCCAGGTGGCCTCCCGCGGCGCGCTGATCGCGGCATCCGATGTCCTGCTCCTGCCGAAACCCCAGCACGAGGACCTCGCGGAGATGCGGGACGGCCAGGTGCTGTGGGGTTGGCCGCACCTCGTGCAGGACGAGCGGATGACACAGCTCGCGATCGACAAAGGACTCACCGTCATCGCCTTCGAGGCGATGCAGCACTGGGGCGCCGACGGCACGTTCGGGCTGCACGTGTTCCACATGAACAACGAGCTCGCCGGCTACTGCTCGGTGCTGCACGCCCTGCAGCTGTGCGGTTCGACCGGCGACTACGGGCGGAGGCTCACCGCCGTCGTGATCGGATTCGGCGCCACCGCGCGGGGCGCGGTCACGGCCCTCCGCGCCCACGGGGTGCACGAGGTTCGCGTGCTCACCAACCGGCGGACCGCCTCCGTGGCATCGCCCATCCACGCCGCCCACATCATCCAGTTCGACCACGACGACGAGCCGTACCTCAGCGAGGTCATCACGGACGGCGGTCGCGTGCCGCTCGCACCGTTCCTCGCGGAGAGCGACATCGTCGTCAACTGCACGCTGCAGGATCCGAACCGTCCGCTGCCGTACCTGCGGGAGAGCGATCTGGACGCCTTCCGTCCGGGGAGCCTCATCGTCGACGTCTCGTGCGACGAGGGGATGGGCTTCGAATGGGCGCGTCCGACCAGTTTCGCCGAGCCGATGTTCACGGTCGGCGGCAGCATCCACTACTACGGCGTGGACCACAGCCCGTCCTACCTGTGGAACTCCGCCAGCTGGGAGATCAGCGAGGCGCTGCTCGGCTTCATCCCGGCCGTCATGGACGGGCCCGCGGGATGGGCCGCCAGCGAGACGCTCCGCCGCGCGGTCGAGATCCAGGACGGCGTGATCGCGAACCCCGCCATCCTCGAGTTCCAGCGGCGGGCCGGCGGGTATCCGCATCCGCGGGAGTGAGTCGGGAATAGGTTGGTCGCGTACGCGTTACATGGGATACATTCACATGAATAGAAGACGCGAGGAGCGATCGTGAGCGACATCACATCTCAGGTGCAGTTCGGCATCTTCACGGTGAGCGACATCACCCAGGACCCGACGACGGGCCACACCCCCAGCGAGGCCGAGCGCATCCGGGCGACGCTGACGATCGCCAAGCACGCCGAGGAGGTCGGCCTCGACGTCTTCGCGCTCGGCGAGCACCACAACCCGCCGTTCTGGTCCTCCTCGCCGACGACGACGCTCGCGTACATCGCCGCGCAGACCGAGCGCCTCATCCTCTCCACCGCGACGACGCTCATCACGACGAACGACCCGGTGAAGATCGCCGAGGACTTCGCCATGCTGCAGCACGTCTCCGGGGGTCGCACCGACCTCATGCTCGGTCGCGGCAACACCGGGCCCGTTTACCCCTGGTTCGGCAAGGACATCCGCCAGGGCCTGCCGCTCGCCATCGAGAACTACGCCCTGCTGCACAAGCTGTGGCGCGAGGACGTCGTGGACTGGGAGGGCAAGTTCCGCACGCCCCTGCAGGGGTTCACGGCGACCCCGCGACCCCTCGACGGCGTCGCGCCGTTCGTCTGGCACGGGTCCATCCGCACGCCGGAGATCGCCGAGCAGGCCGCGTACTATGGCGACGGCTTCTTCGCGAACAACATCTTCTGGCCGGCCGAGCACTACCAGCGCCTCATCGGGCTGTACCGGCAGCGCTACGCCCACTACGGGCACGGGACCCCCGAGCAGGCCATCGTCGGCATCGGCGGGCAGGCGTTCCTCGCGAAGAACTCGCAGGACGCCGTCACGCAGTTCCGCCCGTACTTCGACAACGCGCCCGTCTACGGACACGGCCCGAGCCTCGAGGACTTCTCCCAGATGACGCCGCTCACCGTCGGCTCGCCCCAGCAGGTCATCGACCGGTACGCGGGGATGCGCGACCTCTACGGCGACTTCCAGCGCCAGCTGTTCCTCATGGACCACGCCGGCCTGCCGCTGAAGACGGTCCTCGAGCAGCTCGACATCCTCGGCGGCGAGGTCGTCCCCGTGCTCCGCAAGGAGCTCGCGAAGAACCGTCCCGCCGAGGTGCCCGACGCTCCGACCCACGCCGGGCTCGTGCGCAAGGCGTACGGCGACGGCCCGGCCCGCGAGGCGCGCCCGCGCGCGAACCGCGGCGACAACCTCAGCGGCCCGTCGCCCTACGACGACACCCCCGCGCCCGCCGGGGCGGCCTTCGGCCTCGCCGGGGGTGCCCGATGACCGCTCGTCGCATCGCCGTCGTCTCCGCCGGGCTGTCGAACCCGTCGTCCACGCGGATGCTCGCCGACCGCATGGCCGCCGCCACGCTGGCCGCCCTCGCCGAGCGCGGGATCGAGGCATCCGTCGACACGATCGAACTGCGCGACCTCGCGCACGAGATCACCGACAACCTGCTCACCGGCTTCGCGCCGCCGGCGCTGGAGCGCGCGGTCAACGCCGTGGTCTCCGCGGACGCGGTCATCGCGGTCACGCCGATCTTCTCCACGAGCTACTCGGGGCTGTTCAAGTCGTTCATCGACGTGCTCGACCCCGACGCGCTGACCGGGACCCCCGTGCTCATCGGCGCCAACGCCGGCACCGCGCGGCACTCGCTCGCGATCGACTACGCGATCCGGCCGCTCTTCGCCTATCTGCACGCCGAAGCCGTCTCGACCGGCGTCTTCGCCGCCTCGAGCGACTGGGGCTCCCACGCCGACGACGTCGCGCCGCTGAGCGCCCGCGTCGAGCGCGGCGCGAAGGAGCTCGCCGAGGCCGTCGCCCGGCGGGAGCCGGTCACGGCCGTCGACCCGTTCGACCCGGCGCAGTACCTCGGCGAGGGTCGCTCGTTCGGTCACCTGCTGGGCGGTCTCGCGGGCGAGTAGGCGCCCTCAGCCGCGGAACAGGCTCGCGCTGCGCTCCCGGACGAGGTCGGCGAACGCCGCGAACGGCGCGGAGGCGAGTTCGTATGGCGTTCCCTCGGCCTCGGGATGCCACTGCACGGCCACGATCGGCAGATCGGGGTGTTCGACGGCCTCGATCACCCCGTCGTCGGCGACCGCGGTCGCGACGAGGCCCTCGCCGAGGTCGCGGATCGCCTGGTGATGACCGGATGCCACCGACACGGTCTCGCCGGGCAGTTCGCCGGCCAGCCGCGAGTCCGGGGCAACGGCGACGGGGTGCCAGGTCCACTCCAGCCCGCCGCACCCGTCGGAGGCTGGGACGTGGCCTCCCGGAAGGTCTTCGACGAGGGTGCCGCCGAAGGCGACATTGAGCACCTGGAGGCCGCGGCAGACCCCGAGGATCGGGATGCCGGCCGCGACCGCCGCCGCCGCGATCTCGAGGTCGAGGTCGTCCTGCGCCGGGTTCACGTCGTAGCAGGGCGCCGACGCGTCGCCGCCGTAGCGGGCGGGGTCGATGTCGCCGCCGCCCGGCAGGACGAGCCCGTCGAAGCTCGCGAGGTCGGTGCCGCGCACGACGACGACATCGAGGCCCTCGGCCCGCACGAGGGCGGCGACGTCGTCGAAGATCGCATTCGCCAGCCCCACCCGGGCATCCGCGCCGTCGGCGTCGGAGAGTCGGGCGGGCATGGCGATGCGGGGGAGGCTCATGCCTCCCATTGTTCTGCAGCCGCGGGGCCGTTCAGCCGCTCTTGCGGCGGAACTCGCGCTTGGTCACCGCGCCATGTGTGCCGTGGACCGCGGAGTCCCCGTCGAGGTGCGCCTCGCCCTTGCGGTGCTGCGCGTTCTTCTTCTCCAGCGCTTCCTTGAACTTGCGCTTGACGTCATCGGATGCGGCGGTGTCGTTGTTCCCGTCGGTGCTCATACCCCCACGATACGCACGGCGGCGGCGCGCTGGTAGGCTGGGCAAGGTTGCCCGGATTCTGTCCGCGGCATCCGCTCAATTCAAAACTGAGCTCATGGAGCAGGCCGGCAGGAAGCTGGTCCCCTGTGGTGGGTTCCCATCTGACGATGGTGATCTTCGACTGGTGACCAGCGCAGGCGGTCACGCGACACGTCTTCCCGACGTGCGGCGCGCCCATACTGCCTGTTCCTGCTCCTTCGCATGATCTCGTGCGCGAAACGCGCGTGCGAGTCTAAACAAAGAAGGAGAGACCTCTTGGAAGGTCCTGAAATCACCGCCGCCGAAGCCGTCCTCGACAATGGACGCTTCGGCACCCGCACTGTCCGGTTCGAGACCGGACGCCTCGCCCAGCAGGCGCAGGGCGCCGTCGCCGCCTACCTCGACGAGGAGACGATGCTCCTGTCGGCCACCAGCGCCGGCAAGCAGCCTCGCGAAGGCTTCGACTTCTTCCCGCTGACCGTCGACGTCGAAGAGCGTTCGTACGCCGCCGGCAAGATCCCCGGCTCGTTCTTCCGCCGTGAGGGCCGCCCCTCCACCGAGGCGATCCTCGTGTGCCGTCTCATCGACCGCCCGCTGCGCCCGTCGTTCGTCGACGGCCTCCGCAACGAGGTGCAGATCGTCGTCACCGTCCTCTCGATCGCACCCGGCGAGTTCTACGACGCGCTGGCCATCAACGCGGCATCGCTGTCGACGCAGATCTCCGGTCTGCCGTTCTCCGGCCCGATCGCCGGTGTGCGTCTCGCGCTCATGCCCGGGCACGGCGAGCACGCCGACCAGTGGATCGCGTTCCCGACCGTCACGCAGCTCGAAGAGGCCGTGTTCGACCTCATCGTCGCCGGTCGCGTCATCACCGACGCCGACGGCAACGAGGATGTCGCGATCATGATGGTCGAGGCCGAGGCCACGGAGGGTTCCTGGAACCTCATCAAGGCCGGGGCCGTGAAGCCCAACGAGCAGGTCGTGGCCGAGGGTCTCGAGGCCTCGAAGCCCTTCATCACGCAGCTCGTCGCGGCCCAGAACGAGGTCGCGAAGACGGCAGCCAAGGAGATCAAGGAGTTCCCGGTCTTCCTGCCCTACAGCCAGCAGACCTACGACTTCGTCGCCGGCCGCGCGTACGACTCGCTCGTCCCGATCTACCAGATCGCCGACAAGCAGGACCGTCAGAACGCCGATGACGAGCTGAAGGACCGCGTCCGCGCGGAGCTCGTCGCCGCCGTCGAGTCCGGGGAGCTCCCCGCCGTCGCGACGACCGAGTTCTCCGCCGCGTACAAGTCGGTGACCAAGACGATCGTCCGCGGTCGCATCCTCGCCGAGGGTGTCCGCATGGACGGCCGGGGCCTGGCCGACATCCGCCCGCTCGACGCCGAGGTGCAGGTCATCCCGCGCGTCCACGGCTCGGCGATCTTCCAGCGCGGCGAGACCCAGATCCTGGGTGTCACGACGCTGAACATGCTCAAGATGGAGCAGCAGATCGACTCGCTGTCGCCGGTCACGCACAAGCGGTACATGCACCACTACAACTTCCCGCCGTACTCGACCGGTGAGACCGGTCGTGTGGGCAGCCCCAAGCGTCGCGAGATCGGGCACGGCTTCCTCGCCGAGCGCGCGCTCGTGCCGGTGCTGCCGAGCCGCGAGGAGTTCCCGTACGCGATCCGCCAGGTGTCCGAGGCTCTCGGCTCCAACGGCTCGACGTCGATGGGCTCGGTCTGCGCCTCGACCCTGTCGCTGCTGAACGCCGGTGTGCCGCTGCGCGCCCCGGTCGCCGGCATCGCGATGGGCCTCGTCTCCGACGAGGTCGACGGCCAGACGCGCTACGCCGCGCTGACCGACATCCTCGGCGCGGAAGACGCGCTCGGCGACATGGACTTCAAGGTCGCCGGCACGAGCGAGTTCGTCACCGCGATCCAGCTCGACACGAAGCTCGACGGCATCCCGTCGTCGGTGCTGACCGCCGCGCTGCAGCAGGCCCGTGAGGCCCGTCTGACGATCCTGAACGTCCTGACGTCTGCGATCGACGGCCCCGACGAGATGGCGCCCACGGCTCCGCGCGTGATCAGCGTGCAGATCCCGGTCGACAAGATCGGCGAGCTCATCGGTCCCAAGGGCAAGACGATCAACGCGATCCAGGACGAGACCGGCGCTCAGATCTCGATCGAGGACGACGGCACGGTGTACATCGGCGCGACCGACGGCCCGTCGGCCGAGGCCGCCCGCGCCCAGGTCAACGCGATCGCCAACCCGACCAACCCGGAGGTCGGCGAGCAGTTCCTCGGCACCGTGGTGAAGATCGCGGCGTTCGGTGCGTTCATCTCGCTGCTGCCCGGCAAGGATGGCCTGCTGCACGTCAGCGAGGTCCGCAAGCTCGCCGGCGGCAAGCGCGTCGAGAACGTCGACGACGTCCTCGCGGTCGGTCAGAAGATCCTCGTGAAGATCACGAAGATCGACGACCGCGGCAAGCTGTCGCTCGAGCCCGTGGTCGAGGAGGCCGCGGACAAGGGTGCCGCAGAGGTGCCCGTCGAGGCCTGATCCGCCCCGCACGACCACGGATGCCCGTCCCTCCCGTTTCGGAGGGGCGGGCATCCGTTTTTCTCGTCCTCACGGACGCGTCGGATGACGGGGGAGCGGCATGGGCACGCTCCCACCCGAAACCGTTACCGAATGTTTACCGTTCGTCGGCCGCAGCGGCGGGAAGTGTCGGAGGCCTGGCCTACCCTCGGAGGTACCGCACGGGGGTGGGTGATCAACACGGAGCTGCCACCAGAGGACTCGTGAGGGGGTGCACCGTATGGGTATGTTCGGGATCGGATCTCCGATCACCACGGCCCGCGCCGACGAGCCCCAGGGCACCGGGACGGGCACGGCCGCGCACCCCTCGTCGCCGATTCCGGTGCAGGGTCCGCCGCTCGGCCAGGCCGTCCGCACGACGCTGGGGGAGACCGGCCTGAGCGTGTTCCCGCTCATCATGGGCGGCGGAGAGTTCGGCTGGCACGTCGACCCGGCCGCATCCCACGCCATCCTCGACGCGTACCGCGAGCGCGGCGGCAACGCCGTCCACACGTCGGACAGCTACTCCGCCGGCCGCAGCGCGCACATCATCGGCCAGTGGATGCACGCGCGCGGCATCCGCGACGAGATCGTCGTGGGCGTCCGGGTGGGGTCGAGTCCCGAGCATCCGGGCCTCGGCGCCGTCAACCTCGTCCGTGCGGTGGAAGGGGCGCTGACGCGGCTCCGCACCGACCGCATCGACGTGCTCTACCTCGACGCGACAGCCGACAGCACGACATCTCTCGAGGACTCCTTGGCGACGGCGGAATGGCTCGTCGGGGCCGGGAAGGTCCGCGCGCTCGGGTCGTTCGGGCACACGGCGGCGCAGCTCGTCGAAGCGCGGATCCTCTCCTCCGCCGGGTACCCGCGGATGACGGTGCTCGATGTGCCGTACAACGTGCTGCACCGGCAGGACTTCGAGGGCGATCGGCGCCTCGTCGCGGGGGCGCAGGGCATCTCGTTCACGCCGTCGCAGGCGCTCGAGCACGGCTTCCTGGCCGGAGCGGTCCGGTCGCGTTCGCTCGTCGCGCAGTCCGTCCGCGGCGTCCAGCTGGCGTCGAACATGAACCGGCGCGGCACGCGCACGCTCCGCGCCCTCGACAAGGTCGGAGCCGAGCTGTCGATCCCCACGGCCGCCGTCGCGATCGCGTGGCTCGTCGCGCAGCGGGCTGTGGCGGCGCCGATCGTGAACGCCTTCGCCGTCTCGCACGTCGAGGAGATCATGCAGGGCATCGGTGCCCGGCTCAGTCGCGCCCAGCTGGCCGACATCGCCCGCGCGGCGGCCTGACGGGCGGCGCGTCGGCGGGCTGACATAGGGTGGAAGAGCCCTGCCCTCCGCAGGTCCCCCCCCCCGACGAAGTGAGCATGACCGTGTCGCAGTATCTGTATCTCGTGCGGCACGGCGAGCACGTCGGCGCCGAGCACGGGCTGGCGGACGGCCCCCTCTCGCCGCGCGGGCGCCGTCAGGCGCAGCTGATCGCCGACCGGCTCTCCGGTGTGCCGCTGACGGCCGTCTGGCACTCGCCGCTCGAGCGCGCCGCGGAGACGGCACGGGCCGTGGCCGACCGCCTGCCGGCGGTGTCGCCCGAGGCCTCGCCGCTGCTGTTCGACTGCGTGCCGACCGGCATGACCCCGGAGACCCCGAGCGTCTACGAGGCCTTCTTCGGCGGTATCACGGAGGCCGAGATCGAGGCGGGGTCCGCCCAGATGTCCGACGCCGTCGACGAGTTCCTCGTCCGCAAGCCCGACGCGCACGAACTCCTCATCACGCACAACTTCGTCATCTCGTGGTTCGTCCGCGAAGTGCTCGAGGCCCCCGCCTGGCGCTGGCTGACGCTCAGCCAGGCGCACTGCGGCCTCACCGTCCTCGTGCAGCGCACGGGACGGCCATGGACGCTCGTGACCCACAACGACCTCGCCCACCTCCCGATGGAGCTGCGCACCGGCGTGCCCGAGCACCCGTTCGTCTGACCCGTTCCCGCCCGGAGCGCTCCCGGGCGCGTCGTTAGGATCGTCGGATGCGTCACCCGCCCGCGGACATCGACATCACGGTCGCCGACGTCGACCGGCTGCTGGCGGACCAGCATCCTTCGCTGCGCGGTCCGCTGCATCGCGTCGCGCACGGCTGGGACAACGATGTCTTCCGGCTCGGCGACGACCTCGCCGTGCGGCTGCCGCGCCGCGAGACCGCCGCGCACCTCATCGCGCACGAGCAGCGGTGGCTGCCCGCGCTCGCGCGCCGAGTGCCGGTGCCGATCCCGGTGCCGGTGGCCGTCGGCGAACCCGACGAGCTGTACCCCTGGCGCTGGAGCGTCGTCCCGTGGTTCGCGGGACGCCGCGCCCTCGACCTCGCGCCGCACGAGCGCGACGCCTTCGCGGGCGAACTCGGCGGCGTGCTGCGCGCGCTGCACACGGCGGCGCCCGTGGAGGCACCGCGCAATCCGTACCGCGGCGTGCCGATGGCAGAGCGCGACCACACGGTCCGCGAGCGCCTGACCGCCCTGCCCGAGCTGCTGAGGGTGTGGGACGCGGGGCTCGCCGCTCCCGGCTGGGACGGGCCGCCGCTCTGGCTGCACGGCGACCTGCACCCCGGGAACCTCGTCGTCGACGGCGGCCGTCTCGCCGCGCTGATCGACTTCGGCGACCTGTGCGCCGGCGACCCGGCATCCGATCTGTCGGTGGCGTGGCTCGCGTTCACGCCGGCCGGTCAGGCCGCGTTCCGCGGCGCGCTGGCAGGCCGCTACGACGACGCCGACTGGACACGCGCGCGCGGCTGGGCCGCGGCGCTCGCCCCGATCTTCCTCGGCGCGGAGGATGACGGCATGCGCGCCGCGGGCGAGCACGTCCTCGCTCAGCTCACGCGGGAGTGATCTGCAGGCGCTTCCCGTACCAGCGCGTCGCGTTCGGGTTGTCGTCGTCCGAAGTCTGCAACGACCTGCGTCGTTCGGAGCGCACGCTCGCGACCTGGGCTGAGGACACTGGCGAGCGGGCTGGCGTTTCGTCGTGCGATGAGCGAAGATGACCGGATGGAGTCCCGTGCGATAGGGGAGCGCGGCAGACCACTGGAGGCGGCGCGTGGCTCGGAGCAGATCAGCGTTTGGTGTCGCCGTCGTGTTGGTCTGCGCGGTCTCAGTGCTAGCGGCTTGCTCTGAATCGCAGCAGTCCGACGAGGCAAGCGCAGAATCTACCGGCGATGTCCCGGGTGTGCAGGCAAGTAATCCACCGCCCGCGGATTTTGCTACCTACCCCGTCCGTCCAGGTGATGCGCACTTCGCCTCAGCTCGGATCGGTGAGATCTCCTTTGCGGACGGTTGCGTGCAGTTCACGAACGGAACGGTGGTCGTATTCCCTGACGGTTTCGCGTCCTGGGTCGATGACGCGCTCGTATTCGAGGGGGAGTCGTTTCGAGACGGCGACGAAGTGACACTCGGCGGCGGCCCCGGTTCCGGTGGCCCAGCAATGGACGCTTTCGTGCCGGACGGTTGCGATGCGGAGAGCTACTGGATGGTCAGTCCACCTGCGTGAGCCGACGAGGCTATAACTTCTTACGTAACCACATAGTCGCGTTCGGGTTGTCGTTGTAGGGCTCGATCGCGGTGAAGCCGCTGCGGGCGTACAGGCCGCCGGCCGCCTCCAGCGTGTGATGCGTGTCGAGCACGAGCTCCGCGGCATCCCAGTCGCGAGCGCGCGACTCGAGCTCCTCCAGGAGCAGGCGGCCCCAGCCGCGTCCGCGCGTCGCGGGGCGGAGGTACAGGTGCTTCACCTCGTACCGGATGCCGTCCGGCCCGTCCGCGATCCGCCGGATGCCGCCGCATCCGACGTCCTCGCCCTCGTCGTCGGCGACGACGAGGAAGATGCCCGCCGGCGGCTCGAACGCCGCCGGTTCCGGGAAGACCGGGGTGTACACCCGGTCGGGGAACGTCTCGCCGCGCATGTGGAAGTACTCGCCGAGAAGGGCGTGAGCGCGGGGATCGTCGGTGCGTGTCGGGCTCAGGCTGACCATGCCTTCGAGCGTATCCCCGTAGGCTTGAGCCCATGACGACGACGCGGGTTGCCCTGGTGGGAGGCACCGGAAAGCTCGGCGGCATCATCGCCGCAGTGATCGACGCCGCCGACGACTTCGAGACGGTCGCGGTGCTCGGATCGGGCAGCGACATGAGCGAGATCGACGGGGCCGACCTGGTCGTGGACGCGTCGACGCCCGCCGTGTCGATCGACGTCGTCCGCGCCGCGATCGACCGCGGCATCAACGTGCTCGTCGGCACCTCCGGATGGTCGGCGGAGCGCATCGCACTCGTCCGGCCGCTCGTCGAGGCCGCCGGAACCGGCGTCGTCTTCATCCCGAACTTCTCCATCGGCTCCGTCGTCGGCAGCGCCCTCGCCGCCGCAGCGGCGCCGTTCTTCCCCTCCATCGAGATCGTGGAGACCCACCGCGAGACGAAGATCGACTCGCCGAGCGGCACCGCCGTGCGCACGGCCGAGCTCATCGCCGCCGCGCGCCGCGAGGTCGGGCCCGTCGAGTCGCCGCACGTCGACCAGCGCGCACGCGGCCAGCAGGTCGCCTCCGTTCCGGTGCACTCGCTCCGCCGGCCCGGGGTCGTCGCACGACAGGAGACGATCCTCTCCGGGCCCGGCGAGTCGCTCACGATCGTGCACGACACGATCGACCCGTCCGCCGCGTACGCGCCCGGCATCCGTGCCGCACTGTACGCCGCCCGCGACGCGCGGGGTGTGACCGTGGGGCTCGACAGCATCATCGAGATCGGCATCCGGACGCCGGCGACCCCCGCCGAGCGCCCCGTCGCCGAGGCGGGGGTCCCCGGCCAGGTCGCCCGCACCACCGGCGCATGAGCGCGCGCATCGGCGTCGCCGTCATGGCGGTGCTCCTGGCCCTCTACATCCTGCTCGTCGGCCAGCGCGCCGTCCTGCTGCTCATGACGGGCGAACCCATCGGCGTCGCGATGGGCGTCGCCCTCGTCGTGCTGCCGGTCATCGGGGCGTGGGGGCTGTGGCGTGAGCTGAGCTTCGGGCTCCGGGCCGAGCGGCTCGGCAAGCGGCTCGAGGGGGAGGGTGGCCTGCCGGCCGACGAGGTCGACGTCCGCGCGAGCGGACGCCCCATCCGCGAGCAGGCCGACGCGCTCTTCCCCGCCTACCGCGCCGAGGTCGAGGCGCACCCCGACGACTGGCGCGCCTGGTACCGGCTCGGCCTCGCGTACGACGGTGCCGGCGACCGCACCCGTGCCCGGCAGGCGGTGCGCAAGGCCATCACCCTGGAGGCCGACGCGCGACGGGGCTGATCAGGCCGGCACGGCCGCGGCGACGGCATCCTCCACGGTCGGGTGCGTGAACGTGAACCCGGATGCCGTCAGCGCCCCGGGCACGACATGCATGTCGCTCGTGAGCAGCGCCTCCACGGCATCCGACCCGAGGACCAGACGCATGGCCCACACCGGCGCGCGCAGCGCGTACGGGCGGTTCATGCGACGCGCGAGCGCGAACCCGAGGTCGTTGGCGGTCGCCCGCTCGGGACCGCTGAGATTGACGGGGCCCGTGAGCCCCGCGTCGATGACGTGCCGGATCGCGCGCACCTCATCCTCGAGCGAGATCCACGGCCACACCTGCGTCCCGCGCCCGATCGGGCCGGAGACCCCGAAGCGGGTGAGGAGGAGCAGAGGCTTCAGGACGCCCTGGGGGTGCACGATCGGCGCGGTGCGCAGCAGCGCGACGCGGGCGTCGTCGCCGGCCGACAGCGCCGCGGCCTCCCACTCGCCGCACAGATCGGCGAGGAACGTCTCGCCGCGCGGCGCCGTCTCGGGCAGCAGCATCCCCGGGACCGACGGGTAGTAGCCGACGGCGGAGGACGACACGAACGCGGGGGCGTCGGCGCCGAGGGAGCGGATGGCGCGTGCGAGGGCCTGCGTCGGAGTGATGCGCGACCAGACGAGCTCGTGCTTGTAGCGGGCGGTCCACGGGAAGCGTCCGATGCTCGCGCCGTTGAGGTTGACGACCGCCGTCGCCCCCTCGAGGACCCGCGGGTCGAGCTCGGCGCCATCCGGATCCCACTGCACCTCGTCAGCGCTCGTCGGGGGCCGTCGCACGAGCCGCGTCACCGCGATGCCGTCACGGGTGAGCGCGTCGGTGAGCGCCCGGCCGATGAGGCCGGAGGAGCCTGAGACGACGACGCGCGCGGGGGAGTCAGGCAAGCGTCGCCTCGAGGGTGATCTCGATGCCGCTCAGCGCGGCGGACACCGGACAGCCGGCCTTCGCCTCCTCGGCGAGGCGGGCGAAGTCCTCCGCGGACAGACCCGGGACGACCGCGTTGACGTTGAGGTGCGAGCCGCTGATCCCGGTGCCGGGGATGAAGGTCACCGACGCGGTCGTCTCGATGCTCTCCGGCGGGGTGCCGTTCTGCGCGAGGGCGTGGGAGAGCGCCATGCTGAAGCACGAGGAGTGCGCGGCCGCGATGAGCTCCTCCGGCGTCGTCACCGAGGTCGAGCCTTCGCTGCGCGCCTTCCAGTTCACCGCGAAGGGCCCCTGGTTCGAGCTCTCCAGAGCCACCTCGCCGGATCCGTCGGCCAGGCCGCCCTTCCAGGTCGTGCTCGCTTCGCTCGTAACGCTCATGCTGATCCTCCTCGACGCGGCGCGGCCGTGTGCCACCCGTGGGTCGAGCCTAGACTCAGCGCCGGTCGGAGGAAACGATGCCCGTCAGACGCGGGCGGTGGATGCCGTGACGCGCGCCAGCTCGAGCTCGATGACGTCCCGGCTGGGCGTCCCGCCGAAGCGGGTCTGCACGGCCCCGTCATGGTCGAGGATGAGCGTCGTCGGGGTCTGGAGCACGTGGAAGTGCTTGGCGATGTCGGGGCGGTGCGTGAGGTCGACGTCGTAGTGCACGACACCGGCGCTCGTCTCCGCGATCGCCGCGAGGGTGCGGTGGACGCCGGGGCACCGGCTGCACATCTCGCTGCTGAACTGCAGGAGCGTGGCGACCTCGCCGAGCTCGTCGGCGCCGAACCGGCGCGGATCGACGACCTCGTCCGGGTCCACACGCCGCGGCCGGCCCTGCTGCCAGCGGAGGTAGACGCCCACGCCGACCGTCGCCGCGAGCAGCGCGGCGAGGATCAAGACGGCGTTCAGGAGGTCCACAGCGGACCACCCTAGTGCCCGGCGCTGTGCTCCGGGCGCACATGACGGCCGGAACAAAGCCGCGTCACGGGCCGCGCGGGGTGGCCGGTCGGTAGTCTGGCTGTCGTGACCGATGCACCCGCGCCCGTCCCCACCCCGTACGAGGATCTGCTCCGGGAGGTGCTGGCGGACGGCGTCCACAAGGACGATCGCACCGGCACGGGAACGACCAGCGTCTTCGGTCGTCAGATCCGCTTCGACCTGTCGCAGGGCTTCCCGCTCATCACGACCAAGCGCGTGCACTTCAAGTCGATCGCCTACGAGCTGCTGTGGTTCCTCCGCGGCGAGTCCAACGTGCGCTGGCTGCAGGAGAACGGCGTGACGATCTGGGACGAGTGGGCCGACGCGTCCGGCGAGCTCGGTCCGGTCTACGGCGTGCAATGGCGGTCCTGGCCCACGCCCGACGGCGGTCAGATCGATCAGATCGCGCAGGTCATCGAGCAGATCAAGACCAACCCCGACTCGCGCCGTCTCATCGTGTCGGCGTGGAACCCCGCCGACATCCCGCACATGGCGCTCGCGCCCTGCCACGCGCTGTTCCAGTTCTACGTCGCCGACGGCCGGCTGTCGTGCCAGCTCTACCAGCGCAGCGCCGACATGTTCCTCGGGGTCCCGTTCAACGTCGCCTCGTACGCGCTGCTGACGATGATGATCGCGCAGCAGGCGGGGCTCGAGCCCGGCGATTTCGTGTGGACCGGCGGAGACTGCCACGTCTACGACAACCACGTCGCCCAGGTCGAGGAGCAGCTGAGCCGGGACCCGTACCCGTACCCGACGCTGCGCTTCGCGCGGAAGCCGGAGTCGATCCTGGACTACCGGTACGAGGACTTCGTCGTCGAGGACTACCGGCACCACCCGGCGATCCGGGGTGCGGTGGCGGTGTGACCGCGCGGATCGGCCTCGTCTGGGCGGAGGCCGCCGGGGGAGTGATCGGTGCGGACGGCGGGATGCCGTGGCACGTGCCGGAGGATCTCGCGCACTTCAAGGAGGTCACGCTCGGCGCTCCCGTCATCATGGGCCGGCGCACGTGGGAGTCCTTCCCCGAGCGGTTCCGGCCGCTGCCGGGGCGGCGCAACATCGTGATCACACGCAGCGGCGGGTGGGATGCCGACGGCGCCGAGCGCGCGGGGTCGCTGGATGACGCGCTGGCCCTCGCGGGCGACGCCGACGTCGTGTGGGTGATCGGCGGCGGGGGGATCTTCCGTGAGGCGATCGGCCGCGCCGACGTCCTCGAGGTCACGGAGCTCGACCTGCGGGTCGACGGCGACACGTACGCGCCCGACCGGTCGGGGTGGGTGACGGCCGGTGTCGAACCGGCGGACGGGTGGCACACGTCGCGCGACGGCATCCGGTACCGCTTCCTCACCCTCGTTCCGGCGACGTAGTCTGCACGGATGGCGAAGACGGCACTCATCACCGGAGCGAGCTCCGGGCTCGGCAGCGAGTTCGCGCGGCAGCTGGCCGCACGGGGAGCGGGCCTCGTGCTCGTCGCCCGCGACGCGGCGAAGCTCGATGCGCTCGCGGGGGCGCTGAACGCCGAATTCGGCGTCGCCTGCGAGGCGCTCGCCGCCGACCTCACGACCGCGGACGGACTCGCCGCCGTCGAGGCGCGGCTCGGGGATGCCGGCCGGCCCGTCGAGATCCTCGTCAACAACGCCGGGTTCGGGCTCGACCTGAGGTTCGAGCGCAACGCGCTCGCCGACGAGGACCGGCACCTCGACCTGCACGTCCGCGCCACGATGCATCTGACGCACGCCGCCCTGCCCGGGATGCTGGAGCGGCGCTCCGGGCGCATCATCAACGTCGCGTCGGTGGCCGCGTTCCTGCCGCGGGGGACGTACGGGGCCGTGAAGGCCTGGGTCGTCGCCTTCAGCCGCTGGGCGAACGCGACGTACGCGCCGCGCGGCGTCGCGGTCACGGCCCTGTGCCCCGGCTTCACGCACACGAACTTCCACGAGCGGATGGGCCTGGCGCCCGGCCGGGAGGGCGTGCCCGGTCCGTTGTGGCTCGACGCGGAGTTCGTCGTCGCGGAGGGTCTGCGCGATGCCGCGCGAGGCAAGGCCGTGTCGATCCCGTCGCTGCGCTACAAGCTCCTCGTCGGCGCGCTGCGTCTCGTCCCGCCCGGGCTCGCCGCCCGCCTGGCCCGCACCGGCCGCTGACCCCGTCGGGGCGGTGCAAACCGCCCTGACCGCGGTCGGGGCGGTGCAAACCGCAGGACCGCGGTCGGGGTCCCGTGCAAACCGCAGGACCGACCGTGACGCCTGTGGCGCATGTCGCCTCGGCCGTCCCATCAGCCCCACCCGCTCCTGCGCTTTCGTCGCGGCGGGCCGCGCCGGCCCGGCTGGTCGGGCGGGCACGTCGGTCGCCGCTGCCTCCTGCACAGGAACCCTCGATGCCCTGACATCGCACGGGATGCGCCGGCGCCACCGCGGATCGATCGGGGTGTCGCCAGGGTGGGCGGGGTGAGCGGACGCGTGATGGAGGCCCTCGAGGCTCGGGGCGGCGTCGCGCCGGCGCGGGAGATCCTCGGCCAGGGCGTGACGCGCGCCGCCCTCGCCCGAGCGGCGCGGGACGGCCTGGTGGTCCGGGTGCGCCATGGCGTGTATGCGCTCGGTCGGACCTCTCCCGCCGTCGTGGCTGCCGCCGCGCACGGCGGCGCGGTCGCCTGCGTCACGGCGCTCGCCCTCTGGGGCGTCTGGGTGCTCGCCGACCCCGGGCTGCACGTCTGGCTCGGCGACAAAGGGCGCGCCCATGCGCACCCCGGCTGTCGCTGCACCGACCATCACGGCGCCGGTCGGGCGGCGTTCGGCGTGGTGCCAATCGCCGACGCGCTCGTGCAGGCCGCGCGATGCCTCAGCCGCGAGGCCTTCTTCGCCGCCTACGAGTCGGCATGGCGGCTCGGCCTCATCGGCGCCGCGGACCGGATCACCATCCGCTCGGCGCTCCCGTCGCGGCTCCGCCGCGTCCTCGACATCGCCCGGGGCGACGCGGAGTCCGGGCTGGAATCGCTCCTCCGCCTACGGCTCGCAGATCGCGGCATCCGGCTGGACTGCCAGGTGCCGGTCATCGGTGTGGGCGGCGTCGACTTCGTGCTGGCGGGACGCATCATCCTCGAGGTCGACGGTCGTGAGAACCACGATGGCCCGTCGATGCGCCACAAGGACCTCGTGCGCGACGCCGCCGCGGCGGCCGCAGGCTACGAGAAACTCCGCTTCGACTACGCGCTCGTGGTCTACAGCTGGCCGCTCGTCGAGGCCGCGATCCTCCGGCGCCTCGGCCGCTGAGTCATCCGCAGGAGCCCCTGTGGCTGGCGGGGCGCGTGAGTTCCATGCGCCCCGGCGCACAGCCCGCCGCGCCCACCGTCCCGTCCCGCCCCGCCCTCATGGCGTCGAGCCCCGCCGCCGCGTCGACCGAGCAATCCGCAGGATCACCTGTGACTGGTGGGGCCCGTGAGCCGCATGCGCCCCACCAGTCACACCCGGTCCTGCAGTTCGCCTCGTTGCGGGCCCGGACCAGCGCCCACCAGCGCCCACCGTCGCCCACCGCACCGCCGGACCGCATGACGCCGAGCGACACCGCCGCCGCATCGACCCCGACCCGAACCGATACCCTGGGGGGATGACGCACACGGGCAACCCCTTCGGACAGGTACTCGTCGCGCTCGTCACCCCGATGACGGCCGACGGCGAAGTCGACTGGCCTGCCGTCGAGAAGCACATCGACGACGTCATCAACGCCGGCGCCGACGGCATCGTCGTCACCGGCACCACGGGTGAGACGAGCACGCTGACCGACCCGGAGAAGCTCAAGCTCGTCGAGGTCGGCAAGGACGTCGCCGCGGGCCGCGCCAAGATCATCACGGGCGGCGGCTCCAATGAGACCGCGCACGCCATCGAGCTGTACAAGGCCAGCGAGAAGGCCGGCGCCGACGGCATCATGATCGTCACGCCGTACTACAACAAGCCCACGCAGGCCGGCATCCTCACGCACTTCCGGCTCGTCGCCGACGCGACCGATCTGCCCGTCATCCTGTACGACATCCCGGGGCGGACGGGCGTGCCGATCAAGTACGAGACGATCCTCCGGCTCGCCAAGCACCCCAACATCCTCGCCATCAAGGACGCCAAGGGCGACTTCAGCGAGGTCAGCCGCGTGCTGAACCAGACCGACCTCATGTACTTCTCCGGCGACGACGCGAACGTGCTCCCGCACCTCGCGATCGGCGCGGCGGGCCTCATCGGCGTGACGGCGAACGTCGCCGCCGCCCCGTACCGCGTGATCGTGGATGCCGTGAACCGCGGCGATCTGAAGGCGGCCACCGCCGCGCACCAGCAGCTCGAGCCGCTCGTCCGCGCCGTGATGACGCACGTCCCCGGCACCGTCAGCGCGAAGTACATCCTGCACGGCCTCGGCCGCATCTCCAGCCCGCGCGTGCGCCTGCCGCTCGTCGGGCCGGAGGAGTGGGAGGCCGCGGCCATCGAGGACGAGCTCGCGCTCGTCACCGGCGTCGACGGCGCCGACTTCTCCAACTTCCGCCCCGACCGCAACGCGGCCGCCGGCGGCGCACTGCCCAAGGTGCACGGCACCACACGCTGAGCCCGGCGCTCACACCCACAACCGAACAAGCGGATGCCGCGGCATCCGGAGGAGGCATCCCATGCCCACGAACGTCTACGATCCGCCTGCCCTCGAACCGGGCACCCTCCGCGTCACCCCGCTGGGCGGCCTCGGCGAGATCGGCCGCAACATGACGGTCTTCGAGTACGGCGGCAAGCTGCTCATCGTCGACTGCGGCGTGCTCTTCCCCGAGGAGCACCAGCCCGGCGTCGACCTGATCCTGCCCGACTTCGAGCCCATCAAGGACCGCCTCGACGACATCGTCGCGGTCGTGCTCACGCACGGGCACGAAGACCACATCGGCGCCGTCCCGTACCTCCTGCGCCTCAAGCGCGACATCCCCGTCATCGGGTCGGGCCTCACCCTCGCGCTCGTCGAGGCGAAGCTCAAAGAGCACCGCATCAAGCCGTACACCCTGACGGTGACCGAGGGCCAGCGTGAGAACGTCGGGCCGTTCGATCTCGAGTTCGTCGCGGTCAACCACTCCATCCCCGACGCGCTCGCCGTCGGCATCCGCACTCCCGCGGGTCTCGTGCTCGCGACCGGCGACTTCAAGATGGACCAGCTGCCGCTCGACGGTCGCCTCACCGACCTGCGCGCGTTCGCCCGGCTCGGCGAGGAGGGTGTGGATCTCTTCCTCGTCGACTCCACCAACGCCGACGTCCCCGGATTCACCCCGCTCGAGCGGGCCATCGGCCCGGTCCTGGACCAGGTCATCGCCAAGGCCCCGCGCCGCGTCATCGTCGCGAGCTTCTCCAGCCACGTCCACCGCGTCCAGCAGGTCATCGACGCCGCCGCCGAGAACGGCCGGCGCGTCGCCTTCCTCGGCCGCAGCATGGTGCGCAACATGACGATCGCCGAGGAGCTCGGCTATCTCAAGGTGCCGGACGGCGTGCTGATCGACTACAAGAAGGCCAAGGATCTTCCGGACGACCGGATCGTCTACATGTCCACGGGCTCGCAGGGCGAGCCGATGGCCGTGCTGTCGCGGATGGCGAACCTCGACCACGCGATCGAGCCGGGCCCCGGCGACACGGTGATCCTCGCGTCCAGCCTCATCCCCGGCAACGAGAACGCCGTCTACCGCGTCATCGACGGGCTCACCAAGCTCGGCGCGAACGTCGTGCACAAGGGCAACGCCAAGGTTCACGTCTCGGGCCACGCCGCCGCCGGCGAGCTGCTGTACTGCTACAACATCCTCAAGCCCCGCAACGTCCTCCCGGTGCACGGCGAGTACCGCCACCTGATCGCCAACGCGAAGCTCGCCCAGGACACCGGCATCCCCGCCGAGCGCACCATCATCGGCGAGAACGGCACCGTGGTCGACCTGAAGGACGGGCACGCCGAGGTCGTCGGCCAGCTCGATCTCGGGTTCGTCTACGTCGACGGCTCCACGGTCGGCGAGATCACGGATGCCGATCTGAAGGACCGCCGCATCCTCGGTGAGGAGGGCTTCATCTCCGTCATCGTCGTGGTGGATGCCGCCACCGGCCGCATCATCACGGGTCCCGAGATCCACGCCCGCGGCTTCGCCGAGGACGACGCCGTGTTCGACTCGGTCAAGCCGAAGATCGCCGCGGCGCTCGCCGAGGCCGCGCAGTCCGGCGTCCGCGACACGCACGCGCTGTCCCAGGTGGTCCGCCGCACGATCGGCCGCTGGGTCAACCAGGCGCTGCGTCGCCGTCCGATGATCGTGCCGCTCGTCATCGAAGCCTGACCCGGGGATCCCGCCGATGCCGTTCCGCACCCGCCCCGCCGTGCAGGCCGACGGCGCGTTCCTGGCGGACATGGTCGTCGAGGCGGCCAACTGGCGGCAGGGCGGGCTGCGTCCGCGGCATGAGATCCTCACGCACCCCGATCACAGCCGCTACATCGCCGGCTGGATGCGGTCGGGGGATGCCGGCGTCGTCGCGCTCGACGAGCAGGACGAGCCGGTCGGCGCCGCGTGGTACCGCGTGCTGCCGCGCACCGATCCGGGGCTCGGCTACCTCGCGACCGGGGTGCCGGAGCTCATCATCGGCGTGCGGCCGATCTGGCGCGCGCACGGGGTGGGCCGCACGCTCCTGCAGCGGCTGTGCGAGCAGGCCCGGGCGGACGGGCACGGCCGGATCAGCCTCTCGGTGGAGCGGGGCAACTTCGCCCAGATCCTGTACCGCACGGAGGGCTTCGCCGTCACGCAGAGCGGGTTCGGGCGCGACACGATGGTCAAGCTGCTGCGCTGACGCGCGCCGGGCGACCGGGGTCGTTCGCGGCGAACAGCCGCGTCAATCCGCGGGAACGCGCCCCTCGCCGCCTACCGTGGAGGGATGGCCAGGAGCAGCAGTCCGACCGCGAGCCCGCGCGCGTCCGCGAAGGGCTCCTCTTCGCGCGCGTCGAAGGCGGCGCCCGCCCCGAAGCGGTACGTCGACGAGCCGGAGAAGCCGCCCGTCTTCGTCCGCGCCTGGATGGGCCTCGCACACGCCGCGGGCGGCGTCTTCCGCACCTTCGGGCAGGAGACGCTCGAGAAGGATCAGCGCCGCGACGGGTTCCCGTTCGTGCTCGTCCTCCTCGCGATCGCGGGCGGCGTCGTCGAATGGTTCCTGATCGGCACCGAGGTCGGCACGACGATCAGCGCGTTCTCCGTCGGCGCGCTCGTCGGCCGTGAGGCGTTCATCCTGCCGGTGCTGCTGCTCTTCCTCGCCGGCTGGCTGTTCCGCAACCCGCCGTCGGTGCACGACAACGGCCGCATCGGCATCGGCTTCGGTCTGTTCATCCTCACGATCGCCGGCTTCTGCCATGTGCTCGGCGGCCGGCCGCAGCCGAAGTCCGGACTGCCCGCGCTGAGCGAGGCCGGCGGCCTGTTCGGCTGGATGATCGGCGAGCCGCTCGCGATGCTGCTCACGAACATCGGCGCCGGCATCGTGCTGGGCCTGCTGAGCGTGCTCAGCATCCTGATCCTCACCAAGACCCCGCCGAATCGGATCGGCGAGCGACTCGGCGATCTCTACGCGTGGATGTTCGGCACCGAGCGACCCACCGCCGACGCGTCGACAGTCGCGTTCACGCCGGATGCCGACAAGGATGCCGGCGACAGCCTCCCCTGGTGGCGGCGCAACAAGTCCGGCCGGGAAGAGGTCGACGACGGTCACCTCGGATCGGACGACCTCACGGCGCTCCTGGACGGCTCCGGCCCCGGCGCGTTCGAGACGGCCGTCACGGTCCCGGCCCCCGCACCGGACGCCCCGACGGAGATCATCGACCCCGCCGTCGTCGCCGGCGCGAAGCGCGCGGCCCGCAAGGCCGACACCGCGATCCGCGAGGACACGCAGGAGATCGTCGACGACGGGCTCCTGCCGGGCCTGAGCGGCCTCGGCGCCGACCACGACGGCCGCCCGCCGGCCGCCCCGTACCGCCTGCCGTCCGTCTCGGCGCTCGCCGAGGGAACGCCGCACAAGGCGCGGTCCGAGACGAACGACCAGATGGTCCGCGCCATCATGGGCGTCTTCGAGCAGTTCTCCGTCGACGCCCGCGTCACGGGCTTCTCCCGCGGCCCGACGGTCACGCAGTACGAGATCGCCCTCGGGCCCGGCGTCAAGGTCGAGCGCATCACGGCGCTCACCAACAACATCGCGTACGCCGTCGCGTCCAACGAGGTGCGCATCCTCGCGCCGATCCCCGGCAAGAGCGCGATCGGCGTGGAGATCCCCAACCTCGACCGCGAGATCGTCACGCTCGGCGACGTGCTGCGCTCTCCCGCCGCGGCGGCCCAGACGCACCCCATGACGATCGGCGTCGGCAAGGACGTCGGGGGCGGCTACGTCATCGCGAACCTCGCGAAGATGCCTCACCTGCTCGTGGCCGGTTCGACCGGCTCGGGAAAGTCCAGCTTCGTCAACTCGATGATCACGAGCCTCCTGATGCGCGCGAAGCCCGCCGACGTGCGGATGGTGCTCATCGACCCCAAGCGCGTCGAGCTGACGAGCTACGCGGGCGTCCCGCACCTCATCACCCCCATCATCACGAACCCCAAGAAGGCCGCCGAGGCGCTGCAGTGGGTCGTGAAGGAGATGGACATGCGGTACGACGACCTCTCGTCGTTCGGCTTCCGGCACATCGACGACTTCAACCGCGCCGTCGTCGCGGGGGAGATCAACCTCCCGGTCGGCAGCGAGCGCGTGCTCAAGCCCTACCCGTACCTCCTCGTCGTCGTCGACGAGCTCGCCGACCTCATGATGGTCGCCCCGCGCGACGTCGAGGACTCGATCGTCCGCATCACGCAGCTCGCCCGCGCGAGCGGCATCCACCTGGTGCTGGCGACCCAGCGTCCCTCCGTCGACGTCGTCACGGGCCTCATCAAGGCCAACGTGCCCTCGCGTCTGGCGTTCTCCGTGACGAGCGTCACCGACTCCCGCGTCATCCTCGACCAGCCCGGGGCCGACCGGCTCATCGGGCAGGGCGACGGGCTCTTCCTGCCGATGGGCGCATCGAAGGCGATCCGCGTGCAGGGCGCGTGGGTCAGCGAGGCCGAGATCGAGCGGGTCGTCTCGCACGTCAAGGGGCAGGAGCGTCCCGAGTACCGGGCCGACGTCGCCGCCGTCGTGGAGAAGAAGGAGATCGACGCGGACATCGGTGACGACCTCGAGCTGCTCCTCGCGGCCGCCGAGCAGATCATCTCGACGCAGTTCGGCTCCACGTCGATGCTGCAGCGCAAGCTGCGCGTCGGCTTCGCGAAGGCCGGGCGCCTCATGGACCTCCTGGAGTCGCGGGAGATCGTCGGCCCCTCCGAGGGGTCGAAGGCCCGCGATGTCCTGGTGACCCCCGACGAGCTGCCCGCCGTGCTCGCGCGCCTGCGCGGAGACGACCCGCCCGCATCCGCTGCGGCGCCCGCCACCGACCCGTACGGGCCGGACGCCGTCGACGCGCAGTTCCACGGCTACACGGTCGTCGAGGAGGACGGCGGCGACGAGGACGCCTGGGGCCTCACCGGCCGCGACTGACCCGACTAGGCTCGTTCCTGTGGCGATCCCGAGGCAGCTCCCGAACGCGATCACGATCGTGCGCATCCTGTGCGCGCCGGTCTTCATCTGGATGCTGCTGGCCGACGCCGGCGCGGACGGCGGGCTCCGCTGGGGCGCGGCGATCCTCTTCATCGTCGCGATCGCGACCGACGGGATCGACGGCTACCTCGCGCGGCGGCATGACATCGTCACCGACCTCGGCAAGCTCCTGGATCCCATCGCCGACAAGGCGCTGACCGGCTCCGCATTCGTCTGCCTCTCGATCCTCGGCGAGCTGCCCTGGTGGATCACCGTGCTCGTGCTCGTCCGCGAGATCGGCGTCACGGTGCACCGGCTCATCGTCGCGGGCGACCACGTCGTCGCGGCCGCGTGGATGGGCAAGCTCAAGACCGTCGCCCAGGCCGTCGCCCTCTCCCTCGCGCTGCTTCCCCTGTGGACGGTCGTGGGGGACTGGATCCACGTCGTCAACGCGATCGTCATGACGATCGCCGTCGTCCTCACCGTCGGGAGCGGCCTCGACTACGTGTTCACGGCCATCCGCGCCGCCCGCAGCGGCTCCCGCGGCGGGGTGCGCGCATGACGCGCCAGCCGCCCAGCTCGCTGCCCGAAGAGCTCGAGTCCACGCTCGTCTCGGCGAGCCGCCGCACCGACCCGGAACGCCTCATCGCGCGCCTGAAGGACCTCGGCTGGTCCGTCGGCATCGCGGAGTCGCTCACCGGCGGCCTCGTCGTGTCCTCCCTCGTCTCCGTCGCCGGGGCCTCCGCCGTCGTGCGCGGCGGCATCGTCGCATACGCCACAGACGTGAAGGAATCGCTCCTGGGGGTGGATGCCACCCTCCTCGAGGCACACGGGCCCGTCCACCCGCGCGTGGCGCGGCAGATGGCCGACGGCGTGCGCCGTGCCGTCGGACGCGACGGCATCCCCGCCGACGTCGGCATCGCCACCACCGGGATCGCCGGCCCGCTGTCCCCGGACGGGCAGCCCGTGGGCACCGTGCACATCGCGATCTCGACGCCGCTGGGTTCCCGGGTGGAGTCCTTCCAGCTCGGCGGCGACCGCGAGGACATCCGCTCCGAGGCCGCCGCCCGCGCCCTCCGCCTCGCGCTGGATGCCCTGTGAGCGACGGCGCGTCGGCCGGAGCGCCGTGACGTGCGGGAATACCTGCGGTTTCAGGTCCGTTACGTATGAGTGATTCCCACCCATTGCCCAGCACTGCGGGTCTAGGGTGGCTGGCAAGTGAGATAGCGTGGTCCCCCCGGGGACGCGGATGGTCGAAGAAGGGGGCCCGTCATGATCCTGGTTCGTCAAGAGATCGGCGACGTCCTGCGCGACTTCCGCCTGCAGAAGGGCCGCACGTTGCGCCAGGTCGCCGGTCGTGCGAGCGTGGCGCTCGGATACCTCAGTGAGGTCGAGCGCGGTCAGAAGGAAGCGTCGAGCGAGATCCTCGCGGCTGTCGCGGACGCTCTCGATGTCCCCATCTCCACGATCATGCGCGAAGTGGGCGACCGCATCTCGGTGCTCGAGGGGCTGCACACGTTCTCCGATGTCGTCCCGGACGACATCGCATCGCTGGACGAGGTCCAGCCCGAGCTCTCCCTGCACTGAGCCGGCGCCGCACGAATGCGTCTGAGCGAGTTCCATCGCGCCGTCGAGGACGAGTTCGGCGTCCGCGGGGCGGCGCTCGTCGACGATCTGAGCCTCGTCGCCCTGGAGAACCGCACCTCGCGCGAAGCGCTGAAGGACGGCGTCCCGGCACGCGACGTGTGGCTGGCGCTCTGCAGCGAGATGGATGTGCCGCCGTCGCGGCGGCACGGCGTCGGACGCCTGGACCCGCGCGGACGGTGAGCCGCGCGACACGCGGCGTGTCATCGAAGTTCTGTTCGATTCCCGCGTAGTCTCCTGCACAAGTGGTGTCGAGGAAGCGTCTTCCCCGATGCGGGGGTGCGGCCGACGAATGTCGGAGGCCCTTCGTAGCGTGGCAGACGTCACAGAGACACCACATGCCTTGTCGCAGCATCGCCCCGCCGGGGAGAGCGCGACAGCCTACAGGCGACGGAACGCGAGCATAAAGGAGCACGCCATGCCCTCAGCAGTTGACCGCGAGAAGGCCCTCGAATCGGCCCTCGCCCAGATCGACCGGCAGTTCGGGAAGGGCTCGGTGATGCGCCTCGGCAGCGACGACCGCGCCCCCGTCGAGGTCGTCCCCACCGGGTCGATCGCCCTCGACGTCGCCCTCGGCATCGGCGGGCTCCCGCGGGGCCGCATCGTCGAGATCTACGGCCCGGAGTCCTCCGGCAAGACGACGCTCACGCTGCACGCGATCGCCAACGCCCAGCGGGCCGGCGGCATCGCCGCCTTCATCGACGCGGAGCACGCGCTCGACCCCGACTACGCGCAGAAGCTCGGCGTCGACATCGACGCCCTCCTCGTCTCGCAGCCCGACACGGGGGAGCAGGCGCTCGAGATCGCCGACATGCTCGTCCGGTCCGGCGCCATCGACCTCATCGTCATCGACTCCGTCGCGGCGCTCGTGCCCAAGGCCGAGATCGAGGGCGAGATGGGCGACTCCCACGTCGGTCTGCAGGCCCGCCTCATGTCGCAGGCGCTCCGCAAGCTCACCGGTGGGCTCAACCAGACCAACACGACGATGATCTTCATCAACCAGCTGCGCGAGAAGATCGGCGTGTTCTTCGGTTCCCCGGAGACCACCGCCGGCGGCAAGGCGCTGAAGTTCTACGCGTCCGTGCGCCTCGACATCCGTCGCATCGAGACCCTCAAGGACGGCACCGAGGCGGTCGGCAACCGCACCCGCGTCAAGGTCGTGAAGAACAAGATGGCGCCGCCGTTCAAGCAGGCCGAGTTCGACATCCTGTACGGCGTCGGCATCTCCCGCGAAGGCAGCCTCATCGACTTCGGCGTCGAGCACGCGATCGTCAAGAAGTCCGGCGCGTGGTACACGTACGACGGCGAGCAGCTCGGCCAGGGCAAGGAGAACGCCCGGAACTTCCTGATCAAGAACGCCGACATCGCCGCCGACATCGAGACCAAGATCAAGCAGAAGCTCGGCATCGGACAGCCCAAGATCGTCGAGGAATCCGACGAGCTGGCCGCCCGCCGCCCGGCCTGATCATGCGTTCGGACAACGGGGGCGAGCGCGGCGACGCCACGCTCGCCCCCGTCATCCCGCTCTTCGGCGGGAAGGCAGCAAAGGCCGACGCGGTACCGCCGCGTCGCGGCGGCGACGATCAGCAGAGCTCGGCTCCCCGGATGCCCGAGTGGCACCCCACGTGGGTGGCGGAGGAGCCCGCTCCTCCCGTCGTCGACGGCGACGCGGACGCGGCCGAGGCCCTGGCCCGCGCGGAGAAGGTGCTGCTGAAGAAGCTCCGCACCCGTTCGCTCTCCATCCGGGAGGCGCGCTCGGCGCTCGCCGAGCATGACCTGGACGACGACGTGGCCACCGCCCTGCTCGACCGTTTCGTCGCGCACGGCTACCTGGACGACGAGGCGCTCGCCGAGCAGCTCATCCACAAGGCCGTCTCCCGCAAGGGACAGGGCCGGCAGGCGATCGCCCAGACGCTGTCGCAACGGGGGATCGGGCGCGACGTCATCGACATCGCCCTGGCCTCCCTCCCCGACGACGAGGCCGAACGCGCTCTCGAGTTCGCCCGCGCCAAAGCGGCCTCGATGGACTCCCTCGAGCGCGATGTCGCGCTGCGCCGGCTCGCCGGCCAGCTCGCCCGCCGCGGCTACGGGTCGACCGCGCTGAGCGCCGCACGCCAGGCGCTCGACGAGCGCTCGAGCCCGAAGAGCCGCGTCCGCTTCGAATGACCCCGCGGGCGGCGGAGGCCGCCGCGGCGGGGCTGACGCGCCCCTGCCGTCCCGCTAGGCTCGGGCCGGGCGAGCGGAGGATGCCGTGGCGATCGAGGTGCAGGGGCTCACGAAGCGCTACCGCGCGAAGGTGGCGGTGGACGACATCTCGTTCACGGTGCCCGACGGCGGGGTGTTCGCCTTCGTGGGCACCAACGGCGCCGGCAAGTCCACGACGATCGGCTGCCTGACCACGATCCTGCCGTTCGATGCCGGCGAGGTGATCGTCGGTGGACGGGACGTGCGGCGCGAGGGGCACCAGGTCCGCGAGTCGATCGGCGTCGTCTTCCAGGACTCGCTCCTGGACCCGCTGCTGACGGCGCGGGAGAACCTCCGTCTCCGCGGCCGGCTGTCCCACGTGCGCGGAGCGGCACTCGAGGCGCGCATCCGCGAGGTGTCCGAGCTGATCGGTCTGGACGACTTCCTGGACCGGCGGTACGGCGTCCTCTCCGGGGGCCAGAAACGGCGCGTCGACATCGCACGCGCCCTCCTCCCGGAGCCCGCGGTGCTCTTCCTCGACGAGCCGACGGCGGGGCTCGACCCGGCCAGCCGCGCCCTCGTCTGGTCGACGCTGCACGCGCTGAGCGCGCGGACCGACTTCACCGTCTTCTTGACGACCCACTACCTGGAGGAGACGGAGGAGGCCGCACGCGTCTGCCTCATCGACGACGGCCGAATCATCGCCGACGACACCCCGGCACGCCTCCGCGCCCGCTACAGCCGCAGCACCCTGACCGTCACGACCGACGACGCGGACGCCCTGATGGCCCTCAGCCGGGCGGCGGGCGCCGACCCGGTCCGTGAGGGCGACCTCGTCGTCATCGCCGTGCCCGACGCCGACGCGGCGCGGGCACTGCTGGCCGAGCACGGCGACCACGTCCGCGACTTCGAGTTCCGGCATGGCCGGATGGACGATGTCTTCCTCGCCCTCACCGGCCGCCCCGCCGATCAGGAGGCAGCCGCGTGAACGTCGTCACGGCGATCGTCGGCCGGAACCTGCGCCTGTTCTTCCGCGACCGCCTCAACGTCTTCTTCTCGCTCCTGGGCGCCGTCATTCTCTTCGGCCTCTACACCCTGTTCCTCGGCAATCTGCAGACCACCGATCTGGCCGAGTCGCTCCCGGGAGCATCCACCGGAGAGGTTCAGGCGTTCGTCGACAGCTGGATGTTCGCCGGCATCGTCCTCATCACGACCGTCACCACGGGGCTCGGCGGCCTCTCCGTGCTCGTGGACGACGACCAGTCCGGCCGGTTCCGCGACTTCCTCGTCGCGCCCCTGCGCCGCGGCCAGCTCGTCCTCGGGTATCTGCTGTCGGCCGTGCTCGTCGCCGTGCTCCTGTCGGTCCTGGTCCTCGCGATCAGCATCCTGTACCTCGGCGTCGTCCGCGGAAGCTGGATGTCGGTCCCTGCGGTCCTCCGCAGCCTCGCGATCGTCGTCCTCGCCTGCGTCTCCTTCACGGCGCTGTCCGCCCTCATCGTCTCGTTCGTGCGGACGAACGGCGCCTTCTCGGGCCTCGCCACGATCGTCGGTACGATCCTCGGCTTCGTCGCCGCCGCCTACATCCCGATCGGCGTCTTCCCGGCCGGCGTCGCCTCCGTCGTCGCGGCGCTCCCGTTCGCGCAGGCCGGGATGCTGCTGCGCCGGGAGTTCGCCGGCGACACCCTGGCGCAGATGACCGCCGGCGTCCCCGAGGCGAGCGAGCCGCTCCGCGCCGTGTACGGGCTCGACCTGACGATCGGCGACTGGGCGGTGCCGTCATGGTTCGTCGTCGCCGTGCTCGTGGTCGTCGCCGTCGTCTGCACCGCGCTGTCGGCCCGGCTCATGCGCCGCCGCATCCGCTGAGCGGAGCCGCCGCGGTCCCGGCTCGTAGAATGGCCCCATCATGACTTTCCCGTCCTCCTCGCCGACCCTCATCGCGCCCTCGGCCGCCGCGCACGCCGCCGACGGGCGTCCCCGCACCTACGAGGTGCGCACGTTCGGGTGTCAGATGAACGTGCACGACTCCGAGCGGCTGTCCGGCTCGCTGGAGAGCGCCGGCTACGTGCGGGCGGATGCCGGCGCGGAGGCCGACGTGGTCGTCATCAACACGTGCGCCGTGCGCGACAACGCCGCCGGCAAGCTGTACGGCACGCTCGGACACCTGAAGTCCCGGAAGGACAAGCACGAGGGCATGCAGATCGCCGTCGGCGGCTGCCTCGCCCAGATGGACAAGGATGCCGTCCTCGACAAGGCCCCGTGGGTCGACGTCGTGTTCGGCACGCACAACATGGGGTCGCTGCCGAGCCTCCTGGAACGCGCCCGGCACAACGGCGACGCGGCACTGGAGATCCTCGAGTCGCTCGAGGTGTTCCCCTCGACGCTGCCCACGAAGCGCGACTCGATCTACAGCGGCTGGGTCTCCATCTCCGTCGGCTGCAACAACACCTGCACCTTCTGCATCGTGCCGAGCCTGCGCGGCAAGGAGAAGGATCGTCGTCCCGGCGACATCCTCAGCGAGATCCGGCTGCTCGTCGACGACGGCGCCCTCGAGGTGACGCTCCTCGGGCAGAACGTCAACAGCTACGGCGTGGAGTTCGGCGACCGGCAGGCCTTCGGCAAGCTGCTGCGCGCCGCCGGCGAGATCCCGGGTCTCGAGCGCATCCGCTTCACGAGTCCGCACCCGGCCGCCTTCACCGACGATGTCATCGATGCGATGGCCGAGACGCCGGCCGTCATGCCGCAGCTGCACATGCCGCTCCAGTCCGGCTCGGACCGCATCCTGAAGGCGATGCGCCGCTCGTATCGCAGCGAGAAGTTCCTCGGCATCCTCGATCGCGTGCGTGACCGCATCCCGCACGCCGCCATCTCGACGGACATCATCGTCGGCTTCCCCGGCGAGACGGACGCCGACTTCGAAGACACGCTCCGCGTCGTCGAGCAGGCGCGCTTCGCGAGCGCGTTCACCTTCCAGTACTCCATCCGCGAGGGCACGCCCGCGGCGACCATGCCCGACCAGGTGCCGAAGGCCGTCGTGCAGGAACGCTACGAGCGCCTCATCGCGCTGCAGGAGCGCATCTCGCTCGAGGAGAACCGGAAGCAGGTGGGCCGCGAGCTGCAGGTGCTGGTCTCCACAGGCGAGGGCAAGAAGGATGCCGCGACGCACCGGCTCACCGGCCGCGCCGAGGACAACCGCCTCGTGCACTTCGAGCTGCCCGCCGGCTCGGCGGTTCCGCGCCCCGGTGACATCGTGTCCGTCGTCGTGACGCACGCCGCTCCCTTCCACCTCCTCGCCGACAGCACGGACGGCGCCCCGCTGCGCATCCGCCCGACGCGCGCCGGCGACGCGTGGGATCGTTCGCAGGCCGAGTCCTGCGGCGTACGGGCCCCCGCGGGGCAGGCCGCCGCCCCACGGGCCGTCTCGCTGGGACTGCCCACGCTGCGTATCGGGCAGTGACCGCCCCGCGGCTTTGGGCCCTCGTCGGCGCGACCGGCACCGGCAAGACCGCGCTGTCGCTGCGCCTCGCGGAGGAGCTCCACCGACGCGGCGCGGGAGCGGAGATCGTGAACGCCGACGCCATGCAGCTGTACCGCGGCATGGACATCGGCACCGCCAAGCTTCCGGAGGCCGAGCGGCGCGGCATCCCGCACCATCTCTTCGACGTGCTCGACGTCGCGGACGAGGCGGCCGTCGCGGCATACCAGCATCAGGCGCGCGCTGTCATCGAGCAGATCCTGGCGCGGGGCGCCGACGCGATCCTCGTGGGCGGCTCCGGGCTGTACGTTTCCAGCGTCCTGTACGACTTCCGCTTCCCGCCGCGGGACGACGCGCTGCGCGCGCAGCTGGAGCAGGAGCTCGCCGAGCGCGGCCCGGGGTCATTGCTGAGCAGGCTGCGCGCGCTCGACCCCGCCACCGCCGAGCGGGTCGACCCCCGCAACGGCCGGCGCATCGTGCGGGCGCTCGAGGTCGTGCTGCAGGGCGAGGATACGCACGGCGCCGCTCTCCCCGCGGCCCCGGTGCTCTGGCATGTGCCGACCTCGATCATCGGGGTGCACGTCGACCGCTCGGAGCTCGTCGCGCGCCTCGACGTCCGCGTGGAGCGGATGTGGGCGGACGGCCTGCTCGAGGAGGTCGCGCGGCTCCGCGCCGCCGGCCTCGACGACGGACTGACGTCCCGCCGCGCGATCGGGTACGCGCAGGCGCTTGCCCAGCTGGCGGGGGAGAAGACCCAGGACGAGGCGATCCCCGAGACGCAGGCGCTCACCCGCCGATACGCCCGGCGGCAGGTGTCCTGGTTCAAGCGCTATCCCGACATCACGTGGGTCGGCCCGGAGGCCGACCCCGCCGCGCTCGTCGACGCCGCGGGCTGACCCGCCTGCGCCCGCGGGGCACCGGGACCCCGCGGCGATCTGCAGGATCGGGTGTAATGGGTGGGGCGGATGAGTGGTCAGGCGTCACCGCAGTCACGTGTCATCCTGCATTTCGCTGCGAACCCGCAGTGCGCCGTCTCCGAACGACGCGCGTCGGAGCACACGCCGCGGCGCCATCCGCCGGGCCGGGAAAGCCCCGGCGAGCGCCTCGGCGCGGTGCGCGTGCGCGCGTGCCGCAGCGATCTGCAGGATCGGGTGTGACGGGTGGGGCGGATGAGCGGCCAGGCGTCACAGCAGTCACATGTCATCCTGCGTTTCGCTGCGCACACGGAGTTCGCGTCCCCAACGACGCGCGCCGGAGCACGCGGTGCCCGCCTGCGTGACTGCCCGCCACGGCCGCGCGCCGGTGCCCGCCCGCTTGGCTGCCCGCCACGGCCCGCCTGCTGCGCCGGGCCCGCCCGCCCATGCCCGCCCGCTTGACTGCCCGCCACGGCCGCCCGCCCCGCCGGGCCCGCCCGCCACGGCCGCGGGCCGCCGGGCCGCGGGCCGACACCGGCGGCACGATCTAGACTGGCGGGATGCCGCAGACGATCGCCTTCACGAAGGGCCAGGGGACCGGCAACGACTTCGTCGTCGTCGCGGACCCCGACGGCGCGCTCGCGCTGACCGACGATCAGGTCGCGGCGCTGTGCGACCGGCGGTTCGGGATCGGCGCCGACGGGACGCTGCGCGTCGTGCGCTCGGCGGCCCTCCCCGAGGGCGCAGCCACGCCGGACGCGGAGTGGTTCATGGACTACCGCAACGCCGACGGCTCGGCCGCCGAGATGTGCGGCAACGGCATCCGGGTGTTCGCGAAGTACCTGGTCGACGCCGGCCTGGCAGCACTCGACGGAGGTGAGCCGCTGCGCATCGGCACCCGCGCGGGCGTCAAGACCGTCACCCGCGTCGAGACGGGCTTCGAGGTCGACCTGGGCGTGTGGCGTCCCGACGACGCCGACGTGCTCGTCCGGGCACGCGGCCTGTCCGTCGCACGCCCCGGCCAGGGCATCGACGTCGGCAACCCGCACGTCGTCGTCGCGCTGCACACGACCGCCGAGCTCGAAGGGCTCGACCTCACGGTCCAGCCCGTGCTCGACCCCGCCCCGCCGTCGGGGGCGAACGTGGAGTTCGTCGTGCCCGCAGACCCGCTCGTGCGCGACGGCGTCGGTGCGATCACGATGCGCGTGTTCGAGCGGGGCGTCGGCGAGACGCTCTCCTGCGGCACGGGCGTCGCGGCATCCGCCCTCGCGGTCCGGCACTGGGCCGGTGCCGGCGCCCCGGAACGGTGGACGGTGGATGTGCCCGGCGGGCGCCTCGGCGTCCGCGTCGTCATGCACGAGGACGGCGAGCACGTGCTGCTGTCCGGCCCCGCCGCGCTCGTGTTCAGCGGCGAGGTCGCACTCGCCTGAGCCTGATCCCCAGCCTGACCACCAGCCCGAGCCCTAGCCGGAGCCACGAGCCCGGCCGAGCTCAGGGCAGGTCGATCGGCGCCGTCGGGGGTGTGCCGTGCCGGCGCACCCGCAGCACGCGGAACCCGCGGCCGGTCGCGGCGCGGGAGACGGAGTACCCGTTCTCGAAGGTCGCGGCGAGCCAGCGCTGCAGCGAGTCCGAGCCGAGGTTCCGCTGTACGACGAACCACGCGTCGCTGCGCTCGTCGAGTCGCGGGATCCACCGCTCGAGCAGGCCGTGCAGCTCGTTCTTCCCGACGCGGATCGGCGGGTTCGAGCGGATGGTGCGGAACGAGACGTCGTCGGGAACATCCTCGGGGAGCACGGCGTTGACATTGTGGAGCCCCAGGGACGCCGCGTTGCGGCGCACGAGGTCGAGAGCACGCTCGTTGACATCGACGGCCCAGACGGTCGCGTGCGGGGATTCCAGTGCGAGTGACAGCGCGATGGGTCCCCACCCGCTGCCGAGGTCGAGCAGGTGGCCGCCTGCCGGCGGCGGCGGCGTGTTCGCCAGAAGGACGCCCGTCCCGCCGTCGACGTGATCGGGGCTGAAGACGCCCCCCGCGGTCTGGACCTCCATCGGACGGCCCGCGAGGGTCACACGGATGCGTCGGAGGTTCTCGGCACTGGACGGGGCCGCGCTGAAGTAATGATCGCTCCCCACGCAGACGAGCGTAGCGGAGGAGCCGCCCGGCGCGGGAGGCTAGAGTGCACGGGTGGCCGGGAGGCCTCCCTTCGGAAGGACGATATGACAGACGCCATCACACCCCAGAGCACGGACGAGACGCCGGTGGACCCGGTGGATCGTGTGCTGGCGCGCGCCGACGCGCGCTCCGGGGTGCGCGTGTTCGGCGGCGCACAGGCGCTGCAGGATGCCGCGACCGTCACGTACGGCGACAGCGACGGCGAGCAGTGGGACCGCGAGGAGCGCGCCGCGCTGCGCCGCGTCCCGGGGCTCTCCACCGAGCTGGAAGACGTCACCGAGGTCGAGTACCGGCAGCTGCGGCTGGAGAACGTCGTGCTCGTGGGCGTGTACCCGCAGGGTTCGCAGGAGGATGCCGAGAACTCGCTGCGCGAGCTGTCCGCGCTCGCCGAGACCGCGGGCGCGGTCGTCCTCGACGGCGTGCTGCAGCGCCGCCCGCACCCCGACCCGGCGACCTACATTGGCCGCGGCAAGGCCTCCGAACTGCGCGACCTCGTCGCCGCCGTGGGCGCCGACACCGTCATCGCCGACACCGAGCTCGCCCCCAGCCAGCGGCGCGCCCTCGAGGATGTCGTGAAGGTCAAGGTCATCGACCGGACCACCGTCATCCTCGACATCTTCAGCCAGCACGCGAAGAGCCGCGAGGGCAAGGCGCAGGTCGAGCTCGCGCAGCTCGAATACCTCCTCCCGCGTCTGCGCGGCTGGGGTGAGTCGATGAGCCGTCAGGCCGGTGGCCAGGTCGGCGCCGGCGGTGCGGGGATGGGATCGCGCGGTCCCGGTGAGACGAAGATCGAGCTGGACCGTCGCCGCATCCGCACGAAGATGGCGCTGCTGCGCCGCCAGATCCGCGACTTCGGCCCGGCCCGTGAGGCCAAGCGCGCCGACCGCAAGCGCAACACGATCCCGTCCGTCGCGATCGCCGGGTACACCAACGCCGGCAAGTCGAGCCTGCTGAACAAGCTGACCAGCGCCGGCGTCCTCGTCGAGAACGCGCTGTTCGCCACGCTGGATGCCACGGTCCGTCGCGCGGAAGCCGTGGACGGCCGCGTGTACACGCTCACCGACACGGTCGGCTTCGTCCGGAACCTCCCGCACCAGCTCGTCGAGGCGTTCCGCTCGACGCTCGAGGAGGTCGCCGACGCCGACGTCATCGTGCACGTCGTCGACGGGTCGCACCCCGATCCGGCCGCCCAGCTGCTCACGGTGCGCGACGTCATGGGCGATGTGGGCGCGCGCTCCACCCGCGAGATCGTCGTGTTCAACAAGGCCGACCTCGTCGACCCCGACACGCGCCTCGTGCTGCGCGGACTCGAGCCCTCCGCCCTCTTCGCCTCATCGCGGACGGGCGAGGGCATCGCCGAGCTCCGCGCGGCGATCGAGGAGGCGCTGCCGCTCCCGGCGGTCGAAGTGCGGGCGCTCGTGCCCTACGAGCGCGGCGACCTCATCAACGCGGTCCACGAGAGCGGCCACATCATCTCGACGCGCCACGAGGAGGAGGGCACGGCCGTGCACGCGCACGTTTCCGAGCACCTCGCCGCGCAGCTGGCGCCCTACGCGGTCAGCTGAGCTCGATCGGCTCCACCCCCGGGGTCTGGAAGCCGAACACCTGGCCGAGGAAGGCCAGCTCCGTCTCGAGCGCGTGGACCATCGTCTCGCCGCGGCGGAAGCCGTGCCCCTCGCCCTCGTACAGGACGTACGCGTGCGGCACCCCGCGCGCGGCCAGCGCCGCGCGGATCGCGTCCGACTGCGCCGGCGGGACGACGGCATCCTCTGCCCCCTGCAGCAGCAGGAGGGGGACGCGGAACCGCTCCGGACGGCTGAGCGGCGACCGCTGGAGGTACAGCGATTCGGCTTCCGGCAGCGGACCGATGAGGCCGTCGAGGTAGCGGGCCTCGAAGTCGTGGGTGTCCGCGGCGAGGGCGCGGGCATCGCCGACGCCGTAGCGGGAGATGCCCGCTCCGAAGACGTCCGTGCCCACGAGCGCCGCGAGCACCGTCCACCCGCCGGCCGAGCCGCCCTCGATCGCGAGGCGCTGCGGGTCGGCACGGCCCTCCGCCACGAGACCGGATGCCGCCGCGGCGACGTCGTCGACGTCCACGATGCCCCACTGCCCCCGCAGCCGTTCCCGGTACGCGCGGCCGTACCCGCTCGAACCCCCGTAGTTGACGTCGAGGACGCCGACGCCGCGACTCGTGAAGAACGCGATCTTGCCGTCGGCGACACCGCCGACGTGCGACGTCGGGCCGCCGTGGACGAAGACGACGTACGGCGGCAGCTCGCCGGCGGATGCCGTGACCTCCGGGTTCGTCGGCGGGAAGTCGAAGGCATGGACCTCGCCGTGCGGGCCGGCGAAGGTCACGGGTCGCCCTGCCGGGTACCACTCCCGCGCGATGCCGCCCGGTGCCGGCGTGATCCGCTGGGCGGCGCCGTCCGTGCCGATCAGCCAGATGCCGCTCCCGCCGGTGCCCGCGCCGGAGACCAGCGCGCGGACGCCGTCGGAGGCCTCCACGACGAGCCGTGTCGTCGCGGGGAGATCGATCGGGGATGCCGTCCCGTCGGGGTCGATCGCGACGAGGCGGTCACTGCCCTGGGTCTGCACCGCCAGCACGCCGCCGTCGCGCCGCGGCGCGTACCACCGCAGGCCGAGCACCCACAGCGGCCCCCCGGTGTCCGCGTCGGCCGCGAGGACGACATCCGCGTCCAGGCCCGCATCCAGCCGCACCCGGGACACGTTCCACCGTCCGCTCGCGTCGTCGGCGAACAGCAGCTCGTCGGCGGAGTCCCACTCCGGCTGCAGAGCCGCCGTCTCGCCGGAGGACACGCTCGTCCACTCCGCCACGACACCGTCCTCGACCCGACCGACGCGCACCTGCGTCCGGTCCCACGGCATGTCGGGGTGATCCCACGCGACCCAGGCCAGGTGCCGGCCGCCGGGGGACAGCGCCGGCTGGGCGAGGAAGGCGCTGCCGCCCACGAGGCTCGTCACGGCGCCCTCCGCGTCGATCGACACGATGTCGCGGTGGGGGACCGGATCGTCGCCGTGGTGCTCACGGACCGCCAGCAGCATCCCCTCCTGCCAGCGCAGCCCGCCGTAGCGGACGTCCTCGTCCGTGGCCGCCGTCAGCGCGTGCGGCTCCTCGCCGGGGCGCAGCGTCCAGACCCGCTGGTCGCTCTTCTCGACGAAGAACAGCCGTCCGTCCTCGGTCGCGGCCCAGGACCCGCCGCCGTACTCGTGGACCCGCGACCGGGCGTTCCACGGCGCCGGCAGGACGTTCTCGATCGCACCGTCGGCGCCGCGCCGGCGCACCGCGGTGCGTCCGCCCTCGTCGGGGAGCGATTCGCCCCACCAGATCTCGTCGCCCGCGAACGCGGCGCCCTCATAGCGCGGTGAGCCGGCGGTCGCCGCAGCGGCGGTGAGCGGAGAGGGCCAGGAACCGTAGGGCAGCTCGGACATGCCTCCACCGTAGGCCCGGTGAAACGTCGCGTCACACTCCTCCCGGGCCGCGCAGGGGAGTCGTAAAGTGATGCCATCGACGCCCGGTCACACCGGGCAGGAGCGACAGCCGAGCCCGGCACCCGCCCGCGATGCCCTCCCGCCCTGCCGGCGGGGGAGCGACCGCGGCCGACCGGCCCGAGACACACCGCCCCTGACCCCGGAGAGACCCATGTCGAGCGAGACCGCCGCCGCGGTGCCCTTCTCCTTCGAGATCTACCCGCCGCGCACCGACGCCGGGATGCCGGCCCTGCACGAGACGATCAGGATGCTGGCCGCCGCCGGCCCGGAGTTCATCTCCGTGACCTTCGGCGCCGGCGGCTCCACGGGCGGCCGCTCGCTCGAGGTGCTCACGCACATCCTCCGTCAGACCGATGTCCCGCCGCTGGCGCACCTCACGTGCGTGGGATCCAGCTACGAGGAAGCGACGACCCTGATCCGGGAGTTCCTGGATGCCGGGATCACGCGCTTCCTCGCGCTCCGCGGCGACCCGCCCGCGGACGCCGCGGAGGGCGAGGAGTACGTCGGCGACCTCGCCAGCGCGGCCGAGCTCGTGCAGCTCATCGACCGCGTGCAGGCCGAGCGTGCGCCGTACACCGAGGCGCCCGTTCCCGGCGTGCCCGGCGCCGCGCGGGTGGCGCCCCGCGCCCGCGTCGAGATCGCCGTGGCGGCCTTCCCCAACGGGCACCCGCGTTCGCGGCACCGCCTCGAGCACATCGACGCGCTGCTGGCCAAGCAGGCCGCGGGGGCGACGTTCGCGATCAGCCAGCTGTTCTTCCACGCCCACGACTACCTGGGCTTCGTGGAGCTCGCGCGGGCCGCGGGCGTGACCATCCCGATCCTGCCCGGCATCATGCCGATCACCTCGCCCAGCCGGCTGCGCCGCGTCGTCGAGCTCACCGGTGAGCCGCTGCCGTCCGACCTCGCCGTCGCCCTCGACGTCGAGCCGACCGCGGAGGGGCGCCGCGAGATCGGCGTCCGGCACGCCGCGGCCCTCGCGCGCGACGTGCTCGCCGGCGGAGCCGGCGGCATCCACCTGTACGCCTTCAACAACCACGACAACGTGCTGGCCGTCCTCCGTGAGGCCGGCGTCCGCACCCGTACCGAGGAGATCTCCGCATGACCGCTTCCTTCCCCACCGGCACGATCCTCGGCTACCCGCGCATCGGGCGTCGTCGCGAGCTGAAGCGCGCCGTGGAGGCGCACTGGTCCGGCGCCGTGACGCTCGAGGAGCTCGAGACGACGGCCGCCGAGCTGCGGCGGGCGACCCGC
>NZ_BKAH01000006.1 GCF_007992455.1 Microbacterium saccharophilum | reverse complement strand
TCAGATGCTCTATCCATTGAGCTACGGGCGCATGGTCTTTGCTCTCGCAAGGCCAGCGACCAGAATACCCCAGACCGGCGGATCCTCCGAATCGAGGGCCGCCTACTCCAATTCGGCGGGGTCGAATCCCCCGGCGGGGGCGTCGCCATCGTGGATGACCTCGGGCTCCACGCCGCTCTCGCGCAGCGCCGACTGCTTCTCCACGCTGCGCCGATGCGCGCGCAGCTTCGGCAGGTCGACGAGGCGCAGCGCCTGCATGCGTGCGATGCGCATCCGGTCGTAGTCGGGCTCGAGGTCGGGCCGCGCGGCCTCGATGCGCAGCGTCCGGTCGATGTTGCCGGCGACCTCGTGCCACGCCGCTTCCCGCGCGTCCGCGATGAGCTTGCCGAGCTCCTCTTCGTCCTCGGCCCGCGCGCGCAGCTCGCGCGCGACGTGCTGCGACTGCTTGCGGCGGCGGCGGAGGTTGCGGATGTCGCGGCTGCGATAGTCGTGCGTGCCGTCGGAGTCGGTGTGCCGCCCGCGGGCCGCCTTGCGGTCGCGCTCGGCGCGCGCGGCATCCTCCTCGGCCTCGTCGGCGAGCGCGAGCAGCGCGGCGCGCGCATCGGGGAGGAACCGCTCCGAGTCGAAGTCCTCCCCCTCGGCGAGGATGTGCACGAGGATGCTGTTCTTCAAGCTCAGCCGGGTCGCCGCGGACGCGATGTACAGCCCCTCAGCGACGACGTCGCGTGTGCGCACGCGCTGCTGCTTCTCGGCCACGGGTCCCCCTCCCCTCGATCCTAGGGAAGGGCGTCGGCCAGAATCGACGGTAGAGACGGAACAAATCGAGAACAGGGGTACGGATGCCACGACTGGACGTCACCGGCGCGACGAGCGTCGTCACCGGCGCAGCCGCCGGCATGGGCGCCGAAGTCGCCCGCCGGCTCGCGGCCGGCGGGGCGCGGCTCGCGCTCGTCGACCGGGATGCGGCGGGCCTCGCGGCGGTGTCGGCATCCCTGCCCGGCACGGGCCACACGACGCACGTGGTGGACCTCTCGGACGACGCGGCCGTGACGGCCGCTGCGGCCGACATCACGGCATCCCACCCGCACGTGCAGACCCTCATCACCTGCGCCGGCTCGTCCATGCTCGGCAGCATCGACCAGCTCACGATGGCGGAGATGCGCTGGCTCATGGACGTGAACCTCTGGGGCACGGTCAACATCACGCAGGCGCTGCTGCCCGCGCTGCGCCGCGCCCCCGCCGCGCACATCACGCACCTCGTCTCGATCTACGGGCTCGCGGCACCGGCGGGGCGCATCCCGTACGCGATGAGCAAGTACGCCGTCCGCGGGTTCACCGAGGCACTCCGCCACGAGCTCGAGGGGTCGACCGTCACGGTCGGCGCCGTGTACCCCGCCGGGGTGAAGACCGGGATCATCCTCCGCGGACGCTATGCCGCGGCGATCGACCCGGCGGTCGCCGATCGGGCCGCACAGGCGCAGGCGAGGATGTACCACACCGAGCCCGCCGACGCCGCGGCGAAGATCGTCGACGCCACGATCAGGCGCCGCGCGCGGACGATGATCGGGCGTGAAGCTCGCCTCGTCGACGTGCTGACGCGGATCACGCCGACGCGATACTGGGCCGCGATGCGGCGACCCCTCCGCGACGCGATCGACACGACGACCCCGGTGGGCGGCGCGGCGGAATAGCAGGGTCCGGAGGCCGTGGCAAGCCCCCTGCCCGCTGCTTGCACCCCGCCTACCGTGAAGCCTTCGGTCGGCCCCATCCGATGCGGAGAGGGCTCCGAACACCCGATGACGAAGACCGCGCTCCGCACTGGGGGATGCGCGGCGTGGTCCGTCGGGCTCGCTTTCGCGAGGGTGACCACGGGGATCGAGTGACGGCAGCGGCCTGCCGCCCCTCTCCCCGTGGTCATCGGCACGGTCCTGGGCACGGCCCGCTGCAAACTGCAGGATCGACGGTGACGGATGAGGCGGACGACCGCTCATCCGCCCCGTGCGTCACACCGCATCCTGCAGATTGCCGTGCGGGTCAGGGGCGCCGCCGGCGGGCCGCAGGCTCAGAGCACCGAGATCCGCCAGGATGCCGTCGCCGTTGCGCCCGGAGCGATCGTGAGCAGTCCCGCGTCGTAGTCGTAGCGGTCGGCGTTGAAGGCGTCCGGGGCGCACGTCATCGGCTCGACGGCGAGGCCGCCGCGGTGCCCCGGCTGCGCGGGGCCACCGGGCAGGTCGGCCGTGTGCACCTGCACCCAGGGGCACTCCGCGCCCCACGTCATCTGAACGCCGCCGCCGGCGGGGTCGGTCAGCCGGACCGTGGCGGTGCCGTCGGCGTCCCGGGCGAGCTCCGTGTACGCGTGGTCGATCTCGACGGCGCCGAGCGTCCGCGCGGCACGGAAGTCGAAGCGGTCCGCGTCGAGGTCGTCCACGGCGTGCAGCGCGACAGGGGCGAGCCGGTCGGGCGTGACGTCGAGGACCTGGGCGGCGGGGAGCTCCAGCGACCAGGCGTTCAGCCCGCTGGGTCCGGCCACGAGGTACGGGTGCGGACCGGTGCCGAACGGCGCCGTGCCCGCGCTCTCGTTCGTCGCCCGCACGGTCTGCGTGAGCCCGGCCGCGTCAAGCCGGTAGGTCGTCTCGACGCGCACCCGCCAGGGGTAGCCGGTCTGGGGCACGATGTCGGCGGCGAGCGTCACCTCGTCCTCGCCCTGCGCCACGACGCCGAACTCGAGCCACGCGACGAGGCCGTGCAGGGCGTGGCCGCGCTCCGGCTCGGTGAGCGCCGTCCGGTACGACGTCCCGTCGAAGGTGTACCGCCCGTCGACGACCCGGTTCGGCCACGGCGCGAGCGTCGCGCCGCGGTAGCCGGGCCGCACCTCGTCGGCGCCGAACGGCACGACGAGGTCGCGGCCGGCGTGCGTCAGCCGGCGCAGCGACGCGCCGACGCTCGCGACCGTCGCCGCGTAGCCGCCCGACCGGAGCTCGTACGCCGTGCCGGAGACCGGCGTCGCCGAGCCGCTCACAGGCCCTGCGCCAGACGCCAGTACGCCTGGTTCCAGCGCAGCTCCTTCTGGAATCCGCGCACGGTCGTGTCTTCGTCGATCACCAGCAGCTCCGTCCCGGCCATCTCCGCGAAGTCACGGAACACCTCGATCCCGACGGCCGTCGTCATCACGGTATGGTGCGCGGCGCCGGCGGTCAGCCAGCACGCCGCGGACGTCGCGAAGTCGGGGGCGGGCTTCCAGACGGCGCGACCGACGGGCAGCTGCGGGAGGTCGGGGGCGGCGACGTTCTCCACGACGTTCGCGACGAGCCGGAACCGGTCGCGCATGTCGCTCATCGCGACGACGAGAGCCGGGCCCGGGTCGGCGGTGAAGACGAGGCGCACCGGGTCGTCCTTGCCGCCGATGCCGAGCGGGTGGATCTCCAGCCGCGGCTTGGCGGTCGTGAGCGACGGCGCGACTTCGAGCATGTGCGCGCCGAGGATCTTCTCGTCGCCCGCGACGAGGTCGTAGGTGTAGTCCTCCATGAGGCTCGCACCGCCCGGGAGGCCGGCGCCCATGACGTTCGCGACGCGGACGAGGATCGCGGTCTTCCAGTCGCCCTCGGCGCCGAACCCGTAGCCCTCCGCCATGAGGCGCTGCACCGCGAGTCCGGGCAGCTGCTTCAGCTCCCCGAGGTCTTCGAACGAGGTCGTGAACGCCCCGAACCCGCCGTCCTCGAGGAAGGAGCGCAACCCGACCTCGATCGCGGCGCCGTCCCGCAGCGACTGGTGCCGCGCAGCGCCGGGCAGGAGCTCCTCCGCGACGTCGTAGGCCGCGATGTACTCCTCGATGAGCGCGTCGATCTGCGCGTCGGTGGCCTGCGCGACGGCATCCGCGAGTTCGTTGACGCCCCACGTGTTGACCTGCACGCCGAACCGCAGCTCGGCCTCCGTCTTGTCGCCCTCCGTGACGGCGACGTAGCGCATGTTGTCGCCGAAGCGGGCGAGCTTGAGCGTGCGCGCGGCCTGGCGGCCGGCGGCGGCGCGCTGCCAGTCCTCGATCTGCTGCCGGACGGCGGGGTTCGACACGTGCCCGACGACGGTCTTGCGGGGCACGCCGAGGCGCGTCTGGATGTAGCCGAACTCGCGGTCGCCGTGGGCGGCCTGGTTGAGGTTCATGAAGTCGAAGTCGATGTCGGCCCAGGGCAGCTCCACGTTCGCCTGCGTGTGCAGGTGCAGCAGCGGCTTCTGCAGCGCGTCGAGCCCGGCGATCCACATCTTCGCGGGGCTGAAGGTGTGCATCCAGGCCATCACGCCGATGACGCTGTCGTCGCTGTTGGCCTCGAGCGCGAGCCGGCGGATCGAGTCGGCGTCCTTCAGGACGGGCTTCCACTCGACGCGGACGGGCAGTCCGTCGAGGCCCGCGACGACCTCCTGCGACTGCTCCGCGACCTGGCGGAGGGTCTCTTCGCCGTACAGGTTCTGGCTGCCGGTGACGAACCAGACGGTGTAGCCGTCGAGGGAGGATGAGAGGGGCATGCGTGTTCCTTCGATAGGGGTGAGTCAGAGGGATGCCACGGCGGCCGCCTCGACGGCGAGCCCGGCGCGGTAGCGGTCGAGGTAGGCGGCGAATCCCGCGACGTCGGCGGGGTCGGGGTCGGCGACGGCGATCGGCGCACCCGCGAAGAACCGGTCGTCGAGGTAGGCGCCGAGGTCGGTGCCGCTGGAAAGGCGGAAGGCGGCCAGGACGGCGATCCCCCACGCGCCCCCCTCGGATGCCGTCTCGCCGACGGCCACGGGGGCATCGAGGGCCCCCGCGAGGAAGCGCTGGGCGACGCCGGCGGTGCGGAAGAGCCCGCCGTGCGCCGTCATCCGGTCGAGCGCGACGGATTCCTCCGCGAGCACGCGCATGCCGAGGGCGAGCGTCCCGAAGACGCCGTACAGCTGGGCGCGCATGACGTTCGCGAGGGTCAGCCGGCTGTCCGGGGTGCGGACGAACAGCGGCCGCCCCTCGTCGAGCCCGGCGATCGGCTCACCGGCGAGGTGGTTGTACGCGAGGAGCCCGCCGGCATCCGCGTCGCCGTCGAGCGCTTCGCGGAACAGCACGTCGAACACGGCGTCGGACGAGACCGGCGACCCGGAGGCCTCCGCGAACCGGCCGAACAGCCCCGCCCAGGCGGCGAGCTCGCTCGCGCCGTTGTTGCAGTGCACCATCGCGACGGGGTCGCCGGCCGGCGTCGTGACGACGTCGAGCTCGTGGTGCACGCCGCGCAGCGGCCGCTCCAGAACCACCATCGCGAAGATGCTCGTCCCCGCGCTGACGTTGCCGGTACGCGGGGCGACGGCGTTCGTCGCGACCATGCCGGTGCCGGCGTCGCCCTCCGGCGGGCAGAACGGGATGCCGGGCCGCAGCACGCCGGTCGGGTCGAGCAGGACGGCCCCCTCCGGGGTGAGTGTGCCGGCGTCCGCGCCCGCGACGAGCGCCTCGGGCAGGAGGTCGCGCAGCGGCGGGGTGGAGCCGGCGGCGAGATCGTCGTAGCGGCGCACGAGATCCCGGTCGTAGTCGCCGGTCGCCGGGTCGATCGGGAACATGCCGGAGGCGTCGCCGACACCGAGGACGCGGCGCCCCGTGAGCTCCCGGTGCACGTACCCGGCGAGGGTCGTGAACGACGCGAGGTCCGCGATGTGCGGCTCGCCGTCGAGCACGGCTTGGCGGAGGTGGGCGATCGACCAGCGCAGCGGGATGTTCACCCCGAAGAGATCGCTGAGCTCGGCGGCGGCGGCTCCGGTGTCCGTGTTGCGCCAGGTCCGGAACGGCACGAGCAGCTCGCCCGCCGCATCGAACGCGAGGTACCCGTGCATCATCGCCGAGACGCCGATCGCTCCGATGGTCTCCAGGCGTGCGCCATGGCGGCGCTCGACGTCGGCGACGAGATCGGCGTACGCCGCCTGCAGGCCCGACCAGACGGCATCCAGCGGGTAGGTCCACCGGCGATCGGCGAAGACGTTCTCCCACTCGTGCACGCCGATCGCGAGGACGGTCGCCGGGTCGTCGACGTCGATGAGGCAGGCCTTGATGCGGGTCGAGCCGAGCTCGATGCCGAGCGCGGTGCGCCCCGCGACGATCGCGTCGTGTGCGGGCGATGCTGCGGTCACGGTGCCTCCGTTGGTTCGTGACGAGGGGACGATCGACATGTTACCGGTAACACACGATGGATGCCAGAGCGCAGGCGGTGCGGATCAGCGTGGCGCCGTGGAGTCCCGGACCACGAGGCGGGGAGGGGCCGCGGCGGCAGCCGTCCCCGGCGCGACGAGCTCGCCGATGCAGCGACGCGCCTCCCCCGCGATGTCCAGGCGCACCGTCGTGAGCGCGGGCCGGTAGAAGCCGGCATCCGGGTTGTCGTCGAACCCCGTGATCGACACGTCGGCGGGCACGCGCACCCCGAGATCGAACAGCCCCGCGATGAGGCCCAGCGCCATCTGGTCGTTCGCGACGGCGACCGCCGTCGGACCGTCCGGCGCGCGCACGGCCGCGGCGACCTCCGAGGCGAGCGCCGCCCCGCCGGCCGCCGACCAGTCACCCTCCCAGCGGCCCGCGCCGGTCCGCGCGTGGCGGGCGAGGGCGTCGTCCATGCCGCGGTCGCGGAGGCCCGCCTCGTGCCATGCGGCCGGTCCCGCGACGCGGGCGATGCGACGGTGGCCGAGTTGCGCGAGATGATCCACGGCGAGGGCCGCGCCGTCCACCTGAGGGGCCTCGCCCGCGCCGCCCTGCAGGACGACGAGGGGAACCCCCTGCACGCTGTCGCCGAGCGTGCGCAGCGTCGCGGTGTGCGGCGCGACCACGACGATCCCGTCGACGCCCTGCGCGAGCAGGTGGTCGACGGCCGCACCGACGGCAGCGGGCTCGGCACCGTCTGCGTAGGCCGTGGAGATCCAGCGGCCGGCGGCCCGCGCGGCCGCCTCGAGGGCGGCGATGCCGGCAGCGGGGCCGAACAGGTCGGAGTCGGACGCGAGCACCCCGATGGTGCGGGTCGTCGAGGTGCCGAGCGAGCGGGCCGCGTTGTTCATCCGGTAGCCGAGGTCGGCCATCGCCTGCTCGACCCGCGCCCGTGTCTCAGGCCGGATGTGCGGATGCTCGTTGATCACGCGCGACACCGTCTGCGTCGAGACGCCGGCGCGCGCCGCGACCTCGCGCATGCCCACGCGCTCGGTGCCGCTCCGCTGTCCCATGTGGCCGAGGTTACCGGTCACACCCCGTGGCACGCCGCGGCGTGCCACGCTGGAGGCATGCGCATCGCCGTCACCGGGTCCTCCGGCAAGCTGGGAACCGTCGTCGTCCGCGAGCTGCGAGCCGCAGGCCATGAGGTGATCGGCCTCGACGCCGTGGGCCTGCGCGGCCCGGGCTTCGTTCAGGTCGACCTCACCGACTACGGGCAGGTCGTCGACGCGCTCACCTCTGTGGGCGATCAGCACGACGGGGTCGAGGCGCTCGTGCATCTGGCGGCGATCCCGGCCCCCGGCATCCGCGCCGACGTCGCGACCTTCCACAACAACATCGCGGTCACCTTCAATGTCTTCTGGGCGGCGCTGCGACTGGGCATCACGCGGATCGTCTACGCATCCAGCGAGACCGTCCAGGGGCTGCCGTTCGACGTCCCCCCGCCGTACGTTCCCGTCGACGAGGACTACCCGGCGCGCCCCGAGTCGGTCTACTCCCTGGTCAAGCACCTCGAGGAGCAGCTCGCGATCGAGCTCGTGCGGTGGCATCCGCAGGCGTCGATCACGGCGCTGCGGTTCTCCAACGTCATGGTGCCGGAGGATTACGCGGAGTTCCCGGCGTTCGATGCCGACCCGCGCCTGCGGAAGTGGAACCTGTGGAGCTACATCGACGCGCGCGACGGCGCCCAGGCGATCCTGCGCGCGCTGGAGGTGGCCCCCGCCGGCTTCGACCGCTTCCTCATCGCGGCGGCCGACACCGTCATGACCCGGCCGAACGCCGAGCTGATCGCCGAGGTCTTCCCCGGCGTCGAGGTGCGCGGCGATGTGGGCGTCAACGACTCGCTGTTCTCGACGGCGAAGGCGCGGCGTCTGCTGGGGTACGAGCCGCAGCACTCCTGGCGCGACGCGCAGGGCTGACGGCGCGACGCGCAGGGGTGGCGGCGCCCCGCATCGCTCCGCGGGCGGCGGGGTGGGCGGTTCCGGAGGAGATGACGCCTCGGGAGGCTGCCACGGACCAGGTGATCCTCCCGACGTGACATCTCCTCCCGGACGGCACGCCGCGCCCGTGCCCGGCGCACGGTGGGGGGCGGATGCCGAGCGGATGAAGGGCGGATGCCGAGCGGATGCCGAGCGGATGGAGGCGGATGCCGCGACTCAGGGCCGGACGAGGACCTTCAGCGCCTCGCGGGCATCCATGAGCCGGTACGCCTCGGGGATCTCCTCGAGCCCGACCTCGCGGTCGAACACGGCGCCCGGGTCGACCGTGCCGTCCAGGATGCCGGGCAGCAGCCGGTCGATGTACGCCCGGACGGGCGCGACGCCGCCGGTGATCGTGATGTTGCGATCGAACTGCGTCCGCCCGATGGGCCCGGACGTGTACTGCGGGACCCCGACGCGGCTGACCGCCCCGCCGTCGCGGACGATGCCGAGCGCCTGCTCGTACGCGGGCAGGTGGCCCACGGCATCCACGACGACGTGCGCCCCGTCGCCGCCGGTGAGGTCGCGGACCGCCGCGATTCCCTCGTCGCCGCGCGCCGCCACGACATCGGTCGCGCCGTAGCGGCGGCCGAGGTCGGTCCGCGCGTCGTGCCGCCCCATCAGGATGATGCGCTCCGCGCCGAGCTGCCGCGCCGACAGCACGGCAAGGAGGCCGACGGCGCCGTCGCCGATCACCGCGACCGTCTTCCCGGGGCCCGCGCCGCCGGTGAGGGCCGCGTGGTAGCCGGTGCCGTAGACGTCACTGAGGGTCAGGAGTCCCGGCATCCGCTCGTCGTCCTCGTCGACGTCGAGGCGGTACAGCGTCCCGTCGGCCAGCGGCGCGCGCCGGTACTGCGCCTGCGCGCCGCCGGTGCGCTGCCGCCCGAAGCGGCACGAGGTCTGCAGCCCTTCGCGGCAGAAGTCGCATTCGCCGCACGACCAGACGAACGGCACGATGACGACGTCGCGGGGCTTCACCGTGCGGACGTCGGCGCCGATCTCCTCGACGACGCCGATCATCTCGTGCCCCATCGAGGACCCGCGCTCACGCACCGGCATCGTGTGGAACGGATGCAGGTCGCTGCCGCACACGCAGGCCGCTGCGACCCGGAGGACGGCGTCGGTCGGCTGCTCGATGGTCGGATCGGGGGCGTCGACGACGCGGACGTCACCCGCGCCGAACATGTAGGTGGCTCGCATGGTCCGATTCAACTACGGATGCTGTGGCCGCGGGCCTCGGGAGGTTCGCGTCGGCGGGGCGGGCGCCCAAATGGGGGCAGCTCGCGCCGTCTCGCGCGGGTCGAGGCGGCGCGAGCTGACACCTTTTCCAGGGCCGCGAGGACGCCCCACGCGAGGAGGGACAGCTCATGCCGCGTCGAGCGACTCGAGGCGGCGCGAAGTGACACCTTTCCCAGGGCCATGAGGGTGCAGCGCGCAGAAGGTGGCAGCTTGTGCCGCCTGGCGCGGGTCGAGGCGGCGCGAGCTGACACCTTTCCCGGAGCCACGCCCGGGGCCGAGCTCGGCCCCGGGTCAGACGAGGGCCGCGAGCCCCATGAGCAGGGTCGACGCGCCCATCGCCGCGTATTGGACGCGATCCAGCCACGGCATCCCGCGCACCGCGAGGACGCCCGCGGCGCCGACGTAGGCGGCCGTGACGGCGCCGACGCCCAGCGCGAGGCCGGGAGCGCCGACCCCGTGCGCGTGTCCGGTGGCGTGGCCCGTTCCGTGGACGCCCATCGCGACGGTGAGCGCGGCCATCACGACGAGCCCGAGGGTCGTCATGACGCTCATCGCCGGCGCGGGATGCGCCGCGGCGGACCGGCGCCGACCGCGCACGGCCGCGAGGGCCATCGCGGCGACGACGAGCAGCGCCGCCCAGAGGACCGGCGCGAGCACGCCCGAGCCGGTCGCGGCATCCGTCATGGCGAGCACCATCAGGACGGATGCCACGAGCTCGGGCGCCCGCGCCCGCCCCCGGTCGGCGGCGACACAGCACGCGCCGAGCGTGGCGGGCGCGAGCGCCCAGAGGTGGAGCAGGTCGGCCATGCGCTCAGTGGCCGTGCGCGCCGTGATCGTGCGACCCGTGACCGTGCGACCCGTGACCGGCGTGGTGGTCGTGGTCGCCCGCGACGGCGTGCGACCCCGCCGTCCCCGCCGAGCAGTGGTCGGAGACCGGCGCCGGCACGTTCAGCGTGGGGTTGCGCTCGAAGAAGTTGTACGGCTTCAGCGTGAACTTGGCGTAGTCCATCGGCATGACCGGCCAGTCCTCGTTGCGCGGGAAGTGCGTCAGGCCGAACGTGTGCCACAGCACGAGGTCCTCGCCGACGAGCGGCTCGTCCCCCGCGATGAAGGCGGGGATGCCGCCGCCGCCCGGGTGCTGGTTGACGAAGTCGCCGGCCGCATACCGCTCGGCGGGGTCGTACTTCGTGACGAAGAGGTTCTTCGTCGCGAACGCGGCGCGCGACGCGATCGAGGACGTGTCGTCGGCGAGCAGCACGGGCGTCTCGGTCGGGAAGAGCATGTACGACGTGGGCTGCCCCATCGACGTCGTCTTCTCGGTGGAGGCGACCTGCCACACGCGGTTCACCGCGCCGTCCGCGACACGGCCGGACACGAGCTCCGACGTGATCGGCGTCACCTGCTTCGTGAAGGCGTTGCCTGCCGGGTTGGCCTCGGAGATCGGCACGCGCACGGCGTCGATCTCGTTCACGACGTTCGCGAGGCCGTCCACGGTCATGTCCAGGCGGGCCGAGAAGAGGTGCTGGTGGTAGGGCGCGCCGAGTCCCGGCGCGACCTGCGACGCGAACGGGTAGTCCTCCCCGGGGTAGGACGAGGTGAACAGGATACCGGTGAGCTTGGCCTCGCATTCGATCGTTCCGTCGAGGTAGAGGTACCAGAAGAACCCGTAGTCGTAGTTGCCGACCGTCGTGAAGAAGGAGATGACGAGGCGGCGCTGACGGCGCACTTCGCTGGCCCCCGTGAAGATGTCGGTGTGCTTCCAGAGCGAGCCGAAGTCCTCCTCGTGCATGCACACGCCGTTGCGGACGGTGCGCGGGGCGCCCAGTTCGTCGGCCAGGACGGCGTCGAGGTAGGTGATGTCGCCGACGCAGTCGCAACCGAGTTCCAGCTCGTTCGTGTACCGGCCGAACAGGTACTCGCCGGTGTCGAAGTAGTTCTGCCAGAACCGGTTCGGTGCGGGGTCGGCGTAGGGCACGACCATCTCGCTGATCGACCCACGGTACATGACGGGGCGGCCGGCGAAGGTGAGCTGGCGCAGGATGAGACCCTCGCGGGTGTCGAACCCGATCCGCAGGTCCCACTCCCCCCACGTGACGTGCTCCCCGTCGACCGTGAAGCTCGCGCCGTCGGGCTGCGTGATGACGATCGGCTTGAGCCCCTCCAGGGGTGCACCCTGCAGCTCCGGGTCGTCGTAGTTGCCGCTCGTCTGCGGCACCTCGAACCCGGGGGTGTCGACGATGCGGATGACCTTCCGGTCCGCGACGTCGATGTACGCCGTGAGGCCGTCGACGGGGTGCGCCCACGGGTGGTCGGCGGGGTGGAACTGCTGGAATGCGAAGGTGCGGAGGATGCGGCGCCCCTCCTCCTCTGGGTAGCCGTAGTGCCCGGCCGACAGCGGGACCAGCACGACGTCGTCGGTCGTGAGGCCCCGGGCGGCGAGCGCCGCGATCCAGCCGGCATCCGCGTTCGCGATGAGCTCGACCTCTTCGAACTCGGCGTCCAGGATCGGCAGCTGACCGGCCGTGCCGTCCAGGACCGTCTCGGAGACGACCTCGCCGGTGGCGAGGGAGACCACCAGGTCGGACGAGCGCGTGGTCGTCAGGTCGAGCACCTGCACGCGGGCGCGCCGCTCGGGCAGCGCCCCGCCCGCCTCCCACGCGAGGACCTCCGCCTTGTGCGGCTCCTCGAGCCCGACGTAGGCGAACCGGGTGCGGTCGGTCGTCTCCGGCAGCGCGAGCACGACGGCGCGGACGGCTTCGAGCTCCGCCGCGGTGAGCGAGGACAGCGGGTGCGCGGGGGCGGGCGGTGCCGTGTGGGCGGCGGTGGACTGGATGTCGGTGATGCTCATGGGTGGTTCTCCTTGCGGTGGGGCTTCAGGCGGCGATCGAGTCGGTGAGCTTGGCGTACGCGGCGGGCCGGCGGGCCTTGATCCAGGCGGCCTGCAGGTAGCCGGCGACGGGGAAGACGACGACGAGGGCGAGCAGGAACCAGCTGAGGCCGCCGAAGACCGGCGCCCCCTCGGCATCCACATCGCCCACCATGATCGGGAAGTAGGCGATGATCAGGGCCGCCGAGAGCACGAGCCCGAGGAAGCCGAGCCCCGGCGCGAGGATCGTGTTCCAGAGCCGGGTGTCCTTACGCGTCTTGACGAAGTAGACGATGACGGCGACCGAGGTGAGCGCCATGAGGATCGCGATGGCGAGGGTCGCGACGCCGGCGAACCAGGTGAAGACCGCGAGCACCGGGTCGAGCTGGAACAGCGCGAACACGGCGATGAGGACGACCGACGTCCCGGTCTGCACGACGGAGGACACGTGCGGCGAGAGGTGCGCGTGGTGGACCGAGGCCAGCTTGTCGGGCAGGACCCCCGCGGCGGCCATCGAGTGCTGGTAGCGGGTGACGACGTTGTGGAAGGACAGCACGCACGCGAACATCGACGTGATCAGGAGGACGTTGGTGATGATCTCGCCGGTCGCGCCCAGGTAGGCGGCCATCGTGCGGAGGATGAGGCTGCCGGGATCGGCCGCGGCCTCGTCGAGCACGGCATCCGGCCCCCACGCCATCACGAGACCCCACGAGGCCAGCGTGTAGAACAGGCCGATGCCGATGACGGCCATGTAGGTCGCGCGCGGGATCGTCTTGTCGGGGTCCTTCGCCTCGTCGCGGAAGATCGCGGTGGCCTCGAAGCCGATGAACGCGGCGATCGCGAACATGAGCCCGACACCGGGCGACCCGCTGACGACGTTCGCGGGCTCGAAGGGGGCGAGGCTGAGGCCGTCCGCGCCGCCGGAGAAGACGACTGCGGCGACGAGGACGGCCACGACGCCGACCTCGGCGATCAGCAGGACCCCGAGCACCTTGCTGGAGAGGTCGATGTGCCGGTAGCCGAGGATGCCGACGAGCCCGATGACCAGCAGCGAGAACAGCCACCAGGGCAGGGCGACGGCGGTGTAGGTCTCCAGCGTGTAGCTCAGGATGAAGCCGATGTAGCCGTACACCGACACCTGGATGGTCGTGTACGTCAGCATCGCGAGCCACGCGGCGGCGAGGCCGTTGGAGCGACCGAGCCCGTAACCGACGTAGGTGAAGAATGCGCCGGGCTTCGGGATGTGACGCGACATCGCCGCGAGGCCGACGGCGAAGAGCAGCAGGATGACGGCGCTGATGGCGTAGAGCGCGGGGAATCCCGCGCCGTTGCCGAGCAGGATGCCGAGTGGCGCGGCGCCGCCGATGACGGTGAGCGGTGAGGCGGCGGCGACGACCATGAAGACGATGGCGGTGGCGCCGAGGGAGCCGGACAGCGTCCGCTTCGCGGATGCCTCGACTCCCGGAGATTCGAGCTGGGTCATGGGGTTCCCTTCGGGCGGGCGGGACGTTTCCCCCCACCGTGGACCGTCGTCGTTGCCCGGCGGTCTCGCCCGTGTGAAACCTCCCGGCATCCCGAACGGGACGCCGCGCGCGCGGTGTCTCATTCGGACGACACGAACGCGAAACATGGCGGTAGTCGCGGGGCAACGGGGTCTCGGTAGCGTCGGCCACGCGCAGATCCAGAGGCGGAGGCCCCATGACAGCTCTCGAGCGCGCGATCGCCCGCCCCGACCCGGTCCACGAGTTCGCGGCGACGTCGCCCCTGGACGGCCTCGAGCGCCGGACCGTGGGATTCGCCGACGTCCTGGCGCAGTCCGTCGCCGCCGTGGCGCCCGCCGCCGCCGCGACCACCGTCATCCTGCTCGTGGCCGGCGCCGCCGGTGGCGCGACGCTGCCCGCGGTGGCGCTCGCCACCGTGCTCGCCCTGCTCGTCGCGGGGACCGTCACACAGTTCACGCGGCGCCTCGCAGCGAGCGGATCGCTCTACACGTACGCGGCGCGCGGGCTCGGCCCGACGGCGGGCCTCGCGACCGGCGCCGCGATCATCGTCGGGTACGCGTTCATCTCCGTCTTCGCGCTGCTCGGCGGCGCGCACTACCTGTCGATGCTGCTCGCACGGGTCGCGCCGGGGGTTCCGGCGCCGCTCGCCGCGATCGCCGCGCTCGTCGGCGAGGCCGCGGTGCTCGCGGTCGTGCTCGTGCGCGGCATCCGGCTCTCTGCGCGGATCGCGCTCATCGTCGAGTCGGTGTCGGTCGCGCTGATCGTCACGCTGCTGACGGCGCTCCTCGTGCAGATCGGGCCGTTCGACATCTCGGCGATCCTCCCGCCGGGCGGGGTGTCGGTCTCGGCTGTGGCGGCCGGCGCCGTGCTCGCGCTCACCGCGTTCGTCGGGTTCGAAAGCTCCGCGACGCTCGGAGTGGAGGCGCGCGCGCCGCTGCGCAACATCCCCCGCGCGATCGTCGGGACGGTACTCGTCGCGGGTGCGCTGTACCTGCTCGCCGCGTACACGCAGGTCGCCGGGTTCGCGGCGATCGGCCGCGACCTGGTGACCTCCGCAGCTCCCATCGACGAGCTCGCCGGCGCGTTCGGCCTCGCGCCGTGGGCGGCGGCGGCCGACGTGGGGATCGCCGCGTCGTTCCTCGCGTGCGCCATCGCGTCGACGACGGCGCTGACCCGCGTGCTGTTCGCGATGGGCCGCGACGGCGTCGGGCCGCACTTCCTCGGCCGCACCCACCCGCGGCACCGGACGCCCATCGGCGCCGTGTGGCCTACCGTCACGGCGATCGCCGCGCTGCCGGTCGTCATCGTCGCGCTGGGCGTTCGCCCCTGGGATGCCATGGGTGCCGTCATCGTGATCTCCGCGGTCGGCTACATCACGGCGTACGCGATCGTGTGCGCCGCCGCGCCGGTGTTCCTCCGCCGCATCGGCGAGACGACCGTCGCGGCCACGGTCGTCGCGGCGACCGCCGCGATCGCGATCGTCGGCTGCCTCGCGGTCTACCTCGTGGTCGAGGCACAGCAGGGAAATCCCGGCGTCTGGATCTCGCTGGGCCTCGGCGGCCTCGCCGGAGCCCTGATCGCGTGGCGGCGCCGCAGCGGCGCCCCGCTCGACGGCATCGGCGGGTACGACGAGCCGACGGCATCCCATGTCCTGGGCGGGGTCGCGCGCGATGGGTGAGCCGGCGGGAGTGGGCGACGCGGCGGGCGGGCCGGGCGGGGGCGCCGACCGGGGCGCAGCGCCGACCCTCAGCGCGCGGCAGCCGCGCGCGATCCACAGTGCGCTCACGGTGCTCGAGGCGGTCGCGGCGCTCGGCGCCGGCGTCACGGCGCGCGAGATCTCCCTCGCCCTCGGCCTGCCACGGGCCACGGCCTACCGGCTGCTGAACCTGCTGGTCCAGGACGAGTACCTCGTCCGCACGCCCGACCTCGCGGGCTTCGCGCTCGGCGCGAAGGTCATCCACCTCGCCGCTGCGGCCGCGCCGGTCCGCATCCCGCGCGCGGCGCGCGACATCGTCGAGGAGACGCGGCGGCGGGTGCGCGGCGGCGTCCACCTCGTCGTGTACACGGAGGGGCGCATCGTCGTGGCCGACGCCGACCCCGACTTCCCGCTGTCCGACGAGCAGCGCCTCGCGCGTGAGCCGGAGAGGTTCGCGCTGGGACTCCTGCGGGACGTGGACGCCCGCCCCTCGTCCGCGCCGGACGCCGCCGCGGACCTGCGCACCTACGGCGTCGTGCGTCGCGCGGGAGCGACGTCGGGATGCCTCGCAGCGCCGATCCGCGATGCGTCCGGAGCCCTCGCGGGGGCCCTCGCCTACTCCGGGCCGCGGCGGCGCGTGGACGATCCGGCGGAGACCGCGGCCGTGCTCGTGGCCGCCGCGCGGGAGCTCGGGCCGCTCATCACCTGAGCGTGGGCGGGCGCGGGCGCGCGCTGGGATTGGGGTCAGTTCGTGCCGCCTCGCGGGGGCCGAGGCGGCACCAAGTGACCCCCACTCGTGAGACCTAAGGCGGCGCGCTGGGATTGGTGGCAGTTCGAGCCGCCTCGCGGGGGCCGAGGCGACGCGAAGTGACCCCGAACTCATGGCAGTTCGCGCCGCCTCGCGGGGGTCGAGGCGGCACCAAGTGACCCCGACTCGTGAGACCTAAGGCGGCGCGCTGGGATTGGGGTCAGTTCGTGCCGCCTCGCGAGGGTCGAGGCGACACCAAGTGACCCCAACTCGTGAGGCCCAGGGCGCGCCCTGGATGCGTGGCAGTTCGCGCCGCCTCGCGGGGGCCGAGGCGGCACCAAGTGACCCCAACTCGTGAGGCCCCGGCGGGCGTGAGTCAGTCGAGGGCGCGGCGCCAGTCCTCGAGCAGACGCGCGATGACGCGAGTCTGCGCCCACGGCATCTCCGGCGCCTCGGTGCGTCCGTCGCGGAGCGCCGCGATGACCGCATCCGCCTCGGCCCCCATCGGGTTCAGCGTCTCGGCCGTCAGGTGCTCGACCGTTCCGTCGGGCCGGCGCAGCACGGCGGCATCCGTGCTCTGCTGCCGGCTCCCCCACACGTTGGGCACCTCGATCTCACCCGACGTGCCGACGATGCGCGCGGAGCGCGGCAGGTCCTCGACGATGGCCGTGCGGACGCGCGCCGTCACAGCGCCGAGCTGAAGAACAGCGGATGCCGTCTCGTCGACGCCGGTGTCGCCGACGGTCCCATCTGCACTACGCACCCGCGCGCCTTCGAGGGACTGCCCCGCCCAGGCCGCGACGCCGACGGCGAGGGAGACGGGGTAGCAGCCGGCGTCGAGGATCGCCCCGCCGGCCACGGCGGGGTCGAAGAGGCGGCCCGAGCGTTCGGTCGCCGTGAACCCGATCGTCGTGACCACCTCGGTGACCTCTCCGATCGCCCCGTCCTCGATTCTCCGGCGCAGCAGCTCGGGGAAGGGGCCGAAGCGGTACTTGAACGCCTCGACGAGCGGGAGGCCGGTGCGGGCGGCGACCGCGCACACAGCATCCGTGTCGGCGGGAGTCGTCGTCAGCGGCTTCTCGCACAGCACGGCCTTGCCCGCCTCGAGGGCCGCGATCGCGAGTTCGCCGTGCGTCGTGTGGACCGTGCCGATGTAGACGGCGTCGACGTCGTCGCGCTCGAGGATCTCCTCGTAGGTTCCGGCGACGACGGCACCGTGCGCGTCGGCGAAGGTTCGGGCGTCGGCCGCGGAGCGGGCGCCGACCGCGTGCAGGTGGCCGAGCGTCGCGTGGGTCAGCCCGTTCACGAAGTCGCGGCTGATGGCGCCGGCGCCGAGGATCGCCCAGCGCGCGGTCACGGCTGCGCTCCCGTCGCGACGGGACGGCCCGGATGATTGGACCACTGGCTCCACGAGCCGACGTACAGTGCAGGGTCGAGCCCGGCGCGCTGCAGCGCGAACACGGCGTGCGCGGCCGAGACACCGGAGCCGCAGTACACGCCGACGGGGCCGTCCGCCTCGAGGTGGGCGACGCGTTCGCGGAGCGCCTCCGCGGGCAGGAATCTGCCGTCCGCGTCGACGTTCGCCGCCGTGGGGAGATTGAGTGCACCCGGGATGTGGCCCGCCTGCGGGTCGATCGGCTCGTTCTCGCCGCGGTACCGCTCTGTCGCGCGGACGTCGAGGAGCGCGCCGTGCGCGGGGAGCGCCGCGGCCTCGTCGATCGTGAGCTGCGGCAGATGCCCGGGCGCGAGCCTCACCGTGCCAGGCACGGGAACGACATCGCCGGTCTCGAGCGGCAACCCGGCGGTCCGCCATGAGCCCAGCCCGCCGTCGAGGAGACGCACGTCGGCGACACCGGCGTCGGTCAGCATCCACCACGCGCGAGCCGCGCCGAAGGACTGCCAGTCGTCGTAGACCACGACGGTGTCGCCGTCGTTGAGGCCCCAGCGCCGCGCGGCGGCCTCGAAGTCGGCCGCCGCGGGCAGCGGATGCCGGCCGTCGGCCGGTTCGCCGTGCGCGGGCAGCTCGTCGTCCAGGCTGACGTATACCGCGCCGGGAATGTGGCCGGAACGGTAGGCCTCCCGACCATCCGGCGCGTCGAGCCGCCAGCGGATGTCGAGGACGACCGGCGGTCGCTCCGATCCGAGGAGGTCATCGAGCTCGGCGGGGGTGATCAGTTCTGCGCCCATCCTCCGAGCGTAGGCCGCGACGCCCGCGTCGGCGTGCTGACCGTCAGGCGATCGCGGTCCGCCGGGTGAGGTCGGGGTCGCGCGGTGGCACGAGCCACGACACGAGCGCAATCACCGCGGGCAGGCCGAGGGCGAGCACGACGAGCCACAGCCACGGCATGTCGCCGAAGGACGGCGGGTTGTAGATCCGCTCCGACGCGAGGGCGACACCCCAGACGGGGAGGATGCCGGCGACCGTACCCGTCACCATGCCGAGGCCGGCCACGATCGCGGCCTGCCAGAGCGCGATCCCCCGGCGCAGCCGGCGGGTGCCGCCGACGGCGGCGAGCGTCGCGTCGTCGGGTCGCCGCTCGACGCGCGCGAGCCCGAGCGCGACGCTCGAGGCGCCGATGACGAGCACGGCGGTCGCGCCGACGGCGAGCCACATCCAGGGGGCGGCGTCCGGCGGGCCGGACTCCAGGTGCGGCCACATGCCGACCTCGCCTGTGCGCGACAGGGTGTCCGCCTCCTGCTGCAGGCTGTCGACCTGCGCCGTCGTCAGCGGCACGTCGTAGGTCGCGATGACCGTCCAGTTGCCGGAGCGGAGTCCCCAGCTGTCGGCGAGTTCCGGGGCGATGAGCACCGAGACCTGGCGCTGGGGCTGATCGCGCCGGATCGCGGCGACCGAGACGACGTCGGTGGGGGCCTCGGCGACCTCGGTCTTGGCGAGTCTCTCCTGCGTTGAGAAGGCCACCGCCACCGTGCCATCGTCGCGGATGTAGTCGGGATCGAGGACGAGGGCCGCGCCGTCGCGGTAGGCGGCGAGCTCCGCCGTCGACAGCTCCTCCCCCGTCACCGCCTCCAGCTCCGTCGCATCGACGATGCCGAGGTTCCACCACGGTGACTGGTGCCACCGGCAGTCCGCGATCTCGAGCTCCTTGCACTGGTCCGCCGCGAGCGCGGCATCGATGTGCTCCATCCGCGGGAAGGCCAGGATGTCGTCCGGGTTGAGCAGCGTGCCCGTTGCATCCCATCGCCCGGTCCCGGCATCCCACACGGTGCCGAGCGTGCCCGGACCGGCGGACTCGAGCAGGCTCCGGGCGGTCGCCTCCGCGTCGATGTAGACGCCGCGCGACGCCCCCGCGCCGTCGTCCTGCCACCCGGTCACGACGGTGCCGACGGCGAGGTGCTGCCGGTCGATGTCGTCCATCCAGCCCGCCACCGAGACGCTGCCCACCGGCGCGGCGTAGGTCCAGCCCCGCTCGGCCTGCTTCGTGACGAGGGCGATGGACCCGAGCGAGGCGGCTGCCAAGAACGCGCAGGCCGCGATCGCGGCGAAGGCCGGGACGATCCGGCCCGGGTTCGCCGCGGCATCCCGGCTCGCGATCCGCGAGGCGAGCCCGAGGCGGGAGAGCGGCCGTGCCAGGAGCGAGATGAGCCAGTGCCCGCCCAGCATGACGCCGACCTGCAGCAGGATCGGGCCCAGGATGATGCCGATGATGCAGATCGTGCGCCGGCCGTCGTCGCCGCTGACGAACTCCTCGGCATTGATCGCGGCGAGCCAGAGCGCGCACACCGCTGTCAGCCCCACGCCGGCCGCGATGAGCAGCACGCCCCACAGGGGGCGGTCCACGCGCACCCGCGCCGGCCGGCGCGACCCGCGGAGCGCGGCGATGACCTCGCCCTTCGTCGCGGCGCGCGCCGGCGCAATGGCCGCGATCGTCCCCACGATCACGGCGAAGGCGATGACGGCGGCAAGGCCCCACCAGGGCACGTGCACGCCCTGGAACGCGGTCGTCGACCCGTCGTCGAAGAGATGGAGGAACAGGATGCCGAGCCCGATGCCGGCCGCGGACCCGACGATGCCGCCGACCCCGCCGAGCACGGTGCCCTGCAGCAGCACGACGCGGAAGACGTCCGCGCGGGTGGCTCCCACGCTCGCGGCGACGGCGAGCGCGCGCTGCTGCCGGCGCGCGCTCACCGAGAAGGCTGCGCCGGCCAGGAGGACGACGAGGTACCCGGCGAAGGCGGCGGCGGCGCCGATGAGCCAGACCATCGACAGGGCGAGCGCATCCCCCGACGCCCAGGGGTTCGCCATGTCGCCCGGCGCGACGAAGAGGTCGCGGTCGAAGACGATCATCCCCTCCCGGTTCAACGCACGGACGTCGTCCGGGGTCGGACTCCACTCCGGCAGGTACCAGACCGTGCTCGAGACGTCCTCCTGCAGGGCGCGGTTGGCCGGCGTGCCGGGGAGGAACACGACTTCGGCGGCATGGGGGTCTTCGGCGCGCTTGAGGACACCGGTCACGGTGTAGGTCGCGACCGGCTCGGTGAGCTCCAGCCGGTCGCCGACCCCCACGCCCAGACGCTCGAGGGCACCGGGCGAGACGACGACCTCGCTGTCGCTCGCAGGAGCCCGCCCCTCGATCAGCTCGAATCGCCCGCGCAGCACCGACGCCGCGGCATCCCCGATCACGGCGGTCATCGCGCCGATGCCGCCCGCCGTCTCGGCGGTGACCCGCCCCGCACCGATCTCGATGGCGCCGGCTGGGAGGAACGGGCGGGCGCTCCCGTGGGGCGGCAGCTCCTCGTTGATGAGCTCACCGGTCTGCTCTTCTCGCGCGACATCCCACCAGGTGGGCTCGTCGAGGTACTGCGTGAGCGACGGGTCCGGGCCGTGCACGATCGACACCCAGGCGTCCGCCCCGCCGAGTTCGGCGCGGATCCGCTCCTCCGTCGTTGCGACGTGGCCCATGCCGAACACGATGGCCCCCGCGACGAGGGTCATGGGCAGCGCGATGAGCGCCACGACGAGCAGGCTCGAGGCCCAGCCGCGCAGCGACTGCCGCCGGGCGAGCCGCAGGTCGGCGCGCAGGCGCGGCCAGATGCTCGGACGGTCGGGGCGTGGGTCGGCGGCCGGCGCGGCGGGCGGCGCATCGGCGCGCTCGAGAAGCCCGGTCACGGCGTGCCCGCCAGCAGCGTCTCGGCACCATCGCGGCGCGACTGGTCGACGATACGGCCGTCGCGGAGGAACACGATGCGGTCGGCCCACGCGGCGTGCCGCGCCTCGTGGGTGACGAGGATGCCGGCCGCCCCCTGGTCGACGCGGGAGCGGATCATCTTCATGACCGCCTCGCCCGTCACCGAGTCCAGTGCGCCGGTGGGCTCGTCGGCGAGGATCAGCCGGCGGCCGCCGACGACGGCGCGGGCGATCGCGACGCGCTGCTGCTGACCGCCGGAGAGGTCGTCGGGGTAGGCCGCGAGCTTGTCCTCCAGCCCGACCGACGCGAGCGCGTCCCGGCCGGCGCGCCGGGCGACGCGTGCCCGGAAGCCGTCGAGCTCGAGCGGCAGCGTCACGTTCTCGAGCGCCGTGAGCGTCGGGATGAGGTTGAAGTCCTGGAAGACGAATCCGAGCGAGCGCCGCCGCAGCTGCGCGAGCTGACGAGCGGATGCCGTCGAGAGGTACGTGCCCTCGACGATGACCTCGCCGGTCGTGGGCTTCTGCAGCCCCCCGGCGATCGACAGCAGCGTCGACTTGCCCGACCCGGAGGCCCCCATGATGGCGACGAGCTCGCCCCGCTGCACCGTGAGATCGACGCCGGAGAGCGCGGAGACCGACGTCGCACCCTCGCCGTACTGCTGCGTGACCCCGGTCAGCTGCAGCACCGGCGCGTCGGTCATGCGCCCGCCTCCGTCTTGACCGGGCGTCCGCGCTTGGGCTTCTCGGTCGACAGCTCGAGCTCCATGGCGTGCTGCGGGTGCAGCGCGAGCCGCTGCTCGGTGTGGTCGAGCCAGCGGATCTCCGCTTCCGCCGTGAAGATCATCGAGTCCACGACGAGCGACCACGCGAGCTCCTCCGGCCCATCGGGATTGGCGCCGGCGTACTTCGCGCGGTTGAGCTCCTGCAGCTGCCGCAGCGATGCGAGGCGCTGCGTCTGGATCACGTCGCCCACGTCGATGCCCGGCAGGGTTGCGGCGACGGCGAGCTTGATGGCCAGCTCGTCGCGCGTCCCCTGCGAGCGCTCCACGGGCGAGGCGAGCCAGGCGCGCACCTCGAGCCGGCCGGCATCCGTGATCTGCCAGTACACGTGACCCTGCTCGTCGACGTCGCCCTTCTCGACGAGCCCATCGCGCTCCAGCCGGTCGAGGGTGTTGTAGATCTGCCCGACGTTGAGCGGCCAGGTCGAGCCGGTGCGGCGGTCGAACTCCGTCCGCAGCTGATAGCCGTAGCACGGCCCCTGATCGAGGATGGCCAGCAGGCTCTGTCGCACCGACATCATGACTCCGTTCATGGACACGCGTTCATGCATACCGCGTATGTGATTTCTGAGTATATACATACGCGGCATCCCATCGTCCAGCGCCGGGTCTCGCGGCGCGTCGTACGCTGGAACACACGGCGCGGAGGGAGACGCGGATGGGCGAGGATCCGAGACTGGATGCCGCCCGCTATCGCGTCGACAAGCTCCGGCGCGAGCTGGGGGAAGACCCGGATGCCGACCAGAAGCCGGCGAACGAGACGACGGATGCCGCGGCTCCCACCGCGCACGAGCGGGCGCTGTACGTGGAGACGGCGATCCAGCAGGCCATCCGCCGCGGCGACTTCGACGACCTGCCCGGGTACGGCAAGCCGCTCGAAGGGCTCGGGGAGAGCCACGATCCGGACTGGTGGATCCGGCGGAAGATCCAGACCGAGAAGCTCACCGGGCTCGGCCCCGCCGCCCTGACGCTGCGCACCAAGCACGCCGAGTTCGCCGAGCGGCTGGACACTCTCGCGCGTGAGGGCGATGTCCGCGAGTACGTCGAGGACTTCAACCGGCGCGTCATCGAGGCGCGGCGGCAGCTGCAGGGCGGGCCGCCGGTCGTGACACCGACGCACGACGTCGAGGCCGACGTCACGGCGTGGCGGGAGTGCCGCGCGGCGCGGCTCGCGGCATCCGCTCCCCCGCCGGAACCGCCGCGCACGCGTCGCTGGTTCCGGCGGCGCTGAGCCGGACTACGCGCCGAGGGCCTGCTCGACGTCGGCGAGCAGATCGTCGACCGACTCGATGCCGACCGACAGCCGCACGACCTCGACGGGCACGGCGGCTTCGGTGCCCCGCACCGAGGCGTGCGTCATGGCGTCGGGGTAGTTGACGAGCGACTCCACGCCGCCGAGCGACTCGGCGAGCTGGAAGAGCCGCGTCGACTCCGCGAAGCGACGGGCTGCCGTGCCGCTCTCCAGCGCCACCGAGACGATGCCGCCGAAGCCGGACATCTGCCGGGCCGCGAGCTCGTGGCCCGGGTGCGAGGCGAGCCCCGGGTAGTAGACGCGGGCGACGCGATCCGAGCCCTCGAGGAACGCGGCGACGGCGGCGGCGTTCTCGCTGTGGCGCTGCATCCGGACCGCGAGCGTCTTGATGCCCCGCGTCGTGAGCCACGCGTCGAGCGGGCCGGAGACGGCGCCGGCGGCGAACTGCAGGAAGCCGATCATCTCGGCGAGCGCATCGTCGTTCAGCACCAGGCCGCCGCCGACGACGTCGGAGTGCCCGCCGAGGTACTTCGTCGTCGAGTGCACGACGACGTCGGCGCCGAGGGCGAGCGGCTGCTGCAGCGCGGGCGTCGCGAAGGTGTTGTCCACGACGACGAGCGCGCCGGCCTCGTGGCCGATCGCGGCGAGCCCGGCGATGTCGGTGATCCGCAGCAGCGGGTTGGACGGCGTCTCGACCCACAGCACCTTCGGGGCGCTCTCCTCGAGCGCCGCGCGAACGGCATCCAGGTCGCTCATGTCGACGACCCGCAGCCCGACCCCCCACGGCCCGAGCACCCGCGCGATGAGGCGGTGCGTGCCGCCGTAGACGTCGCTGCCGAGCAGCACCTCGTCGCCCGGCTGCAGCGCGGCGCGCAGGAGCACGTCCTCTGCGGCGAGCCCGGAGGAGAAGGAGAACCCGTGCGCGCCGCCCTCGATCGCGGCGAGCTGCGTCTGCAGCGCCGTGCGCGTCGGGTTGCCGCTGCGGCCGTACTCGTAGCCCCCGCGGAGGCCGCCGATGCCGTCCTGCGCGAACGTCGTGGAGAAATGCACCGGAGGGATGACGGCACCCGTCGCGGGGTCGAACTCCTGCCCGGCGTGGATGACGAGGCTCTCGAAGCCGCGTGCGTACTCGGTCATGTGAGGCTCCCGGTGGTTTCGGTGGTGGTCGACTCGGTGGCGAAACCGCGCTCGCGCATCCACTCGTCGTCGTACAGCTTGCTGAGGTACCCGCGGCCATGGTCGGGCAGCACGACGACCACGACGGCATCTGCCGGCAGGTCGCGGGCGACGCGCAGCGCCGCGACGACCGCCATGCCCGACGACCCGCCGACGAGGAGACCCTCTTCGCGCGCGAGCCGCCGCGTCATGGCGAACGACTCGGCGTCGCCCACCCGCTCGTAGCCGTCGACGACGGTGGGGTCGAAGGTCGCGGGGTAGAAGTCCTCCCCCACCCCCTCGACGAGGTAGCCGTGGATCGGGCCGCCGGAGTAGATGGAGCCCTTCGGGTCGGCGCCGATCACGACGACCTCGCCGGCGGAGGCCTCCTTGAGGAAGCGTCCCGTGCCGCTGATCGTGCCGCCGGTGCCGACACCCGCGACGAGGTGCGTGACCTTCCCGTCGGTGTCGCGCCAGATCTCCGGACCGGTCGTCTCGTAGTGCGCGCGCGGACCGTTGAGGTTCGCGAACTGGTTCGGCTTGAAGGCGCCCGGGATCTCGGCGGCGAGCCGGTCGGAGACGCTGTAGTACGAGTCCGGATGCTCCGGGGGCACGCTCGTCGGGGTCATCACGACCTCCGCCCCGTACGCCTTCAGCACGGCGACCTTCTCACCGGCGAACTTGTCCGGGACGACGAAGATCATCCGATAGCCCCGCTGCAGGGCGATGAGCGCGAGCCCGACGCCGGTGTTGCCGCTCGTCGGCTCGACGATCGTCCCGCCCGGCTTCAGCTGCCCGGAGGCCTCCGCCGCCTCGATGATGTTCCGGGCGATGCGGTCCTTCGCGGAGCTCCCCGGGTTGAAGTACTCGACCTTCGCCAGCACGGTGGCGGCGATCCCGTCGGTCACCGTGTTGAGACGGACGAGGGGGGTGTTGCCGACCATGTCGGCGATGTGTGATGCGTAGCGCACGAGGATGTCCTGTGATGTGGTCGCGCACGCAGAGGCGCGACGGGCTGTCGGTTCGTCGGAGGCGCGCAGAAGCGCTCAGCGACAACACTGACAGGTGAGGAGCATGAAGTCACCCTAGCCCGTCGCGCCCGGGTGGCACCCCGGACGTCGTCATATGACGCTCAGCGCTCGAGGACGACCGCGAGCCCCTGCCCGACGCCGATGCACACGGCGACGACGGCGACGCCGCCGCCCCGCGCGACGAGGTCGTGCGCGGCGCGGGCGATGACCCGGCCGCCGGAGGCGCCGAGCGGGTGGCCGATCGCGAGCGCGCCGCCGTGCGCGTTGAGCTTGGCGGGGTCGAGGTCGGGCCAGCCGGCGAGGCACGCGAGCGACTGCGACGCGAACGCCTCGTTCAGCTCGACGACGTCGACCTCGGCCCACGTGCGGCCGGCGCGCGCGAGCGCCTTGTTCGCCGCCTCGATCGGCGCCGTGGGGAAGTCGTCGGGGTCGACGCCGTGCGCGGCACGCCCGGTGATGCGCGCGAGCGGCTCGGCGTCGATCGCGCCCTCGCCGCCGATGAGCACGGCGGAGGCGCCGTCGTTGATCGAGGAGGAGTTGCCCGCCGTCACGGTGCCGTCCTCGGCGAAGAGGGCGCGGAGGCCCGCGAGCTTCTCCACCGACGTGTCGTCGCGGATGCCCTCGTCGCGGGCGAGCTCCGCCCCGGGGACCTGCACGATCTCGCCGTCGAAGACGCCATCGGCCCAGGCCTGCGCGGCGAGCCGGTGCGAGCGGACGGCGAACTCGTCCTGCGCCTCCCGGCCGATGCCCCACGTGCGCGCGGTCTTCTCCGCCGCCTCGCCGTTGCTGACGGTCCAGTGCGTCGGCAGCTTCCGGTTGGTCATGCGCCAGCCGATCGCGGTGTTCCACATCGTCTGGTTGCCGACGGCGGGGAACGGCTTCGCGGACTTCTCCACGACGAACGGCGACCGGCTCATCGACTCGACGCCGCCGGCGAGGACGAGATCGGCGTCGCCGGACTCCACGGCGCGGGATGCCTGGATGACGGCCTCGACGGACGAGGCGCACAGGCGGTTGACGGTCACGCCGGTGACCGTCGTCGGCAAGCCGGCCAGCAGTGCGCCGAAGCGCGCGACGTTGCGGTTGTCCTCGCCGGCCTGGTTGGCGTCGCCGAAGATGACGTCGCCGATGCGGGCCGGGTCGATACCGCTCCGCTCGACGATGGCCTTCATGACGACGGCGGCGAGGTCATCGGGCCGGACCCCGGCGAGCGCGCCGCCGGCCCGGCCGAACGGCGTGCGGACGGCGTCGTAGATGTAGCTGGTTCCCATGTCAGCGGTTCCCTTCCGTGAGGTCCGCGCCGGTGGCATCGGCCAGCACCAGGCCGGTGAGCTCGGCGAGCGAGGCGACGGTGTTCTCCCCGAACGCCTCGCGCACCGCGAGCCCGTCCGCCGTCACATCGAAGATGCCGTGATCGGTGTAGATCCGCGAGACGCAGCCGACGCCGGTGAGCGGGTAGGTGCAGGATGCCACGAGCTTGGACGAGCCGTCCTTCGCGAGCAGGTCGGTCATGACGTACACGCTCTTCGCGCCGATCGCGAGGTCCATGGCGCCGCCGACGGCAGGGATCGCACCGGGCGCGCCGGTGGACCAGTTCGCGAGGTCGCCGGTCTCGGAGACCTGGAAGGCACCCAGCACGCACACGTCGAGGTGGCCGCCGCGCATCATGCCGAACGAGTCGGCGTGGTGGAAGTACGCGGCCCCCGGCAGCGCGGTGACCGGCTGCTTCCCGGCGTTGATGAGATCGGGGTCGACGTGCGCGGCATCCGGTGCCGACCCCATCCCGAGCAGCCCGTTCTCGGTGTGCAGGATGATCTCCTGGTCGACCGGGAGGAAGTTCGCCACGAGGGTGGGCGCACCGATCCCGAGGTTGACGTACGACCCCTCGGGGATGTCTGCCGCGATGCGACGCGCGAGGTCGTCGCGGCTGATCCGGGTGCTCACTGGTCCACCTCCGCTGTCGCGTCCCCGTGCGGACGCCCTTCCACATCGACGCCCCCGACGAAGGCGCCTCCCTGCAGCCACGCGCGCTCCCCCACCGCGACGACGCGGTCGACGAAGATGCCCGGCGTGACGACGGTCTCGGGGTCGATGCCGCCCAGCGGCACGACCTCGTAGACCTGCACGATCGTCGTCGTGGCCGCGGAGGCCATGATGGGCCCGAAGTTGCGGGCGGTCTCGCGGTGGACGACGTTGCCCCATCGGTCGGCGCGGAGGCCGCTGATGAGGGCGAAGTCGGCGCGGATCGGATACTCCAGCACGTAGTCCCGGCCGTCGATGGTGCGGGTCTCCTTGCCTTCGGCGAGCTGCGTGCCGACCCCGGTCGGGGTGAAGAACGCGCCGATGCCGGCGCCGGCGGCGCGGATACGTTCGGCGAGGTTCCCCTGCGGCACGAGCTCGAGCTCGATCTCGCCGGCGCGGTAGAGCCGGTCGAAGACCCAGGAGTCGTGCTGGCGCGGGAAGGAGCAGATGATCTTGCGGACGAGTCCGCGGTCCAGCAGCGCCGCGAGCCCCGTGTCGCCGTTGCCGGCGTTGTTGTTCACGACGGTCAGGCCGCCCGCGCCGTGTGCGATCAGGGCGTCGATGAGCTCGACGGGCTGGCCGGCACGCCCGAACCCGCCGATCAGGATGGTCGCGCCCTCGGGGATGTCGGCCACCGCGGCGGCGCCATCGGGCACGGTCTTGTCGATCACGCGCACTCCTCACTGATCTGAGCGTTCCGCGAAGAATGTTCGCTGTGCGAACGCCCGTTCGCTTCTCGCACTATGCTAGCCCCTATCGACCCGGTGCGGCCAGCCGCGAAAGGAGCCGCCATGGCGGAGGAGACCCCGACCGCGGGCGAGTTCGTCCAGTCTCTGGACCGCGGACTCGCCGTCATCCGCGCCTTCGGGCCGCAGCGTCCGCTGCTGACGCTCAGCGAGGTCTCCCGGGAGGCGGGGATCAGCCGGGCCAGCGCGCGCCGCTTCCTGCACACCCTCGTCGAACTCGGCTACGTGGGAACGGATGGTCGCGCCTTCTTCCTGCGTCCGCGCCTCCTGGACCTCGGGTTCGCGTACCTCTCCGGCCTCGGCCTGCCGGAGATCGCGCAGCCGCACCTCCGGGAGCTCAGCGAGCGGACCGGCGAGTCGACCTCGGTCGCGATCCTCGACGGAGACGACATCGTCTACGTCGCTCGCGTGGCGACCTACCGGATCATCTCCGCGGCGATCGGCGTCGGCACCCGCCTGCCGGCGTTCGCGACCTCGATGGGACGGACCCTCCTCGCCTTCCTGCCGCCCGCGGAACGGGAGGCGTTCCTGGAGCGGGTCGAGCTGCGCCCGCTCACCGACTTCACGATCACGACCCGCGTGCGCCTCCGGAAGGCCCTCGAGGAGATCGCCGCCCAGGGCTGGAGCTTCGTCGACCAGGAGCTCGAGGAGGGGCTGCGGTCGTTCGCCGCGCCCATCCGCGACGCCTCGGGCGCCGTCACCGCCGCCGTCAACGTCTCGACGCCGGTCCGCCGCGGCGGCGTCGACGACACGCGGGAGCGGGTCGTGCCGCCCCTCCTCGAGGCCGCCCGCCGCATCGAGGCGGACCTGCAGCGCGCCGGCACCCGGATCCGCTGATCCATCCCGATCAACGGGAGACCGCTGTCAGACTGTCCCCGTGGCGAACTCCTCCTCCGGTGACGGCATGACCGAGCGGCTCGTGCGGGTGCTCGAGACCTTCACCCCGACCCGCACGGTGCAGACGGCCGCCGAGATCGGGCGCCGCGCCGATCTGCCGAGCTCGACGGCGCACCGGATCGTCGCCGATCTCGTCGGCGCCGGGCTCCTCGAGCGCGACGACGACAACGGCATCCGGATCGGGATGCGGCTGTGGGAGCTCGCCACCCGGTCCTCGGCCGCGCTGCGGCTGCGTCAGGCGGCGATGCCCTTCATGGATGCCGTGCAGACCCGGGTGCGCGAGCACACCCAGCTCGCGATCCTCGAGCAGGACGAGGCCCTGTTCCTGGAGCGGCTCAGCGGGCCGCGGTCCGGCGCCAACATCACCCGGGTCGCGGGGCGGCTGCCCCTGCACGCCTCCTCGTCCGGCCTGCTGCTCCTCGCGTACGCCGATCGGGGGACGCAGGATCGCGTGCTCGCCCGCCCGCTCGCACGGCTCACCGCCGCGACGCCCGCCGACCCCGCCGCGATCCGCCGCCTGCTCGCCGAGATCCGCGCGCGCGGCCAGGCCGTCGCCCCTGGCTTCATCGAGGACGTCTCGACCGGTGTCGCCGTCCCGGTGCGGGACGGCACGCGGCGCGTGATCGCGGCGCTGTCGGTCGTGCTGCCCCGCGAGGCGTCGCCGGAGCCGGCCCTCGCCGAGCTGCACCGCGCGGCACGCGGCATCGAAGCGGCGCTCGCCCGGTACCACTGAGCGCTCCCGTTCAACGGGAAGACTCGTTCCGGGGTGGGCGGCGGCGGCGCAGACTGGGCTCCGACATCCCACCCGTCGAAGGAGACGTCATGCCCACCACCACCCGTGTCGCGATCATCGGAGCCGGCCCCGCCGGCTTGCTGCTCTCGCACCTCCTCGCCGAGGCCGGCATGGAATCGATCGTGATCGACCAGCGCACCCGCGAGGAGATCGAGTCCACGATCCGCGCCGGCATCCTCGAGCAGGGCACGGTCGAAGTCCTCGACGGTCTCGGCGACTTCAGCCGCGCCCGCACCGTGGGGCACCGGCACGACGGCATCGAGTTGCGCTTCGACGGGGCCGGCCACCGCATCGACTTCGCCCACCTCGTGGACCGGAGCGTCTGGCTGTACCCGCAGCACGAGGCGCTCAAGGACCTCATCGCGGCGCGTCTCGCCGGCGGGCAGGATCTCCGCTTCGGCGTCACCGCCGTCCGCGTCGAGGGCGCCGAGTCCGACCGCTGCGGCCGCGCGTGAACGTCGCGGATGCCGAGCTGACCGGCGCGCTCGGCGCGGAGGAGCTGACGGCGCTGCGCGCGCACCTGCGCCGGATGCTCGCCTCGGCCTGACCGCGGGCTACGGCACGGGCACGCGGGTCACGCTGGGCACGCCGGGCAGCGCCGGGAGTGCCGCCTCGACGGCGCGGCGGATGGCGGCCGGGAGAGCCTCGCCGCTGATGCGGCGGTCGGCGAAGTCCGCGCCGCGCGCGTAGACCCCGACCGGCAGCGAGACAGCGCGGAAGAACGCGAACAGCGGCCGCAGCTGGTGGTCGATCGCGAGCGAGTGCTGGTCGTCGCCGCCGCCGGCGGCGAGCAGCACGGGGGTGCCGGCGAGCGCGTCCTGGTGCACGAGGTCGAAGAACTCCTTGAACAGACCCGTGTACGAACCGCGGTAGATCGGCGTCGCGACGACGAGGATGTCGGCGCCGGCGACGGCGTCCAGCGCCGCCGTGACGGCATCCGACGTCCCCCCGCCCGTCAGCGCGGCGGCGAGGTCGCCCGCGATCGGATGCAACTCGATGACCTCGCGGGTGATGTCGACGTGCGCCGACAGCTCGTCCAGGATGCCGTCGATGAGCGCCGCGGTCGTCGAGGGCGACCGGAGGCTCCCCGAGACGGCGACGGCCCGGAGCGCCATCAGTGCACCAACTCGCCCTGCGGCACGAGCGGGAAGACCTGCTCGGCGATGCGCTCCAGCTCCTCCTTCAGCGGCGAGGACTGGATGAGCAGCAGCGAGATGCCGGCATCCCCGTACGCGCGGATGCGCTCGGCGACCTGCTCGGGCGTCCCGACGAGGTTCGGGCGCAGGCCGCGCGTGCCCACGGAGTACTCACGCTTGGTCAGCTCCAGCGACAGCTTGGAGTTGCGCTGGAACTCCTCGAACGACGCATACCCCGGCGAGGTCGGGTCCACCGTCGTGATGCGCTCGAGCTCCCGCTGCGCCTCCGCCTCGGTGTCGCGGACGATGACGTAGGCCGGCATCCCGATCTCGCGGAGCGGCCGGTCGTGGATGCGCAGCGAGCGCTCGGTGATGTCGGCGACGTTGGCCCGCACCTCGTCGAGCGTGCCGCCGTGCATGACATACGCGTCCGCGAAACGCGCGATCGACTCCTTGCCGGCCTCGCTCTCGCCGCCGGCGAAGACGACGGGCTGCGCGGACGGCTTCGGCTCGACGATCGTGCCCTCGAGCTCATAGTGGTCGCCTGCGAACGTGAACGGGCTGCGCCCCCAGAGTCCGCGGAGGACCTGCACGAACTCCTCGGCCTGCACGTACCGGTCGTCGTGGGTCGTGAAGGTGCCGCCGAACTGGCGCGCCTCCTCCGCCCACCACGCCGCGACGACATTGAGGGCGACGCGGCCCGGCGCGATGGAGTCGAGGGTCGAGACGGTCTTGGCGAGCACGGCGGGCAAGTGGAAACCGGGCCGCACGGCCGTCATGACCCGCAGGCGGTCGGTGACGGCGAGGATCGCAGCGGTCAGCGACCACGCCTCGAGACTCGGCGCGTCGATGCCCTTCCGGTCGTTCAGGTACAGCTCGGGGACGAGCGTCGTGTGGAAGCCGAGCCGGTCTGCAGTCACGGAGACCTCGCGGATCGACGCCCACGTGGCGGCCATGCCCTCCTCGTCGCCGACGTTCCGCAGGAAGCCGCCGTAGACGGGGGTCCAGTAGCCGAGGTTGATCGTCATGGGGTGACCTCCACGGTCTCGATGGATGCGGCGATGAGCGCCTGCGCGATGTCGGCGATGATGTCGGCCGGGTCCTCCAGCCCGATCGACAGACGCACTGTCGTGCGGGAGATGCCCGCCTCGGCGAGCTGCGTCTCGGTCAGGTGACTGTGGGTCATGGATGCCGGGTGGGCGACCAGGCTGCGCGCGTCGCCGATGTTGGCGACGAGTTTCACCAGCCGCAGCGCGTCGACGAAGCGGTGCACCCGGATGCGGTCGGCCTCCGCGTCGCCGGTGGAGACGAGGTCGAAGGAGAACACGGCGGGGACGCCCCGCGGCAGGTAGCGGCGCGCGGCCTCTGACCACGGGCTGGACGGGAGGCCGGGATGCTGCACGCTCGCGACGCCTTCGTGCTGCGCGAGGTATTCCGCGACGGCGAGCGCGGAGGCGCTGTGCTTGGCGATCCGCAGGTCGAGCGTCTCGATGCCCTGCAGCAACTGGAAGGCGTTGAACGGCGACAGCGATGGCCCGAGGTCGTGCACGTACTTCGTCTTGATGAGCACGGCGAGCGCCTGCCCGGATGGGCCGAACCGGTCCCACAGCACGACGTCCGCGATGCGCGGGTACGGCTCGGTCAGCTGCGGCCAGCGGGCCGGCTCCGCGCCGAAGTCGAACGAGCCGATGTCGACGATGACGCCGCCCATCGAGGTGCCGTGCCCGCCGAGGTACTTCGTCGCGGAGTGCACGACGATGTCGGCGCCGTGCTCGCCCGGACGCTGCAGGTACGGCGTGGCGACGGTGTTGTCGATGACGAGCGGGACGCCCGCCGCGTGCGCGATGTCGGCGACCGACCGGATGTCGAGCACCTGCGCCGTCGGGTTGGTCACCGACTCGGCGAACAGGGCGCGCGTCGTGGGGCGGAGGGCTGCGCGCCACGCGTGGAGGTCGTCCTGGTCGACGAAGGTGACGTCGATGCCCCAGTCGGCGAACGTCTCCTGGAGGAGGTCGACGGTGCCGCCGTACAGCTGGCGGGCAGCGACGATGTGCTCCCCCGCCTTGGCGAGGGCCAGCAGGGAGATCGCGACGGCCGCCTGACCGGATGCCACGGCCACCGCCGCGCGCCCGCCTTCGAGCGCGGCGACGCGCTCTTCGAGGATGAGCTGCGTGGGGTTCGCGGCACGGCTGTAGAGGTTCCCGACCTTGCGGAGCGCGAAGATGTCGGCGGCATCCTGCAGCGAGGCGAACTCGTACGCCGTGGTCTGGTAGATCGGTGGTGCGACGGCGTTCTGCGGTGTGCCGGGCGTGTAGCCGCGCTGGACCTGGAGCGAGGCGAATCCGTCGGTCATCGGACGATCTCCCGCACGATCGGCGTCTGCACGCCGGAGGCGCGAAGCCGCTCGAGCCACAGGATGATCGTCGCCGCGACCGAGCGGTGGCTCGCGTCGTTGAGCGCGTCATGCAGGCCGTCGACCGTCTCGACGAGATCGAGGTGCGGGATCGGCGTCAGGGCATCGCGGGCCGCGGCCAGCGGGGCGATGACGTCGGCGCCGCCGTGGATCGCGAGGACCGGGACGCTCAGGCGGCCGAGGGCCGCGGCATCCGGGAGATCGATCTCGGCCGCGACGGCGGCAGAGGTCGCGCGCGCCGCCGCCTCGCCGAGGACGCCGAGGTGCACGGGGCAGGCGGTGCGCTCCGCGTCGTCAGCCGCCGCGTCGTCGCCCGGCCCGGCCGGGGTGCCGGCGACGATGACGCCGTCGACCGGAGCGCCGTCCGCGGCCAGAGCCAGCACGGCGGCGGCGCCACGGTCGGAGCCGACCAGCACGCGCGGCGCGTGCTCCTGCACGGCGAGCCACGCGGCGGCATCGGCCGCGGCCGGCGCCTCGAACGCGGCGACGACGTAGCCGTCCACCGCGATGCGGCTGCCGAACCGCTCGTACACGCGGGTCGTCTCCCCGGCACCGGCCACGAGGGCCAATGCGCCGCGCACCCGCACGGCGGCGGGCGGCGTCCAGAGGGCGGGCGCGGGGGCGGTGGCGTTCGTCATGGTGTCCATTCCACAGCAGCGGTCGGGCGAAATCGCGGGTGTTTCCGTCTGTTGCGTCTCATGCCGCGGAGTGCTCGGCGATCTCGGCTCGCAGTCTCGCGCGATGTGCGCGGTCGGCGCCCGCGGCATCGAGGGTGGGCGCCGACTCGACGAGCAGCCGGGTGTACGGATGCTGCGGGCGGGTCAGCACCTGCGCCGTAGGCCCGTCCTCGACGATCCGTCCGCGGTACACGACGGCGATCCGGTCCGTGACGCCCGCCACCGAGCCCAGGTCGTGGGAGATGAAGAGCTGCGCGAAGCCGCGCTCCCCCGCCGAGAGGCGGAGCAGGTCGAGAACGTGCACGCGGTTCGCGGCATCCAGCGCACTCACCGGCTCGTCGAGGATGAGCAGGCGGGGCTCGAGGATGAGGGCACGGGCGAGGGCGATGCGCTGACGCTGGCCGCCCGAGATGTCGCCCGGCCGGCGGGCGGCGAGCGCGGGGTCCAGACCGACGGCGTGCAGCGCGTCCGCGATCCGGGTGGCCCGATCGGATCGCTCCAGGCGGCCACGCACATCGAGCCCCTCGGCGACGGAATCGCCCACGGGGATGTCGGGGTCGAGGCTGCGCAACGGATCCTGGAAGACGTACTGCACGACCCCCTCACGCCGGAACGCGCGCAGGGAGCGACCCCGGAGGCGTGCGAGATCCCGGCCGTCGACGGCGACCTCGCCCGCGAGGACGCGTGTCAGCCCGAGGAGGGACCGCGCGATCGTCGTCTTGCCGGAACCGGTCTCCCCGATGAGCCCCACGGACTCACCCGGCGCGATGCGGAGCGTGACACCCTTCAGCACCGGCGTTCCCCGGTGGTACCCCACGGTCGCGTCGCGCAATTCCGCGATGAGGTCAGACATGCGCCACCTCCTGCTGCCGAAGACGGTCGAGTCCGTACTCACGGTGGGCGGCGAGGAGGGACTGCGTGTATGGATGCCGTGGCGCCCTGAGGACGTCCGTCACCGCTCCCTCCTCCACGACCACCCCGTCACGCATGACGAGGACACGATCACACACCTGCGTGATGACGGCGAGGTCGTGCGAGACGAACAGCAACGTCAATCCGGACGAGCGACGCAGGTCGGCGAGCACGTCGAGCACTTCGGCCTGCACTGTGGCGTCCAGCGCCGTGGTCGGCTCGTCCGCGATCAGGAGATCCGGGCCCTCGGCGATGGCGACGGCGATCAGCACGCGCTGCAGCATTCCGCCGCTGAGCTCGTGCGGATAGCGCGTGAAGACGCGCGCGGGATCGCGGAGGCCGAGCCGGTCCAGGAGGTCGATCGCCTCGGTCCGAGCGGTACCGCGTGTGTGCCCTTGCTTCACGCGAAGCACCTCGGCGAGCTGCCGTCCGACGGTGAGCGAGGGGTTCAGGTAGGACGCCGGGTCCTGGAACACGGCGCCGATCCGGCTTCCGCGAACCCCGCGCCACGCGCGCTCACTGAGCGACCGGAGATCGGTCCCCTGAAAGGCCAGTCGAGCGGCGCTGACTTCCAGCCCCTCGGGCACGATGCCGAGGACGGAGCGGCATGTCAGCGACTTCCCGCTGCCGGACTCCCCGACGATGCCCACGCTCTCGCCCCGGCGCAGGACCAGGTCGACGCCGCCGACCAGTTGCGAAGCCCCCGACGCGATACGCAGGTCATGGATCTCCAGCAGGGGCAGATCTGTCATCTTGAGACCTCCGGTTCAGCTATGGACAGCGGCAGGGATTCGGTCGCGGGCTCCTCGGCGACGACACGGCGCGCCTTCGCGGTCTGCGCGTCGCGCAGCGCATCGGCGAGGGCGTTCAGCGCCCACACCGTCGCGACGATCAGGAGCGCCGGGGCGACAGGCCCCCACGGCCGCTGGTACAGGTACTGCAGATCGGTGGCGAGCAGCCCTCCCCACGTCGGGGTCGGTGGAACCACGCCGATGCCGAGGAACGTCAGCGACGAGACGATCACGAGCGAGGCGCCGCTCATGCCGGCCGCGGTCACGGCGACAGCAGGGAGGACATGACGCCAGACGTGGCGGCGCAGCACCCAGGCCGTGGATGCGCCCAGAAGCGTGGCAGCCTCCACGTACATGGAGCGCGAAGCCGTGAGCGCCGCCGCCCGACTCACCCGGTAGAAGGCCGGCGAGATCAGCACACCGACGGCGACCATCGCCTGGATGACGCCGTTGCCGAGGAGCGCGGTCATCGCGATCGCGAACACGAGGAACGGCAGCGCGATGAGGGTGTCCATGAGCCGAAGGGACACCCATTCGAACGCGCGCCCGAGATAGACCGACAGGAGGCCGGGGATGACGCCGAGCACCAGCCCGACCACGACCGCCAGGAGCGCAGCCGACAGCGAGACGGGCGACCCGGCGAGCAGCCTGCTCAGGACATCCCGTCCGAGCGCGTCGGTCCCGAGCAGGTGCACGAAGGAGGGACCTTGCAGCAGGAGGGCCGTGTTCTGCGCGAGCGGGTCATGTGGCGCAAGGATCGGCCCGAAGGCGGCCAGCGTCGCGACGAGAGCCAGCACCACGGCGGCGATCTTGGCGGACACGGATCGGAAGACGGCTCTCATTCGGATCGCGCCTCTCTCCGGCCCGCGGGCTGCAGCCCCTCGAGCACGATGTTGACGAGCAGGCTGAACGCCAGGACGAGCACGACCGCGACGACGAGGGTGCCCTGCACGACAGGGACGTCGCCGCGCAATGCGGAGTCCGCGGCCAGCATCCCGAACCCGGGCATGCTGAAGATCGTCTCGGTCACGACGGCTCCGCCGAGGAGAGTCGGGATCTTCATCCCGAGGATCGCCGTCGCCGGGCCGGCCCCGTTGCGGAGGGCGTGCACCCAGAGGATGCGGGCCGGGCTCAGCCCCCGAACGCGGGCGCCCACGATGTAGTTCTGCTCGAGCACGTGGACCAGTCCGGTACGGAGCTGACGGGCCAACTCGGCCGCGGGATCCAGACTCAGCGCGATGGCCGGCATGAGGATGAGCCGGAACCACAGCACCGGATCCTCGGCGAACGGCACGTACCCGGAGGAGGGCAACAGCCGCAGCCACACGCTCAGCACCACGATGAGGCCGATGGAGACGACGAACGGCGGCAACGTGGAGATGGCGGTCGTGAAGGCGGTGATCGTCCGATCCAGCAAGCGCCCGTGGAAGACGACGGCGAGCAGGCCAAGCCCCACGCCCGCAACGAGAGCGATGCCAAGGGCGACGCCGGCGATGGACGCCGTGACGGCGAGGCGCTCGGTGATCAGCTCCGACACGGGGAAGCCGTTGTACCAACTCGTGCCGAGGTCTCCCGCCAGGAGCCGGGACATCCACGTCAGGTATTGCACGACGACCGGCTGGTCAAGGCCGAGCTCGGCGTTGATGGCGGCGATGCGCTCCGGTGTCGCCTCATCCCCGGAGAGCGATGCGGCCGGGCTGAGACCGCTTGCCGCGCCCAGCGCGAAGGTGATGACGGTTGCGAGGAAGAACACCGGGATGACGATGAGGGCCGTTCTGCCGACCGCTCCGGCGATGCGGCGCAGGGCGCGCTCCGCCCGCCGTCGCGGGAGGGAAGCGGCGGTGGGCGGAGCGAGCGTGGTCATGTGCGTCATCACCCGTTGACGGTGACGCCTTCCCAGCGCACCTGGGAGGGCAGGAGGTTGAGATCACCCACCTTCTCGCTCGTCGCGAAGATCCACGGCGAGCTGTAGAGGTAGTTCGTGGGCGACTGGGTCACGGCCACCTCGACGGCGTCCCACAGCACCTGCTGGTACTCGGGAGCGTCGATCGGCGTCGCTCGTACGGCGTCCAGCGCAGCCTGGAATTCTTCCGTCGCGTGAGGTCCACTGAGGTTCATGATCCCCTGCGGCCCGTAGGTAGCCAGCAGGTTCGCGACCGGCGACTCGCGTCCGATGGTGCCGTCCAGGGCCAGCTGCGGGGACTTGGCGACGTAGACCTCGTCCTGCCACGTGGTGGACCCCGCAGGAACGACGCTGATCGTCGAGTTGACACCGATGGCTTCCAACTGCGCCTGCGTGAGTTCCGCGGCTACCTCGGCGCCGGCCTGCGCGGTGATTCCCACCGACAGCTCGCCCTCCTCGTAGCCGGCGTCCGCAAGAAGCTGCTTCGCCTTTGCAGGGTCGTAGTCCCAAAGGTCCTCGACCGCGGGGTTGAACGCCAGGTATCCCTCGGGGAACGGCTGATGGGTGACACTGCCCCGACCGGCGGTCACCGCGTCCACGAATGCCTGCCGGTCGAAGGCGTAGCGGAACGCCTCGACGACGGCGGGGTCGTCGAACGGGGCTTTGTTGAGGTTGATCGACGCATCGCTCGCCGTCAATGCCGTCTCGATCGTGACGTCGATCCCCGCCGCCTCCGCCGCGTCGACCTGCGTGGCGGGAATGACTGCAACATCGACGGAGCCGGACTGGATCGCCGCGACGACGGTGGCGGCGTCGAGACGCGGCTTCAGGACGAGCTCATCGATGTGGATGTTCTCGGCATCCCAGTAGTCGGGGTTCTTCACGAACGTCGCCTGCGACTCGGGTACGAAGTCGGTCAGGATGAACGGGCCCGCTCCGACCGGCTCGATGGCCAATCGTGCCGGGTCGGTGCCCGCTTCGGGACTGGCGATGGCACCCGTGCGTCCGGCGACGAGGTACGGGATCTGGTAGTCGACCTCGGTCAGGTGGAGTGTCACCTCCAGCTCGCTGTCGACGGTGACCTCCTTCAGGTCGGCGAGCTGGTCCTTGAGGTGCGAGTCCTCCTGGGTCGTCCCGCGATCGAAGAAGGCCTTCACCGCGGCGGCGTCGACCGGCTCCCCGTCACTGAAGGTGAGGCCGTCGCGCAGCGTGAACGTGATGGCCGTTCCGTCATCGGAGTACTCCCACGACTCCGCGAGGCTGGGCTGGACCGCGCCGTCCGCGTCGAGACGCGTGAGCGAGGCGTACGCCAGCGAGATCGTGTTGATGTCGAAGCCGGTGCGACTGGTGATGGGATCCCACGACGTGGGCAGTGCGAGGGCGACGGTGATCTCCGTCGCGTCCGGCGTCGCTGTCTCGGAACCAGCGGTCGCGCAGGCACTCATCATCATCGCGGAGACGGCGGTGGCTGCGGCGAGCGCGAGGCGACGGGTGTTCCTGGTCATGGGGTTCTTTCTGTGGTCGGGGTGATGCAGGTCAGGGGACGGCTACGAGGTCGGCTTCGGCCGCGGCGCGGGCAAGCGTGTGCCGGTTGGCGGGCTTGGGCAGACCGAGGTGGTCACGAAGTGTCGTGCCCTCGTAGCCGGAACGTGCGAGCCCTCGCTCCCGGAGGATCGGCAGAACCTCATCGATGAAGCGGCGCAGCTGCGACGGCTGGGACACGTAGATGTTGAATCCGTCGGCCGCCCCGGCCCGGAACCACGCCTCGAGCGCGTCGGCGACCGTGAGCGCGGTGCCGACGAACGGCGAACGCCGCGGGGCGGCGTGGAGATCCACAACCTGACGTAGCGTCAGGCTCTGGGCCTTCGCGAGCTCGACGATCTGCGTGGCCTGTGTCTTGAAGCTGCGCTCGGCATGGACGAGGACATCCGGGAACGGGGCGTCCAGGTCGTACTGACGGAAGTCGTGCCAGCCGAACGGCCTGCCGAGCTCGCCCAGCGCCTGATCGAATGTGTTCGAGAGCCGGTGCTGCGCCAGTTCGAGTTCGCGGGCTTCTTCGTCGGTGTCTCCGACGATGATCTTGACGCCGGGGAGGATGAGGACGTTCTCGGGCTCGCGGCCGGCCGCCGCAGCGCGACCCTTGATGTCGTCTGCGAACGCGCGATTGCGCTCGATGGTCGACGCGTGCGTGAAGATGCCGTCCGCGTACCGAGCGCCGAGGTCACGGCCCTCATCGGAGTCACCCGCCTGGAAGATGACCGGCTGCCCCTGCGGTGAGCGTTCGATGTTGAGCGGCCCCACGACGGAGAAGTGCTCCCCGTGGTGGTCGGTCGCATGCAGCCTCGACGGATCGAGGAAGACGCCGCTCTCCCGGTCGCGCGGGAAGGCGTCGTCCTCATACGAATCCCAGAGCGCCTGGGAGACCTCGATGTGCTCGGCAGCGCGCCCGTAGCGGGTCGCGTAGTCGTAGTGCTCGTCGAGCCCGTAGTTGCCGGCCGTTCCCGCATCGCCGCTCGTGACGACGTTCCACCCCGCCCGACCTCGGCTGATGAGGTCGAGGGAAGCGAAGCGACGCGCGAGGTTGTACGGCGAGTTGTAGGAGGTCGTGGCCGTGCCGACGAGTCCGATTCGCTCGGTGCGGACGGCGAGCGCAGAGAGGAGCGTCAGCGGTTCAAGCCTGTTGAGGTAGTGGGGCGGCGAGTCGGGGGTGATGAACTGGCTGTCCACGATGAAGACGAGATCCAGTGCCGCCTGCTCGGCGGTTCGAGCCTGCTCGATATACCAGTCGATGTCGACGCTCGCATCCCCGGGGATCTCCGGGTCGAGCCAGCGGTTGTGTTCCCCCGGGCCGCCGGTGCCGGTGAGGATCACGCCGAACGTGATGTGACGCGCCATGCGGAATCTCCTTTCGATGTGGTGCTGTCGTGCGGAGTCTTGATCCTGCGGCATGGCGGCCTGCCACCGCGCGGACCATTGCGACATGTGTAGGCACGTTGCGCCATGTGACGTCGGCAGTCGCCCCGCGCCACGACCGCGTGCTCAGTCAGAGGCCAGGTTCAGACCGCGGCGACGACGTGTTCGTCGCCCGCGCCGCGCGCGACGGGCCGGCCGGGGCTGCGCGCCCACTGGCTCCATGACCCGACGAAGACCCGCGCGTCGATACCGGCGACCGCGAACGCGAGCGCCGAATGCGTCGACGGGATGCCGGAACTGCAGTAGACGACGACGTCGATGCCGGGCGCGATCCCGTGCCCGGCCAGCGTCGCCCGGATCTCGGCGGCGGGACGCAGCAGCCCATCGGCCGCGATGTGACTCACCGTCGGGATGTTCACGGCGCCCGGGATGTGCCCGGCGACCGGATCGACGCCCGGCACCTGCCCCCGGTAGTGCTGCGGGGCGCGTGCGTCGACGAGCACCCCGGTGCGCGGGGCGCGCGCGGCGTCGTCGATGCTCGCCGTGCCCGCATCGGACGCCGTCAGCACGACGTCGCCGGGCCGGACGGCGCGGTCGCTCGCCTCGACGCGGAGCCCGGCGGCGATCCACGCCCGGAAGCCGCCGTCGAGCACGCGCACGTCGACGCCGTGCCGCCGCAGCGTCCACCACGCCCGCGCGGCGGCGACCCCGTCGTTGTCGTCGTAGGCCACGACACGATCGCCGGCGCGCACGCCCCAACGTCGCACCGACGCCTCGAGATCGGCCCGCTCCGGCAGCGGATGACGCCCCTCCTCGGGACGCCCGGGGCGGGCGAGCTCCCGCTCCAGATCGACGTAGACGGCACCGGGGAGGTGGGCGGCGAGGTAATCGGGCCGCCCCTCCGGCTGGTTGAGCCGCCACCGCACATCGAGGAGCCGCACGGGCGCGCCCGCCGAGAGCTCGGCGACGAGCTCATCGACGCGGACGAGGGGCGACATGCCCCCATCGTCGCCGGGAAGCGGCATCCGCACCCATGCCGCCGCAACAGGACGAAACCCGCGCCGTCACATGCCGTCACACACTGTCACGGGGGCACACACGCGACCCGCCCCCACTCCCGCGCGGCTTAGCGTCGAATCATGACCACTCGCACCGCCACCGTCGAGGTCGCCGCCGCACACGCTGCCCACACGCTCGGCACGTCCCTGTCGGCGGATGAGTTCAAGGCGCTCTTCCGCGGGCACCCGGGCGGCGTCGCGGTCATCACGGCGGACGCCGGCGACGGCCCCGTCGCACTCACCGCGACCTCGGTCGCGTCGGTGAGCGCCGAGCCGCCGCTGCTCATCTTCTCCATCTCGGCCCAGTCCTCGGCATCCGATGTCCTGTCCCGCGCGGAGACCGTCGTCGTGCACCTCCTGGACGCGCACGACATCGACGTCGCGAAGCTGGGCGCGACGAGCGGCGTCGACCGCTTCGCCGAGACGCACCGCTGGTCGCGGCTCGTGACCGGTGAGCCGGTCTACCACGACGTGCGCGCCTGGGTGCGCTGCGCCGTCATCGGCCGGATGGATGCCGGCGGCTCCACCGTCATCGCCGCCCACGCCCTGCAGTCCCGCCTCGAGCGCGACGTCGACGGCGGCGACCACGGCGACGCGCTCGTCTACCACAACCGCACCTGGCACCGCCTCGGCGACCACTCCCGCATCGCCTGACCCGGCGCCTGATCCTGCTGGTGTGCGGTTGACTCGCGCCGAATGGCGGGTCAGGGCCACGAAGACCCGCACTTCGGCGCGGGCGAGGAAGCGGGATGCGGTTGACTCGCGCCGAATGGCGGGTCGGCACCCCGAAGACCCGCACTTCGGCGCGGGCGAAGGCGTGCTCGCCGCTAGCCTGAGGCGATGACCTCGGTGCTCGTGCTCGACGACCACGACCTCATGCGGCGGGGCATCGCCGACACGATCGACTCTGCACCGGACTTCCGCGTCGTCGCCGAGGCGGCGAGCGCGCACCAGGCCCTCGCCCGCACCCAGGCGACCTCGCCCGACCTCGCCGTGCTCGACATGCGCCTGCCCGACGGCGACGGCGCGCAGGTGTGCCGCAGCATCCGCTCGTTCTCCCCCGCGACGCGGTGCGTCGTGATCAGCTCCGTCGGCGACGACACCGCGCGTGCCGCGGCCGTGGAGGCGGGCGCTGCGGCGTTCCTCCTCAAGAGCATCCGCGCCGCCGACCTCCTCGAGGCGCTCCGCGCCGTGGCGGCCGGTCGCACGCTGGCGGCCACCCTCCGGCCACGGGCCGCCGCAGCCAAGACGACGACGCGACGGGATGCGGTGGCTCTGACCGGGCGGGAGACGGAGATCCTCGAGCTCATCGGCGCCGGCCTCGGCAACCGGCAGATCGGGCTGCGCCTGGGCATCGCGGAGAAGACGGTGAAGAACTACATCACGTCGCTGCTGCGGAAGATCGACGTGCAGAGCCGCACGCAGGCCGCGCTGTACGCCGTCCGGCGCACGCTCAGCTGACCGCGACGACCCCGACGACCCCGACGACCGCGACGCACGAAGAAGCGGCGCGGACCCCCGGAGGGATCCGCGCCGCGGGTGCGGCCCGGGTATCAGACGAGCCAGCGGAAGCGCTGCACGAGAGGCAGCTTCTTCCACATGGCACCCAGGCCCCACGTGTCGCCGGCCATCGTTGCCGCGACGACGATCAGCGCGAGTGCGTAGATGATGTGGTAGTCCACGAGCGGGTTGGTGGAGCCCACCATGAACGGCCACTCGGCGAGGTACATCATGACCATGATCGCGGTGCCCGCCACGGCCGCGACCCGCGTGCCGATGCCGAGCATGATCGCCGCGCCGACGCCGAGCATGCCGGCCATGAAGAGCACGTCCACGAGGGGGCTCGCGATGCTCTGGAAGAAGGGCTGCAGCGGTCCGACGACGGCGGGGCTGTTGAGGAAGCCCTGGGCGGGGGTGCCGCCGTTGATCCACGCGCGCTCGATGGGGGTCGAGAACCCGAGGCCGAAGGTCTTGTCGAGGAAGGCCCAGAGGAAGATGAAGCCCGTGGCGAACCGGGTGACGGCGAGCCAGCGGCGAGCCGTCACGGAGGTGACGATCTCCGCCTGCAGGGCGAGGGGCTTCGCGGCGACGGCGGTGGCGGTGCGGGCCGCCGTCATCGGGAGGACGGTGGGAACCGCGTGAGTGGTCATTTCTGTGACTCCTTCTCCGCCCGTGGGCTTGTGGCTTCGGGCGATTCGTATGTGGTCTGACCACACTTACGATCCTCCTTCCGCGCGCGGTGCAATAGGGACCTTCGTCCCGGATACGTGAAGAGCCGGTCAGCGCCCGTGGAACTCCGGCGTCCGCTTGGCCTGGAACGCCGCGAATCCCTCGCGGTAGTCGTCGGTGTCGCACAGCGCGACCTGCGCCGCGTTCTCCGCGCTCATCGATCGCCAGAGGCCCAGCCGCTCGTCGCGCAGCTGCGCGACGAGCTGCTTGCTGGCCCGGAACGCCGCCGTCGCGCCGGCTGCCGCGCGGGCCGCGGCATCCATCGTCTGCTCGAGGACGGCGTCGGCGGGGAACACCTGGGAGAAGAGGCCGGATGCCACGGCCTCGGCGCCGGTCATCAACCGTCCCGTGTAGATGAGGTCGAGCGTCTTGTGGGCTCCGAGCCGCTCGAAGAACAGGGCGTGCCCGCCGGAATCGAGCGTCGCGCCGAGAGCCGCGAAGGGCGAGCCGATCTTCGCGTTCTCGGCGACGTAGACGACGTCGGTCGCGATGAGGAGGCCGAGACCGACGCCCAGGCAGGCGCCGTGCGCGGCCGCGAAGGTCGGGGCGGGAAACCCCGCCATGCGCTGGAGGAGCGGGGCGACGAGCCCGTCGAGGTACCCGGAGACGTCGTCCTCACGCGGATCGACCCCGGAGATGTCGCGGCCCGCGCAGAATGCGCGCCCCTCCCCCCGCAGGACGAGCGCGCGGACCCCGGCGAGTTCGGCTTCGGCGTATGCGTCGCCGAGGTCGCGGAGCGCCTGCGCGTCGAGCGCGTTGAGCCGGTCGGGGTTGTCGAGCACGATGTGCGCGACGGCGTCGTCGATGCGGAGGTCGATCATGCGGGCTCCTAGACGTCGTAGTCGACCGCGACGCGGTCGCTGGTCGGATGCGATTGGCAGGTGAGGATGTAGCCGCGCTCGAGCTCGTCCGGTTCGAGCGCGTAGTTCTCGGTCATGTGCACGGAGCCGGTGAGCAGGCGAGCGCGGCAGGTGCCGCACACGCCGCCGGCGCAGGCGAACGGCGCGTCCGGACGCACGCGCAGGGCGGCGGTGAGGATCGACTCGTGCGCGTCGACGGGGCTCTGCACCGTCGCGGAGTGACCGTCCAGCGTGATCTCGACGGTGACGGACGGCGCATCCGGCCGCACCGCGAGAGGCGCGACAGGGTGTGGCCGCGGGTCGTCGCCGCTCGTGAACAGCTCGTACCGGACGTGCGAGCGATCGACCCCGATGTCGGCGAGGGTGTCGCGGCAGAGCTGCACGAGCTCGAGCGGCCCGCAGAGGAACCACTCGTCGATCGTCTCCGGCAGCACGAGCGCGTCGAGGATGGTGCGGAGCTTCCCCGCGTCGATCCGGCCGGACAGCAGCGGCGCGGAGCGCTGCTCGCGGGAGAGGACGTGGTGCAGCGCGAGGCGCGTCGGGTAGCGGTCCTTCAGATCGGCGAGGTCTTCGAGGAACATGACGTCGGCGCTCGAGCGGTTCGTGTACACGAGCGTCACCCGCGACGTGTCCGAGCGAGCCAGGACGGCGGATGCCAGGGCCATCACCGGCGTGATCCCCGACCCGGCGGCGATCCCGGCGATGTGCGCGCCGTCGAGGTCGGCGAGCGCGGAGGTGAAGGTGCCCTGCGGGCTCATGACCTCGAGGGTGTCGCCGGGGTGCAGCTCGGTCTGCGCCCACGTCGAGAACCGGCCGCCGCGATCGCGTTTGATGGCGATGCTCAGCGAGCCGGGGGTCGGCGGGCGGCAGAGGGAGTAGGAGCGGCGCGTCTCCTGACCGTCGAGCGTCGTCCGCAGCGCGACGTACTGGCCGGGCAGGTAGCCGTAGTCGCCTTGCAGCTGATCCGGCACCGCGAAGGTCACCTCGATGGCATCCGCCGTGAGCGGGCGCACCTCGACGACGGTCAGCGGATGGAACCGCGCGCGGCCGCGGCCGGCGACGGACGGACCCCCGACGGCGCTCCGCAGGAACGCGTCGGCGACGGCATCCGCGGTGCCCGTCGACGGAGGAACCGTCATCAGTGCACCTTGAAGTGGTCGAAGGGCTCGAGGCAGGACCGGCATGCGTAGAGCGCCTTGCAGGAGGTCGAGCCGAAGCGCGACACCTCGCGGGTGTCCAGCGAGCCGCACTGCGGGCAGCGGACGGCCAGCTGCACCGGGATCGGGCCGACGGCCCGGCGCTCGGTCGGCGGCGCGATCCCGTACGCGAGGAGCTTGCGCTTGCCGTCCTCGCTCATCCAGTCCGTCGTCCAGGCCGGGGAGAGCGTGAGCCGGACATCCACGTCGGCGTACCCGGCGCGGGTGAGGGCCAGCACGACGTCGTCGCGGATGGCGGACACGGCGGGGCAACCGGAGTACGTCGGCGTGATCGTGACGGTGACGTGCCGGCCGTCGACCTCCACGCCGCGCAGCACTCCGAGGTCCTCGATCGTGAGCACGGGGACCTCCGGGTCGCAGACGGCGGCGGCCGCCTCCCAGGCCGTCACCATGTCGCCCCCGGGTGCCGTCGCGCGAGGACCTGCATCTCGGCGAGCAGGAAGGCGAGCTGCGGGAAGTGACGGCCGTGCCGGCCCCCCGCGGCAGACGGCGGCACCGCCGGCACCTCGAGCTCCGCCTCCGCGAACACCGCGGCGAGGACCGCGTCGAACCCGGCCCGCAGGCTCGACGGCCGCACCGCGACACCCTCGAGCGCATCGATGAGAGGCGTGTCGCGGAAGAGCTCGTCGACGTACGGCCACACGTCGCCGGTGGCCCGGATCATCCGGCGGCGCGACTCGTCGGTCCCGCCCGCGAGGCGCAGCGTCCACTGCACGGCGTGGTCGCGGTGGTACTCGACCTCCTTGACGGCCTTCGCGGCGACGGCGGCGAGGGTCTCATCCGCCGATCCGGCGAGCGCCGCGTAGAGCTCGAACAGGTACGCGGATGCCACGAGCTGGCGCGCGATCGTCTGCGCGAAGTCCCCGTTGGGTTGCTCGACGAGCCACGCGCAACGGAACTCCGGCTCGTCACGGAAGTAGGCGAGGTCATCCTCCGTGCGGCCGTCGAACGTTCCCGCGTAGTGCAGCAGCGAGCGGGCGTGGCCGAGAAGGTCGAGGGCGATGTTGCCGAGCGCCATGTCCTCCTCGAGCTCGGGGGCTCGGGAGATCCAGCCGGCGAGCTGCTGGGCGAGGATGAGCGCGTCGTCGCCGAGCCAGAGCGCATACTCGGCCGCCTCCGCCGTCGCGGCGCGCCGGCCGGCTCCGGCGAGCTCGGCGGAGAGCTGCACCTCGTCGACGGTGACGTCGCCGTGCGTGTCGGATCCGGTGTTCACAGGTGCGGCACCCCCTCGGAGGCGGTGTAGTACCGCGCGTGGCGGAAGTTCTTCCCCGCCGGGGACTCGAAGAACGCCCCCTTGGCGTCGGGGTCGCTCGTCGTGATGGCCTCCGCAGGCACGACCCACACCGACGTCCCTTCGCCGCGCCGCGTGTACAGATCGCGCGCGTTGCGGAGGGCCAGGTCGGCATCGGGCGCGTGCAGCGATCCGGCGTGCACGTGCGAGAGCCCCCGGTTCGCGCGGACGAACACCTCCCACAGCGGCCAGGTGTCGCGGTCCGAGGAGCCCGGGGTCGTCATCACGCCACCGCCCTCTCGGTCTTCTCCGCCTGCCGGCGCGCATAGGCGACGGCGGCCTCCCGCACCCACGCGCCGTCCTCGTGGGCGGCGCGCCGGTGCTGCAGGCGGGCGGCGTTCATGGGGCCGCGGCCGGCGAGCACCTCGTGGAACTCGGTCCAGTCGATCTCGCTGGTGTGCCAGCGCTGCGCCGCCTCGTCCCAGCGGAGTTCGGGGTCGGGCAGCGTGACCCCGAGGATCTCCGCCTGCGGCACCAGCATCCCGATGAACCGCTGCCGCAGCTCGTCGTTGGAGAACCGCTTGATCTTCCACGCCATCGACTGCGCTGAGTTCGGCGAGGACTCATCGGGCGGCCCGAACATCATGAGCGACGGCCAGTACCAGCGGTCCACGGAGTCCTGCGCCATCGCGCGCTGCGCCGCGGTGCCCTGCATGAGCGTGAGGAGGATCTCGAAACCCTGCCGCTGGTGGAACGACTCCTCCTTGCAGATGCGGACCATCGCGCGGCCGTAGGGGCCGTACGACGCGCGGCACAGCGGCACCTGGTTGCAGATCGCGGCGCCGTCGACGAGCCAGCCGATCGCGCCCATGTCGGCCCACGTGGGGGTCGGGTAGTTGAAGATCGAGGAGTACTTCGCGCGCCCGTCGATGAGCTGCTGGGTCATCTCGTCGCGCGTGATGCCGAGCGTCTGGGCCGCCGAGTAGAGGTACAGGCCGTGCCCGGCCTCATCCTGCACCTTCGCGAGCAGGATGGCCTTGCGCTTGAGGCTCGGAGCTCGCGTGATCCAGGTCCCCTCGGGCTGCATGCCGATGATCTCGGAATGGGCGTGCTGCGAGATCTGCCGGATGAGCGTCTTCCGGTAGCCCTCCGGCATCCAGTCGCGCGGCTCGATGCGCTGCTCGGCGTCGATGAGCGCATCGAAGGCCGCCTGCTCGGCGGCCGTGTCATCCGCACTGCCCGCGGTGACCGCGGTGAGGTCCGGTGCTGTCGTCATCGTCGACTCCTTTACAGACCGTTCGTTCAGTAAGTCTAGGTGCCGGATGCCGAGGGGGCAACGGTCTCGGCGATGGGAGACGAGGTGCTGGGAGACGAGGTGAGCGCCGAGGTGACGAGCGAACGCCCCCGGAACTCGGCGACCACCGCGCCGGTCTCGTCCGTGACGGTCACGTCGTACAGCCCCGCGCGGCCGCTGCGGACGCGACGGGCGGCGTGCGCAGTGAGCGTCTGTCCGCTGCGCGTGGACTTCAGGAAGGTGATGTCGGCGCCCGAGGCCACCGTGACCCGGTCGGTCTCGTTGCAGGCGATCGCGAACGCGGTGTCGGCGAGCGCGAACACGAAGCCGCCGTGCGTGATGTCGAACCCGTTGAGCATGTCGTCGCGGACGACCATTGACACGACGGCCTCCCCGGGCTCATCGCGCTCCACCACCATCCCGAGCGCGGCCGAGGCCCGGTCGCGCTGCATCATCGGGCGGAGCGGTGCGGTCATGCGATCGCCTCCGCGGCGGGACGATCCGCGGGCTCCGCCGCGGACGTCCCGCCGGCGGTCTTCGCGACGAGGGTCAGCACGTCGTACTGGGCGACGATCTCGTCCCGCTGGTTGTGGATGACGGCATCCCAGCGCACCTCGCCGTACTCGTCGGTCTCCCGCGGGGTGATCTGCTTCGCCGTCAGGGTCACCCGGATCTCGTCCCCGGGCGAGACGGGCGTCACGAATCGCAGCGCCTCCAGCCCGTAGTTGGCCAGCACCGGACCGGGGTCGGGATCGACGAAGAGGCCGGCCGCCCACGACACGAGCAGGTAGCCGTGCGCGACGCGTCCCGGGAAGAACGGGTTGGCGGCGGCGGCGTCCTCGTCCATGTGCGCGTAGAACGTGTCGCCCGTGAAATGCGCGAACGTCTCGATGTCCTCGAGCGACACCGCCCGGAGGGGCGAGGCGAACTGGTCGCCGACCCGCAGCTCGGCGAGCGACTTCCGGAACGGATGCCGTCCGCCGCGGTCGGCGGCGGCCCCCGCGTGCCAGACGCCGGTGAGCGCCGTGAGCATGTCGGGCGAGCCCTGCACGGCGGTGCGCTGCATGTGGTGCAGCACGGCGCGGATACCGCCGAGCTCCTCGCCCCCGCCGGCGCGTCCGGGCCCGCCGTGCACGAGGTGCGGGACGGGGGCGCCGTGGCCGGTCGAGGTGCGGGCGTTCTCCCGGCTCAGGAAGAGGACGCGGCCGTTGAACGCGCCGATGCGACTCAGCAGCTCGACGGCGACGGCGGGATCGTGCGTCGCGACGCTCGTGACGAGCGAGCCGCCACCCTGCGCCACGAGGTCCGCCGCCTGGGCGAGAGTGTCGTAGGCGAGGACGCTGGCGACCGGCCCGAAGGCCTCGATCGCGTGCACCGCCGGGGTCGCCGGGTCGTCGAAGCCCACGAGGATGGGGGCCAGGAAGGCGCCGTCCGGCGCGGGCCCGGTCGTCCCGTCGGCGCGGACCACGTCGGGCTCGGCCATCGATCCCAGCAGCATCCGCCCGCCCGCCGCGCGCAGCGCCGCGACCTGGCGGAGCACCTCCTCGCGCTGGGCGAGCGAGACGAGCGGGCCCATCGTGACGGCGTCGGCGTGCGGGTCGCCCATGACGAGCCGGCGGTCGAGCTTCTCGCGGACCGCGTCGACGAGGGCGTCGACGGCGCCGGCGGGCACGAGGGCGCGGCGGATCGCCGTGCACTTCTGCCCCGCCTTGGCGGTCAGCTCGACGACGAGCTGCGACACGTACGCGTCGAACTCGGGGGTGCCCGGGGCGGCGTCGGGCCCGAGGATCGAGGCGTTGATGGAGTCGGTCTCCCTGGTGAAGCGCACCCCGTCGGGGGCCTGCGCACGCAGCCGCTCGGCGGTGTCGGCGCTCCCGGTGAAGCCGACGAGGTCGCCGAGCCGGAGGTGATCGAAGAGCCCGGGCACCCCGCCGCTCACGAGCTGCAGGGCGCCGTCCGGGACGAGCCCGGACTCCACCAGCATCCGCACCCACGCCTCCGCGATGTAGGCGGTGGGCGTCGCGGGCTTGACGAGGGTGGGCACGCCTGCCAGGAACGCGGGCGCGAATTTCTCCAGCGCGCCCCAGACGGGGAAGTTGAACGCGTTGATCTGCACCGCGACACCGGGCAGCCGGGTGTACACATGCTGCCCGAGGAACGAGCCGTCCTTCGACAGCGGCTCGGGGGCGCCGTCGACGTACACCTGGGCGTTGGGCAGCTCGCGCCGGCCCTTCGAGGCGTAGGTGAACAGCACGCCGATGCCGCCGTCGACGTCGCCCAGCGAGTCGCGCAGCGTCGAACCGGCGTGCCGGGACAGCTCGTAGAGCTCCTCCTTGCGCTCGGTGAGCACGAGGGCGAACTGCTTGAGCAGCAGGGCGCGCTGGTGGAAGGTCAGCGCGCCGAGCGCGGCCTGTCCCACGGTGCGGGCGTGCGCGAGGGCGCCGGGGAGGTCGGCACCCTCCGCGCTCACGCGGGCGACGGTCTCGCCGGTGGACGCGTCGCGCACGTCCACGGCGTCGACGTCGTCCGCCGGCGTCCACCACGTGCCGGACAGATAGCTGGGCAGGATGCCGGTCATCCGGTGCTCCATTCGTAGAATCCACGGCCGCTCTTGCGGCCCAGGTGTCCGTCCGCGACGAGGCGACGGAGCAGCTCGGGCGGCGCGAACCGCTCGCCGAGCGCGGCGTGCAGCTGTTCCGCGATATCGAGCCGCACGTCCAGGCCGACGATGTCGGTGGTCCGGAGCGGCCCCGTCGCGTGCCGGTAGCCGAGTTCCATCGCGGCGTCGATGTCGGTCGCCGTGGCGACGCCGTCCTCGAGCATGCGGATGGCTTCGAGGGCGAGGGCGACGCCGAGCCGGCTCGAGGCGAATCCCGGCGCATCCCGCACGACGATGGGGGTCTTGCCGAGCGCGAGCACCCACTCGCGGGCCGTCTCGACGAGGCCCTGGGCGGTCTGGGCTGCGACGACGATCTCGACGAGGGCCGAGGACGGGACGGGGTTGAAGAAGTGCAGGCCGAGGAGACGGTCCGGACGGTCGAGCCCCGCCGCGAGGTCGCCGATCGGGATGGCGGACGTGTTGGATGCCAGGACGGCGTCGACGTCGAGCACCGCCTCCGCGCGGCGCAGCGCCGCGGTCTTGACGTCCCGGTCTTCGAACACCGCCTCGACGACGAGTGCGCTGCCGCCGAGATCGCCGGCATCCGTCGTCACGCGCAGCCGCGGCGCGACCTCGGCCGGCGGTCGCTCGGTCGCGCCGCGCTCATGGGACCCCTGCAGACTCGCCGTGATGCGCTGCCGGGCGGCGCGTGCCGATGCGCCATCGCGCTCGACGAGGGTCACCGCCGACCCGGCGAGGAGGAACGCGTGCGCGATGCCTGCACCCATCCGCCCGCCGCCGATGACGCCGACCCGCACGGGAAGGATCATGACCGCTTCCTCTCCAGGAAGGCCGTCATGCGGCGGAACTTCTCCGGGCTCTCGAAGAGCTCGGCCTGCAGTTCCAGGTCGATCGCGGGGTGCTCCGCGAGCGGCGCGTGCAGCGCGCGCTTGGTGTGCTGCACGGCGAGCGGGTCGAGGCGGGCGATCCGGTCGGCGATCGCGTGCGCCGCGGGCAGCAGTTCGGCCGCCGGATGCACGGCGGAGAGCAGGCCCCAGGCGAGGGCCTCGTCCGCGGTGAGCGCGCGCCCCGTCAGCAGCAGCTCGGCGGCACGCCCGGACCCGACGAGCCGCGGCAGCAGCCAGGTCGCCCCGGCCGCGGCGATGATGCCGAGCGCAGGCTCGGGGTTGCCGATCGCGACGTCCGGGGTGCCGATCCGGATGTCGGCGGCGTAGGCGAGCTCGGCGCCCCCGCCGAGCGCGAAGCCCTCGACGGCGGCGATCACCGGCATGGGCAGCGCCCGCACCCGCAGGAACGCCGTCGTGTTGATCCCGGCGCGGGCGTCGTCCGCACGACGTTCCCGCAGCTGGACGATGTCCGCGCCGCCCGCGAACACCCCTCCGGCGCCGTGCAGGATCAGCACACGGGGCTCCGCTTCGAGTTCGGCGCACAGCTCGTGCAGCGCGTCGATCGTCGCCTGGTCGATCGCGTTGCGGACCTCGGGGCGGTCGAGCGTCGCGACGACGCGGTCGGGCCGTCGTTCGATGCGGAGCGGGCCCCCCGGCACCCTCGCGCCGTTCGTCGCACCGGACATCGTCATCCTTCCGCCCCGCCCGCCGCGTTGCGAGCCCCGCCGGTGCGCACACTGTTACTCACCGATCGTTCAGTAATAGTGTCAGAGGGCGCGACGGGCGGTCAACGGCCCGCCGCGCGGATGGGAGACTGAACCGTGACCACCCCCGCCGACACGGCGGCCGCCCGCCGCGGCCGGCCCGGCTACGACCGCCGGCAGGTGCTCGACGTCGCGGTGGCCCTCTTCAACGAGCAGGGGTATGACGCGACCTCGGTCGCCGCGCTCGCGGAGCGGCTCGGCCTGTCGAAGTCCGCGCTGTACCACCACTTCGCGTCGAAGGAGCAACTGCTCGCGATCGCGCTCGAGACGGCGCTCAGCCGCCTGGAGGCCGCCCTCGACGAGGCTCTCGCGCGCGAAGCCTCCGCTGCCGACCGCCTGGAGCACGTCATCCGCGGGGCGGTCGCGGCCCTCACCGCCGAACTGCCCTCGGTCACGCTGCTGCTGCGCCTCCGCGGCAACAGCCCCGTCGAGGTCGCGGCGCTCGAGCGTCGCCGCCACTTCGATCAGCGTGTCACCGGCCTTGTGCGCAACGCCCAGGCCGAGGGCCGCATCCGCACCGACATCGATGCCGGCGTCGCGACCCGGCTCATCTTCGGGATGGTGAACTCCGTCGTCGAGTGGTACCGCCCGGACGGCCCGGTGGACCCCGCCCTCCTCGCGGAGGACGTGCTCGCCGTCGCGCTCGACGGTCTCCGGCCGCGCGGCGGGCGCGCCTGATCTGTCACGAATTCGACACGAGTACAGCACAACCACATCCGGACCGGCTAAGGTGATCACGACGGATACCGCCGTCCGGATCTCCTGGTCACTCGGAGATCTGCGAACCGAATACCGTCATCCACTCAATCTGCAGGGATCCGCGCACTCGCGCATCGGGCTGATTGCCTCACGAATCGAATAACTCTTCATCTCTTCACCCCATCCGGTCGCGTGCCCGTCATGCGCGCACCAGGTCATCTGGCATCAGGCCGACGACGACGTCTACTCCGCCACGCGGGGCAGCGAGTTCGCCGGCTTCATCACCGTCGACGCCGACGGCTACACCGCTCACGACGCGCTCGCCCGGCGACGCGGCGTCCACCCGTCCCTCGCCGCCGCGCAGGCCGAGTTCGTCCACTCCGGACCCTCGCCCTTCGCCACGCTCGGACACTCCACCCCGCTTCCGTCGCGACGCCGTCGCTTCGGATCACCAGGGTCGCACCGCGGCCCCACACCAAGAAGGAAGAACACAATGGCCGTTGGCACTGTGAAATGGTTCAACTCCGAAAAGGGCTTCGGCTTCATCGAGCCCGAGGATGGCTCGGCGGACGTCTTCGCCCACTTCAGCGCGATCGAGGGCAACGGCTACCGTTCGCTCGACGAGGCTGCCCGCGTCGAGTACGACGTCGAGCGCGGCCCGAAGGGCCCGCAGGCTTCGCGTATCCGCGTCCTGTGATCGCGAGCGGCGGCGGGGCGGGCTTCACGCCTGTCCCGCCGTCTGCATGCGCGGGCAACCTGACAGTCAGGCACCACATGCCTGTGCAAGTCCCGCACATGCCGCTTCGGGAATCCATACGCGCGTAGAGTCACGCTGAAGGGCGGTCACACGACTTCCCCTCCGCACAGTCTGGCTCTCGGGTCTTTCTGCCGATCCGAGGAGCAGACTTGACCACTGCCACCGCCGCCGCCACGATGGGGCCCATTCGTCAGACGTATGCCGGTTCCGATGCGTTCCCGCCCATCGGCCGCGCGTACTCCGAAGTCTCCAACGTCGTCAAGGAGACGGGCCTGCTCCGTCGGGCGCCGTGGTTCTACTCCCTCGTCGGCACCGCGGTCGCACTCGGCATCGGCGGATGCATCACCGGTTTCATCCTGCTCGGCGACAGCTGGTTCCAGCTGCTCATCGCCGGCGCACTGGGCCTCCTGCTCACGCAGGCCGCGTTCCTCGCACACGAGGCCGCGCACCGCCAGATCCTCTCGAGCGGCCCCGCCAACGACCGCCTCGCCCGCTTCATCGCCTCCGGCGTCGTCGGCATGAGCTACGCCTGGTGGGATGCCAAGCACTCCCGCCACCACGCGAACCCCAACCGCGTCGGCAAGGACCCGGACATCGAGATCGACACGATCTCCTTCCTCGACGAGGACGCCGCGAAGGCCCGCGGCATCCAGCGCTTCATCACGCAGCGTCAGGGCTGGCTCTTCTTCCCCCTTCTGACCCTCGAGGGCCTGAACCTCCACTACCTCGGCGTGAAGTACCTCGTGACGACACCGGGCGTGAAGGGCCGCTGGACCGAGCTGTCGCTCATCGCGCTGCGGCACGCCGCCCTGCTGGTCCCCGTCTTCCTGTTCCTGCCGCTGGGCATGGCGTTCGCGTTCATGGGCGTGCAGCTCGCCGTCTTCGGCGTCTACATGGGCGCCTCGTTCGCCCCGAACCACAAGGGCATGCCGATCATCGCCCCCGACGCCCGCCTGGACTTCTTCTCCAAGCAGGTCCGGACCTCGCGCAACATCCGCGGCGGCTGGTGGGCCACCTGGCTCATGGGCGGCCTCAACTACCAGGTCGAGCACCACCTCTTCCCGAGCATGGCGCGCCCGCACCTGGCGAAGGCCCGCGAGATCGTCCGCGACCACTGCGCGACGCTCGGCGTGCCGTACACCGAGACGAGCCTCATCCGCTCGTATGCGATCGTCATCAACTACCTCAACGAGGTGGGCCTCGCCGCCCGCGATCCGTTCGACTGCCCCATGGTCGGCCAGTACCGCCGCGCCTGATCGGTCTCACCGCTCCTCGACTTCACAGCATCCGCCTAGCGCCGATCGATACGGTCGGAGCATGGATGCGAAGCCCGACTCCCTCGTCGTGACCACGGCCGACGGAGTGGCGACCTTCTCCCCGGAGCAGCTGCGCAGCATGCGCGACGAGTTCCAGCGGTTCCTCCTGGAATACCAGTTCGGGCTGCGGGAGGTCGAGACGAAGCTCGGGATCCTCCGCGACGAGTTCCAGCTCACGCACGACTACAACCCCATCGAGCACATCTCCAGCCGCGTGAAGTCGGCGGACAGCCTCGTCGAGAAGATCGCGCGCAAGGGCGTCGACCCCGACTTCGACGCGATCCGCGCGCACATCACCGACATCGCCGGCATCCGCGTCACGTGCAGCTTCGTGGAGGACGCCCACCGGCTGTCCGACCTGCTGACGCAGCAGGACGACATCCGCGTGCGGCAGGTGAAGGACTACATTTCCGAGCCGAAGCCCAACGGCTACAAGAGCCTGCACGTCATCGTCGAGGTGCCGGTCTTCCTGTCGTCCGGCCGCCTGGATGTCGCCGTCGAAGTGCAGTTCCGCACCATCGCGATGGACTTCTGGGCGAGCCTCGAGCACAAGATCTACTACAAGTACGACGGCGTCGTGCCCGATTCGCTCCTCGCCGAGCTGAAGGACGCCGCCGAGACGGCCGCGGAGCTGGACGCCCGGATGGAGCGCCTGCACCGCGAGCTGCACGGCCCGCGGCCGCGCGGGCGTCTCTCCGCCGTCTGAGTCCTGCCCGCTTCCTGAGTCCTGCCCGCTTGGCGGCGAACTGCAGGAGCGGCCGTGACTGGTGGGGCGGATGAGGCGCATGCGCCCCATCCGTCACACACGGTCCTGCAAATCACTGCGCCACGCGGCGCGGCGCGCTCGGCGCCCGGTCGCTAGGGTGGCCCCATGAGCGCCGTCGCCGGGACCGGGATGCCACTGCGGGACTACCGCATCCACCGGTACGTGAACGCCTTCTGTCCGCGGTGCCACGAAGAGGACCCCGACCGCGACCTGTCCGAGGTGCGGCGGCTGTCCGGCTGGCTCGCGGTGCGCGACGGCCGCGTCTGGCTCGAGCGAGGCTGCCCCGACCACGGCCTCATCCGCACGATGTACGACGAGTCCGCCGAGATCCTCAGCTACCTCGAGCAGTGGACGGCCCCCACGAAGGTGCATGAGCCCGACCTGGCCGGGAACTTCAAGCCCGTGCCCTCGGCGTACGAGGACGGCCTCCCGCAGATGCAGACCCAGCACACCTGCATCCTGCTGCAGGACCTCACCGACCACTGCAACCTGCGCTGCCCCACGTGCTTCGCCGAATCCAGTCCGGCCGCCTCGGCCGTCGCCCCGCTGGCCGAAGTGCTGGCCTCCGTCGACGCGCGCCTGGCCCGCGAGAACAACCGGATCGACGTCCTCATGCTCTCCGGCGGCGAGCCGACACTCTACCCGTGGCTCGAGCAGCTGCTGGAGCACCTCGTGGCCCGGCCCGTCGTCCGCATCCTGATCAACTCCAACGGTCTGCGCATCTCGCAGGACGACACGTTCGTCGAGACCCTCAAGCGCCACCGCGAGCGCGTCGAGATCTACCTGCAGTACGACGGCGAGAGCGCGCAGGCTTCGACGCACCACCGCGGCGCCGACATCCGCCGCTTCAAGGAGAAGGCGCTCGCGCGCCTGTCCGACGCCGGGATCTTCACGACGCTCACGATGACCGCGGCGCTCGGCGTCAACGACGGCGAGATCGGGGACGTCATCCGCCGCGCGATGACGACCCCGTACGTCGGCGGGGTCACGATCCAGCCCGTGTTCGGGTCGGGCCGGTCGGCCGGCATCGACCCGGAGGACCGGCTCACCCACACCGGCGTCCTGGCACGCCTCGGACCGCAGACCGACGGGGAGGTCAGCTGGAAGGATCTCACCGCCCTTCCCTGCAGCCATCCGCACTGCTGTTCGGTCGGCTACCTGCTGCAGGACGATTCCGGCGACTGGAAGTCGCTGACGGCGCTGATCGGTCACGACCGGCTCAAGGAGTTCCTCGAGCTCGAGCCCGACCTCATCGCGAACCGCATCGCGGATTCGCAGATCAACAAGGCCATCCGTCAGGTCGTGAAGAACTCGCTCCTCGACCTGCTGAGCGAGCAGTCCTCGCTGTCGCACCCGTCGATGGCGAACATCTGGAGCGACATCTGCCAGAACTGCGACCTCGGCATCGGCACGCTCGCGACCCTTGCGGCATCGGGGCTGCCCGGGCAGCGCCAGCGGCTCCGCAAGATGCTCGGCGAGCGCGTCAAGCGCATCACGATCAAGCCCTTCATGGACATCAACACGATGATCGAGGAGCGCCTCACCCAGTGCTGCGTGCACGTCGCGACGGTCAACGAGACGACGGATGCGCATCAGTGCGCGCCGTTCTGCGCCGTGCAGGCGTGGGCACCTCTCGGCCGCCGGCGCCTGTCCGCCGCGACGGGCACGCGCAGCCAGATCCCGGTGAGCGTGGCGCGATGAGCGCGTACGAGTTCAGCGGCCTCAACCAGCGGGACGACTCCGTCGCCGACCCGGCCCCACCCTTCGACCCGCTGCGGCTGTGCGTGTACACGACCGTCGCCCTCATCGCCGCCGTCCTCGGACCGATCGCGGTGGTCGCCTTCGCCGTCGTCGCGATCGCCGGCTACGCCAAGGCCCGCCGCGCCGGGCTGCTGCGCTCCCGGTGCAAGCTCGGCGACACGCGACTCGTGCTCGCCTACCTCGCGGTGATCGCCGTGGCGGCCGCCGCCGCGGTCCCGATGTGGATCACGCTCTGGGTCTCGGTCTGGACCTGACCCGTGTTCCCGACGCTGCAGGACCTCCTCGGGTGGATGCCGCCGGCTGACACCCACGCGGTCTTCGTGGCGCTGGGGCTCGGCGCCGCCGGCGCCGCCTTCCTCATCGAGAAGCGCCGACGCGGCGTGACCGACCCCCGCATCCCGCACATCGTGCTCGGCGCGCTGCTCGGCGCCGCCCTCTCCTCCCGGCTCGGGACGTGGGCGCAGCACCTCGACCCCACCCGGAACCTCAGCCTCGTCGACCAGCTCGCCTACGGGAACGCGTCGATGCTCAGCGCGCTCGTCGGCGCGTGGCTCGGCGTGCACGTGGCGAAGCGGATCGTCCGCTACCCGGAGCGCACCGGCGACCTGTTCGCGCCGGCCGTCGCCCTCGCGATGGCGATCGGGCGGATCGGATGCCTGCTCACCGAGCAGCCCGGCACCCCGACCGGGGCGGGGTGGGGCATCGTGCTGGATGCGGATGCCGCGGCGCGCGTAGGGGCACCCGCGGGCGTGCCGCTGCATCCGAGCTTCGTGTACGAGATCGTCTTCCACGTCGTCGCGTTCGCGGCGCTCTGGTGGTGGCTGCGGCACCGCCCGATCGCGGCCGGCGAGACACTCACGCTGTACATCGCGGCGTACGGCGTGTTCCGCTTCGCCGTCGAATTCGTCCGCGGCAACGACGTGGCCTGGATGGGGCTCACCCGACCGCAGCTGTTCCTGCTCGTGACGATCCCGCTGCTCCTCGCCCGCATCGCGTACAAGTCCGCGCGCGGCCAGTTCCGCGCGTCCGCCCCCGCCGAACCAGGAAGGACGCCGCAGCATGAGCAACAGCACGCCTGAACCGCCCGACGACGAGGATGCCGCCGGCCCGGACGCTCAGCCACCGGCCCCGGGCCCGACATTCCCACCCGACCCGGGTCCGCCGCTGCCACCCGACCCGGGGCCGCCCGTGCCGCCGCCCGGGTACGGCGCTCCCCCGCCAGGCAGCGTCGGCCTGCCGCCCGGGTACGGCGTGCCGCCGACGCCGCCCGGACCGGGCATCGGGCTGGGAACCCTGGCCGGCGTCGGTCTGTTCATCCTCGGGGTCGTGCTCTTCTTCGCGACCGGCAGCATGATGCCGGCCACCGACGGCAGTGTGTTCGGCGGCGCCGCGTTCATCCTGCCGTTCTGGCCGTTTTTCGTGATCCCGCTGCTCACCGCGCTGCTGTACTTCCTGCCGGCGTGGCGACGCTTCGCGACCGGGGTGCTCATCATCTTCGCCGCGATGTGGATCGTGCTGGTGGGGCCGTGCATCGTGCTCATCGGCGGGATGAGCACCTACTGACGGGTTCCCTCCGTCCGACCTGATCGCTAGCGTCGAGGCGTGGGCCACATCGAACTGCGCGACCTCGACGACGACGACCTCGACGCCGTCTTCGAGATGATGCGCGACCCCGAGGCCGTGCGGATGGCGGCGTTCGCGGCGGAGAGGCCGGATGACCGCGACGCCTTCGACGCCTGGATCGCCCGGGAACGCGCCGCGGAGGACGTGACACTGCTCGTGGTGACCGATCGAGGCGGGTTCGCCGGCACCGCCGCGGCGTTCACCGTCGACGGCGATCGCGAGGTCAGCGTCTGGATCAAGCGACAGTCCTGGGGACACGGCGTCGGGGCGGCGGCGCTGCGTCTGCTGATCTCGCACGAGGCGGAGCGTCCGCTCTACGCCCGCGCCGCCGCGCACAATGCGGCCGCCCTCGCCGTCCTCGAGCGCAACGGGTTCACGGAGGTGTCCCGCAGTGTCGTCTACGCCCCCGGCCTGGGCCGCGAGGTCGATGAGGTCGTGCTCACCCTCGTCCCCGCACTCGACGGGTACTGAGCTCAGCCGTCCCGCCGGGCGCCGCCCTTCGGCGGCGGACGGTGCGGCACGGGCACCGGCTTCGTATGCCGTCCGGTGCGCGTCGTGGACGTCGACGGATCGGGGGGCGTGCGGGGCGTCGACGACGGTTCATCACGCCCCGATGCGGGATGCCTCATGTCGGCAGACTGCCTGCGCGCCGCGAGGGTACGCAGGGGCTTGACACCGCCCAGCCCCCCGGCTACCCGCCGCGGGTCAGGCGGAGAGGTCGCCGTCGCCCGGGTCGGCGGGCTCGGGCACGATGTGCAGCCCGGTCGGCGAGTTCGCCGTGAACATGAGCGCCTCGGTCCACGCGCGGTTCAGTCGCAGGGGGCGGCTGCCGTAGTACTTGTAGACGAGCGAGGCCTGCGGGTGCAGCCAGATGGAGGTGCGACCTTCGCCGATGCTCTTGTCGTCGCGCCACGTGAAGTGGAACGACTCGCCGCGTCGAAGCTTGTTGCCGATGACGAGCTGAACGTGCGCCATCGTGCGGTCGTCGAAGTCCACCTTCACGGTGCCCTCGTAGATGAACTTTCCCACCGGGTCGAACCTCCCAGGATCCGGTCCGTCGCCGGATGCGACCATCGGAGCCCAGGCACCATTATGGTGGCCGTATGGGGATGATCTATTACGGCGGTTCAGCCACGCCGATCCACATCGAGGATCGCACCCTCGCGCACCTCAAAGTCGTCATCGCGACGAAGCTGCGCCGCTCTGAGAGTTTCACGGTGTCCTGGCAGCATCCCGACGACCATCCGCAGGGCCGGACGACGCTGTGGCTGCACCCCTCCATCCCTCTGCGCTTCGTCTTCGACGAGCCGGAGGCGCCGCCGCTCAGCCGCGAGTGGATCGAGGAGCTCGCGAACTCGGCGAACTCCTCGGGAGGGATCACCCTCGTTTCACACCACTTCGAAACCGAGGATGAGGAACCGGCTTCCTGACCTCAGCTCGGGATGAGCTTGTCGGAGATGTCCACGATCGGCCCGGTGTCCTCGCCACCCCCCTCGGGGGTCGGGATGACGGCCAGCGGAACCCCCGGGGTGATCAGCAGGTACGCCGTACGCGGGGCGCCGTCGCCGTCATTCACCTGGATCCAGGCGGGACCGCTCGCCGCCATGGCCGCCTCGATGTCGGCCTGCACATCCTCCAGCGTCCGCTGACCGACGCTGTACCGCTCGCCGCCGTAGTAGATGTCGATCCGCTTCACAGTTCGGTTCCCTCCTCGATCGCCCGCTCGGCCGGCTCCGGCACGAGGTACAGGCCCGACGGCGAATTCGCCGTGTAGGCCAGCGCCTCGACCCAGGCCATGTTGAGCTGGGGGCGGCGGCTGCCGTAGTACTTGTAGACCAGCGAGCAGTGCGGGTGCACCCAGATGGTCGTGCGGCCGTCGCCGATGCTCGTGTCGTCCTTCCAGGAGAAGTGGAACGATTCCCCGCGGCGCAGCTTGGTCCCGATGACCAGCTGGAGGTGTGCGAGCTGGCGGTCTTCGAAGTCGACCTTCACAACCCGGTCGTACGTGAGCTTTCCCATGATCAGGCCGTGGGCGTGCGGTTCTCCGCACTCACCATCCACGCGAACTGCTCGAGGCTCTCGAGGATCGCGTGCAGGATGTCGGCGCTCGTGGGGTCTTCTTCGTCGACGGCATCGTGCACATCGCGGCACGTTCCGATCGTGGCCTCGAGTCGCTCGGTGACGAGGTCGATGACATCGCCCGTCGCGATCTCGCCCTGGGGGAACTCCGGCAGCGTCGTGGTCTCGGCCACCGTGTCGCTGCGCCCGTCGGGGAGGGCGTGCAGCGCCCGCATCCGCTCGGCGACGGTGTCGCTGAACCCGCGCGCGGCCTCGATGATCTCGTCGAGCTGCCGATGCGTGTCGCGGAAGTTCTTTCCCACCACGTTCCAGTGCGCCTGCTTCCCCTGGGATGCCAGCTCGAGGAGGTCCACCAGCACGGCCTGCAGCTTCTCGCTGAGCTCCTGGGACGCCCGGAACCCGTTCTCCGCGTTCTGCTTGTCCGTGAGCTGCGCGCCCGCACTGGGACGCCGCTTGTTCTTCGGGGAGGTGTTCTTCGGGGAGGTGTTCTTCGGGGAGGTGTTCTTCGCCTTCTGCGTCGTGGCCATGTCGAGCCGCCTTCCTTTCCGGGTGGGTCTCGAACGATACGCACTCCCGGGGTCTGGAGCATCGGGGTTGCGCCCGCCTGATGCCGGTGGTAACGAGCCGCCTACCCAGCCCGGACCCCTCTCGTCAAGCCCTTGGCCGTCCTTCGCCGCGCGGGAGAGAGTGGCGGAGAGGAAGGCGGGGAGCATGGCACAGGACGTGATGACAGGGCGGACGGGGGCGTCGCTCGCGACCTCCGCGGAGGATGTCGACGGCCTCGGCGTCGACGTCCCGGCGACGCTGGCCTGGGTCGCCCGGCTGGCTCCCTCGCTCCCCCTGCCGGGGCAGGGCGCCACCGCCGATCTGTGGGGCGCCCTCGCCGATGCCGCCGCACTGGACGTCGGCGCCGCGCGCATCCTCGAACCGCACGCGGACGCGCTGGCGATCCTCGATCAGGCGGCGGCCTCGGGGATGGACACGGCGGACCTGCGCCGCACGCTGCGCGTCGACTCCCGCAGCACCTGGGGTGTGTTCGCCGCCGAGGGACCCGGCACGCGTCTGGTCGCAGAGCGTCGTGAGCACGGCGCGTGGGAGCTGTCCGGAACCAAGCCCTGGTGCTCGCTGGCCGCGCACCTCAGCCATGCACTCGTGACCGCGTGGGTCGGGCCCGAGCAGCGACGCCTGTTCGCCGTCGACCTCCGCGACGACGGCGTCTCGGCCCGACCCGGTCCGTGGGTGTCGCGGGGACTCCACCAGGTCGTGAGCGCGCCGGTCGACTTCGCGCATGCGTTCGCCGTGCCGGTGGGCGCGCCGGGCTGGTATCAGCGCCGTCCGGGCTTCGCGTGGGGCGGCATCGGCGTCGCGGCGATCTGGTGGGGCGGCGCACGCCCCCTGGCGGACGCCCTCGCCGCCGCGGCCGCATCCGAGCGCGCCGATCAGCTCGCCCAGGCCTACGCGGGGGCGGCGGATGCCGCGCTCTGGGGCGCCGGGACCGCCCTCGCCGAAGCAGCCGCGCTCGTCGACGCGGGCGAGCTCGATGACGCGGGTGCCCGACTGCTGGCCGCCCGGGTTCGCGCCGTCGTCAGCGACGCCGTCGAGCGGGTGCTGGACCTGAGCGACCGCGCACTCGGCCCCGGGCCGCTCACGGCAGACGAGGAGCACGCCCGCCGCGTCGCCGACCTGCGCGTCTACGTCCGTCAGCACCATGCCGAGCGCGACCTCGCCCGGCTCGGTTCGATGGTCAGGTCTTCGTGAGCGTCGTCTTCGACCACCGCGACGCGGGCACCCCCGAGTCGGCGTGGGCAGGTGCAGGAGCGACCGCGCGAACGCTGGAAGTGCCGGAAAGCCTCGTCGTCTTCGCGGCGCACCCGGATGACGAGACGCTGGGCGCCGGCGGGCTCATGGCCCTCGCGTCCGCGAGCGGCGCGGAGGTCTCGGTCGTCGTGGCGACGGACGGAGAGGCGGCGGACGCGGCGGACGGCGGGCTGCCGGGCCGGCGCAGAGTCGAGCTCATCGCCGCCCTGCGACACGTCGCGCCGCGCGCCCGCATCCGGTTCCTCGGCCTGCCGGACGGCGGCCTGCGCGAGCACGCCGCGGAACTGTCCGCCGCGATCGCGGACGAGGTGGCCAGGATCGACGTCACGACGACGCTGCTCGTGACGACGTGGTGGGGCGATGGGCACCGCGACCATCGCGTGCTCGGCGAAGCGGTGCGCGCGGCCGCGGGAGGCGCGACCGTCGTCGGCTACCCCATCTGGTACTGGCACTGGGGCGATCCGGAGGCTCCGGATCCCGGGCCGTGGCGCGCGGTCGCTCTCGACGACGAAGCGATCGCCGCGAAGGCGGCGGCGATCGCGGCGTTCGCCTCGCAGTCGGCGGGGGCGGAGCCGATCCTGCACGACGGCATGCTCGCGCACTTCCACCGCGGGGTGGAGCTGTTCATCGCGGCGGAGCCCGAGCGGTCGCGCGCCTCTGTGCCGCCCGCCGAGCTCGACGCGTTCATCTCCCGGCACGACGATCCGTGGGGCTTCGAGACCCGCTGGTACGAGGAGCGCAAGCGCGCGCTGCTCCTGGCGAGCCTCCCCCGTGCCCGCTTCGACAGCGCACTGGAGCTCGGCTGCGCGACGGGCGTGCTCACGGCGGAGCTCGCGGCACGCTCCGGCCGCCTCCTCGCGGTGGATGCCTCCGCGGAGGCCTTGCGCCGGGCCGCGTCCCGCGTCGCGGGAGTGGAGTTCGCCCGCCTCACGCTCCCCGAGGAGTGGCCGGAGGGGCGGTTCGACCTCATCGTCCTCTCCGAGGTCGCCTATTACTGGTCGGCGGACGACCTGCGCCTCGCCCTGGCCCGCATCCGGGCGTCGCTCTCCCCCGGCGGCGTGCTGGTGGCCTGCCACTGGCGCCACCCCATCGACGGCGCTCCCCTCGACGGCGTCGGCGTGCACGCGGCGATCGCCCGCATGGGGCTGACCCGGTCCGTCCGGCATGCGGAGGACGATTTCCTCCTCGAGGTGTGGGCGTCACCGGGTGCACCATCCGTGGCCGAGGCGGAGGGCCTGCGATGACGCGGCGCATCGATGCGGTGGCGGTGGTGGTCCCCGCGCACGACGAGGAGAAGCTGCTCGGCGCCTGCCTCGACTCGATCGCCGTCGCGGTGCTCGCGGCCCGTGCCGTGGTCGACCGCGTGGACGTGCATGTCGTCCTCGACGCCTGCCGCGACGGGTCGGCGGCCATCGCGGCGGCGGCGGGGGTGCACGTCACCGCGATCGACGCGCGCGCTGTCGGCGCCGCCCGCGCGGCGGGGGTCGCGCAGGCGATAGCCCTCCTGCCGGAGTACGACCTGAGACGCGTCTGGACCGCCCACACGGATGCCGACTCCGTCGTCCCGCCGAACTGGATCACGCACCAGCTCCTGCACGCCCGCCGCGGCGCCGACCTCGTGATCGGGACCGTCCGGCCCGACTTCGACGACCTGACGCCGGAGCAGACCGCCGCGTGGTGGGCGACGCACACCCCGGGTGTCGCGAACGGCCACGTGCACGGCGCGAACCTCGGCATCCGCGCGTCCGCGCTGCTCGGGATCGGCGGGTTCCCCCCGGCGTCGGCGCACGAGGATGTGCGCGCCGTCGAGCTGATCCGACGCGCAGGCGGCCGCGGCGTCGCCACCGACGCCGCGTGGGTGCGCACGAGCGGCCGGCGTCAGGGCCGGGCACCCGAAGGCTACGCGCGCTATCTGCAGGAGGGCCTCCTGCAGCGCGCCCGGCAGGTCGGCGCGCCGGACACGCGGGAGATCTCGCTCCTCTAGCCCGGCGGCCGGTGCCCTGTCAACCCGTGGACGCGGTCGTCCCGCACACGGGAGCATGGCGTCATGACCTCACTCGCTGTCATCCTGCTCATCGTCGGCGTCGTCCTGCTGCTGCTCGGCGTGTTCGTCGAGGCCGCGAAGTTCCTCCTCTGGATCGGCCTCATCATCGTGATCATCGCGGTGATCGCCTGGCTGCTGCGCTTCGTCCGCCGCCAGACCTGACGCCCAGCACGGGAAGAGGGCCGGAGCTCACACCCCCAGGGGGCGTTCGCCGTACATCCGCATCCATTCCTCCTCGAGCGCATCCTCGAACTCGTCGACCTCGTCCAGGAGGGCGTCCTCCGGGACGGCGACGGCGGTTCGCGGTGCCTCTGGGGCATGCAGCGCCACGCGCATCTCGGCGTCGGCGAGCAGGTGGGCGAGCGTCGTGTAGACGTCCGTGCCGCCGGGATGGGCGACCCAGGTGGCCTCGTACGACTCGTCCGCGGCCTGCCCGACATAGGCGATCACGCTGGCCGCTTCACATGCCGCGACGTCGCGATCGCGGAGCCGCCAGGACCGTTCATCGAGCGGCTCGAGCACGAGCCGCGGCGCGATGGGGATTGCCATCACTCCTCCTTCACGAAGCTCACGCGGCGGCAGGCACCGCGTTGAGCGGTCGCGCCGTCTCGCGTGCGTCGAGCGTCATGCCGCCGGTGGTGTTGGCATCCTCGGCGAGCTGCTTGATGAGCTCCCGATCGAGCGTCTCCGGCTCAGCGGAGCTGAACACGAAGCGCAGGGGGATGGCCGGCTGGATCCAGAGGGTCGTGCGGCCGGCGTCCTCGCTGGTCGGGTGCAGGATGTTGAGCGCGAAGCTCTCCTGGCGGCGCAGCTTGGTGGTCGCGACGAACTTGAGGTGGGCCAGCAGTCGGTCCGAGACCTGGATGGGCTCACCGGCACTTCCGTAGTACAGCTTTCCCATGGCGATGGTCCTCTCGCTCTTGGTGTTCATGATGGTGGCGGTCACGCGGCCTGGGCGGTCAGCTGGAGGCGACGCTGCCGCCGCCGTACCGCCATGATGTCCGCGAGTCCGCCACGTCCGATGGGCCGCATGCGGGGGATCATCCCCGTCCCGAGGCCCACGTGGGGTGCCGTGACCGGCGCGGGGACTGATGCGACTGCGTGCGTCTCGGTGGTCATTCGTCGCTCCTTCTGTCGGTGCCGATCTCGGCGAATGTGAATCTAACTAAATATGTATCACACTTGCTGTGTTACTTTCCAGCTGTCACACGGCATTGCGTATATACTCGTCTCAACGCCATCGCGATAAGGTTCCGATAACGCCGACGTCGCCGCGGATTACGAGGATTTCCGGAGGTTGATATGCCGAAGCTGGTCATGCGGCACGAAATCGAGCACCTCTACGCCGATCCCCCGTCGTCGGCCGAGGGGCAGCGCCTGAGTGCCGCGATCCTCCGGCTTCGGGAGGCGGAGAGGGTCCAGGCTCAGCGCACGCTGACGCGTGCCGGGCTCTCGCACCTCGATCTGTCCGCTCTGCGCTATCTCGTGCAGGGCTACCGGGACGGGCGGGACCTCAGCCCGAAGGACCTCATCGTCATGCTGGACACGTCGAGCGCCACGGTGACGAACGTGGTCGACCGGCTCGTGCACCGCTCCCTTATCGAGCGGGTGCAGCATCCGCACGACCGTCGCGCCCACTACCTCGTGCCGACCGAAGAGGCGATCGCCCGGGTCGATGAGGCGTTCGCCGCGCACCACCGCGCCGTCGTCCAGGTGATCGAGTCGCTGTCCCCCGAGGAAGCGCAGATCGGCGCGGACATCATCACGAAGCTCGCCGACTCGCTCGACACGCTGGCCGAAGCTGACGCGAAGGCGCGCTGAGGCGTCAGGCGATGGTGGCGCCGAAGAGCGTCCCGACCGCGAATGTGGCGCCCAGCGCCAGCAGGCCGCCGATCACGGTGCGCACCACCGCGCGGCCCCGGCTCGAGCCGCCGATCCAGGCCGCGACGTAGCCCGTGAGAGCGAGGGCCGCCAGCACCGCGATGAAGGTCCACACGATCCGTGCCGGATGCGGCAGCAGCAGGATGGTCGCGAGCGGCAGCAGCGCGCCGATCGTGAAGGCGACGCCCGACGCGAACGCAGCATGCCACGGGCTGACGACGTCGTCCTGGTCGATGTTGAGCTCCATCGACAGGTGCGCCTTCAGCGCATCCTTCTCGGTCAGCTCCACGGCCACCAGACGGGCCGTCTCGGGTTTCAGGCCCTGCGCCTCGTAGAGTCCGACGAGCTCTTCCAGCTCCTCTTCGGGCTCCTCGACGAGCTCCCGGCGCTCCTTCGCGATGAGCGCCCGTTCGCTGTCGCGCTGGCTCGACACCGAGACGTACTCGCCCAGCGCCATGGAGATCGCGCCACCCACGAGGGCAGCCGCTCCCGCGAGGAGGACCGGAAGCGACTCGGAGGTCGCACTCGCGACGCCGACGACGACGGCCGCCGTCGAGACGATGCCGTCGTTCGCGCCGAGCACGCCGGCGCGCAGCCAGTTCAGACGCTGGGAGACGCCGGCGGCATGCGGTTCACCGGCGTGTCCGACCGGAGTGGGGGCACTGGAGGGAGTCGTCATACCGCCAGGTTAGGCCGTGCGCGGCGCGAACTGCAGGACCGAGTGTGACGGGTGGGACAGGAGTGCCGTCATCCGCCCCACCGGCACCAGCTGCTCCTGCACTTCGCCTCACGCACGCCCGCCGACGAAGCTCCGCTGGTCGACGAGGGGGCAGGTGAACACGTCCCGCTCGCCGAGCCCGACGCGGTTGGTGTAGCGGACGACGATCGCGTACGAGGCCAGGAGTCCGACGCTCGCGTACGGGACGCCGTGCTCACGGCAGTACTCGGCGATGATCGGCGCCGCCCGCCGCAGGTGCGGGCGAGGCATGGACGGGAACAGGTGGTGCTCGACCTGGTAGTTCAGTCCGCCCATCGCGACGTCGAGCACCCGGCCGCCGCGCACATCCCGGCTCATCATGACCTGGCGGTGCAGGAAGTCGAGCTTCATGTCTCGCGGCACGATCGGCATCCCCTTGTGGTTGGGGGCGAAGGATATGCCCATGTAGAAGCCGAAGAGCCCGAGCTGCACGCCCAGGAACGCGAACGCGACACCGGGCGACAGCACGAGGAAGACGAGCACCGCGAAGCCGACGATCCGCACCAGCATGAAGGCGGTCTCGACCCACCGACGATCCAGGTGCTCGCGCACCGCGACCCGGCGGATGCCCGACGCGTGCAGCGAGACGCCCTCGAACAGCAGGATGGGGAAGAAGAAGATGCCCTGGTGCGCCCGCAGCCACTGGATGACGCGACCGCGGGGACGCGCACGCTGCTCCGGCGCCACGACGATGACGGGGAGCTCGATGTCGGGGTCGGCGCCGATCTTGTTGGGGTTGGCGTGGTGGCGGGTGTGCTTGTGCTGCCACCAGCCGTAGCTCATCCCGACGAGCAGGTCCCCGAGGACCAGGCTCGTCCAGTCGTTCCACCGCCCGGACACGAAGATCTGGCGGTGCGCCGCGTCGTGGCCGAGGAAGGCGATCTGCGTGAAGACGACGGCGAACACGGCGGCCGTGAACATCTGCCACCAGGTGTCGCCGATCACCGCGAACGCGACGAGGCAGGCGGCCAGCAGCACCGGCAGGCCGATGAGCTTGGACCAGTAGTAGCCGTATCGCCGGCGGAGGAGACCGCTGTCGCGGACCTTCTGCGCCAGTTCCGAGAACTCGCTGACCGTCCGACCGGCCGTGCGGTCGGTGCGGGGGATGGTGCGGATGACGTCCACGATGCCCTCCTCGTGTTCAGGGCTGCGACGCGTACTCCGAACGGTACGCCCGCAGTCTGTACGCCTCACAGGTTCGCGGGCACTCGCGCGATTCGGCATAGCGCGGTGGGATGCCGATAGCAACCCGCTGCCCGGCCGCCCGGATCTCGCGCATACTCGCGTGTGTGACCATCGCCGCCGCGCAACCCGCCCCGCGTCCGCCCCGGCGGGTGGACGTGGACGACGTGGCGTTCCGGGTGCTCTCGGCGGGTCCGTCGGCGGCATCGGCGGCACTCCCGCCGACCGTGCTGGTGCACGGGATCGGCGCCTCGCACCGCTATCTCTCCCGCCTCCATGCGACCCTGGCCGTGGACGGCGCGGTGCACTCCATCGACCTGCCGGGGTACGCGGGTCTTCCGAAGCCCGGACGGGACCTCCCGGTGGAGGCGATGGCACACGGTCTCACCGCCGTCATCGCCGGGCTCGACCTCGGACCCGTCGTCCTGGTCGGTCATTCGATGGGTGCGCAATGGGTCGTCGAGGCGGCGGCGCAGCGTCCCGACCTCGTGACCGACGTCGTCATCATGGGACCCGTCGCGGATGCGGCGCACCGGACACTGCCCGCCCAGCTGAGCGCGCTGGCGCTCGACACGCTGGGCGAGTCCCCCACCGTCAACGGCATCGTCTTCACCGACTACCTCCGCTGCGGCGTGCCCTGGTACCTGGCGCAGGTGCGGCACATGCTGTCGTATCCGATCGAGGAGCGCGTCGCCGCGCTCGACGTGCCGCTCCTCGTCCTTCGCGGCGCCCGCGATCCGATCGCCGGCCGCGAGTGGTGCCGGGCGCTGCGGGATGCCGCCGCGTCCGCCACGCTCGTCGAGATCCCCCGCGGCTTCCACGTCGTCCAGCACACGGCGCCGCGCGCCGTGGCATCCGCGATCCGGGCTCTCACGGGGCGTGCACAGGTGACGGCGTGATCCGGCTGGTGCGGATCCTCGTGTGGTGGGCACGGGACTACGCCTACGCGGGTCTCTGGCAGCTGCGCGCGACCTTCAACCGCACCGACCCGGCGACGTTCCGCACCGGCGACCGGACGCCGATCGTCGTCCTGCCGGGCGTCTACGAGACGTGGAAGTTCATGCAGCCCCTCGTCGGGGCGCTGCATGGCCGGGGTCACCCGGTGCACGTCGTCGAGCTGCTGCGCCGCAACCGGCGCCCCGTCGCCGAGATGGCCGAGAAGGTGACCGCGTACCTCGTGCAGCACGATCTCCGGGATGTCGTCCTCGTGGCGCACAGCAAGGGCGGGCTGGTCGGGAAGCAGGTCATGGTGGGGCCCGCCGGCGGCCGCGTCCGGTCGATGGTGGCCGTCGCCACGCCGTTCGGCGGGTCGCGCTACGCCCGGCTGCTTCCGGCGCGGACCCTGCGGACGTTCTCCCCGCGGGATGCCACGATCGTGGCCCTGGGCGGTCAGGCGACGTTCAACACCCGTATCGTCTCGATCTACGGCACGTTCGACCCGCACATCCCCGAGCGCAGCGAACTGGCCGGGGCCCGGAACATCATGCTCACGACGGGCGGGCACTTCCGCATCCTCGCGCACCCGCGTGTGCTCGCGGAGGTGGAGACCGCTGCCGCCTGACCTGTCGGATCAGGCGGCCTCGACGCGGGTGCGTCCGGTGTCGCGGATGCCGAGCCAGGAGACCACGCCCCCACCGGCCATCAGAATCGCGCAGACGACCGCGGCCCGGTGCAGGCCCGCCAGATCGAGGTCCCCCGCGACGATCAGCGCGAGCGAGGCGATCGTGAGGAGTCCCGCGATGCGGGCCACCGCGTTGTTCACGGCGGAGGCGACCCCCGCGTGGGCGGCCTCGATGGAACCGAGGATCGCCGCCGTCAGAGGAGCGACGGTGAGGGCGAGACCCAGCCCGAAGACCAGCATGCTGGGCAGCACCTGCCACCAGTAGGAGAACGACTCCGCGACCGTCAGCAGCAGGAGGCAGCCCGCTGCCATGACGAGCGGACCGACCGTCATGAAGATGCGGGCACCCCAGCGGCCCGCGAGGGCCCCGGCCCGGGAACTCAGGAGGACGAGGAGAACCGTCGACGGCAGGCTTGCGAGGCCGGCGGCCGTCGCGGAGAGTCCGGCGCTCTCCTGCAGATACACCGCGACCACCACGCCGTTCAGCGACAGTGCGCCGTAGATGAGCAGGGTGGCCAGGTTGCCCGCGGAGAAGTTCCGCACCCGGAACAGCTCGAGCGGCAGCATGGGCGAGGCGACCCGCCGCTGCCGGAGCACGAATGCGACCAGGAGGACGACCCCGCCGACGCCGGTGCCCCACACGAGGGGGTCCCCCCACCCGAGGCGGGCCTGCTCGATGAGAGCGAAGACCGTCGCGCCGAGACCGACGGCGCAGAGCGCCGCGCCCAGCCAGTCGACCCGCGCACCGGGCTGCCGCACGTCGTGGACGCCCATCCGCGGCACGAGGAAGAGGGTCACCGCGATCGGGACGACGTTGATGAAGAACGCCCACCGCCAGGAGGCGAGGTCGATGAGCAGGCCGCCCAGGAGCGGCCCCACGAGCATGGCGGCGGTCGTGAGCGCCGTCCAGATCCCGATGGCGCGCGCCTGGGCGGCATCCTGGAACGTCGAGGTGATGAGCGCGAGCGAGCTCGGCACGAGGAAGGCCCCCGCGGCACCCTGCAGCGCCCGCGCCGCGATGAGCACCATCGGATCGGGGGCGAGCCCGACGGCGACCGACGCGACGCCGAATCCGATCAGCCCCAGGCGGATCACGAGCACGCGGCCGAACGCGTCACTGACGGAGCCCGCGAGCAAGATGAGGGCGCCCAGCGTGATGAGGTAGGCGTCCACGGCCCATTGCTGCGTCACGAGCCCGCCTCCGAGCTCACGGCTGATGGCGGGCAGCGCGACGTTGACGATCGTGCCGTCCAGGAACGCGACGAAGGATGCCAGCACGGCGACCGTCAGGACGATCCGGGACGGGCCGGTGATCGGTGCGCTCATGCGGTCAACCTACGCCGCTGACGAGGGTGCCGGGGCGGATACCGGTGTCTACAGTGGGATGGATGACGGGAGCCGGAGGTCGGATGCGGTCACTCATCGCGAGCGGCGCGGGGCGGTACGCCGACCCGTGGCATCCGTTCCCGCGGACGACGCCGCTCGTGTCGGCCACGCTCGCGGATGCGGGGTTCGACGTGAGCGTCGACGACGACGTCGACCGCGCACTGACCCGCCTCGGCGGCGTCGATCTCCTGGTGCTGCACGCGGGGGCGCCGTCGGATGACGCCCCGCTGCCGGACGATGCTGCCGCCGGACTCGCCGCCGCGGTGGCGCGGGGCATCGGCATCCTGGCCGTGCACATCGGGATCCGCTGCCTGCAGGCGCATCCGGGCGGGCCGGAGCTGCTGGGTGGTCTCTGGGTGGACGACGTCTCCTGGCATCCGCCGCTCGGCGTCACGCCCATCCGCGGCGGCATGCTGCCGGGCGGTGGGCCCATCGCCGACTTCGAGGTTGAGGATGAGCGCTACCTCGGCCTGCAACTCCTCGGCGAGCGCGTCGAGGTCGCCCACCACGTGCACGAGGGGACGTCGGCGCGGACCGCGTGGGTGCGTGAGGTCGGCGCTGCCCGCATCGCGGTGGACCTGCTCGGCCACGACGAGCGCTCCTACGACTCCGCGGGCCGCCGGGCGATGCTCGCAGCGCTGGCAGGCTGGGCCGCCCGCGGCTGACGATGCCGCACCCGGATGGCGCTGCGGCGGGCCGTCAGACGAGGTCGTCGTCTCCCTGGACGAACGTGGAGAGCTCGGTCTCCTCGGTGACGGGGCGGGAGGGCCGCACCTTCGCGGCGCGCAGCTGCAGTTCCGCGATCACGTCGGCGTCGGGCGGCACTTCGTCCAGGCCGGCCACCGGCATCGTGTAGAGCTGACTGGCCGGGCCGATGAGGAGCTCGGCCTTCGTCGACCGGCCCTCCTCGTCGACGGCGGGCACAGCGACGACATCCGATGCATTCGCCTCCGCGAGCGCGGACGCGTAGTCCAGGAGCGCCGCGGCCGTCTCATCCGCCATGAGGATCGAGTCACCGGTGTAGTGGAGTCGCTGCATGACGCCATCCTCTCCGACCCTCACCCCGCACGCTTGGGGGTTGCATCTGCCCGCCTCGTGTGCCTAACCGCCGCGCGGCGGCGCTCATCCCTTCAGCCCTCCCGCGCTGATGCCCTGGATGATCTGTCGCTGACCGAGGAAGAAGATGATGATCATCGGGATCGTGGCGATGACGCTCGCGGTGACGATGATCTCCCAATGCCATTCGCCGCCGAACCCGAACGCATCGACGAGGGACTTCAGCCCGCGGGGGATCGTGAACGTCGATGCGTCGCGCAGGTAGATGAGCGCCCGCATGAGATCGGTCCAGACGGCCTGCACTTCGAAGACGAGCGTCACGGCGATGGCGGGTCTGCTCAGCGGCAGGGCGATCCGCCAGAAGACCCCCCATTGCGTGGCACCGTCGACGCGGGCCGCGTCGAACAGGTCCCGCGGCAGGCCGAGCATGAACTGCCGCAGCAGGAAGACGTAGAAGGCGCTCGCGAAGAGGTTCTGCGCCCACATCGGCACGAGCGTGCCGACGAGGCCGAGGGAGTTCCAGATGAGGAATGTCGGGATCATGGTGACGGCGCCGGGGAGCATCATCGTCGCCAGGACCAGACCGAACAGCGCGTTGCGCCCGCGGAAGCGGAAGTACGCGAAGCCCCACGCGACCATCGCACTGGAGATCGTGACAGCCACCGCTGCGAGCACCGTCACGACGAGGGTGTTGAGCAGCCACAGGGCGAGAGGTGCCTCCTGCCACACGCGGACGTAGTTCTCCCAGGTGAAGGTCTCCGGGATGAGCCGGTTGTCGAAGACCTGTCCACGCGGCTTGAAGGAGGCGCTGATGAGCCACACGAACGGGTACGCGAAGATCACGGCGAAGACGGCCAGCGCGAGGCCGATGAGCACGCGGCTCACCCGGCGCGGCGTGCGGCGTGCCTTCCTTCGGTCGGGGATGCCGTGGGGCTCGTCGCCGTCCGGGGCGACGGCGGGAGGCCTGGTGGCGGAGAGGGTCATCGCGCGTCCTCCCCCTCGTAGTAGACGAGCCGCCGCGAGATCACGATCTGCACCGTCGTGACGACCATGATGAGCGCGAACAGCAACCAGGCGAGCGCGGACGCGTAGCCCATGTGCAGGAACTCGAACGCCTGCTGGAAGAGGTAGATGACGTAGAACAGCGCGGCGTCGTTGCTGTAGGTCGTGTTCCCGGCCCCGAAGAACGCGGTGTAGGCCTCGTCGAAGGTCTGCAGCCCGGCGATCGTGTTGACGATGACGATGAAGAACAGGGCCGGACTGATCATCGGCAGCGTGATGCTCAGCGACTGCCGCCAGAATCCCGCCCCGTCCAGCCGTGCGGACTCGTACAGCTCCTCCGGGACGCTCTGCAGGGCAGCCAGGAGGATGATGACCGACGCGCCGACGGTCCACAGGCTCATGACGACGAGACCGGGCTTCACCCATGCCGGGTCGGTGGTCCAGGAGGGCCCGTCGATGCCCACGACCCCGAGGGCTTCGTTGACGAGACCGTTCTGTCCGTTGAACAGCAGCAGGAAGAGCACGCCGACGGCGACGGGCGGCGTCATCTTCGGGAGGAAGAAGATCGTCCGGTAGAACCCCGACGCGCGGCCCGCACGGTGCAGCAGGAGGGCGAGCAGCAGGGACACGATGACGTAGAGCGGAACCTGCAGAGCAGTGAACAGGAACGTGTTGCCGAGCGCGAGACCCACCTTCGGGTCGCGGAACATCTCCGCATAGTTGTCCAGTCCGACGAAGCTGGGGTCGTTGATCACGTCGTAGTCGGTCAGCGACAGGTAGGCGCTGTAGATCAGCGGCCAGGCGGTGAAGACGACGAAACCGACGAGCCAGGGGCTGAGGAACAGGAACGCCGCACCGACGTTCCGCCGGCGGGCGCGGGCGCGCGAAGCATCACGCGCCCGCTGCGTCGCCGCGACGGCCGTGCTCATCCTCAGTCACTCGATTCCAGCTTGTCCCAGCCCTCGTCCAGCGCGGCCTGGGCCTTGTCCTGGGCCGCCGCGAGCGCGTCGGCGGGTTCCTTCTGACCGTTCAGCACGGCGTTGACGGCATCGAACATCGCCGACTTGAACTCGGCGTCGGCGGGGTTCGCGGGGAGGCTGAAGGTGTCGTCGTTCGCCTCGTACATCTTCTCCACCGCGGACGCCCACGGCTCGTCTTCCGCGGTCGTCATGTCGCGGATCATCGCGTCGGCCTTCGTGTTGCCGGTGAGGATGCCGGTGAACGCCTTGCCCTCCGTGTTCCGCGCCTCGAGGCGGGCGTTCGCCGCGGCCTCCCACGCGTCCAGCGACGTCATGACGCGGGCGAAGCGACAGGCGGCCGCCGGGTTCTCCGCCCCGGCGGGGATCACCCACGCCGACCCTGAGGCGTACGCGAGCGGCTCCCCCTTGCGGTCGCGCACCGTGTCGAAGGCGACCGGGGCGTCCGGCGACACGTCGTTGAGGACGTTGACATACCACTGCTCCATGGGCATCGCGCCGAGGACGTTCGTCGCGAACTGGTTCCCCTCGCCGAAGAAGTCGGCGGAGTCACGGTACGCCTTCACCGCGCTGAATCCGCCCTGCGCGTCGTAGATGCCGACCGCCCATTCGAGCGCCTCGACGACGGCGGGATCGTCCAGCTGCGCCGTCCTGCCGTCCTCCGAGATGAGCTCGGCCCCGTTCGCCTTCGCCCAGAGCGGCAGGAACTCCGGGAGCTTGCTGTCGACGCCGATCACGGAGAGCTTGCCGGACTGCGCGACCATCATCCTGTCGGCCGCATCGGCCGTGCGGTCCCAGTCCGACCCGTTCACGTCATCCAGCGAAAGCCCTGCCGCGTCGAGCAGGTCCGCGTTGGCCATCGTCAGCTGCACGGTGTTGAACTCCGGGATGCCGTAGACGTCGTCGTCGAGGGTGACCTGGGCGAGGCCGGACTCCACGAAATCGTCCGTCGGGATCCCCTCCCCGTCGATGCAGTCCTCGAGGGGGACGATCGCGCCGCGGGCGGCGAGGGATCCCACCTGATCCCGGTTGGCGTACACGAGGTCCGGCGGCTGCCCGGTCGCGATCGCGGACAGCAGCTGCTGCATGTCGAGATCGCCCTCCGCGAGCTTCACGTCGACGTCGCCGACCGCCTCCTTCGCCAGGTCGAGCCGTGAGGTCGCGACCTCGTCCACGCCGGAGAAGCCCATGATCGACAGCGATCCGGTCAGGTCGGCGTCCGGGCTGTATTCGGTGTCGTCGTCCTCCATCCCGCCCGTGCCCTGCGCGCAGCCGGTGAGACCGCCGAAGAGCGTGAGCGCCGCGGCCGCGGCGAGGAGTCGTCTGGATGTCGTACGCACGATGCCCCCTGCGATGTGTTCCCTGCGCGCCCGGCAGTGGGCGGTGGCGAGAAGATAGGGCGGGGGCGGAACGCGCCGGAGGGGCTTGACAGTCCACGATCGCGCGAGTAGTCGGCGGTGCGTCAGGACCGGACGAGGGGACCCCGCTCCGGGTCCGCGGAGCGCGCGCCGCGGCGCCTCCCCCACCGGGTCGCGAAGTACAGGATGACGCCGACGACGAGAAGCGCCGCGGCGAACAGCCAGACGATCGGCCGCTGCTGCGTGAGCAGGAGGACGCAGGACGCGATGCCGAGATACGGGATGACCGTCCACACCCGGAAGTGCTCGTGCTCCACAGCATCCCGCCGCAGGACGAGGACCGACACGTTCGCGCTCAGGAAGACGAACAGCAGCAGGAGCACCACGGTCTCGGCGAGGGTGGCGAGGTCGCCGACGAGGGTGAGGAGCATCGCGATCACGGTCGTCGCGAGGATCGCGACCCACGGGGTCCGGCGTTTCGGGAGCACCCGGGACAAGGCCGACGGCAGCAGCCCCTGCTCGGACATGCCGTAGGCCAGACGGCTCGCCATGATCATCGTCAGGAGAGCGCCGTTGGCCACGGCGATGAGCGCGATGAGGCTGAACAGCCAGGACGGCACGGCGACGCCGCTGGCCTCCACGACGGCCAGCAGCGGACCGGTGGACTCGGAGAGCTCGGCGGCGGGGAGCGCGATCGCGCTCGCGAGCCCGACGAGGACGTAGACGACACCCGCCGTCAGGAGGGCGCCGAAGAGCGCCCACGGGTAGGAGCGGGACGGATTCTTCACCTCCTCGATCACGTTCGCGGACGTCTCGAACCCGACGAAGGAGTAGTAGGCGATGATGGCGCCGGCGAGCACGGAGGTCGCCGCGCCGGCGCCGTCCGGCAGGGCTGTGACACGGGCGACGTCGCCGCCGCCCCCGGCGAGCATGAGGCCCACGACGGCGATGACGATGACGAGCCCGCTCACCTCGATCACCGTCATGACGACGTTCGCCGCCATCGATTCGCGGATGCCGCGGGCGTTGAGCGCCGCGACGACGGCGAGGAAGACGAGCGCGACGGGGATCACCGGCAGCTGGAGGAACGTCTGGAAGTACTCCCCGGCGAACGCGAGGCTCAGACCGGCGGCGCTGACGACCCCGGCGGCCAGCATGCTGAACCCGACCAGGAAGGAGACGAGCGGCATCCGGAACGCCCGCTCCGCGAAGACGGCGGCGCCGCCGGCGCGCGGATACTTCGTGACGAGCTCCGCGTACGACCCCGCCGTGAGCATCGCGAGGGCGAGCGCGAGCAGCAACGGCGCCCACAGCATCCCGCCCACCCGCTCGGCGAGCACCCCCATGAGCGCGTAGATGCCGGCGCCGAGCACATCGCCGAGGACGAAGAAGAACAGCAGCGGTCCGGTGATGCCGCGGTGCAGCTTCGTCGTCGGTTCCGTGTCGACGGTCATGCCATGTCCCTTTCTGCTCTGCCGTGCACAGCCGGAGAGCAAGTCTGACGAACAGCCTGAGACACCGAGCGGAAAACCGCGAAGGGCTTGACGTCGTGGGCATCCCTGTGTCCGTGGGCCGGTCCGTTTCCACACCGCGGCGCGAGATGCAACCCCCCTGCGCCCACGACGGGTCGCGTTTAGAACCGGAGGCATGAAAGCGATGACGTATCGGGGGCCGTACAAGATCCGCGTGGACAGCAAGCCGGAGCCCCGTCTCCAGCATCCCAACGATGCGATCGTGCGGGTCGAGCTCGCCGCGATCTGCGGCTCGGACCTGCACCTGTACCACGGCATGATGCCCGACACCCGGGTGGGGCACACCTTCGGTCATGAGTTCATCGGGACGGTCGAGTCCGTGGGTGCGTCCGTGCAGAATCTGCGGGTCGGCGACCGCGTGATGGTGCCCTTCAACATCTTCTGCGGCTCGTGCTTCTTCTGCGCACGGGGCCTGTACTCCAACTGCCACAACGTCAACGCGAACGCGACCGCCATCGGCGGCATCTACGGCTACTCGCACACGACGGGGGGCTACGACGGCGGTCAGGCCGAGCTGGTCCGCGTCCCGTTCGCCGACGTGGGACCGACCGTGATCCCGGACGACATCCACCCGGAGGATGCGCTGCTGCTGACGGATGCGTTCTCGACCGGGTACTTCGGGGCCCAGCTCGCCGACATCGTCGAGGGCGACACCGTCGTCGTGTTCGGGGCCGGACCGGTCGGGCTCGCAGCGGCGCGCTCCTGCTGGCTGATGGGCGCGGGGCGGGTGATCGTCGTCGACCACATCGACTACCGGCTGCGCAAGGCCGAGCAGTTCGCGTATGCGGAGACCCTGCACTTCGGGGAGGTCGACGACGTCGTCCGGACTCTCAAGAAGATGACGGACGGCCTCGGAGCAGACCGGGTGATCGATGCCGTCGGCGCGGAAGCGGACGGTCACGTCATCCAGCACGTCACCTCCGCGAAGCTCAAACTGCAGGGCGGGTCGCCCGTCGCGCTCAACTGGGCCATCGACTCCGTCCGCAAGGGCGGCACCGTCTCGGTCATGGGCGCCTACGGGCCCCTCTACAGCGCCGTGAAGTTCGGCGATGCCATGAACAAGGGCCTCACACTGCGCATGAATCAGGCGCCGGTGAAGCGGCAGTGGCCGCGACTGTTCGAGCACATCCGCGCCGGCCGCATCGCGCCACGCGAGCTGATCACGCACCGGTTCGCGCTGGATGACATCGCGGAGGGTTACCACGTCTTCTCGTCGAAGCTCGACGGGATCATCAAGCCGATCATCACCCCGGTCGCCTAGGACGAAGGAGGACGACATGCCGTACACCGCCGATAAGCCCGGCCGCCCGCACGACCCCGAGGCCCTGCGGGCCCGCATCCCGGGGTGGGGCGCCGACCTGGACCCGGCCGACCGCCCCGCCTTCCCTCGCGAGCAGCCCGGGATCGCCACCGGCGCCCACTGGGACCTGCCCGAGCAGCAGCACGGATTCGGTCCGCGGGAGAAGTCCGTCGAGCACACCCGGCTGACACCGGTCTTCGGCACCGCGCAGCCGCTGCACGGCGTGGCCGGCGGGATCCGCCGCCTCGCGTACGCGCGCTACAGCGAAGGGCAGACGGCGCACTGGCTGCTGCTGGTCGCGGCGGACCGGGTGGACTCCGCGGGCGCGCACCTGGCATCCCTCGCCTCACGCCGCCCGGACGACCCGATCACCCAGTCCGGGGTCCTCGGCGAGCGCGGACGACACCCGATCGCCTCGAGATTCGGGCGCGGGCGGGTCGATCTGAAGCACGCGTGGATGGATCCCGTGCTGGTCGTGGGCCCGTGGGTCCTCGCCGCTGTCGGCCTGTTCCGATTCGGGCGCGCGCTCGTGGTGTCGCGAGGAGGTCGCTGATGGCCATCGAGGTGAACCGGCCCGCCGTCGAGAACGCCCGCAGGCTCATCCGTGCCGGCGAGGTCGTCCGGGACGACCGCGACGCCTGGTCGGAAGCCGCCCCCACCGCCGACGAGGAGAACAGCTTCATCGAGGAGCACGGGTGGACGGAGTTCTCGCACTGGCATCTCGGGATCGACAAGGAGCAGAACCGGGAGACCAAGGGCGCGTACTCGTTCCCGTTCGGCGACTTCCGCAAGGTGCACCGCTCCGGCGTGATCTCGGGCGAGAGCCGGGCGGGGCAGCACGACCACACCGAGATCCGCGACGAGCTGCGCGCGCTCCTCGAGCTCATCGACGCGGAGTGAACGGCGGGTCGGCGTGATCCGGGTCGGCACCTCGGGCTGGAGTTACGACCACTGGACGGACGTCCTCTACCCGCCGGGGACGCCGGCCGGGCAGCGCCTCGCGCGGTATGTCGAGGCCTTCGACACCGTCGAGCTGAACGCGAGCTTCTACCGCTGGCCGCCCGATGCACGGTTCGCGGCGTGGCGTGAGCGGCTCCCGCCCGGCTTCGCGATGACCGTGAAGGCTCCCCGCGGCCTGACACACGGAAAGCGCCTCTACGATCCGGAGGTGTGGCTCGAGCGCATGACGCGGGGGTGGCGGGCGCTCGGCGACCGGGCGGGCTGCATGATCGTGCAGCTCCCGCCCGACATGCAGCGCGACGATGACCGACTGGACTACTTCCTGGCACGCGTGCCGGACGGGATGACGACGGCGGTCGAGCTGCGTCACCCGACGTGGAACGACGAGGCCGTGTTCGCCCTGCTGGAGCGGCACGGCACGGCGTACTGCGTCGTGAGCGGCGCGCACATCGAGTGCATCCTGCGTGCGACCGCCCGCACCGTGTACCTCCGGTTCCACGGGCCCAGCCACGACCGGCTGTACGAGGGCTCGTACTCCGACGACGACCTCGGGTGGTGGGCCGACCGCATCCGGGAGTGGACGTCGAACGGGCACGACGTCTGGGCGTATTTCAACAACGACGGACACGGCCACGCCGTCCGCAACGCCCTGACGCTGCGCCGGTTCCTCGGGGGATGAGCGCTCAGGCCTCGGTCGGCGCAGGGTCCTCCGCGAGGTCGGTCGCCGCATGCTCGAACTGGGCGCGATACAGCCGCCAGTACGCACCCTCGGCGGCGATGAGCTCCTCGTGCGTGCCCTTCTCGACGATGTCGCCGTGCTCCATCACGAGGATGAGGTCGGCGTCGCGGATCGTGGAGAGCCGGTGCGCGATCACGAACGACGTGCGGCCCTCGCGGAGCGCCGCCATGGCGTGCTGCAGCAGGAGCTCGGTGCGGGTGTCGACGGAGGAGGTCGCCTCGTCGAGGATCAGGACCGACGGCTGGGCCACGAAGGCGCGGGCGATCGTGATGAGCTGCTTCTCCCCGGCCGAGACGTTGGACGCCTCCTCGTCGAGGACCGTGTCGTAGCCGTCCGGGAGCGAGTGCACGAACCGGTCGACGCGCGTCGCGGTCGCGGCATCCACGATCTCCTGATCGGTCGCCGACTCGCGGCCGTACCGGATGTTCTCCCGGATGGTGCCGGCGAACAGCCACGGGTCCTGCAGCACCATGCCGGTGCGGGCGCGCACGTCGTCGCGGGTGAGCTCGGCGATGTCCTGCCCGTCGAGCAGAATGCGACCGCCGTCCAGCTCGTAGAACCGCATGATGAGGTTCACGAGCGTCGTCTTGCCGGCGCCGGTCGGTCCGACGATGGCGACCGTCTGCCCCGGCTCGACCCGGAAGGACAGGTCCGAGATGAGCGGGTGCTCCGGGCTGTACGAGAACGAGACGTTCTCGAACTCGATGACGCCCTCGCCGTCGACGGGGGCGGGTGCGTCGCTCGCATCCGGCTCCTGCTCGTCCGCGTCCAGCAGCTCGAACACACGCTCGGCCGACGCCGTGCCGGACTGGATGACCGCCGCCATGCCGCCCAGCTGCGACAGCGGCTGCGTGAACTGCTGCGAGTACTGGATGAAGGCCTGCACGGAGCCGAGCGTCAGCTGCCCGGTCGCGACCATGAGACCGCCCAGCACGGCGATGCCCACATAGGTGAGGTTCCCGATGAACATCATGCCGGGCATGATGATGCCGGAGAGGAACTGCGCCTTGAACGCCGCCTCGTACAGCTCCTCGTTCTCGACCTGGAACTTCTCCCGCGAATCGATCTCACGACCGAACACCTTCACGAGGGCGTGCCCGGAGAACGACTCCTCCACGCGGGCGTTGAGCCGCCCGACCTTCTGCCACTGGGTGCCGAAGGCCTTCTGCGACCGCGGACCGATGACGCCGAAGATCACGGCCATGAACGGCAGCGACACGAGCGCGACGAGGGCCAGCTGCCACGAGATGGAGAACATCATGATGAGCACGCCGACGACGGTGAGCACCGAGGTGACGACGCCGGAGAGCGACTGCTGCATCGTCTGGGTGATGTTGTCGATGTCGTTGGTGACGCGGGAGATGAGCTCGCCGCGCTGCACCCTGTCGAAGTAGGACAGCGGGAGGCGGTTGATCTTCGTCTCGACCGACTCGCGCAGGCGCCACATCGTGCGGACCATGATCACGTTGATGACGTAGCCCTGGATCCAGCTGAGGATCGACGAGACCACGTAGATGGCGAGGACGGCGACGATCACCATCCGCAGGGCCTCGAAGTCGACGCCCGCGCCGACGGTGAAGTCGCCCATCGCCGCGATCATGTTCGCCATGTCGGTCTGACCGGCGCTGCGCAGCGCGTCGACGACGACCTCCTGCGACGTGCCGGCGGGGAACTGGGCGGCGAGCGCGTTCGAGGCGACGCCCTCGAAGATGAGGTTCGTGGCCTCACCGAGGATCTTCGGCGCGATGACGGCCAGGACGACCCCGACGGCGCCCAGGATCGACACGAACACGAATGCGGCGGCGTGGGGTTTGAGCAGCCCGATCAGGCGGCTGAAGCTCTGACCGAAGTTCGCGGCCTTGCCGGGCGCGACGCTGTCCCAGTCGCCGGAGTTCAGTCGGGCCTGCTCGGCCAGCTCGAGGTCGCGGCGCTCCTCCTCGGTCAGGTTCTCCGTGGCGCTCACGCCTCCACCCCCAGCTGCGACTCGACGATCTCCCGGTAGGTGTCGCTGGACTCCAGCAGCTCCTCATGCGTCCCGACGCCGACCATCCGGCCGTCCTCCAGCACGACGATGCGGTCGGCGTCGGTGATGGTCGACACGCGCTGGGCCACGACGATCTTGGTCACCTCGGGCAGCTCGCGCCACAGGGCCTGCCGCAGCCGCGCGTCGGTGGCGAGGTCGAGGGCGGAGAACGAGTCGTCGAAGACGAGGATGTCGGGCTGATGGATGATGGCGCGCGCGATCGCGAGGCGCTGGCGCTGGCCGCCCGACACGTTCGTTCCGCCCTGCGCGATGCGCGCGTCGAGCCGCCCCTCCATCTCCTCGACGAAGTCCCGCCCCTGTGCGATCTCCAGCGCCTGCCAGAGCTCTTCGTCGGTCGCCTCCTCGCGCCCGAACCTCAGATTGGAGGCGACGGTGCCGGAGAAGAGGAAGGGCCGCTGCGGCACCAGGCCGATGCCCTTCTACAGTCGGTCGAGGTCGGCCTCGCGCACGTCGACGCCGCCGACGCGCACGGCGCCGCCGGTCACGTCGAACAGGCGCGGGATGAGGGAGATGAGCGTGGTCTTCCCGGAACCCGTGGACCCCACGACCGCGACGGTCTCCCCCCGCCGGGCCTCGAACGTGATGCCCTGCAGCACGGGGGCGTCGGCGCCCGGGTAGGTGAACTCCGCGTCCGCGAAGGCGACCGTGCCCGGCGCGGGGAACGCGGTGACCGGGTTCTCCGACCGGGTGAGGGTGGAATCGCTCGCGAGGACCTCGCCGATGCGCTCGGCCGACACGGCGGCGCGCGGGATCATGATCGTCATGAAGCTCGCCATGAGCACGCCCATGAGGATCTGGGCGACGTACTGCATGAAGGCGAACAGCGTCCCGATCTCGACGTTTCCGGCATCCACCTGGATCGCACCGAACCAGATGACCCCGATGACGGTCACGTTCAGGACGAGCATCGCGACGGGGAACAGCAGGACGAAGAGCGACCCGACCTTGCGGCCGACGACCATGATGTCGGTGTTCGCGACGGCGAAGCGCTCCTCCTCGATGCGCTCGCGGACGAACGCGCGCACGACGCGCACGCCCGTGAGCTGCTCGCGCATGACGCGGTTCACGGCGTCGAGCTTCTCCTGGAAGCTGCGGAACAGGGGCACCATGCGGCTGATGATGAGAAGGACGAAGGCGAGCAGCAGCGGCACCGACACGGCGATGAGCCAGCTGAGGCCGACGTCCTGCTGCAGGGCCATGATGACGCCGCCGATCGCGAGGAGCGGCGCCGTGACGAGCATCGTCGCGCCCATCATCGCGAGCATCTGCACCTGCTGGACGTCGTTGGTGTTGCGCGTGATGAGCGAGCCCGGCCCGAAGCGCGACACCTCGCGCTCGGAGAATCCGCTGACCTTCTCGTAGACGTCCCGGCGGATGTCACGGCCCGCCGCCATCGCGGCGCGCGCGGCGAAGTAGGTCGCGATGACGGATGCCGTGATCTGGCCGAGCGAGATCACGAGCATGAGCAGGCCCGTGGACCAGATGTAGCCGGTGTCGCCCTGGGCGACGCCCTTGTCGATGATGTCGGCGTTGAGGCGGGGCAGGTACAGCGAGGCGACCGCCGCCGCGAACTGGAAGGCCAGGACGCCGAGCAGCAGCCAACGGTACTGCGCGAGGTATTTGACGAGGATTTTGCCGAGCAACGAGATCTCCGAGCGTGTGGATCCGACCCGATAGCTTCGCAGAGCGATCGGCGCGTGTCTACGGGGAGCGTCGCACGGGGCCCCGACACCGGCGCGTCGGGGCTCCCGGCTCAGTCGTTGCCGCTGGCCGGCGGTGGTCCGAGCTGCTCGATCGCCGCGAAGAAGCCGTCCGGAACGGGGGCGCCGATCAGCCCCGGCAGGGCGTTGAGCCGTTCGAGTGAGCTGACGCCCACGACGGTGGTGTCCACGAGCGGATGCCGCAGCGAGAACTGGAGCGCCGCAGCGGCCAGGTCGACCGACCACTCCCGCGCGAGGCTGCGCACGCGGTCGACGTGCGCCGCGAAATCGGCCGGCATCGGATGGTAGCCGTACGTGCCGGATCCGTTCGCGAGCGTCCCTCCGCCGAACGGGGCCGCAGTGAAGACCGTCATCCCGAGTTCACGGGCACGCGTGAACGTGGGCTCGGCCGAGCGGTCGACGAGGGTGAAGCGGTTGTGCGAGAGGACGACGTCGAAGAGGCCGGTCTCGACGTACTCGTGCACTTGCGCCATCGTCCCGGACGCGATGCCGATGGCCCCGATGACCCCCTGGTCCCGGAGGGCGAGCAGCGCGGGCACGGCACCGCCGGGCGCCATGGCCTCGTCGAACCCGATCGTGTACGGGTCGTGCAGCTGATAGAGCGGCAGGCTGTCGAGCCCGAGGCGCCCGAGCGACTCCTCGAGCGAGCGCCGGACGCGGTCGCCGTCGAAGACGCCGGTGTCGCCGTCGCTGTCCGCCTTCGAAAAGACCAGCTTCCCGGCCGGCAGGCCGCCCGCGCGGCGGATGGCCTCGCCGAGGGCGGTCTCGCTGCGGCCGCCGGCGTAGTTGTTGCTCGTGTCGACGTTGCCCAGCGGCGAGGCGAGCAGCGCGCCGGCCAGTTCGGACGCGCCCGGACGGGTCCCGAGCGACGAGGCGCCGAGCGTGACCGGCGTGGTGGCGACCGCGTTCACGCGTCGTCGTCCGCGCGCCTCGGCGGCTCGTCGAGGTCGACGTCCGGCTCGGCCAGCGCGCCGCCGTCCATCTCCTCGCGCACCGCGTCGTCGACCGTCGGCGTGCCGTGCTCGTCGGCGGTCGGCGTGCCGTGCTCGTCCAGCCCGCCCGCCGCCGCCTTCTCGTCATGGTTCGCGTGCTCGCTCATCGCGGCATCCTCTCTCGTGTCCGGTTCCAGGACCATAACGCGGATGCCGCCGGCACGCGGGGGGCTTGAGGCGCTCGCGCCGCGGTGATAGCGCGCGCCTCAGACCTCCCCGGCGAGCCAGCGGCGGATCCAGTCGCCGCGCACCCGGTGCGACTCGGCGGAGACGACCGCCTCCTCGGCGGCGCAGTCGAAGGCGTGGAACCCGCCCGACCAGACGTGCAGCTCGGCGCGGTTGCCACCGCGCCACAGGGCGGTCGCGTACGCCGTGATCGCGTCGCGGAAGAGCTCCGCCGAACCCGCGTCCAGGTACGCGGGCGGCAGGGCCGGGGGGTCCCGCCGCTCCCCCGCTGGAAGGGCGGCGTCGCCGTCGAGCGCCGCCTGCCACGCGGACGTGCTGTTCTGCGCACTCCACGACGGGTCGTCGCGGAACGCGGCGGTGGCGGCTGGGTCGGCCCGGGCGAGCATGGGGCAGACGAGCAGCTGCCCGTCGATGCGGACGCCGTGGGATGCGGCATCCCACGCGGCGGCCGCCGCGATGCCCCCACCCGCGCTCTGCCCCGCCAGGAGCACCCGGGTGCCGTCTACGCCGGCGGCGGCAGCGACGGTCAGCGCCGCGTCGACCATGGCCGTGAACGTGTGCTCGGGCGCGAGGGGATACTCGACGCTCCAGATCTCGAGGTCCAGCGCGCCGGCGTGCCGGCCGACGACATCGGCCCCGTCGAACCGGTCGCCGGCGATGAGCCCGCCGCCGTGGAGGAACACCACCCGCGCCGCGGGCTGCGCGGCGCGGCCACGGAAGACGGTGACAGGGATGCCGTGGACGTCTCGCTCCTCCGCGGAGAGGCCGCACCGGGCCGCGACGGCGGCGGCGGTCGTGCCGCGCGCGGTCGCCGCGGCCCGGTAGGCGAGGAGGTCGGAGCGGGTGGTCATCGCGGTCGGCAGCGCCGCGGCCAGGGCGTCGAGGGCCGGCCGGAGCGCACGCGCGACGGGCGGACGGGCACCCCGCCGCGGGCCGACCGGGTCAGGCACCGCGTGCGCCGGGATGCTGCGCGAACGCCGCTTCGACGACGGCGAGGTTCGCCGCGACCGTCCGGAGGACATCGCCCGCCGTGCGGTCGGACGGGCGCCTGCTGACCTTGAGTCCCGCCCAGGCGAGGGGGCCGGCCGCGGCGACGGCATCCGCGACGTGCCGGTCGTCCAGGAGCGACGCCGACGCCTCGTCGGCGGAGGCCAGCGGAAGGTGCGCGTCGACCCACGCCGCGCCGTACGGACCGTCGACGGCGGCGGCGCCGGAGAACGCGAGCCCCCGGAGCAGGCCGGTGTCCGCGCAGGCGCGCACCTGCGCGGTGACGGCGTCGGGGTCGCGCAGCTCGATGGCCGAGCGACCCCAGTTCAGCCACAGCCCGACGGGCGCGCCGCTGCGCGTGACGGCATCCGTCTCGTCCGCGAGGGGGAGGAATCCCTTCTCGTGCTGCTGCCCGGGCACGGCCGCGTCGCAGTGCTCCACGACGAGTTCGGCGCCGTCCCAGTCCCAGCCGGCGATCTCGGCGAGGGAGTCGGCGAGGGCGTCGCCGCTGCCGGTCAGCTGCGGCGCGGTGTGCAGGGCGATGACCGCGACGCGCGCGCGACCGTCGTCGTTGAGCCGGCGCGCGTCGTCGGCCTGGGCACGCAGGTCCGCGATCGCGGCGCGGCGTCCGTCCGGGTCGGCGGAGGCGATGCCGTACGCGGCATCGGCCCCGCACCGCCGCATGACACACGGCAGCCCGGTGAGCGCGAGCGTCGCACCGGCGGGCACGTTCGCCCGCAGCCAGGCGGAGTCATGCGGGTGCAGCTCCCCCAGCCAGGGGAGCTCGAGGCCCACGACGCCGGGCAGGGCGCACAGCCCTTCCAGGAGCGCGCCCTCCAGCTGCGGGTCCCAGTGGGTGTGGGCGGGCGACGCGGCGTACGCGCTGACCAGGACCGGGGGGATCATCAGCGGGACGCGGCGACGAGATGCCGGCCGGCGTACGCGTCGCGGTAGTAGTCCGCGAGCTGCAGCCGGGAGGCGGCGGCCTCGTCGAGGAGCACCGTGACGCGGGGGTGATGCTGCAGGGCGGTGGCCGGCCACAGGGCCGACACGGGGCCCTCCGCCATCTGCGCGACAGCCTCGGCCTTGGCCTGTCCCGTTGCGACGAGGACGATCTGCCGCGCCGAGAGGATCGTGCCGATGCCCTGCGTGAGGCAGTGCCGTGGCACGGCGTCGACGTCATCGCCGAAGAAACGGGCGTTGTCGCGGCGGGTCTGCGCCGTGAGGGTCTTCACCCGCGTCCGGGAGCCGAGCGACGAACCGGGCTCGTTGAAGCCGATGTGACCGTCGGTGCCGATGCCGAGGATCTGCAGGTCGATGCCGCCGGCAGCGGCGATCGCGGCCTCGTACGCGGCGCACGCGGCGGCGAGGTCGGCGGCGGTGCCGTCGGGGCCCTGCACGGCGCCGGGGGCGAAGTCGACGTGCGACGTGAAGTCGTCTTCGATGACGCGGCGGTAGCTGCACGGGTGCCCGGCCGGGAGGCCGACGTACTCGTCGAGCGTGAAGGCGCGCGCCTGCGCGAAGCTGACCTCGCCGGCCCGGACGCGGGCGGCCAGGGCGTCGTAGATGCGCAGCGGGCTCGAGCCGGTCGCGAGCCCGAGCACGGCGTCCGGTCGCGCTGTGAGCAGCGCCGAGAACAGGTCGGCGCCCCGCTCCCCGATGGCTTCCTCGCTGCCGATGATGATCTCCATCAGATGTCCTCTCCGAGTGCGGCGACGAACCACGAGGTGATCGTCGCGGGGTGGGTGATCGCGGTTCCGACGCACACGGCGTCGGCTCCAGCGTTCCGCGCGGCACGGGCGTCGGCGGGTGAGTGGATGCGGCCCTCGGCCATGATCGGGGCGGTGCAGGCGGCGCGGACCTGGGCGATGAGCTCGAGATCGGGCCCGACCGTCTTGGGACGCTCGCCCGTGTAGCCGGACAGCGTGGTGCCGAGGATGTCGGCTCCGGCGGCCTCCGCGGCGAGGGCGTCTTGGAGCGATCCGCAGTCGGCCATCACGAGCACGTCGTGGGTCTCGCGGAGCTGGGCGATCGTCTCGGCGAGGGTGAGCCCGTCGGGACGCGGGCGGCGCGTGCCGTCGATCGCGACGATGTCGGCGCCGGCGTCGGCGACGGCGCGGGCGTGCGCGAGGGTCGGGGTGATGAAGACGCCGTCCTTCCCGTCCTTCCACAGCCCGATGACCGGCACGTCGAGGTCGGCCGCCTCCCGGATGTCGTCGAGCCCCTGCAGGCGGATGCCGGCGGCCCCGCCGATCACGGCGGCGCGGGCGATCTGCGCCATCGTGCGGGGGTCGCGCATCGGCTCACCGGGATACGCCTGGCACGAGACGACGAGGCCGCCGGCCAGCCGGTCGATGATCGTCGCGGACGACGCGGTCATGAGATTCCTTTCAGGGCGGCCCAGGCGGAGGCGGCGGCGCCGCGGAGCGGGGCGTGGGGACCGAGGGTGCCGGGGACGAGGGGGACGGTCTGGAGCGCGTCGATGACCTCGGCACGGAACGCGTCGTCCATGGGCTGCCACCAGTGGTGGCCGATGTCGGGCACGCCGCCGGTGATGACGACGCGCTCGGGGTCGAGGAGGGTGACGGCGGCCGCGATGGCGCGGCCGACGGCGGCGGCGGAGTCGCGGACGGCGCGCACGGCGAGCGCCTCGCCGCGCGCGGCGCGGGCGGCGACGCCGCGGGCGTCGACCTCGTCGGGGTCGCCGCCGAGCGACAGGTAGTGGCGGTACAGCCCGATGCCGGAGCCGATGGCCTCGAGGTGGCCGCGCCGCCCGCACGGGCAGCGCAGATGCTCGGCGCCGGGGGTGGGGACGTGCGCGATCTCGCCGGCGACGTGCCGCGCGCCGCGGAGAGCGCGGCCGCCGAGGATGATGCCGGCGCCCACGCCGGTGCCGACCGCGACGACGAGCACGCTGTCCGCGCCGGCGGCGGCGCCGTGCCGGTGCTCGCCGGCGGCGTGCGCGTCGACGTCGTTCTGCACGTGGACGACGGCACCGGGGGCGAGCCTCCCCGCGAGGCCGGCGCGCACGGCGTCGGCGAGGCGGGTGCCCGCCCAGCCGGCGAGCGTCTCGGTGGCGGAGATGATCGACCCCGAGCCGACGTCGACGACCCCCGCGGTGCCGATGCCCACCCCGCGCAGGGTGGCCTCCGGCATCCGGTCGAGGAGCGTCGCCGACAGCTGCAGCACGGTGGCGATGATCGCCTCCGGCCCGGCGGAGCCCGGTGTCGGCCCGGCGATCTCGTCGAGGATCACGTCATCCGCATCGGCGAGGCCGACCGCGGTCTTCGTGCCCCCGATGTCGACGGCGAGGACGACGTCGGCCATCACGCAGGCAGCAGGTCGTGCGCGTCGAGGATCGCGCGGATCTTCTCGACGGCCGCGTCGTCGAGCGCCTCGACGCCGGGCGCCATGACGGCGTGGTCGATGATGCCGCGGGCGACCATGGCCGCCTTGAACGCGCCCACGCCCGTCGCGTCACCGGACAGCCCGGTGGGCTGGAAGACGACCTCGAAGAGCGCGTTGATGCGCTCCTGCTCGGTGCGCGCCGCATCCCAGTCGCCGCGCGTCGCGGCATCCCACAGCCGGACGTAGCCCTCGGCCTCGACGTTCGCGAACCCCGGCACGACGCCGTCGGCGCCGGCGAGGAGCATCGCGTCGACGACCATCTCGTGGCCGGTGAGCAGCTGCAGCGGGTGACCGGCGGCCTCGTTCGCGGCGAGGAGGCGGCGGAAGCCCACGTCGTCGCCGGAGGAGTCCTTGACGCCCGCGATGACCCCCTCGGCGGCGAGCTCCATCAGCAGCGCGAGGCTGAGCTTGGTGTGCACGCGGACCGGCACGTCGTACGCCCAGAGCGGCACGTCGATCGCGGCGGCGATGGTGCGGAAGTGCGCGGCGATCTCGGCGGGCGAGTTGAGCGTGTACAGCGGCGCCGTCGTGACGATGGCGTCGACGCCGACCGCGGTGAGCGCGCGGGCGGTCTCGATGATCCGGCCCGCGGTCAGCTCGATGGCCCCGGCGATGATCGGGACGCGCCCCGCCGTGGTCTCGACGATCGTGCGAGCGATCTCGACCCGCTGGGTTTCGGTGAAGTACGCGGTCTCGCCCGTCGAGCCCAGCGCGAACAGTCCCGTGCAGCCGGCATCGATGAGGTGGTCGACGAGGCGGGCCAGCGACCCGTGGTCGACGGTGCCGTCGGTGTTCAGCGGGGTCGCGACGGGCGGGACCACGCCGGAGAATCGTGCGGCGGAGGAGGCGGTGGAGGAAGTCATGTGCAAGTCCAAGTCGGTGGGGTTCAGGGGGTCGGATGCAGCAGCGAGGGCGCGGCGCCCAGCAGGCTGCGGGTGTAGGGATCCTCGGGGCTCTCGAAGATGCGGGCGGCGTCGCCGAACTCGACGACCCGGCCCTTGTTCATCACCGCGATCTCGTCGGACAGGTAGCGCACGGTCTGGATGTCGTGCGAGATGAAGACCATGCCGAGGCCGAGCTCGTTCTTCAGGTCGGTGAGGAGGTTGAGGATCTGCGCGCGCACCGAGACGTCCAGCGCCGAGGTCGGCTCATCGGCGACGATGACCTGCGGGTCCAGAGCGAGGGCGCGGGCGATGGCGACGCGCTGCCGCTGCCCGCCGGAGAGCTGACCGGGCAGGGCGTCCAGCGCCGACTGGGGCAGGCCGACGAGCCCGATGAGCTCCTTGACGCGCCGGTCGCGCTGCGCGGGAGAGCCGATGCGGTGCACCTGCATGGGGTCGAGCAGGGCGTCGCGGATCGTCATCCGGGCGTTCAGCGCCGTCGCGGGGTCCTGGAAGACGACCGACAGGATGCTGCCGAGACGCTTGCGCACGCGGGTCGTGAACGTGCGCACCGGCTCACCGGCGAACACCACCTGACCCGATGTCGGCTGCTCGAGGCCCACCAGCACCTTCGCGGCGGTGGACTTGCCCGAGCCGGACTCCCCCACGATGCCGAGGGTCTGGCCGCGCTTGACGGTCAGGGAGACCCCGGCGAGCGCGTCGACGTAGCTCTTCGCGAAGAGCCCGGAGGAGCGCGTCTTGTAGCGGACGTGCACGTCATCCAGCTCGATGATCGTCTCGTTCATCGTCCGGCTCCGATCGGGGTGACAGGCGCATCGTCCGGGTGGGCGGCGTAGTAGTGGTCCGTCCCGTCGATGCGGCGACGGACGGGGGTGACCCCGGCGCCACGGGCGGGGATCGACGAGCGCGGGGCGAAGCGGTCGCCGGCGGGGAAGTCGCGCGGCGACGGCACCGTGCCGGGCACCTGGTGGAGGCGGTCCGAGCCCGACTCGATCGAGAGCACGGCGCCGAGGAGGCCCCGCGTGTACTCGTGCACGGGCTGGGTGAGCAGCTCCCGCGTCGTGCCCTGCTCGACGACCTGCCCGGCATACATGACGGTGATGCGGTGGGCGAGCTCCGCCACCAGGGCGAGGTCGTGCGAGACGAAGAGCATCGCGAAGCCGAGCTCGTCGCGCAGCTTGTTGAGCAGGTCGATGACCTGGGCCTGCACCGTCACGTCGAGCGCCGTGGTCGGCTCGTCGGCGATCACGAGACGCGGGTTGCGCGTCAGGGCCATCGCGATGAGCACGCGCTGCCGCTGCCCGCCGGAGAGCTCGTGCGGGTAGGACGCGAGCGTGCGCTGCGGGTCGAGACCCACGAGCTCGAGCAGATCCTCGGCGGTGCGTGTCCCGCCCCGTGACGTGAGCTGCTTCATCTGCGAGCGGATGAGCATCGCGGGATTGAGGGAGCTGAGCGCGTCCTGGTAGATCATCGCGATGTCGTGGCCGCGGAGGGCGTTGCGCTCCTTGGGCGACATCTCCAGGAGGTTCTTGCCGTCGAAGAGGATCTCGCCGCTGATCTGGGCGCGCGGGTCGAGCAGTCCCATGATCGCCAGCGAGGTGATCGACTTGCCGCATCCGGACTCGCCGACCAGCGCCATCGTCTCCCCCGGCCGGACCGTGAAGTTGACGTTGTCGACGACGTTGACCTCACCGTGACGCGGGAACGCGATGGAGAGGTTCTTCACCTCCAGGAGCGGCGCGGCGTCACCGGCGTACTCCAGGCGGTCGGCGCGGGCCAGCTCGACGTCGCGGAGCGCCGCGAGGCGCTCATCGAGCGGGATGACCCGCGTCGTCGCGCTCAGGATCGGGCTGCTGACCGTGATGACCGGCACCTCGACGCCGTCGAGGACGCTGCCGTCGATCTTCGCCGCCAACGAGTCGTCCTCGCTGTGCGGGGCCTCCGTGGCCTCACGCGTGGTCGCGGACCCCTCTGTCGAGGCGGCATCCAGCGTGAGCTTGCGGGTCTTCGGCGTCAGCATGGCATCCGTCATCCCCTCGGAGAGGATGTTCAGGCACAGGACGGTGACCATGATGAGGAGGCCCGGGAAGAAGGTCGCCCACCAGGCGCCGCTCATCAGCAGGTTCCGGCCCGCGGCGATCACGTTGCCCCAGGAGGGCTCCGGGTCGGGGACGCCGGCCTGCAGGAACGACAGCGACGCCTCGAAGACGATCGCGTCGGCGACGAGCACGGTCGCGAACACGAGGACCGGGGCCATCGTGTTGCGGGCGACGTGCTTGATGACGATGCGCGGGGTCGAGGAGCCCATGACGCGGACGGCCGAGACGTAGTCCTCGCCGTACTGGTCGAGGATGTTGGCCCGCACGATGCGGGTCAGCTGCGGCACGTAGAGGAAGGCGATCGTGAGCACGAGCACCGGCAGCGACTTGCCGAACACGGCGACGAACACGGCGGCCAGCGCGATGCCGGGGAACGACATGATGACATCCATGACGCGCATGAGCGTCTCGGCGATCCACTTCGGGGCGGTGGCGGCGATCGCGCCGAGCACGACGGCGACGGTGAGCGCCGCGATCGTCGCGCCGAGGCCGATCGTCAGGGAGTAGCGGCCGCCGTAGACGAGGCGGGAGAAGATGTCGCGGCCCTGCCGGTCGGTGCCGAACCAGTGCTCGCCGCTCGGCGCCTGCACGGGCGCCCCGGAGGCCAGCGGGTCGTAGGGGGCGATGAGCGGGGCGAAGATCGCCGCCAGGGCCACGATCGCGATGATCGTGAGGCAGATCTTGGAGCCGAGGGACAGGCTCCCGAGCCGGAGACCGGAGAGGGAGAGCCGTTGGGTCAGATTGCGTCGCATGGTGTCACACCGCCCGGATTCGGGGATTGATCAGGACGTACAGGAGGTCGACGACGATGTTGATCACGACGAAGGCCAGGGCCACCGCGAGGGTGACTCCCTGCACGAGGTTGGGTTCGTTGTTGGTCACGCCGTTGAGGATGAGCGTGCCCATGCCGGGGATCGCGAAGATGACTTCGATCACGACGGCACCGCCGAGGAGGTATCCGACGCGGAGGCCGAGGACGGTCACCGGGGTGATGAGGGCGTTGCGCAGCACGTTGCGCGCGACGACGACGGGGCGGGGGATGCCGGCACCGAGGGCCGTGCGGACGTAATCGCGGTCGAGCTCCTCGACCATCGAGGTGCGCACCACGCGGGACAGCTGGCCGATGACGGGGACGGCGAGCGCGACGGCGGGGAGCGTCATGCGTGCGAGCCATCCGCCCGGGTCGGCGAAGAAGTCGGGCAGCCGGCCGGAGGCGGGAAGGATGCCGAGCTGCAGCGTGAAGAGCTGGATGAGGAGGATGGCGAGCCAGAACGACGGCGTCGACAGCGACGCGACACCGAGGATGCGGATGACCTGGTCGGGCCAGCGGTCGCGGTACACCGCGGCGACGACGCCGAGGATGAAGGCGACCGCGACGGCGATCAGGAGGCCGAGGAAGGTGAGGGAGAGCGTCACGGGGAACGCGCGGGCCACTTCGTCGCCGACGGGAAGGCTGCGCGCGGAGTAGGTGCCGAAGTCGCCGCGCAGGAGGCCGAAGAGGAAAGCCACGTACCGGACGAACAGCGGGTCGTTGAGGCCGTGCGACTGGCGGTAGGCCTCGAGCGCATCCGGCGAGGCGGTCTCGCCGAGCGCGGTGCGCGCCGGGTCGACCGGGGAGAAGGACATCACGAAGAAGACCAGGAAGGTGATGCCCAGGATCATCCACGGCAGCTGGAGCAGCCGGCGTCCGATGAGGCGGAGCGTGTTGGACACGGACCGCTCCTTTCCTGAGGGTGGTGGGGCGGGGGGTGCGCTGGGGGACGCACCCCCCGCCTCGGGGGGTGGGGTGGGTCAGCCTGCGGCGACGCCCACGTCGAGGAACGACAGCCCCGTGGTGGGGACCGGCTGGAAGCCGACCAGCTCCTGGCTGCTCCAGGCGGTGGGCAGCTTCCGGTGGAACAGCGGGTACAGCGCGGCCTGCTCGGCGATCGCGTCGAAGGCCTCGTTCCAGGTCTCCTGCTGCTCGTCGCCCTCCTGCTGCACGGCGGTGTCGAGCAGTGCGCGGATCTCCTTGTACTCGGCGGAGTCGGCCCAGTTCACGCGGGTGTTGCTCCACACGTTGTTGCCGTACCACCAGTTCATCAGGAGGTCGGGGTCGCTGCCGAAGACCGACGGGTCACCGGGGGCGACCATGACGGTGTAGTCGCCGGAGTCGACCTTCGCGTACTGCGCGGCGGACTGGCCCACATCGAGGGTCACGTTCACGCCGATGGCGTCCAGCGATTCCTTGATGAGCGGCGCGACTTCCTTGACCCAGCCGGTGTCGGTGGTCAGCAGCGTGATCGACAGGTCGGAGACGCCGGCCTCTTCGAGGAGCGACTTCGCCTTGTCGGCGTCGTAGGTGTACACCGTGGACGCCTCGTGGTGGTTCGGGTACGTCTCGGGCAGGAACGAGGTCGCGGCGGTGGCGTTGCCGAGCATGCCCGTCTCGATGATCTTGTCCATGTCGAGCGCGTAGAAGAACGCCTGACGCACGCGGGCATCGTCGAACGGCGCCGCCTTCGTGTTGAACATCATGAAGAGGAGACCGAACGACTGGACGCTCTCCACGTCGGCGGCCGATGCGAGCTGATCGACGTCGATGTAGGGGACGTCCTCCATGGCCTGGATGGTGCCCGACGACATCGCCGTCACGCGCGCGGCCGCGTCGGCCAGCAGGTTCCAGTTCATGCCGGCGGCGAGAGCCGGGCGGGGACCGTTGTAGTCCTCGTAGCGCTCGAAGACCAGCTTGTCCTCGGGCACAGCCGAGACGAGCGAGTACGGGCCGGAGCCGACCGGTGTGGAACCGAACGCCTCAGCATCCGCTTCGGCCAGTACCTTCGGGACGATCTTCACGATGCCCAGGCGGCTGTTGATCAGCGAGAACGGGTAGTCCGTCGTGATCTGCACCGTGTCCTCGTCGACGGCCGTGACGGTGTCGATGAAGTCGATGTAGGTGGTGAACAGCGAACCGCTCGCCGGGTCCATCACGCGCTCGTAGCTGAAGACGACGTCATCCGCGGTGACCGGGTCGCCGTTGTGGAACGTCGCACCCTCACGGATGTCGACCTCGTACGTCGTGTCGTCGACCGCCGTGGGGAGCTCGGCGGCGAGCGCGGCGTACGGCTCCTTGGTGACGGGGTCGAGGTCGACGAGACCCTCGAAGATGTGCCAGTTCGCGGCGACCGTGACGGCGCCGGAGGCGATCATCGGGTCGAAGCTGCCGCTCAGGGCGTACGAGATGCCGGCCTCGATGATGGCATCGGGGTCGACCTCGGCCGCACTGGGCGCGTTGTCGGTCGGCGTCGACGCGGCGCCGCCGCAGCCTGCCAACACGACCGCGGCGGCAACGGTGCCCGCCAGGACGGCTGTGATGCGACCCGCGGTGCGGCGGGTGGGGAATCGATTCATGTGTTCTCCAGATGGGATGTGGGACGCACTTGTCGGACATCTGACGTCCGATGTACTATAAACACAATCTCCCGCGTAACACAACGCAGGAAATCAACTTGTAATCTTCGACAGACGAGGGGACGGAGTCTGGATGCCAGTGTCTGAGAAGAGCGGCTCGCGCATGCGGCGCTCGACGACCGCCGATGAGATCAAGAAGCTCATCCTCACCCGCGATCTGAAGCCCGGCGACCCGCTGCCGACGGAGGCCGAGCTGTGCGAGACCCTGAACGTCTCGCGCTCATCCGTGCGCGAAGCGATCAGGACGCTGTCGACGCTCGACATCGTCGATGTGCGGCACGGCCACGGCACATATGTCGGTGCCATGTCCCTCGACCCTATGGTGCAGGCGCTCGTGTTCCGGGGCGTCCTCTCCCCGGATGGGACGCTGAACGCCCTCCGCGAAGTGGTCGAGGTGCGCCTGGCACTCGACCTTGCGCTCGCCGAGACGATCGTGAACGGCGCGGTGGGCGAGGATGCGGCGGAGCTGTCCGCCCTCGTGGATGAGATGGTCGACAAGGCCTCCCGGGGCGAGGTGTTCCTCGAGGCGGACCGCGCCTTCCATACGAAGCTCTTCTCCGTCACGGGCAACCGGCTGGCCGTGCAGCTCGTCGGTGCGTTCTGGGACGTGCACACGGCTGTCGTCCCGCAGCTGGGGATCGCGATGCCGGAGGACATCCAGCACACCGCGGAGGCCCACGGCGACATGCTCGCCTCGGCGCTACGCGGCGATGTCGAGGGGTACCGCCAGGCCGTGATCGAGCACTACCGACCGCTGCAGCGGTCGATCTCGGCCGCCACCGCCTGATCCGGCGCGCTTCGGGAGCGCGTCGTCGATCCGCGCCGAATGGCGGGTGCCGGACGCGGACACCCGCGTTTTGCCGCGGATGAACCGCGGGGATGCCGTCCACCCGCGCCGAATGGCGGGTGCGGGGCGGGCACACCCACGCTTCGGCGCGGATGATTTCCGCGCGGGGTGCATCCAGGGGACCGGTTCGTCCGGAATACCTTCATGACGCCCGGCACAGGAGCTCGGACGCATCTCACCGAAGGAGCTGAATGATGAAGAACCGAGTCCGCTTCGCCGTCGCCGCCGTCGCGGCCGCCGCGTTGACGCTCACCGCCCTGCCCGCCCAGGCATGGGGCGGCTCCCCCGCTCGCGGAACGATCGTCGACGTCGCCGTGGCCGCCTCCGGCGGGGGCACGCCCGATCACAACCCCTACGACTACGACCTGCTCGTGCAGGCCGTCGTCGCGACGGGCCTCAACACCGCGCTGTCCGACACGAGCACGTCCTACACCGTGTTCGCGCCGAACGACCGCGCCTTCCTCCGCCTCGTCACCGACCTCACCGGTACGACCCCGGCGAGTGAAGCCGAAGCGCTCACGACGATCACGAGCGCCTTCACGACCGAGCAGATCTCGAACATCCTGCTGTACCACGTGGTGTCGGGGCAGAAGCTGAGTCCCGTGAAGGTCTTGACGTCGAAGTCCCTCACGATGGCGAACGGCGGCATCGTCGAGCCGCGCGGGATCACGCTCCGCGACGCGACCCCGTCGCTGCGCGACCCCCGGCTCGTCCTCTGGGCGATCAACATCCAGGCGTCCAACGGCGTCATCCACACGATCGACCGGGTGCTCGTTCCGGCGGGCTGATCGGGTCTTGCACTCCCGCCGCGGCGAACAGAGTCCGGGTCGCCGCGGCGGGTCCTTCCATGCGCAGGCAGCGACTTCCCGCGGGCGCGCGGGAAGCACGCTCAGCGGTTGATGTAGCCGCCGTCGATCTGCAGCACGGTGCCGTGCACGTAGGAGGACAGGTCGGACGCGAGCCACAGCGTCCCCTGCGCGATCTCCCGGGCCTGACCGAAACGGCCGAGCGTCGAGAGCTGCTTGGCGTACTCGTCCGCATCGAACCCGAACCGGTCGAGGGCGTCGCGCAGCATGGGCGTGTCGATGGCGCCCGGCGCGACGGAGTTGATGCGGATCCCCTCTTCGCCGTTCTCAGCCCGCCGGTGGCTGCCACAGCTCGATGGGGAGCCCTTCCGGGTCGTGGATGCGCGCGAAGGTCCCGTAGTCCTCGGTGTCCCACTCCGTGCGGCGCTCGACGGGGATGCCGGCGGCTTCGAGCCGTGCGGCGAGCGCGGCCAGGTCGGTCACCCGCAGGTTCAGCATGAACGCCTGGTCCTCCGCGAAGTAGTCGCTGGTCTCGGGGAACGGCGCGAACACCGTCATGCCGGCATCCTGCTGCCAGATGCCGTCGTGTCCCGCCTCGATGCCGAGGTGCTCGCGGTACCACGCGGCGCGCACCTCCGGGTCGCGGCTGCGGAAGAAGAGCCCGCCGATCCCCGTCACCGCCATGGCGCCTCCTGCCCTCAGACGTCATGATGCCCGCGGCACGGGCCGCCGGTCAACGCGATCCTTGACAGGCAAGCATTTACTTGCCTATTCTTCGGGTGTGGCCGATGTCTACAAGGCGCTCGCCGATCCGACGCGGCGCGCACTGCTGGATCAGCTTCTGACGCGAGACGAGCAGACGCTGTTCGAGCTGTGCACGAGCCTGGCGATGCACCACGGACTGACGCCGTCCCGCCAGGCCGTCTCCCAGCACCTCGACCTGCTCGAGGCGGCCGGACTCGTCCGCACCGAGAAGCGGGGGCGTTTCAAGCTCCACACGATCGACACCGCCCCACTCGCGCAGATCGCGCAGCGGTGGCCTACCCGGAAGGATCTCCCATGAAACTCCAGACGGTCAGCATCTTCGTCGACGACCAGCAGCGGGCGCTCGAGTTCTACACCGAGAAGCTCGGATTCACCGTCGCGGCGGATGTCCCGCTCGGCGAGCACCGGTGGCTCACCGTGGTCGACCCCGATCGGCCGGACGCCACCGAGATCTCCCTCGAGCCGAAGTCGCATCCCGCCGCCGTCGCGTTCGCCGACGCGCTCGCGGCCGACGGCATCCCCATGTGCGTCTTGGGGGTCGACGACATCCATGCGACGCACGAGCGGCTCTCCGCCCTCGGCGTCGCCTTCACCCAGCCGCCCACGCCGCTCGGTCCGGTGACGGTCGCGGTGCTGGACGACACCTGCGGAAACCTCCTGCAGATCGCGCAGTTCCACCCCGACCACCAGGCGTAGGCGCTCGGGCGCAGGGCCCGAGGTCATGCGGCCGGTGCGGAGGAGATGGCGCCTCGGGAGGTGCGGTTCGGCGCATCGAACCTCCCGACGCGTCATCTCCTCCCGTGCCGTACGCGCGGCGCGCGCCGGCGCGAAGCGCGACTACCAGGCGTAGGCCTCCGGCGCCTGGCCGCCCGGGCCGGGGAACAACTCATCGAGCGCGGCCAGGTCCTCCGCGCTCAGCTGGATCTCGAGCGCGGCGACGGCGGACTCGAGCTGCGCCATCGTGCGCGGCCCGATGATGGGTGCCGTCACGCCCGGCTGGTGCAGCAGCCACGCGACGCCGAGGGATGCCGGCGCCCACCCGCGCTCGCGCGCGAAGGTCTCGTAGCCGTCGATCTGCTCCTGGCGCTCTGCGCGGGCGTTCGTCGTCCAGCTGCCCGCGGACCGGCCGTGGGCATCCGTCGACGGGCCGCTGAGCAGTCCGCCGCCGAGCGGCGACCACGGCAGGATGCCGAGTCCGTAGTTCTGCGCGGCGGGGATGACTTCGAGCTCGATGGAGCGCTGCGTGAGGTTGTAGAGGGACTGCTCACTCACGAGGCCCAGGAAGTTGCGGCGGCTCGCGATCTCGTTGGCCTGGGCGATGTTCCACGCGGCGAAGTTGGAGCTGCCGGTGTAGACCACCTCGCCGCGCGCGACGAGCACCTCCATCGCCTGCCACATCTCCGGCCACGAGATGTGCCGGTCGATGTGGTGGAACTGGTACAGGTCGATGCGGTCGGTCTGCAGCCGCCGCAGCGAGCCGATCGCCTCGCGGCGCACCTGCCACGCCGAGGCGCCGCGCGCATTGACGACGTCCTCGCCGTCGACCGGGTCCACCATGGGCGAATGCACCTTCGTGGCGAGCACGATGTCGTCGCGGACGCCCGGCCGCGCGGTGAACCACCGGCCGATGATCTCCTCCGTCGCGCCGCGGCCGCCGCGGCCCCCGTAGCCGTTCGCGGTGTCGAAGAAGTTGATGCCGAGCTCGAGGGCGCGGTCCATGATCGCGAACGCGGCCTCCTCCGACGTGCGGTCGCCGAAGTTCATCGTGCCGAGCGCGAGGCGCGAGACGGCGGTCCCGGTGCGGCCGAGCGAGGTGTACTGCATGGTCATCGGGACTCCTGGGTCGAAGGGAAGATTCCCCCATCGTTGCATCCTGCTGGCAGCACGGGGCCGGTCGGTGCGCCCCCGCCCGATTACCGCGGCGGGGGCGCACCGTCAACCCCGTGTGACGGGATCCCCCGCGCGTGCGAGCCTCGACGCATGGCGCCTGTGGAAGAGCTCTGGCTGGTCCGACACGGAGAGAGTGCGGGAAACGTCGCCGCGACGCGCGCCGAGATCGAGGGCCGCGAAGCCATCTCGCTCGAGTGGCGGGATGCCGACGTGCCGCTGTCGGACACCGGTGTCGAACAGGCGGGCGCCCTCGGCATGCGGCTGCGCACCATCGACCCCGCGCCGCAGATTGCGTGGGTGTCCCCGTACGTGCGCGCGCAGCAGACCTTCACGCTCGCCGTCGCGGACGGGCCCGCCATCGGGGCGGTCTTCGCCGACGACCGGCTTCGCGACCGCGAGCTCGGCATCCTCGATCTGCTGACCCGGAAGGGCGTCGCCGCCCGGCATCCGGAAGAGGCGGAACGCCGCGCGCATCTGGGCAAGTACTACCATCGCCCGCCCGGCGGGGAATCGTGGGCCGACGTCGCGCTCCGGCTGCGGTCGTTCCTGAGGGATGCCGCCGACTCCCCCGCCACGGTCGGACTCATCGTCGCGCACGACGCCGTCGTGATGCTGCTCATCGCGATCCTGACGCGGATGGACGAGGCCGAGCTGCTCGCGTTCGCCGCGACCAACACGGTGCTCAACGCCTCCGTGACCCGCCTGCACCGGGACGGCGACGAGTGGATGCTGGCGGAATTCTCGAACGTCGACCACCTCGAGCGCGCTGGCGCCGACGTCACCGTGCACCCCGGGAGCCCCGATGTCGCACCGGAGTGAGCCGGTCACCCCCGACCTGCTGCGGGGCTGGGGGCTGCCCGAGGCGGGCGACTCGAAGAACAGCAGGGGACGGCTCGTCGTGGTGGGCGGCTCGTCGCTGTCCCCCGGTGCCGTGCGGCTCGCAGGTGAGGCGGCGTTGCGCGTCGGCGCCGGCAAGGTCGGCGCCGCGGTGCTCCCGGAGATCTCCGACGTGATCCGGATGAGCTTCCCGGAGGCCGGTGTGTTCGAGCTGGGGCCCCGGGGACGGAAGGCCCACTCCACGCTCGCCGCGGAACTGTCGGCGGCCGACGCCGTGCTCATCGGCCCGGGGTTCGACGACCCCCGGGAGACGCTTGCGCGGCTCCGGATGATCGCCGCGTGCGACGTCGCCTGTCTCGTGGTCGACGCCTTCGCGGTCGCCGCGCTGCTGAAGGTCCGGCGCTCCAGCCTCCCCGATGCGCTCATCGTGAACGCGAACCTCGACGAAGCCACGATCCTGCTCGGGCGCGAGCCGGAGGACATCCCCGCAGGCGTCGCTGAGATCGCGCGGACCCACCGCGCGATCGTCAACTGCTACGGCGTCGTCGCGACGCCCGACGGCGAGCTCTGGGAGGTCGAGGGCGGCGGGCCGGGTCTCGGGACCGCCGGGTCGGGCGATGTGCTCGCCGGCGCGATCACCGGATTCGCGGCGCGCGGGATGCCACCGGTGCGCGCGGCCGCGTGGGGGGCGTGGGCGCACGCCCGCGCCGGCGATCGGCTGACGCAGCGGCGCGGACTCGGATTCCTGGCGCGCGAGCTCGCCGACGAACTCGCTCCGGCCGTCCGCGAGGTCTGACGCGCCGCACTGCGAACCTGCCGCCGTCAGGTGTTCAGAGCCGTCCAGCGCCCTTCGGAGACGACCTCGACGGCGCCGTCGACGACGGAGATGGCCGTCTGGTCGTCGATCGCATACGCGGGTCCGGCGATCTTCGCCGCCCAGCGCCGTGCGGCGTCCGAGGTGTTCTCGTCCCAGCCCGGATAGTCCAGGTGCGGGAAGATCGAGAAGTCGACGACGCCCAGCGTCTCATCGCTTCCGCCGGGTCTCCAGTCGACGAACTCCGGCCCGATGCGCGGGGTCATCACCATGCTCCCGGCGCTCACCCCCACCCACACGGTGTCCGCCAGCGAGGGCAGGACGTCGGCGAGGCCGGACTCGCGCATCCAGTGCGCGAGGTAGATCGCCTCCCCGCCGTCGACGAGGAGGACGTCGGCGGCCTGCACCCACGGCATCCATCGGTCGCCGCCGATGCTCGGGAGGGCGGTCAGCTCGAGGAGGCCGACGGATTTCCATCCGAGGTCGACGAGGCCGGTCTCGCCCGGCCATCGGCCGGCCGTCGACATCCAGACCGTCTGCGGCGAGCACGCCGGCTGACCCCACTGCGCCGTGGGGATGAGGAGGGCGTCGCACTCGTCGATCGACTTGCCGAGCATGGCGAGCAAAGCGGAGCGGATGGCGTCGTTCGTCACGCCACCCGAGGTGAGGAGCAGTTTCATGGATGCCTCCCGGGCTTCGGATCCGTGCGCGGCGTTCGAACCCGCGTCGCCACGATACGGCGCCCGGTGCCGCGACGCAGGGGGTCGGCGCCGTGGTCAGAGGCGCTGTCCGCCCGAGGCTTCGATGCGCTGCCCGGTGACCCAGCCCATGCGCGGGTCGACGATCGCGGCGACGGCCGCGCCGATGTCGTGCGGCTCGCCGATGCGCCCCAGGGCGACGGTGGGCAGGATCCTGTCCCGGTACGCAGCGTCGTCGCGGATGCCACCACCGGCGAAGTCGGTCGCGGTCGCACCCGGGGCGACGACGTTCACCGTGATGCCGCGCGGGCCGAGTTGCTGCGCGAGATACAGGGTCCAGGTCTCCACCGCGGCCTTCATCGCCGCGTACACGGAGTACACGGCGTTGACCGGCATCCGCGTGAGACCGGTCGACGTGTTCAGGATGGCGCCACCGCGTTCGAGCATCGGCTCGAGCTGCTGCGTGAGCAGCACCACGCCGGTGAAGTGGACCGCGACCTGCGCGTCGATCTCGGCGCGCTCGATCCCGCCGAACGGTGTGTTCCCGGCGAAACCGGCGTTGTTGATGAGCACGTCGATCGTCTCGCGGCCCCAGCCTGCCTGCAGCGCCGTGCGGAGCGCCGCGGCGAACCCCGGGAACGTGTCCGGCGCGGTGGTATCGAGCGGGAGCGCGCGAGCACGGCGCCCCTTCGCCTCGATGTCGGCGACGACGCCGGCGGCGGCCGCGGCGTTCGAGTGGTAGGTCAGGACGATGTCGGCGCCGCTGTCGGCCAGCGCGAGCGCGGAGGCGCGGCCGAGGCCACGGGACCCGCCGGTGATGAGGACGATGCGTGAAGTGGTCATGCCCCCACGTTCACCGTGGGACGCATCGGCATCCAGGCAGTGCCGATCGTGGGATTCGCGATCCCTTGCTGGGCGCGGGGTGGTCGACCAGCATGGTGCGGTGGACAGAGATCAGCTCGCGGAGTTCCTCCGCCGCCGCCGCGACGCACTGCAGCCGGAGGATGTCGGGCTCGCCCGCGGTCCGCGGCGCCGGGCGCCGGGTCTGCGGCGCGAGGAGGTCGCGCAGCTCGCGACGATGTCGACCGACTACCTCAACCGGCTCGAGCAGGGGCGTGGACCGCAGCCGTCCACCCAGATGCTCTCGGCGCTGGCTCGGGCGCTCCGCCTCGACACCGCGGAGCGAGACCACCTGTTCCGACTGGCCGGTCACGCGGCACCGGATCGCGTGGGCTCCACGTCGCACGTCTTCCCGGGCATGCTCCGCATCCTCGACCGCCTCTCCGACACCCCGGCCCAGGTCATCGACGAGCTCGGCGAGACGCTGCTGCAGACCGGCCCCGCCAAGTCCCTCCTCGGCGATCTATCCGGCCTCACCGGCCTCTCGCGGATGGTGGTGTACCGATGGTTCACCGAGCCCGGGTCCCGTGACGTGTACGCACGCGCCGACCACGAAGAGCGAGAGCGGGATCAGCGCGCGGACGCCGCCGGCGCTCATGCGAGGACGGCGCTGACCTCCGGATGCGCCGTGGGCGCGGCTGCGTCGAGACTCGTCGCCACGACGAGCACGCCCCGCGGCGGTATCTCGGCGACGTCGCCGATCGGCGCGCTGCCGCTGAGGATCTCCCCGCCGAGCGGCACGGCGACGGCGTCGTCGGTGCGGTTGGCGAGGAAGACGAAGCGCGCATCGGCGCCGAGCCGGACGATGACCTCGAGGTCGCCGCCCGCCGCGAGGGCGTCGCCGCGGAGCACCGGCGCCTGGTCCGCGAGCGCCCGCAGCACCTCGCGGGCCCCGACCCGGCCGATGTCCGCGGACACGTAGGTCGCGGTGCCCGCCCCGACCCGGCGGCGGGTGATCGCGGGGGCGCCGGCGAGGTCGCCCTCGGCGTACGTGTCGACGATCTCGACGTCGGGGTCGACGCGGGTGATCCGCTCCGACCACATGGTTGCGGCCGCACCGGATGCCAGCGCGACGCGCTCGCCCGGCAGCAGCGGCACGAACTCCTCGGCGGAGACGCCGAGGATCTCGCGCAGTGCGCCCGGGTACCCGCCGAGCCAGACGCGGTCGTGCTCGTCCACGATGCCGGAGAAGTAGGTCGCGACGAGGTGGCGACCATCGGCGACGACCTCCGCGAGGCGGGCCCGCAGCTCGTCGGTCACGATGTGCAGCATGGGGGCGATGACGACCTCGTAGCCGTCGAAGGACGCACCGACTGGCAGGACGTCGACGCGGACGCCGAGGTCGAGGAGAGCGCGATGCCATGCCTGCACCTCGGCGTCGTAGGCGATCCGGTCGGTGGGGTGCGAGTCCCGGCCGCTCACCCACCACGACTCGTAGTCGAAGAGGATCGCCACGCCCGCCCGCTCACGGCGGGATCCGGTGACCGGCGCGAGCGCCTCCAGCTCGGCGCCCAGCCGGACGACATCGCGGAACACGCGGCTGTCGGAGCCCGCGTGCGGGACCATCCCCGAGTGGTACCGCTCGCCGCCGGCACGCGACTGACGCCACTGGAAGTAGCAGACGGCATCGGCGCCGTGGCCGACATGCGTCAGCGCATCGCGGATGAGCTCGCCCGGGCGCTTGGGGGTGTTCGCCGGGCGCCAGTTCACCGCGCTCGTCGCATGCTCCATGAGGAACCACGGGGCCCCCTCGGCGAGGTTCCCGGTCAGATTCGCCCAGAACGACAGGTCGTCCCGTCCGGCGGGACCGGGGATCAGGTAGTGGTCGTTGGAGACGAAGTCGACGTCGCCGACCCAGGTCGCGTAGTCGATCTCGCGGACGTTCCCCGCGACCATGAAGTTCGTCGTCCGGGGCACGTCGGGACTGATCTGGGCCAGCACGGCGGCCTCCGCGCGCAGGTGGTCGCGGACGGCATCCGAGGAGAACCGCTCGAAGTCGAGCTGCTGCCCGGGGTTGCGCTGCGTCGGAGCCACGCGGGGCGGGAGGATCTCCTCCCAGTCCCCGTAGCGCTGCGACCAGAACGCGGTCCCCCACGCGTCGTTGAGGGCGTCGAGCGTCGTGTACCGATCCTGCAGCCAGATCCGGAACGCGCGCGCCGCGTCGTCGGAGAAGTCGTACAGGTTGTGGCATCCGAGCTCGTTGGAGATGTGCCACGCGACGAGGGCAGGATGCTGCGCGTACCGCTCGGCGAGCGCGCGCGTGAGACGCAGCGCGTACTCGCGGAAGATCGGCGAGGTGGGGCGCCAGTGCTGCCGCGCCCCCGGATGAAGGATCGTCCCGTCGGCGGTCTGCGGCAGCACCTCGGGGTGCAGGCGCGTCAGCCACGGCGGTGGGGAGGCGGTCGCGGTGGCGAGGTCGACGTCGATCCCGTGCTCGTGCAGGAGGTCCATGATCTCGTCGAGCCACGCGAAGTCCCACTCGCCGGGCCGCGGCTCGAGGTGCGCCCAGGAGAAGATGCCGAGCGACACGATGTTGACGCCCGCCTCTTTCATGAGGCGCATGTCGTCCCGCCACACCTCGCGCGGCCACTGCTCCGGATTGTAATCGGCGCCGTAGCGCATCCGCCGGGCGCCGAGCGCGCCATCCTTCACCCAACGCCGTGTCCGCGTGCCGTCGATCGCCATACCTCGATCATAAAACAAAAACGTGCACCTGCACTATTTTGACGCAAGGGTCGGTACGCTGACCTCATGGTGGATGCTTCGGAGTCGGCGCGGCGGGGGCCGTACGCCAAGACGGCGTCCCGGCGTGCCGAGATCATCGCCTCCGCCACGGCGATCTTCAGCACCCACGGCTATCAGGGCGGCTCGCTCCGGCAGATCGCCCGGCAGCTCGACCTCGGCCTCACGACGGTCATGCATCACTTCCCGACGAAGGTCGCGCTGCTTGCCGCCGTCCTCGATCAGGAGGACAGTTCCGACCCCGACGCCGAGGAGCGCTCCCGCCGCGATGGCTTCATCCCGATGGTGATCGGGATCGTCGAGCGGAACCTCCGCCGGCAGGAGCTCGTGCGGATGTTCTCGATCATCAGCGCCGAGGCGACGCACCCGGGCCATGAAGCGCACGCCTGGCTGGTGAACCGGTACGCCGCGGTGACCGCGTCCTACCTCGACCTCATCGCGTACGACCGGGCGGCCGGCCGCATCACGACCGACCGCGACCCGGAACTGCTCGCGGGCATCGTGGTGAGCGGGTGGGAGGGCATCCAGATCCGGTGGCTGGCCGACGGCACCGATCCCGTCGAGGCGATGCGCACGCTGCTCGTCGATCTCCTGCGGCCGGCGTAACGCCGCGCGCCACGCGAGCATGCCGCCGCGCGGCCGCGCTGCGATGGACGCGCCGCGCTCGACGGGACCTTCGACCCCACCTGCCCGCCCGGTGCGCGGCTGACTGGAGGCAGTGGCCGGGATGCGGCGGTTTCGACCGACCGTCACGTCATATCGTCCCGGCGATGAAAGGACATCATCATGACCCGCACCTACGTCGTCACCGGCAGCGCGAGCGGCATCGGCAAGGCCACCCGCGATCTGCTGTCAGAGCAGGGCCACCGCGTCATCGGGGTCGACATCGCCGAGGCCGACATCTCCGTCGACCTCGGGTCGCCGGAAGGGCGGACGGAGCTCGTCCGTCGCGTGGAGGAGGAATCCGGGGGCACGGTGGATGCCGTGCTGGCCGTCGCCGGCCTGTCCTCGCCGACGGCCGCGACCGCCGCCGTCAACTTCTTCGGGACCGTCGCCACCCTGGAAGGGCTGCGCCCGCTCCTCGCCCGGTCGAGCGCACCCCGCGCTGTCGCGGTGTCGTCGATGGCGGCATTGTTCCCGCCGGATGATGAGCTCCTCGAACAGTTCCTGGCCGGAGACGAAGCCGGCGCCATGGACCGCGCGGCAGTCCTGGCAGGCGATCCCGCAACCGCAGGGCTGATCTACGGATCGTCCAAGCGTGCCCTGTCCCGCTGGATCCGGCGGGCCGCCCCGAGCCCGGAGTGGGCGGGGGCGTCGATCGCCCTCAACGCCGTCGCGCCCGGCGTCGTCTACACGCCGATGACCGCCGAGCTGACGGGGACGGCGGAAGGGCGTGAACAGCTGCTCCAGATGGTCCCGATGCCGTTGAACGGCTTCTTCGCCCCCGAGGACGCGGCGGAACTGCTCGTCTGGCTCTCGAGCGTCGCGAACGCGCATCTGTGCGGGCAGGTCATCTACATCGACGGCGGCTCGGACGCCGTTCTCCGCGGCGACAGCGTGTGGTGAGCACGGCCGCCGGGACGCATCCGGGGCGGGATCGGCGAGTTCTCAGCTGAACTCACTTTACAAAGTGTCAAGTGGATGCGATGCTGGGGCCACCATCTCAAAGAGGAGACCCCATGTCTGCACCCGTTGCCGCCTCAGACATCGACCTGTTCGCCGACGACGTCCTGGTCGACCCCTACCCGACCTACACCGCACTGCGCGAGCAGGCCGCGGTCGTGCACCTGCCGGTCAACGACGTGTACGCGCTCACGCGCTACGACGTCATCCGCGACGCCCTGGGCGACCCCGAGACGTTCTCGTCGGTGAAGGCCATCGGATTCAACCCGATGGTGAACGACGCGCTGCAGGGCACCTCGCTCGCGTCCGACCCGCCGGTCCACACGCAGCTGCGCGCGACGCTGTCCGCCAACCTGACCCCGCGCGCGCTGCGCGGACTCGGCGAGACGATCGAGGCCAAGGCGGACACGCTCGTCGCCGAACTCGCCGCCCGCGGCTCGTTCGACGCCATCGACGACCTGGCCCGTGCGTTCCCGCTCGAGATCGTCGCCGATCTCATCGGCTTCACCGGCACCGTCAAGGCCAACATGCTCCGCTGGGGCCAGGCGGCGATGGAGGTCATCGGCCCGATGAACCCGCGCACGCAGGAGAACTTCCCGATCGCCGGGGAGCTCTACGGCTGGTGCAGCCAGGTGACCGCCGACGACCTCGCCGACGGCTCCATCGGCCGCGGGATCTTCGACGCGGAGAGCCGCGGGGACATCCCTGAGGGCGCCGCGGGGCACATCATCCACCAGTACCTCGGCGCCGGCGTGGACACGACCATCGCCTCGATCGGCAACATCATCGCCCTGTTCGGCCGGCATCCCGAGCAGTTCGCCAAGGTGCGCGACGACCTCTCGCTCGTGCCGGCCGCGTTCGCCGAGGTGCTCCGGTTCTGGCCTCCCGTCCACGCGTGGGGCCGCCGCGTCACGAAGGATGTCGAGATCGACGGCGCCGTGATCCCCGCCGGCGCCCACGCGGCGATCCTGTTCGGCGCGGGCAACCACGACCCCCGTCACTACGACGACCCGGACACGTTCGACATCACGCGCAACCCCGTCGATCACCTGTCGTTCGGGTACGGACCGCACGGCTGCGCCGGTCAGGGTCTCGCCCGCATGGAAGGCCACGCCGTCATCCGCGCCCTCGCGACCCACCTCACCTCGTTCGAGGTCGACGGCGAAGTCCGCCTCCCCAGCAACATCACCCGCAGCATCAGCGAGCTGCGCGTGCTGGCGCACGCATGACCACGCTGACCGCCCCTCCCGGGAAGGACACCCAGATGAAGATCGAACTGGACCGCCCGCGGTGCGAAGCCCACGGGCTCTGCGAGGAGGCGGCACCCGACCTCATGCACCTGGACGACCACGACGACCTCGTGCTCGACGTCACCGAGGTCGACGGCGCCGCCCTGGAACGCGCCCGCGCGGCGGTGCGCGTCTGCCCGGTCGCCGCCCTGCGGCTCGTCTGACATGTCGTCAATGCGCCGGGTCGTCGTCGTCGGCAACGGCATCGCGGGACTCACGTCGTGCGAGACGCTGCGCGCCGAGGGCTTCGACGGCGACCTCGTCGTCGTCGGCGCGGAGCCCGAGCCGGCGTACAGCCGCCCCGCACTGTCGAAGGCGCTGCTCAAGCCGGATGGCGGGCTGGACGGGCATGAACTCGCCCCCGCGAGCCACGGTGCCACCGAGCTCCGCGGCGTGCACGCCACCGCACTCGACGCCGACGCCCGCCGGGTGGCACTGAGCGACGGGTCGCTGCTCGACTACGACGGGCTGGTGATCGCGTCCGGGTCCCGCGCCCGCCGCCTCACCGACAGCCCGCACGAACACACGCTGCGCGAACTCCGTGACGCCGTCGCGCTGCGCGGCGCCCTTGCCGGGCGCCCGAGCGTGACGGTGGTCGGCGGCGGCGTGCTCGGGATGGAGGTCGCCTCCGGCGCCCTCGCGGCGGGATGCGACGTCACGCTCGTCGCGAATGCGGTGCCGATGGTGCGGCAGCTGGGCCCGTACCTGGCCGGGGTGCTGGGTGCGAGTGCGACCGCGCAGGGACTGAAGACGATGGTCGCCCGCGATGTGCGGGTCGTCGACCGCGGAGGGCATCTCCAGGTGAGTGCCGATGATCGCATGATCGAGACGGACGTCGTGGTCACGGTCGTCGGCGACCTGCCGAACACGGAGTGGCTGGGTCATTCCGGCCCGCTGCACACCGATTCCCGGGGACGGCTCGGCGACGGCGTGGTCGCCGCAGGCGATGTCGCCCGATGGGACGGCATCCGCACCCCGCTGTGGACGAGCGCGATCGAGCAGGCCAAGGTCGCCGCCGCCACGCTGCTGCGTGGCGATGACGCGCCGGTGCTCGCATTCCAGCCGTACTTCTGGATCGAGCAGTTCGGCATCCATCTGAAGGCGGTCGGCGGCATCCCGCTGGACGGCGACCCCGAGGTGCTGGAGCAGGACGACGTGGGGCAGCTGCTCCGCTGGACGCACGACGACGGCACGCGCACCGCGGTCTCGGTGAACTGGCGCATCCCCATCCCGAAGCTTCGCCGTCTCACCGCCGCGTGACGCGCCTGAGCGCTCGTTAGGGTGAGCGGATGGTCAACAAGCGCGAACTCCAGAAGGAGACGACGCGGAAGCGTCTGCTGAGCACCGCGCTCGACCTGTTCCAGTCGAAGGGATATGTCGCGACGACGATCGACGACATCGCCGTCGCCGCGGCATCCACTCGCGTGACGTTCTACGCCCACTTCCCGAGTCGACGCGACATCATGCTCTCGCTGATCGACGAGCTGAACCAGATCCTCGAACGCGGGGCCTCCGACACGGGACGCTCGACGGCGTCGGCGCTGGTCGACGCGGTGCGGGCCGGCACCGCCGACGCCATCGGTCCGTGGCTTCGGACGCAGGCCGGCCGGTGGCCTGCGATCAAGCCCTATCTGCTGTCCGCCGCAGAGGCCGCGGCCGTCGACGACGAGATCCGGGTCGTGTACGAGAACTGGGCGGATGAGGTGATCGCCGACATCGCCGACGGTCTCACCGCGGCGGGCCGGTACGCACCCGAAACACATCACATGCGCGGCGAACTCGCGTTCGGGATGCTGGACCGCACCGCGCAGCACTGGATGCATCACGCGTGGGACATCGACACCGGGCCGGAGCTCGGTGTGCTCACCGAGGCGTGGGTGAAGATCCTCGGGGATGCCGACGCGATCGCGCCGAGCTGATGTGCTGTTAGAACTGATGCCATGAGCCGGCCATCCGCATCCACCGTGCGTGTCGTTCTGGCACGCGTCATTCAGAAGGTGTGGGTGCGCGCGACGCTCTTCACCGCGATCGCCATCGGGTTCGCTCTGGCCGCGGGATTCATCGGCTCTCTCCTGCCGTTCTCCTTGTCCATCGAGCTGGGACAGAACGCCGTCGACTCGGTCCTGCAGATCATCGCGACCGCCATGCTGACGGCGACGACGTTCTCCGTAACGGCGATGGTCACGGCGTACTCCTCGGCGACCACGATCGCCACGCCCCGGTCGACCAAGCTCCTGATCGCCGACCCGACCTCGCAGAACGCACTCTCCACCTTCATCGGCGCCTTCGTCTTCGCGCTCGTCGGCATCATCGCCCTCTCGACCGGCTACTACACGGAGCAGGGAAGGACGATCCTCTTCATCGGGACGCTCGTGGTCGTCGGCATCATCGTCGTGACCCTGCTCCGCTGGATCGCGCACCTCGCGAACTTCGGAAGGATGTCGGATGTCATCGACCGCGTGGAGGAGGCGGCGACGGCGTCTCTCGCCACGTACATCGAGAGTCCCACCCGCGGGGCGCGGCGGGGACGCCGATTCGACATGACGGTTCCGGTCCTCGCCGAGCGGATCGGCTACGTCCAGCACATCGACGTGGCCGCCCTCGATCGCGTCGCCCACGAGCACGACCTGGAGATCTGCGTCGAAGCCATCCCGGGGACCGTGGCGGATGCCGCACATCCCCTGGTGACGCTGGATCGCAACCCGGACGACGCCGTGGCGCACGGCATCCGCCGCGCCTTCCGATTGGCATCCCATCGTGACTTCGAGCAGGACCCCCGCCTCGGCGTCATCGCCCTCAGCGAGATCGGCAGCCGCGCCCTCTCACCGGGAACCAACGACCCGGGCACGGCGATCGAGGTCATCGCCGCACTGCAGCGCGTGTTCGGCATCATCCCCGACCGGAGCTCAGGGGCACGCGGCGACGTCGAATTCACGCGCGTCTGGATGACGGCGCCGAGCATCGACGATCTCGTCACCGACGCGTTCCGTCCCCTCGCGCGCGACGGTGCCCGGATGGTGGAGGTGCAGATCCGGCTCCAGAAGTGCCTGGCTGCACTGGCCGCGCAGATCCCCTCGCAGCACGCCGTCTTCGCCCGCGCCGCCGCGGACGGGCTCCGGCGGTCGCGGCGCGCGATGGACCCGACCGACTTCCGGCGGCTGCGCGCGGCGGCCCGGGCGTCGTGGCGGCCCGCACGCTCCGCGCCCGGCCCGTCCTGACGTCGCGGGAAATCATGAGCGGATGCCGGCCCCTTACGCGTGTCGGAGCCGGTCGGCAGACTGTACGGCGAGGCGAGGAGGCAGTCATGGCCGACGGGCACCTGATCAGACCCCTGACGCCGGAAACCTTCCCGGCGTGGCTCGCGCTCGCGCAGAAGCACAACGGCGTCTGGGGCGGGTGCTACTGCTCGTACTTCCACGGCGACACGGAGTCCACCGTGAAGCGCGAGCACGACGGGCCGACGTTCAAGCAGCGGCTCGTCGCAGAGGGCGTCGCCCACGCCGCGCTGGTCTTCGACGGGGACGACGCGATCGCGTGGTGCCAATACGGCAGCCCCGCCGAACTGCCCAACATCTACCACCGGAAGCAGTACGACGCCGGCGAGGCCCGGCCGGCGCCGTGGCGCATCACCTGCTTCTTCGTCGACCGCGACCACCGGCGGTCGGGAGTGGCGCGCGAGGCGCTGGACGGTGCGCTCGAGCTGATCGCTCGGGCCGGCGGAGGCGAAGTGGTGTCATTCCCGAACGAGCTGGCCCCCGGCAAGCGGACCTCGTCGTCGTTCCTGCACAACGGGACCCGGGCCATGTTCGAGAAGGCGGGATTCTCCTTCGAGCGTCACATCGGCAAGAGCAAGACCGTGATGCGCATCACAGTGGCCCCGGCCGCCGGCTGACATCCCGACGGGGTGCCAGGTCATCCTGAAGAGGTATCGGGATGCATCGCCGGGCGGACGCGTCGCCGGGGCGGTTATCCCGACGATGGAAGCATGACTTCAGCACCCCGGAAACGCGCCGCCGCAGCGGCCGCGACGCTCCCCGCGATTCTCCTCCTCACCTCTCTCACCGGGTGCTCCGCGGTGAGCGACGCGCTCTACGGCGAGGCATCCCATGAGTTCTCCTCGCACGACCAGATGGTCGAGCAGTGGTCGAAGGAGGCTCCGTGGCTTCCCGCCGACGCGTCCTCGATCCTCATCCGGGAGAAGACGGACGGCGATCCCGCCTCCCTGACCGCCGACAGCGCCACGCCCCTCGACCCGGAGCTGTGCGGCGAGGTGGAGCGCCGTTCGGCCCCGACCTTCGCCCTCGACAACACCCCCGACGTCTTCAAGATCGACCGCGTGTACGCGTGCGGCGACTGGGCTGTCGTCGCCACCGACGACGGCTGGTACGGCTGGACACCAAACCATCCCGACGAGCGGGCGCAGTCACCTGCTCCGTGAGGGCTGCGGGTCACGGCCGGTCAGGGCCCGTCACGGTTCGATGAATCCGATGGGAGCCCCGGCGATGCGGAGCCCGGACGCCCCGACGGCGTCCTCGATCGCGGTGTGCTGATCCGCGGGCGCCACGATCTGGACCTTGTCGACCCGGTCCTGCCCCATGCCTGCGGGGATGGACCAGAAGCTGCGGACGGCGAGGTCGTCGGCGAGTCGCGTGAGGAGCACGAGATACGCATCGCTCTCCCCCGGCGCGAGCTGGACGTCGAGGTCGGCGGAGCTGATCTCGACCTGGATGTTCCGGTCGAGTCCTGCCGCCGCGATGAGATCCGGGGCATGCTCGACGAGCGGGAGGAGGCGGCTGAAGCCGCCGGGGGCCTCCTCGTCGAGAGCGATAAGGGCGAGGCCGCCGTCGTCGAGCACCATCGGCTGGATCGCGAGACCCGGGGCCGCCCGGTCCAGCTCGTGGACGAGGGCCTTGGCGTCGAACCCGAAGTCGAGGCAGAGCCGGTCGCCGCCGGCGCCTCGCGCCGGGTCCGACGTCGCGTGCAGCGCGACCTCGGCGTCCGCGGCGGTCAGCACACGAAGGGACCATGTGAGGGGCTCGGGATGCGCGGTCGAGCAGGCCGCCCGCAGCAGTCGTGGCAGCGCCGCCGCATCCACGACCGCACTGAGCCAGGACGTCGGAGTCGCGAAAGCCGGCGCCTCGACCCACCGCTCTGTCTGGACCTGGCTGACACCGGGCAGCCGGTCGACCTGCGCTGCGAGCGCGTCGAGCTCCTCGCTCGGGCGGTCGAAGTGCGTCTCGTCGATCGTCCACGTGAACAGGAGAAGTCCCCACACCAGCAGGCCGACGATCCCCGGCGTCAGGACTATCAGCCACGCTCCGCGCCGGATCCTCGCGCGCGGGTCGGCCGGTCGTTCTTCGCGTGTCGGCGGCGTCCCCGACGGAAGCGTGGTCGACATCGAATCACCCCCGGCAGAGTTCCCCATCACTCGTCCGGATCACCGTAGCGCGCGCGGGCCGCACACGGTATGGCCGCGTTCGCGACTCCGCGGTTACGAGCTCGTGGTGCGCAAGCCGGAGGCGGGCCTGCGCTCGGACCGGTGTATCACTCCGGCCCGCCGGCCGCTCTTCTCAGCATGGACGAGAACAGCAACGGCGCCGAACCGCCACTGAACGAACGCCAGCTCCGCGTCGGCAGCATCGATGTGCGGCCACACGAACAGGATCCTCCGACACCGATCACCGCGTCGTTCGACCTCAGCGTCGACTCCGACGAGAAGCCGGACATCGCGCTCGAGCGCACGGGGGACGGCAAGTGGCGCTTCAACGTCGTGGTGTCGGGCTCGCGGTCGGCGGTCATCGAACGCGCGGCGCCGCAACTGGTGCGCGTCCCCGCCAGGAAGCTCACCACGGGGCTGTCGAAGATGAAGCCGGGCGAGCTTGCACCCTCGATCCCCGCGGACCGCGACGACCTCGCGATCCGGCCGCGCCTGTCGAAGGAGCTGCGGCGGGTCCGCGGCTTCCGCGACGACCGCGATGTTCGCCCGACGACGGTCTTCAGCCCCGACGGCCGCTGGGTGTACTACGACACCCGCTACCCGTGGCGGTGCCTGGTGCGGATGACACGGCCCTCCGGCTGGAGCGGCAGCGGTGTGCTCATCGGACCGCGCCACGTGCTCACGGCGAGCCACTGCGTCGACTGGACGCCCGGATGGCTGAAAGTCGACGTGCTGTACACGAACGGCAGCTCCCTGGCATCCGCGTACGGCACCTGGGCGTACTACACGCAGAAGGTGACGGCGGCCAATTACAGCTCGACGAACATGGATGACGACTACTCGGTCATCGTGCTGGACCAGCGTCTCGGCGACCGTTACGGATGGTTCGGCACGCGCACCTACTCCGACTCCTGGGACGACGAGGTCCTGCCCTGGCGCAACATCGGCTACCCGCAGGACTTCAGCTGGACAGGCGACCTCGCGACGTATCAGCGCGACTTCGCTCTCGATGAGGAGGACTACGACTCCGATGCCGGTGGCACGGTGCTGCTCAGCGACACGTTCGACAATTGGCCCGGCCAGTCCGGCAGCCCGGTGTTCGGGTTCTGGTCCGACGGGCCGTACGTCGTGGGCGTGACCTCGGGCGAGAGCAGCTCGAACAACTTCGTCGCCGGCGGCGACCGCCTCACTGGACTGGTGCGCCGCGCCCGCCAGGAACACCCCTGACGAACCGCGGCGGTCCGATCACCGTCCGGTCAGGTCGGTGCCGGTGATGAACGACGAGTCGGGGCGATGCTGTTGACGCGGGCTCCGCGCTTGCCCCAGGCCAGGCGCGCCGCCTGCACGCGCACCTGGTTGGCGCGCTTCGAGATGCTGTAGGCGGCACCGGGGTTGGGCAGAGCCTCCGACTGCAGGAAGGGCAGGGCGAGGAGGTCGTCCGCGGGGTCCTAGGCGTCGCCCGCTGAGCACTCAGCCGATCAGCTAGACCGTTCCGCGGGCGAGAGGTGGACCTGCGCCGCGCGTCGCAGCGCGCTGATTCCTCGGACCAGCGCGGCGAGGTCGTCCGGGTCGAGGGTCCTCAGAAGCTCGTCCGACGCTGCGCGGTGATCGACGATCTCGTTGTAGAGGTCGGAGCCGCGTCGTGTCGGCGCCAGAGTCTTCACCCGCCGATCGTTCGCGGACTCCGCTCGGCTCAGATATCCGAGCTCCACGAGACGATCCACCCCTGCGGACACGCTCGGCGCGCTCACGCGCAGCCGGTCGGCGAGCTCCCTGCCCGTGTGCGCCATCCCTGACGCGACGAGGAGGAGGGTCTTCAGCTGCGACAGCGTGAGGTCGAGGCCGAGGAAGGGCTGGACGCGCTCCTCAGTGAGCAGCCGCGCCAGGCCGCGACCCTCCAGCGACAACTCTTCGATCAGCTCCGCCGACGTCAACCTGGGCACATCACTCACCTCCGGGTTTGAACCTATCACGGCTAACCATTAGGTTATGACTAACTATTAGTTCGATACGTAGACCGACTGGGCCTACAGAAGGCGGATGGCATGCCTCACACCATGCATACGATTCAAGACACCGAGTCGGCGACTCATCTTGCGCAGCAGCTCCTGGATGCCGGACGCTCCGTCAGCCTCATCGCGAGAGACACGTCGCACTTCGCGATGCTCGTGAACGAATACGGCGACCGGTTCCAGACCATCCCCTCAGCTGGCACACCATCAGGAACGTCCAAGAAGCTTTCGCATACGCCGAATCCATGCACTCTCAGGGGGACGTCCTGATCATCGTCAGCGAATGAAGCCGAACCCTCCACCGCGGCGTGCGCCGTCGCCATTGCGGGCCAGTCATCGGGATTCGCGGCGGCGACTGCCGCGAGGTCGCGTCGTGCCTCGTCGATCGGCACGACGACGTCCTGGTGTCTGGCGCGGGCCACGCTCCGTCATGATGTGGCGGCGAAGTCCTGACGAGTGAGCACCTTGCCGTTCGGCAATGGATGCTCCGAGCGACTCACCTCGAACCACCCGACCGCGCTCAGCGCGGCGGCGAGTGCGTCGGGGTCGACCTCCGAGGCGATGGATTCGAGGCCGACGAACGCCGACGAGTACTTCGTCTTGCTGACGACACCCACCTCGCCGTTCCGCTGCGTGACGCAGGAGGGCACGCCGATCGCTGTGGTGTTGGCTGCGACGAACGCGGCGAACTCGTCGATGCCGATGTACTCGATGAGCAGGTTGGCGATCAGAAGATCGGTCGGAGTGATGGCCAGGCTGCGGTCGATGGAGCATTCGATCAGGTGCATTCGGTCTCCGAAGCGGGCTTCGTATCGCGACCGGCATGCTTCGAGGTAGTCCGCATTGATGTCATACCCGGAGACCGAATCGACCTCAGTCTCATCGAGGGCATCCAACCCGTTGCCGGCAGCGATCCCCCGAATTCCTACTCTGCGGGAAGGGTGGTCGCGGAGTTGCGCGGCTGTGATGCCGAGGAGCGCGGCGAGCTGCCCGACATCTGGGTCACTCATGTGCGACTCGTAGACATCGAGGCCTATGCCCCGCCACGGATTCGTCGGCATCCGTCAACGATAGAGGCGGGGAAGACCGCGATCGGCCGAGGCGACCAGTGCGTCAACCGAACTCGACGAACTCCACGCCGAGCGGCGCCTCGGTTTCGAGCGACACGCCCTCCGGCATTTCGCCGCATCGACCTGGCTGCGCCTGGGAGCACCCGTCAACGAGGTGGCGGCATACCTGGGCGATGACTCGCGTACCGTGCTCGCCACATCTTGGGCGAAGGACGGCCCCGCGCGCACGCGAGCGCGACCGCGCGGACGCTCACATAGCGGGAAAACGAAAAGCCCCGGGTAACCGGGGCTTCATGGCGGAGACGGAGGGACTTGAACCCTCGGTTCCCGTAAGGGAACTCCACCTTAGCAGGGTGGAAATGCCAATCTTCGGCTGTTGAGCTACCGATGACCCAACCTCCGCGACATTGCGCGCAAATCCATCCTGATCTCGGCTTTCCCCCCTCGGCGCGCTCGTCTCATCACGCACTCAACACACTTACAACTCGCCCGCATCGCCTCTCTCGGGCCACTCGGGACACTTTCGGGACACTGTCGCACAACTACTTGCGATGGGCCGCGCGGCATCGGGAACTTCAGCTTCCCAAGCTGATAGCGCGGGTTCGATTCCCGTCATCCCCTCCACTTTTCCGCATAATTTCGCGGGTCGGTCGCCACAGGACCTCACGTGGTGCCATGCGTATGTGTACACCGATGTGTACACCAAAGCGTACGATTGACGCATGGCCAAGTCGCGCGAGCACGGGCAGGGGGCGCTCTATTGGGTCGAGTCCCGCCGCCTTTGGCGCGCGGTGATCGATGATGGCTTCGATCCTGTGACCGGCAAGCGCCTGCAAAAGGCTCGCATGTCGAAGACCAAAGAGGGAGCTGTCCAGAAGCTCAACCAGATGTTGCGTGAGCGCGACACAGTGGGGCGGGTGCTGGATCGCACCACACGGGTCTCCGAGCTCGCCGACAAGTGGCTCGACGATGTGTCGAGCCGCGCCAAACCCAAGACACTCGCGAACTACCGCTCGAACGTCAACGCCAAGATCAAGCCGGCCCTCGGGACGCGTCTCGTGTCAGAGCTGACTCCTGCTGATGTCCGTCGCCTCCACGCGCGCGTGCGTGCGGCCGGCATCGGCTACTCAGGCATCTCGAGCGTGCACCGGACCCTCGTCACCATGCTGGAGTACGGCCGCGCGGAGCGAATCTGCACGGAGAACGTTGCAATGCTCACTCCACCGAGGCGTACACAACAAGGCAGCAGTCGGGATTCGCTGCGACGTGAGGATGCGCGTGATCTTCTCTCTATCGAGGATCCGCGGTGGACGCTAGGACTGTTGACGGGCCTGCGCAGCGGTGAGGCGCGCGCCCTGCGCCACCAGGACGTCGACCTAGCGCGCGGCGTCGCCACCTTGTCCTGGTCGATCACTGAGGCAACCTTCACGCACGGCTGCGGCGGCACCTGCGGCAAGAATCGCGGGGGGGAACTGCCCCCAGCGGCACATCGATATCTCCGACGAGCTCGACTGGGAGCCGCTCTCTGGCCGGTTTGTATTCGTGCGACCCAAGAACAACACCGCCCGGCAGGTCCCGCTGACGCGAGAAGCCACGGCGCAGTTGCGTATGTACATAGACGAGGACGGCGGGCCCAACCCGCATGGCCTGATCTGGCACCGGCCTGACGGCCGGCCGCGCGAGAACAGCGACGACAACGCCCACCTGCGCGCAGCGCTTCTGAAGGCCGGCGTCGACCAGCCTCTCGCGACAACGCACTGGCTACGCCACTCGTACGTCACCCTGTCTGAGCACGCAGGGGTCCCGTGGGCGGCATTCTCCGGCGTGAGCGGTCACGGCACTTCGGAGGCCTCGGATCCGTACCGACACGTCCTCACAGATGAAGGACGCCGCGCAGTGAGCACACTGTCAGATTGGCTAGCTCAGGACTGACCGAACGACTGAAAAAGGACTGCTGCACGGATAGGTCAAGATGTCACCTATCCGTGCAGCAGTCCCGATGTGGGCTCGAGATCGCTCCGAGTCGGAAGATCGGCGCCGGAACGGCCCACGGTGATAGCTGCGGCCGTCGCACAGAACTCGCCCAGGCGGTTCAGCCTCTCTGCCCCGAGGTCCCAATCCGCCTCGGCAAGTAGCGAGGCGATGAGCGCCGCCATGTAGGTGTCGCCGGCACCGACCGTGTCAACGACGTCGACTGAGGGCGCAGCGACTACGACCCTCGCGGTGCGGGTGGAGAGGATCGATCCATCGCCACCGCGGGTGATGGCAACAAGGTCCGGACCGAGTTCGTGCAGTCGATCCGCGACCTTGTCGAGGGGGAGGCGCGGGTACAGGGCCTGCGCATCCTCTTCGCTCAGCTTCACTGCCGCCGAGAAACGCGCAATGAGATCCGCCCGGGCGACAGCGTCCTGCGACCCCAGCAGCGCAGGGCGCACGTTCGGATCGAACGTGACGCGCGCGCCTTCAAGTCGCGCAGAGCGAACCAGACCCCTGACCACGCATGCTCCCGGCTCAACGAAGGATCCGATGGAACCGACATGCACCACCCCGTACGCAGAAACGTCGACGGGCTGAACCTGCCATGTCACGTCGAACTCGTATTCCGCGCTGCCGTCGGGCATGACGGTTGCTCGCGCGGTCGAGGTCCGCTCGAGCGAGAATGATTCGGGCAGAACGCGCACGCCGGAATCCTCCAGATGCGTGCGAATGCGCTCGCCGCGCTCGTCCCTCGCCAGAGCGGTGAGTAGATCGACCTTCACACCGAGGCGCCCCAGTCCGAGAGCTGCGTTGGATGGTGATCCACCCACGATCTCTACACCGCCGACAACGTCGATGAGCGCTTCGCCGATGACAAGGACCCGCTGTGCCTCGCTCATGAGAGTGCGCAGACCATGACGGTGCCGGCGGATACCGCCACGGAGAGATCCGAGCCTTTGGGCTCAACGGCGGCAGCGAAGAGTCCAGCTGACGATGACAGCTCCAAGACCGGTCCGTCGATGATCATGCGGATGACACCGTCGACGGGAATGCGGTACTCATCGGTACTCGTCGCCACGACGGCTTCGCCTCCGTCAACCTCGACCCTCACCGCATCTTCGCCACCTGACGAGATCGCGAGTGATCCTCCCGGCTGCGACCACTCGATGTCGGCCGCTAGGCCGTCGACCACGCCGTCGGGGGCGGGGGCGGACCGATGTGCGGCGACGTCCGGGTGGGGCGTCGCCACGAGTCGTCCGTCGACTTCGGCGATGCGGTACGGGATGCTGTGCGCGCCGACCCAATTCTCACCGCGGATGCCGCGTAGCCAGAAGGTGAGCGCCAATTCCCCTTCGGCATCGGTGAACAGGGATGGGGCATACAAACTCGGACCCCAGGTCAGCTTTGTCCAGTCGGCGGCTTCGAAGCGCCCCTCCAAGAACGTCCCCACGGCGTACGCGGCGTAGTGGAGGACATCCGCGTCCCAGATCGAGGAAATCAGCATGGACCGGTCACCAAGTTCGAAGACCTGCGGGCATTCCCAGAGCGCACCCATCCATACGGGGTCGTGCAGAGCAGTGCTGCGTTCCAGCGCAACGCCGTCGTAGCTCCATTCCTCGAGATTGCGAGAGGTGTAGGTCAGCGCTCTCGCCGTGCCGTCCCGATCCGCGCCGCCAACGAACATACGCCACCCGTCGGCCTCGCGACGGATGAACGGGTCGCGGAAGGCGATCAGATCCATTCCCTCGGGGGCATGGACGACCACATCATCCTTGGCCCACACCGTCCACTGGTCATCGACCGGATGGGCGACGCGCACTCTACCGATACCGAAGTCCGGAGTGGAAATAGCCGTGTAAAACGCGCGCGCCGACCTTCCGGTGCCCACGATGCATCCGGTCCATATCCCGTCATCGCCGTCTCCGGGCGCGATCGCGACCTGTTTCTCTCGTAGCGAGAGCAGGTCGCGCCCGGTTGCGTGGCCCCAGTGGCAGTCGGGGGCCCATTCCGTGCGACCCGGCACGTATTGGAAGAACACCTGGTAGCCGTCATCGGTCGCGGTGATGCCGTGCGGATCGTTGATCCAGCCAGAGGCGGGGGTGAAGTGGATGGTGGGTCGCATGCTGCTTTCTTTCGTCATGGGCGAAGGTGCGGGAGGGCCCGGTCGCGAGTCTGCGGGATACGACTCGGACCCACCCGCGGTCAGGTGGAGGGGGATGAAACCGACCCTCGGTGGATGACGGGGCCGCGCAGGAGTGCGGACTCTGCCGCCGCGACTTCACCGGCACCAGTGCCGTCTGCGTCTCCGTCGATGAGGCTGAACAGGTGCTCCGCGCCCCACACGCCCATGTCGTAGTGGGGCAGTTCGATCGTGGTCAGACCGGGGTAGACCCCGTCGGCCACGTATTCGTGGTTGTCGAATCCCACGATCGACACGTCGTCGGGGACGCGAAGTCCGAGCTCTGCGCACGCGCGGTAGGCGCCCAGCGCGAGCCGGTCGTTGAAGCAGAAGACCCCGGACGGCCGTTCCGGTGTGTCCAGGAGTTCCATCGCTGCGGCGTACCCGCCCGCCGGCTCCGACTCGACGGAGATGACGCGCACCGACGACGCATCCACGCCTGCTTCCTCGACGCGTTGGAGGAACCCCGCGAGGCGGCCGGAGGACGCAGGGATGTCGTCCACGTTGTTGATGAACCCCAGTCGCCGGTGGCCGGCCTCCAGCAGGACCTCGGCGGCATCGCGACCGCCGGCGACTTCGTCGGGCGCTACCCACGGCACGCCCGGCGTCGCGCACTCCGCATTCAGGAACACGGTCGGCACGCTGGCGAGCTGACGCGGCAGGGTCACCGCGCGATGGAACATCGAGGCGTAGAGGATGCCGTCGACCTGTCGCCGCAAGAGCTCTTCGATCTCGCGGTCTTCGACGTGGCGCTGGTAGCCGGTGGAGACGACGAAGAGCACCGTGTCGCGCGCCAGCGCGACCTCTTGCGCGCCCAGGATGAGCTTGCTGGCGAAGGGCGTCGTGACGATCTCATCGCCGATCAAGCCGATCGTGTGAGACCGCTGTGTGCGCAGGGACTGGGCCAGGCCATTGGGGATGTAGCCCAAGCGGCCCGAGACCTCGAGGATCCGCTGCTTGGTCGCCGGGTTGACGCGCAGCCCCGGCACATCGTTCAGCACGTGCGAGACCGTGGTGATCGAGACTCCGGCTTCGGCCGCGACCTGCTTGATCGTGACGCGGGGCTGCTTCATGGCGTGTCCTCCGGGGAGTGTGTGGCGATGCCGGGCGTGGCACGGAAGGCGTTCGTGCGCGCATCCAAGATCACCTGATCATCACGGCCCGAGTCGAGGACGGTGTTCAGGCGTGCCGAGGCGTCGACCATCACGGTCGTCACCGCGAGTTCGCCGGACTCCCCTGCACCAAGGAGCGCATCGACTTGACCTTCGAAGCACTCGTCGGTGGCCGTCGCGACCACCGACGAGGCGACCGCGTGATTGGCCGCGATGTGATTGCCGTGCCCCGACGCGATTCGGATGATCACCGGCGTGGACCCTGCGGGCCGCACGCCAGCTGGGTCGACGACCTCGGAGACGTGGTTGCCGATGATCGAGTTGCCATCGCCTTCGATCCGGATCAGGCCGTAGTCGTCGTCCCGGCCGTTGTCGACCCCGCTGAACGGCGTCCAGGGTTCGAGATCACGCAACAGGTGATTGGCGCCGAACAGGTTCTCCGCGCTGCCGCCGTCGAAGACGACCATGCCGGGATAGAACGAATGCAGACGGTTCGCCGTGACCGAAGAGCGCTTCACGCCCGTCAGGTGCACGCTGCTCGACCCGCGCGGGAACACGTTGTTCGCGGTGACGAGCAGACCACCGTGGTTCTCCGCGTAGATAGATTGGCCCCAGGGCCCCGCGCCGATCAGGTTGTCGGTGACCTTCGAAGCCTGACCCCAGCCGCGCAGTTCGATTCCGTTGCCGCACTCGGCGATGAAGTTGTCATGCACCGTGAGCGCGTCCGCCTTCTCGATCCACAGCGCGTGTTCGAGATAGATGAGCCCCATCTCTACGACGCGGAGAGAGTCGTTGGGTTCGGTGACGATGATCCCCACGCGGCCGTTGCGATAGGAGTTCTCGGGATTGCCGTGAGGACCCTCGCCGGTGAAATGCAGTCCGTCGATGCAGAACCTCGCGAACTCGACGGAGCTGATCCGCGGGCTGCCCTCACGGGCGACCACGAACGCCGCGCGGTGAGCCGGCGGAAGGTCGTCATCTCCCGGCAGGTCGACGAGAATGCGGCTTCCCCCTGGCCACAGCTCGTGAAGGTCTGCCTGGTCGGACTCGGGCACGTTGAAGCGGATGCTCGAGGACGTGAAGCCGTGGCCGTCGCCTTCGATCCGGAGGAAGCTGACATCGATGAGCACGGGCGTGCGGAGGCGGTAGTCGCCCGGAGGAATGCGGATCACCGCCCCGGGCTTGCCGCCGTCCCGGACGTCCTTCGACGGCTGGGTCCTCTTGATGTCGTCGATGATGTCGTTGATCACCGCTCCGATGTCGTCGAACGGGTCGCCGTGCGGCCAGGTCGTGACGTCGTATCGATTGTGGGTCGTCATGTCCGCTTCTTTCGCGTGTCCTCAGCCCTTGACAGCGCCGAGAGTGAGTCCGGCGACGATGTGTCGCTGCAGGAACAGGGTGAGCAGGATGACGGGAATCGAGTACACGGCGGCCAGAGCGGTCATCCCACCCCAGTCGAGCCCGAACTGACTCTGGAAGTTCGCGATCACGACGGGGGTCGTCTGCGCGCGCACCGACGTGAGGAGCAGCGCGAAGAGGAACTCGTTCCACGATGCGAGGAAGGCGAAGATCGCCGTCACCGCCAGTCCGCCGGACACCACGGGCAGCACGACCCGCCACATCGCCTGGAGCCGGTTGCACCCGTCGACCTCGGCCGCCTCGCTGAGCTCGTCGGGCACGGCTTCGAAGAAGCTCGCCATCAGCCATATGGAGAGGGGTAGCGAGATTGTGGTGTGCGCCAGGGCGAGCCCGAACGACGTGTCGGTGATCCCCAGGTTCCGCATGATCTCCACGAGCGGCGCACCGACGGCAATCGTCGGCACCATCCGGGTAACAAGGGCCGCGACTATGAAAACGCGCCCGCTCGGCGTGCGGAACCGCGTGATGGCGTAGGCCGCCGGCACGGCCAGCACCAGCGAGAGGATCGTCGAGATCACGGCAGTCACGACACTGTTGATCAACGCCGCGGGGACTCCCTCGCGCGAAAGCGCAGCGACGTAGTTGTCGAGCGTCCAGACCTTCGGCCATACGCTCGGCGGCACCGCGATGGCATCCAGCGGCGTCTTGAACGAGGTGAGGACCAGATACAGGAAGGGGAAGCCGTACAGCACCAGCGCGACGGCAAGCAGTGCCCACAGGATGATGCGGGAGCGGCCACGCGTTTCGAGAGGCTTCATCGCGCACTACTCCCCGGACGCCAGATCAGCATGATCGCCGCGATCGCGACGGCCAGCATTGCCAGCAGGTAGACGGTGCCCATCGCGCTCGCCAGGCCCGGGTCGCCGAACCGGGTCATGGTGCGATAGATGAGCAGGCTGAGTGTCGTCGTGCTGCCCTGTGGGCCGCCGTCGGTCTGGATAAGGATGATGTCAAATGCACGTGCGGCGTCGATACCGCGCACGATCAACGCGACGGCGATCACGGGGCGCAGGAGCGGAATGATGATGCTGAACAGGATTCGCGGATAGCGGGCGCCATCGATGCGCGCCGCCTCGATGACGTCGCCGGGGACGTTCTGCAGTCCCGCGAACAGCACGAGGGTGATGAACGATGTGGTCAGCCAGATGTCGGGGATCGCGACCGAGAACAGGGCGATGTCAGGGTTGCTGAGCCATTGGATCTGATCGGGGCTGGAGAGGATGTGCGCCTCGAAGAGAAACTGGTTGATGATGCCGAAGTTGTCGATGAGGAGGAACCGCCACAGCAGACCGGCGACCACCGGTGCGATCATCAGCGGATACATGAAGATCGTGCGGAACACCGCCGACCGGCGGCCTAGCGCCGTGAACAGCAGTGCCACCGCGAGCCCGAGGACGAACTCGGCGACCACGACGACAAGGGTGTAGACGACGGTGCGCACGGACGCGGACTGGAATGCCTCTGAAGCGAAGGCGGTGGCGTAGTTGGCGAAGCCCACGAAGGTGCGCGGTGCTCCGGCGAATGGCGAGATCTCGTAAAAGCTGTCCGAGATGAATCGAATGAGCGGCCAGAGCACGAAGGCCGCCAGGAACAGGGCGGCGGGCACCATCAGCAGCAGCGCAAACCGGCGGTCGCCCTGATCTTTGCTGCGGGCGCGGCGCCCGGGCCCCGAGGCTGGGGCGGCGTGCGCCGCCCCAGCCGTGGCCAGTGGAGTGGTCGTTTCCACGGGAGGTTCCTTCTTGCGAGGTCGAACGGAGCGTTCGACTACTTGACGATGGACTCGATCTGCGACTTGGCGTCGGAGAGGAGTTTGGCGGTGTCGGCGCCGGGCTCCACGGCCTTTTGCAGCATGGGCGTCAGGACGGAGTCGACGATCTCCTGCCAGTTAGAGGTCGCAGGACGTGGCAGCGACTGTGGGGACTCGAGGGTCTCGACTAGTGCAGGGAAGTTCTCGAATCCCGCCGTGCCGTTCTTGCTCTCGAACGCGCTCTTGCGCGCCACCAGGCCGAGCGAGGTGTCGGCGGAGAGGTCGTTGTGCTCGTACGCGAACTGAATGAACTTCTTCGCGGCATCCTGGTTCTTGCCGGTCGACGGCAGAGAGAGGTACCAAGCGCCGGGCACTCCGGCGATGCCTCCAGGACCGGCGATCATCGGCCCGACGCCGATGTCGTCCTTGATCGGCGAGTCGGCAGGCGTCTGGCGGTACGCGTGACCCCAGAAGCGCATCATCGCGAGGTTCCCCTGGTAGAAGAGGTTCTGCGCACCAGCCCAGTCGAGCTGCGCCGCGCCCGAGGGAGCGTACGGCAACAGGCTGATGTAGTAATCGAGCGCCTTCTTGTGCGCAGCGTCGTCGATCGTGACCTCGTTCGTCGAGGCGTCGAGCACCATCTGCTTCTCGCCGGCCTGCGAGACCGTAGCGAGCCACTCGGTCTCCACCGCGCCCTTCACATCGGTGCCGTACAGGTCGACCTTGCCATCCCCGTCGGTGTCACGCGTGAAGAACTCCGCGGCATCCTTGTACTGCTCCCATGTCGTCGGCGCGGCGAGCGGGTAACCGTACTTCGATTCGAAGTCCGCCTTGTTCTTCTCGTCATCGAAGAGGTCGGTGCGATAGAAGAGGATCTCCGAGTTTGTCCACACCGGCATGCCGACGAAGTGGTCGCCGGACTGCGCCTCGGTGACGAGCCCGCCGAACAGATCCGACTTCACGTCGTCGGTGAACAGGTCGTCGATCGGAGCCAGTCCGGGCGCGAAGGCCGTCAGCCAGATGGCGTCGACCGCAGCGACGTCGAACGACGGGCTACCGGCCTTGAGCTCCGACGAGATCCGGTCGTACAGACCCGCGTACGGAAGCTCCACGAGGCTGACATCTATGCCGGTCTCCTTCTTGTACAGGTCGGCGACCGGCTGGAGCTCGGCCTTGCCGCCGCCTTCGACCACGACCGTCAGCGTCTTGCTGTCACCGGTCGCGTTGGGCGCGGTGCCGCCGGCACCGCATCCGCTGAGGACCACGGCAGCAGCAGCCACCGAGGTCAGGGCGAGCAGGGCACGGCCGCGTCGTGCGTCACGTGTGCGAAGCTTCGTCACTTCGACTCCTTCATTGGGGTGTGCGATGAGGTGCAGACTCGGTGCCAAGACGTTTTGGCAAAACGTCTTGGCATGAAGATAGCAATGCTTCGACCCCGCGTCAATCGGTATTGAAAGAAGACGCCTCAGCGACCGACAGTGCCGTCAGACCGACTGCCGCTGGATGACCGGGCAGGCGACGAGAGTCGGGATCGCCTGATCAGCGGTGTCGAGTCCGAGCAGGATTCTCACTCCTACGACACCGAGGTCGTAGTGCGGGAGTGCGACCGAGGTGAGGGGTGGGCGCAGGTGCGCAGCGATGACCTCCTGATTGTCGAACCCGACGACGGCGACGTCGTCGGGAACACGGAGGCCGTGCTCGCGCAGGCCATCGTAGAGGCCCATCGCCACGCGGTCGTTGTGACAGAACACCGCCGTGACACCGGACTCCACGATGCGGCCCGCGGCGCCGTAGCCGCCCTCCTGCTCGGGCGAGGCGTCGAGGACGAACGAAGGATCATGTTCAATGCCGGCCGCATCCAGTGCGGCGCGATAGCCCGCCAGGCGGCCCGTCTGTGCGGGTGAAGGAGTAGTCGTGTTGATGAACGCGATCCGTTGGTGACCGGCGGCGATCAGCTTTTCGGTGGCGGCGCGCCCTCCCTGTTCCTCGTCGGGGACGACGGCGCACAACCCGCTTCCCCGCGCGAAGCAGTCGACGAGAACGGTGTCGGTCAGCTCAAGCTGTTCGGGGACGGAGATCTCGCGGTGGTACCAGCTCGAGTAGAGGATGCCCCGCACCTGGTGCTCCAGCATCATCGCGATGGCTTCGTTCTCGGCATCTGCGTTGCCGTCGGTGTTGGCGACGAGGAGAACGTAACCGTGTCTCCACGCCTCGTCTTGGGCGCCGTGGATGATCTGTCCGGCGAATGGCGTGGTAGCGATCTGGTCGGCGACCAGTCCAATGAATCGCGATCCCCCCTGTGACAGGGTCTTCGCGAGCGCATTGGGGCGGTACCCGAGTTCGGCGACCGCATCGTGCACCCTGCGCCTCGCGTCGTCGCCGATCCGCGCACCCGGCTTGTCGTTGATGACGTGCGATACGGTCGCGATGGATACGCCCGCCGCCTTGGCAACGTCGCGCATCGTCACACTGGAGGTCCCACCCGAACCGCGGCTCATCCTTTCGTCGCCCCGCTCTCCAGGCCCTGGATCATCGCCTTGTTCAGAACGAGGAAGACGAGCAGGAGCGGCGTGACGGTGACGCACACCGCGGCGAACGTCGCGGTCCAGTCCGTGTTGCCCATCGCCCCAATGTAGTTCTGCAGACCGAGCGGAATGGTCTTCAGCCCGTCGGACAGCACGAACGTGTTGGCGAAGATGAAGTCGTTCCAGATGAAGATGCTGTTGACCAGGACGACCGTGATGATGGTGTTGACCGACAGCGGAAGGGTGATCTGCGCGAAGATGCGGTAGGGGCCGGCGCCGTCGAGCGACGCCGCCTCATAGTTCTCGCGTGGGATGTACTCGTAAAACGACGAGAAGAGATACACCGACATCGGCAGCGCGAACGCCGCGAGGGGAATGATCATCGACATGTGCGTGTCGAGGAGCCCGACCTGAGAGTAGTCGATGAACAGCGGCACGAGCGCGATCTGCACCGGCACGATGATCCCGAGCAGGAACAGCGCGCGTACGAACCCGCTGAACCGGAAGCCCAGAACCTGGAGCGCGTACGCCGCCATCATCCCGGCGATCACGATGAGCAGGCTGGCGCCGAGCGTCACAATGAGACTGTTGACGATGTTCAGCCCCAGATTGCCAGTCGCGAAGGCGCGCCCGTAGTTCGCGAGGGTGAACTCCGACGGGAAGGCGAACGGGTTCCCGCCCGCAAAGTCGGATGCGGTGCGGAAACTCGTGATGAACAGCCAGGCAAGCGGATACACCTGCACGATAACGATCAAGATGACCGTCACGGTAAGCAGCGTCTTCTGGACCCTGATCCGCGGCGAGGCGCTCCGGCGTGGCGGGGCCTCACGCTCGGGCGGCAACGGCTTTGGGGACTCGCGCGTGAGCGTCGCGGCGGTCATGAGTCGTCCCTTCGACGGAGCAGCAGCAGGATGAGACCGACCGCCACGAGGCACTCGATCACGATGAATACAGAGATCGCGCTGGCGTAGCCATAGTCGGTGTGTACGAAGGCGGTCTTGTACATGTAGGTGGTGAGCAGTTCGGATGCCTGCCCGGGGCCGCCGCCGGTGAGGAGGTAGGGGATGTCGAAACCCCGCAACGCGAAGGTCGTCGCCATGATCGTGGTCGTGATCCAGACCGGCCGGATGTACGGGAAACGGATCTTCCAGAACACCTGCCACCATGACGCTCCGTCGAGGCGCGCCGCCTCTTCGAGCTCGCTTGGCACTGCGATGAGTGCCGCGTAGATGATGAGCATGTACAGGCCGGTGAAGCGCCATCCCTCAGGGATCGATACGGCGACCAGAACGGTCTGCACGTTCGACAACCACGCCGTCTGGAGCTGCTCCAGCCCGACCCCCGCGAGAACCTGGTTCAGCAGTCCGACCGGATCGAGCGAGTAAATGCGCTGGAACAGGAGCGCGATCGCGACCGTGGAGATGACAGCGGGCAGCAAGTACAGGGTCTTCACCAGCTCGCGGGCACGCGGAAGTGCGGTGAGGAGGCCGGCGACGAGGAGCGCGCCTCCCAGCTGCAGGACCAGGCAGATAGCCAGGTAGCCGAGGGCGTTGCCGAACGCAGTCCAGAACACGTCGTCGCGGGTCAGCATCTTGACGTAGTTGTCGATGCCCGCGAAGGCAAGGTCCGTGATGCCGTCCCAGCGGAAGAAGCTGAGGACGAGTGACTGCAGGATCGGCAGCAGTACCGCAACGCCGTAGAGCAACAGCGGCGGCACGAGGAATACCAGGACAGACAGCGTCGAGCGCCGCGGGAGCATCGCCCCGTACTGGCGCCGGGACCGCCGGGGCGGGCGCGTGACGCCCGTCCCGGCGTGTGCCATCTCAGCCACCGACGTTCTCCGTGAGGGTCTTGTCCATCGTCTCGATGAACTCGTCCGGAGTGATCTCACCCTGCACGAGGAGCGTGAGCTCCTGCTGCAACCGCGTGTTCGTGGCAGGGTCGAGCTGGGTGTCCCACGGCATCGCGATCTTGGGTCCGACGTCTTCGGACTGCTCGATCGCGCGGCCGTACAGCGGGGTCGCGTTGTCGGGGATCGTCGTCTCGACGCCCGTCGTGGGCGACAGGGCCCCCGTGGCCGCATAGATCTCGGGGTAGCGCTTCAGGGCGAAGCTCAGGAAGTCGCGCACGAGAGGATCGTACGTCTTGGCGTTGACCGCCATGCCGATGCCCGACGGGGTGACGTACTCGTTGTCGTTCGTGACGGCGCCATCGATCGTCGGGAGCGTGAAGTAGTCGACATCACCGCGGACGCCGGCATCCAAGGCGTCCGTCGCCAGGTTGCCGAGTTCCCAGGTCCCGATGTTGTAGACCGCGGCCTTGCCTGAGGTGAAAAGCGCCTGAGCGTCTGCGTAACCCGTCGATGAGAAGCCGTCCGCGAAGCAGCCCGCTTTGCCGAGCTTGGAGAGCCATTCGGCCGCGGCCCGGCCGGCCGAATCCGCGAACGATGCCTTGCCGCTCTTCAGCTCCTGGACGTATTCGGGGCCGGCTTGCCGGAACGGGTAGTACGCCATGTAGCGTTCCAGCGGCCACTGGTCGGCTCCGTCCAGCGCGATCGGTGTGATGCCCGCCGCGCGGAGTCCCTCGCACATCGCGGGGAAGTCGTCGAGCGTCGCCGGCACCGTGACACCGGCCTCCTGCAGGAGTGCCTTGTTGTACCAGAAGAACTCGAGCTGGAACTCGAACGGCACCATGTAGAGAGAGCCGTCGTCGAAGCGCTGGTAATTCAGCGCCGCTTCCCGATACTGATCCTGCAGGCCGATGTCGTCGAGGAGCTTCTCCACATCCACCATGCGCCCCTGCTTCGCGAGCTTCTGCGCGAAAGGCGTCGCGTCGGTGTCGAACAGCTCGGGAAGCTTGTTCGCCGCGGCGAGCGTCTCGTACTTCTGAATGTAGGAGGGCCGGTCGGGAGTCGTGATCAGGTTCAGCGAGAACCCCGGGTGATCCTTGGCGTACTCATGCGCGATCTGTTCCATTGCCGTGATGACCCCGCCGTCAGCCGGCCGGGACAGCAGCCATGAGATCTCGCGCGGGACGACATCGCCCTCGGGGTCGATCTCTCCGCTGGGAGCAGTGCCGCCGCAGCCTGACAGCACGAGGGCTGCCGTCGCGGCGACGCCGACGAGCGCGAGCCGGAGTGCGTGTTTCTTCATTGTCGAATCTCCTTTGATTTTCGGGTACCGCAGTGTGAGAGATGGGATGCGCCTACGGGCGCGCGCCGACAAGCGCAGCCGGAGCGATCGGGGCGACGAGGGAGCGCTGTGGTGTGCGCAGCGTGAACTCGGCGATGCGGAGCTCTCCGTCGTCGACGAACGCGCCAACACGGCCAGTCGGCCGATCGTAGACGCGCGTGCTCAGTACGACGGCGTCATCGAGGGTGGCGACGCAGATGCTACCGTCGACGATCACCTCGAGAACATGCGCGCCGCCCGTCAGGTTGGCCGGTCTCTCGAGTTCGATCGCGAAGGGCACGTCTCCGGAGATCTGCCACTGCTCGTCGCCGGTCGATCTGCGCGGCCAGCGATCGAACACGAGGCGTCCGCGCGTGGGCTCGAGGCGCAGGATGTATCCCTCGTCTCCATCCTCGCTCGCGCGCAGCAGTACTCCGTATTCGCGTGCCCGCGTCCCCGCGTCGAACCGCGCGGTGAGGCGGAAGGCCTCCGGGACGTCGTGAGTTGAGACCAGCTGGGCGTGACCGTCGGGTGCGGAGATCACGGTGTTTTGCGCGAAGGCATCCTGCGGGTCACCGAACGTGTCGAGAAGTTCATGCGGCGGGTGGAATGCCAACGTCCCGTCGACGTTCTGCTCCGCCTCGAGTACGGAGAGGGTCCCGGCCCACTGCCAGGCGCCGTCGTCGCTGCCCGCCTCGCGGCTGGCGATCCAACCGAAGAAGAGTCGCCTCCCGCCGAGAGACGCCGACTTCGCGGCATAGTAGGCGCGGCCATCGAGGGTGTCGTGCTCGGGGGCGATCCAGGGACCGGCAAGGGTGCGCGCCATCCGGTAGCGGGTCACAAACGCGTCGCTGAACTCGGATGACACCAGGTACCACCAGTCTCCCCATTGGAAGACCTCGGGGCACTCGTGCGCGACGCCTCTGCGCGGGTCCCAGAAAGGCTCCGCGGGGCGCCATGTCGTGAGGTCCGTCGAGGTGCACTGGGCGATCACGCCGCGTCGGCGCGTGGGGCCGTCGGCGTGGCGCGCCGTGATGAGCATTCGCCACAGACCCGACTCGTCGTCGTGGAAGACGAACGGGTCGCGCCAGTCGGCGCTCTCGTACCCCGGGTTGGCACCGAATGTGAGCTCCGGGTGACGGGTCCACGTCGCCATGCCGTCATCGCTGGTCGCGTGCATGACGAGCTGCAGCGGGAGCGCGTCCGCTCCTCGATGCAACGGGTTCTGTCCCGTGTAGAACGCGTGATGGACCCCGGCCTCGTCCCGGACGATACTCCCGGTATAGATATTGAAGTCGGCTGCCTCCGGCCCCCCGGAGCCGATCGCCGACCCGACCTCCACGAAATCGACGAGGTTCTCCGTCGTGATCCGATGCCACGGCATGCCCTCCTTCGGGACGCGGCGCGTGTCATGCAGGTAGAACAGGTGCAGGACGCCGTCCTCCTCGTAGGGGATCACGTCCCCCACCCATCCGTCCTCCGGTTGGTAGAACCCTCGTTGGCTCATTGTTGTCCTGTCTGGTTAAGCGGTTATCCAGACTATAGAGCAAACAAACGTGGTTGGTCAAGCGGTTAATCATCGGACTGGCCAACGACCAGAAGCGGGGCGTGGCGCTCGCGGACCGACCCGACCTCACATCTCTGAGTCCAGAGGAGGCTCCATGACCCGAAAGTTCTGCTCTTGGTCGAGCAGGCGCCAACCCCGGACGTCGTCCACCCGAACGTCTCCCTCGGCCACAAGACGGATGCGATCCGCATCGGTCCTCGTCGGGTAGACGCGGGTGGTGAGCGCGACACCGTCCACGAACACCTCGATAGAAGAGCGATCGAGGAAGACGCGTACCATGCAGGTGTCGCCAGTGTTGCCTTGAAGGAGCGGGAGGTCGCCGGAATGCGATGATCTGTCGACCTCGGCGTCGAGCGAAGAGCGTGAGCGGTCAAGGTTTATCGCGAGTTCTCCATCGCGGTCGCGCCGCAGCTCGAGGGTTGTGCTCTCCTCACCGTCCGGCGTAACTAGGAGGTCGAGCCTCAACCGTCCTGTCCGAGGTATCGTTGCCCGCAACTCGATCTCGACCTGAGTGCCCGTAGAAGCTAGGTGTCCGGCGACGATGAGGATCTCGGCGGCGGTGTCGACGCTTGGATGCTGACACTCCGTCGATGATGAAGTCACGGAACTCGACCGAGTTGATCCGACCGACCGTTGTGGGGCTCCCGGCGCGCTGGACCAGGAACGCAACTGACGTACCGTCAGTGTTTTTCATCTGGATGTGGCTGCCGCCAGGGAGAGTATCTATCCAGCCCGACGTCGAACTCTCATCGCGGATCGCGAGGGACTGAAATCCGTGCCCGGATCCCTTGATCTGCACGTAGCTGATGTCAATGATGACGCGTGTCTGGAGGTCGTAGTGCCCCGGCGGGATGTAAATGACCGCGCCTGGACGGGTCACCTGCGTCGTCTGCTGTGCCTTGATATCGGCGATGATCTCATTGATCACCCTTCCAATATCGGTGTGGGGGGAAACGCTCCCGCTGAAGGTGGTGACGTCGTAGACGGTGGACATGTTGTTCCTATTCGATGCGGAGAGAGAAGTCGACGCTCAGAGCACGCCGACGATCGAGGCGTGACCGGAGGTGTCGGGAGCCGCAGTCGCTTCCTCCCGCTCGCTCGCAGATGCGGGTGTATCCGAGAGGCGCCAAATGGTGGCTGCACCCGCGACGGCTAGGGCCGCAGCGAGGAAGGTACGTCGTGGTAGCGTCGCTCCCCCAGCTGATGACGGGAGATCGGCATTTCTCGGGAGGTCGGCACCGACGCGGGTGACGGTGACAGCGGCCGCCTGGGCGCCTCGTCTTCCGAGGCGTGTTAACGTGTCCGCGTCGTACTCGCCTGGCCCCACGCGCTCGTGGAACAGCTCCCGCGCAATGGCGGCCATGAAGCTGTCCCCCGCACCGACGGTGTCGGTGACGTGCACGGGCAGCGCGTCCACGTGGACGCGAGCGTCCGGGGAGGCCAGTTCTGCACCGGCTGACCCTCTCGTGAGGGCGACGGCGCGGGCGCCGGCGTCGAGCAGCAGATCGAGCACGTTGTCTGCGTCGAGGCCGGGGTAGAGCCAGGCGGCGTCCTCGTCGCTCAATTTCACGAAGTCCGCCCGTTGGGTGATCGCACTGACTTGTGCTGTCGCGGTCGCCCGGTCGGAAAGGAGCCGTGGCCGAATGTTCGGGTCGAACGTGAGCACCGCACCCGGTGGAAGCGTGCGCACCAGCCGAAGAACGTCGGCGGCCCCGGGGTTCACAAGCGCGCCGAGCGATCCCACGTGGACGAGTCCCGCCGCGGGTGGTGCGAAGGCGTCGAACGCGGGCCATTCGATGTCGAACTCGTAGGCCGCCGATCCGTCCCCGCCGATACGCGCGCGGGCGGTCGAGGTGCGCGCGAGTGTCCAGGATCGCGGGTCGATCTGCACCCCGCTGGAGCGCAGGTGGTCGCTGATGTTGCGCCCGCGATCATCGCGACCGAGCGCGGTGAGCAGCCGCACGGGGACCCCCAGCCGCCCGAGACCGAGTGCCACGTTGCCCGGCGAACCACCCACGTGCTCGGTCGACGGCTGCCCGTCGACCTCGACGATATCGATGAGCGCCTCGCCGACGACGAGCGCGTATCCGTCACGCGAGCGGGTAGACACGGAGCTCGCCGCCGGTGGATCTGGCCGACAACGGAGCATCCGTGACGTCGAGGCGCGCACCGAACAGGGCGACACCTGTCGACACCTCCAGCACTGGTCCGTCCACGATGACGCGGAGGACGGCGTCCTGACCCGGGACTGATGTGCTGACGTCCGCCACGGTGATCGTGAACTCGTCGCCGACGCGAACGATGGACAGGGCGTTGTCACCGCCGACGAGCACGTCGAGCTGGCCGCCTTCTGCGGGCTCCCATTCGATGTCCGCGACCGGATGCGGCACCGTCGCATCGGCGCTCAGTGTGCCGCGATGACGCAGGAGATCCTCGTGGGGGCGGGCGTGCAGGCGTCCGTCCTCGATTGAGAGTGCGTGGGGGATGCTGTGGGCGCTCGCCCACCCGTCCTGTGCTCCGCCGATTTCTCGCATCCAGAACAGGAGGCACGGCCTGCCCGACGCATCGACGAAGAGGGACGGTGCGTAGTAGCTGGTGCCATAGGTGAGTCGCCCCCAGCTGGTTGCGTCGAATGTGCCGTCGTTCTCGGTGCCGATCGCGTAGCCCGCGTAGTGCAGCACGTCGTCGTCCCAGACGGAGGAGACCATCACGGATCGGCCATCGAGCGCGAAGATCTGCGGGCACTCCCACAGTGCCCCCATCCACACCGGCTCGGTCTGCGTGGTCGAACGCTCCAACGCGATTCCCTCGTACCGCCACGAGTCCAAGTCTTCGGACGTGTAGGTCAACGCGGTCGCGGTGCCGTCGCGCAGTCCCGCCCCGACGAACATCCGCCAGATGTCCCCGTCTCGGCGCACGAACGGGTCACGGTAGGCGATGATGTCGAGCCCGTCCGGCGCGTCGGCGACGAAGGCGCCCTTGTTCCAGGTGTTCCAGTCGTCATCGGCGGGGGTGGCGATGCGGATGCGACCGATCCCGATGTTCGGCTGGGACGTGGAGGTGTAGAAGACGCGTGCGGCGCCGTTGTCCTCACGAACGAGCGAACCGGTCCAGATGCCGCCATCGCCGTCTCCGGGCGCGATCGCAACGGCCAGTTCGCGCAGCGACAGCAAATCGGGACCGACGGCGTGGCCCCAATGACAGTTCGGCGCCCACGACGTCGTGCCGGGCACGTATTGGAAGAACGAGTGGTATTCACCCTCCCGGTAGGTGATGCCGTGAGGATCGTTGATCCACCCCGACGTCGCCGTGAAGTGCAGCAGAGGACGCATGCTCAGCCCTCGCGCTCGTCGTAGCGGCGTCGCACCTCGCGCGCGATCTCACGGTTCCCGTGCTCCCACTGGTCGATCTGCGCACGGCGCTCGGCCCGCATCCGGTCGCGTTTGGCGATGAAGTCCGCCATGCGGGCGGCGGCCGCCTCGCGGCCAGCACGCTGATCGTCGGTCAGCTCCGGCAGCGGAGCCGTGATGACACGATCCACCGGCCGCAGCGGAAGTCGCTCGTCGACGGGCGGGATGTCCAGTTCCGGCGAGGGAAGGGTCTGGTACCAGTAGGCCGTCGACGACCATTCGTCGGAGAGATGGTTCCCATGCCCGTGTTCGAAGGTCACGCGGATGCGCTTGTCGAAGCGGATCGGGTCCACCAGGTGGAATCGGTAGCTGTGGTGGAAGCCGGGGACGTCTTCCTCGTGCACGATCGTCCCGTTGAACAGGTAGGCGTTGTGCTGCATGCCCCAGGCGTGACCGAAGTAGTCTTCCATGCCCGTCCCGTGCAGGCTGGGCGGCCAGGTGTCGTCGTCGATGAAGATCATGTCGTCGCCTTCGCCCCACCATGAGCCTTGGAAGTGTCGTACGGCGAGGGTGCAGCCGACATAGTGGCCGCGGCCCTCGGTTTCCAGTGCGACGTAGTTGTCCTTGCCATCGAGATTCGGGATCGTCGTCTCGATGCTGTTCGACTGCAGGTCGGGACCCCAGCCCTGCGTGGGCAGTGCGCGGCGCCAGTGTGCGTGGAAGTACACGGTGTCTGCCGGCAGCGGCTCACGAACCAGCTCGTAGTCGATGTAGAAGTACTGCAGGTAGGGGATGTCGTTCTGGTTCTCGACGACAATGCGAGCGCGCGTGCCGAACGGCATGCGGAAGTAGCTGTTGAAGGCGGCGCTGCCGCCGAAGGAGTGCAGTTCGGGTTCTTTCGCCGACACCGACAACGGGAGCGATTCGTACGACCCCGACAGCGAGTTCATCAGTCCGAAGAAGTCGCCGAGCGGCGCGACCACACTCGGTGTCTCCTGGTCGTCCCAGTACATCTTGAGGACGATCTTGCGGTAGTAGTCCGGGTCGACCACCTCCCAGCTCACGCCGAGAGCGTTGTGGATCTCCAACATGGGCACGCCAACCACGTTGGGGTCGATCTGTCCGGGACCGGGCTGGATGCGGCACGACTGGGTCATCCAGATGTGGGTGATGAAACCGGGGCCCTCGATGTCGGCGAGGGTCCGCTCCTCGCCGGGCATGATGATCCAGTTGTCGCGGTTGCGGCCGGTCTGGTCGAAGCTCGATACCCGGGCCGTGCGTGCCGAGCGGGCCTGAGTGAGGTCGCCGAGCAGTCCTGCCGGGCGGGGGGATGGGGTCGTCATCGTCCACTCCTTCGCCCCTTGTCGAGGGGCTCTCTCGGATGCCGAATCGGCATCGAAACGTTTGTCTGCACGACCATAGCGCGCTCGTGATCTCCCGCGCAAGAATCTGCTTGATTCATCCGAACTGCGTCCGTATTTCCGGTCCGCATCCGCGATGGGGTATGTTTGCGCAAACGCGATCGCGCAGCGAGGGAGATAAGGTCCGATCCGATGGCAACCATGGTGGATGTGGCCCGGATCGCGGGCGTGTCGATCTCGACGGTTTCGCATGTCCTCAACGGCACACGGAACGTCGAGCCGAAAACCCGCAGCCGCGTTCTGAAGGCGATCGAACAGACCGGGTATCGGCAGGACACGCTTGCCCGCGCGATGCGCAGGTCCAAGTCGGACAGTATCGGGCTCGTCGTCTCGGATGCCGGCGAGCCGGCATTCGCCGAGATGGTGCACGGCGTTGAGCAGGAAGCCGCCGCGCGAGGGCTCACCCTGCTGTTGGCGAATTCGGCGGAGGATCCGGAACGAGAGCGGCGAGCCGTCCGCACGCTCCTCGAACGCCGCGTGGACGGACTCATCCTGGCGTGCGCTGCGGCCGCGACGCCCTCGCTGCTCACGGACCTGCAGGACGAGAAGACACCCGTCGTTCTGCTCGACCGCCTCTATCGGGATCTGCCCTTCGACCAGGTCGGCGCGGACAACCGGGACTCCATGCGAGCGCTGGTGCGCCACCTCGCCGCGCAGGGGCACCGAGAGCTTCTCGTCATCGCGGGAGATGTTCGCGTGCCCGCATTGGAGGAGCGCCTCGACGGCTTCTTCGACGGCGTCCGCGATGCTCAGCTCGACGCGGGCGGACAGCACATCATTCAGGGCACCGACCGCGCCCGGATCGGGGACGCGATCAGGGTCGCTCTCGCAGACGGCAACGCCACGGCGATCATCGCCTGCAGCACCCCGCTCGCCGTCGCCGGGCTGCGCGCACTGGAGGACGCAGGCAGTGAGATCCCCGGGGACATCGCCTTCGCGACGTTCGACGGCTTCGACAATCCCGACCTGTTTCGCCCTCGTCTCACCACCGTGCGCCAGCCCGCCTTCGACATGGGAGTCGCCGCAGTGCGTCTGCTCATGGAGCGCCTCGATGCGCCCGACTCCAGCCCGAGAACGGTGCGGTTGCATCAGGATCTCCAGCTGCGCGAGTCCACCGAGGGCTTCGGATTCCCCGCTTGACACCTCTTCGAATCGCCTCTAGTTTGAGACAAACGTTTCCCGCAAACGTTTCGATATCTGATTCGATCTGCACCTTGCAGACGACACATCAAAGGAGATGAACGTGCGACGCACAGCACCCCGAGCGCCGCGGGGCCTACTGGTCCTTGCAGCCGCCGCCGTCGCGGTATCCGCCCTCGTCCTCGCCGGCTGCGGCGGATCGAGCGGCACGGACGCAAGCGGCAAGACCGAGATCACCCTCTCGATGCAGAACCCCGACGTGAAGACGGCTGACCCCGCGACGTGGGCGATCGTGCAGGCCTTCGAGAAAGCGAACCCCAACATCACAGTGACGGTGTCGGGCGAAGCCGTCGCAGAGCATCTGCAGAAGCTCTCCATCGCGGCGCAGAGTGACACCCTGCCGGACATCTTCTGGGTGTACAAGTCCAACGCCGAGCAGATGCAGCAGTCCGGACTCTTGCTCGACCTGGCACCGGTCCTCGATGAACTGAAGCTCACCGATTCCTTCCCCGCGAGCACGATCCAGAACTTCTCGGCCGGCGACGTGATCTACGGCGTCCCCTATCAGGGTCTGCTCACGGGACTGTGGGTGAACAAGAAGATTCTGTCCGACAACGGCATCGAGATGCCTCAGACCTACGACGATCTCGTGTCCGCCGCACAGAAGCTGAGCGCCAAGGGGATCACCACAATCTCCAACGGGGCCAACCAGTCGGCCTTCAGCGTGTGGTCCTTCCTCACGATGCTCGACCGGTTTGGCTACGGCGACAAGGTCGCCGGGCTCTTGGACGGATCCGTGCAGTACACCAACGACGATTTCCTGCGCCTGTATGAGCACATCGACGAGCTCCGCAAGGCTGGAGCGTTCGCCTCGAACGTGTCGACGCAGACCTACCAGCAGGCCGTCGACCAGTTCACGAGCGGAAACGCTGCCATGCTGGACTCGGGCGTCTGGGCGTCGAGTGCGATTCAGGAGTCCGGCATCGCTTCGGACATCGCGTTCTGGCAGGGCCCGCAGTTCTCCGACGGTGTCGGCGAACAGAACATCATCATGAACGTGGCCTCCGCCCCGTTTGCCGTCGACCACAACGTTGCCGACGACGAGACCAAGCTCGCGGCCGTGAAGAAGTTCCTCGCCTTCTACTACAGCGATGAGGCGCAGCAGATCCTCGTCGATAACGGCCAGCCCCCGGTGACGACGTTCCAGGCGAACGTCGACCCGACGACGCAGAGCGCACTGAAGGCGGCACTGGATGCCGCATCCGCTGACGGCGTCACCAGCCCGCAGTCCCAGCCCGACCTGCTCGTGCCCACTCCCGTGGCCAACGCGATGTACGACAGCATCTACGGCGTGATCCAAGGCCAACTCACCCCCGAGGCCGCTGTGGAGCTCGTCCAAAAGGCGTTCGACAGCAACCGGTAGACCACCTCCCGGGCGGAGCCGCAGCGAACTGCGGCTCCGCCCCCGTACACGAAAGCACTCTCATGGTCTGGGTCAGCACACGCTGGAAGATCCTCCTCATGCTCGCGCCGGGGCTCGTCGCGTTCACAATGTTCGTCGTCTATCCGGTCATCTACTCGGCCGTCTTCAGCTTCACCCGCTTCCAGGGTTTCGGTGCACCCACGTGGATTGGCCTGGACAACTACCTCGCGCTGGCCAACGACCCGTTCTTCTGGCAATCCCTGCAGAACACGATCGTCATCCTGGTCGTCAGCCTCGCCGTCCTGATCCCCGCCTCCTTCGCGCTGGCGCTGCTCCTGCAACGAGCCATCGCCGGACGTGGGTTACTGCGCGCGCTCGTATTCGGGCCCGCGATCATCGCCCCCATCCTCGTCGGGCTGATCTGGGTGTTCATCCTGGATCCTAAGATCGGACTCCTGAACCGCGCCCTTGCGGCGTTCGGCATCCCTCCGGCCCAGTGGATCGGCGGCGACTACCTGACACCCAACTCGGTGTCGGTTGTGTTCATCTGGAGCAGCATCGGTTTCGCCATGACTATCTTCTACGCAGGCCTCCAGCTGCTCCCCGGCGATGTGCTGGAGGCAAGCGCCCTCGACGGTGCCAGCGGCTGGCAACAGATCTGGCACATCAAGATCCCGATGATGCGTGAGACCTTCGCCATCGTCACGATCCTCATGATCACCAACATCTTCAAGATCTTCGAACTGGTGTACATGCTCACCGGAGGCGGCCCCGTCCATCGCTCCGAAACACTCGTCAGCTACATGTACTTCATCACGTTCACCAACCAGCAGTACGGCTACGGCATGGCGCTTGCAGTCGTGATCACCGTCCTCGGCGCGATCGTGTCCGCAGGCTACCTCATCGCTGCACGCCGCAAGGAGGCCACCGCATGAGCGCCCCGACCATTCCTGCAGGTACCCACGACGCAGCCGCCGACCATCCGGCGCACCGCCGTCGACCGGGGCGCCGACTCGGGATCACCCTCGGAGCCGTCGCCTACCTCGTGACGTTCCTGATCGTGCTTCCCCTCCTGTGGATCCTGTTGCTCTCATTTCAGCCCAGCGGCAACATCCTGGGAAATCCCCTCGCGTTTGACAACCTCACGTTCGACAATTACATCAACGCGATCACTGGCCTGCCGCTACTGCGGATGTACGCAAACACGATCTTCATCGCCGTAGCCTCGGTCACCATCGGCACCGCGATCTCGTTCATGGCCGCGTTCGCGCTCACCCGCATGGTATTCCGGCGACGACGCGCGCAATCTTCGCTGCGTCTCTACCTCCTGGCCGGCCTCGCCGTGCCCGTCTACATCCTGCTCTTCCCGGTCTACCGGCTCGACCTCACGCTGGGGATATTCGGCACCTACTGGGCGCTCATCCTCCCGTACATCGCCGTCACGATCCCGTTCAACATCCTCCTCATGACCGGTTTCCTGCGCGAGTTCCCCACCGAGATCGAAGAAGCCGCAATCATCGACGGTGTCGGGCTGTGGAAGCTCTGCTGGACCGTTGTACTCCCCCTCATGCGGCCGGTGATCGCAACGATCTTGATCTTCAACGTCGTGTACGTGTTCAACGAGTTCCCGTTTGCGTCGATCCTCATCAACGACCCCGACATGGTCACAGTCTCCCTCGCCGTCTCACGATTCCAGGGACAGTACACCGTCGACTACGGCGGGATGATGGCAGCTGCGACCCTCGTGCTCGTGCCCCAATTGATCATCTACGCGCTCTTCCAACGTCAGGTCATCGCAGGTATGACCGTCGGGGCCGTGAAGGGCTGACGGCGGGACACCCCGGTGCTATCTGTGCAGTCGACGGCACTGGCCTTGGTGGGTTCCCACGTGTTGGCGCTCACCGCCAACAACGATCCGAGCATCGATGCTCGTGACCCCCTGAACGCAACTCACGCGCGGAGCGCTCGAACTGTCGCGGAAGACGCGACTGACCGCTCACGGCGAACGGGTCTGCTGCACCGATAGGTGACGTTTTTGTAGTCACGCCGCGAGGGCGACGTTGGTGTTCATGATTGCTTCGTACTCGATTGGGGTCAAACCGTGGAGCCGTCTCTGCCGGCGGCGTCGGTGGTAGGTGCGTTCGATCCAGGTGACGATGGCGATGCGGAGTTCGTCGCGGGTGGACCAGGTGCGGCGGTTGAGGACGTTCTTCTGGAGCAGGCTGAAGAAGGACTCCATCGCGGCGTTATCGCCCGCCGCCCCGACGCGGCCCATTGATCCGACCATGCCGTGGTGGTGCAGGGCGCGGACCATCTTCCTCGCGCGAAACTGGGATCCTCTGTCCGTGTGGACCACGCAGCCGGCAACGTTCCCGCGCCGTGCGGCGGCGCTGTTCACCGCGTCGACGGCGAGACGAGCCTTCATCCGGTCGCTGATCGAGTACCCGACGATCCGGTTGCTGAACACGTCCTTAATCGCGCAGAGATAGAGCTTGCCTTCGCCGGTCTTGTGCTCCGTGATGTCGCTGAGCCAGAGCCGATTCGGGGCGTCGGCGGTGAACTGCCGGCGCACGAGATCGTCGTGAACGGGCGGACCGGGCCGTCTGCCCTTCGCACGACGACGTTTCCCGAACGCAGACCACCAGCCGTTATCGCGGCAGATCCGCCACGCCGTCCGATCCGCCATGACCTCGCCTGCGTCGCGGGCCTCGTCGAGCAGGAACCGGTAACCGAACTCCGGGTCGTCGCGTGCGCGTCGAACAACGCGTTCGCGCGATACGCCGCGACGAGTTCACCATCGGTGATGGGGTTGGCCAGCCACCGGTAGTAGGGCTGGCGAGCGAGCTTAAGTACCCGGCACGTCACCGCGACGGGAAAACCGTCAGCGGCGAGCTCGGTCACGAGCGGGTAGAGCCCTTTCCCGGCAGGTTCGCCTGCGACAGATACGCCGCCGCACGGCGGAGCACCTCGACCTCCTGCTCGAGCAGCCGGATCCGCTTCCGCGCCTCCCGCAGCTCTGCGCCTTCTGACCGGGTCACGCCCGGCTTCGAGCCCTCCTCGACCGCGGCACGCCGCATCCACTTCGTGAGCGTCATCGGGTGAACCCCGAAATCGGTCGCGATCTGCTCGATGGTCACACCAGGCTCACGGCCCCGCGCAACGCGCACGACGTCGTCTCGGAACTCGCTCGGATAAGGCTTCGGCACAATGACATCCTTCCAGGGCCCCCTCCCGGGCAACCCAACTCAGATGTCACCTACCAGTGCGGCAGACCCCGACGACGAGATCGTCGGTTGGGTAGTCGCCCGCACCGGACCCGGCGCAGGAATCCTCTTCCTGATCGCGACCTACCTCTGGGGCGTTGCGGCCGTCCTCGGAATAGTCGCAATCATCGCTGCCCTCGCCGCTTCGCAAGCCCACCACTCTTCTCCGCCGCCGGCATGTACGGCATCGCCACCATCCTGACCATCACGCTCTCGGCCATCCCCTACGGGGTCGAACAGGCCCGGAGGCAAGCTCGGTCACGGGCGGTGCGCTCCGCCTTGGGTCTTCGCGAGCCCGTCGCAGAATGGCGCACGCGCACAGGTACCGGCGCGGAGAGCCCACGCACAGGAGCGGGCTGATCTTCCGGGACACTGTGGGGACACTGTCGCCCAATTTCTCCCTGATCTATGAGAGATAGCCGACCGATCGGAAGTCAGAAAATCCCCGGCTTGACCGGGGATTTCTTGGCGGAGACGGAGGGATTTGAACCCTCGGTCCCCTTGCGAGGACTCCACCTTAGCAGGGTGGTGCACTAGGCCTGACTATGCGACGTCTCCAGGCATCCGGCCGAAAACGGCGCAGATGCACCCGGCAATCATAACCGGTCCCGGCCACCGCATCGCACCGCATCGCACCGCATCCGCCGCGCGGCTACCCCACCGGCATCCCGATGTAAACCCTCTCCGCTGCGCCCCGCGACGCACGTACGGTGACGCCATGATCGACACCTTCCTCCCCCGCCACGCGATCGTCACGGCATCCGACTCGGGGATCGGCGCCGCCACCGCCATCGCGCTCGCCCATGCCGGGATCGAGGTCGGCATCACGTGGCACAGCGATGAGGAGGGGGCGCAGAGAACGGCGGACGCCGTGCGCGCGGCGGGCTCCCGCGCCGTCGTCGCACATTTCGACGCGACCTACCTGCGGGCTGTGCCCGCGACGATCGACGCACTCGCCGACGAACTCGGCGGGGTCGACGTGTTCGTCAACAACGCCGGCGGCGGGGGTGGCATCCCGTTCCTCGACCTGTCGCTCGACGACTGGCGGCAGACGGTCGCCCTCAACCTCGACGGCGCCTTCGCCGGCATGCAGGCGGCCGCCCGGCGGATGGTCGCGGCCGGCCACGGGGGACGGATCATCGCGATCACGAGCGTGCACGAGCACCAGCCGCGCGTCGGGTCGGCGCACTACGTCGCCGCGAAGCACGGGCTCGGCGGTCTCGTGAAGACGATGGCGCAGGAGCTCGGCGCGCACGGGATCACCGTCAACGCCGTCGCCCCCGGCGAGATCGCGACGCCGCTGAACGACATGGAGTCGGAGGATGCCGCGCGCACGCACCGCCCCGGCATCCCGATCCAGCGCCCCGGCACGCCCGAGGAGATCGGGGCGGTCGTCGCGTTCCTCGCGTCCCCGGCGGCGGGGTACGTCACCGGCGCCAGCTGGCCGGTCGACGGCGGGATGCTGACCATGGGGCCGCAGGCCGGCTCGCACCTCGAATCCGACGCCTGGCGCCAGGGCTGAGCCCCGGCCGCGTGAGCGTCGCGCTACTGCTCCGCGCGGGTGCAGGTGACCTGCTTCGCGGTCTGTCCCGTGACGGAGCTGGGCAGCTCGACCGGGGCGTCCGTGCTCGGCGTCTGCGTGCCATCCGGCGTCGCGCTCGGATCCGGCGTCACGGCCGTATCGGGAGTCGCGGTCGGGGATTCGATGGTGCCGTCGCCGTCGGCCTCGCCCACGACCTCGACCCCGTTGCCCCCGCTGACCTCGCCGGTCAGCTTCAGCGGCCTGTTCTCCGCGATGGCCTGGAACAGCACGTCCGCGGCCCAGGTCACCGGCTGCACGCGCGCGCCGCCGGTGGCGTACTCGGTGGGGTACTGCACGAAGACGATGTCCTCGTACGCGACGTCCTTGACGGCCATCGCGATCTGCACCATCCGGGTCGCGTTCGCCAGGGACGAGCTCAGCACGAGCTGGCCGTTGTTGACCTGCTGCAGCGCCGTGGTCGCCAGGCCGAAGAGGGCCTGCGGGTTCGCGAGGACCGCGTCCGACTTCAGCTTCCGCACGAGGGAGCCCATGAACTGCTGCTGGTTCGAGATGCGGCCGAGGTCGGAGCCGTCGCCGATGCCGTGCCGGATGCGGAGGAACTGCAGGGCATCGGCGCCGACGAGCGTGTGCTCGCCCTTGGCCAGGTCGAGCCCGGTATGGATGTCCTTGATGTCGTCGGAGAGGCAGACGTCGACGCCGCCGATCGCGTCGGACATGTTGATCACGCCGGTCCAGCGGATGGATGCCGCGAACTGGATGTCGACGCCGGTGAGCTCCTCGATCGTCAGCACGCTGCACTGCAGGCCGCCGTTCATGTACGACGAGTTGAGCATCTGCGCGCTCATGGCGGGGTAGCTGCCACCGTCCTCGTTCGGGCACGAGGGGATCGGGATGACCATGTCGCGGGGGAACGAGACCACGGTCACGCGCCGCGGCGAGTCGCTGATGTTCAGCAGCATGGTCACGTCGTTGCGCTCACCGCCGTCGTCGTCCGCGCACCGCGGGAAGAGCGCGAGGTCCTGACCCTCGCACGAGTCGGTGCCGACGACGAGCAGGTTGACACCGCCCTCGATCTCGCCGATGCTCGGCGGCAGTTCGGTCTCGTCGTCGCCGATCGAGACACCGCTGTCCTCGAGGGCGCGCGCTGCGTCCCACACCGCGAAGGCGCCCACCGTGCCGATGCTGATCGCCAGCACCGCGACGACGGCGCCGAGGATCTGCAGGACCTGCACGAACGGGTGGGGGGAGGACAGGATGCCGTGCCGGGCGACGGGGTGCCGGCGGTGGCGGGACGCCTTGGCGGCGGAGGTGGGCTCGCTCACGGACGTCCTTTCGAAACTGCGGAGGGTGTGGGATTCGAACCCACGGGACATTGCTGCCCACCGGTTTTCAAGACCGGATCCTTCGGCCGCTCGGACAACCCTCCCGGCGGACGCCAACGGCATCCGACGAACAGGCGTCGAGTCTAGTGGACGGGTTCGCTCCCCATTTTCGCCGGAACGGCTGTGGACCGGCTGAGTAGCGGGATCAGAGCTTGCGGAGCACGTCGGCGACGCCGCCGTGCTGCACCGACCGGGTCGTCTCGGATGCCTCGCGGCGGACGTCCTCCGGCCCCTGCGCCATCGCGATGGCCCGACCCCCGTGCTCACGCGCCCAGCGGAACATCCCGACGTCGTTGCGGCCGTCACCCATGACGAGCACGTGCGGCGGATCGACCTCCAGCCACACCCGCACCTTCTCCAGCGCCGTGGACTTGTCCACGCCCTGCGGGGCGATGTCGAGCCACGCCGACCAGCCGACCGCATACGAGACCTTGTTGAGCCCGATGCGGGCGACGAGGTCGACGAAGTCCTCGTCGGTGTCCTCCGGGGAGACGACGACGACACGGCACACGGGGGACGCGGAGAGCTCCTCGAACGGCACGCGGCGGGCGTTCTGCAGGTTCCAATCGTCGAGCTGCTCGGTGTACAGGCGCCGCCCGTCGGGCAGCTCGACCATGTACCGGGCCTCCGGCAGGTGCTCGCGCAGGAGGTGGAGGACCTCGGCGGGGTCGAACGTCTCGACGTGGAACCGCTCGTAGCGCACCTCGTCGGCGAAGTCGCCGGCGATGCGCTTCATGATCACGGCGCCGTTGGAGCAGACGACGTACTCCGGCTGCATCTCCAGAATGCGCAGGATGCCGCGGGTCCCCTCCCACGAACGGCCCGTCGCGAGCATGACCTCGTGGCCGGCGCGGTGGGCGTGCGCGACGGCCGCGACCACCCCGGGGCTCAGCGTCTCATCCTCCAGGAGGACCGTCCCGTCGACGTCGAGGGCGATGAGGAGGCGCTCGGTGGGGACATCCGGGTTCTCGGTGTCCTCGGCGATCTCCTCGACGAGCTCCGCGGCCTTCGTCGGCCGGACGACCTTGACCGACCCGGTCGGCGGGAGGTGCGCTTCGCTCACGCGATCGGCTCCGCGACTTCCAAGCCGCCGAGGTAGGGTCGCAGCGCCTCCGGGATCCACACCGACCCGTCGGCGCGCTGGTGGGTCTCCAGCAGCGCGACGATCCAGCGGGTCGTCGCGAGCGTCCCGTTCAGCGTCGCGACGTGCGCCGTCTTTCCGACGCCGCCGCCTTCGACGGGCGGGCGGTGCCGGATGTCGAGCCGGCGGGCCTGGAAGGTCGTGCAGTTCGAGGTGCTGGTGAGCTCGCGGTAGGCACCCTGCGTGGGCACCCACGCCTCCACGTCGTACTTGCGGGCGGCGGAGGAGCCGAGGTCACCAGCGGCGACGTCGATGACGCGGTAGCTGAGGCCCAGGTCCTGCAGCATCCGCTCCTGCATCTCCACGAGACGCAGGTGCTCGGCTTCAGCATCCTCCGGGGTCGTGTAGACGAACATCTCCAGCTTGTTGAACTGGTGCAGGCGGATGATGCCGCGGGTGTCCTTGCCGCCTGAGCCGGCCTCCCGCCGGTAGCACGCAGACCACCCGGCGTAGCGCTTCGCGCCGTCGCTGAGGTCGAGGATCTCGTCCATGTGGAACCCGGCGAGGGGCACCTCGCTCGTACCCACGAGGTAGAGGTCGTCGTCGTCGAGCCGGTAGACCTCGTCGGCGTGCTGCCCGAGGAACCCGGTGCCGCGCATGACCTCGGCGCGCACGAGCGTCGGCGGGATGACCGGGATGAACCCGGCGGCGAGCGCCCGGTCGAGCCCCATGTTCATGATGGCCAGTTCGAGACGCGCACCGATGCCGGTGAGGAAGGTGAACCGGGCGCCGGAGACCTTCGCGCCGCGCTCCATGTCGATCGCGCCGAGCAGCTCGCCGAGGGCCAGGTGATCGCGCGGCTCGAAGTCGAACGTCGCGGGCTGCCCATGCGTGCGGAGGGTGACGAAGTCGTCCTCCCCGCCGGCGGGGACGCCGTCCAGGACGATGTTCTCGATCTTCGCGAGAGCCTCGTCGGCGGCCAGCTCCGCCGCGGTGACCGCCTGCTGAGCCTGCTTGACCCGGTCGCTGAGCTCCTTCGCCTCGGCGACGAGCGCGGGCTTGTCCTCCTTGGCGGCCTTCGCGACGGTCTTCCCGTGCGCGTTCTGCGCGGCGCGGAGCTCTTCGAACGCCGTCAGCGCCGCGCGGCGCTCCCGGTCGGCGACGAGGGCGGCATCCACCGTGTCGGCCGACTCCCCGCGTGCTTCCTGCGAGCGCTTCACGAGCTCCGGGTCGTCGCGGAGGAGGGCGAGATCGATCATCCGTCAAGTCTAGCCAGCGGGTGGCGGCTCCTCCCCAGCCTGCGGGTCCTAGTCTGTTCCCATGGGGCCTCTCTCTGACGACGACCGCGGTGCCGACGCTCCCGACCCCGTCGAGGCCGCCGCGCCCGACGACACCATCCGCGAACCGGAGGACGTCGCACCCGACACCACCGACGGTGAGGGCGGCGAGGCCCGCCGCGTGGATGCCGCGGGCCACACGGCACCGATCTCCGAGGGCGGGCGGCGGCCGAACCCGAAGGCCGCGCTCGTGTACAACCCGATCAAGGTCGACGCGGACGAGCTGCGCGCCTCCGTCACGCGGCTGGCCGCCGAGGCCGGGTGGGTCGAGCCCCTCTTCTACGAGACCACCGTGGACGACCTGGGCGACGACGTGACCCGACAGGCGCTCGCCGAAGAGGTGGATGCCGTCCTCGTGGCCGGCGGCGACGGCACCGTGCGCGCCGTCTCGGAGGCGATGACCGGGTCGGGGGTCCCGCTCACGATCGTGCCGAGCGGGACCGGCAACCTGCTGGCCCGGAACCTCCGGCTGCCGCTGGACGACGCGGAGACGATGATCCGGGCGACCTTCGACGGCGAGACGCTGCCGATCGACGTGGGCTTCGCGAAGATCACCCGCACGAACGCCGGCACGGAGGAACGCGCGTTCGTCGTCATGGGCGGTATCGGGCTGGACGCCGCCATGATCGCCAACACCAACGGCGACCTGAAGAAGAAGGTCGGCTGGGTCGCCTACGTCGACGGCGCCGCCCGCTCGCTCGTCGGGGCGAAGCCGTTCCCCGTGATGTACCAGCTGCCTGGGCACCGCATGCACCGCGCGAACGTGCAGAGCGTACTGATCGCCAACTGCGGGTCCCTGCCGGCAGGGCTCGAGCTCATCCCCGAGGCGTCCGTCACGGACGGTCAGCTCGATGTCGTCGTCGTGCAGCCGAAGGGACCCTTCGGCTGGCTGCTCGTCTGGCGCCGCGTCGCCTGGGACAACAGCGTGCTGCGACGCTTCCGGGCGGGACGCAAGTTCCTCGCGCTGACCACGGAGGACAACGCCGTCCGCTACACCCGCGGCGTTGGCATCGACATCGCGACGCCGTCGGCACAGCCCGTGCAGCTGGACGGTGACGAGTTCGGCGAGGGCACGCATCTGCACTGCCGCGTGGAGACCGGCGGGCTGCTGGTCACCGTGCCGCGCGGGCATTCGGTCACGGCGGTCTGACCTCCTCGGCCCCGATGAGGGCAGGATGGACGGATGACGTCGCCCTCGATCGTCTGGTTCCGCGACGACCTGCGGCTCGCCGACAACCCGGCGCTGCGCGCGGCCGTCGACCGGGGTGCGCCGATCATCGCCCTGTTCGTGCTGGATGACGAGTCCCCCGGCATCCGCCCGCTCGGTGGCGCCGCCCGCTGGTGGCTGCACCACTCGCTGGCCTCGCTCGCCGAGCGACTGCGGGAGAAGGGCGGGCGCCTCGTGCTGCGACGGGGACCCGCGGCACGCACCGTGCGCGACGTCGTGCAGGATGCCGCCGCCGGCGCCGTGTTCTGGAACCGGCGCTACGGGCTCCCCGAGCGGGAGATCGACGCCGACCTGAAGTCGTCGCTGCGCGCCGACGGCGTCGAGGTCGCCTCGTTCGCGGCCGCGCTCCTGTTCGAGCCGTGGACCGTGACGACCGGCGCCGGCACCCACTTCTCCGTCTTCACCCCGTTCTGGCGCGCATGCCAGCAGCAGCCGGGGCCGCGGGGGCCGCTGCCGGAACCGCGGACGATCGCCCGGTTCGAGGGAGACGTGCCGTCGGACGATCTGTCGGACTGGGCCCTGCTGCCGACCGCGCCGGACTGGGCCGGGGGCCTGCGCGAGGCGTGGGAGCCGGGTGAGCCGGCCGCCCGCCGCCGGCTGCGGGAGTTCCTCGCCGAGGACGTGGGCGACTATGACCGGGCGCGCGACGAACCCGCCGCAGGGGCGACCTCGCTGCTGTCGCCACGGCTGCGGTGGGGCGAGCTCGGTCCGCACACGGTGTGGCATGCGGCGGCCGAGGCCGGCGGCGGCGGGCGCTTCCTCACCGAGCTGGGCTGGCGGGAGTTCGCCTGGCACACCCTGTTCCACGCCCCCGACCTGGCGACGACGAACCTCCGGCGGGAGTTCGATGCGTTCCCGTGGCCGCCGCTGCGACCGGACCTGCTCGAGGCGTGGGAGCGCGGCGGCACCGGCTACCGTCTCGTCGACGCCGGGATGCGGGAACTCTGGGCGACGGGGCACATGCACAACCGGGTGCGCATGGTCACGGCATCCTTCCTGGTGAAGAACCTGCTGATCGACTGGCGGCTCGGGGAGCAGTGGTTCTGGGACACCCTGGTCGACGCGGATGCTGCGAGCAACCCGTTCAACTGGCAGTGGGTCGCAGGGTCCGGCGCCGACGCCGCGCCGTACTTCCGGGTGTTCAACCCCGAGCTGCAGGCGACCAAGTTCGACGCCGACGGGCGGTACGTCGCGCGGTGGGCGCCGGAGTACGGCGCGGGCAGCGCTCTCCGGCCGGAGCCCGTGGTCGACCTCAAGGAGTCGCGGGGTGCGGCGCTGGCCGCTTATGAGGCGGTCCGCCGCGGAGGCTGAGGCAACGCCAGGGGTGGCCTGGAATACGGGGCGGGACTCCCGGAGTTGTCATGGGGGATGACTCCTGCGCTCTCCGTCCTTGACCTCGTCCCCGTCCGCACCGGCCAGACCAGCGCGCAGGCGGTGACGGCATCCCTCTCGCTCGTGCAGCGCGCCGAGGAGCTCGGCTACCGCCGCTACTGGTTCGCCGAGCACCACAACATGCCCGCCGTCGCCTCGACGACGCCGCCGGTGCTGATCGCCGCCGCGGCGGCGCGGACCTCCACGATCCGGGTGGGATCGGGCGGCGTCATGCTGCCGAACCACTCGCCGCTCGTGGTGTCCGAGCAGTTCGCGGCGCTCGAGGCCATCGCGCCGGGACGCATCGACCTCGGCATCGGGCGCGCCCCGGGCAGCGACCCGGTCATCACGCAGCTGCTGCGGATGAGCGGCACCACGAGCGACGTCGAGCGGTTCCCCGAACACGTCCGCGACATCGTCGGGCTGGTCTCCGGCGACGGCGCGACGCTGCGCTTCACCTCCGGCGGCACGTACGACGTGCACGCCACCCCCGCCGCCACGACGACGCCCGAGGTGTGGCTGCTCGGCTCGAGCGACTATTCGGCGCAGCTCGCCGCGGCGCAAGGCCTCCCGTACGTCTTCGCCAACCACTTCTCCGGCGAGGGCCTCGAGCGCGCGCTCGATCTGTACCGCTCGCAGTTCCAGCCGTCGGCGACCCTGGCCGCCCCGCGCACGTTCCTCACCGCGAACGTCGTCGCTGCGGCGACGGCCGCGGAGGCGGAGGAGCGGATGCTGCCGCAGGCGCGCATGATGGCCCGGCTCCGCGGGAACCGGCCGCTCGTCGCGCTCGAGACCGTCGAGCAGGCCGCCGCCGCGGAGGCCGCGGACGGGCTCGCCGCGCCGGTGCTCGAAGCGCTCCGCCGCCGGTGGTTCGTCGGGACCGGGCCGGACGTGCGCACGGCGCTGGCGGAGTTCGCCGCCCGCTGGGGCGTCGACGAGGTCATGATCTCGCCGGTCGCCGGCGCGTACGACGCGGAGCCGATGGAGTCGGCCGCGGGCCGCATCCAGACCCTCGAGGCCGTCGCCGGCTGACGCGGTTGCGCCCTGCGCGGGCGTGGCCCGGGGGTCGGTGACCCCGGGGGACGTGACGCTCCGGGGAGATGTGACGCCCGGGGCACGTAACGCCCCGCGGGGATGTGACGCCTGGGGAGGACATAACGCCCCGGGAGGTGGCATCCCAAGGTTTTCATCCTCCTGGCGGGACATCTCCTCCGCATCCGCGGGACATCGCCCCCAGGATGTGACGCCCCGGGAGGAGATGACGCCTCGGGAGGTGGAATCCCGGGAATGCGTCCTCCCGACGCGACATCTCCTCCGGAGCCGCGGGCGCGGGCGGGACGCGGGCGCCGAGGCCGAGGCGGAGGCGGAGGACACGCCCCCACGCGTCGTGATGGATGCCGGGGCCGCGCGGCAGTTCGTCCGCGCCGAACTGCGGGTGCCTCGGGCCATGACCCACACTTCGGCGCGACCGAGAATCCGCGGCGCAATTCATCCGTGCCGAAAGGCGGGTGCAGTGCGCCGCGACCCGCACTTTGGCGCGGGTGAACGAGCCGCGACCCCGCGGCTACGCGTCGGGCTCGCCGGAGATGAGCCCACGCAGCCAGTCGCGCGCCTCGACGAACACGTCGTCGGAGTAGCGCTCCGGGTAGTGCACGATCGCGCGGTCGGCGCGCGGGTACGACCCGAGGAAGATCACCTTCGGCGAGAAGCGGCGCAGGCCCAGGAGGGCGTCGGCCATCCGCTCGTCCTCGATGTGCCCGTCGGCGTCGATCACGAAGCGATACCGGCCCAGCTCGTCGCCGATCGGCCGCGAAGCCAGGAGCGAGAGGTTGATCCCACGGGTCGCGAACTGCTCGAGCAGCTCGAGCAGCGCGCCGGGGTACTCCTCGGGCAGCTCGACGATGAGCGACGTCTTGTCGGCGCCGGTCGGCGCGGGCGCCGCGACCGTGCGGCTCACGAGCACGAACCGCGTCACGGCATTGACGTTGTCGCCGATGCCCTCGGCCAGCAGCTCCAGGTCGTAGTGCTCCAGGATGCCGGGAGGCGCGATCGCCGCCTGCGCGTCGCTCACGCCGTCGATGATGCCCACGGCGGATGCCACATTGCTGGCCGCCGGGATGTGCGCGTGCTCGGGGAGCTTCTCACTGAGCCATTGCAGGCACTGGGCGTAGGCGACGGGGTGCGCCGCGATGAGCGTGACGTCCTCCAGCCGCACGCCGGGCCGTGCGACGAGCACGAAGTTCACCGGAACGAGGTACTCCCCCACGATCCGCAGGCCCGGCATCGTGGCCAGGGCGTCCTGCGCCGTGGAGACCCCGCCGTCGACGGAGTTCTCGATCGCGATCATCGCGGCATCCGAGCGTCCCTCGACGACGTCGGCGAGCGCCTCGCCGACGTTGCGCACCGGCCGCCAGATCTGCTCGCGCGCCTCGGGCACCTGCGCGAGGGCGGACTCCGTGAACGTTCCCGCGGGACCCAAGTAGCTGTACGTGCGACGGACAGGCGCTTCGGGATCGATGCTCACGGTCCACAAGCCTAGTGCGGGGTGCCTTCCCCTCCTCCGCGGTGTCAGACTGGGGCAATGAGCCGCGCAGGACAGCCAGCCGAAGCATCCGATCTCATCGACATCGACGAACTGATCAACGCCTACTACGACCGCAAACCCGACGCCTCCGTGCCGGAGCAGCGCGTCGCGTTCGGCACGAGCGGTCACCGCGGCTCGTCGCTGTCGACGAGCTTCAACGAGGACCACATCCTCGCCACGACGCAGGCGATCGTCGACTACCGCGCCGCGCAGGGGATCACCGGTCCCCTCTTCCTCGGCCGTGACACGCACGGGCTGTCCCGGCCCGCTGAACGGACGGCCGTCGAGGTCCTCGTCGGCAACGGCGTGGACGTGCGGGTGGACTCCCGCGACTCGTGGGTGCCGACGCCGGCGCTCAGCCACGCCATCCTCACCTACAACCGCGGCAAGGCGGGCGATGACGCGAGCCGCGCCGACGGCATCGTCGTCACCCCTTCGCACAACCCGCCGCGCGACGGCGGCTTCAAGTACAACCCGCCGCACGGCGGCCCCGCCGACACCGACGCGACCGGCTGGATCGCCGACCGCGCGAACGCGCTCATCGCCGCCGGCCTGGAGGGCGTCACCCGCACGCGCTTCGCCGACATCGACCTCGCGACCGTCGGCACGTACGACTTCCGCGACGGCTACGTGCGCGACCTCGGCAGCATCATCGACGTGGATGCCATCGCCCGCGCGGGCGTCCGCATCGGCGCCGACCCGCTCGGCGGCGCCTCCGTGGAGTACTGGGCCCTCATCGCCGAGGTCTACGGCCTCGACCTCACCGTCGTGAACCCCGAAGTCGACCCGACGTGGCGCTTCATGACCCTCGACTGGGACGAGAAGATCCGCATGGATCCGTCGTCGCCGTCGGCGATGGCATCCCTCGTCTCGCGCCGCGACGAGTACGACATCCTCACCGGCAACGACGCGGATGCCGACCGGCACGGCATCGTCACCCCCGACGCGGGTCTCATGAACCCCAACCACTACCTCGCGGTCGCGATCGACTACCTGTACCGCCACCGCGGCGGGTGGCCGTCGGATGCCGCGATCGGCAAGACCCTCGTCTCCTCGATGATCATCGACCGCGTCGCCGAATCGCTCGGACGGACGCTGCTGGAGGTGCCGGTCGGGTTCAAGTGGTTCGTGCCCGGCCTGCTCGACGGGTCGGTCGCCTTCGGCGGCGAGGAGTCGGCGGGCGCCTCGTTCCTGCGCAAGGACGGCACCGTCTGGACGACCGACAAGGACGGCATCCTGCTGTGCCTGCTCGCGGCGGAGATCCTGGCCGTGACGGGCAAGACGCCGTCGCAGCGGTACGCGGAGCTCGAGGCGGAGTTCGGCGCGTCGGCGTACCAGCGGGTGGATGCCCCGGCGACGCCCGCGCAGAAGGCGACGCTCGGCAAGCTCGCGCCGGAGGCTGTGACCGCGACGGAGCTCGCCGGTGAGCCGATCACTGCGAAGCTCTCGCACGCGCCGGGCAACGGCGCCGCGATCGGCGGGCTCAAGGTGCAGACCGAGCACGCCTGGTTCGCGGCGCGCCCGTCGGGCACCGAGGACGTGTACAAGCTGTACGCCGAGAGCCTCAAGGGCCCCGAGCACCTCGCCGCCGTACAGGAAGAGGCCCGCGCCGTCGTCTCGGCCGCCCTCGGCGGCTGATCGCGGCAACGCTCAGACCAGGTGGGCTCGAATCGGGGCGCTTGGCGTCGCCTCGCCGGGTTCGAGGCGGCATGAAGTGACCCCGAACCGGGCGGCTCGGACCGCGCCGACCAGATTGGGGTCGGGTGTGGTCGCCTCGCGAGGTCCGAGGCGGCACGAAGTGACCCCGAACCGGGCGCCCCGGACCGCGCGCCCCCGGATAGGGGTCGAGTAACGTCGCCTCGCGGGGTCGGAGGCGGCACGAACTGACCCCGAACCCGGCGCCCCGGACCGCGCGCCCCGGATAGGGGCCGAGTATGGTCGCCTCGCGAGGTCCGAGGCGGCAGGAAGTGACCCCGAACCGACCTGCCCCGGAGGTCAGAGCCGCGCGGCCAGGGCGGCGCCGGCGGCGCGGAGCCATTGGGCCGGGTCGGTCATCGCTGCGGCGGAACTGCCCGCCAGGTCGGTGAGCGAGAGGGATGCCGCGAACGCGGCCACGTCCGCCTCCGGCGCGATGCGCCCCGCGACGAGGGCGACCGGCACCCCCGCCTCGGCGGCGAGGCCGACGACGAAGGACGGCACCTTGCCCGCCGCGGACTGCCCGTCGTAGGCGCCCTCCCCCGTGACGACGAGGTCGGCGCCGCGCACGGCGTCCGCGAGGCCGATGAGGTCGGCGACCTCGGCCGCGCCGGGCCGGAGCTGTGCGCCCCACGCACGCAGCGCGAAGCCGGTGCCGCCCGCCGCGCCGGTCCCCGGTGTCGCCGCGTCGGCGCCGACGAGCGCGGCCAGTCGGGCGAGGCCGGATTCGGCGCGGGCGACGCCGTCGGCATCCAGGCCCTTCTGCGGGCCGAAGACGGCGGCCGCACCGGCCGGGCCGAGCAGCGGGTTCGTCACGTCGCTCAGCACGACCACGCCACCCTCAGGCAGGGGACGGAGCCCCGACAGGTCGACTGACGCGACGTCGGCGAGCCCCCGCGCACCCGGCGCGATCGCTGCACCCGACGCGTCACGCAGTCGCGCGCCGAGCGCCGACAAGAGCCCGGCCCCGCCGTCGGTCGACGCGCTGGACCCGATCCCGAGGACGAGCCGTGACACCCCGGCATCGAGCGCGGCGACGACAGCCTGACCGAAGCCGAAGGTGTCGGCATCCCAGGGCCGACGCTCCTCGCCGAGGAGCTCGATCCCGCTCGTGGAGGCCAGCTCGACGACGCCCGTGCCGTCCGGCAGGCGCAGCCACGATGACTCGACGGGCCGCCCCGCCGGTCCGCGCACCGCCACCGGAACGCGCTCGGCGCCGTCCACGGCCGCCGCGAACGCCGCCACCGTACCCTCGCCGCCGTCGGCCATGGGCCGCAGCACGACGTCCACCGCGGCATCCGCCCCGACCGCCGCCTCGACCCCGGCCGACACGGCGACCGCGGCATCGGCCGCGGTGATCGATCCCTTGAAGCTGTCGAGCGCGACGACGACGTGCGTCACAGAACCCACGCCCGGCTCACGCGCGCGACGGTGTGCTGTCGCGCAGCAGCACCTCGAGGCGGAGCGCATCCGCATCCTGTGCCCACTCGTCGTCGACGGCCGCCCGGAACGCGGCGTAGCCGACCTCCTCGAGGGGCACGCGCACGGTCGTGAGGGCGGGCGTCACATCGCGCCCGGTGGGGATGTCGTCGAAGCCGCACAGGGCGATGTCGGCGCCGACCTCGCGGCCCGCCGCGCGCACCGCCGACAGGGCGCCGATCGCGACGACGTCGCTGATGCCGAAGACGACGGTGCCCGGCTCGATGCCGTCGGCGAGCGCCTGGTCCATGAGCTCGACGCCGGACTCGCGGGTGAACGCGCCGCGGTAGACGCGCGGCGCGGCGCCGCCACCGGCCGTGAACCCGGCGGTGAAGCCGTCGAGACGCACGTCGCTCGTCACGACGCCGTCGGCGGCGGCGAGCACGACGGCGTTCCGGTAGCCGCGGCCGGCCAGCGCGGCGCCGAGCGCCTCGGCGCCGCCCCGGTTGTCGATGACGACGTTGCGGACGTCGGGGATGCCGGCGCCGAGGGCGACGACGCGGCCCCCGGCCGCCGTGACGAGATCGAGTTCCCGCGCGAGCTCCGGCGCCATCTCCCGCGACGTGCGGGATGCGGCGAGGATGACCCCGCGGGGACGCTGGCCGCGCAGGGCGCGGACGAGCCGCACCTCCCGCTCGGGGTCGCGCTCTGTGATCGAGATCGTGACGACGAGGCCCGCCTCCTCCGCGCCGCGGGCGACGCCGGACGCGAGCTCGCCGAAGTACGGGTCGGCGATGTCCGCCACGAGGAGCGCGATCGTCGCCGACGTGCCCCGCGCGGTGGCCTGCGCGGACAGGTTCGCGCTGTAGCCGAGCCGCTCGGCCGCGTCCTCGACACGCGCACGGTACGAGTCGGCGACCTTGCGGGTCGACCCGTTCAGCACGCGGGACGCGGTGGCCAGCGACACGCCCGCCTCCCGCGCGACGTCGTCGAGCGTCGTGGAGGTCGCGCGCAGGCGAGCGGGGGCGTCGGTCACGATCGTGATCCTATTCGGTCAGGTAGGGCGAGACCGCGACCTCGAACCCGGCGGCGGTGCGGCGCACGGCCTCCAGCGGCGCGGTCGCCCAGATGTCCTCGTTGAACAGCTCGACCTCGATGTCGCGGTCATAGCCGGATGCCATCACCGCGCGGGTCATGGGACCGAAGTCGATGACGCCGTCGCCCGGGTAGTGGCGGCCGAGCAGGACGTCCGCCGGCAGCGGCGTCTTCCAGTCGCACACCTGGTAGGTCGCGATGCGGCCTTCCCGGCCGGCGCGCTCGATGGATGCCAGGACGTCGGGGTCCCACCAGATGTGGAACGTGTCGACGGTCACGCCGACGACGGCCGGATCGAAGTCCGCGGCGATGTCCAGCGCCTGCCCGAGCGTCGAGACGACGCAGCGATCCGAGGCGTACATGGGATGCAGCGGCTCGATCGACAGCGTGACGCCGGCGGCGGCGGCATCCGGGGCAAGCTCCCCGATCGCGTCGCGCACCCGCTCGCGGGCGCCGATGAGGTCGCGAGACCCCTGCGGGAGCCCGCCGGCGACGATGACGAGCACGGCCGTGGAGCCCGCAGCGCCCGCGGCGGCGAGCGTCGCGGCCTCCTCGATCGCGACGCGGTTGTCCTCGATCGAGGCGCGGCGCGCGGGACCCTCGGGCATCGTGAAGAAGCCGGACCGGCAGTGCGTGGAGAAGCGCAGCCCGGAGTCGGTCAGCATCCGGGCGGCGGTGGCGAGTCCGACCTCCTGGACCGGCTCCCGCCAGAGCCCGATCGCCTGCACACCGGCCTCCGCGGTCGCGCGCAGCGCGGTGGCGAGGTCGGCGTACTTCAGCGTGCCCTGGTTGATCGACAGGCGCGGGTCGGGGGTGCTCACGCGGAGACTCCGTTCAGGCTGAGGAGCGCGTGCCAGCGTTCGGCCGCGAGCTCGGGCTGCTCGAACGCCTTGGCCGCGTTCGCGAGCTCGACGATGCGTGACAGGTGCGGGAGGCTCCGTGCGGAGTGCAGGCCGCCGACCATCTGGAACGCGGCCTGGTGTCCGTTCAGCCAAGACAGGAACGCGACCCCGGTCTTGTAGTAGAACGTCGGCGCGGCGAAGACCTGCCGGCTGAGCTCCTCAGTGGGCGCCAGGATCTCGAGGTAGCGGTCGGGGTCGCCGGCATCCAGCGCCTGAATGGCCGCCGAGGCGACCGGCGTGAGCGCCGCGAACGCGCCCAGCAGGGCGTCGGAGTGCTGACGCGTCGCGGCCGGGTTCCGGGCCGGCTGGGCGGCGGCGGGCACGTCGGCGCCGCCGATGAGCCCGACGTAGTTGAAGTCGTCGCCCGTGAACATCCGGACACCCTCGGGCAGGCGCTCGCGCACCGACACCTCGGACTCGGCGTCGAGGAGGCTCATCTTCACGCCCGCGACCTTGTCCGCGCTCTCCTCGATGACCTCGAGCAGGACGCGCGAGGCGTCGCGCCAGTGGGTCGCGCCGAAATAGCCCTCCAGCTGCGGGTCGAACGCGGTGCCGAGCCAGTGCAGGACGACAGGCGTCGTCGCGGCGGCGAGCACCTCGCGGTAGACGCGCCGGTAGTCCTCGGCGGATGCCGCGACGCGGGCGAGGTGGCGGCTCGCCATGACGACGGGGCCGGCGCCCTGCTCCTCGGTGAAGTGCAGCTGCTCCTTGTAGGCGTCGCTGACCTCATCGAGCGTGATGTGCTCGTCGTCGATGTGGTCGGTGTTGACTCCGACGACGACCGACCCGCCCTCCTCGCGCGCGACCTCCGCCGACCTCGCGATGAGCTCGCGGGTCGCGGCGGCGTCGAGCCCCATGTTGCGCTGCGCCGTGTCCATGGCGTCGGCGACGCCGAGGCCCCACGAGTACACGGCGCGGCGGAAGTCGAGCGTCGCGTCCCAGTCGATCTGCGCCGGCTGCCCCGGCGTGTTCTCGCCCCACGTGACGGGGACCACGTGCGCGGCGGCGTAGGCGACACGGCTGCGCAGCGGCTCGGTGGGCTTCGTGTAGCCCGACGACTCGACGAGCGGCGTGCGGTGCACGACGCCGTCGGCGCCGAGGAGGGTGAGGTCGGTCATGCGGATCAGTCCAGGGTCAGGGCGCGCAGCGCGACCTTGCGGCCCTCGCGGCTGGACTGCAGGCCGGCCTCGGCGAGGAGGACCCCGCGGGCGCCGGCGAGCAGGTCGAACGGGTAGTCGGTGCCGAGCACGTAGGAGGTGAGGAACTCCTCCCACTGCTGGCGGAAGCCGTTGAGGAAGATCTCGTTGGTCGGCACCTGCGCCCAGTCGGCGGCGTAGTCGTGGTCGTCGGCGAGGTCGGGGTTCCACACCGGCTTGGGGGTGGCGTTGCGGTGCTGGATCTTCGCGCCGAACAGGCCCACGACGGCCGAGCCGTGCGTGCCGTCGACGTGGAACTCGACGAGCTCGTCGCGGTTGACGCGGACGGTCCACGAGGAGTTGATCTGCGCGACGATGTCGCCCTCGAGCTCGAAGACGCCGTAGGCGGCGTCTTCGGCGGTCGCGGTGTAGTGCTCCCCGTTCTCGTCCCAGCGGTCGGCGATGTGCACCGCGGCCTGGGCGTAGACGGACTTCACGTCGCCGAAGAGGTTCTCCAGGACGTAGTTCCAGTGCGGGAACATGTCGACGATGATCCCGCCGCCGTCCTCGGTCCGGTAGTTCCAGCTGGGGCGCTGCGCGGGCTGCCAGTCGCCTTCGAACACCCAGTAGCCGAACTCGCCGCGCACCGAGAGGATGCGGCCGAAGAACCCGGAGTCGATGAGGCGCTTGAGCTTCTGCAGGCCCGGCAGGTAGAGCTTGTCGTGCACGACCCCGGTTTTCACCCCGGCGGCGGCGGCGAGCTTCGCGAGCTCCAGCGCCTCGTCGACCGACTCGGCCGTCGGCTTCTCGGTGTAGATCGTCTTGCCGGCGGCGATCGCCTTCCGCAGCGCCGTGGCACGCGCCTTCGTCACGAGGAAGTCGGCGTAGATCTCCCAGCGGGGGTCCGCGAGGGCGGCATCCAGGTCGGTCGTGTAGTCCTCGATGCCGTGCTTCGCGGCGAGTTCGGCGAGCTTCGCCTCGCTGCGACCGACGAGGAGCGGCTTGACGGTGATCTTCGACCCGTCCGGCAGCTCGATGCCGCCCTGCTCGCGGATCGCGAGGATCGAGCGGACGAGGTGCTGGCGGTAGCCCATACGGCCGGAGACGCCGTTCATGATGATGCCGATCTCGCGCACCTGGGGCCGGGCGGACGTCGCCGCGGGGGCGAGGGTGGTCGTCTCTGACACTGTCGTTCCTTCTCTCATCGCCTGCCGGCTCATCCGGTAAGCGCTTTCCGTATCTTCATCCTGACATCGGAATGCGCTTTCCGCAAGCGCTCCCGGAGCCATCGCGTCAGCCGAGCCGGACGGCCGCCCACGAGACGGCGGGCAACTGCAGCGACAGGATGCCGTCGGTCACGTGCGCGCCGTCCAGCGGTCGCACCCCCACCCGTTCCGGCTCCTGCAGCGTGTTCGCCGCGTACAGGTCGTCCTCGTGCAGCAGGTGCGATTCGATGACGGCGATGTCGCCGCCCGCGAGCGCGGTGATGTCCAGCCGCAGGTCGACGGCATCCGTCGTCGAGCGGTTCACCAGGAACAGGGTGGCGCCCCCGTCATCCACCGTCGCGACGGCGTTGACGCGCGCGACCTCGCCGAACCGCGCGCTCGTGATCGTCCCGGCATCCACCGGGACCCGCACCGCCCGCTCCCCCGCCAGGCGCGATGTGATCGAGAACGGGAAGAACGTCGTCTGCCGCCACGCCGGCCCGCCCGGTTCGGTCATGATCGGGGCGATGACGTTGACGAGCTGGGCGAGGGATGCCGAGCGCACCCGGTCGGAGTGCTGCAGCAGCGTGATCAGCAGGTCGCCGAAGACCACACCGTCCAGGGCGTGGTAGCGGTCCTCCAGCAGCCGCGGGGCGACCGGCCAGTCGTCGCCGGTCAGCTCGTCGCCACTCTCGCTGCCGTCCTCGCGGTGCAGGTACCAGACGTTCCACTCGTCGAACGAGATCATGATGCGCTTGTCGCTCTTGCGCGTCGCCGCCACGGCATCCGCGATCGCGACGACCGATTCGATGAACCGCGCCATGTCCACGCCCGAGGCAAGGAACTCCTGCGCGTCGCCGCCGTGCTCCTGGTAGTACGAGTGGCAGGAGATGAAGTCGACGTCGTCGAACGTGTGCTCGAGCACCGTCCGCTCCCACGAGCCGAAGGTCGGCATGCCGCTGCCCGACGACCCGCAGACGACGAGCTCGACGCCGGGGTCGAGCATCCGCATCCCCTTCGCGGTGCGGGAGGCGAGCTTGCCGTAGTCCTCCGCGTTGCGGTGGCCCAGCTGCCAGGGACCGTCCATCTCGTTGCCGAGGCACCACATCGTCACGCCGAAAGGCTCGTCCCGGCCGTTCTCCGCGCGCCGGCGCGTCCACGCCGTCTCGACGGAGGCGTTGGCGTACTCCAGCAGGTCGAGGGCCTCCTGGGTGCCCCGCGTGCCGAGGTTCACGGCCAGCATGAGGTCGCTGCCGACGAGGTCGAGCCAGGCCTGGAACTCGTGCAGCCCCACCTCGTTGGTCTCGGTGGAGTGCCACGCGAGGTCCAGCCGCCGCGGGCGGTCCTCGCGGGGCCCGATGCCGTCCTCCCAGCGGTAGCCGGAGACGAAGTTGCCGCCCGGGTAGCGGATGGTCGAGACGCCGAGCTCCTTCACGAGCTCGACGACGTCGGCGCGGAAGCCGTCCGCGTCGGCGGTGGGGTGGCCGGGTTCGTGGATGCCGTCGTAGATGTGGCGTCCGAGGTGCTCGACGAACCCGCCGAAGAGGCGCCGGTCGATGCGGGAGATCTCGAAGCGCGGGTCGACGAAGCCGTGGACGGAGGTCACGCGGGGTCCTTTCGGAAGGGTGCTGTTCAGCCGAGGACGACGTCGGCTTCGGAGAAGAACTGGCTCACGGCGTCGTCGACGGAGATGACCCCGAGGCCGAGGGACTTGCCGAGGTCCCAGAACTTCTGCTCGAGCGTGCCATATCCGACGACCGGGACCGGCGGCGCGTCGCCGATGCGCTCCGCGGCGGCTTCGATGTAGTCGGCGACCTGCTTGTCCGCACCCTCGAGGGTCGCGCCGGCGAGCTTGGACGAGGAGGCCGGGAAGCCGAGCGTGGTCCCGAAGATCTCGCCGGCAGCCTCGCTGTTCACGACGAAGTCGAGGAACAGTGCGGCGGCTTCCGGGTGCTCCGTCTTCGCCGAGATCGCGACCTGGAGCCCGGCCTGCCGGTAGAGGTCCTTGGACCCCGAGGTGGCGGTCGGCGGCGCGATGATGGAGATCGACGAGGCGCCGGAGTCGGCGAGGTAACCGCCGAGGAAGTTGCTCCAGCTCATCTCGCTGGCCGTCAGCGCCGCGCCGAACCCGGACTTCGGGGACAGCTCCTCGAGGCGCTTCTGCGGCACGGCCGCGCCGTCGCGCAGCCTCTGCCCGGACTCCCAGAACTCGCGCAGGTCGTCCTCGGTGAAGCCGAGCCCGCCGTCGTCGGTGAAGAGGTTGCCGCCCTCGGCGCGGAGGGCGAGCTCGAAGACCTGGATGCGCTGGGTGTAGTCGGTGCCGCCGTACACGTCGCCGCCGCCGGCCGCGGTCACCTCGTCCATCCACTCATCGAACTCGGCGAACGTCGTCCCGCCCTGGGGCGCCTCTACGCCGGAGGTCTTCACGAGGTCGTCGTTGAGGAAGTTCGCCCAGAGGCTGTATCCGGTCGGCAGCGAGTACTGCGTCCCCTCGAGGGCGCCGGTTCCGAGGAGCGAGTCCTCGAAGGTCGTCGTGTCGATGTAGTCGGACACCTCGGCGAGGTCGAGGATGTGGCCGGGCTGGGCGTACTGGCGCAGGTAGCTGTCCGAGAACTGGAAGACATCCGGCAGACCGCCGCCGGCGACCTCAGTCTGCCGCTTCTCCCAGAAGCTCGGGAAGTCGCTGAAGCTCACGTTGACCGTGATGTTCGGGTACTCCTCGTTGAAGGCGTCGATGAGCGCGTCGTAGCGCGTCGCCCGGTCGTCGTTGCCCCAGAACGCGAAATCGATCTTGACTTCTTCGTCCGGTTCGAACGGGGCGGCGTCGGAGGTCGCCCCCGCGCAGCCGGAAAGGACAAAAAGGGTGACGGCAGCGGCGGCGAGCGCGGCCCAGGGGCGCAGAGCAGGCATCAGTTTCCTTCTTCGGGTGATCGAGCGCCGTCAGCGACGACGGCGGCGGGTGGGGACGGCGACGACCGCGAGCGCGGCGCAGCCGAGCCCGGCGATGACGAGCGGCGGCATCATCCAGGCGAGGACGACGACGAAGCCGGCCGCGGCGACGAGGTAGGCGGCGCCGGCGATGTCGGCGCGGACGAGGGCGGGCACGGCCCGCAGGGCGGGGCGCCATCCGCGCTCGGGCGACCAGGCCCCTGCCGCCGAGAGGACGACGACCGAGACGGCGGCCAGGCCGATCCAGCCCACGACCTCGATGACGGCGCCCCCGGGGAGGAGCCCCGAGCGCGCGAGATCGATGTCGAGCAGGAGCACGAGCGCGAGCACCGTGGCCACGAGCCCGACGAGCGCCCCGGGCAGGGCGGCCCGGCGCACGTCGGCCCAGAACGCGCTGACCTGGGAGGCTTCGGCGGCGACGAAGCGCCGGAGGTGCCGGATGCCGGCGGCCAGCGCGGCCGGCAAGGTCACGACGGGAAGGCTCACCAGGGTCACGAGCACGCCGATCAGCAGCACCTCGCCGAACAGGGCGAAGGCGGCCGAGGCGCCGGGGAACCGTGCCGGAGGCCGTTCCGCGACGGTCGGCCCGCTGCCGGAGCGGTCGGCGCGGAGAGCGGCGGTCTGCTCGCGGCGCGTGCTCGTCATGGTCGGCATCCCCCGTCAGCCCTTCAAGCCCTGCGTCGCGACGCCGTCGACCAGGAAGCGCTGGAAGACGATGAAGAAGAGCAGGATCGGGACGAGCGCGATGAAGGATGCCGTGACCGTGGCGCCGTAGTCGCTCACCGACGTCTGGTCGTTGTAGAGACGCAACGCGATGGGCAGCGGGTAGTTCTCCGGGCTCGTGAGGTACAGCAGCGGACCGAGGAAGTCGTTCCACGCCCAGATGAACGAGAAGATCGCGCAGGTGATGAGGGCCGGCTTGATCAGCGGCAGGATGATCGCCCAGAAGATGCGCAGGTGTCCGGCACCGTCGATCTTCGCGGCCTCGTCCATGTCGCGCGGCATCTGCCGGATGAACTGGACCATGAGGAAGACGAAGAACGCCTCCGTGGCCAGGAACTTCGGCAGGATCAGGGGCACGAACGTGTCGACCAGTCCCAGATTGTTGAACAGGATGTACTGCGGGATGATCACGACGTGGAACGGCAGAAGCAACGTGCCGATCATGGCGGCGAACAGGATGCCGAGACCCTTGAACTGCAGGCGGGCGAACGCGTAGGCGGCCAGCGCACTGGAGATCACGGTGCCGATGACGGAGGCCGCCGCGATGATGAACGAGTTCAGGAAGAACGTCGACATCGGCACACCGGCGATGCCCTCGGCCACCTTGACATAGTTCTCGATCGTCGGGTTGTTCGGCAGCAGACCCATGTTCTGGCCGAACTCGGAGTTCGGCTTGAACGTCGAGACGAACAGCCACACGAGCGGGTACAGCACGACGACGGTGACCGCCAGCAGGGCGATGAACCAGATGATCGTCTGCCATGTCTTGCGCTTGACGCGTCGCCGGGCCGGCCGGGTCTTCGCGTCGGGGTCGACCTGGTTCTCGACCTGGATGAGCGCGTTCTCGGAGAAGGATGAAGTGGTCATCGGTTGTCTCCTGAGTAGTGGACCCAGTTGCGCTGGGTGCGGAAGAGGATGGCGGCGATGATCGCGACGGCGATCAGCAGGACCCACGCGATGGCGGCGGCATACCCCATCCGGCCGTCGCTGAAGCCGGTCTTGTAGAGGTAGACGGTGATGAAGTTCGTCATGCCGGCGGGGCCGCCGGTGCCGTTGGAGATGATGTACGCCGACCCGAAGACCTGGAACGCTCCGATGAGGCCGAGCAGCAGGTTGAAGAAGATGACGGGCGAGAGCATCGGGATCGTGACGGCGCGGAAGCGCGCCCACGGGCCGGCGCCGTCCATCTCGGCCGCCTCGTACAGCTCCTTCGGGATCTGCTTGAGGCCCGCCAGGAAGATGACCATGGTGCCGCCGAACTGCCACACCGCCAGGAGGATCATCATCGGGAGGATGAGCGACGGCTCGCCGATCCAGCCGCCGAGCTCGATGCCGAAGAGGCTCAGACCGTTGTCGACGGGGCCGTTCGAGGAGAACATCGCCCGCCAGACGATCGCGACCGATACCGACGCGCCGATGAGCGACGGGGCGTAGAACGCGGAGCGGAAGAACGCGGCGCCGCGGTCGCGGTAGTTCAGCAGCATCGCCACGAGGAGGGCGGCGACGAGGGTGATGGGAGTGCCGACGAGGACGTAGACGAGCGTGATCTGCGCCGACTGGATGAAGTTCGGGTCGTTCGTGAAGAGGCGGATGTAGTTGTCCAGCCCGATCCACTTGGGCGCGGAGAAGATGTCGTAGCGCGTGAACGAGAGGTAGAGGGAGTAGACCATCGGCACGAGCGTGAGCCCGAAGAACCCGATGAGCCACGGGATGAGGAACGCGTAGCCGGCGACGGTCTCGCGACGCGCCCGCGACCGCTGGCCGGGCCGGGTGAGGTGCTCCGGGCGGGGCTTGCGGACCAGGCGTCGCTGGGTGGAGGGCTGCTTCGTGACGATGACCCTGGTCGCTGTCGTGCTCACGGTGCTCCTGAGGTGGTGGGGAAGGGGGTGGAGGCTGCGGGGCCCGGACGTGCATCCGGGCCCCGCAGGGATGTCATCCGTTGAGGACGATGTCCATCTCGTTGAAGAACTCGGAGACGGCCTCGTCGACCGTCTTGGTGCCGAAGTTCAGCTCGGTGCCGAGCACGCGGAACTTCTCCTCCAGCGTGCCGTAGCCGACGATCGGGACGGGCGGGGCGTCGCCGAGACGGTCGGCGATCGCGGCCTCGTGGGCGCGGACCTGCTCGCTCAGCGGGTCGAGCTCGGCGCCTTCGAGGGCGGTCTCCGAGGCCGGGAGGCCGCGGTTCGTGCCGAAGATCGCGCCGGACTCGGGCGAGTTGACGAGGAAGTTCACCAGCGTGGCCGCGGCCTCGGGGTGCTCGGTCTTGGCCGAGATCGCGTGCAGCATGGACGGCTTGAGGTACAGGTCCTTCGCGCCTTCCTTGGTGATCGGCGGGGCGAGGAGGCCGAGCTCCGTGTAGCCCTCGCCGAGACCGGCGAGGTAGCCGGCACCGAAGTTGTCCCACGTGAGCTCGCTGGCCGCGAGGGCGGAGTCGAAGGCGCCCTTGGGGAGGACTTCCTCGACGCGCTGCTGCGGGACGACGACGCCGTCGCGCAGCTCGGCGCCGGACTCCCAGAACTCGGTGAGGCGCTCCTCGTCGAAGCCGGGCTCACCGTCCTCACTGAAGAGGTACGAGCCCTCCGAGCGCAGCTGCAGCTCGAAGTTCTGGATGCGACCGGTGAAGTCGCCGCCGCCCCAGAACTTGCCGCCGGAGGCTTCCGTGACCTCGGTCATCCAGTCGGCGTACTCATCCCACGTGCCGCCCGCGAACTCGTCCACACCGGCAGTCTCGAGCAGCACCGGGTTCGTGAACAGGCCCCACGCGTTCGTGGAGGTCGCGATGCCGTAGGTGGTGTCACCGACGACGCCGATCTGGAGGATCTGGTCGCTCAGCGGCTCGGTGTCGATGATGCCGCCCAGGTACGGGTCGAGGTCGAGCAGGAGGTTGTTCTCCGAGTACTGACGCAGGTACGAGTAGTCGAACTGCATGACGTCGGGCAGGCCCCCGCCGGCGGCCTCGGTCTGGCGCTTCTCCCAGAACTCGGGGAAACCGAGGAAGGTCGCGTTGACCTTGATGTTCGGGTACTCCTCGTTGAACGCGGCGATGGCCTCGTTGTACAGGCCGGCGCGGACGTCGTTGCCCCAGAACGCCAGGTCGAGTGTGACCTTCTCGTCCGGGTCGTAGGTGGCTTCGGGGTCCGCTCCGCCGCCGGCGCAGCCGGCGAGGGCCAGTGCGGCGCCGGTCGCGAGGGCGACAGCGGCGAGTGACCGCTTCTTGCTGAACATCTTTGTCCTCTCTGTCGAACGCCCGTGTTCTGGTGCTGCGGGGACGTCCGTGTCCGTGTGTGCGGGTGCGAGCCATCCCGATGGGAAAGCGCTTGCCGGTTACGGTACTACGCGTTGAAACGTTACGCAACCGTCGCGGGCAAACGCTTTCCGTTCGTTACATCTCCGAAGTGTTACCGGTCACAGTCTGCCAGGCGGTCAGGTGGGAGCGCGTCGAAAGGACGCCCTCGTCGACACGCAGCTTCACCCGGTAGACAGCGCTGCGTCGCTCGTCCTCAGCGACGCCGCTCCCGCCTGCGACGCCCGCCGGACGTGCGAAGAAGTAGAACCAGACGTCGTCGCCGTCGCGGACGGCCGCGCCATGATTGCCGATGTCGCCGCCCGGCAGGTCGCCGGGGCCCAGGATGACCGCATCCGCCCCGCCCTGACGGTGCCAGCCGACACCGGCGACGGAACGGTAGACGCCCATCCCCCGCCACTCGTCGACGACCATCCACCACCAACCGTCGAGCTCGAAGACCGACGGCCCCTCGTGCGGCCGCCCGCCGATCGCGACCCCCTCGAGCACCCACTCGGCCAGATCGGTCGAGGATGCCGTCATCGTGACCGAGTCGGCCACCTCGTCCTTGTACCAGAGGCGCCAGAGCCCCTCCCCCGTTCGGGCGACGGCCGCGTCGATGACCCGGTCGCTCGAGAGCGACAGAGGGCCGAGTCGCCTCCACGACCGGAGATCCTCGGAGTCGTAGCCGACGATGGTGCGGGCGAAGCCCGGCCAGCGGTCCGGGACCCCGTCGATCTCGGTGAGGAACATCCGCCACCGACGGCCGTCATGAATGACCTCGGGCGCCCAGTGGGTGACGTCGACGTGCAGCGGCGGCGGGCCAGGCTCGAGCGTGAGACCGCCGGCATCCGGCTCGAGGGTGCCGGTGTAGCGCCAGCTCACGCCGTCGTCGGAGCGGGCCACGCCGATGCGACTGCCGTGCACCCAGGCGACGCCCGGTCCGGGGTCCGGATGGGTCGCGCGACGCTGCGTGTAGAACATCCACCACTCGCCGTCGGCGATGACGACCGTCGGATCGGTCGCCCCGTCGTACACCGGGTCGCGGTACAGCTCGTCCCACTCGTCCGCTTCCGCCCGGATGCCGAGGCTCACGAGTCGACGTCGCGCATGTCAGCCACTGGACTTGCGAAGCCGGCGCGGTGCGTGGGGTGTACCGCGAGATCGGCCGGCGTGACGACGGCGCCGTCGGCCGCTGCTGACGCATAGATGGCGGCGACGAGCTCGAAAGAGCGGGCCGGCTCGTCTGCCGTCGGCGGGAGCTGCTCGCCGGCGAGCAGCGCGTCGAACACGTCGCGCAGCAGCGGACCGTGGTCGCTGCGCTCCTCCAACGGAGGCAGATCCCACGCGTCGGCCTCGGCCTCGAATCCCGGCGCGGGCGTGATCTTCCAGTTCTCGTGGCCGTGTCCGTAGAGGTGCTCGACCGAGATCGTCGCCTTCTGCGTGTCGAGTCGGATCGAGCTGATCTGCCGAGGGGAGACCGCGCTCGTCACCACCTGGGCCACGACGCCGTTGGCGAAGGTGACGGTCGCGGTCGAGGCGTCCTCGGTCTGCGTCTCGCGGTCCAGCCGCCAGAGCCGGCCCTGCACGCTCGCCCAGTCGCCGAGGAGGAAGGCGAGCAGGTCGAGCTGATGGATGCCGTGACCGAGGGTCGTCCCGCCGCCCTCGGTCTCCCACTGACCCCGCCACGGCACGGCGAAGTACTCCGCGTCGCGGTACCAGAGCGTCTGGCAGACGGCGATGAGCGGCCGCCCCACGGCTCCGCTCTGCAACAGCGTGCGCACGTGCGCCGCCGCCGTGCCGGTGCGCTGCTGGAAGACGACCGCGAGCTGCCGGTCGGCGGCAGCCGCCGCGGCGCGCATCTCGTCGAGCTCGTCGAGAGAGGGTGCCGGCGGCTTCTCCACGACGACGTGAGCGCCGGCCGCGAAGGCCGCGATGGTCTGCTCCCGGTGCACGCCGGGCGGCGTGCAGATGAGGACGACGTCGGGATGCTCGGCATCCAGCAGTTCGTCCAGGGTGTCGTAGACCGCGGGGGCGCCCCACGCCCGCGCGAACTCGTCGGCCTTGCTGCGGGTCAGGTTCGTGACGGCGACGAGCTCGGCGTGCGGGTGGGCGCCGACGGCGCGCGCGTGGAGGTGGGCGACGGCGCCCGTGCCGACGATGGCGCAGCGCAGGGTGCGGACGGTCATGCGGGGTCCTCCGTGGGGTCGGGGGTGTGAGCGGCGCGCAGCTCGTCGACGAGCGTCGCACCGACGGTGGATGCCAGCGCCGCGACCTCGGCGGTGCCGATGAGAAGCGCGGAGGCGAGGACGAGGGTCTCGGCGGGAGGCAGAACGGTCTCGTGGAAGAAGAAGGGTGCCGGGTTGAGGCCGGCATACTCGGCGCTGCGCGCGAACCAGGGGCTCTCGCCCTCGCCGGCATCCAGCACGAGGACGCCCGCGGAGCGGTCCGGCGCGATGAATGCGAGCCACGGCCCGGGCTGACCACGCGTGTCATCGCCTGCGAGCCCAGAGGGGGCGACGATGTCGCCGCCGGTGAAGGCAACGGGACCGCGCCAGAAGATGCCGGCGTAACCGGCGTTCTCGCGGCCCTTCGACGTCGGCGAGCCGAAGCCGAGCGGCACGTCGGCGACGTTGCGCAGAGCGCTCCGCCACGTGAACGCCCACGTGTCGGCGTCGATCGGCCGGGCGGTGAGGGTGCGGCGTTCGACGAGCACGGGGGCGCCGTCCTCGGCGACCCAGTCGAGGTCTTCGTCGACGCGGGCGAGGCCGGCGACGGCATCCGCGACGGGGGTGTCGGAGACGACGAATCCGCGGTGCACCTGCGCGCCGTTGTTCGGCAGCTGCACGTAGCCCTCGCCGTGCACGTAGGTCGGGCCGCCCCAGAAGTTGTGCGGCCCGACGACCGGGAGCGCGAGGGAGAGGCCCTTGTGCCACACGTGGTCGTCGGGGCGGTAGGCCGTCACATCGACGCCCGCCCGCGTGCGCAGCAGCGCGTACGGTCGCGGTGACTCGATCGGCGCGTCGTCGGGCTCGTACACGTACTCGGCGAGCACCCCGGCACCGTCGCGCAGGCGCAGGCGGCCGGACTCTTCGGCGTCGAAGTGCATGGGACCTCCGGGGTCGTGGGACGTGGCATCCACCCTAGGAGATCTCGCGGGAAAGCGCTATCCAGGCCGCGCGCACACCGTCATCCAGCCGTTCGCGCGGCCGAAAACAGCACGCGCTGCGGAAAGTTCGACCGCGCGTGCCGCTTTCGACCGCGCGTACGAATCCGACACGGGATGCGGGCGCGGCGAGGACGGGCGTGCGGGTCCGCGCGCTAGA
>NZ_BKAH01000005.1 GCF_007992455.1 Microbacterium saccharophilum | reverse complement strand
CCTAGGCCCGCGAGATGTAGCGCAGCGGGATGTCGATCGTCACCTCGGTGCCGCTGCCCATGATCGTGTGCCAGTCGATCGTGCCGCCGAGTTCGCCCTGGATGAGGGTGCGCACGATCTGCGTGCCGAGCCCGCGACCGACCTGCCCCTCCGGCAGGCCGACGCCGCTGTCGCGCACGCGCACCTCGAGACGGTCCTCGGACCGCTCGGCGATGATCTCGACGTCGCCCTCCTTGTCGGCGAGCCCGTGCTCCACCGCGTTGGTCACGAGCTCGGTCAAGGCGAGCGCGAGCGGCGTCGCGTACTCGCTCGGCAGCGTTCCGAACGAGCCCGTCCGGTGCGTGCGGGCGCGCGTGTTGGGCGCCGCCGCGACCTCGGCGACGAGCTTGAGCACCCGGTTGAACACGTCGTCGAACTCGACATTCTGCGCGAGCCCCTCGGACAGGGTGTCGTGCACCACGGCGATGGCCGAGACGCGCCGCATCGCCTGCGTGAGGGCGTCGCGAGCCTCGTCGGAGTGCGTGCGGCGGGCCTGGATGCGCAGCAGCGACGCGACCGTCTGCAGGTTGTTCTTGACCCGGTGATGGATCTCGCGGATCGTGGCGTCCTTGGTGATGAGCTCCTGCTCCTGGTGGCGGATCTCGGTCACGTCGCGGCACAGCACGATGGCGCCGATGCGGGTGCCGTGGTCGCGCAGCGGCACGGTGCGCAGCGACACGGTGACGCCGCGGGCCTCGATGTCGGCGCGCCATGGGGCGCGGCCGGTCATGACGATCGGCAGGGACTCGTCGAACTGGCGCTTGGCAGGCAGGATCGTGGTGGCCACCTCGATGAGGGACTCCCCCTCGAGCTCCTCCTCGAACCCGAGCCGGTTGAACGCGGACAGCGCGTTGGGGCTCGCGAAGGTCGTCACACCGTCGACGTCGACCCGGATGAGGCCGTCCGACGCGCGCGGCGCGCCGCGGCGCGGCGAGGTCGGAGCGGACAGGTCGGGGAAGTCCGCGGTGGCGATCATTCCGAACAGGTCGTCCGCGCAGTCGTTGAAGGTGATCTGCTGCCGCGACGGGGCGCGCGTCTCGCCGAGATTCGTGTGCCGCGTGAGCACGCCGATGACCGTCGCGGGCGCCGAGGCGGAACCGCGCTCGCGCACGATCGGGACGGCGCGGACGCGCGTCGGAGTCTCCTCGAACCAGTCCGGCGAGGCGGAGTCGACGATGCGGACCTGCGTGAACGCATCCTTCACCTGCGTGCGCCACTGCGGCCGGACCCGGTCGCCGACGATGTCACGGTAGAACAGCGTCGCCGCGCCGCCAGGCCGGGCGTGGGAGACGGCGATGAACGAATCGTCGGCGGTGGGCACCCAGATCACGATGTCGGCGAAGGCCAGGTCGGCGAGCAGCTGCCCGTCACCGGCCAGCCGGTGCAGCCACTCGACGTCGGCCGCGGTGGAGCGGCCCTGGGCATAGACGAGATCGCTGAGCGTCGACACCGCACCAGCCTACGGGGGCCCGGCGTCACGCCGTACGCAGCAGCCGCGCCGCGAGGCGGCCGCGCGGGCGTTCCCGCCGCAGGTCCGCCTGCCGCACGGGAGGCACGACGGCCTCGCCGACGAACCGCCGCAGCGCCCCCGTGAGCGCGGAGCGGGGTGACACGTGCGCGACCGGCCGCGCGGACAGCAGCGCGGCATCCACGGCCTTCCCGTCCCAGGGCACGAACCAGACGTCCTCGATGCCGGCGAACCGCTCCAGCGTCCGCCGCACCTGCCCGCGCGCGTCGATGCCGAGCGGGCCCCCGCGCGTCTTGTTGACGACGACGCGCACCGGGGTCGCCCCGACGACGGCGCGCAGCTGCGGATGATCCCGCACGAAGCGCGACACCCCGACCGGATCGGCCGCGACGACCGCGACGACGAGGTCGGCGGATCCGAGCGCGGCGAGGGTCGCGGCATTGCGCCGGGGACCGTCGAGGTCGCTCACGATCTCCTCGTCGCGCTCCAGCGGGGCGGCGACGTCGACGACCGTGTCGTCGACCCAGTCACGGCAGACCTCCAGCGCCGCTGTGACGCGGGCGTGGCTGAGCTCGGGCCACCGGCCCGGCCGGTTGAGCCCGGTCAGGACCTCCACGTCGCCGAGCGGGGCGGAGATGCGGGCGAGCTCGGCGACGGTCAGCGTCCCGCGCTCGGCCTGCCGGCAGGCGGCGGCGAAGCCCGGCCCCTCGTCGGCCAGCCCGGTGGCGAGGGCCAGGGAGGGGGCGTGCGCGTCCGCATCGACGAGGCCCACGCGCCGTCCGTCACGGGCGAGCTCGCAGGCGAGTTCGACGGCGAGCGTCGTCCGTCCGGGTGCGCCGCCCGGGCCCCATACGGCCAGGACGCGCCCGCGCGGGGCTCCCGCCAGCGCCTCCGCAGGCTCGACGGGGAGCAGGAGCGCGGCCGCAGGCGCGTCGGGCGGGTGCGGGTGCAGTCCGAACATGACGGCAAGGCGCTGGTCGGTCTCGCGGGCGCACAGCGGGGCGATCCGCACCCCGAAGCGGTCGCACGCCCCGACCAGCTCCGCGGTGAGGGCGTCGCGGCCGGCCGCCACGATGAGCAGGTCGGCGCGCGCGAGTTCGGCGAGCAGCTCCGCCGCCTCGGGCCCGGCCATCGCGTCGGCGACGGCGGCCGCCGGGTCGCCGGCTCCGACGACCGTGCGGACGTCGGCGCCCTCCAGCCGCAGGTCCTCCGCGAGGAGGGCTCCGTGCCGCCCGTCGACGGCGAGGACGACCCTCATCGCCCCGTCCCCGTGGCGGGCACGACCGAGATGCTCCACCCCGCGGAGACCGCCTCCAGCGTCGCGGCGACATCGGCCCGGTCGATCACGACCTCCAATGCGGTGCCGGCGCCCCCGATGACGGAGTCCTCCCGGGTCACCGAGACCACGGTCGCCGCGGGGACGAGGATGCGCGGCGCGTCGAAGACGCCCCGCTCCTTCTGCGGCGCCGCCCAGACCTCCACGACCGTCCCGGCCTCCACCGCCGCCGGCACGTCGCCGGCGCTGCGCAGCGCGACCGTCGTGACGGCCGCGCGCGCCGCGGCGCCGACGGCACTGTGCGGCACGAGCTCGCCGGCTCCGATGGTGCGCGTCGCCACGACGCTCTCCTCGAGCGTGCCGGGCGACGCGTACGCCTCGCCGGCCTGGCCGAGCGCCACCTCGATCACGCGCAGGTCGCCGGCCGTGACCTCCTCGCCGGGAACGATGGTCCGCGCCGCGGCGAACACGGGCACGGTCTGCCGGGCCGCCGAGACGACGAGCCACACGCCGGCGATCGAGACGACGATGAGGGCGATCCCGAGCAGGAACCGCGCGTCGGACCAGAACGCGCGCGGGCGGGGCCGGGCCATCTCCACAGCGGTCATCGCCCCATGGTGGACCCGGCACGGCGATGTCCGCGGCGGTTATCCACAGCCCGGCGCGGCCGACCGGGGACGCAGCGGGGCCGGAACATAATGGCCTCATGCCCGAGTCACCGCGGTCCGCCGCGCGCATGCTCGCCCCGGCGCAGGTCGCCGAGGTGCTCCAGATCGACGTCGACGAGGTCGTCGCGCTGGTCCTCGACGGCCGGCTGCGCGGCATGAAGGTCGGCACGCCCTCCCGCTGGCGGATCGAGGCGGACAGCGTCGAGCACTACCTCGACGATCAGGCGGAGGAGGCCCGCCGCATCGCACTGTGGCGGGAGTCGAACGCCGCGAGCTTCCCCGAACTGTGGGGCCGGGGGAAGGTCGGCCGCCCCGACTGAGCCCCCCCCCCCGGAGCCCCGGGGGGGCGGTCGGCGGCGCGGGGACGTCGCCTCACGGCAGCGGCGCCGGCGCGTCCAGCCGCACCGCGACGACCGCGGAGAACGGGATGACGCGGTGCCCCGTGACCAGTCCGCTCCGGCGGGGCTGACCCCGGTCGTGCAGCGCGAGATCGAGGTGGTCGGCGCCGGCACGGTCGATCGTCCCGGAGAGGCCCCGACCCCCGAGCACCGTCACGGTCACGGGAGTCCGCCGCCGGACGAGGTCGCGCAGCACGAACCCGAACGTCATCCGCTCCGCCAGCCGAGGGGCGGATGCCGTGTCGGCGCGCGCGCTGCGGAGGACGTCGGCGTGCGGCATCCCGATCGCGACGATCGCGGCCACGGGCACGAGCACGGCGCCGGTGCGGCGCGTGTCCGGGGTCAGGGCGACCCAGTCGGCCCCCACCGCCGCCAGGGGCCCCGTGACGGCGTCGCCGTCCGCGAGTTCGAGCCGCGGCGGCGCGTCCGCGCCCTCGGCGAGCGAGACGAGCCGCTGCCGCAGGGTCAGCCGCGCGAGACGGAGCCGCTCGGCCTCGGTGTCCAGCGCGGCGCGCTCGGCCTCCCATTCGGAGTCGAGCTGGTCTTCCAGGTCCTCGAAGAACCCATCCCATGGCACGCGGCCGAGGCTAGGGCACCGCGCGACCGCCCCGCGCCGGTTGTCCACATGTTGGAGGATTCTCATCCTGCGGCCCGCGCGGCTGTGCTCTACTCATGGCCACGACACCCCGCGACACCCCGCGACACCCCTCGAGAGAGGACTCCGCATGGCTCCCCGACCGAGCACCGCGCGCACCCCGGCCGCCTCCGGCTCCGCGCTCCATGTGGCGGAGTACTTCGCCCCGCAGCGCACCTCCACCGACGCCCTCCCCGACCCGGAGCCGCTGCTGAAGAACCTCACGATCGGCGTCCTCGAGGTGCTCGCGGGCGTCCGGGAAGTCGACCAGCTCGCCCGCTGGTTCGGCGAGGACGCGTTCCGCGCCCTCGTGACGCGCGCCAATCTGTCGGCCCGGGCACGCAGTGCGCGGGGCGTGGCGGCGGCCCGGCCGGCGCACCGCATCCTCCGGATCCGGCATGACGCGCCCGCGGACGGTGTCGTCGAGGCCGTCGTCATCGTCGCCGGACCCGCACGCACGCGCGCCGTCGCCCTGCGGCTGGAGGGCTGGGACGGTCGCTGGCGCGCGACGTCACTCGCCCTCCTCTAGTCCCTCGGTCGCGGCGGGCGGCGCGGGGGGACTACCGTCGACGTATGGCGTCATCCACCGAAAACCCTCCCATCGAGGCAGATTCTGCCCGCCCGGAATCCGCCTTCAGCGAGCTCGGGCTCAGCGACGCGGTGATGAGGGCGCTGAAGGATGTAGGCTACGAAACGCCCTCCGCCATCCAGGCGGCCACCATCCCGCCGCTTCTCGCGGGCCGCGACGTGGTCGGCCTCGCCCAGACCGGCACCGGCAAGACCGCCGCGTTCGCGCTCCCCATCCTGTCGCGCCTCGATCTCGCCCAGAAGACGCCGCAGGCGCTCGTGCTCGCACCCACCCGCGAGCTCGCCCTGCAGGTGTGCGAGGCGTTCGAGAAGTACGCCTCGCACATGCGCGGCGTCCACGTCCTGCCGGTGTACGGCGGTCAGGGCTACGGCCAGCAGCTCTCGGCGCTGCGCCGCGGCGTGCACATCGTCGTCGGCACGCCGGGACGCATCATGGACCACCTCGAGAAGCGCACCCTCGACCTGTCGGAACTGAAGTACCTCGTGCTCGACGAGGCCGACGAGATGCTCAAAATGGGCTTCGCGGAGGACGTCGAGACGATCCTGGCCGACACCCCGGCCGGCAAGCAGGTGGCGCTCTTCTCCGCGACGATGCCCGCGCAGATCCGGCGGATCTCGACGCAGTACCTGAACGATCCCGAAGAGATCACGGTCAAGACGAAGACGACGACGTCGGCCAACACCACGCAGCGCTACCTCATGGTGTCGTACCCGCAGAAGGTCGACGCGCTCACCCGCATCCTCGAGACCGAGAACTTCGAGGCCATGATCGTCTTCACGCGCACCAAAAACGAGACCGAGACCCTCGCCGAGAAGCTGCGGGCCCGCGGCTACACCGCGGCGGCGATCAGCGGCGACGTCGCGCAGGCGCAGCGCGAGCGCACCGTCAGCCAGCTCAAGAGCGGCAAGCTCGACATCCTCGTGGCCACCGATGTCGCCGCGCGCGGGCTCGACGTCGACCGCATCAGCCACGTCGTCAACTACGACCTTCCGATCGACACCGAGTCGTACGTGCACCGCATCGGCCGCACCGGGCGGGCGGGACGCACCGGCGACGCCATCAGCTTCGTCACGCCCCGCGAGCGGCGGATGCTGACCACGATCGAGAAGGCGACCCGCCAGCCGCTCACCGAGATGAAGCTGCCCAGCGTCGAGGACGTCAACGCGACGCGCCTCACCCGATTCGACGACGCGATCACCGCGGCCCTCGCCGACGCCGCGCAGATCGGGGTCTTCCGCGACATCGTCGCCCACTACGTCGAGCACCACGATGTGCCCGAAGGGGATGTCGCCGCCGCCCTCGCCGTCGTCGCGCAGGGCGAGACGCCTCTCCTGCTCGACCCCGACGCCGCCCCCGAGCCCCGGTCCGATCGGGAGAGCCGCGGAAGCGGCGGGCAGGCAGAGCGGGGCGAACGCCGCCCGCGCACGGGCGGCTCCTCGATGACCACCTACCGGATCGCGGTGGGCCGTCGTCACAAGGTCGAGCCGCGGCAGATCGTCGGCGCGCTCGCCAACGAGGGCGGCCTCCGGCGCGAGGACTTCGGCGCCATCCAGATCCGCCCCGAGTTCTCGCTCGTCGAACTCACCGCCGACCTGCCACGCGAGACGCTGAAGCGCCTCGAGGGGACGCGCATCAGCGGCAAGCTGATCGAGATCAAGCCCGACCGGTTCGGCGGCTCCGCCAAGCGCGAGGACCGCCCGCGCCGCTGAGCCGCTGAGCCGCTGGACCGGGGAGGCGCTGGACCGGGGAGGCGCTGGGCCGCGGAGGTGCTGAGGTGCTGGGCCGCTGGGCTACCGAGCCGCTGGGCGGCTGAGGCTCGGCCGCGGACGCGCTGAGCCGCTGAGCCGCTGAGGCTCGGCCGGGACCCCGACCCCACCCCCTCCGCTGATCGACGCCGCGCTCCCACCACGCGCAGCAATCTGCAGGATCGGGTGTGACGGGTGGGGCTGGTGAGTGGCCGCGCGCCACAGGCGTCACACACGGTCCTGCGGTTCGCACGCGAGGGGCGGGTTCGCCGGCGTCCCGACTCGCTCGGAACCCGGCGCCGGCGGTCCGCGCCGCTGAACGGAGCCGACTCAGGTCTGAGCCGCTCCGCGCAGCGATCTGCAGGATCGGGCGTGACGGGTGGGGCTGGTGAGTGGCCGGGCGCCACAGGCGTCACACGCGGTCCTGCGGTTCGCACCGCGGCCAGCGCCGCACAGGACCCCCCGCGCACCGCGCGCCGTCATTGGCCGGCGCCGCGACGGCCCCGGCCGTCCGCTACCGCGCCGCCCGCGGAGCGCTCACTGCCGGTACGAGGCGAGGAAGTTGCCGAGCCGTTCGATCGCCTCGGTGAGCACCCGCGCCTCGGGCAGCGTGACGATCCGGAGGTGATCCGGCGTCGCCCAGTTGAAGCCGGTGCCCGGCACGAGCAGCACCTGCTCGGCGACGAGGAAGTCGTAGACGAGCTTCGCGTCGTCGCGGATCTCGTGCACCTCGGGGTCCAGGCGCGGGAAAGCGTACAGGGCGCCCTTGGGCTTGAAGCAGCTGACGCCGGGGATCTTCTCCAGGCCCTCCCACGCGGCATCCCGCTGCTCGTGGAGCCGCCCCGTGGGTGCGATGAGGGCGTTGATGGACTGGATGCCGGAGAGCGCCGCCTGCACGGCGTGCTGCCCGGGGACGTTCGGGCAGAGCCGCGTGGAGGCCAGCAGCTGGATGCCCTCGAGGAACCCGGACGCGTGCTTCTTCGGGCCGGTGATGACCATCCAGCCCGAGCGGTAGCCGGCGACGCGGTAGGTCTTGGAGAGCCCGTTGAAGGTGAGGCACAGGAGGTCGGGCGCGAGCGTGGCGAGCGGGATGTGCACGGCGTCGTCGAAGAGGATGCGGTCGTAGATCTCGTCCGAGAGGAGCAGCAGGTCGTTCTCGCGGGCGATCTCGACGATCCCCTGCAGCACCTCGCGGGAGTACACGGCGCCCGTGGGGTTGTTGGGGTTGATGACGACGATGGCCTTCGTGCGCGGCGTGACCTTCGCGCGGATGTCCTCGAGGTCGGGCTGCCAGTCGTCCTCTTCCGCGCAGCGGTAGTGCACGGGCGTGCCGCCGGCGAGGCTCGTCATCGCCGTCCACAGCGGGTAGTCCGGCGCGGGGATGAGGACCTCGTCGCCCTCGTCGAGGAGGGCCTGCATCGTCATCGTGATGAGCTCGGACACCCCGTTGCCGAGGTAGACGTCGTCCGGGTCGAACGCCGGGAACCCGGGCTCCTGCTCGTACCGCGACACGATGGCGCGGCGCGCCGACATGATGCCGCGACTGTCGCTGTAGCCGTGCGCGTGCGGGATGGCCTCGATCATGTCGCGGACGATCTGGAACGGCGACTCGAAGCCGAACACGGCCGGATTGCCGGTGTTGAGCTTGAGGATCGTGTGCCCGTCGGCCTCCAGCCGGTCCGCCTCCACCAGGGCGGCTCCACGGATCTCGTAGAGGACGTCCTTCAGCTTCGACGACTGGTCCAGGATGCGGGGGCTCATCCGCCCAGGATATCCCCGTGCCGACCAGTCCAATGCGCGCCGGGTGGCCTCCGGCATCCGTCTGCGGCGAGCGGATGCCGGAGATCGCCGGACTACTTTTTCTTGTCGGCCGCGCGGCGCTGTGCGCGGTTCTGCGCGGGGGCGGCAGCGGAGCCGCCGTCGGTGCGCTGGCCGAACGCGCCGCGGGGCGCGTCGGCGGCGGGCTCTGCGGGCGCGGGAGCCTGCGCGGCGCGCAGCTTGCTCGTGGCCGCCTGCTGCACCTGGCCGCGGTCGTTGCGGACCTCGACCTCGCCGGCGTCGTTGGCCGCGGTGTACTGCAGGCGCTGCGCCTCGACCGTCGGCGCCGTGAGGCCCTTCGCCTCGACCTCTGCGCCCTCGGCCTGACGCACCTCGACCTCGAGGTTGTAGAGGAATCCGACGGACTCCTCCTTGATCTGCCCCATCATCGACTGGAACATCTGGTAGCCCTCGCGCTGGTATTCGATCAGCGGGTCGCGCTGGGCCATCGCGCGCAGGCCGATGCCGTCCTTGAGGTAGTCCATCTCGTAGAGGTGGTCGCGCCAGCGGCGGTCGAGCACCTGCAGGACGACGCGGCGCTCGAGCTCCCGCATGGCGGGCGAGCCGAGGGACTCCTCGCGCTTGGCGTACGCGATCTTCGCGTCGGAGAGGATCTCGCGCTTGAGACCCTCCGCCGTGACGCGGCCGGCGCTGCCGCTCTCCGCGACGACCTCGTCGATCGTGACGCCCACGGGGTAGAGCGTCTTCAGCTCGGTCCAGAGCGCGTCGAAGTCCCAGCTCTCGTTGTGCCCGCGACCGGTGTGGTCGTCGATGATGGCGTTGATCGCGTCCTCGATGAAGTGCTGCACGCGGTCGGAGAGGTCGTCTCCCTCAAGCATGTGCCGGCGGTCGGCGTAGATCGCCTCGCGCTGGCGGTTGAGGACGTCGTCGTACTTCAGAACGTTCTTGCGGATCTCGGCGTTGCGGGCCTCGACCTGCGCCTGCGCGCTCTTGATGGCGCGCGAGACCATGCCGGACTCGATGGCGACGTCATCCGGGAAGTTCGTGCGCGCGAGGATGGCCTCGGCGGCGCCGGACTGGAACAGCCGCATGAGGTCGTCGGTCAGCGACAGGTAGAACCGGCTCTCGCCCGGGTCGCCCTGACGGCCCGAGCGGCCGCGCAGCTGGTTGTCGATGCGGCGGGACTCGTGCCGCTCGGTGCCGAGCACGTACAGCCCGCCGGCTTCGATGACCGCGACGGCCTCCTCGGCGACGGTGTCGCGCATGGCGGGGTACACCTCGTCCCACGCGGCCTCGTACTCCTCCGGCGTCTCGACGGGGTCGAGCCCGCGGGACTTGACCTCCTGCACGGCGAGGAACTCCGCGTTGCCGCCGAGCATGATGTCGGTTCCGCGGCCGGCCATGTTCGTGGCGACGGTGACGGCGCCGAGGCGCCCCGCCCGGGCGACGATCTCGGCTTCACGGGCGTGGTTCTTCGCGTTGAGGACCTCGTGCTTGACGCCCTTCTTGGCGAGGAGCCGCGAGAGGTACTCGCTCTTCTCGACGCTGACGGTGCCGACGAGCACCGGCTGGCCGGTTTCGTGGCGCGCCGCGATGTCCTCGACGACCTGCGTGAACTTCGCCTGCTCGTTCTTGTAGACGAGGTCGGACTGGTCCTTGCGGATCATGGGCTTGTTCGTCGGGATGGGGACGACGCCGAGCTTGTAGGTCGACATGAACTCGGCCGCTTCGGTCTCGGCCGTGCCGGTCATGCCGGCGAGCTTCTCGTACAGCCGGAAGTAGTTCTGCAAGGTGACGGTCGCGAGGGTCTGGTTCTCCGCCTTGACCGGCACCGCCTCCTTCGCCTCGATGGCCTGGTGGATGCCTTCGTTGTAGCGCCGCCCGACCAGGATGCGGCCGGTGTGCTCGTCGACGATCATGACCTCGTCGTTCATGACGACGTAGTCGGTGTCGCGCTTGAACAGCGCGAGCGCCTTGATCGAGTTGTTCAGGAAGGAGATGAGCGGGGTGTTGGCCGACTCGTAGAGGTTGTCGATGCCGAGATAGTCCTCGACCTTCTCGATTCCGGGCTCGAGCACGCCGATCGTGCGCTTCTTCTCGTCGACCTCGTAGTCGACCCCCGCCTGCAGGGTCTTCGCGATCTTGGCGAACTCCACGAACCAGCGGTTGGCCTCCCCCGAGGACGGGCCGGAGATGATGAGCGGGGTGCGGGCCTCGTCGATGAGGATCGAGTCGACCTCGTCCACGATCGCGAAGAAGTGGCCGCGCTGGACGAGGTCCTCCTTGCGCCATGCCATGTTGTCGCGGAGGTAGTCGAAGCCGAACTCGTTGTTCGTGCCGTAGGTGATGTCGGCGGCGTACTGCTCCCGCCGGATCTCCGGGGTCTGCCCGGCGATGATCGTGCCGGTGGTCATGCCGAGGGCGCGGTAGACGCGGCCCATGAGCTCGGACTGGTACGAGGCCAGGTAGTCGTTGACCGTGATGACGTGCACGCCCTTGCCGGCGATCGCGTTGAGGTACACGGCGAACGTCGCGGTGAGGGTCTTGCCCTCACCGGTCTTCATCTCGGCGATGTTGCCGAGGTGCAGGGCCGCGCCGCCCATGATCTGCACGTCGTACGGCCGCTGGCCGAGCGTCCGCTTGGCGGCCTCGCGCACGGCGGCGAACGCCTCGGGCATGAGCTTGTCCAGCGACTCGCCCGCCTCGTGACGGGCGCGCAGCTCGGCGGTCTCGCCGCGCAGCTCGTCGTCGGTGAGCTGCGCGTAGTCCTCTTCGAGGGCGTTCACGGCCTTCACGACCTGCTGGAGCCGCCGGAGGATCCTTCCTTCTCCGGCGCGAAGCAGTTTCTCGAGGGGGTTGGCCACGGACGATCTCCATCTGTCGGGTGCCGCCGACGTCCCGGTCGGCGGGTGCCCGCGCGCAGGCGCAGGCATATTGAGCCATGTTATCCGTCCGTGACCTTGGAGACATCCGTATGCGCCCCGGTATCTCCCACAGCGGACAGCGCACCGGCGCGGACGGCGCGGGTTCTGCGAAGGGGCAGAGAACCGCCGCCCCTCGCGGCGCCGCGGGGCGCCGCGGATCTAGGATCGAGCCATGGCTGGTGGAATCTGGGGCAGACGCAAGCGCGAGCAAGAGGAGCTGCAGGCGAAGATCGCCGAGCTCGGCCGGCGGGCGGACTCCGCGCTCGTGGCCGCCGACGAGCGCCTCCGCACGACCGCCGACGAGCTCCTGTACGCCGAGATCGAGCTGGGCCGGGACGCCACGAGCGAGCTGCGCGCGGCGGTCGCCGCCGTCCGCGAGCACCTCGGCGAGGCCTTCCACCTCAATCAGCTCAATCACGACGAGATCCCCGACACGACCGAGGAGCTGCGCACGCGCAACGAGCGCATCATCCAGCTGTGCGACTGGGCGCAGGAGCTCCTCGACGACCGCACCGAGGCGCTCGCCGAGCCCATCGCCCGCGCACGGCGCGCGCCGGAGATCATCGCCGGCATCCGTCGCGACGTCGAGCGGCTGAGCGCCCGCCTGCCGCAGGCGGAGGAGACCGTCGCGCGGCTGCAGCAGCGCTACTCCCCCGCCGCCCTCCGGAAGATCTCCGGGAACCCCGTCGAGGCCCGGCAGCTGCTGGAGTTCGCGATCCACGGCTCGGACGTGTCCGAGGTCCGCCGCGAGAGCGGACAGCGGGAACAGGCCAACATCGCGCTGGAGACCGCGATCGAGGCGGTCCGCCGCGCCACGACGCTCCTGGAGTCCGTCGACCAGTTCGAGGTCGAGGCGCTCCGCGCCGCCTCGACGCTCACCGCCATCGTCGACGACTCCCGGCAGGACATCGTCGACGCACGCGACCTCGCCGGCGTCCCGGCCGTCGCCGCGGCGACGACGGCGCTGGAGAAGGCGCTGGACGCTTTCAGCACCACGGCGGACAAGCCCGACCCGTTCACCGAGCTCACCCGCCTGCGGGAGGCCAACACGGCCCTGGATCTCGCCGTCGCGAAGGCGCGCGAGCGCGCCGCCCGGCCCGTGCCGCCGGAGTCGCACGTGCGGCACGCGATCGACGACGCCGACCGGCAGCTGGGCGTCGCCCGCAGCGTCATCTCCGGCCACCGCGGCTGGATCGGAGCCGACGCCCGCACGCGGCTCGCCGAGGCGGAGCGCATCCGGCTCGAACTCGCGCCGTTCATCGGCGCGCCCATCCACGAGGATCTGCGCGAGCAGGCGCTCGCCGACGCCCGCCGGTGCGGGATGCTGGCCGCCGAGGCCCTGCAGCTCGCCCAGCGCGACATCGACTCCTCGCGCCCGAACGACGGGGGCTGGGGTCAGAGCGGTGGACGCGGTCAGCGCGGCGGCCCGGACATCATGGGGGGGCTCCTCGGCGGACTGGTCATCGGCAGCCTCCTGGACGGCATGTTCGACTGATCGCCCACGTCGTCCGGACGTGCGGGAGGGCGGATGCCGCCACGGCATCGGCCCTCCCGTTCTCGGTCTAGGAGACCAGTTCCTCCGCGGCTGCGACGGTCGTCAGAGAGATGACGCCGTAGTCCCAGCCCTTGCGGCGGTAGACGACGCTCGGGTGATCGGTGCGCGCGTCGATGAAGAGGAAGAAGTCGTGGCCGACGAGCTCCATGCGGTCCACGGCCTCCTCGACGGTCATCCACTCGGGGTCGAACAGCTTGGTGCGGATGACGACGGGGGTGTAGTCCTCCTCGTCCTCGTTGCCCGTGATGATCGGGACCTCGCCGGTCGCGACCGCGCGGATGACGTCGAGCGAGGCGGGCTTCACGTCGATCCCGGCGATCGTGCCGGTGCCCTTCTCGAGCTTCGCGCCGCGCGAGTGGTTCCGGGCGTCTACCCGCTTGTCCTTCGCGCGCCGCAGCTGCTCCGCCATCTTGTCGACCGCGATGTCGAGGGCCGCGAACTTGTCGCCGTCCGTCGCCTCCGCGCGGACGATGGGGCCTTTGCCGGTCAAGGTGAGTTCGACGGTCTCGTCCTCGCGCCCCCCGTTGTGGTAGACGCGATGCGTGACCTTGACGTCGAGTCGCTGCGCGCGGGGCGCCAGGTTCTCGATCCGGGCGGACTTCTCTTCGGCAACGGTGCGGAACCGATCCGTGATGCTCACGCCCACGCCGACGATGCTGGTTTCCATCCCTGACCTCCTTGTTCCGGTCCTCCCGGTCAAGGGCGGACCTCGGTTCGCCTTCTGTCCCCCCAACGTAGCCCCGGTCCGGCCGCATGTCACGCTCGGCGAGCCGTGAGTATTCCGTGCCGCGGCGTCGCGGCGACCGTGGCCGCCGCCACCACCTCCGCGCCGCCCTCCCGGAGCGTCCGCGCCGCTTCGGCGAGTGTCGCGCCGGTCGTCACGACGTCGTCGACGAGAAGGATGCGCAGGCCCGCCGCGTCCCGGGCGCGCATCGTCCCGGAGACGTTGGCGGCGCGCTCCGCGCGCCCGAGGCCCCGCTGGTCGGCGGCGGGGGCCCGGGCCAGGAGCCGTCGCTCGGGGGTCAGGCCGGCCCGCACCGCGACGAGTTCCGTGACGCGATAGCCGCGGCGGCGGAGGGCCGCGCGCGAGGTCGGGACCGGCACGATGTGCACGTCGCCGTCCGGATCGGCGGCGCCCACCGCCGCAGCCAGCGCCGCGCCGAGAGGTCGGGCGAGCGAGGTCCGGCCGTCCTCCTTCAGCGCGCGGACGACCCGCGCGGGGACGCCCTCGTAGGCGAGCGCGCTGTGCACGCGGAGTCCGTCGGCGAGGCGCCGCACGCGCAGGTCGGGGACGAGGGCGAGGGCGCAGTCGGCGCACAGGGAGGCGCCGGGCAGGTCGCAGCCCGCACACCACGTCGGGAAGAGGAGGGCGAGCGCCTCGGCGAGCGCGGCGCGGGCACCGGACGGCGGGATCGGCATCCGCCCATCCTCCGGCCCATGTCCCGACCGGCCGCCGGGCCGCCCGCGATCCGGGTGCGCCGGCCCGCGTGCGCCTCCTGGGGAGGAGCCGTCGTCAGCGCGGCGTGCCCTGCTGGGTCGCGAGCACCCGGACACCGGAGAACTGGTCCTGCCACGACGCGCCGCGCTGGACGTACAGCTCGCCGTCGACGTCGCGCAGCCGCACCCCGCCGGGCTGATTGCCGCCCGCGACCGTCGTGATCCCGTCGGGGGCGCGCAGCGCCGTCCCCGGCCCGCCGACCGGCTGCTCGAGGACGAACGTCTGTCCGCCGTCCGTGTAGGACAGGGCGAGGCTCGTCTCGTCGCCCCAGGCGAGCCCGACGCCGTCCCCCGGGAGGACGGCCAGCAGCCGGCGCTCGCCGAGCGCGACCGGGACGCCGTCCGCGTCGCGGACGATGCCGGCCACCCACAGCGATGGGCGCACGCCGTCGCGGGAAACGGCGGCGATCCGCGCGCCGTCGCGGGAGACCCGCATCGCGGAGATGCGGGTGGCTCCGGGCCAGGCGTCGGCGATCTCCCGCCACGCGCCGTCGGCGCCGATCGCGACGACGGCATCCGGAGACCCGGACGGCACGGTCCAGATGTAGTTCAGCGTGTCGACCGTCGGCGCCACGAGCCCCGGGCGGCTGTCGATCTCGGTCGGCGCGGCCCCGGTCTCGACGCGCAGCACGGCTCCCGTCGGGGTCTGCACGGCCGCCGTCGACCGCGACGCGGCCACCTCGATCGCGGCGGCGTCGACGGAGCGGACCGCGGCGGACAGGCTCAGGATCTCCTCGACCTGCGTGCCGGAGAGGAAGCCGAACGCGTCGGCGGTCAGCACGAGCGGGCGCGAGTCGATGCGCGTCGAGGCGACGTTCACCGGCTCGGCCGTCAGCACCTGATCGTCGACGAGCATGTCGACCTCGGGGATGCCGGCGCCGGCCAGGCTCTCCTGGAGCTGCGTCTGCATGCGGTCGAGGACGGCGGGCTCGAGCTGCCGGGCGCTGCTCTCCAGCGACACCTGGGCCACGCCGGATCGGACCGGCACGGAACGCTGCGCGAGCCCGGCGTCGGCGGAGAACGCGCTGACGACGGATCCGGCGAGCCACGGGCTCGGCGCGCCGTCCACGAGCGCCTCGGCGATCCGGGTCGCGGCGTTGGTGGTCGGGAACCAGCGCAGATCGGGGACGAGGAAGCGCCAGCTCGGGTCGAAGTACATCAGCTCGTAGCTGCGGAAGACCGACCGGAAGCGGTTCTCGTCCAGGATGACGCCGTCCGGCGCCTCCGCGATCCGCCACTCGTCCCGGACCCGTTCCAGGCGGAAGCCGATCGTGATCTGCCCCTCGCCGGCGACGTCGTAGGCTCCCGTGGCGTCCACCGTGGCCTCCGGCGCGATCGTCAGGACGATCTCCCCCTCGGCCGGCTCGGCGAGAGCCCGCTCCCCGGCGCGGTAGACGGTGACGCCGGCCTGCGGGCGCCACGTGGCCCGGAAGTCCGGCGTGAGGAACTGCTGCGCGGTCTCCCAGTTGTTGCGCGTGCCGGACCCGGCGGCGATGAAGCCCTCCACGATCTGGGCCGGCGTCGCGCCACGGGACGGGCCGGCGGGGACGAACGCGACGTCCGAGTCGCCCTCCTCCTCCGTGACCGGGCGGCCGGCGTTGACGGGTCCGCTCGTGGGGAGTCCCGCACACGCGGTGAGGAGCAGCGCGAGCAGCGTGGCGGCGAGGACGAGGGCGGGGCGGCGGGTCACGGACGCCCTCCCTGGGCGAGGTCGGACAGATCCAGCGGCTGGGTCATGCCGAGGTCGTCGGAGGGGATGCCGTCATCACCGGGATCGGCGGGGATCGGCGGGGTGCCGCGCAGTCCCGCGCCCTGGCGGGGCAGGGTCAGCACGAAGTTCGTGCCGCGGCCGAGCTCCGACCACACCTCGAGGGTGCCGCCGTGCAGGCGCGCGTCGCCGAGCGCGATCGACAGGCCCAGCCCGGTCCCGCCGATCGTGCGCTTGCGCGACGGGTCGGCGCGCCAGAACCGGTCGAAGACGCGCTCGGCGTCGGCCTCGCTCATCCCGAGCCCGAAGTCGCGGACCCCCAGCGCGACGGCCTCCTGGTTGCTGTCGACCGTCACGACGATGGGGCGGCCTTCACCGTGCTCGATCGCGTTGCCGAGGAGGTTCCGGACGATGCGCCGCACCCGCCGGGGGTCCATGTCGACGGGCGAGTACCCGCCGGGCGCCACGAGGCGCACGTCGGTGCCGTGCTGGTCCGCGAGCTGCTGCATCGACGCGATGACATCCTCGGCGAGGTGGGCGAGGCTTGTCGCCTCGTTCTCCAGCTGCACCGAGCCCGCGTCGTACCGGCTGATCTCGAGCAGATCGGTCAGCAGGGTCTCGAAGCGCTGCACCTGCGCGTGCAGGAGCTCCGCGGCGCGCGCCGTCGTCGGGTCGAAGGCGGCGCGCTGGTCGTTGAGCATGTCGGAGGCGAGCCGGATGGTCGTCAGCGGCGTGCGCAGCTCGTGCGAGACGTCCGAGACGAACCGCTGCTGCACGAGCGAGAGCTCGGCGAGCTCCTTGATCTGCGCCTCGATGCTGTCCGCCATCGCGTTGAACGAGCGTCCCAGCGTGGCGAACTCGTCCTCGCCCTGCACCGGCAGGCGCACCCCGAGGTCGCCGGAGGCGAGCTTCGCGCTCGTCTCGGCGGCCTGCGCGATCGGCACGGTGACCGATCGCAGCACGAACCAGCTGACCGCACCGATCAGCACCACGAGTACGATGCCGACACCCCACAGGGTGACCTGCACGAACTGCAGGGTCTGCGCCTCGGAGCCCAGCTCGTACGCGAAGTACACCTCGTACGCGCCCGCCTCGGGCAGGATCAGCTGCTGCCCGATCACCACCCCCGGCGCGTGCCCGCCGTCGTCGGCGGGGATGCCGATGGACTGCCACCATTGCGTGCCGGCGTCGCGCCGCACGGTCTGCCGGAGCCCCGAGGTGAGCATGTCGGCGGTGAGGCCGCCCGCCTCGAAGTCCTGCGGAGCCGTGGAGGACGGCTGGTCGGAGATGCGGAACGCGGCGATCATGTCGGTGGCCGCCTGCCGCGACATCGAGGTGCGCACGCGGTCCATGAGATTCTGCAGCGCGAGCGTGTCGCTCTCCACGACGGCGGCGTCGAGGGTCGTCTGCGCCGATTGGGTCGCCCTGCTCGCCGCGGACTGCACCTGCTGGATGCGGGACTCGAACAGGTCGTTCTGGATCGCCAGGGCCATCCAGACGAGCGCCACGAGGATCGTCAGGGCGGTGAGCCCGAGGGTGAGCGCGAGGGTGCGGAACCGCAGCGACCGGCGCCAGGCCAGCGCGATGCGCCGCGGCCACGCGCGCACATCGCGCCAGTCGGCGACGACGGCGTGGGTGGCGGTGCTCGTCGGCGACACGATGCGGTCCCGGCGGCTAGACGACGGCGCCGGCGCGGTACCCCACGCCGCGCACCGTCGTGACGATCTTCGGGTTGTCGGGGTCGATCTCGACCTTGGCCCGCAGCCGCTGCACGTGCACGTTCACGAGCCGGGTGTCCGCCTTGTAGTGGTAGCCCCACACCTGCTCGAGCAGCATCTCGCGGGAGAACACCTGCTGCGGCTTCGCGGCCAGCGCCACGAGCAGCTCGAACTCGAGCGGGGTCAGCGCGATGACGGTGTCCCCCCGGCGCACCTCGTGCGCGGCGACGTCGGCGGTGAGGTCGCCGATGCGCAGCATCTCCCCCGCCGGCTGGGTGCTCGGCCGCAGCCGCGTGCGGATGCGGGCGACGAGCTCCTTGGGGTTGAAGGGCTTGACGATGTAATCGTCGGCACCGGATTCCAGGCCCCGCACGACGTCGGCGGTGTCGGTGCGCGCGGTCAGCATGATGATCGGGACGCCGGACTCGGCCCGCACCCGGGTGCAGATCTCGATGCCGTCCATCCCGGGCAGCATGAGGTCCAGCAGGATGAGGTCGGGACGCTCGGCGCGCCACACGTCCAGCGCGGCGGCGCCGTCGGCGCAGAACGCCGTCTCGAACCCCTCGGTGCGCAGGACGATGCCGATCATCTCAGCCAGAGCGGTGTCGTCGTCGACAACCAGGATGCGGGATGTCATGGTGACCTGTTCGTCCTTCGGGTACGGCGGATGCCGGTGCGCCGGCCGGGCGCTTCCCCCCACAGTATCCGACCCCGCCGCACCGGGGCCGGATGGCCCCGGTATGCCACGATAGGACGAGCTGCGCCGAACTTTCGAGGAGGGCATGTGACGGCCTACCCGACGTGGACGCCGGCCCCGCGGCCCGGGATCATCCCGCTGCGACCGCACGGCTTCGGCACCATCCTCGGACGCTCGTTCGCGGCGCTGCGCCAGAACCCGCGGGTGCTGCTCGGCTTCGCCCTCGTCGCGCAGACGGTCGTGACGATCGTCGCCGCCGCCGGGATCGTCGCGACGGGGTTCTACGCGTTCGGGCGCGTCGCGACCCTGGAGCCGGGCGACGACGACTTCGACACCGTCATGGCGGGCTCGATCGCGCTCGTCGGCGTCGTGAGCGTCCTGCTGGGCCTGGCCACCACCGCGTTCAGCGTGCTCGTGCAGGCGGTCATCGTGCGCGAGGTGGCGCACGCCGCGCTCGCGGAGAAGCTCACCCTCGGCGGCCTCTGGCGCCAGGTGAAGCCGGTCGCCGGGCGCCTCATCGGATACACCATCCTGCTGAGCCTGGCGGTCGCCGTGCTCGTCGGCATCCTCGTCGCCGGGTTCGTCCTGCTGGCGCAGGCCTCCGTCGCCGCGGTGATCGTCGTCGTGCTCCTCGCGATCATGGTGACCGTGCCGGTGTCGCTGTGGCTGAGCGTCAAGCTCCTGCTCGTCCCGGCGGTCATCGTCATGGAGCAGGCCCGCATCATCGAAGCGGTGCGCCGCTCCTGGCTCCTCACGCGCGGACGGTTCTGGCCGTCGCTCGGGATCATCGTCATCATCTCCTCCGCGTTCGGGGTGCTCGCGCAGCTGGTGACCCTCCCGATGTCCTTCCTCACGACGGGGCTGACGACCGTCCTCTCCCCCACCGGCGACCCCGAGGTCGGCGGCGTCGTCGCGCTCCTGGTCGGCCTGCTGGTCACCGAGGTGCTCGTCGTGCTCCTGCAGTCGGTCGCGCTCGTCGTGCAGTCCACGGCGACCGCCCTCATCTACATCGACTGCCGGATGCGGCGGGAGGGCCTGGACCTGGATCTCCTCGCCTACGTCGACCAGCGCGACCTGCCCGGGGCGGAGCCGGGCGATCCGTACCGGGCGCACGTCGGACGGGACCTGCCCCGATGGGCCCCGCCCGTCCCGGGGACCGCGGTGCCGGGGTTCGTCGGCCCGGCCGCCCCGCACCCGGCACCGGGGTACCCGCCAACGGCCCCTGCGGCGGCGCCGGCACCTCCGGTATCCGTGCCCGCACCCGCGCCGTCGCCGACGACGTGGACACCGCCCGGCGGCGCGCGGGGCACGCTGTGAGGCTGCCCGCGGCGCCGCTCATCCCGGACGGCGACGAGGCGCGCGAGTGGGCGGAGCGCGAGCTGGCCGGCACCGTCTACCGCGTGGCCGAGCCGACGCCCTTCGATCGCGCCGCCCGCGCCGTCGGCGACTTCTTCCTCTCCCTCTTCAGCGGCGACGTCCCGGCCGCGTTCGGCCCGTGGCTCGCGGTCGCGGTGCTCGTCATCGTGCTCGCCGCGATCGGCGTCGCCGTCGCGATCTGGGGCCGTCCGCGCCGCGCGGCCCGCGCGCAGGCCGCCGCGGCGCTCTTCGGCGACGCCGAGCGCAGGTCCGCGGCGGACCTCCGCCGCACCGCCGAAGCCGAGGCCGCCGGCGGCCGGTGGGAGGCCGCCATCGTGCTGCGCTTCCGCGCGCTCGCCCGGGCGCTCTCCGATCGCACGATCGTGCCGGCGACGCCGGGGACGACGGTGCACGGCTTCGCACGCTCCGCCGCCCGCGCCTTCCCCGGCGAGACGGAGGCACTCGCCCGCGCGGCCGATGTCTTCGACGACGTCCGCTACCTCCGGCGGCCCGGCACGCCCGACGCGTACGCGCTCGTCGCCGCGCTCGACGAGCGTCTCGCCGCAGCGCCCCGGCCGCAACGGATCCCGGCATGACGGCGGCACGGACGGCGGCACGGACGGCGGCGGCGCCCCGCCGCCGTGCGGTGGCGGGGTGGACGGCCATCGGCGCCGCCCTGCTCGTCGTGGGCGCCGTCGCCGCCGCGATCGGCGGGATCGCGCAGATGCCGGCCGCGGGTCTCCTCGACCCCCAGTCCGCCACCCCGGACGGGGGACGGGCGCTCGCCCGCATCCTGGAGGGACACGGCGTCGCCGTCACCGTGGCCCGCGACCGGGCCGCGGCGGAGGACGCGGTCACGTCGGCATCCACGCTCGTCCTCACCGACACCGCGCCGCTGTCGGACGAGGCCCTCGCCGCGGTGACCGGGACGGCGGCCGATGTCGTGCTGCTCGAGCCGCGGTCGCGGGATCTGCGCCTCCTCCTGGCCCGCTCGGGGCCCGCGGGCATCGGCGAGGGCGCGGCCCCGCCGGGCTGCGGGCTCGCCGAGGCCGTGCGGGCCGGCGAGGTGTCCCCCGGCACCGTGTTCCGCGCCGTCGGCGACGCGGTCGGCTGCTACCCCTCCGGCGACGGGCACGGTCTCCTGGTCCTCGAGACGGGCGACAGGCGGATCGCGGCCCTCGACGCCACGGCGCTCCTTACGAACGAGCTACTCGCCCGGGACGGCAACGCGGCGCTCGGGGTGAACCTGCTGGGGCGCCGCTCGCACGTCGTCTGGTACCTGCCGGCGCTGCAGGACAGCGACCTCGCGACGGCGCCGACCGTCGGCGAGCTGACACCGGACTGGGTCACCCCGGCGATCGCCCTCCTCGCCGGCGCCGCCCTCGCCGCCGCGGTCTGGCGGGGCCGCCGGTTCGGCCCCCTCGTCGCCGAGACGCTGCCGGTGTCCGTCCGCGCCGGCGAGACGACCGTGGGCCGCGCGCAGCTGTACGCGCGCGCCGGCGATGCCGGGCACGCCGCCGACCAGCTGCGGATCGCCGCGCTCGACCGGCTCGCGCGCCTCGTCGGGCTCGGCCCCGCGGCATCCGCCCGGGAGGTGTCCGACGCGGTCGCCGTCCACCTGTCCGCCGACCCCGGCGCCGTCGCCGGTGTGCTGCTGGACGCCGTGCCGCGCACCGACCGGGAGCTCGTCGACCTCGCCGCGCGCCTCCGCGACCTCGAAGACGCTCTGGCCTCGAAGTCGGATGCCATCGTGACCGGAACCCTCCGCCCCGAAAGGAACACCCCATGAGCGACACCGTCGCCGACGCCCCGTCCGCCGACGAGCTCCGCGAGGCCATGAACCGTGTGCGGCTCGAGGTCGGCAAGGCGGTGGTCGGTCAGGACGGCGCGGTCACCGGCCTCCTGATCGCGCTGCTGGCCCGCGGACACGTCCTGCTCGAGGGCGTGCCGGGCGTCGCCAAGACGCTGCTCGTCCGCGCGTTCAGCCGGGCGATCGGCCTGGACACCGCCCGCATCCAGTTCACCCCCGACCTCATGCCGGGCGATGTCACCGGGTCCCTCGTCTACGACGCGCGGGCCGGTGCATTCGACTTCCGTGCCGGGCCGGTGTTCACCCACGTGCTCCTGGCCGACGAGATCAACCGCACGCCACCGAAGACGCAGGCGGCGCTGCTGGAGGCGATGGAGGAGCGCCAGGTGTCGGTGGACGGGCAGTCCCGCCCCCTCCCCGACCCGTTCCTCGTCGCCGCGACGCAGAACCCGATCGAGCACGAGGGCACCTACACGCTCCCCGAGGCGCAGCTGGACCGGTTCCTGCTGAAGCTCCTCATCGACGCGCCCGCACGCGCCGACGAGATGGCGGTGCTCCGCCGGCACGCCGACGGCTTCCGCCCGGGCGACCTCGCCGGCGCCGGCCTTGAGCCGGTCGTCGGCGCCGCCGAGATCCGCGCCGCGCAGCGCGCCGCCGCCTCGGTCACGGTCTCCGACGACGTGCTGGGATATGTCGTGGACCTCGCCCGTGCGACCCGGCAGTCCCCCTCGGTGCAGCTCGGCGCGAGCCCGCGTGCCGCCACCGCCCTCCTCGCGACGGCGAAGACGTGGGCGTGGCTGGGCGGCTACCCGGCCATCACCCCCGACCACGTGCAGACGATGCTGCTTCCGACGTGGCGGCACCGCGTGCGCCTCCGGCCCGAAGCGGAGCTCGAGGCCGTCTCGGTGGAAGCCATCCTGACCTCCGTGCTGGCGCAGACCCGCGTGCCGATCTGATGTTCGTCACCGGCCGCCTCGCGCTCGCCCTCGCCGTGGGGGTGGTCCCCGTCGTGCTGCTCTCGGCCGCGGGGATGTCGGCGTGGGCGGTCGCGGGCGTCTGGGCGGCGCTCTGCCTCGCGGCGGCGGCCGTCGACGCCGCGTACGCGGCCGACCCCCGCGCCGTGGGCGTCGAGCGCCGCATCCCGGCGCGGGTGCTCCGCGATCAGGACGTGACGACGACGCTGCTGCTCACCAACCGGAGTCGCCGGGGCCTCCGCGGGCGCGTCCGGGATGCGTGGCAGCCGACCGCCGGCGCCCCGGGCGACCGCAGCAGGATCGACATTCCCGCCGGCGAGCGCCGAGCCGTGGACATCCCGCTTCATCCGCGGCGGCGTGGAGAGCTGCGCACCGGGTTCGTGGTCGTACGGGCCGACGGCCCGCTGGGGCTCGCCGGCCGGCAAGGGCGTATCGAGGCACCGGGCACGTTGCGCGTCCTGCCGCCGTTCACCGCCCGCCGGCACCTTCCCTCCCGCCTCGCGCGGCTGCGGGAGCTCGACGGCAACACGAGCGTGCAGGTGCGCGGCCAGGGCACCGAGTTCGACAGCCTCCGCGAGTACGTCCGCGGCGACGACGTGCGGTCCATCGACTGGCGGGCCACCGCGCGGGCGACCACGACGATGCTGCGCACCTGGCGCCCCGAGCGCGACCGGCACGTCGTGATCGTGATCGACACCGGCCGCACCTCGGCCGCGCGGGTCGGCGACGGCGTGCGCCTGGACGCGGCGATGGAGGCGGCGCTGCTCCTCGGGGCCCTCGCGGCCCGTGCCGGCGACCACGTGCACCTCGTGATGTTCGACCGGGTGCTGCGCGCCCGCGTCACGCGGGTCGACGGGGCGGGGCTGCTCCCCGCGCTCGTCGACGCGATGGCGCCGGTCGAGCCGCAGCTGATCGACACGGACTGGGATGCCGCGGCCGCGCAGGTCCGCCGCCTGACGACGCGCCCGGCCCTCGTCGTGCTCCTGACGGCGCAGGATGCCGTGGACGCGGCGCGCGGCTTCCTGGCGGCGCTCCCGGCGCTCACCGCGCGCAGCCGCGTCGTCGTGGGCAGCGTGTCGGCGGACGAGCCGCTCCCCGAGCCCCCGCGGGACGCCGCCGGGGTGTATGCGCTCGCGGCGGCCGAGCGCACCGCGCGGGACGCCCGGGAGGTGGCCGCGGCCATCGCGCGCGCCGGGGCGGATGCCGTCGTCGCGGACGCCGAGTCGCTGCCGCCCCGTGTCGCGGACCGCTACCTGGCACTGAAGGCCGCCGGGCGCCTCTGAGAACCGCGCGCCTGTGAGAACCGGGAGCCCCGTGCCGGCGTGGCACTGGCGGCCGCCCGCGATCGGCGGGAGACTCACGGCATCCGCTGCGCCCCGAAGGAGGAGTCATGAGTCCCGATCCGATCCCCGACCAGCCCGCCGTCCCGACACCGCTCGACCACACCCCGCCGGAGGCGGGACCGGCGACCGGCATCAAGCTCCTCGCGGAGGCCGCCGGGACCTTCCTCCTCGTCTTCGGCTCCATCGGGGCCGCCCTATTCGCCGCCGACTTCGGCACCAGCGACGCGGGCACGTCGCTCGGCATCGGCTTCGTGGGCGTCGCCCTGGCGTTCGGGCTCACGATCGTCGCGGCCGCGTACACGTGGGGTCCGATCTCCGGCGGGCACTTCAACCCGGCCGTGACGCTGGGGCTCGCCGCGGCGGGCCGCTTCCCCTGGCGCGACGCGCCCGGCTACATCGTCGCCCAGATCGTCGGCGGCGCCGTGGGCACGAGCCTGCTCGTGCTGATCGGGATGTTCGGCCCCGACGGGTGGCTCACCCAGCGGCAGGACGCCGGCTTCGCGAGCAACGGCTTCGGCGCGCAGTCCCCCGGCGGGTTCGGGCTCGGCGCGGCGATCACGGCGGAGATCGTGTTCACCGGCATCTTCGTGCTCGTCATCCTCGGCGTCACGCACGCGACGCGCGGCACGCCGTTCGCCGGGCTCGTCATCGGCCTGACGCTCACGCTCATCCACCTGGCATCCATCCCGATCGACAACACGTCGGTGAACCCGGCGCGGTCCATCGCGACGGCGATCTACGGCGGGGGCGATGCGCTCGTGCAGCTCTGGGTGTTCCTGGTGTTCCCGATCGTCGGCGCACTCATCGCGGGCTTCGCGCACAAGGCGCTCTTCGACTCCCGCAACGCCGCCTGATGCACGCCGGAAGGCCCGCCCCCGCGAGGGGACGGGCCTTCCGGACGAGAGAGCCGCAGAGCGTCAGACGAGGTCGAACCGGTCGAGCTCGGTGACCTTGCCCCACGCGGCCGCGAAGTCGTGGACGAACTTCTCGGTCGCGTCATCCGAGGCGTAGACCTCGGCGAGTGCGCGCAGCTCGGAGTTCGAGCCGAACAGCAGGTCGACGCGGGTGCCGCGGCCGACGCGCTCCGTGGTCCCCTCCTTGACGCCTTCGTACGCCTGCGAACCCGGGTCCAGCGCGGTCCACGTCGTCCCCAGGTCGAGGAGGTTGACGAAGAAGTCGTTCGTCAGCACGCCGGGGCGCGTGGTGAAGACGCCGTACTCCGAACCGTCCCAGTTCGCGCCGAGCACGCGGAGACCGCCGACGAGGACGGTCATCTCCGGCGCCGTGAGGGTGAGGAGGTTCGCCTTGTCGATGAGCTGGTGCTCCTGCGGCAGCACGGCGTTGCGGCCGTAGTAGTTGCGGAATCCGTCGGCCGCCGGCTCCAGGTAGGAGAACGAGTGGACGTCGGTCTGCTCCTGCGAGGCGTCGGTGCGGCCCGCGCGGAACGGCACCTCGACCTCGACACCGGCATCCTTCGCGGCCTTCTCGACGGCGGCATTGCCGGCCAGGACGATGAGGTCCGCGAGGGAGACCTTCTTGCCGTCGGTGCGGCCGTCGTTGAACGACGCCTGCACGGACTCGAGCTGGGCCAGGACCTGCTGCAGCTGCGGCGGGTTGTTGACCTGCCAGTCCTTCTGCGGCTCCAGCCGGATGCGGGCCCCGTTGACGCCGCCGCGCTTGTCGCTGCCGCGGAAGGTCGACGCTGCCGCCCACGTCGTCGACACGAGCTGGGCGACGGTGAGCCCGGAGGCGAGGATCTGCGCCTTGAGCGCCGCCGCGTCGGCGTCGTCGATGAGGACGTGGTCGACGGCCGGCAGCGGGTCCTGCCAGATGAGCTCCTCGGTCGGGACCTCGCGGCCGATGTAGCGGGAGATCGGGCCCATGTCGCGGTGCGTGAGCTTGAACCAGGCACGGGCGAACGCGTCGCCGAACGCCTCGGGGTCGTCCTTGAACTTCCGCGAGACCTTGTCGTACTCGGGGTCCACCCGGAGGGCGATGTCGCTCGTCAGCATGCGCGGCTCGCGTCGCTTCGACGGGTCGTGGGCGAGCGGCACCATGTCCGCGCCCATGCCGTTCTGCGGCCGCCACTGGTTCGCGCCGGCGGGGCTCTTCATGAGCTCCCACTCGTAGGCGTACAGGATGTGGAAGAACTCGTTGTCCCAGCGGGTCGGGTGGTAGGTCCAGGTGACCTCCAGGCCGGACGTGATCGTGTCATCGCCCTTGCCGGATGCGTGGTTGTTCCGCCAGCCGAGACCCTGCTCCTCCAGGCCCGCGGCCTCCGGGTTGTCCTCGAGGTTCGAGTCCGGTGCCGCGCCGTGGGTCTTGCCGAAGGTGTGGCCGCCGGCGATGAGGGCGACGGTCTCCTCGTCGTTCATGCCCATGCGCGAGAACGTCTCGCGGATGTCGCGCGCCGACGCGAGCGGGTCGGGGTTGCCGTTCGGGCCCTCCGGGTTGACGTAGATCAGGCCCATCTGGACCGCGGCGAGCGGCTTGTCGAGCTCGCGGTCGCCCTTGTAGCGCTGGTCGCCGAGCCAGGTGGTCTCCGGGCCCCAGTACACGTCGTCGTCCGGCTCCCAGACGTCGGGGCGGCCGCCGCCGAAGCCGAACGTGTTGAAGCCCATGGTCTCCAGCGCGACGTTGCCGGCGAGGATCATGAGGTCGGCCCAGGACAGCGCCTGCCCGTACTTCTTCTTCACGGGCCAGAGCAGGCGGCGCGCCTTGTCGAGGTTGACGTTGTCGGGCCAGCTGTTCAGCGGGGCGAAGCGCTGCTGACCGGCTCCGCCGCCGCCACGGCCGTCGTGCACGCGGTACGTGCCGGCGCTGTGCCACGCCATGCGGATCATGAGCGGGCCGTAGTTGCCGAAGTCGGCCGGCCACCAGTCCTGCGACGTCGTGAGGACCTCGGCGATGTCGGCCTTGACCGCGGGGAGGTCGAGCGCCTCGAAGGCGGCCTTGTAGTCGAAGTCGCCGCCGAGCGGGTTGGCCTCGACGGGGTTCTTCTTCAGCACGCGCAGGTTCAGCTGGTTCGGCCACCAGACGTTGTTCGCCGAGCCGGTGGTCGGGTGCGGCTGCGCGTGGACGACGGGGCAGCCCGTGGCCTCCTCGGCGTACGCCTCGTCGGTGTCGGTGACCGTGACGGACTGGTTGATGTCGGTCACGTCCTCGCCGATGGGGGCGGCGGTGGGTTCGTGGTCGGTCATGTGATTCCTTCCTCGGGTGGTGGTGCTCAGGCGGCGGCCGCGCACGTGGAGCACAGGCCCCAGTACGTGACCTCCGCCGACGCGATCGCGAAACCGTGGTCCTGCGATGGCGTGAGACAGGGGGCGTGCCCGACCGCGCAGTCGACGTCGGCGACGGCGCCGCAGTCGGTGCAGATCAGGTGGTGGTGGTTGTCGCTGACCCGCAGCTCGAAGAGCATCGGCTGCCCGGCCGGCTCGATCCGGCGCACGATGCCGGCGTCGGCGAAGTCGTTGAGCGCGTTGTACACCGACTGCCGGCTCAGTCGCGGCATCCGGGGGCCGACGTCGGCGAAGAGCGCATCGGCGCTCGCGTGCGGGCGGGCGGCGAGCGCGTCGTAGACCGCGGTGCGCGACTGGGTCACGCGGAGGCCGGCCTCGCGCAGCGCCTCGGGTGCCGCCGGGTACCGTGCGGGGCTGTGCACGGTGGTGGTCGACATGCCGCGAGTCTATCGCTTCTTTTGATCGAATCCAAATGAGCGCGAGGCGTGTCAGCCGGCGACGAGACGCGCGGTGCCCGCCTCGTACTCGGTCAGATCCCCGCTCTCGCCGGCCGCCGCCGCGCGCCCGCCCACGACGAGCATGTACGTCAGGAAGGCGGCCAGCGCGAGCGTCCCCAGGCCGATCTTCACGGGCCACGGCCATGGCTGCGCCGTGACGAACCCCTCCAGGAGGCCGGCGACGGCGAGGACCAGGACGAGGCCGACGGCGACCGTCGCGAGCGAGCGCCCGGCCGCCGCGAGCGACTCACCGCGGCTCCGCGGTCCGGGCGCAACCCAGGCCCAGAAGATGTGCAGCCCGGCCGCGGCCGCGACGAAGAGGCAGGTGAGCTCGAGCTGGCCGTGCGGGGCGATGTAGAGGAGGAACACGTCCCCCCGGCCGTGCGCGAACAGCACGGCGGCGGCGACGCCGACCGAGACCGCGTTCTGCATCATGACCATGACCGGCCACAAGCCGGTGATGCCGAACAGCACGCACTGCGCGGCGATCCAGGCGTTGTTGGTCCACACCGTCCCGGCGAACACGGCCGCCGGGTTCTCGCTGTAGTAACCGGTGAACTCGTCCTCGGCGTACTGCTGAAGCCCCGCCTCGTCCCCGAGCGCGGCGATGACGGCGGTGTCGCCGGCGACCCAGGTGGCCACCAGCGCGGCGACGGCGAGGAACGCGAGCGCGATGACGAGGGTCGTCCAGCGCAGCCGGTACAGGGCCGCGGGCAGCTGGTGGGCGAAGAAGCGCGGCACCTGACGGAGCACGTTGTCGGGGGCGCCGGTCAGCCGCAGCCGCGCCCGCGCGAGCAGCGTCGACAGGTGGTCGCCCTCCGGGCTCCGGCCCGCGGTCGTCTTGATCTCGGCGAGGTCGGCGGAGGCCGACCGGTATCGGGCGACGAGCTCGTCGACCTCGCGGCCGCTCGGCCGGCGGATGCGCCCGAGCTCGTCCAGTCGCGCCCACTCGGCACGACGCGCGGCCGTCAGGGCGTCGAGGTCCATTTGCTTTACTGTACCCATGGCCACCCCCGGACCCACCCCGGCGCCGGCGGAGATCCGGCAGGACGAGATCCTCACCGGCGAGGCCGTGGCCCTCGACGTGCAGCCGGTCGGATTCTTCCTGCGGGCCCTCGGTCTCCTCATCGACATGCTGACCGGCATCGCCCTGCTCGCGCTCTTCCTCCTCGCGGCGTCGTGGGTCACCGGCGTGGGGCTCGACCTGTCCGCCCTGTCCCCCGCCCTCACGGTCGCGAGCCTCGCGGTGGTGACGGTGGTCCTACCGACGGCGGTCGAGACCATCACACGAGGGCGGAGCCTCGGCAAGCTCGCCGTCGGCAGCCGGATCGTGCGGACCGACGGCGGCGCCGCCGGCTTCCGGCACGCCTTCATCCGCGCCCTGACCGGCGTCCTGGAGGTGTGGTTCACGCTCGGGGCGGTCGCGGGCATCGTCGGCGCGTTCACGCCCCGCGCGCAGCGCCTCGGGGACCTCCTCGCCGGCACCTACGCCGAGCGCACGCGCGCCCCGCAGCTGCCGTCCCCGGCCGGCGGCGTGCCGGAGGCGCTCGCGGACTGGGCCCGCATCGCGGACGTCACCCGGCTCCCCTACCGCGTGGCGCGCCGCGCCGCGCAGTTCGTCCGGACGGCGACGGGCCTCGACCCGGCGGCGCGGGCGCGCACCGCCGCGGCGATCGCCGCCGACATCGCGCCGCACGTGTCACCGCTGCCGGCCGTCGACCCGGAGACCCTCGTGCGGGCCGTCGTCGCGGTCCGCCGCGACCGCGAGTACGCCGCGCTGGTCGGCGAGCAGGCGCGCGTGGCACGCCTCACGGCCGGCACCCGTGCGGCGCCGCGCGGGTTCCCCGAACACTGACGGGGGCCGGTCGGCGCGCGTCAGTAGCGGTAGTGGTCGACCTTGTACGGCCCCTCGACGGGAACGCCGATGTACGCGGCCTGCGCCGGGGTCAGCTCGGTGAGCTCGACGCCGAGCGCCGGCAGGTGCAGGCGGGCGACCTTCTCGTCCAGCGCCTTGGGGAGCACGTACACGCCGACGGGGTACGCGTCGGTCCGGGTGTAGAGCTCGAGCTGGGCGAGCACCTGGTTCGTGAACGACGCGCTCATCACGAAGGACGGGTGCCCCGTCGCGTTCCCCAGGTTCAGCAGGCGCCCTTCGCTGAGCACGAGGATGCTGCGGCCGCTCGGCATCCGCCATTCGTGCACCTGCGGCTTGATCTCGATGCGCTCCGCGCCGGGCAGCGACTCCAGCCCCGCCATGTCGATCTCGTCGTCGAAGTGGCCGACGTTGCCGACGATGGCGAGGTGCTTGAGGCCCTGCAGGTGCTCCACCGTGACGACCTGCGTGTTGCCGGTCCCGGTGATGAGGATGTCGACGTCGCCGACGACGGACTCGAGCCGGGCGACCTGGTACCCGTCCATCGCGGCCTGCAGGGCGCAGATGGGGTCCACCTCGCCGACGATGACGCGGGCGCCCTGGCCGCGCAGCGCCTCCGCGGCGCCCTTGCCGACGTCGCCGTACCCGGCGACGAAGGCGACCTTGCCGCCCATCAGGACGTCGGTGGCGCGGTTGATGCCGTCGGGCAGCGAGTGCCGGATGCCGTACTTGTTGTCGAACTTCGACTTGGTGACGGAGTCGTTGACGTTGATGCCGGGGAAGAGCAGCCCGCCGGCGGCGTGCAGCTCGTACAGGCGGTGGACGCCGGTCGTGGTCTCCTCCGTGACGCCGAGGATGCCGGCGGCCATCCGCGTGAACCGCTGCGGGTCGCGGGCGAGGCTGGCGCGGAGCGTGTCGAGCACGATGCGGTACTCGGCGGAGTCGCCGTCCGCGGCGTCGGGGACGGCGCCGGCGCGCTCGAACTCGACGCCCTTGTGCACGAGCAGCGTCGCGTCGCCGCCGTCGTCGAGGATGAGGTTCGGGCCGTCGAAGCCCTCCGCCGACCAGTCGAAGATGCGGTCGGCCAGCTGCCAGTACTCCGCGAGCGTCTCGCCCTTGAACGCGAACACGGGGACCCCGGCGGGCGCCTCGACGGTGCCGGTCGGCCCCACGGCGACGGCCGCGGCGGCCTCGTCCTGCGTGGAGAAGATGTTGCAGCTCGCCCAGCGCACCTGCGCGCCGAGGGCGACGAGCGTCTCGATGAGGACGGCCGTCTGCACCGTCATGTGCAGGGAGCCGGCGATCCGCGCGCCGCGGAGCGGCTGCGACGGCCCGAACTCCTCGCGCAGGGCCATGAGGCCGGGCATCTCGTTCTCGGCGAGACGGATCTGGTGACGGCCGGCTGCGGCGAGCGCGAGGTCGGCGACGACGAAGTCGAGGGTGTCCACGGGAGTCGGCATCCGCCTATTCTCCCACTCCGCGCGCCGCGTGCGGCGCGGTCAGACGCGCAGCGTCTCGTGCCGGACGACGACCCAGCCCTTCGGTACGGAGAGCCGGTCGGTGTGGATGGCGCACAGGTCGTGCGCGTGCGGGTCGTTGCCGCGCCCCAGCGGGCCGACGGCGGCCATCTGGTCGCCGTAGTCGTAGGTGAGGGTCGTCACCGCTTCGCGGGCACAGCCCACCTTGGAACACAGTCTCTCGCGCATCGTGTCCACGCTAGCGAGCGGTGGCCGAGGCGGGCGCAGGCCGCGCCGCGCGACCTAGGATGGGCTCATGATCAGGCGCCGCGTCCGCACCGCGACGACGCGTGCGCGGCCGTCCCGCCACGGCCGGCACGGCCGCGAGGACCGCAGCCCCGTCGTGCGCCCGCCGCTGCCGCCGCTGGAGACGCGGGCGGAGAAGTTCGACCTCGCCGTCGGCACGGCGGTGGAGTTCCTGCGCAGCGCCTGGCCGGGGCTGCGCGACGTGCGGTTCGACATCGGAGCGATGCCGGCCGACGCCGACGCGGACGGCATCCCCCGCTGGACGGTGCTCGCAGATCAGAAGCGGATCATCCTGTACCGCCTCCCCATCGAGCGGCTGAGCCACCTGCACCGCGACGACGAGCTGCACCGCCGCATGTCGGTGGAGAGCTGCGTGTTCCGCGCCGCGGCCGAGTATCTCGACAAGGACCCGTGGGACCTGGGTCCGGAGCGGTTCCGCTACTTCTGAGCCGTCACTGCGTGTAGACGACGATGGCGGCGGCCGCGGCGTCGGCGGGCAGCACGGCATAGCCCGCGAGGGCGCCGGCGCCGGAGTACGTGACGTTCGCGCGCACCTCCGGGCCGCCGGAGACGAGGCGGTACACGGTGCCGGAGCGCAGCGCCAGCCGCGCCCCGCCCCCGGCCGGGACGGTGACGTCGGTCGCCTCGCCGGCGCCCGCCTCGGCGGCGACCTCCGCGACCACGTCGGGGTCGCCGTCGTTCGTGAGCGTGAGCACGGGCGCGCTCCCGTCGGCCACCGCGAACAGGCTCGGCACCTCCAGGGCGTCGGCGGCCGTGTACCAGGCGAAGTCCGCGCCCTGCCCGAACCCCGTCGTCTCCCAGACGGCGGCGACGACGGGGCCGCTCGCCTCGACGCGCACGCTGTACGCGCCGACGCCGAGGCCGTCGAGTTCGAGCTCCAGCGGGATGCCGGCATCCAGCGTGACGGTGCGCGGCTCGTCCACGACGCCGCGCGCGCCGACCCGGGAGACGGTGACGCTCGCCTCCGCCCCCGCGGACGGGGCGAGGAGGCGCAGCAGGGTCGTGGTGTCGGAGGCGCCCTCGTCGCCCGGATCGGTCGTGACGGAGAAGGCGGGGATCACCTGGGTCCCGGCGGGCGCGGCGGTCGCGCCGACCTGATCGACGCCGCCCGGGACGAGGGTCCGCGTGATGCTCGCCTGCAGCGCGGCGTGGACGGGGGCCTCCGAGGACGTGACCCGGATGACGGGGCTCTGCTCGCCGCGCGCGAGCCCGGCGAGCGGGAGGATGCGCTGCGTTCCGGCCGGGACGACGATCCCGGTGCCGGACGCCGGCTGCGCGGGCCCGGCGGCGCCGTAGACGGTCAGGTCGACGCGGGCGGCGACGGTGCCGGGGTTCGTCAGCAGCACGAGATCGGCCGCGCCGGTGATCGCGCTGCCCCCGACCAGCCAGGACTCCATGAGCGGCGGGGTGCACGCGGACGCGGCGAAACCGGCGAGGTCGGGGTCCGCGACGGATGCCGAGCCGGCGGCGGCCACGTCGGTCCGGGTGCGGTCCTTCGGCGCAGCCGTGAAGGCATCCGGCCCCCGGCCGTCGACGACGTCGGGGACGAGGAGCGTCGCAGCCTCCGCGGGTGCGCTGCCCGCGCCGGTCGCCGCGACGACGCTCTGGCCGGCGGCGAGGGTGAGTGCGCCGGCGTCACCGGCGTCGCGGCCCAGCGCGAGGACGGGCCCCGCGCAGGCGAGCACGGATGCCTCCGGCTCCGGGATCGCGGTGACCGCTACGGGTTCGCGGGCGACCTCCGGCCACGGGAAGAGCGCCGCCGCGGTGGCGCCCAGCACGAAGACGACCGTCACGGCGATGCCCACGGCGGTCCGCGCCCCGCGCTGCACCCGGCTGATGCTCATCGGCTCTCCGCTCTGCTCGTGCCGACGACGCGGGGCAGGCCCCGCACCTCGCGCCGGCTCGCGGTCGTCGGCAGGGCGAGGAGCAGCGCGACGGCGATCACGCCGAGCTGGATGCCCGCGACCTTCTGCGCCGTGGCGGCGGTCTCCGCCGCCGCGACCCGGGGGGCGACGTCGCCGGAGAGGCGCCACAGCGTGCCCTTGGCGGTCTCGCCGACGATGTCCAGGCCGTCCCGCTTGTCGAGGGCCGTCTGCGCGGACAGGCGCAGCGCCCGCGCACCGTCGGCCTCGCCGGTCGAAGCGGTGCCGAGGACGACGAAGGCGATGCCGTGGTCGGCCAGCCGGTCCACGACGTCTCCGGCGGCATCCGTGATGAGGTCCGCCGTCATGCGCGCGATCGTCACATCCGCGGCGTCGGGTGCGGTGCGCGCGGAGAGGAGTGTCGTCTGGCCGCCGAGCGTCGCGCTGCCACCCCAGACGACCGTCGACGAGATGCCGCCGTCGGGCTGCGGGACGAGGACGAGCGTCCCGGTGGAGGTCCCCCCGCGTCCCTCCGCATCCACGTACGCGGGAAGGGTGCTGGCGGGACCGTTCGTCAGCGCCGCGGCGCCGCGGACGGTGGCCGTCAGCGCGGGGAACGCGGCGACGCCGAGCGCGACCGCGACGACCGCCGCGGCGGCGACGCGGGCCAAGCGGATGCCGGGCAGCAGGTCGAGGGTGAGGAGTGCGGCACCGAGGAAGCCGGCCCACGCGAGGCTGAGGGCGCTGCCCGGCCAGAGGGCGACGACGTCCGTTCCGGTGGCCGTGAGCGTCACGCCCACCGCCGCCAGCGCGGTCGCGAGCCCCACGGCGGCGATGAGCAGCGTAGCGAGGGATGCCGTGAGCCGGGCCGTGAGCGGGGCGAGGAGCGCGAGAACGATGAGCGGCACCGTGAGCAGCGGCACCCACCACACCGGCGCACCGGCGCCGAGGAGTGCGGACCAGCCCCCGGGGTCTGCGGCGGGGAACCCCGCGGTCAGCAGCAGCCGGCGGAAGACGTCGACACCGCCGGCGGTGTCGAGCGGGACGCCGGGGTCGGCCAGCAGGCTCCACCCCTCGCCGGCGCGGAGCCGGTGCCAGACGAGCGGCGCGAAGATCACCGCGGTCGGGACCAGGAGCCACACGACGTGCGGCAGCCCCCGCCCGCCGCGGAGGACCAGGGTCAGGATGACGGCGACGAGCCACAGCGCCACGAGGGCCGGCGCGAGCGACGGCGCGCAGGCGATGACGGCGGCCAGCAGCAGGGAGGCCACGCCCGCGCTCGTCCAGGAGCGGTGCGCGACGACGCCGGTGTAGAGCAGCCAGGGCAGCAGCAGGTGGACCAGCACTGCGGCGGGTCGCCCGTCCACGAGCGCCGTCAGGAAGGTCGGCGCCAGCACCCACACGATGGCGCCGAGCGCGCGGAGGGTGCTCCGGCGGGTGACCCGCGTCGCGGCGAACCAGCCGCCGAGGGTCGCGAGGGGCAGCGCGAGGAGCCAGAGCACGACGACGGCGCGTGAAGGCTCCCACGGGGAGAGACTGCCGAGCAGGGCGACGAGGCCGCTGAACGGGTCCGCGGGGCCGACGAGGTCCCAGCCGAGCGGGCGCTGCCCCCACGCGGCGTCCTCCCACAGCTGGGCGAACGTGGCCCGCAGCGGAGCGAGTGCTCCCCCGCCCAGCACCGGCCACGCCAGCAGCGCCGGCAGGACCACGGCGGACAGCACGAGCGCGGCGAGGACGAGCCACGCCCCGCCGCCGGTGAAGAACCGCAGGTCGTGCCGGTCGCCGGCGTCGCCGGCGTCGTCGAGCCGGTGCCGCAGCTGGGCGGTCGTGACGCGCAGCGGCGCCAGCTGCGCCCACCCGGCGGTGCGGGCGCGGCGGAGGCGCCCGCGCGCGGCCGCGACGGACGGGAGACGCATCATCGCGACGACCGCGGCGGCCCACTCGGGTCCGATCCGGTCGGGCTGCTTGCCGAGGAGGTGTCCCAGGGTGCGCCACAGCGCGAGCGGGAGCAGCGACAGCCAGTGCAGCGGGAGGGTCGCCCCCGGCGCGTAGACCAGCCGGCGATGCAGCTGCGCGGTGCGCGTCGCGTAGGCGCGGCGCACATGCGCCCGGAAGTCCTCGCCGCCCGGCGGGCCGGCCACGCCATCGCCGGCGACGGCGACGATCGCCGTCGGCGCGAGGGCGACCCGGCTGCCCGCGAGCCGCGCGCGCACGCCGAGATCGAGCCCCTCATCCGCGCCCGCGAGGGCGGGGTCGATGCCGCCGAGCGCGCGCCATTCCGGGGCGCGCACGAGGAGGCCCCGGACGTCGGCGCCGAGCACGTCCTCCGTCGCGTCGTGCTGGCCCTGGTCGAGTTCGCCCTCGGCGAGACCGACGGTACGGCCGAGGCGGGTCATCGAGACCCCGAGCGACACGATCTGGGCGCGGTCGTCCCATCGGACGAGCTTCGGCGCCGCCAGGGCGACGGAGGGCGCCGTCTCGAGGGCGCCCGCCAGCCGTGCGAGGGCGTCCGGTGCGGGCGCGGTGTCCTGGGCGAGGAGCCAGACGGCGTCGCCGTCGAAGCGGTGCGTGGCCATGCGCAGCGCCTGGGCGTAGCTCGTGGACCGGTCCGCGGTGATGACGCCCTCGGCGCCGGAGGCGCCGGCCGCCTCGCGGAGCGCGTCATCCGGCCCGCACAGGACGAGGGTCAGCGCGTCCACCGGACGCGACTGCGCCGCGAGGGCGGTCAGCGTCCGGCGCAGGTGGAGGTCGGCCGGGATGCGCCCATCGGGGCGCACGACCAGCAGTGCGTGGACTCGAGCGGGCATGACATGGTCAGCCTAGGCGGCGCACGGCCGGCGCCACGGCAGCCGCGCGCGATTCGCCGGGATCGGTCAGCTCGCGCGGCGCTTGAGCTTGCGCCGCTCGCGTTCGCTCAGCCCGCCCCAGATGCCGAACCGCTCGTCGTTGTGCAGGGCGTACTCGAGGCACTCGCCGCGAACGTCGCACGATCCGCAGATGCGCTTCGCGTCGCGGGTCGATCCGCCCTTCTCCGGGAAGAAGGCCTCGGGGTCGGTCTGCGCGCACAGCGCCTCGGACTGCCAGGCGAGGGCGGTGTCCTCGTCGGTCGCGGCGGGCCGACGCACGCCGGGCACACCGAGATTGATCGGATCGACGAACCAATTCTCGGGAACGCCGGAACGGTAACCCGTCATCTCGCTCTCCCACCTGTATATCCACACGATGTCCGCGTGTAGGGATAATTACACCCTTGTCATTCGCCGCGGTCAAGTCGCAGATCGTAAAGCCTCAAGCGAAGATTGAACCTTCTTGACGCGTCATCGGCGTGTCGCGGGGCCCGCGACGGCGGCGGGCGGCGCCCCTCCCCCACCCGCCACGGCGCGTCACGGCACCTGCGGGTCGCGCCGCTGCCACCGGCATCCCCTGTGACATCCGCTCGCGGGATGTCGCAGCATCCGCCGGTCGAGCACGCCGCCACGCGCGTGATGCGGGACGGGGTCGGCGCGGGAGCGGCGGATTCCGCCGGGGAACCTCCCGATTCAGCCGCGGCCGGGCTGGGCCAGGAAGACGTCCCCCTCGCCGGTGAGCTCGACGCTCGCCTCGTCCGCCGTGAGGTAGGCGGCCTCGGCGGGCCGCAGCACGACCGAGCCGCCGGGCGCGGTGACGGTGACCTCGCCGCCGGTGACGAGCACGATGGCGGCGCCGGCGAGCGCGACGCGCTGCGGGCGGTCGGGCTGCACCGCGGCGTGGACGAGGGTGAAATCCGGGATGCCCACGTCGAAGACCTCGGCGCCGTCCGCGGTGACCGGCGTCACGAGCGGTGCGGGGCCCGGGGTCGTGTCGACGATCCGCATCAGCTCCGGCACATCGATGTGCTTGGGAGTGAGACCCCCGCGCAGCACGTTGTCGCTGGCCGCCATGAGTTCCACGCCGAGACCCGCCTGGTACGCGTGCAGCACGCCGGCGGGGGCGAACAGCGCCTCGCCGCGGCGCAGATCGACGAGGTTCATCAGGAGCGCGACGACGATCCCGGGGTCACCCGGGAAGTCCTCGGCGGCGGCCCGCAGCACGTCCAGTTCGGCGGCGAAGTCGGCGCTCGAGGCGCGCCGCAGCGCCACCACCAGGTCGTCGATCTCCGCCTGCGCCTGCCCGCTCAGCGCCCACTCGATCGTGGCGCGCAGGACGTCGGCGTCCCCGCCCGGCGCGGAGAGGCGCGCGGCGAGCCCGGCGACCCCGGGGGCATCGCCCAGCGCGGCCAGCAGCCGGCGGGTCTCCTCGAGCGGGCGCAGCCCGACGAGGGCGCGGAACACCTCGCTCACGGCGACGATGATCTCCGGCTTGTGGTTCGCGTCGCGATACGTGCGCTCCGGCGCGTCGAGGGGGATCCCCGCGGCGTTCTCGCGCGCGAAGCCCGCCACGGCCTCCGCCAGGGAGGGATGGGCCTGGATGGACAGCGAGCTGCCCGCGGCGAGGAGCTTCAGGAGGTACGGCAGCGGAGCCTCGCCCCGGTCCGCGACCAGCTCGTCCAGCGTGCGACCGGACCCATCCGCGACCCGTGCGGGGCAGCCCGGGTGGTCGCCGTACCAGATCTCGGCTTCCGGACGCCCGCCCGGCGGCCGGCCGACGAGCGCGGGGATCAGGGTCTCGGACCCCCACGAGTAACCGCGGGGCTCGTTCGTCAGGCCGATGAGCACACCCTCAGCCTAAAGGCGCCGCGCGGTAGCCTGAGCGCAGATGTCTGTTCACACGATGCACCCGATCGCGGCGCCGCCGCAGGCGCCGGCGCGGGAGAAGACCGGCCACCTGCTGCTGCGCGGGTGGTGCATCTTCGTGCTCGCCGGCGCCATCGCCGGCACCAGCTGGCTGCTCGCCGTCGGCACCCTGGGCTCCGGGATCGTCGCCGTCGGCTCGGGCCTCATCTCCATCGCCCTGTGGGTGAGCCTCCGGCCCGCCGTGCAGTGGCGCCGGCTCCCCTGGTTCGCCGTCGGCTACATCACGTGCGCGGTGTCCTCGCTGCTGTGGACCGCGTGGCCCACCGCCACCGCGATGACCCTCCTGCTGCTGCTCACGACCTCGGTGCAGGCGATGTTCGTGGGGGCCGTGCTCACGTGGCGCGAGCTCATCCGCGCGCTCGCGTCGGCACTGAAGTGGATGCTGGGGCTGTCGCTCCTGTTCGAGCTGTGGGTCTCGCTCGTCTGGCAGGGTCCGATCCTCCCCGGCTTCGTGCGTCCCGACGGCCCGGTGGACGATCCGATCGTCCTGTGGTCGCGCGACAACCTGTTCGACGGCGGACGCATCCAGGGTCTGTTCGGCAACGCGAACGATCTCGCCTACGTCGCCCTCCTCGCCCTCGTCGTGTTCGGCGTGCGCCTCGCCTCCGGCGCGCCGCGGCGTGTGCTCCTGGTCGGGTGGATGCTGCTCGCCGCGTACCTGTTCGTCCGCGCCGGCTCGGCGACCGCCTCCTTGGCGGCGGCGGCCGTCGTCGTCGTCCTGCTGACCGCGCTGCTCATGCGCACCTCCGACCGCCCCGGCGGCCGGACCCGCTTCTACCTGGCTTATTTCGTCGTCGCGGCGGGCGGCCTCACTGCGCTCTGGTTCAGCCGCGACGCGGTCTTCGCCCTCCTCGGCCGATCCGCCGACCTGACCGGCCGGGAGGACATCTGGGCAGCCGTCATGGAGCGCGCCGCAGAGCGCCCCGTGCTCGGGTGGGGCTTCTCCACACCGTGGGTGCCGACCGACCCCGGCTTCGACGGCTGGATCATCGACCACGGACAGACCGTCATGCAGGCGCACAACATGTGGATCGACGTGTTCTTCCAGCTCGGCGTGGTCGGGCTGGTCCTCATCGCCCTGACGTTCCTCGCCTACGTCTGGCGGGCGTGGTTCTTCGCCGTGGACCGTCCGCGCTGGGACCTCGTCGCGGACCGCCCGTACTCCGCGGCGACGCTCGTCCCGACCCTGATCGGCGCCATCCTGATCGTGCGGGGGCTCGCCGAGTCCGGCCCGCTGCTCGCGTGGGGCTGGTTCATCGTCGTGACGTTCGCCTTCAAGATCAAGCAGGCGCCCCTGATCGGCCGCGGGCCGAGCGAGAGCCGCCTCACCGGCGAGCAGGGCGAGCGGCTGTCCACGCGATGAGCACGACGTCCGAGAACGCGCGTCGCCGACTCGGGGCGCTCCTGCGCTCTGCCGACTTCGCCCGCGTCTACACGCTCACGGTCTTCGCGACCATCATCGGGTCGCCCTTCATCGAGGCCGTCGCCGGGTACGTCCCGCTCGTGACCGCGGTCGTCGGGCTCTGCGGCATCGGCGCCGGCGTGCTGTTCTCGCGGCGCGCCGAGATCTCCTGGCTGCGTCTGGTGCCCACGACGCTGCTCATCTTCCTCGTCTGGGCGTTGACGAGCGTCGCGTGGAGTACGGATGCCGGCATGAGCTTCTGGCGCTGGCTCTCGACCCTCGCGATCGCGTTCCTCGCCGTCACGATCGGCCATATCCGCGACACGCTGCAGACCGTCCGCGCCCTCGGTGATGTCGCGCGTGTGCTGCTCGTGCTGTCGCTGGCACTCGAGGTGCTCGCCGGCATCCTGTTCGACACCGCCTTCGAGTTCCTCGCGATCCAGGGCAACATCGCCCAGCTCGGCCCCATCCAGGGCATCTTCGGCACGCGCAACATGCTCGGGTTCGTCGCCGTCATCGCGGTCATCACGTTCGTCATCGAGTGGCGCACGCATTCGGTGCGCCCCGAGGTGTCGCTCGCGTCGATCCTCCTGGGGACCGCGATGGCCCTCCTGTCAGCGTCGCCGACGGTGTTCGTCGTCGCCGCGGCGGTCGCCGTGGCGGCCGGAGCGCTGCAGCTCGTCCGCACGGCGGATCCCGCGCGCCGCGCGGCACTGCAATGGGGGCTCGCTGCTCTGGTGGCCACGGGCGGCATCGTGCTGTACGCGCTGCGAGGCCGCATCGTCGCGGCCCTCGGCGCGGCGGACGACCTGTCGATGCGCACGACGCTGTGGGACCTCCTGCAGTTCTACGCGCGCCGGCGGCCGGTCCAGGGATGGGGCTGGTTCGGGGCGTGGGCCCCCGACGAGCAGCCTTTCCTGACTCTCAACCTGCTCCTCGGCCAGCGGCACACGACCGCGCTGAACGCCTACATGGACGTCCTGCTGCAGGTGGGGTGGGCGGGGTTCGTGATCCTGATCGCCTTCGGCGGCATCGCCCTGGTGCGGTCCTGGCTCGACGCGAGCCAGCGACGCTCCCCGGTCTACGGCTGGACGCCGCTGCTCCTGGTCGCCCTCGCCACGGTGTCGCTGTTCGAGAGCTTCGCGCTGTTCGGTGCGGGCTGGCTGCTGCTCGTGCTGGCCACCGTACGGGCCGGACAGTCCCGCTCGTGGCGGCGCAGCATCCGGGTGCCGGAGCCGGACCAGGACCTCCCCCGGTCACAGGAGACGTCAGGATCGGCCGGGTAAGCTGATCCTCGGCCCGACGCGCGGCGCCCTCGCTCTGCCCCGGAGATGATTTGTGACCTACGTCCTTCAGAACGTCGTGTTCGCCGATCCCGCCGACCGTGCCCGCGCGTGGGAGGTTCGCAAGTGAGTGCCGCCGCCCCGGCCTTTGATCCCGCGACCGCCACCATCGCGGTGGTGACGTTCAACCGGTCGGGACTGCTGACGCGTCTCCTGACGAGCATCACCGCCATGGACCCCAAGCCCGGCAACGTGGTCATCATCGACAACGCCTCCACCGACGACACGACGGACGTCGTGGAGTCCTTCCGCGACGGCCTCGGCACGAATCTCGTCTACCGCCGCCTGGACACCAATACGGGCGGCTCGGGCGGCTTCAGCGAAGGCATGCGCGTCGCCTACGAGCTGGGGTCGACCTGGATCTGGCTGATGGACGACGACGTCGAGGTCATGCCGGACGGACTCGCGAAGATGGGCAAGTGGGCCCCCCGGTTCAAGAGCATCCAGGGCCGCCGGTACGACTACGACGGCAGCGAGTTCTACTGGCAGTACCGCATCGCCGAGCGGATGGGCATCCCGATCCCGTTCGCGCCGTCCGGGTTCGACGAGTCCGGCTACAAGGAGATGAACTCCGGCTGTTTCGAGGGCATGTTCATCCACCGTGACATCGTCGAGAAGATCGGCCTGCCCGACCCCCGGTTCTTCATCTACTGGGACGACCAGACCTACGGCTGGCTCGCCTCCCGCCAGACGACCTCGGTCATCGTGGACGAGTTCGTCCTGCGCCGCACGCGCGAGATCAAGCAGTGGGACATGGGCATCCGCCACATGAACGCGTCCAGCGACGCCTACCGGTACTACATCATGCGCAACCGCGCGCACATCAAGCGCTACTACCGGGCGCTCGGCGTCTACAACCCGGTGCTCTTCGGCGCGGGGACCGCGCTGACCTTCGTGAAGGAACTCATCCGCCTGCTGTTCGTCGAGCGCAAGGTCCGCGGCACGTCCAACCTCTTCCGCGGGCTCCGCGACGGCGGCAGGATCGCCCGCGACGCCTCGTGGAAGCCCATGCCCCCGCTGGTAGGCGCCACCGCGATCTGAGCGGCTTCTCATCCTCTGTTAGATTCGGCGGGTCGCGGCCGTTCGCCGAGGCGTGGTCTGACGCCGGGGAGCGGAATGTCGATGGTGCGCACACGGGGCCGCGGCCGCCTTCTCGCGACGGTGACGGTCATCGCGTCGCTGTTGTCGGCGGCGATCGCCGTCCCGGCCTCTCATGCGTCGGCGGCAGACGGCACCGCGAGCCTGTCGGGGACGGTGGACGGGTACGACAGCCCCGCGTACGGAGTGTCCAACGCGACGGTCTGGGTCTACCGCGACGGCGCATTCGTCACCAACACGAACTCTGACCACAGGGGTGCGTACACCATCGCCGGCCTCGCCCCCGGTGAGTACGACATCCTGACCACTTACTGCTGCTCCGCGAAGGCGTACATCAGTGAATGGGGTGACGACACGCACGGTGCGACCCAGCTCGCCCCGACGGTTCTCGCCGAGGGGCAGAACACGCTCGACATCGTGCTGGATGCCGGCGGCTACATCACCGGGACGGTGACGGGGGCAGGCAAGAACGTCCACGCGACGATGACGCTCGTGCCGCTGGAGCCGATCATTCCGGGGTTGGAACGCCGGGCCTGGGTGGGTCCCGACGGGCTGTCGACCGATCCGCTCCCGCCGGGACGGTACGGCATCATCGCCGCCGCGGGCGGCTGGCTCACCGAGGATCACAACGGCGTCAAGACCACGACGCCCACCGAACCGGCGATCGTCGTCGAGCGCGGCGCGACGACCTCCGTGGCGATCGAACTCGACCCGGCCGGCCAGATCTCGGGCACCGTGTACATCGACAACCGCGACGGCACCCGGAGCCCCGCCGCCGGCGCGCGGGTCGGGTGGACCAACCTCGCCGACTACAACAACCGGTGGGGCAGCATCGTCACCGACGAGAACGGCGAATACGCGATCCGGGGGGTGAATGGGCAGTACGTCCTGTCGTACTCCGCCGACGAGACGCTGCCGGAGTACTCCGGTGGTTCCCGCACGGAGGAGGACGCTCAGGTCGTGACGGTGCGCGACAACGAGATCGTCGACGGGATCGACGCCACCCTCGACATCGGGGGGCGCATCGCACTGCGTACCACGCTCGCGTCGCGACCCGGCAGACCCCCGGTGTACGCCGATACGTCCCACATCGAGTTCGCGCGTCTGGACGAGACCACCGGGCGCTACACCCTCGTCGACCCCCCCGGCGGGCGCGGATCGATCGATTCCCCGCTCACCGCGTACGGCCCGTTCACGCCGGGGACCTACCGCGTCACCGCGTACGCGAACGACTACATCGGCGCGTTCTTCGACTGGGCGACGGTCATCGTCCCCTACACCGCCACCGTCTCCGACATCTCGGTGACCGCGGGGTCGACCACGACGATCGGTGCGGTGACCTTGACCACCGACTACTACGACCCGGTGCATCCTCCGGATCCGGAAGCGCTCCCCCGCGATGCCGGCTCCTTCCTCAGCCTCGCTCCTGCGCGACTGCTCGACACGCGGGTGGGCACCGGTGCCCCGGCGATCGCCGTGGGGCCCGGAAAGAGCGTCGATGTGCAGGTGACCGGACGCGGCGGGGTGCCAGGCTCGGGCGTGGGAGCCGCCGTCGTCAACCTCACGGTCACCGGCGCGACCGCCGGCGGGTTCCTGACGGCCGGCCCGACGGGACAGCCCCAGCCGAACGCATCGAACCTGAACTTCGGCGCCGGGCAGACGGTCGCCAACCTCTCCAGCGTGAAGGTCGGCGCAGAGGGCAAGATCACGCTGACGAACAACTCGGCCGGCACCCTCCACGTCATCGCGGACATCGCGGGCTACCACCCGAGCGGCGTGCCCTCGGCGCCCGGGACGTTCGAGACGCTGCGGCCGAAGCGCATCCTCGACACCCGGGAAGGCATCGGCGCCGACTGGGTGCCCGTCCCCGCCCACGGGAGCGTCGATCTCGAGGTCACCGGCCGCGGGGCGGTCGCGTGGTCCGGTGTCTCCGCGGTCGTCCTCAACGTGACCGCCGTCAGCCCGACGGCGGCCGGCTTTTTCACGGTGTATCCCACCGGAACAGCGCAGCCTGCGGCATCCAACCTCAACTTCGAGCGGGGGCAGACGGTCCCCAACCTCGTGACCGCGAAGCTCGGCGAAGGCGGACGGGTGAGGCTCACCAACAACTCCGCGGGGTCCGTGCACCTGCTGGCCGACGTCGCCGGGTACTACCTCGACGGCGAACCCGCCACGAAGGGCGCTTTCGCCGCACTCGAACCCACGCGTGTGCTCGACACGCGGGTGGGCAACGGCGCGTCCCGGGTCGCAGTGGGGGCGAACCAGACCATCGATCTGCAGGTGACGGGCCGCGGCGGCGTGCCGGCGTCGGACGTCTCCTCCGTCGTGATGAATCTCACGGTGACAGGACCGACCGCCAACGGCTTCCTCACCGCCTATCCGTCCGGCACATCCCGCCCGACCGCGTCGAATCTCAACTTCACGGCGGGTCAGACGCTCCCGAACCTCGTGACCGTGAAGGTGGGCGACGGCGGCAAGGTGAGTCTCACCAACAGCTCGGCCGGCACGGTCCACCTCATCGCGGACGTCGCCGGCTATCACCTCAGCGCAGACCGCCCGCTCGGCTGACGGCGCCTCGGCCAGGCGCTGGTCGGAGTCGGCGCGAAGATATGAGAGGATGCGCATACGTCTGGGTCGAGCGGCGCGCGACCCACCCCGATCGATGACGGAACGTCTTCACCGTGGGCGACGAACCCGCACGCCGACGGCGCCGTCACAGCTGGGGAGCACTCTTGCACGGGATGATCGCGAAATGCGCGCTCGCTTCTGTCTTGCTGGCGACGAGCCTCGCACCGGCCGGCTGGCTGCCGGCCTCCTCGTTCTCACCGGGCAGCGTGACGTCGCCCGCACCCACGCCCTCCGACACACCCGCCCCCGCACCGACCGAGGCGCCGACGCCTTCCGCGACCCCTGCACCCCCCGAAACACCTGCGCCGCCTGCGGCGCCGGACGTCCCTCCTGTCGATGCGACGCCGTATCCCGCTCCCTCCGTGCCTCCCGCCCCCGACCCCTCCCCGCCGCCCGTCGATCTCGGCGAGCAGGTGGAGGACGCCATCGAGGAACTCGAGGCCGAGGTCCGCGAACTGGACCGCACGCCCGGCGCGTTCCAGCCTCAGGAGGTCCCCTTCGTGCCGGGGGACGCTGCCGCTCCGCAGACCGTGCAGTGCTACGGCGACAGCATCCTCGGGGGTGTCTGCGGATCGAACGCCGGAACTCCGCTGAACTCCGCGCTGCCCGGCTGGACCACCGTGGATCGTTCTCTCGGGGGTCACTGGTCGACGTCCATCGCCGTGAACGCGGGCGCCTACCGGATGCAGCTCGTCGACCCCGTCACGATCGCCGCGTCGGGGGACACGGCCCTGCCGACACCCTTCCTGTTCGAGGTTCCCGCCGACGCCATGGGCGGCGTGACGATGCGGGTGTCCATCGCAGGTGTCGAGGGCGTCCTCGTGCACCGCGTCGACCTCGGCATCTCCTGGCGTTTCACGCGGGCGGCGCCCGGCGACCCGATCGCCGTCGCGCCCGGAACGCCGATCGTGTCGCTCGGCGCGATGATGCCCGGCGCATCGACGATCATCTGGGCCGGTACGAACAACCTGACCGCGACCGCGCAGATCCTCGCCGACGTGGATGCGATGGTGCAGCTGCACCGCAGCATCTCCGACCAGCCGTTCTGGGTCGCGTCGATCACACCCGCCTGGGGCAATGCGACGTCCGTGTACGGCGTCGCGCGCACTGCGTTGAACGCGCAGCTGGAGCAGCGCTACGGCGACCACTACATGCCCGTCGACGAATACATCGCGAACGGAGCGCTCACCGACGCGGGGATCATGCCGACATCGAGCGACCGTTCCTGGATCAGGTCGGGGCTCAACCCGCCGTCGTTCCACTCCGCGGCCGACTGGGTCCACTTCAACCGGGCCGGGCAGGACGCGATCGCGCGCTTCGCCGCACGGTTCGTTCAGGGCGGGACGACGCGCGCGCAGCAGAGAGCGCTCTTCGCCGCGGAAGCGGCGTTCCAGGTCGACGTCCACGGAGCGACGATCACGGTGCGCGGATGGGCCTTCGACCGCAGCGACCTCTACGATCGCATCCCGGTCGGGATCACCGTCGACGACCAGTGGATGCTCGCGACCTTCGCCGACGGCCCCTCGCCGGAGCTCGCCGGCTTCGGCGTACCGGGAGGCCACGGGTTCCGCTGGTCGAAGACCCTCGCGGACGGCAGGACCTACAAGATCTGCATCGTCGGCGTCGGCATCGGCGCCGGTGCCAACGCGTACCCGCCCTGCGTGACGGTCGCGCTCCCCACCCTCCTGCCTCAGGGAGACATGTCCCTCATCGACGCGGGCGGCGGGACCATGGCGATCGTCGGCTGGGGCTTCGACCACGCCGACCTGTACGCATCCATCCCGGTGGGGATCATCATCGACGGCCGTTGGCACGCGGGGCTCACCGCATCCCTGCCCAGCGCCTACCTGCGGCCCTACGGTGTTCCCGGGAACCACGCCTTCTTCCAGGGCGCACAGGTCGGAAGAGGCACGCATTCGGTCTGCGCGGTGGGCGTCTCCACGGTCACGAATCGCAACTCGATCCTCAAATGCGACTCCATCACCCTGAAATAAGGTGATCTCATGGCCGGCCCTGCAGTGACCACCGACACCCCCGCGCCCGCAGCGTCGCGGGCCGATCTCCGCACCCGCCGCCGTACGCCCCGAGGCGGGGGCGCGTCGGGCTTCCGACCCGACATCCAGGGGCTGCGCGCGCTCGCCGTGACACTCGTCCTGCTCTACCACCTCTGGCCGGACGCACTGCCGGGCGGGTACATCGGCGTCGATGTCTTCTTCGTCATCTCCGGCTTCCTGATCTCGCAGCACCTGTTCCGCGAACTGTCCCAGACCGGGCGCGTCGCCGTGCCGGCGTTCTGGGCCCGGCGGATCCGCCGCCTCCTCCCGGCATCGCTCCTCGTCCTGATCGCGACGCTGGCCGGAACCGCCCTGTGGATGCCGGCGAGCGAACGGATACGTGCGTTCACCGACATCGGCGCCAGCGCCGTCTATGCCGTGAACTGGGTGTTCGCGCGCGGATCGGTCGATTACCTCGCCCAGGACGACGCACCCTCGGTCGTCCAGCACTATTGGTCGCTCGCCGTCGAAGAGCAGCTCTACGTCATCTGGCCGATCCTGATCGTCGGTATCACCCTCGTCGTCGGCGCGGTCCTGCGGCGCCGCGGGAGAGCATTCGCGTGGAGCGGGCAGCGTCGGACACTCACGATCGCCCTCGGCGTGGTCTTCGCCGCGTCGCTCGTCTTCTCGGCCACCCTGACCGCCACCTCCCCCGGCGAGGCCTACTTCAACACCTTCGTCCGCGCGTGGGAGTTCGCCGGCGGCGCCCTCCTCGCGCTGCTCGTGTCCCGGTTCCCCGCGATGCAGGAGTCGTCCTCCGGAAAGCGGGCCGTCGCGGCCACGCTCCTCACCTGGACGGGCGTCGCGATGATCCTCGTCGCGAGCTTCACCTACACCGATGCGTCACCGTTCCCGGGCACCATGGCCCTCCTTCCGGTGGCGGGCACCCTCATCGCGATCATGGCCGGCGCGCAGCGCGGTCCCGTGACGCTCAGCGGGATCTCCACCTGGCGGCCCATCGCCAGCATCGGCACATGGTCGTACTCCATCTATCTGTGGCACTGGCCGATCATCGTGCTCGCGCCCTTCGCACTGCAGCGGGCCCTCGGGGACCTCGACCGCTGGATCATCGTGGCGCTGGCCGTCCTGCTCGGCGCGCTCTCCAGCCGGTTCATCGAAGACCCGGCCCGCTCACGCAGGTGGGGCCGTCGCCCGTGGCGCGAGTTTGCATTCGCCGTCGTCGTGCCGTTGGTGATCGTCCTCGTCGCCGCCCTTCAGGTCACCGCCATGACGGCCTCCATCGCCGCGGCGGCCGAACGGGCCGAAGCCGCCCGCGTCGCCGCGGAACGGGAAGCGGCGGAGAGCGCGGAGAACGCCACCGCGGCGGAACCGCGGGTCTGCTACGGAGTCGCGGCCATGCTCGAGCCGGAGCTCTGCATCGATCCGTTCACCGCGCAGACGGCCATCGACACCGCCTTCGCTGCCACAGACCTCGATCCGAACTGGTGCCTCACGCAGCTCCACGAGGAGTGGCGCACCTGCACGTACGGCGATCCGGAGGGACCCGCGGGAACGCTCGCGCTGGTCGGCGACTCGCACGCGGCCGCGATGATCCCGGCGTTCCACGAGTACTTCGCGAAGGCCGGCTGGCGGGTGGACACCTTCACGAGATTCGCCTGCTCCGCCGTGCACTCCGACCCGGCAACGGTCTCCCACTGGGACGAGGGCTTCCGCGTCGGGTGCGCGAACTGGGGCGCCCGCGTGCAGCAGGAACTGCGCGACCGTACCGACATCAGCGTCGTCGTCTACCACGTGTTCGACAGCCGCGTCTTCATCCCCGGCGATGACGCGCTCCAGCTGCAGCAGAGGGACGCGATGCGGGAGGTCTGGTCCTCGATCGAAGCCACCGGCAAGCAGGTCCTGCTGCTGCGCGACATCCCCGTGACCGGAGACGTCGACATCCCGACCTGCCTGTCGCAGATCACCGTTCCGGCGACCGCGCCATGCTCGCAGCCGGTGAGCACCGCGGTCCTCGACGATCCGATCACCGCCGCTGCCGGGGTCGACGTCCCGATGATCGACATCACCGATCTGTTCTGCACGGACGGCACCTGCATGTCGTACATCGGAGGGGTCGTCGCCTACGCGGACAGCAACCACGTCAGCGGGACGTACGCGCGCAGCCTGGCGCCGATCCTGGGCGACCGCCTGCTGGCCGCGCTGGAGTGACCCGGCTCAGCCGGCGTTGTGATCGGCGTTGTAGCGATCCAGCACCTCGGCGATCGGCGCATCCATCGCCAGGACGCCCTTGTCGAGATAGAGGCCGCGCGTGCAGAACCGGCGCAGGTCCTTCTCGTTGTGACTGACGAAGAAGAGCGTGCGCCCCTCCGCGAGCAGCTCGTCGATCCGCTTGTAGCACTTCTCCCGGAAGGCCCTGTCGCCCACGGCGAGGACCTCGTCCACGAGCAGGATGGGCTCCTCCAGCTGCGAGACCACCGCGAACGCGAGCCGCACCTTCATGCCGTTCGACAGGTGCTTGTACGGCGTGTCGATCGACTCGCGGAGCTCGGCGAAGTCGATGATCCCGTCGAATCGCCGCGCGACCTCCGCGCGTGACATTCCGTGCAGTCCCGCCGTCAGGCGGACGTTCTCACGCACCGTCAGGTCACCGACGAATCCGCCCGTGATCTCGATGAGCGGAGCCACGCCGCCGTGCACGGTGACGCGTCCCTCATCCGCGAGCAGGACGCCGGCGACGAGCTTGAGCAGGGTCGACTTGCCCTGGCCGTTCCGCCCCACCACCCCGATGGACTCGCCCGGCTGCACCGTGAACGAGACGCCGCGCAGTGCCCAGAACTCCCCCGGCTTCGACCGCCGGGACGAGTCGGCGAACAGGTCCTTGAAGCTCCGGCGCCCCCGCCGATTGCGACGGAAGCGCACGCCGAGCTCCTGGACTTCGATGGCGGGGCCGGGCATCACAGTTCCTTCAGCACGGGGCGCTCGAGGCGACGGAAGACGAGGAGACCCAGCAGCAGGAAGGCGACGCTCATGCCCGCGCCCACCAGCACGCTGAGCGTGTCCCACTGATCGGGGAAGAAGCCCATCCGGTACAGCGTGAAGATCCCGGAGAGCGGGTTGAAGGCGGCGATCTGCGGGAAGGGCGCCGGCAGGTCGACGACGCCGTAGATGATGGGCGACGCGTAGAACAGCGCGCGGAGGATCAGCTTGGTCGTCCGCTCGAGATCGGAGTACAGCACGCACAGCGGGGCGACCAGCAGCCCGAGCCCGACGAGGAGCGTCAGCTGCAGAACCACCGCGACCGGGAACCACAGGATGCCCCAGCCCACCTGCGCGCCGGCGAAGACGGCGAAGAGGACCAGGACGGGCAACGAGAAGAGGAACTCGATGCCTTTGCCGAGCACGATCCGGTTCACCCAGATGGAACGCGGGATCGCGGTCGATCGCACGAGCCGGGCGTCCTTGTTGAACGCGCGCGTGAAGTCCGACACGGCACTGTTGAACCATACCCACGGGAGCAGCGCCGTGATCAAGAACACGATGTATGGCTGCGCGCCGACCGTCCGCTCGAAGACCTGCGTGAAGACGAACCAGTAGATGAGGCTCATGACCAGCGGGTCGAGCACCGACCAGAGATACCCCAGCGCGCTCGTGGCGTAGCGGACCCGCAGATCACGGGCTGTCAGGAGCCACAGCGCGTGCAGGTGGCGGCGCGGAGATCCGGGGGCGCCGACGGCGGCTGTAGTCACACTCACGAGTCTATGGCGGAGCGCTGGAGCTACTCCGTCTCCGTGCCCTTGAGCGCCAGGACGAGGTCGCCGTCGACGGGCTTGCCGTTCTCGGTCGTCGGGAATCGGTCCTGATCCGGGTTGAGCTGCACGTAGGCCGGCTCGCCCTCTGACTGAACCCCCGTGAGGCTGATCGTGTACGTCTCTCCAGCCTTCAGCACGAGGTCATCCGTGCGGAAGGAGGCCAGGCCCACGCCGACGGCGTTCGCCGGGGTGGATCCCGCGAACACGGACTCCCCCTGCTCGTCGACGATGCTCACGTTGATGATGGCCGAGTTGATCCACGTGACCGCCGAGGCGTCCATCCCGATCTGCAGCTGGCTGACGGAGAGAGTCGTGTCGAAGTCCAGCTCCTCCGCGATGACCGAGTCCGGCGCCAGGACGTCGACCTCGGTGAGGCCCGGGACCGAGCTGACCGATGAGTACACGGTGGGCGTGGCCGGGATCAGGTACATCCCGAACAGCAGGGCCGAGAACCCGAAGAGCGCGGCCACGCGGATCCACACGACACTGCGCTTGATCGTCTGCGCGTTCGGCATCCCCGCGATGAACGCGGGACGCGGGTAGTTGATGATCAGGACCGCGAGCACGCAGGCGATCATGAACCCGACCATGAAGATGACGTTGTTGCCGCCCAGTCCGAGTCCGCGCAGGATGTCACCGGGTGTGGCGAAGCGCTGCGGGTCGGCCGGCGGGATGAACTGGCCGAACAGCAGATCCCTGAAGATGCCGGAGTTGTACATGGAGTACCCGACCAGCATGTAGATGAGGAACAGGGTCGTGCCGATCGCCATCTCGAGGAGCGAGTTCAGCGTGAGATAGCGCGGATTCGCGAAGATGATCAGGATCGAGAACGGCGCGACGAGGTTGATCCAGTAGGGGTTCAGCGGCACGATCGCGCAGAACACCAGGAACGCCGCGAGCGAGAGGTAGATCGCGAATGCCTGGAGCTCGCGCGTGCTCGAGGTGCGCTTGGCGTAGGCGAAGATCGCGAGTCCGACGATGAAGACGACGAACAGGGGAACGGGGATGCTGGACTGCCAGGTGAATCCCGACGTGCGCAGCCGGTCGAGCATGAGATCGGTGAAGCCGCCGGTGGACGCCTCGAACGCCAGGTCCCCCCGGTACATCAGCCGGCACAGCAGGAGGCCGAGGACACCCACCACGAGCTGACCGACCGCGCGGAGGAGCCGCTTCTCCCGCAGCAGCACCAGCGGGATGAAGATGAACAGCGCGAACAGCTTGAAGGTGATCGCGAGCAGGAACCACAGCAGGAACGAGCGCGTTCTGCCCCTCATGTAGGCGAGCAGGCCGGCGAGCATGAAGGTGATCGAGATGATGTCGTACTGGACGATGACGAGGACCGGGACGAACAGGGCCATCGACGACAGGAAGTAGAAGGCCACCCACTTGGAGCGCTGCGCGCTCACGCCGATCGTCTTGGCGATCGCCATGACGAGCCTCGTGGCCACCAGGGTGAAGACCACCATCATGAGTTTCAGCCAGAGCTGAGCAGGCGTGGAGTTCAGGTAGTCGAAGTCGCCGTACCGGTACAGGAGGTACGCGGGCAGGTTCCAGATGCCGAACACCGCGTAGATCGGGACGTCGTACACGGCCGGGTGGCCGAAGGTGGATCGTTCGATGGCGATCTGGTAGAAGTCCTGCGGACGCCCGGCGAGCACGGCGTCGAGGAAGTTGAACGAGTGCTCGAAGGTCGCCTTGACGTCACCGTAGAGGAACGTGACGAACGCGAGCGCGCAGATCGCGCCGAGCAGTGCCCAGTCGGCGAGGTTGGGCTGTTCCACACCCTTGAACCAGCGTCCGAGAGTGCTCTCGCGGACGCTGTCGCTCATCGAGATCCAGGCGCCGTCCACGCGCTCCCACCCGCGATCGAGGGCACGGCTCACCCGCCCGCCCTGAGGCGCGGTCGTCTCGGCTCCGATTTCCTGCTGCGTCATGACGTGATACCGCCTGTTTCCGAGGTTCCGATCCCATCGCGCTGCGCCACGGCGGGGCGTGTGCCGCTCGAGCGCTCGATGAGAAGCTTGCGGGAGGTGAAGTTGTACACCAGGACGACGGCTGTCGCGATGAGCTTGCCGATCAGGGGGTCGATGCCCACCCCGTCCACCGTCACGAACAGGATGAGCTGATTGAGACCGAGCGCGATGATGTTGAGTCCGATGTAGATCGCGAATTCCTTCACGATGCTGCGGCCGGGCTGGGCTTCGAAGACGAACTTCAGCGTGAGGACGTAGTTCAGGATGAGCGACAGCGAGAAGGAGATCGTGCTGGCGAGGATGTACTGCACCCCGAAGTACTGGAAGAGGACGAAGAAGAGCCCGTAGTCGAAGGCGAACGAGACGAGTCCCACCACGAGGAACCGGGCGAACTGCCCGAGCAGACGGCGCAGACGTCCGTCTCTCGGAAGCCTGCTGCCGGAGCGCGCCGTCATTGCGCGTTCTCGAGGGGGTCGTCCGTCACGGCCTCCGCGACGACGTTCCGCTCCTCGGTGAGGACGGGCGCCGCCGGCGCGGGCGGGCCGAAGTTGACCCGCTCTCCGACCACGACCCGGGGCTTCGCAGTGACCCTGCTGTTGATGCTGAGGATGTACTCGCCGAGGACGCCGATGAAGAACAGCTGCACGGCACCGAGGAAGAAGATGCCGACGGTCGTCGAGGCCTCACCCGCCTGATAGCTGTCCCAATCGACGAGCTTGTTGATGAGCACGAAGACGGCGAGCCCGAGACAGACGAACGCGATCACAGCGGCGATGAACGTCGCCAGACGCATGAGGAGCTTCGTCGACGACGTGATGCCCTGCATCGCGAAGTCGTAGTTGCGCAGGAAGTTGAAGTTGGACTTTCCTCGCGCGCTCTTGCCCTGGTCGTACTGGATGATGTGGACGTTCAGTCCGTACTCGGCGACGACGGCCTTGAAGAACGGCTGGATGTCGTCGATGCTCTCGAGGACGCGCACGAACTCGCGGTCGTACAGGCCGTACCCGGTGAAGCGGGGGATCTGCGTCGTGTCGGAGAACCAGCGGATGACCGCGTAGTAGAGGTGCCGGAGTCCCGTCATCACGAAGCCCTCGTCGCTGCTGCGACGCTGGCCGATCACGACCTGCTTGCCCGTCTCCCAGGCGCGGACGAACTCCGGGAGGTTCTCCGGCGGATCCTGGAGGTCGCCGAACAGCATGAAGGTCGCGTCACCGCTACCGTAGGTCAGGGCGGAGAACACGTTGCGGTGGAAGCCGAAGTTGCGCGCGTTGAAGACGGCTTTGACCCGCGCGTCCTCCGCGGCGATCCGACGGATCTCGGCACGCGTGCCGTCGGTCGAGAAATCGTCGACGAAGATGATCTCGTAGTCGTATTGCGGCAGCTCGTTGCGGAAGACCGCGGTGAGCCGGTCGACCATCTCCTGAACACTGCGCTCTTCGTTGTAGCTGGGGATGACGACGCTGATGGTCCGTCTTGACAAGCGAGCACTCCTCGGTGATTCGGGCGTCTTCTCGCGCCCGATGAAGTCTACCCGACCCGTGTCGAGGCCTCCGTGAGAGGCTCTCAGGACAGCCGGTTGTTCCACATCGACAGCGCCGACCCGATCGCCATGTGCATATCGAGGTACTGGTACGTGCCCAGCCGCCCGCCGAAGTGCACGTCCTTCTCGCCCTTGGCGAGCTCGCGGTAGGCGAGGAGCCCTGCGCGGTCCGCCGGCGTGTTGACCGGATAGTACGGCTCGTCCTGGGGGGTCGCGAAGCGCGAGTACTCGCGCACGATCACGGTCTTGTCGGTGGGATACCGGTCGGCGCGCTCCGGGTGGAAGTGCCGGAACTCGAGGATGCGCGTGTGGGGTGCGTCGGCATCCGCGTAGTTCATGACCGAGGTCCCCTGGAAATCGCCGACCGGCACGACCTCGCGCTCGAAGTCGAGCGTGCGCCAGGAGAGCGCGCCCTCCGCGTCGTCGAAGTAGCGGTCCACCGGGCCGGTGTAGACGATCGGCACCTGGCCGACCGTGGCCGCCTTGTGGAGCGGCTGGGAGTCGTCGAAGAAGTCGGTGTCGAGCCGCACGTCGATGTTCGGGTGATCGGCCATCCGCTCCAGCCATGCCGTGTACCCGTCGGTCGGCAGCCCCTCCCACGTGTCGTTGAAGTAGCGGTTGTCGTAGGTGTACCGCACCGGGAGGCGGCTGATGATCTCCGCGGGGAGCTCGCGCGGGTCCGTCTGCCACTGCTTCGCCGTGTAGTCGCGGATGAAGGCTTCGTAGAGGGGCCGGCCGATGAGGGCGATGGCCTTCTCCTCGAGGCTCACGGCCGCGTGCGACTCGAACTCGCCCGCCTGCTCGTGGATCAGGGCGCGGGCCTGCGTCGGCGAGTAGGAGGCCTGGAAGAACTGGTTGATCGTCCCGAGGTTGATCGGCAGCGGATACACGACGCCCCGGTGCGTCGTGTAGACGCGGTGGACGTAGTCGGTGAAAGTCGTGAAGCGGTTCACGTACTCCCACACGGCGGGGTTCGAGGTGTGGAACAGGTGCGCCCCGTACCGGTGCACCTCGATGCCCGTCTCGGGGTCCGCCTCGCTGTACGCGTTGCCCCCGATGTGGGAGCGCCGGTCGATGACGGTCACCCGGCGTCCGGATGCCGCGGCCCGTTCGGCGATCGTGAGCCCGAACAGCCCCGATCCGACGATGAGAAGATCCATCAGCATCCTCCGCGTGTAGCCATCACAGAATCCTAGGTGTTCGGTCGCCGCTCACGTGCGACGGTGGATCGTGCGGTTGTAGACCTGCACCTCGAGGAACCGCAGGCCGTGCAGCGCCGCGCATCGGAGGCGCTGCCACGGTGACAGCGTTGAAAGGAGGCCGGTGACGTAGCGCCGGTCCTCCTCGTACATCTCCCGATCCTCCGGAGACCGGACGCTGCGCTTCTCGAACCTGACGGCGTGGAGACCGAAGTACGCGCGGGCGGGGAGGATGCCGTCTTCCCTGGCCAATTCGAAGCAGCGCCCGTGCGCGCGGACGATGTCGTGGTAGTAGCGCGTCGAGCGCAGATTGTGGGAAACGCTGTCGGTGCGCTGGAGCCAGTAGTAGAGCCGGTCCTCGCATGAGGCGACCCGATCCATCCGCCGGTAGAGGTCCATGGCGACGGCGACGTCCTGCGCGTAGCGTCCCTCCGGGAATCGGATGCCGTCGAACAGGGCCCGCCGGTACAGCTTGCCCCAGTTCGCCTCGCTGAAGTAGTACAGCTCGCGACGCGTGAGCTGGCGCAGGAGGATGCTGAAGACGCCCTGGTAGTACCGGCCCGGCTGGTCGAACGAGATGTGCCGGCCCGGCTGCTCCCCCGCGTGCGCATCGCGGACGGATGCCGCCACGCTGGCTCCCACGTTGTACCACCGGCAGCAGCTCATGTCGGCGCCGGCTTCCTCCAGGATCTCGACGAGGCGCCCGATCATCCGCGGACTCATGAGGTCGTCGTTGTCGCAGAACGTGATGAGGTCGCCGGTGGCCGCATCGAGTCCGCTGTTCTGCGCCGCGGCGATGCCGCCGTTCTCGCGATGGACGACGACCACGCGGTCATCCTCGGCGGCGAAGCGATCGCAGATCCGACCGGAATCGTCGGTCGAGCCGTCGTCGACGAGGATCACCTCGAGATGCCGATACTCCTGCTCGAGGATCGACGCGACGCAGGCACCGAGATACCGTTCCGAGTTGTGGACCGGGACGATGATCGACACTGTCGGCATCGACGGCTGGACCGTCACGACGTCGCCCTTCAGACCGCGGCTATCGACGCCGCGACGGTGCCGAGGTTGCGGTCGTTGCCCTTCATCGTGAAGCGCGCGCCCTGCATGAGGACGTGCGTGTCGATGTCGATGATCTCGGACACGTTCGCGTTGACGAAGTACTGCCCGGCGCCGAAGTGGGCCGATTCGATGACGAAGTCCATCGAGGAGTCCCCTGCGGGGATGGCGGGAAGGGCGATGCCGAGGCGCTCGGTGTTCGAGGCGAGCACCATCTGACCCATCGGCGTGTCGATGCTGAACCCGGTCGCCCAGGTGGGCATCGCCTGCTTCGCCCGCACGTGCACCCGGATGCACATGCGCGCGCCGACCTGCACGACGTTCTGGCGCTTGCCGTCCTCGTCGAGCACCTCGATGCGGGTGACCTCAATCGGCTTGACCGGTTCCGGCGGCGGCTTCTGTCCGACGCGGCGACCTTCGAGCACATCGCGCAGCGCCGAGACGGCCTCGTTCACCTCGCCGTCGAACACCATCTTCCCGTCCTTGAGGACGATGCCACGGTCGCACAGCTCCTGCACCTGGGCGGCCGAGTGCGAGACGAGGATGATCGTCCGGCCCTCCTTCCGGAAGCGGGCGATGCGCTCCATGCACTTGCGCTGGAAGGCTTCGTCGCCCACGGCCAGCACCTCGTCGACGAGGAGGACATCGGGGTCGGTGTGCACCGCCACCGCGAAGGCGAGGCGGACGAACATGCCGGACGAGTAGAACTTGACCTGCGTGTCGATGAAGTCGCCGATGCCGCTGAACTCGAGGATCTCGTCGAACCGCTCGGCCGTCTCGGCTCGCGTCATCCCCATGATGGAGGCGTTGAGGTAGACGTTCTCGCGGCCGCTCAGGTCGGGGTGGAAGCCGGCGCCGAGTTCGAGCAGCGCCGCCATGCGCCCGCGGGTGAGGATGCTGCCCTCCGTCGGCGAGACGATCCCGCCGATGAGCTTGAGGAGCGTGCTCTTGCCCGAGCCGTTGGGGCCGAGGAGCCCGACGGTCGTCCCCGCAAGGATCTCGAGGTCGACGCCGGCGACGGCGACGTACTCCTGCTTGTGGGTGCGTCCACGCCGTCCGGCGTGCACGATCCGTTCCTTGAGCGTGTTGTCCTTGCGGACGACGAACTGCTTCGTGACGCCTTCGGCGCGCACGACGACGGGACCGGGCTTGCGTGAAACGACCATCACATCTCCTGCGCGAAGTTGCCCTGCAGGCGGGTGAACACGCGGTGCGAGACGGCCAGCAGCACGAGGCCGACGAGACCGGCGATCAGCATCCGCATGAGGAGGTTGTCGGGGTAGTCGGCGGCGGTGCCGGCACCCCAGAAGGCTTTCCGGAACGCGAGGACGCCGAGGGTGATCGGGTTGTTCGTGTACACCTCGAGCGCCCAGGACGGCAGGCCGAGGGTGCGGAACGCGTCGCTGACCATCGTCCAGGCGTAGACGATGGGAGACCCCCACATGGCGAGCATCATGACGACGTCGGTCACGTACTGGACGTCCCGCAGATACACGTTGAGCGCAGAGAGCAGGATGCCGAAAGCCAGCCCGTAGACGAGGATCAGCAGGACAGCGGGGAAGAACCACAGCATCTCGACGGGAGCCGGCAGCGCCTGGAAGATGATCGCCCCGCCCAGCAGGACGAGGCACTGCACCAGGAACATGAACCCTGCTGCGCCGACGCTGGCCAGCGGGAAGATCTCGCGCGGGAGGTAGATCTTCTTCACGAGCCCGGCGTTCGCGAGGATCGAGGAGGTCGAGCCCTGGACGGCCTCCGCGAAGAAGCTGTACATCGTGAGCCCGGCGAAGAGGAAGATCGCGAACTGCGGAATGCCCTCGGCGGCGCGGAGGAACTGCCCCAGCACGAGGAAGTACATGAGGAACTGGACGATCGGGCGGATGAGCGTCCACAGGAAGCCCAGGACGCTGTCGCGGTACCGCGCCTGCAGATCGCGCCGGACGAGGAGGCCGAGGAGATCGCGCCGGTCCCAGATCTCCCGGAGCTTGCCGCCCCGGACGGGAAGATCAAGGCCTCGGGCGTTCGTCGTGATGAATGGGGTCTCAGCAAGTCGGGCGAACCGCTCAGTCGTGTCCAATTACTCCACCTACGTTCAGCCAACTGGAACACTATACCGGGTCGAACCTGGGCGATTTCGGCGGGGGCGGCATGGCTCGCTACCCTCGGGAGAGCAACCCCTGCAGTCGGAGACCGCCCGATCACGGTGCCCGTCGGACGACTGCGTGCGAAAGGAACGAAGCGATGTCCACAGTCGTCGTCACGGGAGCCGCCGGGTACCTCGGCCACCACGTCGTGCGCGCGGTGCTCGACCGGGGCCACGAGGTCGTCGCCGCCGTCCGGCCCGGTCGCGGAGAAGGTCTGGACCCTCGCGCCGTGGTGGTGGAGGCGGACATCCTCGCCCCCGACTTCGATCCGGCCGTGTGGGGCGCCCAGCCCGATGCGGTGGTGCACCTTGCGTGGAAGGACGGGTTCCGGCACAACTCGCCCGCGCACATGTCCCAGCTGTCGGCGCACTTCGACCTGCTGACCCGCCTGGCCGAACGCGGGGTGGCCCGCATCGTTGCCCTCGGCACGATGCACGAGGTCGGGTACTGGGAGGGCGCCATCGAGGCCGACACCCCCACGGCGCCGCTCTCCCAGTACGGCATCGCCAAGGACGCCCTGCGTCGCGCCCTCCCCCTCGCGGTGCCGGAGACGACCTCGCTGGCGTGGGCCCGCGCCTACTACATCTACGGCGATGACCGCCGCAGCGAGTCCATCTTCCGGAAGCTCCTGGATGCCGCCGACGCGGGCCGCACCGAGTTCCCGTTCACGACGGGCAAGAACCTCTACGACTTCATCCGGGTGGAAGAACTGGGGCGTCAGATCGCGGCGCTGACCGACGCCGTCGAGGTCACCGGCACCGTGAACTGCAGCTCCGGAGAACCGATGTCGCTCGCTCAGAAGGTGGAGGAGTTCATCGCCGAGAACGACCTCGGTCTGTCCCTGCAGTACGGCGCGTTCCCGGACCGTGCGTACGACTCACCCGGCGTCTGGGGGGACGCCACGGTCATCCGGTCCGTGATGGCCCGCGACGCGGCGCCGGCTCAGTAACCGGTCGTCACACCCTTCGCGGGCGCGTTGACCAGGTGCCGCTCGGCGAGCTGGATGATCACGACATCCGGTTCGTACTGCTCGACGAGCGACCGGTAGTTCGGCGGGTCGGACCAGTCGTCGTACCGGTGCTGGATCTGCCAGGTCTGCGCGTACTGCTGCGCCCAGAGTCCGGAGAGGGCGTTGCCCATCGAGTCGCGAAGGATGAGCGCGCTCTGTCCGCTCCACGCTCCGTCGGTCACGGTCGACGCGGGGAGACGGGACAGATCGATCACCTGTCCCCCGTCGCTGGTGAGGGTGTTCGATGCCCCGTCGGTCACCTCGACGGGCGCCATCTCCTCGGCGAACACGGGCGCGGTCCACTCCGGAGTGGCATCGGCCACACCGTACGCGGCGTACTCGTTGAAGACGCCTTCGCGGGTCACCCGATCGACGGCGGGCACCGCGACAGCGGGGGCATCCGGATACATCGCCGCCTGACACCGCGCGAAGGACTGCCAGCCGATGTAGCCGCCCCAATCGGTCCAGTGGCTGTTGACCGGGGTGAAGACCGCGTCCTCGGCGGCAGCCTCGCGCAGGTCGGCGCGGAAGTCGATGATCGGCAGGTCAGGGGACGCGGACAGCAGCTGGTCGAGGGGGGTGGACCCGCGCAGGGGAACGACCCATTCCGGGAGCTGCTCGGGGTAGACGCTCGCCGCCGAGGGGGTGATCTGGATCGTGAGCTCGATCCCCTGCTCGGCCAGCGCGACCGACAGGGGCGTGAAGTAGTCGCGCCAGGCCGCTACCTCGGACACCGTCAGCAGGCGGCGACCGACCGACTGGGAGAAGTTCTCCTCGATCTGGTCGTTGTAGAAGGCCCACCCGTCCTGGCCGAGCACGACCGGACCGGCGAGCTCATCCGCGTGGGCAGCCCAGGTCTGCTGTGCGGCGGCGGCGTCATCGATCCACGGCTCGTCCGCCGCGCGCTGCACAGTGGGGCGGCAGGCGTCCGCGGCAGCGCCCGGGGCGGCCGAGGGCGCCGGTGCGACCGGAGCGATCTCGTCCGCCGCGCGATCGAGGTTGGCCTGAACGGTCCAGCCGACGATGGCGGCGACGAGCGAGGCGATGGCCAGGATGATCAGCGGCGCATCGCGGTACGGACGCCACCAGGGCGGGGAGGGTACGCCCGCGCCGTGGACGATGTCGCCGCCGCCGGAGGCGCTCACGTGGGGGCTCCCGTCGTCTGGGGCGTCCGCCGGGCGAGCCGCGCCGGGTACGTCGGGTCGACGGCGGAGATGACGCGAACGCGCGTGGGCGCCGTTCTGTCCAGCAGGCGCTGGAGCCACCCCGGGGTCCAGTCCTTCAGCTGCAGCGCAGGCCGCTCGATCAGGTGCCAGCTCAGGTACGCATACGCGTGGCATCCCGCCACGATGACGACGTGATAGACGAGCCAGCCGGCGTCCTGCAGCTGGAAGTAGGCGGCGAACTGCATGAGCGGCCACGCGATGATGTAGATCCCGTAGGAGAAGTCGCCGTGCTTGTCCCAGTTCTTGAGGAACTGGGCACGGATGGCGAACCAGATCAGCGCGTAGCAGAACGCGTACTGCCCGAAGGGGAGCCATCCCCCCTTGGCATAGGTCCATCCGGCGATGAAGATGCACAGGATGGCGAGGCGGTTGTCGATCGGGATGCGGTCGCCGAAGAGCGCGAAGAGGATGCCGAAGGCGAACGGCGCGAGGAGCAGGAGCTGTCGGAAGTCCGCGAACACGATGCCGAACAGGCCGAGGTTGCCGAATCCCAGCCACTGCATCATGGCCAGGAGGATGATGGCGGACGCGACGATCCCGCCGATCATGCGGTGCGCGAGCGCTCCGGCGACCCCCAGCACGCCGACGAGGATGTACGCGCCGAACTCGAAGGCGAGAGTCCAGGCGGAGCCGTTCCATTCGAAGCCGCCGTGGAGCTGGAAGAAGGGCAGGCTCTCCCCCATCCCGGCGATGTTGTGCTGCGCGAGCGGAAGCCACATGTTGTTGGAGAAGTACGTGAAGGGCGAGTCGGTCGTGGCATTCCAGAACCCGTCCATCGTGCCGCTCTCGCGGTAGTAGGCGATGGGTGCCAGAGCGTAGGCCGTCACGATCAGCACGAGGAGCCACGCCGGGAAGATGCGCATGATGCGACGCCAGAAGAACCTGGGCGTCGACGCACGGCCCATCTTGCTCTTGGTGATGAGGAAGCCGGAGAGGAAGAAGAACCCCGCGACCGCGACGCCGCCCAGCGACTGCTCGTCGCTGATCTGCGTGCCGAGATCGTGGCCACCGTAGAACCCGGCCAGCGGACCCGCGTGCGAGAAGATGACCATGAAGGCCATCAGCCACCGGAGGAACCCGATGCTGTTATTCCGCGGGTCGAAGCTCTCCTTCAGCGATATCACCCTCCACCTCCTCCGGGTTGTTCCGCTTCCACGTCTCGGGGTGGCGGAGCTTCCAGAGCTGGTGGTGGACGACGCGTGCCGGGCGGTCGAGTGGCCGGAGGACCTTCGCCACCCGCGGGTGGTTGAGCTTCAGGTACACCCGCGTGAGCGCGACGATGCCGCCGTGCCCCAGCCAACCGGCGCGATGGAGGAACTGGATCTGGTCGATCGCGTATCCGGGCATGGTGGCGCCCATCTGATCGAGCTTGAACTCGAGCGCCGTGTGGCTGATGCTCGCGTGCTCGGCGGTGGAGATCGTCCGGACGTGGTAGCCGAGCTCGGCGGCCGCGTACCCGACGATCCGCTCCTGCACGTGCGCGAGGCTGCCATCGAAGTGCTTGTTCGGGGCGGCGTACTCCTTGTACTTCCACTCCCGCTCCACCATGAGGCGCAGCGCTTCCGGGCGGGCGATCCACATGCACCCGTAGGGCGCGAGCGGCGAGATGTCGTCGAACGGCACACGGATCCCCAGCTCTTCGGCGAGGGCTTCGGCGGGCGCCTTGTTCGCGTACCAGCCACGCCCCATCGTCGGGAAGCCGATGTGGATCATCGGCGGGAACACCATGCCGAGGCCCGGCTCCTTCTGGAACAGCGCGAGCGCGTTGGCCGCATAGCCCGGGGAGTTGAGCACGTTGTCCAGTTGCTGGAGCTTGAAGTACCGCCCCGAGTTGAACGACCCCTGCACGGTCTGCTTCGAGTGGATCTTGACGACGAGGTCGTAGCGGCCGGGTTCGAGCACATCCCGGCACGCGATGAAGAACGCACTGAGGTCGCGTCCCCGATTCGACGGGAGGATCCGGATGTCGACGTGGGAGAAGTTCGGGTCCGCGCGCCTTTCGAGGACCGACCGGATCGTGTCGGCCTTCTCGCTGCTCGTGGTCGTGATGAACAGGTCCATCGGCACCGGCAGCATCACCAGCCGGTCCATCAGTTCGTCCGTCATCTCCTCGTAGTAGATGTGGACGACCGCGGCGAGCGTCGGAGGATTCTCCGCGTCGAAGGCGACGTCGACGTCCGGGAGGATCTCGTGCATCGCCGCGTCCGTGTAGAGCGCGCGCGGCTGGGAGTTGCGGACGATGTTCTGGTAGATCATCCGGACCGGGTAGCCGTAATGCTCGGCGCGTTCGATCGTCCAGCGCCCGATGACCGCGTGCTGGTCGAGGTAGGGCGGGTAGTGGAAGAACCCGCGGCGCTTGAGCACGGGGCAGCCGTCGTCGAGCAGGATGTCCGCGTTGATGAGGGCGGGGTGCTCCGCCGGATAGTCCGCCACGGAGAAGGCGACGGCGGAGGTGAAGCCCCGCTGCTCGAAATGATGCGTGAATTTCGACTCGTGCCGCAGGATCGAATCGGTGTAGTTCTCGATCATCGGCATCGACGACCAGTACTCGCGCCACGCGGCGCTGGTGAACATCGGCTTGCGGACGGCGATCCAGTGGGACTGGATGTGCCGGCGCAGGATGCCGTCCTTCGTGAACGGGTTGGGGACGATCTCGGCGTGATCCGTCATCCCCCAGAAGTCCGCGGGCTCGGCGTTCATGCGATCGAAGAGGTCCTCGAACGGGCGCACGGGTCCGAACCACGTGTAGTTCATCAGGATGACTTCGTCGAACTCCGCGAGACGCTCCGCCCCGAAATGCTCCATGGCGGTCTTGTAGCCCCAGACGTCGAAGCCGACGTTCTCGCGGGTCCAGACCGTGTCGGCCACGGGATCGAGGCGGCGGTGACCCTCCTCCGTCAGCTCGCCGTTGACGACGACGAAGATGTGGTCGGCGAAGGGGCGCAGCGCGGCGAGCTTGTACACGATGTAGTCGTCCACATCACCGCGACTGTCATGCAGCAGGTAGAAGACGATCCGCCGTCCGTCGGCGGGGAAGGGCGCGGGCGCGACGGTGTGGGGGCGTTGATCGGTCTGCAAGAACTCACTCCTCGGTTCGTCGGCTGAGCACGCGCTCACAGACCGACTCGCTGCGGCGGCGGGCCGCAGACCATACGGATTCTACCTGGCCTACGCGTCGCGTCCCTGGGCGAGGATCGACAGCAGGTAGGCGCCGTATCCACTCTTGACCAGGGGCTCCGCCCGGACGCGCAGTTCGTCGTCGGTGAGGAAACCGAGTCGCCACGCGACCTCTTCGGGGCTGCCGATCGACAGGCCCTGGCGCTTCTGCACGGTGCGGATGAACTCGGTGGCCTCGCTGAGCGAATCGAACGTCCCGGTGTCCAGCCAGGCGGTGCCGCGCGGGAGGACCTCGACCTGCAGCTCGCCTCGCTCGAGGTAGACGCGGTTGAGGTCGGTGATCTCGAGCTCCCCGCGGGCGGAGGGCTTGAGGTCCTTCGCGATCTCGACGACATTGTTGTCGTAGAAGTAGAGGCCGGGGATCGCGAAGTGGCTGCGCGGCTGCGCGGGCTTCTCCTCCAGCGTGAGCGCACGACCGGTGGCATCGAACTCGACCACGCCGTACGCACTCGGGTCGGCCACCCAGTATCCGAAGACCGCCGCACCGCTGAGCGACTCGTGACGACGCAGGCGCGTTCCCATGCCGGGGCCGTAGAAGATGTTGTCACCCAGGACGAGCGCGGCCGTGTCGGAGCCGATGTGCTCCTCCCCGATCACGAACGCCTGCGCGAGTCCGTCCGGGGACGGCTGCTGGGCATACGTGAGCGAGATGCCGAACTGCGATCCGTCGCCGAGGAGACGCTCGAACTGCTCGGCGTCGTGGGGCGTCGTGATCACCAGGATGTCGCGGATGCCGGCCAGCATCAGAGTCGACAACGGGTAGTAGATCATCGGCTTGTCGTAGACGGGTACCAGCTGCTTGGAGATCCCGAGAGTGATCGGGTGCAACCGGGATCCCGTGCCACCTGCCAGAACAATGCCGCGCATGTGTCCAGTTTCTCACACCTTGTCCGCGGGGCACGGCGGGCGGCGCCGCCCACCGCCCGCACGCCGACCGGGCGCCCGGCGCCTCGACCGGTAAACTCGCCCCATGGATAAACTCCTCGTGACCGGCGGCGCCGGCTTCATCGGCTCCGATTTCGTTCATTACATCCTCGAGAACACCGACAAGTCGGTCACCGTGCTCGACAAGCTCACCTACGCCGGCTCCCTCGCCTCGCTGAAGGACCTGCCCGCCGACCGCTTCCGGTTCGTGCAGGGCGACATCTGCGACGCGGAACTCGTCACGGGCCTGTTCGCCGAGCACGACGCCGTCGTCCACTACGCGGCGGAGTCCCACAACGACAACTCCCTGAGCGGACCGGCCCCCTTCGTCCAGACGAACCTCGTCGGCACCTTCACGTTGCTCGAGGCCGCCCGCGCCACCGGTGTGCGCTTCCACCACATCTCGACGGACGAGGTCTACGGCGACCTCGAACTGGATGACCCGGAGCGCTTCACGGAGCACACACCGTACAACCCCTCCAGCCCCTACTCGTCGACGAAGGCCGGCTCCGACCTCCTCGTCCGCGCATGGGTGCGGTCGTTCGGCGTCGCCGCCACGATCAGCAACTGCTCCAACAACTACGGGCCGCGGCAGCACGTCGAGAAGTTCATCCCGCGCCAGATCACCAACCTCATCGACGGAGTGCGTCCGCGCCTGTACGGCGACGGCCGCAACGTCCGTGACTGGATCCATGCCGACGACCACTCCTCGGCGGTCCTGCGCATCCTGGAGCGCGGCCGCATCGGTGAGACGTACCTCATCGGCGCCGATGGCGAGAAGTCGAACCGCGACGTCGTGGAGATCATCCTGCAGGCGATGGGACGCCCCGCGGACGACTACGATCTCGTCACCGATCGTCCGGGGCACGACCTCCGCTACGCGATCGACTGGTCCAAGCTGCGCGATGAACTCGACTGGGAGCCGACGTATCGCGACTTCGGCGCCGGCATCGCGGCGACGGTCGCCTGGTACCAGGAGAACGAGGAGTGGTGGCGGCCGCAGAAGGCCGAGGCCGAGGCCAAGTACGCGACCGTGGGGCAGTGACGGACGTGGAGTACGGCAAGACGCTCGCCGCACACGACACCTCCATCCCCGGGCTGACCCTCTTCGACATCCCGGTGCACGGTGACAACCGCGGCTGGTTCAAGGAGAACTGGCAGCGCGAGAAGATGATGGCTCTGGGGCTGCCCGATCTGGGCCCCGTGCAGAACAACATCTCCTTCAACCGGAACGCCGGGACCACCCGCGGAATCCATGCGGAACCGTGGGACAAGTTCATCTCCGTCGCCACCGGCAGCGTCTTCGGCGCCTGGGTCGACCTGCGCGCCGGCGAGGGATTCGGGCGCCTCTTCACCGCGACGATCGACCCGTCGACGGCGATCTTCGTCCCGAAGGGCGTCGGCAACGCGTTCCAGACGCTCGAACCGGACACCGCCTACACCTACCTGGTCAACGACCACTGGACCCCCCAGGCGGAGTACACCTTCTTGAACCTCGCCGACGAGACCACCGCGGTCCCGTGGCCGATCGCGCTCGACCGGGCCGAGGTGTCGGAGAAGGATCGCAACCACCCGCGCCTCGACGCGGTGACCCCGATCGCCCTCTGACGCCTCTTCCCCACCCCACGCCACAGGAGTTCCGCATGCCCGAGAACGTGCTCATCACCGGCGGCGCCGGCTTCATCGGATCGTCGCTGACGCGGCGCCTCGTCGACGCCGGGCACCGGGTGACCATTCTGGACTCGCTCGTCGCCCAGGTGCACGGAGACGAGCCGAGTGAGACCTCCCCGCTCCTGAAATCCGTGTCGGGCATCGCCGACGTCCACGTCGGCACCGTGACGTCGACGGACGACCTCCGCGCCGCGCTGGTCGACGCGACCGTCGTCGTGCACCTGGCTGCCGAGACCGGCACCGGACAGTCGATGTACGAGATCGACCGGTACGTCGAGACGAACGTCGGAGGCACCGGGAAGCTCCTCGACCTGCTGGCGAACGAGCCGCACACCGTCCGGCGCATCGTCATCGCATCGTCGCGGTCGGTGTACGGCGAGGGCGCCTACCTGACCGCGGACGGCACCACCGTCTTCCCTCCGCACCGCTCCTCCGCGGCGATGGAGGCGGGCGACTTCGACGTCCACATGACGGGGGGTGACGCTCTCACGCTCATCCCGACTCCGGAGACGGCGCTCCTGCACCCGTCCTCCGTGTACGGGATCACGAAGCAGTCGCAGGAGGCGCTCATCATGACCGCGGCTCCCTCCATCGGAGTGGAATCCGTCGCGCTGCGCTACCAGAACGTGTACGGCCCCGGGCAGTCCCTCAAGAATCCGTACACCGGCATCCTGTCGATCTTCTCGACCCTCATCCGGCAGGGCAAGAGCATCAACATCTTCGAGGACGGGTTGGAGAGCCGCGACTTCGTCTACATCGACGACGTCGTGGAAGCGACCTTCCGCGCGTGCGTGGACCCGCGTGCCGCGGGGCACACGTTCAACGTCGGTTCCGGGGTGAAGACGACGGTGCGCGATGTCGTGGACGCGCTGTTCCGCGCCTTCGGGATCGAGGTTCCGGTGACGATCTCCGGCAACTTCCGGCTCGGGGACATCCGGCACAACGTCGCCGACACGTCGCGCATCCAGGAGACCCTGGGCTTCACCGCAGCCGTGCCGTTCGACGCGGGGATCCGTCGATTCGCGGAGTGGGTGCTCACCCAGCCGCTGGAGACGGACGGGTACGAGCGTTCGCTGGCGGAGATGGCCGAGCGCAAGCTCCTCAAGTGAGCTGCGCCCGGCCGGCTCACCTCAGCGTTCCGGCCGGGACGATCCACACCTTCGCAGGGACGCCGTAGGTCGCGGAGATCCACGCCCGCGCGGCACTGTCGCCGGCGTTCATGAGCCCTCCCGACGCCAGGTACACGGGGTCTCCCGGCTGCTCGCGGACGAAGTGCGCCCGCAGTTCGGCGCCGGCCGAGGGGACCCCTTCCGAACCCCGGGCACCCAGCGCGGCGAAGGTGAGCGGCGCGTAGTCCGCCTTGTTCACCGACAGCCACCCCTCGGCGGTGAGGACGAACGCCCCCGCTCCCGTGTCGATCCGGGTCGGCAGGTCGCCCTCCGTCGCGATCAGATCGATCGACGCCGGCGAGATCTTCCAGGCGGTCGCCGTCACGGTGCCGATCCGCGACGCCGCCGGAACCGTGAACGTGCGGCCCGCCCCGGTGATCACGCGCACGTCGCCCGCCTTGTCGTCGTACATGCCGACGCCGACGACCGGTGCGGCGAGAGACACCTGCGCGAGCACGTTCGCGGAGACGGACGTCGTCGCCGTCCCGATCCCGTACGGGGCGAGCACGCGGGGATCGGGAACCTCGCGCCTCGTGCCGCTCTGGATCAGCCACGCGTACCCGTCGGGTGAGCGGAGCAGGCCCGCGAGCGCGCCCCCGTCGCGTGTCGTCGCGAGCTGCGCCGTCATGACGACCCGGAGCGATGCGCAGTCCTTGCCGAAGTCGGCCGCGACCCCGCAGCCCGCCGTCCGGTAGCGCGTCCCGCCATCCATGAGGAAGACCTCACCGCTCTCGCTCTTGATCAAGAGGTCGTAGGAGATCGTGACCCCGGAGAGCGCTCCTGCCACGACGACCCACACCTTCGGGGGGACGCCGTAGCGCGCCGAGATGGCAGCCCGCTCGGCGGCCCCGCTGACGACCTGGGCGAAGCCTCCGGAGACGAGGAACTCCTGGCCGCTGCCGGCATCGCGGACGTAGTGCGGACGCGGCTCGTTGCCGGCCAGCGGAATCCCGGCGTACGCGCCGGATCCCAGCGTGGTGAACACGGCATCACCGCCGTATGTGGCCGACGGCACCTCGAGCCATCCCTCCTGCGTCAGCACGAACGACCGCCCGTCGCTCTTCATGCGAGAGGCGAGGGGTGCCGTGATCGGCAGCATTTTGAAGCTCTGCGGAGTCAGCTTCCGCACCTTGCTCGCGATGACGCCGGTGGATTGCTCGGCAGTCAGGGAGTACTGTCCGCCCGCGATCGCGAGGACACGCCCGGACCCACCGTCGGAGTAGACGCCGGCGGCCAGAACCGGCAGCCCCACGGGCAGACGGGCTGCCGTCGCCGCCGACACCGCGCTCGTCGTCGACGGGATGCCGTAGACCGAGAGGATCGACGGGTCGAGCACCTGACGCATCTGCCCGCTCTGGGGGAGCCAGATCGTGCCGGCGGGGGTGCGGACCAGGTAGGACAGCGTGCCGGCGATGGCGTACTTCGCGAGCTCCGTCCCGGTGACCGTCCGCGCCGTGGCGCAGTCGCCGCCCCAATCCGCGACCTGGGTGCAGTCCCGCAGACGATAGGCCCGAGACCCGTCGAGCAGGTAGGCCGCGCCGTCCGCGGTACGCACGACGCCCTCGGCGGAAGCCGTGTCGCCGATGGCGCCGTCGAGCACCGGCCACACCCGCGAGCTCACGCCGTAGGTGCCGGTGACCCATGCCTGGTCCGCTGCGGAGACGGCCTGGAGCGTCCCCCAGGACACGAGGTAGGTCTGATCGTCCGAACGCTCCCGGACGAAGTGCGGCCCGGCGACGCGACCGACGATCGGGAGGCCTGCCGCCGCCCCTGCGGGCAGGGTCGTGAACGGCAGGGTCGACGGGTAGTCCGCCGCGTTCACTTCGAGCCAGCCGTCGTCCACCATGATGTACGAGCGCTCCCCCGACGTGATGCGGGTCGGCATCGTCGATGCGGCCGGGAGCAGTGTGAACGACTCCGCCGTCAGTTCCCGCGCGCTGCGGGCGATCGCCGTCCCGCTCGCGGCATCCGGCACACCGTAGACACCGGCGTCCGTCTGCAGCCGGTAGGGCAGTGTCGCGTCCCGGTAGACCCCGACCGCGGTGACGGGTGCGGCCACCTTGTAGTCGGCGAGCATGCCCGCCGAGACCCGTGAGGTCGTCGCGGGGATGCCGTACCGCGGCAGGAGACTCAGGTCGACCACTTCGCGACGAGATCCGCTCTGCACGAGCCAGGTGGGTCCGTCTGCGGTGATCACGCGTGCGAGGTAGCCGGCATCCGGGTAGCGCGCGACCTGCGCGTCATCCGCGACCGGAAGCGCGTTGTAGTCCCATCCGAGGTCGCCGAGCTGACCGATGTCGTGCACGCGCAGGCGCTGCCCGCTGTCCAGGACGTAGACGATGCCGCTGCGTGTCTTGACGCCGCGCTTCGCGTCGCCCTTGTCGGTGTACGAAGCGAGCTCGGACGCGTCGGCCTGCCGGGGAGACGCGACCCAGGTGTACTGCGCGGCGAGCTCCGCGGTCGCCAGTCGCCACTTCGAGCCGCCGCTGACGATGTAGCGATCCGACGTCCCCGCCACCTGCAGGATCTGCAGCGCCTCGCCCTGCGTCGAGCCGAACCAGTCGGTGTAGTAGTTGTAGAAGTTCCGGTTGCCGTAGGACGAGCAGGCATTGCCGAGTCCGTAGCCGGCCGCGAGCGCGGCGGCGTTGGGCTGGTAGGGCGTGTAGGAGTAGAGCGCCGCCGTCGCGTAGTTCTGGATGTTGAGGTACGTGCCTCCGCAGGACTCGTTGGGGTGGTATCCGATGTAGTTTCTGCCGGGCTGCTTGGCGAACCTCGCCGCCTTGTACGTCTTGAGCTGCTGTGCACCCTTGATGATCTGCGGGCCGAGTCCGGCGAACGCCGGGTCGCACGGGGCGGTGTCGGGGCAGGAGGCCCCCATGGCCGCCGAGAGGGCGCGGTCGGACGGGGCCTTGCTCGTCGTGAGTCCCTGCTCCTTCTGCAGCGTCACGAGGATGACCTTCGCCGAGATGCCGCACGCGACCTGGGCGCGGTAGATCACCTCGGACACCTTCATCGTGCCGCCCTCGATCGCGGCGCAGATGAGGTTGCCGGTCGACTGCGACGACACGGCGGTGCGTGAGGAGATGCCCACCGACAGGACGTTCAGGCATTTGCCGTTGTTGCAGGTGCCGATCTTCGCATCCAGGAAGGCCTGGATCTCGGCGGCGCTCATGGCGGCACCGTCGTAGAACAGCGTGTCGGAGATGATGTTCTCCGCATTGAAGCCGACCACCGGCCCGGCGGCGGCATTCACGATGCCGGAACCCACCATCTCCGCCGCCGCGTCGACGGCAGGGACGGAGCCGACGCCGCCCGCGGCGTTCGCGGGGCTCGCGACGAGGAGCGAACCCAGCAGGGCGACCATCGCGATCACCGCCCCCGCAAGGCGGGACGCCGGCCAGGCGCGACCGGACGAACGGGCGATGACGGGGGGGATCATGGGACCATTGTTACTGAAGTAAAGCGCTGATACCACCGTGGAGCGCGCGACACGCCATAGACACGCCGCTCTCGGCAGCCTCAGAGATCGGCATGCAGCTGCCAGACGCGCTCCGCCGCACCGGTCCAGGAGAAGGCGCGCCCACGGTCGCCGGAGAGGATCGCGAGGCGCTCCACGGCATCGGTCGACGCGAGCGCGGCCGCCAGCGACGCGCTGAGCCCGCCTGCGGCGGCGAGCAGCCCGCCGTCGAGCACGATCTCGCGGTGCACTGCGCTGTCGGCGGCGACGAGGGGCACCCCGAGCGCGAGGGCCTCCATGACGCGCCATGGGAAAGCACTGTCGGTTCGCGGTGCGAGCAGGGCGACGGCGCCGGCGAGCACGGCGGCGCGATCGGCCGTCTCGAGCGGCCCGAGCACCACGACGCGGCCCGGCTGCAGACCTGCCGCCGCGCCCAGGTCGGCGACGGCCGGCTCGTCGCCGACGGGGACATCCAGCACGACCACCGGCAGATCGGAGCCCGCCTCCGCGATGGCCGAGAACGCGGTGTCGAGGCGCGCGGACGGGGCCGCCCCGCCTGCGACGACGAGGCTGCCGCCGGGCAGGCCGAGGGATCGACGTCGCCCCACGTCGTCGATCGGGGCGGAGAAGCCGACCGGGGCGGCGCCGGGGATCACCCGGATGCGGTCCCCCAGTCGGGCGATCTCCGCGAGGCGCTCGCCGAGCGCATGCGTCGGAACCACGACGGCATCCGCGTGCTTCACGGCTCGCCGGAGCATGCCCCGGTGCCACGCGACCGTCATCTTCGGCAGTTCGTGGGGCTGCTCCCACGCCGCGAGGTCCCACAGGGTGAGCACCGTCTGGTCGTGGTCGTGCACGCGGTCGTGCTTCACGAGGGGCGCCATGCTCGTCGGCGAATGGACCATGCCGCCGGGAGCACCCGAGGAGACGCCGAGCTGCCAGGCGGCGGCGAGCTCTCGGCGGGGCAGGGCGGTGCGGATGATGTCGGCGACGCCGGGCACCTCGCGCTCCAGGACGGCGGCGGCGTCCGTCCCGGCCGGTACGACGGCGACGACCTCGCAGCCGGCGGGCGCGGTGCGCACGAGCTCACGGGCGATCTCGCGAGACGCGGTCGCGAGATCCGGCTCGGTCGGCGCGGTGACCTGATCGAGCACGACATGCAGCGTCGCTGTCACGCGTCAGCCCTCCGGGGACGGAGTCGGGGTGGGCGGGTGCAGCGTGGTCTGGATCAGGTCGCGGATGTGCGCCCAGTCCTCGGCGGACGGCGCCTCCGGATCGATCCCCGCGCCTTCCGGGGTGAGCTCGATGGTCGTGACCGGCTGCTCCTTCGCCTTGACCGCCAGGCTCGTGAGGAACGGCAGCAGCGACTCCGGGATGTCGGTCTGGACGAGGTCCTCCCCCGCGGCGGCGACCTCCTGGAACCGCAGCAGCACATTCGCCGGTGTCGCCTGGGCGAGGATCGCCTGCTGCAGTTCGCGCTGGCGGCGCATGCGGTCCCAGTCGCTCGTGGTGTAGCGGGAGCGGGCGTACCACTGCGCGGTGTCGCCGTCCATGTGCTGCGCACCGGCTTCGATCCACCCGGTCGCCCAGTCCTCGGCAGGCTCCCCGTCGTAGCCGGGCCCGCCGCCTTCCGGCAGGCGCTCCGTGACGGTGATGTCGACGCCGCCGAGTGCGTCCACGATGTCGGCGAAGCCCTTCATGTCGACGAAGACGTAGTACGGGATCTCGATGCCGAGGACGCCCGCGGCGACGTCCTTCGTCGCCTCGATGGCCGGCGAGGAGCCCTGGTCGGCGGCATCCGGATAGATGCTCTCCCCCCGGTCGCTCTGGCACACCTCGACGGCGTTCGTCAGCTGGTTGACCCCGGCCGACCAGCCGCAGGTCTGCGACACGTGCCCTTCGAACCCGTCCGGGTAGAGCTCCCGCATCGGCCCCTCCGCGAACGGTGCGTTCTGCAGATCGCGTGGGATGCCGGTGATCGTCACCGCGCCGGTGTCGGCGTTGACGGAGACGACCGAGATGCTGTCGAAGCGCATGGAGTCGCGGCCGAGGCCGCTGTCGGCGCCGAGGAGGAGGATGTTGTAGTAGCCGTCCGACGGCGGAACGGACGGCCCGCTGTTGCCGAAGATCGTCGCGAGCGCCTCACGCGCTGGCCCGATGAGGGTCTGCGCTGCGGAGACCGCGCCGCCGCTGGAGATCAGCAGGCCGACGATGGCGACGACGGCGGCGCCGGTGCGGGACCAGCCGCCGACCTTCACGAAGCGCACGAGCCGGAGCGTGTCGATCGTCAGGACGAGCCAGAGCGCGGCGTATGCCAGCAGCACGACCTGCACCAGGAGGAGCGCCGCGCCGTTGGCCAGCGAGTAGAAGAGGGACGGCCAGAGGAGGGCCGTCAGGAGGCCGAGGACCGCGACCACCCACAGCACGAGAGTCGCGACGATGCCGACCCGGCCGAGGCGCCGGTTGCCGGCCACGATCTGCGCCGAACCCGGGATGAGGAAGTTGAGTGCCACGAGCCACCAGGCGCGGCGCGTCATGACGGCCGGCGAGCCGGCATCCGGATGCCGCAGCGGTCGCTCCTGGAGGACACCGCCCGACGCCGCGGGCGCCGGTGCGGAGCGCGGCGGACTCAGCAGGGTCACAGAGCGTCCTTCAGCCGGCGGTTCTTCTCCTCCACCTGCTCCTCGAGGGAGCGGGCGTACTGCTCGAGGCGGTCGCCGAGCCGGCGGTCATCGGCCCCGAGGATGCGCGCGGCGAGGATGCCCGCGTTCTTCGCCCCGTTGATCGACACGGTGGCCACCGGGATGCCGGCCGGCATCTGGACGATGCTGAGCAGGGAGTCGAGCCCTTCGAGCGTCGCGAGCTGGACGGGCACGCCGATGACGGGCAGGGGTGTGAGCGATGCCAGCATCCCGGGCAGGTGCGCGGCACCGCCGGCCCCGGCGATGATGACCTTCAAGCCGCGGCTGCGGGCTTCCCGCCCGTAGCTCAGGAGCTTGTCCGGGGTGCGGTGGGCCGAGACGACCTCCACCTCGTGCGGGATCGCGAAGTCCGACAGCATCTGCGACGCGTCGCTCATGACCCGCCAGTCGGAGTCGGATCCCATGACGACGCCCACGAGCGGGGTTCCTGACGAGTGCAGCGGCCGGTTCACTCGACCAGGGTAGGCGTCCCGGCTGGAAGATCCCCGCAACGGCGCGGCTGTTCAGTCCGAGAAGAACACCGCCGCGGCGCGCGCCTCGTACGCCACGGCGTCCAGCTCGTCGCCCACCGCGGTCACATGACCGACCTTCCGGCCGGGCCGAGGGTCCTTCCCGTAGGTGTGCACCTTCACGGCCGGATGCGCTTCGAGCGCGGCGGGCAGCCGGCTGTCGAGACCGCCGCTGACGGGGCCGCCGAGGATGTTGACCATGACCGACCAGGCCCGGCGGGGCGACGGGTCGCCGAGCGGCAGATCGAGGACGGCGCGCAGGTGCTGCTCGAACTGGCCGGTGACGGCGCCGTCCTGACTCCAGTGCCCGCTGTTGTGCGGACGCATCGCGAGCTCGTTGATGAGCAGCCGGTCGTCGCTGGTCTCGAAGAGCTCGACCGCGAGCATGCCGGCGACGTCGAGTCCTTCGGCGATCCGCGCGCCGATCGAGGCGGCCACGTCGCTGAGCCGCGCCGAGGCGTGCGGCGCGGGCGCGAGGACCTCGGCGCACACGCCGTCCCGCTGCACCGTCTCCACGACGGGGTAGGCCACGAGCTGACCGGAGGGGCGCCGGGCGACCTGCTGCGCGAGCTCGCGCGTGAAGTCGACGTGCTCCTCCACGAGCAGCTCGCCGCCGTCCGCGAGCGCCGCGAGCCAGTCCGCGACCTCGTCCGGCGCCGAAACGACACGCACGCCCTTGCCGTCGTAGCCGCCGCGCGGCGTCTTCACGACGGCGCGCCCGCCGTGCGCGTCGAGGAAGTCCTGCAGCCCGGCGGCGTCGGAGAAGGCGGCCCAGTCCGGCTGCGGCAGGCCGAGTTCGGCGAGGCGCGCGCGCATGCGGAGCTTGTCCTGCGCGAACCACAGGGCGTGCGGGCCCGGGTGCACCGCGACACCGGCGTCGACGAGGGCCGTGAGCACGTCCTGCGGGACGTGCTCGTGGTCGAAGGTCACGACGTCGACCTCGCGTGCGAAGGCGAGCACCGTGTCGGTGTCGCGATAGTCGCCGACGGCCGTGGCTGCCAGCTGCGCGGCCATGCCGGGCTCCTCGGCGAGGACGCGCACGTCGATGCCGAGCTCGACGGCCGGCGCGATCATCATCCGCGCCAGCTGCCCGCCGCCGATGATTCCGACCCGAAGTGCCATGCCTGCTCCTTAGCTCTCCCCCATCTTCGCGCATCGCGGCGCGGGGATGCGGCGGGTCTCAGGCGTCGGGCGCGACCACGGGGATGCTGTGCGAGTCGCGGTGGGCGAGGATCTGGCTGACCTCGACCTGGTCGGCGAGCACCTCGTGCACGAGACGCACGGACGGGATGTTCGCGAGCCGCAGCGGGGCGTCGACGCCGTTGGAGAGCGTCAGGGTGCCCGCGCCCCAGATGCGCTGGATGGGACCGCGCCGTTCGCCGATCGTGTACCCGCGGGCGTGGCTGAGCTCCGTGCGGCGACGCCCGATCAGCCCGGACTGGGCGATCACGCGGCGCGTCGTCACGGTGTAGGTGCGGGAGAGCCAGGACAGATACGGCAGCACGACGAGGAGAAGGATGACGAGCCCGGCCGCCGCCCACAGCATCCAGTCCTCGAACGGGGCGGGGAGGTTGCCCAGGAAGTAGCCGACGGCCCCGGCGACGGCGAGGAGGATCAGCACGGGCCACAGCAGCGACCGCCCGTGCGCACGCACGCGGGCGAGGCGCAGTTCCGGGCTCGACGCGGCCGGCACCGGCGTGAGCGGGCGCCCGGGATACGCGGTCGGCTGGGTCACATCCCCATTGTGCGGCGCGCTCCCGACGCTCGGCGGGCGGCGCGCCCGGATCAGCGCACGTGGACGACGTCGCCGGCCGCGACGGCGGTCTCGCCGGCCTCGGTCCGCACCAGCAGCCGCCCCTCGGCGTCCAATCCGGTGGCCGTGCCGGTGAGGGTCGTCCCGTCCGGCAGCGACACGCGGACGTCCGCGCCGACGGTGGCGCAGAGGGCCTGGATGTCATCGTGCACGGCGCCGGCCCCTGTGACGGCGAGCGCGGCGATCCGGTCGCGGAGTCCCGTCAGGTAGTCGGCGAGGAGCCGGTCCTCGTCCGCCTCGCGGCCGAGCGCGAGGAACGACGTCGCCGTCGTGATGGGCAGGTCGGCGTCCGGCATGGCGGTGTTGACCCCCGCGCCGACGACGACGGCGAACGGGTCCGACGGGAGGACTTCGGCGAGGATGCCGCAGATCTTGCGCCCGTCCACGAGCACGTCGTTGGGCCATTTCAGCGCGACGTCGTGGCCGTTCAGCTGCGCGGCGACGGCCTTCGTCATGGCGGCCCCCGCGACGAGGGGGATCCAGCCGCGCATCGCGGCGGGCACCGCCCCCACCCGCAGGAGCACCGAGACCGCCAGCGCCGTCCCCGGCGGGGTCGTCCACGTGCGATCCAGCCGTCCCCGTCCGGCGCGCTGGTCGCGAGTCACGACGAGGGACAGGTGCGGATGGCCGTCGGGGTCCGCCGCGGCGTCGGCGAGGAGCTTCGCGTTCGTCGAGTCGACCGTCTCGACGACGTGCACGCGCGGGCTGACGGCGGCGGCGAGCGGATAGCCATGCGGAGAGAGCGCCATGCCGCCACCCTACGCGCGGCACCCCGCCACGCCCCAGGCCTGCCGGAATCCACAGCGGATCCGCCGCCTCGTTGTCGCCTCACTCCAACCGAGCGCCGAACCCGCTCGCTAGTGTGGAACGCGTGACCGATCAGCCCGACCTCTCCACGACCGCCGGCAAGATCGCCGACCTCCGCGCGCGCTATCAGGAGGCGGTCGTCGACGCCGAAGCCGTCGCGATCCAGAAGCAGCACGCGAAGGGCAAGCTCACCGCACGGGAGCGCATCGAGCTGCTGGTCGACCCGGGCTCCTTCGTCGAGCTCGACGAATACGTCCGGCACCGCACGACGGCGTTCGGCATGGACCGCTCCCGCCCGTACGGCGATTCCGTCGTGACGGGGACCGGCACGATCCACGGTCGCACGGTCGCCGTGTACGCGCAGGACTTCACGACGTTCGGCGGCTCGCTCGGCGAGGTCGCCGGCGAGAAGATCATCAAGGTCATGGAGTTCGCGCTCCGCGGCGGCATGCCGATCGTCGGCATCCTCGACTCCGGCGGGGCCCGCATCCAGGAGGGCGTGGTCGCGCTCGGGAAGTACGGCGAGATCTTCCGCCTGAACACGGCGGCCTCCGGCGTCATCCCGCAGATCTCGATCATCATGGGCCCCGCTGCCGGCGGCGCCGTGTACTCCCCCGCGCTCACCGACTTCGTCGTCATGGTCGACAAGACGAGCCAGATGTTCGTCACCGGCCCGGACGTCATCAAGACGGTCACCGGCGAGGACGTCGGCATGGAGGAGCTCGGCGGCGCGTACACGCACAACACCCGCTCCGGTGTGGCCCACTACCTCGCCGAGGACGAGGACGACGCGATCGACTACGTCCGCACGATGCTCGGCTTCCTCCCGGACAACAACATGTCCGAGCAGCCCGCGTACGAGCACGAGTTCGAGTGGGAGACGACGGACTCCGACCGGGTGCTCAACACGATCATCCCCGACTCCGCCAACCAGCCCTACGATATCCACCAGGTCATCGGGCACATCGTGGACGCGGGCGACTTCCTCGAGGTCCAGCCGCTGTTCGCGCCGAACATCGTCATCGGCTTCGGCCGCATCGAGGGCCGGACGGTCGGGATCATCGCGAACCAGCCGTCGCAGATGGCGGGAACCCTGAACATCGAAGCCGGCGAGAAGGCGAGCCGGTTCGTCCGGTTCTGCGACGCGTTCTCGGTGCCGATCCTCACCCTCGTGGACGTGCCGGGCTACCTGCCGGGCACCGACCAGGAGTGGACCGGCGTCATCCGCCGCGGAGCGAAGCTGCTGTACGCCTACGCGGAGGCCACCGTGCCGCTCGTGACCGTCATCCTGCGCAAGGCCTACGGCGGCGCCTACATCGTGATGGGCTCCAAGCAGCTCGGCGCCGACATCAACCTCGCCTGGCCGACCGCCGAGATCGCCGTCATGGGCGGGCAGGGCGCCGTGAACATCCTCTACCGGGGCGAGATCAAGAAGGCGGAGGAGGCCGGCGAGGACGTCGCCGCCGTCCGCACCCGCCTCGCCAACGAGTACACCTACAACGTCGCCTCCCCCTTCCTCGCCGCCGAGCGCGGGGAGCTGGACGGGATCATCGAACCGGCCCAGACCCGCGTCGCCGTCGCGAAGGCGCTGCGGGCGCTGCGCGGCAAGCGCGCGAGCCTGCCGGCGAAGAAGCACGGGAACATCCCGCTGTGAGCGACGTGGATGCCGGCGGCGCGGCGGAGGCGGAACCTCGCCTCCTGCCGATCGAGGTGCGCCGCGGCGATCCCACGCCGGAGGAGCTCGCGGCGGTCCTGGCCGTCGTGACGGAGACGTACGAGCGGGAGGCGGCGGCGACCGTCATCGAGGAGGACGAGGTCGCCGTGTCGGCATGGTCGATATCCGCGCGGGCGCTGCGTGAGCCGCTGCGCCGCGATGTCGGCTGGGGTCGTTTCCGGGGCTGACGGGAAACCTCGCCGAAATGTCCCCCGAAATACCTACAGACGGGACCTGGGCCCCTCCCGCAGAATAGAACCGCTGGAACGCTTCTGCGTTCGGCTGGACCGCCTCAGTGGTCCGGCCCGCGAGTCGGTTTTCGGGTAACCGCTCGCATGGCGAGGGGCGGGCGGCTTCGCCGCCCCTCGCCTCTCCTCTTCCTCGGTCTTCGAACCGGCGCGATCGAGGCGTGTGCCGCGACGGCCTGTCAGGCGTCGGCGCCGTCCCGCACGGGGCTCGTCCCGTCGGAGGCCGGCCGCGAGATCTCGTGCCACAGGTCGACGTGCTCCTCGCCGTCCGGATCGTCGTCCAGACGCGAGCGGCCCACCACCGTCACCGCGGTCTTCTCGTGCGGGGACGTGCGGATGTAGAGCCGGTCCGAGTGCGCGTCGTCCAGTGCCTGCGCGAGCTCGCCGCGGATCGCCGCGAGGGCATCGTCGTCGAGCCCTTCCAGGCCGCCCTCGTCGAGCACGGTGACACTCGCGCCGCGGCGGCGGGCGGCTTCGAGCCGGGCGCGGACGCGGTCATCCAGCAGCCGGGGACCGCGCATGTCGTCGCGCAGGCGTCCCTCGGCCAGCCGGGCCTCCATGCGCTCCTCGTCGTCGAGCACGCCGCCGGTCTCCACCGTGCGGGCGAGCACCGGGCCGGCGACGGACAGCGCCCGCTGCACCTGTTCGCGGCGCTCCCGGCGGCGCCCCTCCTGCGAGGCGAGCCACTCCGACGACGCCCGTTGCAGCTCGGTGAGATCCGCCGTGTCGCGCGCGGCGCTGTCGAGCAGCCGCGTGATCAGCTGCGCGAGGCCCACCCACGTGACGGCGCCGACGACGCCGAGCGCGAGGGCGTTGACGATCCCGATCCAGAGCGTGGCCTCCACCGCCAGGAGGGCCACCCCGATCCATGCGACCCACGGCCGGCGGCGCACCATGACGATCGCCATGAGCGCGCCGATGCCGCCGAGACTCCAGGTGGCGAAGGATTCCAGGCGCGCGGCCTCTCCCGCCGCGTACCAGGTCGCCGACGGGACGATGGCGACGTTCGCCAGCGCGAGGACGCCGGCCCAGGCGGGAAGCACGGCGCGCCCGCCGAGGCCCGCGGTGATGGCCTGGTCCGACGGGGCGTCGGCGGGCCGGACGTTCCAGAAGATGCAGAGCCAGGTCGTCGCGAGGAAGAGGACGACGGATGCCGTGAGCATGAGCGGGAACTCGACCGGGGTCGTCCACAGCATGCCGCCCACGGCGAGGTACGCCGTGAAGGCGGCGCCGAGCGCCGAGAGGACGACACGGACGGAGAAGGTCATCGCGGGTGCTCCCAGGTGAGCGTGACGACGGTGCCCGCCTCGCTGCTGTCGACGGTGGCGCGGCCGGCGGCCGCGGCGACGCGGGCGATGATGGAGGCGCGGATGCCGAGGCGGTCATCCGGGATGGCGGCCGGGTCGAACCCCGGTCCGGTGTCGCCGACCCGGATGCGGACGCCGACGCGGTCGGCGGTCACGGCCACCGTGAGCCCGGCGCCGTGCGCGTGCTGGATGGCGTTGGCGATGGCCTGCGCGGCGGCGAGGACGAGGGCGCGGGCCACGCGGCCGGGGATCGCCGGTGCGGACGGATCGAGGTCCCGCGCCACCGTCAGCGGATGTCCGTGGTCGCGGGCGGCGGCCTCCAGCTCGGCGGCGATCATCGCGCCGTCCACCGGCTCATCGGGGCCTTCGCCGGCGCTCTGGTCGGCGTTGGCGAGGCGCGTGAGGGCCTCGCGGGCCATGGAGACGGCGAGGGTGCGCTCGCGGTCGGTGGTCGCCCGTTCTGCGGCGATCAGGGCCGCCAGGACGCTGTCGTGCATGAGCGCGGCGACGGCGACGCGTTCCTTCTCCGCGGCGTCGGCTGCCGCCGCTGCCGCGTACGACGCGACGGCGCTTCCCCGCGTCTCATCGATCCCGGCGGCGACGGAGCGCAGCATCCACCCGAGGGCGATGACGACGCCGGCGAGGATCAGCGCGTAGACGACGTCGAGCACGACGACGACGACGCTGCCCTGGGCGGTGCCGACCTGCGCGATCCGCACGACGCCGAAGAGCACCGGCACGAGCACCGCCCACACGACCTGGAGCGGGATCCGGAAGGCGACCACGGCCGCCGACGTCGCGACGTTCAGCAGATACCAGATCCACGGCTCGGCGGGGTCGGCGGGCCGCCCCGCCGTCGCGATCGGCCAAGTCAGCATGGCGAGCGGGAACACGACGGCGAAGGTGCCGGCGAGGCTGCGCACCGCGAAGCCGGTGAAGCACGCGATGACCATGAGCGCGAGCGGCACGAAGATCGCGATGACGAGGCCCGTGCGCCACGCCGGATCCTCCTGCGGCGGGGCGAGGGCGTTCAGGAACCCCTGGGTTCCGAGGAGGGTCGATCCGAACCCGATCGCGACGACGATGATGCGCTCGACGCGTGCCTGCGTGAACTTCTCGACGCCGACCGAGATGTCGCCCAGGGGGCGCCGGGTGGCCGGGTCGATCGCGATGCGGTCAGCCGTCACCGGAGCCCTCGGCAACCAGTCCGTCTTCCATGGCGCGGCGGAGCAGGTCCACCTTCGTCGGCGCCGGGCGCCCCACCTCGACGTACTTCACCCGCACCCGCGTGATGTTCTCCTTCGCGGTCGAGTAGGCGATCCCGAGGCGCTCGGCGACGACCTTGAGCGGGAGCCCTGCCGCGTACAGGCGCAGCACGTCGCGCTCGCGCGCGGACAGCTGCGCGTCGGCGAATGCGCGGTCGCCCTCGACGGCGCTCGCCCACTCGACGTTGTCGAGCGGCTCGCCGCGTGCGACCGTGCGGATGGCGTCGATGACGTCGTCGATGCGGGACGACTTGCTGATGATGCCCGCCGCGCCGGCCGCGAGGGCCTCGCGGACGGCGGCGGGCCGGTCGGCGACGCTGTGGATGATCACCGACGAGCCGTCGCCCACGAGGCGGGAGACGTTCTCGGTGACGGTCGTGCCGTCGCCGAGGGTGAGGTCGAGCACCACGACATCCGCCGGTGCGGACGCCGAGAAGGTGCGCCAGTCGAGGTACTGCCGCACGCTGCTGCCGGAGAAGACGACTTCCTTCGTCCCGGCGCGCGCGCAGGCGGCCTCGAGTCCGAGACGCACGGACTCGTGGTCGTCGATCAGCGCGACCCTCGTCATGGGCTCAGCCTATCGAGCGATTCACCGTGACAGGACGGCGACGGCCTCGACGTGATGCGAGTGCGGGAAGAGATCGAACGCCCGCACGCTGCGGGTGTCGTAGCCGTGCGCGCGGAAGGTCGCGAGGTCGCGCGCCAGCGCCACGGGATCGCACGCGACGTAGACGATGCGGGCCGGATCGAGGTCGGCGAGGAGATCGACGACCTCGCGGCCGGCGCCGGCCCGGGGCGGGTCGAGCACCACGACACCGCGGGCAAGCCGCGCGCGCTGCTCCGCGGAGGCGGTCCGGGCGACCTCGGCGAGCCAGCGGTCCACGCGCCCGGTCTCGGCCCGGGCGCCGACCCACTCGGCGAGGTTCTCGCCGGCGTGCTCGGTGGCGCGCGCATCCGACTCGACGCTCGTGATGCGCGTGCCCGGCCCCCCGACGCCCGCGACGGCGGCGGCGAGGAGCCCGACGCCGCCGTACAGGTCGAGGTTGGTGGCGTCCGGATCGAGCGACCCGTCCTCGCGGAGCGCCGTTGCGACGGCGTCCGTCAGCGTCGCCGCGGCCAGGCGGTGCACCTGCCAGAATCCGCCGGCATCCACCCGGAAATCGCGTCCGCCGACGGTTTCGACGACGACCTCGCGGATCGCGGGGTCCGCCGGCGGACGGCGGGCGCCGCGCCGCGCGCGGGGCGGGCGGGGCGGCGTCTCGGGGCGGGAGAGCAGGCGGACCCGCCCGTCGGCGGGCTGGACGAGGTCGATGCGGCCGGCCGGCAGGTCGCGGACGGTGCGGGCCGCCTCCGCGATGGCGGGGACCGCCAAGGGATGCTCGTCCACCTCGATGACCCGGTGGCTGCGCGCCGCGAACGGCCCGACGCGTCCTTCCGCGTCGACGTGCAGACTGACGCGGGTGCGCCATCGGGTGCCGTCAGCGGACTCCTCGCCGTCGCTGCCGCCGGCCCCCGCCGCCTCCATCGTCGTCGGGACGTCGAGGCCGGCCATGCGGCGGAGGGCATCGCCCAGCACGCGGCTCTTCAGCTCGCGCTGGTGGGCGAGGTCGATGTGGCCGAAGTCCGCCCCGCCGGGACGGTACTGCGGGGCGACGTCGACGTCCGCGTCGCGCCACACGTGCGGGCGGCGGTGCGCGGACGCGTCGAGCACCTCGAGGGTCTCGCCGCGCCAGAACGCGGACTTGCCGGTGTCGGTCAGCCGCACCCGGACGCGTTCGCCGGGAATGGCATCCGGCACGAAGACCACACGGCCCTCATGCCGCCCCACGAACACACCGCCATGGGCGACATCGGTCACGTCCAGGTCGATGAGGTCTCCGGCATCCATCCTTCGAGCATCCCACGGCGCCGCTACCGTGGGGGAATGCGCGTGTGCCTGGCCTCCACCTCCCCCGCCCGCCTCATGCTGCTGCGGCAGGCCGGGATCGAGCCCCGCACGCAGGCGCCGCAGGTCGATGAGGAGGCAGTCATCGCCGCCGTCGAGGCCCACGAGGGCCGTGTCCTGCCGCCGGATGAGCATGTCCTGCTCCTCGCTCGGCGGAAGGCCGCCGACGTCGCCGCGACGCTCGCCGCGGAGGACCCGGAGTTCGACGGCCTCGTGATCGGCGGCGACTCGATGTTCGAGCTGGACGGCGAAGTGCTCGGCAAGCCGTACACGGCCGACGTGGCGACCGCGCGCTGGCACCGGATGCGGGGACGCACCGGTGTGCTGCATTCCGGGCACAGCGTCTTCCGCCTCGCCCCCGGCGCCGAGCCCCGCGAGGCGCACGCCGTCGCCGCGGCATCCGTCACCTTCGCCGGCGACATCTCGGATGCCGAGATCGACGCCTACGTCGCCTCCGGGGAGCCGCTGCAGGTGGCCGGCGCCTTCACCGTCGACAGCCTCGGCGGTGCGTTCATCGAGCGGGTCGAGGGCGACCCCTCCACGGTCGTCGGCATGTCGCTGTCCACGGTCCGCCGGCTCGCCGCCGATCTCGGGGTGACGTGGACGAGCCTGTGGAGCACGCCCGCCCAGTCGTAGGGTTCCGCCCACGTTTTCGCGATGATCTTGTTCGAGGGATCCAAAGAGGACCCCTGCATGCTGGGTAGGCTGGCATCCATGCCTCACATCGCCAAGGTGCTCATCGCGAACCGCGGCGAGATCGCCGTCCGTGTCATCCGCGCCGCCCGCGACAGCGGGAAGGCGTCGGTCGCCGTGTACGCGGACCAGGACCGCGACGCCATGCACGCCAAGCTCGCCGACGAGGCCTACGCCCTCGAGGGGGCGACGAGCAGCGAGACCTACCTGTCCATCGAGAAGATCCTCTCGGTCGCCCGCCGGTCCGGCGCCGACGCCGTGCACCCGGGCTACGGCTTCCTGGCCGAGAACGCCGAGTTCGCCCGCGCCGTCATCGCGGCCGGTCTCGTGTGGATCGGCCCGTCCCCCGAGGCCATCGAGGCGCTCGGCGACAAGGTGACGGCCCGCCACGTCGCGGAGAAGGTCGGCGCGCCACTCGCCCCGGGGACCCCCGGGCCCGTCGCAGGGGCGGAGGAGGTCATCGCGTTCGCCGAGCAGTACGGCCTCCCCATCGCGATCAAGGCCGCCTATGGCGGCGGCGGCCGGGGACTGAAGGTGGCGCGTGAGCTCAGCGAGGTCGCCGAGCAGTTCGAGTCCGCCACCCGCGAGGCCATCACGGCGTTCGGCCGCGGCGAGTGCTTCGTGGAGAAGTACCTCGACAAGCCGCGCCACGTCGAGACGCAGTGCCTCGCCGACGCAGCCGGAAACGTCGTGGTGATCTCGACCCGCGACTGCTCGCTGCAGCGCCGCCACCAGAAGCTCGTCGAGGAGGCGCCGGCGCCGTTCCTCAGCGACGAGCAGAACCGCATCCTGTACGAATCGTCCAAGGCGATCCTCAAGGAGGTCGGCTACGTCGGCGCGGGAACGTGCGAGTTCCTCATCGGCGGCGACGGGACCATCTCCTTCCTCGAGGTGAACACGCGCCTCCAGGTCGAGCACCCGGTCTCCGAGGAGGTCACCGGCATCGACCTCGTCCGCGAGCAGTTCCGGCTCGCCGAGGGCGGCGTCCTGGACTATGGCGACCCGGAGCCGGTCGGCCACTCGATCGAGTTCCGCATCAACGGCGAGGACCCGGGCCGGAACTTCCTCCCCCAGCCCGGCCGCATCCACCAGTTCAAGACGTTCGGCGGTCCCGGCATCCGCCTGGACTCCGGTGTCACCGCGAACGACAGCGTGAGCGGCGCGTTCGACTCGCTGCTCGGCAAGATCATCGTCACGGGCCGCGACCGCGCCGAGGCGCTCGAGCGCTCGCGCCGGGCCCTGGACGAGTTCGAGGTCGCCGGCATGCCGACGGTCCTCCCGTTCCACCGCAAGGTCGTCCGCGACCCCGCGTTCACGGCGGAGGACGGCCGGTTCGGCGTGTACACCCGCTGGATCGAGACCGAGTTCGTCAATGACATCCCGCCGTGGGACGGGGAGCTCGACTCGCCGTCGACCGGCGAACCGCGCCACAGCGTCGTCGTCGAGGTCTCCGGCAAGCGCCTCGAGGTGAGCCTGCCCGACCGCATCGTGCAGGCGCCGACGCGGATCGGCCGCCCCGCAGCGGTGCCGCCGTCGCGCCGTTCGCACGCCGCGACCGTGACGGCGGGCGCCTCCGGCGACGCCGTGAAGTCGCCCATGCAGGCCACGATCGTCAAGGTCGCCGTCGAGGAGGGTCAGCAGGTCGTCAAGGGCGACCTCGTCGTGGTCCTCGAGGCAATGAAGATGGAGCAGCCGATCCAGGCGCACAAGGACGGCGTCGTCGGCGCCGTCAACGCCGACCCCGGCACCACGGTGTCCGCCGGCCACCAGCTCCTGACGATCTCCTGACCGGGCCCCCGGGGGTGCGCGGGGGCGGCGGTCAGCTGACCTCGGTGTTGCTCCGGTCGATCGGGTGCATCGCGCGCACGGCATCCGTGATGCTGCCGGACAGCGAGGGGTACACGGCGAAGACGCGGGAGAGCTGGTCCACCGTGAGGCGCCGCTCGGCGGCGATCGCGATCGGGTAGATCAGCTCCGACGCGCGGGGCGCCACGATCACACCGCCGAGCACGATCCCCGACCCGGTGTGCGCGATGAGCTTCACGAACCCGTCCTTGACGCCCATCATCTTCGCGCGGGCGTTGGCCGCCAGCGGCAGCTTGTGCACGTACCCGTCGATGCGGCCCGCCTCGATGTCCTTCACCTGGTACCCGACGGTGGCGATCTCGGGGGCCGTGAAGATGTTCGCCGCGATGCGGCGGCGATCCAGCGGGATGACGGCGTCGCCGAGGGCGTGGAAGACGGCCATGCGCCCCTGCATGGAGGCGACGGATGCCAGCGGCACGAACGTCGTGCAGTCGCCTGCGGCGTAGATGTTCGGCACCGAGGTCCGCGCGACGCGGTTCACCTGGATGTGCCCGGACTCCGCCAGCTGCACGCCGGCGTCCTCGAGGCCGATGCCCGTCGTGTTCGGGATGGAGCCGACGGCCATGAGGCAGTGGCTGCCTTCGACCGTCCGGCCGTCGCCGAGCGTCACGACGACGCCGTCGCCGACCCGCTCGACCTTCTCCGCACGCGACTTCGCGAGCACCGTCATCCCGCCGCGCTTGAACACCTTCTCGATGACCGCGGCGGCGTCGGTGTCCTCGCCGGGGAGCACCTGGTCGCGGCTGGAGATGAGCGTGACCTTCGCGCCGAGGTTCATGTACGCGGACGCGAACTCGGCTCCCGTCACGCCGGAGCCGACGACGATGAGGTGCTCGGGGAGCGTCTTCATGTCGTACAGCTGCGTCCAGGTGAGGATGCGCTCCCCGTCCGGCATCGCCGTGGGCAGCTCGCGCGGCGAGGCCCCGACCGACACGACGATGGTGTCGGCCTCGATGCGGTCGAAGTCGGTGCCGCCCTGACTCGTCGAGACCACGACCGCGTGCGTGCCGTCGAGACGGCCGTGCCCGGAGATGAGGCGGACACCGGCCTCCACGAGCGTCGCGCGCATGTCGTCGGACTGCTGGCGCGCCAGCGACATCAGCCGCTTGTTGACGGCGGCGAGGTTGATCGCGACCTGGGGCTTCAGCGGCTTGCCGCGCTCGGACGTCGCGAACAGCTGCACGCCGAGGTCCGAGGCCTCCGAGATCGCGACGGCGGCATCCGCCGTCGCGATGAGGCTCTTCGACGGCACGACATCCGTGATGACGGCCGACCCGCCGACACCCGCGCGCTCGACGAGGGTGACCTCTGCTCCGAGCTGCGCGGCGGCCAGCGCCGCCTCGTACCCGCCGGGACCGCCACCGAGGACGATGACGCTCTGCGTGCTCTCGAAGCTCAAGGTCATTCCTCCATTGTCTCAGTCCTCGCCGTGCGTCCGTGTCGCGTCGTGTGGCCCCCGACCGGTCCGGGTTCCTAGAGTGGACCCATGTCCGACATCTCCAACCCGCTCGACGATCCCACCAGCGACCCGTTCGAGCTCGCCGCAGACGCCGCCGCCGACATCGCACGGCTCACCGGCGTCGACCGCCACGACATCGCCCTGACGCTCGGGAGCGGGTGGGGGAAGGCCGCCGACCTCATCGGCGAGACGACCGCCACGATCCCGGCGACCGAGGTGACCGGCTTCAGCAAGCCGGCCCTGGCCGGTCACGTCGGGTCGCTGCGCAGCATCCTGACCCCCACCGGCCGGCGCGTTCTCGTCATCGGTGCGCGCACCCACTACTACGAGGGTCACGGCGTGCGCCGTGTCGTGCACAGCGTGCGCACCGCCGCCGCGACCGGCGCCCGCACGATGGTGCTCACCAACGGCGCCGGCGGCATCAAGGCGGGCTGGAAGCCCGGCCAGCCCGTGCTCATCAGCGACCACATCAACCTGACCGGCGACTCCCCGCTCGAGGGCGCGACGTTCATCGACCTCACCGACCTGTACTCGGTGCGCCTGCGCGACCTCGCCCGACGCATCGACCCGACGCTCGACGAGGGGGTCTACTGCCAGTTCCGCGGACCGCAGTACGAGACGCCCGCCGAAGTGCGCATGGCGAAGACCATCGGCGGCAGCATCGTCGGCATGTCCACCGCCCTGGAGGCCATCGCGGCGCGCCAGGCGGGCATGGAGATCCTCGGCTTCTCCCTCATCACGAACATGGCCGCCGGCATCCAGACGACGCCGCTCAGCCACCACGAGGTGATCGAAGCCGGCCGGGAGGCGGAGCCCGTGATCTCCGCGCTCCTGGCCCGTGTGATCGGCGAGCTGTGAGCGCCGTCGAGGCCGCCCGGGCCTGGCTCGCGCAGGACCCGGATGACGTGACGCGCACCGAACTGGACGCGCTGATCCGGCAGGCCGAGGACGGCGACGCCGCCGCGGCCGCCGACCTCGCCGACCGCTTCGCGGGACGGCTCGCCTTCGGCACGGCCGGTCTCCGCGGCCGGCTCGGCGCCGGCAGCAACCGCATGAACCGCGTGCTCGTGACGCAGGCCGCCGCCGGCCTCGCCGCCTACGTGCGCGCGCGCGCGGGCGCGGGCGCGACGGTCGTGATCGGGTACGACGGGCGCCGCAACTCCGACGTCTTCGCGCGCGACAGCGCGGAGATCTTCGCCGGGGCGGGACTGCGGGCCGTCCTGCTGCCGCGCCTGCTGCCCACCCCGGTCCTCGCGTTCGCGGTGCGGCACCTCGACGCCGCCGCCGGCGTCATGGTGACGGCATCCCACAACCCACCCGACGACAACGGCTACAAGGTCTACCTCGGCGGAGAGGATGCCGGCTCGCAGATCGTCGCACCCGCCGACGCCGAGATCGCCGCCCAGATCCAGCGGGTCGCCGATGCCGGCGACATCCGCACCCTGCCCCGCTCGACGGACTACGAGATCACCGACGAGGCGGTCGTCGAGGCGTACGTCGCGGCCACCGCCCTCGTCGCGCCGGCACCGGCCGGTGCGGCCGGGATGCCGTGGGTCTACACAGCCATGCACGGCGTCGGACACGAGACCCTCGCCCGGATCCTCACGCTCGCGGGCTACCCGCAGCCGGTCGTCGTCCAGGCGCAGATCGCGCCGGACGGCGCATTCCCCACGGTCGCCTTCCCCAACCCGGAGGAGCCGGGGGCGATGGACCTCTCCTACGAGACCGCCCGCGCGGCGGGCGCGGAGTTCATCCTCGCGAACGACCCGGACGCCGACCGGCTCGCCGTCGCGATCCCCGACGCCCGTGCCGAGGGCGGCTGGCGCCGGCTCACCGGCAACGAGGTGGGGCTCCTCCTCGGGTGGCGCGCCGCGCGCACGGCGACGGCGGGGTCGCTCGCCTGCTCGCTGGTCTCCTCCCCCGGCCTGCAGACGGTCGCCGAGCACTACGGGCTCGACTTCCACGCGACGCTCACCGGGTTCAAGTGGATCTCCCGCGCGCCCGGGATCGTCTTCGGGTTCGAGGAGGCGCTCGGGTACCTCGTGAACCCCGACACGGTCCGCGACAAGGACGGCATCTCCGCCGCGGTCGCGATGCTCGGGATGATCGCCGAGGCGCGCGAGCAGGGCGCCACGGTCGCCGACCTCCTGGCCCAGTTCCAGCAGACGTTCGGCTTCTTCGACAGCAGCCAGGTCTCGGTGCGCGTCGAGGACGTGTCGATCATCGGCCGCATCATGGCGGCACTGCGGGCGCAGCATCCGACCGCCATCGGAGGTGTGCGGGTCGAGCGCGTCGAGGACCTGCTGGAGGCGACGGGCGACGAGCCCGCCGGCGACGTGCTCCGGCTCTGGCTCGACGACGGGTCACGCGTGATCGTGCGCCCGAGCGGCACCGAGCCCAAGCTCAAGGCATACCTCGACGTGCGCGGAACCTCCGCCGACGACGCCGCGGCACGCCTCGCCGCGCTGGACGCCGGCGCCCGCGAGCTCGTCGCCGCCGCCTCGGCCTCACCCCGCCCGGCGGAGCCTGGTACCGCCGAGAAACCACGATCAGCATGAGAAACACGTTCCGGCGTGGTTTCTCGTGCGGGATGTGGTTTCTCGGCGTCGCGTTGGGCGCGCGTGTTGGGGGGCCGCGTTGGGGGCGGCGCGTTGCGCCGAGCGCCTGCCCCGGCGGCGAAACCGGGCCGCTAGGCTGAGCCGGTGCTGCTGACGGAGCCCCGCGTCCTGGAGAACGACCATGTGCGGCTCGAGCCGCTCGCGCTCGGGCACGCCGACGACCTCGCGGAGGCCGCGACCGGCCTGGCGTACGCCTGGTACACCTCCGTCCCGGCGTCGCCGGCCGAGGAGATCACGTTCCGTCTCGCCGAGCGGGATGCCGGTCGGATGAACCCGTGGGCCGTGATCCACGAGGGCCGGGCGGTGGGCATGACGACTTTCTGCAGCATCGACCAGCCGAACCGGCACGTGGAGATCGGCTACACCTGGCTCGCGCCGCGCGTGCAGCGCACGGCGGTGAACACCGCCGCGAAGCTCCTGCTCCTCGGTCACGCGTTCGAGGCGTGCGACGCGATCGCCGTGGAGTTCCGCACGCACTGGCACAACCGGCAGTCGCGCACCGCGATCGAACGACTCGGCGCGAAGCAGGACGGCGTGCTCCGCAACGCCCGGCTCGGCCCGGACGGAACGCTGCGCGACACCGTCGTGTACTCGATCCTCCCGCACGAGTGGCCCGCCGTCCGGCTCGGCCTGCAGACCCGGCTCGCCCGCCCCTGAGCAGCGGCGCCGTCGGGTCGCGGTGCCGAGAAACCACGATCGGCATGAGAAACACGTTCCGGCGTGGTTTCTCACGCCGGATGTGGTTTCTCACGCCGGATGTGGTTTCTCAGCGCCGCCGCGGGCCCGTCAGCCGTCGACGACGGCCACGAGCTCGTCGAGGAACGCCGTGAAGGTCGTGCCGCGCCGGAGGATGCGCTGCACGCTCTCCCGTTCGCTGAAGACCTCGACGAGCTGCTCGAACACGGTCTGGAACGCGGCGCGGTCCGACTCCGAGAACGCCACCATCGCGATGACCTGCACGCGCGCATCGCCCCACGGGATCGACGGGTCGGCGATGCCGACGGCGATGGAGGTGCGGGTCGCGGTCATCCCGATCGCGTGCGGAACGGCGAGCGCGTCGGTGAACGCGGTGGATGACAGCCGCTCGCGCTCCAGCGTCCGCTCGACGTAGTCCTCGCCGATGACCCCCTGCGCGACGAGCAGGCCGCCGAGGCGGCGGATGACGCCTTCCTCGTCGACGCCGGCGCCCAGCCCGTGCACGAACGCATCCGGCGAGAAGTAGCGCTCGAGCTCGGCGCGCAGCCGCGCGAGGCGGCGTGCGCGCCGCACCCGCCCGGCAGCGGCCTGCACGCGCTCCACATCGGCCTCGGTGAGGAACGGCTGGATGCGGACGATCCGGTCGGAGACGACCGGCGGCTCGATCGTGCTGAGGATCAGGTCGGTGTCGATCGATGCCCAGTCGGGGTCGACCCGCGTCTCGACGTCGACGACCTCGATGGCCCCGCCGAGGGAGCGGTCGACGCTCGAGCGCAGCAGCTCGTGCAGCTCGTAGTACCCCGGGCAGACGATCGTCGCCGTCAGCAGGGCGCCCGCGCGGCGGCTGCGCTCCAGCCGGCCGCCGACGTGCATCGCGATGTAGGCGATCTCGTCGTCGAGCAGCGGGATGCCGAGGAGCCCGCGCAGCCCGTCGGCGATGAACACCGCGACCTCGAAGATCATGGGGTACGTGGTCTTCAGCGACCGGGTCAAGGGGTTCCGTGACCAGGCCTGCTCGCGGGCGCGCTCCCGGAGGTTCTGCACGTGCAGCGACAGCCGCATGACGAAGTCGTCGTGGTCGATGTCGACGAGGAACTCCGCCGCGGCGCGCGCGACGACGTCGCGGACGGCGGCCTCCACCTCCGGGTCGACGCGCTCGCGGATGACCTCCGCGGGGGCGGCCGCGCCCGGGGCGACGACGCGGCTCTGCACGATGGCGGCGAGGTGGCGGAGGTCCCCGCTGCCGAGGCGCACGCCGAGGTGCTGCGCGCTGAGGCGGTCGATGAGATCGGCGATCTGCGCGGGCGAGGAGTCCTCGCCGCCGTCGTCGAGGGCGTGGTCGCCGGCGACGCGGTCGGCGGCGATCGCGATGTGCATCATGACGTCGCCGATCCCGAACTCGTTGACGAAGTAGCCGAGGCTCCCGAGCCCGGCGACGAGCTCGGCCTTGAACGGGCCGAACGCGCGGGCGCCGATCGACCCCTCCCCGAGCGTGCGGCGCAGCGCCTCCAGATCGAAGGCGCCGTCCTCGGTCTCCTCGTGCGCGAGCCGGCTGAGCAGTCGCCGCTGCGCCATCTCGGTGCCGCGCAGGCGCGCGCGGGAGGCGGCGCGCTCGAGCGTCAGCTCCGTCCCGCCCAGCAGCGCCCGGACCCGGCCGAGGTCCGCCTCCACGGTCGCGGGGCTCACGTGGAACGTGTCGGCGATCTCGAACACGTCGACGCCGTCCGGGGCGGCGAGGATCGCCCGCACGAGGCGGTGCAGCCGCTCGCGCGGCGCGGAGGCATCCGGGCCCGTGGTGCGCAGCGCGGCTCCCGCGTCCGGCCCGAGCCGGTAGCCCTGCGGGCCCGACTCCACCACGACGCCGTCGGGGACGCGCGCGTTCAGCGCGGTGACGTAGCTCCGGATGCTGCGCGGCGTCACGCCGATCGCGTCGGCGAGCTCGGCGGCCGTCGTCCACTCGCCGCGACGCGTGAGCAGGGCGACGACGCGGTCCTGCCTGGCTCTGCTCACGCAGGACAGTCAACCATGCCCTCGCGACGGAGTTTCCGCCCCCGCGGAAGCGAACCTGGTTGTCCGCTCCCAGCGCTTTCACAAGAATGGCGAGGAAGGAGGCGGGTCGATGAGGATCCTCGTGGTGTGCGGCGCGGGAGCGTCGAGCACGTTCGTCGCGCAGCGAGTGCGCCATGCGGCCCAGGCGGCCGGACGGGACCTCAGTGCCGTCGCCGGCACCGAGCAGTCCCTCGCCATCGACCTGGACGCCGCGGACGTCGTGCTCGTGGGCCCCCACCTGCGGCGCTCCCTCGAGAACATCCGACGGGATGCCGCCTACCGCGGCGCCCGCGTCGTGCTGCTGCCGGACGACGTGTTCGCCGACATCGACGGCACGCGCACGCTGGCCCTCGTCGACACCGCACTGGCCGCACCCGCGGACGAAGACGCCACCGAGAGGAACACCCCATGACGGACGAGTCCACGCCGCAGGCGACCCGCACGATCCGCATCGGATCCTCCAACGGCTTGCACGCCCGCCCCGCGAAGCTGTTCGCGCAGGCGGTGAAGGATGCCGGCATCCCCGTGACGATCTCGAAGGGTTCCGGCGGGCCGGTCAACGCCGCCAGCATCCTCGGGGTCATCTCGCTGGGGGCGGAGAAGGGCGACTACGTGACGCTGGTCGCCGACGGCGACAACGCCGACGACGTGCTCGACCGGCTGGCCGAGCTGCTGACGACCGATCACGACGAGTGAAGACGACGAACGGAACGAGGACAAGAGCATGAGCGAACTGCGCGGAGTCGGCATCGGCCTGGGTGTCGCCCAGGGGCCGGTGGCCCGGATGGCCGAACCCCTGCCCGCCCCCGAGGACGTGCCCAGCACGCTCTCGCCGGAGGAGGAGATCGCGCGCGTCCGGGAGGCCGTCGCCGTCGTCGCCCGGGAGCTCGAAACGCGCGGTTCGCAGGCCGGAGGCCTCGCCCGCGAGGTGCTGGAGGCGCAGGCCATGATGGCCGAGGACCCCACCCTCGACCAGGAGGTCCTCACCCGCACGACCGCCGGAAAGACCGGGGAGTTCGCCGTCCACGACGCGTTCGCGACGTTCCGCGACACCCTCGCCGCGATGGGCGGCTATCTCGGCGAGCGCGCCGCCGACCTGGACGACGTCGCCCAGCGGGTCATCGCGCGCCTCCGCGGGCTTCCGGCCCCGGGCGTCCCCGACCCCGGGCACCCGTTCGTCCTCGTCGCGAAGGACCTGGCGCCCGCCGACACCGCGCTGCTGGACCTCGACAAGGTCCTCGCGCTCGTCACGACCGGCGGCGGACCGACCTCGCACACCGCGATCCTGGCCCGGGAGAAGTCCATCGTCGCCGTCGTGGGCGCCGCCGCCGCGAAGGATCTCACCGACGGCGAGACGGTCATCGTCGACGCCGCCAAGGGCGTCGTCACGACCGAACCGACCGAGGACGAGCTGAGCCAGGCGCAGCACCGGGCCGACGCGCGGCGCACCGCCGCCTCCGCGCCGATCACGCCCGGCGCCCTCGCGGACGGCACCCCCATCCCGCTGCTGGCGAACCTCGGCAAGCCGGGCGGCGCCGCCGAAGCCGTCGAACTGGGGGCCGAGGGTGTCGGACTGTTCCGCACCGAGTTCCTCTTCCTGAGCTCCACGAACGCCCCGACCGTCGAGCAGCAGGCCAAGGCCTACACGGAGCTGCTCACCGCCTTCCCCGGCAAGAAGGTCGTCGTACGGGCACTGGATGCGGGTGCGGACAAGCCGCTGGCGTTCCTCAACGACGCACACGAGGAGAACCCGGCGCTGGGCCTCCGCGGCATCCGCGCGCTGCGCGCCAGCGAGGACATCCTGCTCGAGCAGCTGACGGCGCTGCAGCAGGCGCAGGCGGCGACCGAGGCGGACCTGTGGGTCATGGCGCCCATGGTCGGCACCGTCGAGGAGACGGAGTACTTCACCGGCCTCTGCCGCGACTACGGCATCAAGACGGCGGGCGTCATGGTCGAGGTCCCGTCGGCGGCGCTCATGGCCGAGAAGGTGCTCGCCATCGCCGACTTCGCCTCGATCGGCACGAACGACCTGACGCAGTACACGATGGCCGCCGACCGGCTCCTCGGCTCGGTCTCCTCGTTCCAGGACCCGTGGCATCCCGCCGTCCTCCAGCTCATCGGCATGACCGGCGCCGCCGGCAAGGCGACCGGCAAGCCGGTCGGCATCTGCGGCGAGGCTGCGGCGGACCCGCTGCTCGCGGTCGTGCTCGTCGGCCTCGGCGCCACGACCCTGTCGATGGCGCCGACCGCGATCGCGGATGTCCGCGCGACGCTCCTGCAGTACACCCGCGCGGATGCCGAACGCATCGCCGCGGCCGCCCTCGCCGCCGACGGGGCGGCTTCAGCCCGAGCTGCGGCGCAGGCCGCAGCCGACACCGTGGCCTAGCCACGGCTCACCAGAAGGAGAACCAGCAATGACAACGGCGTCCACTCCCACCACGCGTGGAGGTGTCCGGGTCGGCGTACAGCGATTCGGCACGTTCCTCTCCGGCATGATCATGCCGAACATCCCCGCCCTCATCGCCTGGGGCATCTTCACCGCGTTCTTCATCGACGTGGGGTGGACGCCCAATGCCGACCTGGCGACGATCGTCGGCCCCTTCATCCACTACCTGCTGCCGCTGATCATCGCCTACACGGCGGGCTACATGGTCTACAAGCAGCGCGGCGGCGTCGTGGCGACCATCGCCACGATGGGCGCGATCGCCGGCTCCGACCTGCTGATCGCGCAGTTCAATGCCACGCTCGCCGAGGGCGAGCCGCAGCTGGGCCAGATCCACATGTTCATCGGCGCGATGATCATGGGCCCGCTCGCCGCGTACACCATGAAGTGGCTGGACAGCCTCTGGGAGGGCAAGGTCCGCGCCGGCTTCGAGATGCTCGTGAACATGTTCTCGGCGGGCATCTGGGGCTTCATCATGGCCATCGTCGGGTTCTACCCGATCGCGTGGCTCGTGAACGGCATCATGTCCGTCCTCGGCAACGCGGTGAGCTGGCTGGTGGAGAACAACCTGCTGCCGCTGACGAGCATCCTCATCGAGCCCGCGAAGGTGTTCTTCCTGAACAACGCCATCAACCACGGCGTGCTCACCCCGCTCGGCATCGCGCAGGCGGACGAGCAGGGCAAGTCCATCCTGTTCCTCCTCGAGGCCAACCCCGGTCCCGGTGTGGGTCTGCTGCTGGCGTTCACGTTCTTCGGCATCGGCGCGGCACGCGCGTCGGCTCCGGGCGCGGCGATCATCCAGTTCTTCGGCGGCATCCACGAGGTGTACTTCCCGTACGCGCTCATGAAGCCGGTCCTCATCGTCGCGCTCATCGCCGGCGGCATGACCGGTGTCACGACGAACATGCTCCTCGACACGGGCCTGCGGGCACCGGCGGCGCCGGGAAGCATCATCGCCGTCATGCTGCAGACCGCGAACGACAGCCACGTCGGGGTCATCCTCTCCGTCATCCTGTCCGCGGCGGTGACCTTCGTCGTCGCGTCGGTGATCCTCCGTGCCTCGCGCAAGAAGGACCTCGCAGCAGAGGCGGCCGGCACCGACAGCTTCACCTCCGCGGTGGACCGCACCGAGGCCAACAAGGGCAAGAAGTCCGAGTACCTCGGCGGCCTGCGCGGCGACGAGGCGGCCGCGGCGGGCGCCGGCGCGACCGCGGTGGCGACCGACCGGCAGGTGCGGAACATCGTGTTCGCGTGCGACGCGGGCATGGGCTCCTCCGCCATGGGTGCGAGCGTGCTGCGCAGCAAGATCAAGAAGGCGGGCGTCGAGGACGTCACGGTCGTCAACAAGGCGATCGCGAACCTCGACTCCTCCGCCGACCTGGTCATCACCCAGCAGCAGCTGACCGACCGTGCACGCAAGCAGACACCGGATGCCATGCACGTCTCGGTGGACAACTTCATGAACTCGCCGAAGTACGACGAGGTCGTGAAGATGGTCGTGGATCAGCACCAGAGCCGCGCGTAATCTCGGAAGACCGCCGCGGGGCCGGGCAGCGCGACGCACCCGGCCTCGTGGCCTTCCGAGTCCGAACGGCCCCAAGGAAGAGAGACAGACATGGCACGCGAGGTTCTCAACGTCGGACAGGTCCGCATCCACTCCGGCTCGGTGAGCAAGGAGACCGCGATGAAGGAGGCCGCCGACATCCTCGAGGCGGCGGGCGCCGTCACGAACGCCTACTTCGACGCGATGCAGCAGCGCGAGATGACGGTGTCCACCTACATGGGCAACGAGCTCGCGATCCCGCACGGCACGAACGAGACGAAGGACACGATCCTCGACTCCGCACTGTCGTTCGTCCGCTACGACGGCGGCGTCGACTGGGGCGGCGAGCCGGTGACCTTCGTGGTCGGCATCGCCGGCAAGGGCGACGAGCACCTCGAGATCCTGTCGCAGATCGCCCTCATCTTCTCCGACGACGACGAGGTCGCCCGGCTCAAGCGGGCGCAGACACCCGAAGAGCTGTACGGCATGCTCTCGTCGGTGAACGACTCATGAAGGCCGTCCACTTCGGCGCAGGCAACATCGGCCGGGGATTCGTCGGCCTGCTGCTGCACGAGGGCGGGTACGACCTCGTCTTCTCCGATGTCGCCGCGCCGCTCGTCGACGCCATCAACGCGGTGTCCGAGTACACCGTGCACGAGGTGGGCGACGGCGGCACGGACAAGGTCGTCACCGGATTCCGCGCCCTCAACAGCGCCGCCGACCCGCAGGCGGTCGTCGACGAGGTCGCGACGGCGAATGTCGTGACGACCGCCGTCGGCCCGACGATCCTGAAGTTCGTCGCCCCGCACATCCTCGCCGCCCTTGCCCTCCGCGACCCCGCCGCACCGCCCCTGCAGATCATGGCGTGCGAGAACGCCATCAACGCGACCGACCAGCTGCGCGACGAGATCCGCGCGCAGGCCGGCGACGCGTGGCACGGGCTGTCCGCCCGGGCCGTGTTCGCCAACACGGCCGTGGACCGCATCGTCCCGGCGCAGCCGGCCGGCTCCGGCGTGGACGTGACGGTGGAGCCGTTCTACGAGTGGGCGATCGAGCGGCCGCCGTTCGGCGACCAGCCGCCCACGATCCCCGGCGCGCACTTCGTCGACGACCTGGCGCCGTACATCGAGCGGAAGCTCTTCACCGTCAACACGGGGCACGCGACGACGGCGTACTTCGGGGCGCAGGCCGGCGTGGAGAAGATCTCCGACGCGCTGGCCGACCCCGAGATCGCCGCGAGCGTGGCGGCCGCCCTGGAGGAGACCTCCGCGCTCCTCGTCGCCAAGCACGGGCTCGACGCCGGTGAGCTCGCGGAGTACCGCGCGACGATCCTGCGCCGTTTCGCCAACCCGGCGCTCCCCGACACCGTGGGCCGGGTGGGTCGACAGCCGCTGCGGAAGCTCTCCCGGCACGAACGGTTCATCGCACCGGCGGCCGAGGCCGCCGAGCGCGGCCTGCCCGTCGACGGCCTGCTCGCCGCCGTCGGGGCGGCGCTCCGCTTCGACGACCCCGAGGACGAACAGGCGGTCGAGCTGCAGCGGCGGCTCCGCGACGAGACGCCGGCGGCCTTCACGGCGTCGGTGACCGGGCTGGAGCCGGAGCACCCGCTCTTCGCGCGCGTCGAGGCGCTCGTCGGCCGGCGGCAGAAGGAGCTCGGCGCCTGACCGACCCGCCGACCGGCGGCATCCCGTCTTCCCGATAGCATCGAGACGTCGCGTGCGCGACGCAGGTCACGAGGGAGTGTCTGGGGAATGCGGGAGCGTCGCTACGCCATCATCGGCGCGGGTCCGTCCGGGCTCGCCACGGCGCGCGCCCTGCAGCGCGAAGGCCTCGCCTTCGACGGCTACGAGGCCGGGCACGGCGTCGGGGGGCTGTGGGACATCGACAACCCGCGGTCGACGATGTACGACTCCGCGCACCTCATCTCCTCGCGGACCACGACGGAGTTCACCGAGTTCCCCATGCGCTCGAGCGCGGACTACCCGAGCCACCGCGAACTCATCGCCTACTTCCGGGAGTACGCCGAGCACTTCGGCCTGACCGCGCACTATCGGTTCGACACGACCGTCACGGCGGTGCGCCGTGACGACGACGGCGCCTGGACGGTCACGGCCTCCGGTCCGGACGGCGAGCGCACCGCGCGCTATGCCGGCGTGATCATCGCGAACGGCACGCTCGCCGAACCGCAGGTCCCCCAGTTCCCGGGCACGTTCACGGGCGAGATCCTGCACACGAGCGGGTACAAGAGCGCCCGGCAGCTGGACGGCAGGCGGGTGCTCATCGTCGGGGCCGGCAACTCCGGCTGCGACATCGCGGTGGATGCCGTCCACTCGGCGGCATCCGTCGAGATGAGCGTGCGCCGCGGCTATTACTTCGTGCCTCGCTACCTGTTCGGCCGCCCCGCGGACACGCTGAACCAGGGCCGGCCCCTCCCCGCACGCATCAAGCAGTTCGTCGACACCCGCGTGCTGCGCGCCTTCACGGGCGACCCCGTCCGGTTCGGCTTCCCGGAGCCGGACTACCGGATCTACGAGTCGCACCCGATCGTGAACACGCTGATCCTCAACCATCTCGGTCAGGGCGACCTCCGCATCCGCGCGGACGTGGCGCGCTTCGACGGCGACACGGTCCACTTCCGCGACGGCACCCAGGGCGAGTACGACACCGTGCTGCTGGCGACCGGCTACCGCCTGGACTACCCGTTCGTCGACCGCGCCGACCTCCACTGGACCGGGATGGCGCCGCGGCTCTTCCTCAACATCTTCCCGCCGTCCTTCAACGGCCTCTTCGTGATGGGGATGGTCGAGGCGTCCGGGCTCGGCTGGCAGGGCCGCTACGAGCAGGCCGAGCTGATCGCCGCGTACCTCCGGGCCGAGGCGGACGCGCCGGAGCGCGCGTCGCTGTTCCGGCGCCGCGTGAACGTGCCGTGGCCCGACCTGACCGGCGGCTACCGCTACCTCGGCCTGGAGCGGATGGCCTACTACGTCAACAAGGACGCCTACCGCGGCACGGTCCGCGACATGATCCGGTCCCTCCGCGCGCCGGCTCGTCCCCCGCTCCCCCGTCGAAGGAGAACCCGCGCATGAACCCGGACGACGTCGTCCTGAACTTCACCCCCGGCACCCTCGTCATCCTGAACGTCGTGCTCGCGCTCATCATGCTGGGGGTGGCCCTGGACACGACGGTGGACGACTTCAAGGTCGTGGCCCGCAAGCCGAAGCCCATGATCATCGCGATCATCGCGCAGCTCCTCGTGCTGCCCGCCGTGACCTTCGGCCTGACCTTCCTGCTGCCGGTGACCGCGTCGATGGCGCTCGGCATGATCCTCGTCGCCTGCTGCCCGCCCGGCAACATCTCGCAGGTGCTCACGCACCGCTCCGGAGGCAATGTCGCGCTGTCGGTGTCGATGACGGCGGTGTCGAACCTGCTGTACATCGTCGCGCTGCCGTTCTCGATCGCGTTCTGGGGGTCGCTGCGCGCCGACACGCGGGAGCTCCTGACAGCCGTCTCCCTCAACGGCTGGCAGATGCTGCTGGAGATCCTCCTCATCATCGGCCTGCCCTTCGCCGTCGGCCTGACCCTCCGCCACCGGCTGCCCGGGCTCGCCGTGAAGGTGCAGCCGTTCGTGAAGTGGTTCTCGCTCCTCGCGCTGCTCGGGTTCATCGCGGCCGCCCTCGCCGGCAACTGGACCTACTTCGTCGCGTTCCTCGGCGTCATCCTGCTCGCCGTCACGATCCACGACGCCGTCGCGCTCGCGATCGGCTGGTCCACCGCCGCGGTCGGCGGCCTCGGCACCCGGGAGCGCAAGGCGATGACCTTCGAGGTCGGCATCCGCAATGCCGGACTCGGGCTCGGTCTCGTCTTCACCTTCTTCGGCGGCCTCGGCGGCATGGCCATCGTCGCGGGATGGTGGGGCATCTGGGACATCATCGCCGGCCTCGTCGTCGCAACGCTGTGGGCGCGGCACACGCGAGCACGCACCGGGTCCGCCAAGGGGGATGCCACACGCCACGCCGTCCCGGAGGCGGCGGCGTCGTGACCCGCGTCCTCATCACCGGCGGCGCCGGCTTCCTCGGCACCCACGTCGCATCGGCCCTGCGCGCACACCCCGACGTCGAGCTCGTCGTCGCCGGCGACGTCCGCCCGCCCGCGGACCCCGCGGACGGGGTGGTGTTCGAGGAGTGCGACGTGACGCGCCCGGGCACCCTCGCCCCGCTCCTGCGCCGGCACGGCATCGACGTCGTCGTTCACCTGGCCGCCATCGTGAACCCCGGGCGCGACCACGACCTCGAGTACCGCGTCGACGTGGACGGCACGCGCAACGTGCTCGCGGCGTGCCTGGACGCCGGGGTGCGCCGGATCGTCGTGTCCTCCTCCGGCGCCGCGTACGGGTACCACGCCGACAATCCGGAATGGCTCCGCGAAAGCGACCCCGCCCGCGGCAACGACGAGTTCCCGTACGCGAAGCACAAGCACCTCGTGGAGCAGCTGCTGGGTGCCGCGCGCACCGCGCATCCCGAACTCGAGCAGGTCGTGTTCCGGATCGGCACGATCCTCGGCCCGACCGTGCGGAACCAGATCACGCGGCTCTGGGACGGTGGCCGCATCCTCGCCGTCCGCGGGTCGGCGTCGCCGTTCGTCTTCGCCTGGGTGGATGACGTGGCCGCCGCGATGGCCCGCGCCGCGACCGACGGCCCGCCCGGAGTGTACAACGTCGCCGGCGACGGACGCCTCACGGTCGCGGAGATCGCCGACCGGCTCGGCAAGCCGCTGCTGACGGTCCCGGCGGGGGTGCTGGCGTTCGCGCTGCGGGTCGGCCGCGTCCTGCGCCTGACGGTCCACGGACCGGAGCAGGTGGGCTTCCTCCGGTACCGGCCGGTGCTCGCCAACGACGCCCTCAAGCGCGACTTCGGCTACACGCCGCAGAAGACGAGCGCCGAGGCGTTCGAGGCGTATCTCGCGTCCCACCCGGGAGTCGCGCGCCGGTGACCGGCGCGCCGGATCCGTCCTGCGCTACACCGCGACGTCGAGGCGCGCGAGGGCGCCGATGCGCAGGGAGAGGCGGCCGTCCGCGCGGAGGACCGTGAGGAGCGTCCGCGTGCAGGAACGGCACCGGAGGATGGCTGCGGCCCCGTCGTCCTCGACGACGGCGGCGGCGAGCGGACCGGCCTGCCCGCAGTGCCCGCAGGCGAGCAGGGCCATCGTCATGTCGGCCGCGAAGACGTCGGCGAGCAGGCCCGCGAGGGCGTTGCCGTCGACGTGGCGGACCGGGCCGTGCGGCTCGTCCGGCGGGGCCCCGTGGTGGGGAGAGTCGTCCATCAGGCTCCTCCGAATCTCTCGGTCCGCACCCGCTCCGGCGGGTGCCCCGCGGCGACCAGGAGATCGGCGGTCGCCTCCACGAACCCGGTGGGGCCGCAGACGAACACGAGCGGCCGCGCGTCGGGCGACCAGGTGCCGGCGGCGAGCGTCTCTGCGGTGAGCCGGCCGACCTCGCCGTCCCACTCCCCCGGCGCCTCGCGCGTGTACCGCCAGTCCACCGCGATCCCGGCCGCCGTGAGAGCGTCGACCTCGGCACGGTACATGGCGTCGGCGGGTGAGCGCACGGAGTACAGCAGCCGGAACGGCGCCTCCCCACCGAGCGCCGCCGACCGGGCGCGGGCCATCGCGAGGAGCGGGACGATCCCGGAGCCCCCGGCGATGAGCTGCACGGGGGCGGGGTCGCCGGCATCCCACACGAAGTAGGCGCCCAGCGGCCCCTTCACCTCGAGCATGTCGCCGGGCTCGATGACGTCGACGAGGTAGGGCGACACCTCGCCGTCGTCGATGCGGTCGATACCCAGCTCGACGCTCTCCCCCGGTCCGGAGGAGGCGATCGAGTACGACCGCTCGGCCTGGTAGCCGTCCTCCGCCGTGAGGCGGATGTCGAGGTGCTGCCCCGGCAGGTTCCCCGGCCAGCCCGGCACGTGCAGGGTCAGGATGCGCGCGTGCGCGTGCGCGGTCGCGGGGCGCGCGGCGGCGACCGTCGCAGGCCGCCACCCGCCGACCGTCACCAATAGCGCTCCTCGGTCCACGGGTCGCCGTGCAGGTGGTAGCCGTTCTGCTCCCAGAAGCCGGGCCGGTCGCGGTCCTGCATGACCAGCGCGTTGACCCACTTCGCGCTCTTCCAGAAATACAGGTGCGGCACCAGCAGCCGGGCCGGTCCGCCGTGCTCGGGCGCGAGCGGGGCGCCGTCGAACTCGAACGCGACCCAGGCCTTGCCGCCGAGGAGGTCCGCCATCGGGACGTTCGTCGTGTACCCGCCGTAGCAGTGCGCCATCGCGAACTGCGCGTCGGTGTCGACCTCCGCCATGAGCGTGTCGATCGACACACCCCGCCACGACGTGCCGAGCTTGGACCAGCGCGTGACGCAGTGGATGTCGGTGTCGATGTCCTCGATGGGCAGCGCCAGGAACTCGTCCCACGTCCACGTCGTCGTCGTCGCCTTCTCTGTGACGATCCGGAACGTCCACTCGTCGGTCGGAATGCGCGGCGTCGGCCCTGCGGAGAGGACCGGGAAGTCCTTCGTCAGGTACTGGCCGGGCGGCAGAGCGGGATCGGCCTCCCGTCGCCGACCGCCGAAGCCGCGCGAGAAGACTGCCATGACCGCTCCCCCCTGCCCTGCGAGACCGTTCGGATATCGCTCAGGATAGGGCGCGCGGGTTCCGCCCGCGAGGGCGGACGCAGGAGTTCGGCGCGGGGCCGCCGGACTCAGCGGTCGAAGCCCTCCGCGATGAGCTCGATGAGCTCCTCCCGCTCTTCGACGGAGAGGAACGCGGCCGCCGCGGCGTTCAGCTGGAAGGCCTCGAGGTCGTCGAGGGTGTACTCGAACGCGTCGGCGAGGAGCTTCAGCTCGCGTGTGAGCGACGTGCGGCTCATCGTGCGGTTGTCGACGTTCACGGTCACCGAGAAGCCCAGCTGGTACAGCAGGTCGAACGGGTGGTCCTCCAGCTGCGTGCCCCAGCGTGCGATCGCGCCGGTCTGCAGGTTCGACGACGGCGACAGCTCGAGCGGGATCTCCCGGTCGCGCACCCAGCGCGCGAGGTCGCCGAACTGGACGAAGACCTCTTCGCCCTTCTCCTGCACGACGTCGAGGTCCTCCGCGATCCGCACGCCGTGACCCAGGCGCAGCGCGCGCCCGTCGATGAGCGCCGACCGGATGGAATCCAGGCCCGCAGCCTCGCCGGCGTGCACCGTGACGGGGAAGAACTCCGAGGCGAGGTAGTCGAACGCGGCGCGGTGGTTCGAGGCGGGGAAGCCGTCCTCGGCGCCGGCGATGTCGAATCCCACGGCGCCGCGGCTGCGGTGCGCGACGGCGAGCTTCGCGATCTCCAGCGACCGGTCGGCGTGCCGCATGGCGGTGATGAGCTGCCCGACGCGGATGGCGCTGCCGTTCGCGTCGACGGCATCCTCGCCCTCCTCGATGCCCTCCTGAACCGCTTCCACGGCCTCATCGAGCGTGAGCCCGCCCGCGAGGTGCTGCTCGGGCGCCCAGCGCACCTCGCCGTAGATCACGCCGTCCGCGGCGAGGTCCTCGACGAACTCGCGCGCGACGCGGCGGAGCCCGTCACGCGTCTGCATGACCGCCGTGGTGAGGTCGAAGGTCTTGAGGTACTCCACGAGCGAGCCCGAGTCGCTCTGGTCCTCGAACCAGTCCGCGAGATCGTCGGCATCCGTGCTCGGCACGTCCAGACCGATCTCGGACGCCAGCTCGATGATCGTCTGCGGCCGCAGCGCGCCGTCGAGGTGGTCGTGGAGCGACACCTTCGGCAGGCTCTGGATGCGGACGCCCTGCAGGGTCGCGTCGGCGTGCGTGTCGGTGGCCATGGGGTGGTGCTCCTTCTTCGACGGTGGTGCTGTCGGGCGGTGGTGCTCAGGCGGTGATGCGCTCGAGGACGAGCGGGGAGGACGGCGGAGCTTCCGCGCCGATCGTCCAGGCGTCGTCGAGGGCGTCGAGGGCGCGCGCGAAGCGGGTCTCGTCGTCGGCGAGCAGGGTGAACAGCGCCTGCCCTGCGACGACGCGGTCGCCGGGCTTGACGTGCAGGTCGATCCCGGCCGCGTGGATGACGGGGTCCTGGGCGCGGGCGCGTCCGGCGCCGAGCCGCCAGGCCGCGACGCCGAACGGCAGCGCCTCCAGGCGCGTGACGACGCCGTCGGCGTCGGCCGTGACGGTGTGCGTCTCGCGGGGCTCGGGCAGCGCCGCGTCGGGGTCGCCGTCCTGCGCGCGGATCATCTCGCGCCACGCGTCCATGGCGCGGCCGTCGCGGAGGGCGGCCTCGACGTCGGCATCGGGCTGGCCGGCGAGGGCGAGCATCTCCCGCGCGAGCGCGACGGTGAGTTCCACGACGTCGGCGGGGCCGCCGCCGGCGAGGACCTCGACGGACTCGCGCACCTCGTTGGCGTTGCCGATCGCGAGGCCGAGCGGCGTGTTCATGTCGGTCAGCAGGGCGGTCGTGGCGACGCCGGAGTCGGTGCCGAGCGCGACCATCGTGCGGGCGAGTTCGCGGGCACGGTCGACGTCCTTCATGAACGCCCCGGACCCGAACTTCACGTCGAGCACGAGCGAGTCGGTGCCTTCGGCGATCTTCTTGCTCATGATGCTGGATGCGATGAGCGGGATCGCCTCGACCGTGCCGGTGACGTCCCGGAGCGCGTAGAGCTTCTTGTCGGCCGGGGCGAGGCCGGAGCCGGCGGCGCAGATGACGGCGCCGACGCCGCGCAGCTGCGCGACGAGCTCGTCGTTGGTGAGCGCAGCCCGCCAGCCCGGGATCGACTCCAGCTTGTCCAGCGTGCCGCCGGTGTGGCCGAGGCCGCGGCCGGACAGCTGCGGCACCGCGACGCCGAACGAGGCGACGAGAGGGGCCAGCGGCAGGGTGATCTTGTCGCCGACGCCGCCGGTGGAGTGCTTGTCCACCGTCTTCTTGCCGAGGCCCGCGAAGCTCATCCGCTCGCCCGAGGCGATCATCGCCTCGGTCATGACGCGGATCTCGTCGCGCTGCATCCCGTTGAGGAGGATGGCCATCGCGAACGAGGCCATCTGCGCGTCGGCGACGTAGCCGCGGGTGTAGGCGTCGACCATCCAGCGGAGGGCGTCCTCGGGGACGGCTCCCCCGTCGCGCTTGATGCTGATGACGTCGACGGCGTCGAACGGCTCGATGCTCATCGGGCGGCCTCCAGGTCGCGGGGACCGAACGCGTCCGGGAGGACCTCGTCGATCGTGCGGATGCCGGACACCGTCTCCAGCAGCATCCCGGGCAGCGCGAATTCGTACAGCAGCTGCCGGCAGCGCCCGCACGGCATGATCGTCTCGCCGTCGTTGTTGACGCACACGAACGCGACGAGCTCACCGCCGCCGGACATGTGCAGGTCGCCGACGAGGGCGCACTCCGCACACAGCCCGACGCCGTACGAGGCGTTCTCCACGTTGCAGCCGGACACGATGCGCCCGTCGCTCACGAGCGCCGCGGCGCCCACCTTGTACCGCGAGTACGGGGCGTACGCGCGCTGCATGGCGTCGGTGGCCACATGGCGCAGCTGATCCCAGTCGATGTCGGTCATGTCATCCCTTGATGTACGGCTTGCCGGATGCCGCCGGCCCGCGGATCTGCCCGGCGAATCCCGCGACGGCGAGGATCGTCACGACGTAGGGCAGCATGAGCATGAACTCGCTGGGGATCGGGGTCTTCAGGATCGTCAGCAGGTTCTGCAGGTTCGTGGCGAAGCCGAACAGCAGCGCCGCGAGGGTCGCCCGGATCGGGTCCCAGCGGCCGAAGATGACGGCGGCGAGGGCGATGAAGCCGAGACCGGCGGTCATCTCCTTGCCGAACTGCGGCACAGACACGAGCGTGAAGTACGCGCCGCCGATACCGGCGATCGCGCCGGCGAGCGTCACGTTCCAGAACCGGGTCGCGTTGACCTTGATGCCGACCGTGTCGGCGGCCTGCGGGTGCTCGCCCACGGCGCGGAGCCGCAGACCCCAACGCGTGCGGTAGAGGCCCCACGCGACGAGCGCCACCGTGATGTACATGAGGTACACGATGAAGGTCTGGTTGAACAGCACCGGCCCGATGATCGGGATGTCGCTGAGGATCGGAATCTCGATGCGCCCGAACCGCTCGGGCCGGTTGAGCTCGGTCTCGTTCGGCACGAGGAGCGCGCCGTAGAGGAAGCCGGTGAGACCGGTCACGAGGACGTTGAGCACGACACCGACGATGACCTGGTCGACGAAGTACTTGATCGCGAACGCCGCCAGAACGAGGGAGACGAGCACGCCGCCGATCATCGCGCCGATGAGGCCGACGAACGGGTTGCCGGTGATGCTGGAGAGCAGGGCGGCCGAGAAGGCGCCCAGCAGCAGCTGACCCTCGATGGCGACGTTGACGACGCCGACCCGCTCGCCGATGACCCCGCCGAGCGCGCCGAACACGAGCGGCACGGACAGCGACACCGCCCCGAACAGCAGGCTCGTCACGGGCACCAGCCCGCCGGCGGCCGCCCACACGAGGAAGGCGAAGACGCCCAGCACGCCGAACACCGCGGTGAGCCACAGCGGGGTGCGCCGGTACGACCAGGCCTCCCAGGCGGCCCAGAGGGCGAGGAGGACGAGCACCACCAGGAGGATCCAGCTGGTCGGCGCGGTCGGCAGCCCCACCTCGGGCAGCGCGATCGCGGATGACGGGTCGCCGAGGCGGAAGGTCGAGACACCGTCGCGGGGCGCGAAGGCGAACAGCGCGGCGAGCAGCACGATGACGACGCCGAAGACGATCGGCACCTTGAACTTGCGTGCCTTGACGACGGCGAGCTGGATGGTGCCGTCACCGGCCTCGCGCGTGGATGTGGGCGCGCTCATGCCGCCACCGCCTTCTTCGCGGCCTTGGCTCGCGCCTTGGCCGCCTTCTCGACATCGGTCTTGGGGAGGAAGAACACGGCGCGCAGCAGCGGCGGCGCGGCGATGAAGAGCACGATGAGGGACTGCACGACGAGCACGATGTCGACCGGGATACCCTGCGCCTGCATCGAGAACGACCCCGCCTTGAGCGCGCCGAACAGGATGCCGGCGGCGAACGTGCCCCACGCCCGGCTCCGGCCGAGGAGGGCGACGGTGATGGCGTCGAACCCGATGCCGGCGTCGATCGTGGCCCCGAACCCGGTCACCACGGTGCCCTGGATCTGGTTCATCGCGGCAAGACCGGCGAGGCCACCCGCGAACAGCATCGCGTAGACGTAGAGGCGTTCCACGTTGATGCCCGCGGCGCGCGCGGCGTGCGGGTTCTCGCCGACGGCACGCATGCGGAGCCCGAGGCTGGACCGCTCGATCAGCCACCAGACGACCACGGTCGCCACCAGCACGACCACGAAGCCCCAGTCGAGGGCGGGGAACAGCGGGCCGAGCAGGTCGGGGAACTGCGCGGAGGCCGGCGTCGGCCGCGTCTGCGGCTGGTTGGTGCCGGTCATCTGCAGCAGCCCGGGGCTGCGCAGCATCCACAGCAGCAGGTAGAACGCGACGTAGTTGAGCATGATCGTGAGGATCACCTCGTGCGCGCCCGTCTTCGCCTTCAGCAGACCGACGAGCCCGCCCCACAGCGCGCCGCCGACGATGCCGGCGATGAGCGTGAGCGGAAGGTGGATCCACATCGGCAGGTCGAGGTTGAACGCGAAGAGCCCGGCGAACAGGGCGCCGATCAGCATCTGGCCGCGGGCGCCGATGTTGAACAGGCCCACGCGGAACGCGAGGGCGACGCCGAGACCGGCCGCGATCAGCGGGGCCGCGAAGCCGAGCGAGTTCGTGATGGGGCGGATCTGCGCCTCGAAGCTCGCCCCCCGCGGGTTGAACACGGCGCCGCGGAAGAGCGCCTCATACCCGTTGTACACGGCGGTCCAGATCGCCACGAGGGTGTCGCCCGGACGGGAGAAGAAGTAGCCGGCGGCGGCCTGCACGTCCTCGTTGGTCACGGCGATGAGCACACCGCCGACGATCATCGCCAGCACGATCGCGAGCAGCGTCGTCACGGCGCTGCCGCGCATGAGGTCGCGGAGGAACACGTTCGCGCGCGGCGGGGCGGGAACCTGCTCCCCGGTCAGCGGACCGCCGGCGGGCGGCAGCTGCTCACTGGGGCGCGCCGCGTCCGCGGCGTTGGGCGTCGAACCGCTCATGCGGCCACCTCCGGGTCGGTTGCGCCGGCCATCATGAGGCCGAGGGCCTCGCGCGGGGTGTCGCCGGGAACGATCCCCACGATCGTGCCGCGGTACATGACGGCGATGCGGTCGGCGAGTGCCGTGACCTCGTCGAGCTCGGTGGAGACCACGACGACGGGGATGCCGGCATCCCGCGTCTCGATGATGCGTTTGTGGATGAATTCGATGGAGCCGACGTCGACGCCGCGGGTCGGCTGCGCGGCGACGAGCAGCTTCAGATCGCGGCTCATCTCGCGGGCGATGACGACCTTCTGCTGGTTTCCGCCGGAGAGCGTTCCCGCCGGGGTCTGCGGGCCCTGCGTGCGGATGTCGTACTCGGTGATGCGGTCGCGGGCGAAGTCGTCGAGCACGCCCCGCCGGATGGTGCCGAAGGTCGAGAAGGCCGGGTCGGTCGAGCGGTCGAGGATGAGGTTCTCGGCGACGGTGAACCCGCCGACGAGCCCGTCCTCCGTGCGATCCTCGGGGACGAATCCGACGCCCGCCTCGAGGATGGCGCGGACGCTCTTGCCGGCGAGCTGCTCGCCGTTCAGGCGGATGGAGCCCTCGGTGCGGGCTGCGAGGCCGACGATGGCCTCGACGAGTTCGGTCTGGCCGTTGCCCTGGACGCCCGCGACGGCGAGGACCTCGCCGGGCCGGACGTCGAAGCTCACGTCGTCGACGACGATCGCCCCGGTGGCGGTGAGGACGCGGAGGTCGCGGACCTCGAGCCCGCCCTCGCGGGTCTGCGGCGGCGCCTTGTGCACCGTCAGCTCGACGGCGCGGCCGACCATGAGCGAGGCGAGCTCGGCGTTGGTGGCGGTGGGGGCGGCTTCGCCGACGACCTTCCCGAGGCGGATGACGGTGATCCGGTCGGCGACCTCGCGGACCTCGCGGAGCTTGTGGGTGATGAAGACGATGGAGGTGCCGTCGTCGCGGAGCTGGCGCATGATCGCCATGAGCTCGTCGGTCTCCTGCGGGGTGAGCACGGCGGTCGGCTCGTCGAAGACGAGGACCTTCGCGTCGCGCGAGAGCGCCTTGATGATCTCGACGCGCTGCTGCACGCCGACCGGGAGGTCGCCGACGAGCGCGTCGGGGTCGATCTGGAACCCGAAGCGGTCGGCGACGGCGCGCACGTGCTGCCGTGCCCCGTCGAGGTCGAGGCGGCCGAGGGCCTTCGTGTCCTCGTGACCGAGCATGACGTTCTCGGCCACGGTGAAGACGGGGATCAGCATGAAGTGCTGATGGACCATGCCGATGCCGGCCGCCATCGCGTCACCCGGTCCGCGGAAGTGCTGGACGACATCGTCCAGAAGGATCTCCCCCTCCTCGGCGCTGTACAGGCCGTACAGCACGTTCATGAGGGTGGACTTGCCTGCGCCGTTCTCACCGAGGAGAGCGTGGATCTCGCCCGGCCGGACCACGAGATCGATGTGGTCGTTGGCGACGAGACTGCCGAATCTTTTCGTGATTCCGCGGAGTTCGAGCTTCATATCAGCACCTTATCCGGCGCCCGCTCCCACGCGAGAGGGCGCCATCGCTGTGTCTGCCGGACGGCACTCGGGGCGGGCCGCTTGCGCTGGCCCGCCCCGAGTGGTGATCAGTCAGATCACGGGGAGTTCGGCGACTCCACCGTGATGTCACCGGCGATGATCGACTCCTGGAGGGCGGCGATCTCGTCGAGCAGGCCGTCAGGCAGCTGCGACTCGAAATCGTGGAAGCTCGAGAGCTTGACGCCCTCGTTCTCCAGCGTGCCGATGTAGGGAGCCGGGTCGAAGTCGCCCGCGGCGGCGGCGATGGTGGCGTCGTGGACGGCCACGTCGATCGCCTTCATGATCGACACCAGCGTGATGTCGGTGACGCTCGTGTCGGCGACAGCGAGGTCGCTGTCGACACCGAGCATGAGGGTCTGCTCACCGCTGTCGGCGATGGCCGCGGCAGCGCTCTGGTAGACCGGGCCGCCGACGGGCAGGATGACGTCCACACCCTGGTCGAGGACGCCCTGGGCCGTCTGCTTGGCCGTGTCGTTCGCGTCGAAGCCGCCCGTGAAGGAGCCCTTCTGCGTCGCCATGTCCCAGCCGAAGAGCTCGACCGAGGCACCCTTGTCCTCGTTGTACTTCTCGACGCCGAGCTGGTAGCCGTCCATGAACACGGCGACCGACGGGATCTGCATGCCGCCGAAGGTGCCGACCTTGTTCACGCCGGACTCGGCCGACCATGCGGCAGCGGCGTAGCCGCCGAGGTACGCGGCCTCAGCCGTGTTGAAGACGAGGGGCTTGATGTTCGGCGCGTCGGTCTCACCGTTGAAGTCGGTGTCGGCGTAGTCGTCGATGATCGCGAACTGCAGGTCGGGGTTCGCGGTGGCGGCAGCGGCCGTCGCGGCGGCCAGCTTGAAGCCGACGGCGACGATGAACGTGCAGCCCTCGGAGATCGCGGTCTCCATGTTCGGCGCGTAGTCGTTGTCGTTGGCCGACTCGAACTCGAGCGGCTCGACGCCGAGCTCCTCGGCGGCCTGGTCCATGCCGTTCTTGGCGGACTCGTTGAACGACTTGTCGTTCCAGCCGCCGGCGTCGGAGATCAGGCAGGGCAGGAAGCCCTCCACGACGGTGGGTGCGTCGCCGCTGGGAGCCGACGTCGGGTTCGCCTCCGGTGCGGTGCCACAGCCGGCGAGCGCCGTGATCAGAAGCGCCGCGCCGGCGATGCCGGCGAGCTTCTTGGTGGTCGAGATGGTCAATGCAGCCTCCACATTGATGGACCCGCGGATTTCGCGGGGAACGACTCGAAGTTACCGATTGTTTCGCCGCTCCCCACGCTGATCAGCCCTGCGGGGCGGAATGGTTACAAAGACGCAATGATCCCGTCACGCGCGTGGCACCCTGCGCACCCGCACAGGTCAGAGGACGTCGCCTCGACCGGTGAGCTTCAGCGCGTCCACGACGCCCTTGACACGCTGCGCGTGCTCGCTCGTGGTGACCAGGAGCGCGTCCGGGGTGTCCACGACGACGATGTCCTTCACGCCGATGAGGCTGATGACCCGCTGCGTGTGGCTGATGACGATGCCGCTCGCGGCGTCGGAGAGGATCCGCGCGTTCTCCCCCAGGATGGCGAGGTCGTTCTTCCGCCCGCCCGAGTTCAGCTTCGCGAGGCTCGCGAAGTCGCCCACGTCGTCCCAGTCGAAGTGCCCGGGCACGACCGCCAGGCGGCCCTTCAGCGCGGCGGGCTCCGCGACGGCGTAGTCGATGGCGATCTTCTCGAGCTTCGGCCACACCCGGTCCACGACCGGGCCGCGCCGCTCGCGGTCGTCCCAGGCCTCGGCGAGTTCCATGAGCCCCGCGTGCAGGGCCGGGTTGTTCGCCTCGATCTCGGCGAGCAGCACATCGGCGCGGGAGATGAACATGCCGGCGTTCCAGAGGTAGTCGCGGGACGCGACGTACTCCTTCGCCGTGTCGAGGTCGGGCTTCTCGACGAAGCGCTCGACGAGCGCCGCCTCCGGCGCCCCCTCGACGGAGAGCATGTCGGCCTTCTTGATGTACCCGAATCCGACCGAGGGCTCCGTCGGGGTGATGCCGATCGTGCAGATATAGCCTTCGCGGGCGACGGCGACGGCCTGCTGGACGGCCCAGTGGAAGACGGGCAGCACGCTGATGACATGGTCGGCGGCGAACGACCCGATGATCACGTCGGGTTCCCGGCGGTGCAGGATCGCCGCAGCCAGGCCGATCGCGGCCGCGGAGTCGCGCGGCTCGGACTCGAGGAACACGTTCGCGTCGGGGATGCCGGGCAGCTGGTCCTCCACGGCGGCACGGTGTGCGCGACCCGTGACGACGGCGATCCGGTCGGCGCCGGCGAGGGGCTCGAGGCGGTCCCAGGTGTCCCGGAGGAGCGACCGGCCGGAGCCGGTGAGGTCATGGAGGAACTTCGGCGCGTCGGCACGCGACAGCGGCCACAGCCGGCTGCCGACGCCGCCGGCCGGGATGACCGCGTAGAAGTCTTCGATCTTGTCCACCATGCCCCTGAGCCTATCTGGCGGGCCCTCCCCGACCGGCGGCCGAGATCTCTCGACGTCGAGAGAACTTAGGTGCACCTTCGTCGCCTCACCCGCGAGGACGGGAATAGGATGATCGGAGCGCCCGTGTGCGGCGATGAGGCCCGAAGCCCCCCGTGGAGGACGGCGCCCTCGTCGGACCGAGGTGCCCGTTCACACCAAGGGAGGACGACCGTGTCTGCACCAGCACGCGTCACACCGTCGGTAAGCCAGACCACGTCCCGAACGCCGCGCGGCACGCTCTACCGCGGCCGGGAGGGCATGTGGTCGTGGGTACTGCACCGCGTCACCGGCGTCGCCATCTTCTTCTTCCTGCTCGTCCACATCCTCGACACGGCGCTGATCCGCCTGTCCCCCGAGGCCTACGACGCTGTCATCGGGACCTACAAGAACCCGATCATGGGCCTCGGCGAGGTCGCCCTCGTCGCCGCGATCGTCTACCACGCGTTCAACGGGCTGCGCATCATCGCCGTCGACCTGTGGCCGTGGGCCACACGCCACCAGCGGCAGCTGTGGTGGGGCGTTCTGGGCCTCTGGGCCGTCACGACGCTCGGCTTCGCCGTGCGCCACATCCCGATCGTCTTCTCGCAGCTCGGAGGGGGACACTGATGACCGCCGACACCCTGGCCGCCCCCCGCACCCCGAAGGCGCGCAAGAGCGGACCGAACCTGGAGAAGTGGGGCTGGATCTACATGCGCGCCTCCGGCGTGCTGCTGATCGTCCTCATCTTCGGGCACCTGTTCGTCAACCTCATGCTCGACGACGGCATCCACGGCATCGACTTCGCGTTCGTGGCCGGCAAGTTCGCCACCCCGTTCTGGCAGTGGTGGGACGTGCTGATGCTGTGGCTCGCCCTCATCCACGGCGCCAACGGCATGCGGACGATCGTGAACGACTACGTGCATGGTGCACGCACCCGCACGGTCCTGGTCTGGGCGCTGTGGCTCGCCGCCGGCTTCCTGATCCTCCTGGGCACCCTCGTGGTGTTCACGTTCGACCCGTGCCTCGGCATCGAGAACAGCACGACCGACTGGCTGATCGAGATGTGCGCCGCCCAGTGAGGGCCGCGGCACTGACGACGACGAAGCAGAAGACGAAGGCATCCCACACGTGAGCACCCAGACCGCAGACACCGTCGTCAAGGACGGCGTCCACTACCACGAGTTCGACATCGTCATCGTCGGCGCCGGCGGCGCCGGGATGCGTGCGGCGATCGAGGCCGGCCCCGGCGCCAAGACCGCCGTGATCTCCAAGCTGTACCCGACGCGCTCGCACACCGGCGCGGCGCAGGGCGGCATGGCGGCGGCCCTCGCCAATGTCGAAGAGGACTCCTGGGAGTGGCACACCTTCGACACCGTCAAGGGCGGCGACTACCTCGTCGACCAGGATGCTGCGGAGATCCTCGCCAAGGAGGCCATCGACGCCGTCATCGACCTCGAGAACATGGGGCTGCCGTTCAACCGCACCCCCGAGGGCAAGATCGACCAGCGCCGCTTCGGCGGGCACACCGCCGACCACGGCAAGACCCCCGTGCGTCGCGCGTGCTACGCCGCCGACCGCACCGGTCACATGATCCTGCAGACGCTGTTCCAGAACTGCGTCAAGCTCGGCATCAACTTCTTCAACGAGTTCTACGTGCTCGACCTCATCACCGTGAAGGATGAGGCCGGCGCCACGCAGGTCGCGGGCGTCGTCGCCTACGAGCTGTCCACCGGCGACCTGCACGTCTTCCACTCGAAGGCCGTCATCTTCGCCACCGGCGGGTTCGGCAAGATCTTCAAGACGACCTCCAACGCGCACACCCTCACCGGCGACGGCGTCGGTGTCGTGTGGCGCAAGGGCCTGCCGCTGGAGGACATGGAGTTCTTCCAGTTCCACCCGACCGGCCTCGCCGGGCTCGGCATCCTGCTGACCGAAGGCGCCCGCGGCGAAGGCGCGATCCTCCGCAACGCCTCCGGTGAACGCTTCATGGAGCGCTACGCCCCCACCATCAAGGACCTCGCGCCGCGCGACATCGTCTCGCGCTGCATGGTGCAGGAGGTCGCGGAGGGCCGCGGCGCGGGCCCCCACAAGGACTACGTGTACCTGGACTGCACGCACCTGGGCGCCGAGGTCCTGGAGACCAAGCTCCCGGACATCACCGAGTTCGCCCGCACCTACCTGGGCGTCGACCCGGTCGTCGAGCCGGTCCCGGTGATGCCGACCGCGCATTACGCGATGGGCGGCATCCCGACCAACAACGACGCACAGGTGCTGAGCGACAACACGACCGTGGTCCCCGGCCTGTACGCCGCCGGCGAGTGCGCGTGCGTGTCGGTGCACGGCTCGAACCGCCTGGGCACCAACTCGCTCCTCGACATCAACGTCTTCGGCAAGCGCGCCGGCCGCAACGCGGTCGAATACGTCAAGACGGCCGAGTTCGTCCCGCTCCCCGAGGATCCGGCCCGCGACGTGCGCGATCTTCTCGAGGGCCTCCGCAACAACGCGGGCACCGAGCGCATCGCCGTGCTCCGCAAGACGCTGCAGGACGAGATGGACCGCAAGGCCCAGGTGTTCCGCACCGACGATTCGCTGTCCGAGGTCATGGATGTCATCGCGGACCTCCGCGAGCGCTACCGCAACGTCCACGTCGACGACAAGGGCAAGCGCTTCAACACCGACCTGCTCGAAGCCGTCGAGCTCGGCTTCCTGCTCGACATCGCCGAGGTCGTCGTCGTCACCGCGCGCAACCGCAAGGAGAGCCGCGGCGGCCACATGCGCGACGACTACCCGACGCGCGACGACGAGAACTACATGAAGCACACGATGGCCTACCTCTCCGGGGATGCGGGCTCCTCGCACCCGGAGGACCACATCCGCCTGGACTGGAAGCCCGTCGTGATCACGCGCTACCAGCCGATGGAGAGGAAGTACTGATGACGATCGTCGCCCCCGACACGGCCGCGCCCGCCGAGCAGACCAACGACACCGGCATCCAGTCGTTCCTCGTCACGTTCATCGTCCGCCGGTTCGACCCGGAGATCGACGCCGAGCCGCGCTGGGTGGACTACGACGTCGAGCTGTACGCGACCGACCGTGTGCTGGACGCGCTGCACAAGATCAAGTGGGAGGTCGACGGCTCGCTGTCGTTCCGCCGCTCCTGTGCGCACGGCATCTGCGGCTCCGACGCGATGCGCATCAACGGACGCAACCGGCTGGCGTGCAAGACGCTCATCAAGGACCTCGACATCTCGCAGCCGATCTACGTCGAGGCGATCAAGGGCCTGCCGCTGGAGAAGGACCTCATCGTCGACATGGAGCCGTTCTTCGCCTCCTACCGCGAAGTGCAGCCGTTCCTCATCGCGAACTCGACGCCGGAGCCCGGCAAGGAGCGCGTGCAGACCATCGCCGACCGCGCGATCTTCGACGACACCACGAAGTGCATCCTGTGCGCCGCGTGCACCTCGTCCTGCCCCGTGTTCTGGACCGACGGGCAGTACTTCGGCCCCGCCGCGATCGTCAACGCACACCGCTTCATCTTCGACTCGCGCGACGACGCCGGCGATGTGCGCCTCGACATCCTCAACGACAAGGAGGGTGTGTGGCGCTGCCGCACGACCTTCAACTGCACCGAGGCGTGCCCCCGCGGCATCGAGGTCACCAAGGCGATCGCCGAGGTCAAGCAGGCGGTCCTGCGCCGCTGAGCCGTTCCCCGTGCCCGCACCGGCTCCGGCTGGCTAGGGTGTGAGCGTGCCCGACCCCGCATCCGGCGACCCCGTGTCGCGCCACGCCCCTCACCGGGTCGCCGAGGCCGCGCGCGCCGAGGAGGAGAGTCTCCGGGTCCGGTGGGAGGCCCACCAGATCGCGCTGCGGCAGCGGTTCGACGCGCCGATCAACCGGGCGACCGAGATCACGCAGCGCACCCTGGGCTGGTTCCCGATCCGCGTCTGGCGGCACTTCCTGCAGAACAACGGCTTCCTCCTGTCGGCGGGAGTGAGCTACCAGGCGCTCTTCGCGTTCTTCGCCGCCATCTACGTGGCGTTCGCCGCCGTGGGCCTGTGGCTCGGCGGCAGCCCGGCCGCGATCCAGGGTCTCATCGAGGTCATCAACTCCTATATCCCGGGGCTCATCGGCGACGCCGACGACGGTCTCATCTCGCACGCGCAGGTCGAGCAGATCACGAGCGGCAATTCGGGGGTGCTGGCCGTGACCGGTGGCATCGCGCTGCTCGCGGCGGCCTGGACCGCCATCGGGTTCGTGACCTTCGCACGGCGGGCCGTGCGCGACATCTTCGGCCTCCCCTACGACGACCGCTCCTACCTCCTCCTGAAGGCGCGGGACCTCCTCGCCGCCGTCGCGTTCGGGTCCGCGCTCGTCGTGGGATCGGTCCTCAGCGCCCTCGGCACGTGGTCCCTGCGCGCCGTGCTGGCGCTGTTCGGCTTCGGGACCGGGTCCTTCCTCTACAACGGGACCGTCCAGGTGCTGTCGGTCCTCGTGTCGCTCCTCATCAACGCCGCGGCCCTGGCTGCCCTGTTCTGGTTCCTCACCGGCACGTCGCGGCGGTGGCGGACGATCTGGCCCGGCGCGCTCGTGGGCGGCATCGCGATCACGCTGCTGCAGCTCGCGGCGGGCCTCCTGCTCGCCTACACCCCGTCGAATCCGCTGCTGGCCACCTTCGCGATCTTCGTCGGGCTGCTGGTGTGGTTCCGCGTGATGGGCATGGCAACCCTCGTGTCCGCGGCGTGGATCGCGGTCACCGCCAAGGATGAGAACGTGCCGCTGATGGAGAGATCCGAGGCCGACCGCCTGCGGGAGGAGCACGAGGCGCTGCTGCTGGCCGCGCACGTGCGGCTCCGGACGGCGGAGGAGGCGCGCGCCGCCGCCCCGTGGTACCGGCGCTGGCGGGCGGACCGGGCGGTCCGCCAGGCGGTCGACGAGCTCGCCGACGTGGTCGCCGCGGCGCCGCCGGCACCCCGCCGCCGGGGCTCCCTGCTCGAGTGAGCGTGTCGGGCGCGCTGGTTAGGCTTGACCGGTGACCCGCACGCTCCGCATCGCCACCGTCAACGTCAACGGCATCCGCGCCGCCGCCCGCAAGGGGATGATGCCCTGGCTGGAGGCCGCCGCCGTCGATGTCCTCACGCTGCAGGAGGTGCGCGCGGAGGCATCCGACCTCGCTGCCGCCCTCCCGGGCTGGCACTTCGTCAACGACGAGGCGCTCGCGAAGGGACGTGCCGGCGTCGCCATCGCGGCGCGCGAACCGCTGGAGATCTGGCGGACCGACCTCGGCGACGAGACCCTCGACTCGAAGGGCCGGTGGGTCGAGGCGGACATCGACGTGGACGGCGAGACCGTGACCGTCGTCAGCGCCTACGTCTTCACGGGCGAGGCCGACACCGAGCGGCAGGTGGCGAAGTACGCGTTCCTGGATGCGATGGAGGCGCGGATGCCGCAGCTCGGCGACGGCCTCGCGCTCATCACCGGCGACCTCAACGTCGGGCACCGGGAACTCGACATCCGCAATTGGAAGGGCAATGTCAAGAAGGCCGGCTTCCTGCCGCGCGAGCGCGCGTACTTCGACCGGTTCCTGGGCCCTGCCGGCCAGACCGTGACGGGGGTCGACGGGTCGGAGGGCACGGGCCTCGGCTGGGTCGACATCGGCCGCACGTTCCACGGCGAGGTCGACGGCCCGTACACGTGGTGGTCGAACCGCGGCAAGGCGTTCGACAACGACACCGGGTGGCGCATCGACTACCAGCTGGCCTCCCCGGCCCTCGCGGAGCGCGTGACCGGGTACACCGTGGTCCGTGCCCCCTCGTGGGACACCCGGTGGAGCGATCACGCCCCCGTCGTCGCCGACTACGCCGTCGGCCTGCCCGTCGCCGACTGAACCGGGCGGCCGTCAGCCCGCGGGCTGCACCTCCTTCGTCGCATCCTTCTCCGCGATCTTCGCCGCGATCCGCAGCCACGTCTGCACAACCGTGTCGGGGTTCAGCGACATCGACTCGATCTGCTGGTCCACGAGCCACTCCGCGAGGTCCGGGTGGTCCGACGGCCCCTGCCCGCAGATGCCGATGTACTTCCCGCGGCGCCGGCACGCCTCGATCGCCATCTCCAGCACCCGCAGCACGGCGGCGTCGCGTTCGTCGAACGTCGCCGCGACGAGCGCGGAGTCGCGGTCGAGACCGAGGACGAGCTGGGTCATGTCGTTGGAGCCGATCGAGAAGCCGTCGAACACGTCGAGGAACTCGTCGGCCAGGAGGGCGTTGGAGGGCACCTCGCACATCATGACGACTTCGAGACCGTTCTCCCCGCGGCGCAGCCCGTTCTCGGCGAGCAGCTCCACGACGGCGGCGCCCTCGGCGACCGTGCGCACGAAGGGGATCATGATCTTCAGGTTCGTCAGGCCCATCTCGTCGCGGACGAACCGCAGCGCCTCGCATTCCATGTCGAAGCACTCCCGGAAGTCCGGCGAGACGTAGCGGGACGCGCCGCGCCAGCCCATCATCGGGTTATCCTCGTGCGGCTCGTACCGGTCACCGCCCAGCAGGTTCGCGTACTCGTTGGTCTTGAAGTCGCTCATCCGCACGATGACGGGCCACGGCGCGAAGGCGGCGGCGATCATCGACACGCCCTCGGCGATCCGCTGCACGAAGTAGTCCCGCGGGCTCGCGTAGGCGGCCGTCAGCCGGTCCACCTCCTCACGGACGTCCGCCGGCAGGCTGTCCCGTTCGAGCAGCGCCCGCGGGTGCACGCCGATCTGGCGGTTGATGATGAATTCCAGGCGCGCGAGGCCCACCCCGCGGTGCGGCAGCTTCGAGAAGCTGAACGCCTGGTCGGGGGTGCCGACGTTCATCATGATCTTGACCGGGATCTCCGGCATGGCGTCCAGGTGCGTCTCCTCCTCGGAGACGTCCAGGAGCCCGTCGTAGACGAAGCCGTCGTCGCCCTCCGCGCACGAGACGGTCACATCGGTGCCGTCGCGGAGGGTGCGGGTGGCGTAGCCGGTGCCGACGACGGCAGGGATGCCGAGCTCCCGCGCGATGATCGCGGCGTGGCACGTGCGTCCGCCGCGGTTCGTGACGATCGCGGAGGCCCGCTTCATGATGGGCTCCCAGTCGGGGTCGGTCATGTCGGCGACGAGCACGTCCCCGGGCTGGAAGCGGTCCATGTGCGCGATGCTCTCCAGCACCCGCACGGGGCCGGCGCCGACCCGCTGGCCGATCGCCCGCCCGGTGACGAGCACCGTGCCCCGCTCCTTCAGCACGAAGCGGCGGAGGATCGCCCCGTCGTCCCGCGACACGACCGTCTCCGGCCGCGCCTGCAGGATGTACAGCTTGCCGTCGACGCCGTCGCGGGCCCACTCGATGTCCATCGCGCGGCCGTAGTGCTCCTCGATCACGAGCGCATGCCGGGCGAGCTCGTGCACCTCGGCATCCGTGATGCTGAAGTGCACCCGATCCGCCTCCGGCACGTCGACGAACTCCGTCGACGAGCCGGCCGCCGTCCCCGCGGTGTAGCGCATCGCGATCGCCTTCTCGCCGACCTGCCGCTTGAGGATCGCGGGGCGGCCCTCCCGGAGGCTCGGCTTGTAGACGTAGAACTCGTCGGGGTTGACGGCCCCCTGCACCACGGCTTCGCCGAGCCCGTACGCGCTCGTGATGAACACGGCCCGGTCGAAGCCCGACTCGGTGTCGACCGTGAACATGACGCCGGAGGCGCCGATGTCGGCGCGCACCATCCGCTGGATGCCGGCGGAGAGGGCGACGTCGAAGTGGTCGAAGCCGTGGTGCACGCGGTAGGCGATGGCGCGGTCGTTGTACAGCGAGGCGAAGACGTGGTGCACCGCCTGCACGATGTTGTCGACGCCGCCGATGTTGAGGAACGTCTCCTGCTGCCCGGCGAACGAGGCGTCGGGGAGGTCTTCGGCCGTCGCGCTGGAGCGGACCGCCCAGGTGACGGCATCCGGATCGGGGTCTGCGGCGATGAGCTGCTCGTACGCCTCCCGGATGTCGCGGTCCAGCGCCGGCGGGAACGGCTGCTCCTCGATCCACTGCCGCACCTGCGCACCCACGCGGGCGAGCTCCGCGACATCCTCGATGTCGAGCGTGGCGACCGCGGCCTGGATGCGGCCGGCGAGGTCATCGGTCTCCAGGAACGCGCGGTACGCGTCGGCCGTCGTCGCGAACCCGCCGGGCACGCGGACGCCGGTACCGGCGAGCTCGGACACCATCTCGCCGAGCGATGCGTTCTTCCCGCCCACCTGGGGCAGGTCGGCCATGCCGATCTCGTGGAACCACAGGATGTTGGTCATGTCACTGTCTCCTCGAATCAGGACCGTCACGCCCGCAGCTTCATCGTCTGCATGATGACGGCCGACATCTCCTCGACGCTCTTCGTCGAGGAATTCAGGAACGGGATGCGGTGGCGCCGGTACAGGTCCTCGGCGCGACGCAGCTCGAGCGTGCACTGGGCGAGGCTCGCATACTGCGAGCGGGGGCGGCGCTCATGCCGCACCTGGCTCAGCCGGAGCGGCGTCGTGGTGAGCCCGAAGCAGCGCGCCGCATACGGCGCGACGGTGCGCGGGAGCCCCTCCGTCGGGAAGTCGTCGTCGGTGAGCGGGTAGTTCGCGACCAGCAGCCCGTACTGCAGCGCCAGGTACATCGTCGTCGGCGTCTTCCCGCACCGGCTCGGGGCGATGACGATGACATCGGCGAGATCGAGGGCGCGGGCGCTCTGCCCGTCGTCGTGCTCGATCGCGTACTCCACGGCACGCATGCGCGCGTGGTACTTCTCCAGGTCGCCGACGCCGTGGTACTGGCCGAGCTGTTCGGACGCCGTCGTGCCGAGGGCCCGCTCGAGTTCGACGAGGTGACCGGCGAGCAGGTCGATCGTGACCGCCGGGGATGCTGCCAGCAGGGCGCGCAGCGACGCCTGCTTCACGGTCGTGAAGATGATCGGGCCCTGCCCGGCCGCGGCGGCCCGCTCGACCTCGGCGACGACGGCGGCGGCGCGCGACGGGGTGTCCACGAACGGGATCGTGTGATGGTCGAACGCGATGCCGGGGAAGTTCACCAGCAGCGCGCTGCCGAGCGTCTCGGCCGTGATGCCGGTGCTGTCGGAGACGAAGAACGCCGCACGGCGCGGTGGAGCAGCCGGCGACGTGCCGCTGCCCAGAGGCGCCCTGGAGTCGATCATCGTCCGACTTCCGCTCGGTGCGGCAGTCCTTGCCGCACTCCTCACCGTACTCCCGGGGCGTCGGGGCGCGCCGTCCTCGCGCCGTGCAAAACCCGGGACCCCCTCCACCGGACGGCCTGGGGCCTCCCGACGGCGCGGGCGCCGGCATCCGCGCCCGTAGGATTGTCCGGTGAGCAAACCCCGCCTGTACTCCGGAATGCAGCCCTCCGCCGATTCCCTCCAGATCGGCAACTACATCGGGGCGCTCATGCAGTGGCGGGACCTGCAGGAGACCTACGACGCGTACTTCTCGGTCGTCGACCTGCACGCCCTCACCCAGCCGAACGACCCGTCGGAGCTGCGCGAGAAGACCCGCCGCACCGCCGCGCAGTACATCGCCGCGGGCATCGAACCGTCGAAGTCGACCCTGTACGTGCAGTCCCACGTGCGCGCGCACGCCGAGCTCGCCTGGATCCTCTCCACCATCACCGGCTTCGGCGAGGCGTCGCGGATGACGCAGTTCAAGGACAAGTCGCAGCGCTACGGCGCCGACGCGACGAACGTCGGCCTGTTCACCTACCCGGTGCTCATGGCCGCAGACATCCTGCTCTACCAGACCGACATCGTGCCGGTCGGCGACGACCAGAAACAGCACGTCGAGCTGACCCGCGACCTCGCGGAGCGGTTCAACGCCCGCTACGGGGACGCGTTCCGCGTGCCGATCCCCGTCATCCAGCAGGACACCGCCCGCATCTACGACCTCCAGATGCCGACGGCGAAGATGTCGAAGTCCGCCGAGTCGGATGCCGGCGTCCTGTGGCTGCTGGATGACCCGGCCGCGTCGGCGAAGAAGATCATGCGGGCCGTGACCGACTCCGAGGGCTCGGTGCGCTACGACCGCGAGGCCAAGCCCGGCGTGTCGAACCTGCTCGTCATCTATGCCGCCCTCACCGGCCGCCAGATCCCGGCGATCGAGGACGAGTACGCGGGTCGGGGCTACGGCGACTTCAAGAAGGGTCTCGCCGAGGTCGTCGTGGAGGAGTTCGGGCCGGTGCGGCAGCGGGCCCTCGAACTGCTCGACGACCCCGCCGAGCTCGACCGCGTCCTCGCCGCCAACGCCGCTCGCGCCGACGAGGTCGCCGACGCGACGCTCGCCGACGTGTACGACAAGATGGGCCTCCTCCGCCGCGTGTGAGGCGGGCGCGGGGAATGTCGCCGGCGGCACAGGGATGCCGCGACCCGGCGCCCCGCGTTCGCCCGCGCCATCGTGCGGGTCGGGGCCGCCGACACCCGCAGTTCGGCGCGAGTGAAGCCCCGGCACCCGGCATCCGCGCCGCCTCGCGGGGGAACCCCGGCGGCGCCGATAGGGTGACGGGATGGAACCGGTGACGCTGACCACGGCGCGACTCGTACTCTCCCCGCCCACCGACGCGGACATCGATGCCGTCTTCGGCGCCTGCCAGGACCGCGACATCCAGCGGTACACGACGGTCCCCCAGCCGTACGAGCGCGAGCATGCCGTCGGGTTCGTCGCGAAGAGCGCGCAGGGCTGGGAGTCCGGCTCGGAGACGATCTGGGCGATCCGGCTGAACGGCGCGCTGACCGGCGTGGTGGGGTTGCACCGGCTCGGCGGCGGATCCGGCGAGATCGGGTACTGGGTCGTGCCGGCCTACCGCAAGAAGGGCATCCTCACCGAGGCGTGCCGCGCCGTCATCGACTGGGGGTTCTCCCCCGAGGGCCTCGGCCTCGCGCGCATCGAGTGGCGCGCGGTCGCCGGCAACAAGAAGTCCGCGCGCGCCGCGCGCGCCCTCGGCTTCCGGTACGAGGGCCTCCTCCGCTCCGGGATGACAAACGGCGGCGGGCGCCGCGACGACGGGTGGATCGCGGGGCTCCTCCCCCGCGACGACCGCGAGCCGCAGCCCTGGGAGGTCCTCGGGGACTGACCCGGGGCCGGCAGGCCGTGGCAGGATGACGGCATGCCCGAGATGCCGGAAGTGCAGGGTCTCGTCGACTACCTCGGCGGACGCGTGACGGGACTGACCGTCACGAAGGTCTCGGTCGCGAACATCGCCGCCCTGAAGACCTACGATCCGCCGATCGACGCGCTCCAGGGCGCGACCGTCACGGGCGCCGCGCGGCACGGCAAGTTCATCGACCTCGCCACGGATGCCGGCATCCATCTCGTCTTCCATCTCGCCAAGGCCGGATGGCTGCGCTGGTACGACCAGCTGGCCCCCACCCTCATCCGCCCCGGGAAGACGCCCATCGCGCTGCGGGTCGCCTTCGACGACGGCTCCGGCTTCGACCTCACCGAGGCCGGCACGAAGAAGTCGCTCGCCGTCTACGCGGCCCGCGACCCGCAGGATGTCCCCGGCATCGCGCGGCTCGGCCCGGATCCGCTCGACGAGACGTTCACCCGCGACGTGTTCGCCGGGCTGCTGGCCGGCCGCCGCACGCAGATCAAGGGTGTGCTGCGCGACCAGTCGATCATCGCCGGCATCGGCAACGCGTACTCCGACGAGATCCTGCACGTGGCGAAGATGTCGCCGTACGCGCTGGCCGCGACGCTGACGGATGCCGAGATCGACCGCCTGTACGCGGCCCTGCGCGACACGGTCGCCGATGCCGTCGCCACGGCGTCGGGCAAGCCGCCCGCCGACCTCAAGGACGCCAAGCGGCGCGGCATGGCGGTGCACGGCCGGCGCGGGGAGACGTGCCCGGTGTGCGGCGACACGGTGCGCTCGGTGTTCTTCGCCGACAACAGCCTGGAGTACTGCGCGACGTGCCAGACCGGCGGCAAGATCCTCGCCGACCGTCGCCTGTCGCGCCTGCTGAAGTGATCCGGGACGCGGGGGCGCCGCCTCAGCGCCCGGTCGTGCCCATCATGATGCGCGCGTCGTCGTCGACCCAGTCGAGCGACTTCGACACCGCCTTCTTCCACAGCCGGTAGCGCCGCTCGCGCTCCTCCTCCGCCATCCGCGGCTCGAAGCGGACGTCCTCCCGCCACTGGGCGCGCAGCGCGTCGAGGCCCGGCCAGACGCCGACCGCGAGCCCGGCGGCGTACGCGGCGCCGAGCGCCGTCGTCTCGACGATCTCCGGCCGGACGACCGGCAGCCCGAGGATGTCGGCCTGGAACTGCATGAGGGCGTCGTTGCGCGTCATCCCGCCGTCCACACGCAGCTCGGCGAGCCCCTGCCCGGTGTCGGCGACGACGGCCTCGATGACGTCCCGGGTCTGGAACGCCGTCGACTCCAGCGCCGCACGCGCGATGTGCGCCTTCGTGACGTAGCGGGTGAGTCCCACGAGCGCGCCGCGCGCGTCGGGCCGCCAGTACGGCGCGAACAGGCCGGAGAACGCCGGCACGAAGTACGCGCCGCCGTTGTCGGCCACCGACGCCGCGAGGGTCTCCACCTCCTCGGAACGGCGGATGATCCCGAGGTTGTCGCGCAGCCACTGCACGAGCGACCCCGTGACGGCGATCGACCCTTCCAGCGCGTAGCGCGCCGGCTCGTCGCCGAGCCGGTAGGCGACGGTCGTGATGAGCCCCGCCCCGGAACGGACGATCTCGGTGCCGGTGCCGACGAGCAGGAAGTTGCCGGTCCCGTAGGTGTTCTTCGACTCCCCGGCCTCGAACGCGGCCTGCCCGAACGTCGCGGCCTGCTGGTCGCCGAGGATGCCGGCGATCGGCACGCCCCGCAGCACGCCCGGCAGCTGCACCTCGCCGACCACCTCGGAGGACGACCGGATCTCCGGCATCATCGCCCGCGGGATCCCCCACACGCCGAGCAGCTCCTCCGACCAGGCCAGGGTCCGCAGGTCCATCAGGAGGGTGCGGCTCGCGTTGCTGACGTCGGTGACGTGGATGCCGCCGTCCCGGCCGCCCGTGAGGTTCCAGACGACCCACGTGTCGGTCGTGCCGAACAGGAGATCGCCGGCCTCCGCGGCGGCGCGGGCGCCGTCGACGTTGTCGAGGATCCAGCCCACCTTGGACGCGGAGAAGTAGGTGGCAAGCGGCAGCCCCGTCTGCTCGGCGAAGGCGTCGACGCCGTGCGCGGCGATGAGCTCGTCGATGCGCGGCTGCGTGCGGGTGTCCTGCCAGACGATGGCGTTGTGCACGGGCCGTCCGGTGCGGCGGTCCCAGACGACGGCGGTCTCACGCTGGTTCGTCACGCCGATCGCGGCGACATCGGCGGCGTTGAGACCGGCCTGGTTGAGCGCGCGCGCCAGCACCCACTGGGTGTTCGTCCAGATCTCGACGGGGTCGTGCTCGACACGGCCGGCGCGCGGGAAGATCTGCTCGTGCTCGCGCTGCGCGGTCGCAACCGGCAACCCGTGCGCATCGAAGACGATCGCTCGGGTCGACGTCGTCCCCTGGTCGATCGCGATCACATGGTCTGCCACACGGCCTCCTCGTCGAGTCGGGTCGAGTCCTGACCTGCGGGCAGGTCGCCCTGTCACGCTACCGCGCGTCAGTCCCGGAGCGTCGCCGGCTCCGCCGCGCGCACCGATGCCAGCGCCCGCGCGACCTCGGCGTCCCTCGTCGCCTCATTCCAGCCGAGCACCTCCGCCACGGCGGCGGCGATCTCGGCGGCCGCCTCCGGCGTCGCCGCACCGCGGAACGCGATGCCCGTGCGCCGCAGCAGGAGATCGTCGAGGTGCACGACCCACTCGGCGCGCGCGAGGTGGCGGAGCTCCCCCGTGGTGTACTCGGGAACGGTCTTCAGCGGTGCGTCGTCCGGGTCCGCGGCGATGGCATCCGCCACCGCGGCCGCGACCGTGCCGTACCGGTCGAGGAGTGCGGCGGCGCGCTCGAACCCGAGCGTCTCGGCGTACGGGGCGAGCCACTGCCGGCGCGCGCGCTCGGACTGCGGGTAGCCGGCGCCGCCGCCGATCGGCACGCCTTTCGTGCTGCGCCGGCGCGGCTGCGCGAGCAGCTCGAGCGCCCGGTCCGCCAGATGGGCGGCGGACGCGCGGAACGTCGTCCACTTGCCCCCCACGAGGCTCAGCACCGTCGCACCGACGGGTCCGGGCAGCGTCGTGGCCTCGATGCGGTAGTCGCGCGAGACGAAGCCGGGTGCGACGTCGCCGTGCCCCGGCAGCGGCCGGACGCCCGCGAAGCGGTGGACGATGTGCGAGCGGTCCACCGGGATGGTGGGGAACACCTGCGCGATGAGCTCGAAGAAGTAGTCGACCTCCTCCTCGGTGCACACGATCGGTTCGGCCATGTCGTGCTCGATGTCCGTCGTGCCCACGAGCACCCGACCGTGCAGCGGGTAGATCAGCACGATGCGCCCGTCGGAGTGCTCGAAGAACAGCTCTCGTCCGCCCGTGGCGGTGAGGAGCTCCTCGTGGTCGAGCACGATGTGCGATCCCTTCGTCCCGCCCATGTACGTGGTCGGGTCGCCGAGCGCGCGGTTGGTGAGGTCGGTCCACGGGCCGGACGCGTTGACGACGACGGATGCCGTGAAGGCGAAATCCTCGCCCGCCTCGTCGCGCAGCACGACCTTTCCGCCGTCGGCGTCCACCGCGGCGGTGTAGTTCGCCGCACGGGCGCGCTCGCCGCCGGCGGCGAGTCCGTCGCGCAGCACGTCGAGGGCGAGCCGCTCGGGATCGCGGAGGGAGGCGTCCCAGTACGTCGCGGTGTACTTCACGGCGGGGTTCAGCTGGGGCAGCTGCGCGAGGGAGCGCTTGCGACCGTGGAACTCGTGCCGCGGCACGCGTCCGCCCCCACGCGAGAACGAGTCGTAGATGACGAGCCCGATCTTGATGAGCGCGGCCCCGCGCTCCCGCGGCTTGCCTGCGCCGTGGCGGAGGAACCGCAGCGGCGCGGAGAGGATGCCGGAGAACGTGGAGTAGATGGGGATCGTCGTCTGCAGCGGCTGCACGTAGTGCGGCGCTATCCGCAGCAGCGCGTTGCGCTCCGTCACGGCTTCGTGGACGAGCCGGAACTCGCCGTTCTCGAGGTACCGGATGCCGCCGTGGATCATGTGGCTCGACGCGGCCGACGCGCCGGAGACGAAATCGCCCTGCTCGACGAGCGCGACGTCGACGCCCTGCATCGCCAGGTCGCGGAACGTGGCCAGACCGTTGATGCCGCCGCCGATGACCAGCACGTCCGCATACGGCCGCTCGCGCAGCCGCGCCGGGCCGGAGATGAGTGTGTCCATGAGTCGCGCCTCCCTCCTCCAGGCTACGTGCTCGTCGCCGGGCGAGACGCGGCGCGCGGGCAAGACGGGGCATGACGGGAATGAACGCCGGGACAGCACGTTGAGTATGCTCGTGAGCAACAACACGTGCTCCGGGGTCGGTGGGAATCCGAACCGGCGGTGACAGTCCGCGAACCTCTCGTCCTGCGAGGGGTTGATCCGGTGGAAATCCGGGACCGACGGTGATGCGACGAGAGTCGCTAGTCCGGATGGGAGGCAGCACGAGGACGCCGCGGCGCACGCCCGGCGGCCTGCGCCGTACACCTGCGCCCCCGGAGCCTGAACGCAAGGACCAGGATGAGCGCGACGGACCGCGAACAGGGCGCCATGCGCCGCGCGCTCGACCTCGCCCTCCAGGGACCCCGCGGGGTCAACCCGCAGGTCGGCGCGGTCCTTCTCTCGGCCTCCGGCGAGGTCCTCGCGGAGGGCTGGCACCGCGGCGCCGGGACGGCGCACGCCGAAGTCGACGCCCTCGCCAAGCTCCCGGCCGGGGGCGCACGCGGCGCCACCGCCGTCGTCACCCTCGAGCCCTGCAACCACACCGGCCGTACCGGCCCGTGCGCGGTCGCCCTCATCGAGGCGGGCGTCGCGCGCGTCGTCTACGCGCTCGATGACCCGGGCGAGGCGTCCGCCGGGGGCGCCGGCCGCCTGCGCGCAGCCGGAGTCGACGTCGTGTCCGGCGTCCTCGCCGACGAGTCACGACAGCTCCTCGACTCCTGGCTGACGGTCCAGCGCCTCGGTCGCCCGCACGTGACCGTCAAGTGGGCGCAGTCCCTCGACGGCCGCGCCGCCGCCGCCGACGGCACGAGTCAGTGGATCACCGGCCCCGACGCCCGCGCCGACGTGCATCGGCGCCGCGCCGAGGCGGATGCCATCGTCGTCGGCACCGGCACGCTGCTCGCCGACGACCCTGCCCTCACCGCGCGTCGGCCCGACGGCACGCTGTACCCGCACCAGCCGCAGCCCGTGATCCTCGGCGCGCGGTCCGTGCCGGACGACGCCGCCGTGCGCCGGCACCCGCGCCCCCTGCTGCACCGCGACGGGGAGAACCTCGGCGGCGAGAGCGAGAACGGTCCGTCACTGATGGCCGAACTCCGCGACGCCGGCGTGCACCGCGTGTTCGTCGAAGGCGGACCCACGATCGCGAGCGCGTTCCTGCGGGCGGGCCTGGCCGACGAGATCCTCGCCTACCTCGCCCCCACCCTGCTCGGCGCGGGGGCGGACGGCGCCGACCGTCCCGCGCTGCGCGTGCTCGGCGTCGACACGATCACCGCGCAGCGGCGCCTGACCGTCACAGCCATCGAACGACTCGGCGACGACCTGCTGATCGTCGCCCACCCGAAGGAGACCGCCTGATGTTCACCGGCATCATCGAAGAGCAGGGCACCGTCACGGCGGTCGCGCCCTCCGGGGACGGGGTCCGCGTCACCGTGCGCGCCCCGCTCGCCGTCTCGGACGCTCACCAGGGCGACTCGATCGCGATCAGCGGCGTGTGCCTCACCGTCGTCGATCAGGGCTCCGACTGGTTCACCGCCGACGTCATGAAGCAGACACTCGACATGTCCACGCTCGGCGGGGTCGCGACCGGAACGCCCGTCAACGTCGAGCGCGCCATGGCCGCGCACGGTCGCCTCGGCGGTCACATCGTGCAGGGCCACGTCGACGGCACGGGCGAACTGCTCGAGGTGCGTCCCGGCGAGCAGTGGCGGGTCCTCCGCATCGGCCTGCCGGCATCCCTCGCCCCGCTCGTCGTCGACAAGGGCTCCATCACCGTCGACGGCGTCTCCCTCACCGTCAGCGCGACCTCGCCGGCCGACGCCGACGCGCACTGGTTCGAGGTGTCCCTCATCCCGGAGACCCTCGACGTCACGACCCTCGGCGGGCGCACCGCCGGCGACCACGTCAATCTCGAGACCGACATCCTGGCGCGGCACGTGCAGCGCCTTCTCGCATTCACCCCCCTCACCGAAGGAGGCTCCCGATGAGCCTTTCCACCATCCCCGAAGCCCTCGAGGCCCTGCGCGCCGGCAAGCCGGTGATCGTCGCAGACGACGAGAACCGCGAGAACGAAGGGGACATCATCCTCTCCGCCGAACTGGCCACCCCCGAGTGGCTCGCCTGGACGATCCGCTGGTCCAGCGGGTTCCTGTGCGCGCCGATGCCCGCGGACTGGGCCGACCGGCTCGACCTGCCGCCCATGGTCGCGGTCAACGAGGACAGCCGCGGCACCGCGTACACCGTGAGCGTCGATGCGGCCGACCGCGTCTCGACCGGCATCAGCGCCGCCGACCGCTCGCACACCCTCAATGTGCTCGCCGACCCGGCGTCCACGCCGACCTCGGTGATCCGCCCCGGCCACGTCCTTCCGCTCCGCGCCGTCGACGGCGGCGTGCGCGAGCGCGCGGGCCACACCGAAGCGGCCGTCGACCTCATGAAGCTCGCCGGACTGCAGCCGGTCGGCGCGATCGGCGAGGTCGTCGCCGAGGACGGCAGCATGATGCGCCTGCCGGGCCTCATCGAGATGGGCGAGCGGGAGGGCATCCCGGTCATCACGATCGAGCAGCTCATCGCGCACCTCGACGGCGCGAGCGCCGAGCACACGCACGTCGAGCACGGTCACAAGCGCCGGGTCAGCCTGCGCGCCGAGGCCCAGGTGCCGACCTCGCACGGCGCGTTCCGCTTCCTCGCCTACAAGGACCGCATCACCGGGACCGACCACATCGCCATCGTCTCCGGAGAACTCACCGACGACGCGCCGCTCGTCCGGGTGCACTCCGAGTGCCTGACCGGCGAGGCGTTCGGCTCCCTGAAGTGCGAGTGCGGCCCGCAGCTGGATGCCGCGCTCGACGCGATCGAGCAGGACGGGGGCGTCGTCATCTACATGCGCGGCCACGAGGGACGCGGCATCGGCCTCATCAACAAGCTGCGCGCGTACAGCCTCCAGGAGCAGGGTCTCGACACGGTCGACGCGAACCTCGCGCTCGGCCTCCCCGCCGACGCGCGCGACTACGCCGCCGCGGCCGGCATCCTCGGCGACCTCGGCATCTCGAAGATCCGGCTGCTGACCAACAACAGCGACAAGGTCAACCAGCTGCGCGAGCTCGGACTGGACATCGTCGAGCAGGTGCCGCTGCTCGTGGGCGTCGGCGCCAACAACCACCAGTACCTGGCCACCAAGCGCGACCGGATGGGCCACATCATCGACTCGATCGACCTGGACAGCGCGCTGGCGCGCAGCGAGGAGCGGAAGGCATGAGCGGACACGGCGCCCCCGAGACGCAGCCCATCGACGCGACGGGCGTGAACGTCGTCGTCGTGGCCGGCCAGTGGCACGACGTCATCACCGACGGGCTCATCGCCGGCGCGCGCCGTGTGCTCGACGCGTCCGGCGCGTCCTGGCGGCTCGTGCGCGTGCCCGGATCGTTCGAGCTGCCGGTCGCGAGCAAGACGGCCCTGGACGCCGGCGCCGACGCCGTCGTCGCCCTCGGCGTCATCATCCGCGGCGGAACGCCGCACTTCGACTTCGTCTCGGCCGCCGCCACGGACGGCCTGACCCGGGTCGCGCTGGACACCGGCAAGCCCGTCGGCTTCGGTGTGCTGACGCTGGATGACGAGCAGCAGGGCCTCGACCGTGCGGGCCTGGAGGGCTCGAAGGAGGACAAGGGCGCCGAGGCGGCGGACGCGGCGCTGCGCACCGCGCTGCTGCTGCGCGAGCTGCGAGGCTGATCAGGGGTTCTTTCTCGATAGGGTCGGGAGCAGACCGACGGAAGGACGGCCACGTGCGCAGACTGTGGTTCCGGATGCTGCTCGCCCTGACCCTCACCACCGCAGCCCCGGCCGCCGCACAGGCGCTCGCGCCGGCGGAGGACCCCGTCGACTTCGACGGCGCCTACCTCGTCGACACCACCGCGACGCTGTCCGCGAGCGACCTGACGCGCATCGAGGACGCCGCCGACGCCCTCTTCGACGCGCACGGCACCGCTCTGTTCCTGGTCGTGGTCGACCGGTTCACCGGCCCCTCCGACGGCCCGTCCTGGGCGAACCGGTCCGCGGAGCTCAGCGGCCTCGGCGGGGACGACATCCTGCTCGCCGTCGCGGTCGGCGACCGCGAGCTCGCCTACTCCGTGGACGAGGACTTCCCGCTGTCGAACGACCGCATCGACGACGTGATCGACGACACCCTGATCCCCGCCCTGCGCGACGACGACTGGGCCGGCGGGGTCGTGGCGTTCGCGGACGGCCTCGACGAGGCGCTCGACCCGGGTCCGCCGTGGCTGCTCCTGATCGGCGTCGCGGTGGTCGTCGCCGGTCTCGCGGGATTCGGCGTGCGCGCCGGCATCCGCGCCGCCCGCGCGCGCCGCGCCGCGCGTGCCGACGAGGCGGAGCTCGACCGGCTGGATTCCCGCGCCGACGCCCTCCTGGTCGAGCTCGACGACTCGGTGCGCACCAGCACGCAGGAGCTGGGCTTCGCCGCCGCCCAGTTCGGCGACGACGCGACCGCGCCGTTCCAGTCCGCCCTGACCGGTGCCCGGGATCTCGTCACGCAGGCGTTCGAGCAGATGCGCCTCGTCGACGATGAGGAGGCCGAGACACCCGCGGAGCGTCGCGCCCTGCTGGAATCGATCATCGCGCTGTGCACGCAGGCGGATGCCGCACTCGATGCGCAGGCGGACGCGTTCGACGACCTGCGCGCACTCGAGCGGGAGGCACCGCGGCTGCGCGTAGAGCTCGCCGCCGCCCAGCCCGACGTCTCCGCTCGCATCGGGGCGGCCCGCGCCATCGAAGCGGACATCCGCACCCGGTACGGAGACGCCGCCCTGGCCTCCGTCGAAGGTTCGGTCGAACAGGCCGCCCGCCTCGACGCGTTCGCCGCCGTCGAACTCGGCCGCGCGGAGCAGAGCCTGCGAGACGGGCAGCCGGGGGTCGCGGCCGTGCGGATCCGCAGCGCGCAGCAAGCTCTCGGACAGATCGACGAACTCCTCACGGGGGTCGTGAGCCTGACGGAGTCGCTGTCAGCCGCGGCGGTACGGCTCGCCGCCGCCGTCGCCGACACGCGGGCCGACCTCGCTGCGGCCCGGGAGGCCGTCCTGGACGACACCGCCGACGCGGCCGAGCTCGACGCGGCCGCGGATGCCGCGGAGCGCGCCATCGGCGACGCGGAGCAACTGCCGCCGCCTGACGCCCTCACGGCCGTCGACGCCGCCGACGCGGAACTGACCGCCGTATCGAGCCGGGTCCTCGGCCGGTCGGCGGATCGGGACCGTGCGCTCGCGGAGTGGGAACGCGCCATCGCCACCGCGCGGGAGGCGATCCTGCGTACACGGGGGTTCATCGACACGAGACGCGGCATCATCGGACCGCGCGCCCGCACCCGCCTCACCGCGGCGGAGAGCCGGTACGGCGCTGCGCTCGCGCATGCGGCTGTGGACGACCCGCTCGCGGCCACGACCGCCGCCCGGCAGGCGGCGGCGCAAGCCGGTCGCGCGCTGGACATCGCCCGCGACGACGTGCGACGCGACGATCCCCTCCCCCCGTCGTACGACGACGCCGGCGAACGTGCGGCGTTCTCCGGCGGCATCCTGGACGGCCTGTTCAGCGGATGGGGATCGGGCTCGTCCGGCGGAGGTTCGCGAAGCGGCTGGAGCAGCTCCTCGCGGAGCAGCTGGCGCAGCTCATCGTCGCGCAGTTCGTCGTCGAGCCGGTCATCCTCCCGCAGCTCGTCGAGCTCCTCCCGCCGGTCGGGCGGGTCGGGCAGCTCGAGCCGGCGGTCCGGGGGACGGCGGTTCTGAACCGCCGCGGGGCGCACCTCGTCCGGGCGCGAACCTTCAGCTAGACTGACGGCATGGAGATCCTGCGGCACGCCGTCGTCCTCGTCCACCTCGTCGGGTTCGCCGTGCTCTTCGGCGCCTGGGCCGTCGAGGCCGTCGGACAGCATCGCATCACGCGCCTCATGCACTGGGGTCTCGCCATCGCGGGCGTCGCGGGCTTCGCCCTCGCCGCACCGTGGGGCATCGAGTACGACCTGAACTACGTCAAGATCGGCACGAAGCTCGTCATCCTGCTCGTGATCGGCGCGCTGCTGGGTGTCGGCGCCGCCCGCGAACGCAAGGCGGGCGGGGTGCCGCCGGTCGTGTTCTGGCTCATCGGCATCCTCACCTTCACCAACGCCGCGCTCGCGGTGCTCTGGCGCTGAGCCCGGCCGCTTCCGCGCACGAGGGGTAAACTCGACCCTCGTGCGCCGGCGACAACGCCGACGCCCCGGTGTCCCCACGTCGCCGCGTCCGCCGCGCCACCCCTGCCACGGACGCCCGCCACCGGTGCGTCCCACGAGGACTTCCCCCTTCCACCGACAGGTCCTCCTCCCCGCATGTCTGCAGCTACGACAACCGCCCCCGCCAACCCCCGCTCCCGCGTCATCACGGCGAGCCTCGTCGGCACGACGATCGAGTTCTACGACTTCTACGTCTACGCGACCGCCGCCGTCCTGGTCTTCCCCGTCCTCTTCTTCCCCACCGGCGACGAGACGACGGCCCTGCTGTCCTCGTTCGCCGTCTTCGGCGCCGCCATGGTCGCCCGTCCCATCGGTGCGGTCATCTTCGGCCACTTCGGCGACAAATTCGGCCGCAAGGCGACCCTCGTGGCATCCCTGCTCACGATGGGCATCGCGACCTTCCTCATCGGCCTGCTCCCCACCTACAACGAGATCGGCTGGTGGGCCGCCCTCCTGCTGCTGGTCCTGCGCCTCTTCCAGGGCTTCGCGCTCGGCGGCGAGTGGTCCGGCGCGGCGCTGGTGGCGACCGAGAACGCCCCCGCGGGCAAACGTGCCTGGTACGGCACGTTCCCGCAGCTGGGCGCGCCCATCGGCTTCATCATCGCGAACACGGTCTTCCTGATCATCAACTTCGCCCTGCCCCACCCCGACGGGCCGGCGCAGCGCTCGGAGGCCTTCCTCACGTGGGGCTGGCGCGTGCCGTTCCTGTTCTCGGCCGTGATGGTCATCATCGGCCTGTGGGTGCGCCTCAAGCTCGTGGAGTCCGAGACCTTCTCGAAGGCGGAGAAGTCCGGGGCGATCCGGAAGTTCCCGCTCGGCGAGGTCATCCGCCGGCACTGGTGGCAGCTGATCCTCGGCACGTTCATCATGCTCGCGACCTACGTGCTGTTCTACCTCATGACGAGCTTCACGCTCTCCTACGGCACGAAGGCCGGCCTCGAGACGGCCCGGGAGGCGGCGGACGCCGCCGGGACGCCGTTCGATGCGGCGGCCTACGTCCCCGGGCTCGGGTTCGGGTACACCGACTTCGTGATCATGCAGATCATCGGCGTCGTGTTCTTCGGCATCTTCACGCTGCTCTCCGGCCCGGTGGCCGACGCGATCGGCCGTCGCAAGCTGCTGCTGTGGGTCACGGCCGGGATCGGCGTGTTCGGTCTGCTGTTCAACGTGTTCCTCATGCCGCAGCTCGACCCGAAGTTCACCGGCGCACTCGTGCAGGCGTTCCTCATCCTCGGCTTCATGCTCATGGGGGCGACGTTCGGGCCGATGGGCGCCATCCTGCCGGAGCTCTTCCCGACGAACGTGCGGTACACCGGCTCGGCGATCGCGTACAACGTGTCGTCGATCCTCGGTGCCGCGCTCGCCCCGATCGTGGCCGTCGCCCTGTGGGCCGCGGCGGATGGTCAGCCGTGGCTCGTCGGGGTCTACCTCACGGGAGCGAGCGTCCTGACGTTCATCGCGCTCGTGCTGTCGAAGGAGACCAAGGACGTCGACTACGACACCAACATCGGCCTGGGCGAGACCGCGTCGCTCTGAACCCGGTGACGATGCGCGGATGCCGCGGGGCCCCGGCCTCGCGGCATCCGTCTTTCCTCCGGCCGGGACCCGCACTTCGGCGGCGGCCAAACCGGGGCCGGGCCTTCACCCGCGCCGAATGGCGGGTGCGCCCGCTCGGGACCCGCACTTCGGCGCGGTTCAGACCGGGGCCGCTCCTTCACCCGCGCCGAATGGTGGGTGCGCCCGCTCGGGACCCGCACTTCGGCGCGGGCGAAGATCCCCCGCCCGGGCCGCGGCGACGCGCACGCGCAGCCCCGCCCCGTCCCGACCCGCGAGCGCGCCGGGGTCAGTCGAGGAAGAGGACGCGCAGGCGCTTGGTCGTGAAGACGAGGCCCACCGCGATCATGACGACGTAGTAGAGGACATGCCACAGCATGTCGCCGGACAGGACGCCCGTCGTGAGCCCCCGGACGAGCTCCACGCCGTGCCACAGCGGGAAGGCCATGACGATCCCCTGCACGAACTCCGGGTACACCGTGATCGGGTAGAACGTCGCCGAGAAGAGGAACATCGGCAGGAGCACGAAGTTGATCCAGTCCATCTGCTGGAACGTCTTCATGTAGCTCGTGACCGCCATCCCGAGGCTCGCGAAGCCGAACGCGATCAGCAGCACGGCGGGGATCGCGAGGATCGCCGTCGGGGCGAGGTTCAGCCCGAGGATCTGCATGATGATCATGAAGCCCGACGCGTACAGCAGGCCGCGCAGGAGGGCGTAGAGGATCTCTCCGAAGGCGACATCGAGCGGTCCGAGCGAGGTGGACAGCATCCCCTCGTAGAGCTTGCCGTAGTTGAGCTTGAAGAAGACGTTCCAGGTCGAGTCGTAGATCGCGCCGTTCATGGCCGAGACCGCCAGCAGCGCCGGGGCGATGAACGCGGCGTAGCTGACCTCCACGCCCTGCGAGGTCTGCAGGTCGCCGACGAGCGAGCCCAGCCCGATCCCCATGGATGCCAGATAGAACACGGGCTCGAAGAAGCCCGACAGCACGACGATCCAGCTCGACGAGCGGGCGGCGAGGATCCCGCGCTGCACGACGGCGCCGGGGTTCCCGGCCCACAGCGCACGCACCCCGCCGCGGCGGGTCGGCGCCTCGGCGACGGCGGTCATTTCGCGAGCCTTTCGGTGAACACGCGGCGGCCCCACAGGTAGCCGACGACGCAGAGGACGAGCAGGTAGGCGACGTGCACCGTGAGCATGCCGGCATCCACGTCGGCGCCGTACGTGGCCACCCGGCCGATCTGCGCGCCGTGCCACAGCGGCGAGATCCACCCGATCCACTGCAGCCACCCCGGCAGGGTCTCGAGCGGGTAGAAGGTGCCGGAGAAGAGGAACATCGGCATGAAGAGGAACCGCTGCACGAGGGCGAACTGCCCCTTGTCGTCCTCGATGGAACCGGCGTATGCCATGAGGGGAATGCCGAAGGCGAGTCCTGCGGCGACACCGGCGAAGATGGCGATCCAGCCGGTCGAGGGGCTGGGCACCGCGCCGAAGATCCAGATGAAGAGGTAGTAGGCGGCGACGGCGACGAACATACGGGCCGCCGCGCCGGCGATCACGCCGTTCGCGATCTGCGGACTGCCGAGCGGTGACGCGTTGAAGCCGTAGAAGTAGCGGCGCCACTTGAAGCCCGCCATGACGGGGTAGGTCATCTCCTCGGATGCCACGGCGATCGCGGCCGTCACGAGCAGCGCGGGTGCGACGAAGACGAGATAGCTGACCTCCTGCCCGTGGTCGACGATCGGCGCCTGGATGAGCGCGGCGAGACCCACCGCCAGGCCCAGGAGGTACATGATCGGCTGCCCGAGGGCGCCGACGATGATCGTCCAGCCGTACGCGCGCATCGCGCGCACCATGTGCTCGGTCACGTACCAGCTGCCGCGCCGGCGCGGCTTCCGGCCCCACTCGAGCGCTTCCGCGCGCAGCTCGTCGAGCGTCGGGTGCGTCGAGGTCGCGCTCATTCGATCAGCGACCTTCCGGTGAGGCGCAGGAACACGTCCTCCAGGCTCGAACGGCGCACGAGGCTCGTGATCGGGGTGAGGCCGGCGGCGGTGACGCGTTCGAGCGCCGCCTCGCCGTTCTCCGTGTAGATGAGGATGCGGTCCGGCAGCACCTCGACGCGGTCGCCGACCGCCCCCAGCTGACCGGCGACCTGGGCGTTGCGGTCGGAGCCGAAGCGCACCTCGAGCACCTCCCGGCTGGAGTGCTCGCGGATGAGGGAGGCCGGGGTGCCCTCGGCCATGATGCGTCCCTTGTCCACGACGATGAGGCGGTCGCACAGCTGCTCGGCCTCGTCCATGTAGTGCGTCGTCAGGACGAGGGTCGTGCCGCGCTCCTTGAGACGGAACAGACGATCCCACAGGACGTGCCGGGCCTGCGGGTCGAGGCCGGTCGTCGGTTCGTCGAGCAGGAGGATGCGCGGGTCGTTGATGAGCCCGCGCGCGATCGTGAGGCGCCGCTTCATGCCGCCGGAGAGCTGGTCGACCTTGCTCTTGGCCTTGTCCTCGAGCTGCGCGAACGCGAGCAGTTCGTCGGCCTTCTCCTGGCAGACCTTGCCCGGCAGGCCGAAGTAGCGCCCGTAGATGTACAGGTTCTCGCGGGCGTTGAGCTCGCCGTCGAGGTTGTCCTGCTGGGGGACGACGCCCAGGCGCGACCGGATCTCCGGACCGTACTGGTCGGGGTCGAGGCCGAGGATCGACAGGTCGCCGCTCGTGCGCGTGGACACCGCGCCGATCATCTTCATCGTCGTGGACTTGCCCGCGCCGTTGGGGCCGAGGAGCCCGAAGGACTCCCCCGGAGCGACCTCGAACGACAGCCCGTCCACGGCGAGGAAGTCGGGCTTGCCCTTGACCTTGTAGGCCTTCACGAGGTTCTGGGCGGAGATGACGGGTTCAGGCACCGGACCACAGTAGCGAAGGCGGCGGACAGTGCGGCGAGCGCGTCAACCCTGGTTGACAGCGCGTGCGACCGTCAACTATGGTTGACGGCGGATGCCGCACCCGCGGCATCCCTCCGACACTCGGGAGGGCTTGTGAGCGACCAACTGCGCACCGCGATCGGCGCCGCCGAGGGCGGTGACCCGCTCCCCGAACTGCGGCGCCTGCACGCGCTGCACGCCGAGCTCGCCCGCGCCGAAGCCGAGCAGGTCCGCCGCGCCCGCGGGCAGGGCTACTCCTGGGTCGCGATCGCCGACGCCCTGGGCGTGACCCGCCAGGCCGTGCACAAGAAGTACGGACGAAGATAGAAGCACCGCCCGTGCCGCGCGGACTGCGCCGCCCACCGGCATCCACCCCCACGCATCGCCACCCCAGAACCGAGGACGCCCCGTCATGTCTTCCGACACCGCCCGCCGCACCCGCGGACCGCGCCGCCCCGCGAAGGACGACGGCCCCCGTGCGAGCCTTCGCCAACTGCTGCCGTTCCTCTTCGAGCACAAGGGCGTCCTCGTCCTGGTCACCGTGCTCAGCATCCTCGCCGCCGTCACGACACTCGGGCAGCCGCTCGTCGTCGGCCAGCTCATCGAGCGCGTCCAGTCCGGCGAGGCGCTCGGCATCCTCGTCTGGGCGCTCGTCGCACTCGTGATCGTGTCCTCCCTCATCAGCGGCTTCCAGCACTACCTCCTGCAGCGCACCGGCACCGCCGTCGTGCTCTCCAGCCGCCGCCGCCTCATCGCGCGCCTCCTGCACCTGCCGGTGCAGGAGTACGACGCGCGCCGCACCGGCGACCTCGTCTCCCGGGTCGGCACCGACACGACCCTGCTGTACGCCGTCCTCACACAGGGGCTCGCCGACTCGGTGGGCAACGCCCTCATCTTCCTCGGCGCGATCATCGCGATGCTCGTGATCGATCCGGTCCTGCTGCTGCTGATCCTCGTGGTCGTCGGCGTCTCGGTCGGGGTCGTGGGAGTGCTGAGCGGCCGCATCCGCCGCTCCACCCAGGTGCAGCAGGAGAAGGTGGGCGAGCTCGCCTCCGGCGTCGAGCGCGCCATCGGCTCGATCCGGACCATCCGCGCGGCCGGTGCCGCCGACCGTGAGCAGGAGTCGATCTCCGCGACCGCGGCCGACGCCTACGACGCCGGCGTGAACGTCGCGAAGGCATCGGCGCTCGTCGTCCCGATCGCCGGCGTCGCGCTGCAGCTGTCGCTGCTCGTCGTCCTCGGCGTGGGCGGTTTCCGCGTGGCATCCGGCGCGATCTCGATCGCCGCCCTCGTGACCTTCGTCATGTTCCTCTTCTTCCTCATCGCACCGCTCGGGTCGTTCTTCGGCGCGATCACGTCGGTGAACCAGGCGCTCGGCGCGCTCGGACGCATCCAGGAGGTGCTCGACCTCCCCACCGAGACCGCCGACGACGTCGTGGCCGCGGCATCCGCCCCCGATGTCACCGCCGCCGAGACGGCGATCGAGTTCCGCGACGTGCACTTCTCCTACCCGGATGCCGTCGTGTCGGCGCGCCGGTCGGCGGAGTCGGAGGCGCTGAAGACCCTGACCGAAGTGCGGGCCGACCGCTCGGGGCTCGCCGAGGACGTGCGGGAGGGCGACGTGCTGCGGGGCGTGTCGTTCCGGGTGCCGCGGGGGGCGCGGGTCGCCCTCGTCGGACCCTCCGGCGCCGGGAAGTCCACGACCCTCGCCCTCATCGAGCGGTTCTACGACCCGACCTCCGGCGCCGTCCTGCTCGGCGGGGCGGATGTCCGGAGCCTCGACCGCCTCGCGCTGCGCGCGCAGCTCGGGTACGTCGAGCAGGATGCGCCGACCCTCGCCGGAACGATCGGCGACAACCTGCGCCTCGCCTCGCCGCACGCATCGGACGCGGAGTGCGAAGAGGTGCTCCGCGCCGTCAATCTCGGCGACGTGCTGGAGCGGAGCCCGCTGGGGCTGGAGGCGCCGGTCGGCGAGGCGGGCGTGATGCTCTCCGGCGGCGAGCGCCAGCGCCTCGCGATCGCGCGCGCCCTGCTGGCGGCGCCCCCGATCCTGCTGCTGGACGAGTCGACGTCGTCCCTGGACGGCCTCAACGAGCAGCGGATGCGGGAGGCCATCGACGCGGTCGCCACCGGCCGCACGCTCGTCGTCATCGCGCACCGCCTGTCGACGGTGATCGACAGCGACCTCATCGTGGTCCTGGACCGCGGTCGCGTGGTCGGTCAGGGCACGCACGACGAGCTCGTCGCGACGGTGCCCCTGTACCGCGAGCTCGCGCAGCGCCAACTGCTCGCCTGAGCTGCGCCCGCGGGCGGGCGGGCTTGCGGGGGCTCCGGGCGCGGGTTTTCGGGGCTCCGGGCGGGGGTCTCGGGGGGGGCGGGTCCCGGGGGCTCCGGGGGGGCGGGCGCGCTGATCGGCGCCAAGTGGCGGGTGCTGGCCCGCGGGACCCGCACTTTGGCGCGGGCGAAAGCCGGGCCGCGGATTCGTCCGCGCCGAATGGCGGGTGCAAAGCCGCGGGACCCGCACTTCGGCGCGGATCAACACGCGGCGTGGGCAGCAGCATCCACTCGCCGCACAGAGAGCCGCGCCGCGGCGCACGCTCACCGCTGATCCGCGCCGAATGGTGGGTGCGAGGCCGCGCGACCCGCACTTTGGCGCGGGCAAAACCCGGGCCGCAGATTCGCCCGCGCCGAATGGTGGGTGCAAGGCGGCGCGACCCGCACTTCGGCGCGGGCGAAACCCGGCCGCAGATTCGGCCGCGGATGCCACGCAGCCGGGGCAAGTCGAATGCCCCGGCCCGCCGGGGCCGGGGCATCGTCGACGCGGGTCAGGCGAGCTGCGCGCGCTTCAGGCGGTACCGCAGCGCCGCGAGCTCGGCGTAGAGGGGCGCGGGCACCTTCCCGCCGAACGTGCTGTAGAACTCCTCGGTGAGGTCGGTCTCCTGCAGCCACAGGTTCGGGTCGACGGCGAACAGCTCGTCGAGGTCCTCCTGCGGCACGTGGATGCCGTCGAGGTTCAGGTCCTCGATCTTCGGGAGACGTCCGATCGGGCTGTCCACCGCGCCGACGGTGCCGTCGACACGACGGATGATCCAGTCGATCACGCGCGAGTTGTCGCCGAAGCCCGGCCACAGGAACCGGCCGTCCGAGCCCTTGCGGAACCAGTTGACCTGGAAGATCCGGGGGGCGCGGTCGAAGCGCAGCGACTGGCCGACCTTGAGCCAGTGACCGAAGTAGTCGGCCATGTTGTAGCCGCAGAACGGCAGCATCGCGAACGGGTCGCGGCGCAGCTCGCCGACGGTGCCCTCGGCGGCGGCGGTGCGCTCGGAGGAGATGTTCGAGCCGAGGAAGACGCCGTGCGTCCAGTCGGTGGCCTCGACGACGAGGGGCACGTTGGTGGCGCGCCGGCCGCCGAAGAGGATGGCATCCAGCGGGACACCCTCGGGGGTCTCCCAGTCCTGCGCGATCTGCGGGCACTGCCCTGCGCTCACGGTGAACCGCGAATTCGGGTGCGCCGCCGGCCGTCCGGATGCCGGGGTCCAGGGCTTGCCCTCCCAGTCGGTCAGCTCGTCGGGAGCCTCATCCGTGAGACCCTCCCACCAGACGTCGCCGTCGGGGCGGAGGGCGACATTCGTGAAGATCGTGTTGCCCCAGAGCGTCTCGACGGCCGTGACGTTCGTCGATTCGCCGGTGCCCGGCGCGACGCCGAAGAACCCGGCCTCCGGGTTGATGGCCCACAGGCGCCCGTCCTCGCCGGGGCGGATCCAGGCGATGTCGTCGCCGAGCGTCTCGACGCGCCAGCCCGGGATCGTGGGGCGGAGCATCGCGAGGTTCGTCTTGCCGCACGCCGACGGGAAGGCCGCGGCCACGTGGTAGGCCTTGCCCTGCGGGTCGATGACCCGGATCAGCAGCATGTGCTCGGCGAGCCAGCCCTCGTCGCGGCCGATCACCGAGGCGATGCGCAGCGCGAAGCACTTCTTCGCGAGGATCGCGTTGCCGCCGTAGCCGGAGCCGTACGACCACACCTCGAGCGTCTCGGGGAAGTGGACGATGTACTTCTCGTCGTTGCAGGGCCAGGCGACGTCCTCCTGGCCGGGCGCCAGCGGGGCGCCGACGGAGTGCACCGTCTTGACCCACGGCTTGCCGTCGGCGATCTGCTCCACGACGCTCGCGCGGACACGGGTCATGATGCCGATGGAGGCGACCGCGTACGCGCTGTCGGTCACCTGCACGCCGATGTGCGACAGCGGGCCGCCGACGGCGCCCATCGAGAACGGGACGACGTACATCGTGCGGCCGCGCATCGAGCCCTTGAAGAGGGGCGTGATGGTCGCGCGGATCTCATCCGGGGCGACCCAGTTGTTCGTGGGGCCGGCGTCCTCTTCGCGCTCGGAGGCGATGAAGGTGCGAGCCTCGGTGCGGGCGACGTCGCTCGGGTGCGAGCGGGCAAGGTACGACCCGGGCCGCCACTCCGGGTTGAGCTTGATGAGCTTGCCCTCGTCGACCATCTCGCGCAGCAGCGCTTCGTTCTCGCCGCGGGAGCCGTCGACCCAGTGGATGCGGGCGGGCTCGGTCAACGCGGCGATCTCCTCGACCCACGCATAGAGCTTCGCCATCCCCTCGCCCGCCAGCTGCGGGCGGGCCCCGAAGGCTGCGGCCGGCGCGGTCGGCCGCTGGGTCGGAGTCGGGCGGGTGAAGATATCGGCGAGGGCCATGGCGGTCTCCTTCGAGTTCGAGGGACGAGATCGTCGTTCCTCTTCCACTGTGCCGCCGCCTCCGGGCGTCTTACCGCCCGAGCGAGGATCAAGAATCCGCATTCTTTCGATATATTCAAGGAATGCCCTCCTCCTTCGAGCTGTCCACCCTGGGCCACCGCATCCGTCATCACCGGGTCTCGCACGGCTACACGCTGGACGAGCTCGGGGCGATCGTCGGCGTCGCGGGGAGTCAGCTGAGCCTCATCGAGAACGGCAAGCGCGAACCCAAGCTGTCGCTGCTGCAGGCGATCGCCCGCGCGACCGGCACCGAGGTCTCCGACCTGCTCTCGACAGAGCCGCCGAACCGGCGTGCAGCGCTGGAGCTCGAGCTCGACCGCGCGCAGTCCAGCCCCGTCTTCCGGCGCCTCGGCATCCCGCCGGTGCGCGTGACGAAGACGATGTCCGACGACACGATCGAGACGATCCTGGGCCTGCACCGCGAACTGCAGCGCCGGGAGCGCGAGGCCATCGCGACGCCGGAGGAGGCGCGCCGCGCCAACACCGAGCTCCGGCTGCGGATGCGGGAGCGGAACAACTACCTCGGCGACATCGAGAAGCTCGCCGAGAAGCAGCTGCGGGCGGCGGGCCACGTCTCCGGCGCCCTCACCCACCGCAGCGTCAGCATCATGGCCGAGCAGCTCGGCTTCGAGCTCATCTACGCGAGCGACCTGCCGCATTCGGCCCGCTCGGTCACCGACATGGCGAACGGGCGCATCTACCTGCCGCCCGCATCGATCCCCGGCGGGCACGGCCTGCGCTCGATGGCGCTGCAGGCGATGGCGCACCGACTGCTGGGGCACACGCCCCCGACCGACTACGCCGACTTCCTGCAGCAGCGGCTCGAGATCAACTACTACGCGGCGTGCTGCCTCATGCCCGAGACGGCGTCGGTCGCGTTCCTCAGCCAGGCGAAGAAGGACCGCGACCTGGCCGTCGAGGACTTCCGGGACGCGTTCGGCGTCACGCACGAGGCGGCGGGCATGCGGATGACGAACCTCCTGACGGAGCACTTCGACATCAAGCTGCACTTCCTCCGCGTCGACGGCGCCGGCGCGATCAACCGCGTCTACGAGAACGACGAACTCCCGCTGCCGATGGACGTCACCGGCGCCGTGGAGGGCCAGATCGTGTGCCGCAAGTTCGCCGCCCGCTCGGCCTTCGGCGAGCAGAACCGGACGACGGAGCACTACCAGTACACCGACACCCCTGCGGGCACGTTCTGGTGCTCGAGCCAGACGGGTTCGACGGCGGAGGGCGAGTACTCCATCACGGTCGGCGTGCCGTTCGACGACGCGCGCTGGTTCCGCGGCCGCGAGACCCCGAAGCGCGCCGTCTCGACCTGCCCCGACGAGGCCTGCTGCCGACGTCCCCCCGCCGACCTCACGGCGCGCTGGGAGGACAAGGCGTGGCCGAGCGCCCGCGTGCACATGCAGATGTTCTCGCCGCTGCCGCGCGGCGCCTTCCCGGGGGTGGATGACGGCGAGGTCTACGCGTTCCTCGACCGTCACGCCGAGGGGTGAGCCGCCGGCCGCGCGGTCAGCCGGTGATGAACCGACGGTAGCGGTCCAGCGCCGCCGCGACCTGCGCCGCGCTCGCGGCACCCGGGACGAACAGTTCCGGCACCGGGTCGTCGGTGTGCCGGCCGACGGCGACCGAATGGGTCCAGACGCCGACGACCTCGCCACCTGCGACGAGGATCGGCCGGACGATGCCGTTCATGCTCGGCCCGATCGCCGCGAGGAACTCCGGCGCGCACGGGACCGTGCGGTCGACGTAGGACAGGTAGTACTCCTCGAACGGCGGCAGGGCGATGACTTCCGGCATGCCCGTCCCCCGCCGCGGGGCGGGTGCGGCGACGACGTACTGCGGCTCCGGCTCGTCGGCCACGACGCGGAGGCGGTCGCCGGCCGCTTCGGCCGCGTGACGTGCGTCACCGAGGGGCAGCGCCGACCACCACGCGAAATCGCGCGGGCCGGCCGGCCCGTGCGAGGCGATGAACCGCACGAAGAACTCGGCGAGCGGGTCCGCGGGCGTCACGGCATCCGTCACCCAGTCATCGACGAGGACGAAGTACTGCTCCCGTGTCGGACCGGTGTCGCGCGGGACGACCGGACCCTGACACAGGATGCCGCTGAGCGACAGCGCGACGAGGAGGTGGTACCCGCGCTGCCCGGCCGTCGAGACGCCGGCCGCGTCCCAGATCGCGAACAGCTCCCTGCGGGTCAGACGGTTTCCGCCGCGGAGCGCCGCGCGCGCCGCGACCTCCGCCCGTCCTCGCTCGTCGAGGTCGATCCCCTCGCGGCGGTGCACGGCCGCCGCCTGGCGGCGCTGCCGCTCGGCGGTGAGCGACAGGACCCAGCCGAGGTCGCGGCCCGGGATGACGTGGATCGTGCCGCGCATGGTCCACGACCGGACGATCTCGCCTCGGTCGAAGGCGGCATCCACGTCGGACAGTCGCGGCTGCCCGCGCGTGCGGGCGGCCAGCGCCCACCGCCCGCCCCAGAACTCCTGCGCCTGCGTCGCCAGCATGTGACCGGCGGCCTCCGAAACGGAGGCCACCGGAGCGCTCAGGCGGTGCGAGCGCAGCCGCTCGGCCCGGATGCGGACGACGTCCATGCCGCCATCCTGCCCCGTGGCGCGGACATCCGGCATCCGTCTCGTCGCCGGCGCCGTCGCCGTCGCCGGGCGACTCAGGCGAACGGGTCAGGCGTCAGCGTGTACTTCGTCTGCAGGTACTCGTGGATGCCCTCCGCGCCGCCCTCACGGCCGAGACCGGAGAACTTCCAGCCGCCGAACGGTGCGGCCGCGTTCGAGACGACGCCGACGTTCAGGCCCATCATCCCGGTCGCGAGGCGCTCGATCATGCGCTGACCGCGCGTGAGGCTCTCGGTGTAGACGTACGAGACGAGGCCGTACTCGGTGTCGTTGGCGATGCGGACGCCCTCGTCCTCGTCGTCGAACGGGATGATGGCGAGCACGGGTCCGAAGATCTCCTCGCGCAGGATGTCGCTGCCCGGCCGCACGTCGGAGAGCACCGTGGCCTGGTAGAACGAGCCGTCGCCGGGGATCTCGGCGCCCCCGGTGCGGAGGGTCGCGCCGCGCTGGACGGCATCCTGGACGAGCTGGTCGGCCTTCGCGACCGCCTTGTCGTCGATGAGGGGGCCGATCACGACGCCGTCCTCCGTGCCGCGGCCCGAGCGGAAGCCCTGCACCCGCTCCGTGACGCGGCGGGCGAACTCGTCGGCGACGGAGCGGTGCACGATGAACCGGTTCGCCGCCGTGCAGGCCTGCCCGATGTTGCGGAACTTCGCCGCGATCGCGCCGTCGACGGCCTTGTCGAGATCGGCGTCCTCGAACACGACGAACGGGGCGTTGCCGCCGAGTTCCATCGAGGTGCGGAGCACGCCGTGGGCGGCCTGCTCGAGAAGCTTCTGCCCGACGGGGGTCGAGCCGGTGAAGGAGAGCTTGCGCAGCCGCGGGTCGCGGATGATCGCCTCGGACATGGGTCCCGAGGAGGCCGTCGTGACGACGTTGACGACGCCGGCCGGAAGCCCGGCATCCTCCAGCAGCTGGACGAACGCGAGGGTCGTGAGCGGGGTCAGGGCGGCCGGCTTGATCACGACGGTGCACCCGGCGGCGAGCGCGGGCGCGATCTTGCGGGTGGCCATCGCGAGCGGGAAGTTCCACGGGGTGATGAGGAAGCACGGCCCGACCGGGTGCTGCGTGACGATCATGCGGCCGGTGCCCTCGGGGTTGGCGCCGTACCGGCCCTGGATTCGGGGCGCCTCCTCGCCGAACCAGCGGAGGAACTCGCCGCCGTAGGCGACCTCGCCGCGCGCCTCGGCGAGCGGCTTGCCCATCTCGATCGTCATCAGGAGAGCGAAGTCCTCCTTGCGCTCCTGCAGGAGGTCGAACGCCCGACGCAGCAGCTCGCCGCGCTGGCGGGCGGGCGTGGCCGCCCACGCGTCCTGGGCCGCGACGGCGGCATCGAGCGCCGCCTTCCCGTCGGCGACGGAGGCGCTCGCGATCTCCTTGACAACGGCGCCGGTGGCGGGGTCGGACACGGACAGCGTCGCGCCGCCTTCGGCCGGACGCCACTGGCCTCCGATGAACAGTCCGTCCGGCACGTTCGCCAGCAGTGCGGTCTCGCGGTTCTCGCTCACGGTGACTCCCTCGTCGATGGGATGCCGTTCCGCATCCACGTAGATCGTATACGATCCTAGCCGCCCCGGGCGCGTCCGTCGAGCGGGCGCACGGCCCGGACCCCCGAGCGGGGAGTCCCCCGGCCCGCCCGTATACTCGGACCGTCCGGCGGCGCTTCTGCCCGCCGGTGCTCGAAAAATGGGCACGCAGCCGTCCCGGCTCGCGCGATGCGACGCCGCATCCGCACGGGACCGGGCGCGCGAGACACATACGGCTCCCCCGCATCCGTCCCGTCTTCCGGAGGTCCTTCCGTGCCCACCGTCTCCGCGCACGTCGCCCACACCCTCGCCCGCCACATCGATCACGTGTTCGGCGTGATGGGCAACGGCAACGCGTATCTCCTCGATGCGCTCGAGCGCTCCACCGACGTCTCCTTCACCGCGATGCGCCACGAGGCCGGCGGTGTCGTCGCGGCGGACGCGTATCACCGCGCCGGCGGCGGGCTCGCCGCCGCGACCGCGACGTACGGCGCCGGCTTCACGAACACGCTCACGGCGCTCGCCGAGGCGGTGCAGGCGCACGTGCCGCTCATCCTCGTGGTCGGCGACGAGCCGACCTCGGGCCCCCGCCCGTGGGACGTCGACCAGATCGCGCTCGCGTCGGCCGTCGGCGCGCGCACCTACACGGTGGGGCGGGCGGATGCCGCGGCCACCACGGTCATCGCGATCGAGCACGCGCTGAGCTACCGCGTGCCGACCGTCCTCGCGATCCCGTACGACGTCGCGAAGCTCGACGCCGGGCCGGTGCCCCCCGCCCCGGAGCCGCAGCGGCCCGCGCCGCTCGCCCCGACGACCCCGTTCGCGCGTGCCGCCGTCGCCGACCTCGCACGCGCGCTCGCCGGCGCGCGACGCCCGTTCCTGCTCGCCGGGCACGGCGCCTGGATCTCGGGCGCCGGCGAGGCGCTCGGCGCACTCGCCGACCTGACGGGCGCCGTGACGGCGTCGACGGCGCTCGGACGCGGCGTCTTCCCGCGCACCGAGTTCGACCTCGGGGTCACGGGCGGGTTCGGCGCCGAGGGGGCGATGGAGCTGGTCCGCGAGGCGGACGTCGCGGTGGTGTTCGGGGCCTCGCTGAACCAGTTCACGATGCGCTTCGGCGACCTCTTCGCCCCGGGCACGCTCGTCGTGCAGATCGACACCGCCCCCGCGGCGACGCACGCGCACGTCGGACGGTTCCTCCGCGCCGATGCCGCCGTCGCAGCCCGCGCCCTCGTCGACGCCCTGGGCGATCTGGACGCGCAGCCCAGCGGCTGGCGGGAGAGCGTCGACCTCGGTCCGCTGCGGGCGCAGGAGCGCGGCGACGAGCTCGCCGCCGACGGTCGCCTCGACCCGCGCGCCGTCGCCGCCCGGATCGGCGAGCTCCTCCCCGAGGACCGCGTCGTCGTCTCGGACGGCGGGCACTTCATCGGCTGGGCGAACATGTACTGGCCCGTCGCGTCGCCGGACCGGATGCTCATGGTCGGCACGGCGTACCAGTCCATCGGACTGGGATTCCCGTCGGTGCCCGGCGCCGCGCTCGCCAAGCCGGCGTCGACCGTCGTCCTGACGACGGGCGACGGCGGCGGGCTCATGGCCCTCGCCGACCTCGAGTCGGCCGTCCGCGTCGCGGGCGGCCGGGGGGTCGCGGTCGTCTGGAACGACGCCGCCTACGGCGCCGAGGTGAACCTGTACGGGTTGCAGGGTCTGGCGCGCGAGCCGATGCTCATCCCCGAGGTCGACTTCGCCGGGCTCGCCCAGGCGGTCGGGGCCGAGGGTGTCGTCGTGCGCACGCTCGACGACCTCGATGCGCTCGCGCGGTGGGCGGAGCAGCCGGCATCCGACCGCCCGTTCCTGCTGCTGGACTGCCGCGTCTCGACGTCGGTCGTCGCGCCGTACCAGCAGGAGATCATCCGCGTGAACTCCTGACCGGGGACGCCGGCGCGCGCCGCCGGGCGCGGCGCGCGCGGTGTCAGACCGTCGCGGGAGCGTGCGCGGGGAGCATGTTCTGCGCGAAGAACGCGGCCAGGTCCTGCGTCGCCGACAGCGGCAGCACGTGCGCCACATACTGGTCCGGGCGGACGACGACCACGGCCCCGCCCCGGTCGATGCCGCGGGCCTCGAAGATGTCGTCGCGGGGGTCTGCGGCGTAGATCTTCTCGTAGTCGATGAGCTCGAAGGGCCCCACCCGCGGCAGGAAGACGGCCGGGATGTCGCCCATCTCGACCTCGGCGTGGTCCTGCTGGTAGATCGCCTTCACGTCGAACACGCTGTCCGGGTCGGTGCCGGCGGGCGTGAAGGTCTGCAGCGGCGATTCCGGTGCCGTGCCCATCCATTCCGCCCAGGAGCGCAGTGCGGTGGCGTCGCGGTCGGCGAAGGCGTAGATGCGCCAGCGCCCGTCGGCGCGGGCATGGTGCCCGAGCTGGGCCGGGACGGTGTCGGCGATGCGGACGACGGCGTGCGACTTGAACCGCTTGCCCACCGGGTACCCGGTCGCGAGGTCCTGCTGCGACGCCTCGCCGATGATCATCGACGGCGTGTACTGCGTCATGAACCCCGCGGGGAACTCCGCGGTGGAGGTGTAGAACTCCGCGAGCTCCTCGGGGCTGGAGAACTCCTCCGGCTTCTTGGCCATGAGGGTCGACCACTCCTTGTCGAAGTCGATGAGGTTCTGCGCGATGACCTGCCGCTCGGCGGAGTACGTCTCCAGCAGCTTCTCCGGCGCCCGGCCGGTGAGCACCGCGCCGAGCTTCCAGCCGAGGTTGAAGCCGTCCTGCATCGACACGTTCATGCCCTGACCTGCCTTGGCCGAGTGGGTGTGGCAGGCGTCGCCGCAGATGAAGACGTGCGGCGCGTGGTCGGCGCCGGGCTCGACGTCGTCGAACTTGTCCGTCACGCGGTGGCCGACCTCGTACACCGACCACCACGCGACGTCCTTCACGTCGAGCGTGTACGGCGAGAGGATGTCGTTCGCCTTCGCGATGATCGTGTCCAGCGGCGTCGCGCGCACGCGCCCGTTGTCCCCCTCCGGCACCTCGCCCAGGTCGACGTACATGCGGAAGAGATAGCCGCCCTCGCGCGGGATGTGCAGGATGCTGCCCGCCTGTGAGGTGATCGCGCACTTCGTGCGGATGTCGGGGAAGTCGGTGACGGCGAGGACGTCCATGACGCCCCACGCGTGCTGGGACTGTCCGCCGATGTGCTTGCGGCCGATCGCCTCGCGCACCCGGCTGCGGGCGCCGTCGCAGCCGACGACGTACTTGGCGCGGACCGTCCGCTCCTGGCCGGCCCGATCGCCGGCGACGTAGCGGACGACGACCTCGACGGGGAACTCCCCCTCGCCGACCGTGAGACCGACGAACTCGATGCCGTAGTCGGGCGTGATGCGTCCCGGGGAGTCGACGGCGACCTCGGCGAAGTAGTCGAGCACGCGCGCCTGGTTGACGATGAGGTGGGGGAACTCGCTGATGCCGGCCGGGTCGTCGTCGGCGCGCGCCGTACGGACGATCTTCGACGGGTCGGCGGCGTCGGGCGCCCAGAAGTTCATCTCGGTGATCCGGTACGCCTCGGCGATGATCCGCTCGGCGAACCCGAACGCCTGGAAGGTCTCGACGCTCCGCGCCTGGATGCCGTCGGCCTGGCCGATCGCGAGACGTCCCTCCCGGCGCTCGATGAGCCGCGTGGTGACCGTCGGGTACTGCGACATCTGGGCCGCCAGGAGCATGCCGGCGGGGCCCGAACCGACGATGAGCACGTCGATCTCGTCGGGCAGGTCGGCGGGACGGTCGATGCCGGTGCCGGCTGCGGGGAGGTGGCGGGGGTCCGCGGAGATGTACCCGTGGTGGTGGAACTGCATCGTCGTCGATCCTTTCCTCGGACTGCGGCGTCGAGGGTTGTGGTTTCGATCGGCGTGTTCTATATTCGAACGCACCGTTCTACTATTGAACAGATCGTATACGACCGCCTCCCCGCCCGCAAGGGTGAGCGGGAGCGAAGGGATGCCGATGGCCGACGACCGCCGCCCGCCGACCGAGGCCCCGGCGTCCCAGACCCTCAGCCGTGGCATCCGGATCCTGGAGATCCTCGCCGACGCCCGCGAGCCGCTCACGATCGACGAGGTCGCCCGGCTCATGGGCGTCCACCGCTCCATCGCCTACCGCCTCGTGCGGACGCTCGAGGGTCATGCCCTCGTATCCCGCGACTCCGCGGGACGACTCGCGCTCGGCGCGCGGATGGCGGCCCTCGCGGCCGGCGTCGCGCCCGACCTGCAGTCCGAGGCCCTCCCCGAGCTCACCGCCGTCGCGAACGAGCTCGGCATGACGTGCTTCCTCGCCATCCTCGACCGCGACGAGTGCATCACCCTTGCCAGCGTCGAGCCGCGGCACGCGGTGGCCTCCGTCGCGCAGCGCCCCGGCGCACGGCATCCCATCACCGTCGGCGCCCCCAGCAAGGCGATCCTGTCGGCCCTGCCGCCGCGCGACTGGCCGGTCGTGGCGGTGGGCGACGCTCTGCGCGACGAGATCGCGGAGGCTGCGATCCGCGGCTACGCGACGAGTCACGACGAGGTCATCCCGACCGTGCAGGCCGTCTCGGTGCCGCTGCGCCTGCGCGGCGGCAGCCGGCCCGCCGCGATCGCCGTCGTGCATGTCGGCGGCGCTCCGGCCTCCGCCGACATCGCGGCACGCCTGCACCGCTCGGCCGCCGCCATCCGTGAGGCCCTCGAGGGCTGAGACGCGGAAGGACCGCGACGCCGGTCGCGTCGCGGTCCTTCCGATCCGTCCGCGGATCAGGCGTGGGAAACCCCGTAGATGGGGCTCTTCGCCTGCTCCTCCTCGTGGTCCGGGCCGAGCGGGATGCCGCTGCGGTCCCGCAGCAGCAGCGTCGCGATGAGCCCGAGCAGCGTCATGCCGACCAGGTACCAGGTGACCGAGGTGGTCGTCCCGGTCGCCTGCACGAGCGCCGTCGCGATCGTGGGGGCGAACGCGCCACCGAGGATCGCGCCGATCGCGTACGAGATCGAGACGCCGGAGAAGCGGATGCTGGCGGGGAAGAGCTCCGCGTACAGCGCCGCCTGCGGCCCGTAGGTGAAGCCGAGGCCGGCCGTGAGGATGACCAGGCCCAGTGCGAGCAGGACGATGCTGCCGGTGTTCACGAGCGGGAACAGCGCGATGACGCCGACGAGCTGCAGGACCCAGCCGATGATGTACGTGTTGCGCCGGCCGATCTTGTCGCCGATCCAGCCCGCGAGCCACGTGAAGACGAGCCACGACACCGCGGAGATGGTCACGGCGCCGAGGACGTCGGCGGTCGCGAGGCCCACCGGACCCTCGGGGTCGGTGGAGTAGCGCTGGATGTATCCGCCGGTCGTCATGTAGCCGGCGGCGTTGTTGCCCGCGAAGACGAAGGCGGCGATGATCACGAGCAGCGCGTGCTTGCGGAAGAGCTGCACGATCGGCATCCGGCTCTTCTCCTTGCGCTCGGCGAGCTCGAGGAAGACGGGGCTCTCCTCGACCTTCCGGCGCACGTAGTAGCCGATGATGATGAGGACGAAGCTCAGCAGGAACGGCACGCGCCAGCCCCACTCGAGGAAGGCGTCGCCCGGGGCGATGAGGGCCATGAGGCCGAGCATTCCGCTGGCGAGGAGCAGACCGAGGGGCACGCCGAGCTGCGGCGACGCACCGAAGAGGCTGCGCTTGTTCTTGGGGGCGTGTTCGACGGCCATCAGGACGGCGCCGCCCCACTCGCCACCGGCCGAGATGCCCTGCAGGATGCGCAGGAAGACGAGGAGGATCGGCGCGGCGATGCCGATCGCGGCATACGTGGGCAGGAGGCCCACGAGGGTCGTCGCGACGCCCATGAGGATGAGCGTCAGCATGAGGACGAGGCGGCGGCCGTAGCGGTCGCCGAGGTGGCCGGCCAGGAACGCGCCGAGCGGCCGGAACAGGAAGCTGATGCCGACCGTGAGGAACGACAGGATCTGGCCGAACTCCTTGCCGGCCGGCTCGAAGAACAGCGCCCCGAAGACGAGGCCCGCGGCGGAGGCGTACAGGAAGAAGTCGTACCACTCGACGGTCGTGCCGACGACGGTCGCGAAGACGACGCGACGGCGGTCGCCGTGACTGGCGATCGTGCCGGTCGGGGTGAATCCCTCGGATCGGGGGACGGACGGGGTTGCGCTCATTTCGGGTGACTCCTGTGTCAGTGTCGACGACGTTGTCTGGTGTGGGCGATCGAGTCGTGCTTGCCTCGATGGTGTCGATCATATACGATTTCGGATACGACGCAAGAGCGAGGGAGCTCATGACCACCGAGAACGACACCCGCACGGATGCCGCGGACCCCCGTTTCGCCGCTCTCCCCGCCCGCCCGGGCAAGATCGTCGCGGTGCACCTGAGCTACAGCTCGCGCGCCGACCAGCGCGGTCGCCGCCCGGCGGCGCCGTCCTATTTCTTCAAGGCCTCCAGCTCCGTCGCCGCGACCGGCGGGACCGTCGAGCGGCCCGCCGGAACGGAGCTCCTCGCCTTCGAGGGCGAGATCGCGCTCGTCATCGGTGCACCCGCCCGGCAGGTGTCGCTCGCCGACGCGTGGGACCACGTGGCCTGGGTCACGGCCGCGAACGACCTGGGCCTGTACGACCTGCGCGCGAACGACAAGGGCTCCAACGTGCGGTCGAAGGGCGGCGACGGGTTCACCCCGATCGGTCCCGATCTCATCGACGCGCGCACCGTCGATCCCGCCGGCCTCCGCGTGCGCACGTGGGTCAACGGACGCCTCGTCCAGGACGACGACACGGCGGGGCTCATCTTCCCCCTCGCGCAGTTCGTCGCCGACCTCTCCCAGCACTTCACGCTCGAGACCGGCGACGTCATCCTCACCGGCACCCCGGCCGGGTCCTCGGTCATCGTGCCGGGCGACGTCGTCGAGGTGGAGGTGGACTCCCCCGCGACCGGCGCGACCTCGGGGCGGCTCGTGACGACCGTGACGCAGGGCGAGGGCGCCGCGTTCGACGCCGCCCTCGGCTCGCTCCCCGCCGTCGACGACACGCAGCGCGAAGAGGCGTGGGGATCGCGCGTCGCCGCGGGACTGCCCGCGGCCGCGCCCGCCCTCTCCCCCGAACTGCGGGACAAGCTGGAGCGCACGCCCGTCGCAGGACTGTCGCAGCAGCTCCGCAAGCGGGGCCTGAACAACGTCACGATTGACGGCATCCGCGGCAACCACCCCGACCGGAAGATCGTCGGCACGGCGAAGACCCTGCGGTTCGTCCCGAACCGCGAAGACCTCTTCGACAGCCACGGCGGCGGCTACAACGCGCAGAAGCGCGCGTTCGACGCCGTGCAGGAGGGCGAGGTCATCGTCATCGAAGCGCGCGGCGAGTCCGGCTCCGGCACGCTCGGCGACGTCCTGGCGATCCGCGCGCACGCGCAGCGCGCCGCCGGCATCGTCACCGACGGCGGGGTGCGCGACGCCGACGCCGTCGCGGCCGTCGGCATCCCGGTGTACTCCGCCGGTGCGCACCCCGCGGTCCTCGGACGCAAGCACGTGCCGTGGGACCTCGACGTCACGATCGCGTGCGGCGGCACGACGGTGCAGCCCGGCGACATCATCGTCGGCGACGCCGACGGCGTCATCGTCATCCCGCCCGCGCTGGCCGAGGAGGTCGCCGACGCGGCCCTCGCCCAGGAGGAGGAGGACGCGTGGATCGCGGAGCAGGTCGCAGCCGGCCACCCCGTGAACGGGCTCTTCCCGATGAACGCGGAGTGGCGGGCCCGCTTCGAGGCTCGGGAGCAGACCCGATGACCGACACGGCGCAGGCGTCGCAGAGCAAGTCGCAGCGCGCCTACGACTGGATCCGTGCCCGCATCTCGGGACAGGAGTTCACGCCCGGCTACCGTCTCGTGCTCGGCACGATCGCGAACGAGCTCGGCATGAGCGTCGTGCCCGTCCGGGAGGCGATCCGCCAGCTCGAGGCCGAGGGGCTCGTGACCTTCGAGCGGAACGTCGGCGCGCACGTGTCGATGGTGGACGATTCGCAGTACCGCTTCAGCATGCAGGCCCTGTCGATCCTGGAGGGCGCGGCGACGGCGCTGGCGTCGCGTCGCCTGACCTCCGACGACGTCCGCAACGCCCGGCAGATCAACGAGCTCATGATCGAGCGGCTCGAGCACTTCGATCCGCGCGCGTTCACCGCCCTGAACCAGCAGTTCCACGCCGTCCTGTTCGCCAAGTGCGCGAACCCGCGCATGCTCGAGCTCGTCGAGGCGGAGTGGGCGCGCCTCGGTCACCTGCGCGACTCCACGTTCAGCTTCGTCCCTGGCCGCGCCCAGGAGTCGGTCCGCGAGCACGAGAACATCCTGCAGCTCATCGAGAACGGCGCACCCCTCGGCGACATCGAGAAGGCCGCCCGCCGGCACCGCTCGGCGACCCTCGACGCCTACCTCATCCACGAGCACCCCGACGAGACCCTCGGTCTCCCGGCCGTCTGACCCCGTCCCTGGAGGAACCCCATGACCGACACCACCGCCCCCGCCCTCGACCGGCGTCACGTCCCGGCCGACCTGCCCGCGCGCATCCAGCACTACATCGACGGGCAGTTCGTCGACTCCGTGGACGGCGACACGTTCGACGTGCTCGAGCCCGTGTCCAACGAGGTGTACGTGCAGGCCGCGGCCGGCAAGAAGGCCGACATCGAGCTCGCCGTCGCCGCCGCCCGACGCGCCTTCACCGACGGCCCGTGGCCGAAGATGCTCCCCCGCGAACGCTCCCGCATCCTGCACCGGATCGCCGACATCGTCGAGTCGCGCGACGCGCGGCTCGCCGAGCTCGAGTCCTTCGACTCCGGCCTCCCCATCACGCAGGCCCTCGGACAGGCGCGGCGCGCGGCGGAGAACTTCCGCTTCTTCGCCGACCTGATCGTCGCGCAGGCCGACGACACGTTCAAGGTCCCCGGGCGTCAGATCAACTACGTCAACCGCAAGCCGATCGGCGTCGCGGGCCTCATCACGCCGTGGAACACCCCGTTCATGCTGGAGTCGTGGAAGCTCGGCCCCGCACTCGCGACCGGGAACACCGTCGTCCTCAAGCCCGCCGAGTTCACGCCGCTGTCGGCATCCCTGTGGGCGGAGATCTTCGAGGAGGCGGGCCTCCCGCAGGGCGTGTTCAACCTCGTGCACGGTCTCGGCGAGGATGCCGGCGACGCGCTCGTGAAGCACCCCGACGTGCCGCTCATCTCCTTCACGGGCGAGAGCCGCACCGGCCAGATCATCTTCGGCAACGCCGCCCCGTTCCTGAAGGGGCTGTCGATGGAGCTCGGCGGGAAGTCGCCGGCGATCGTCTTCGCCGACGCCGACCTCGACGCCGCCGTGGACGCCACGATCTTCGGCGTCTTCTCCCTCAACGGCGAGCGCTGCACGGCGGGCAGCCGCATCCTCGTCCAGCGCGACGTGTACGACGAGTTCGTCGAGCGCTATGGCGCGCAGGCGAAGCGCGTCAAGGTCGGCTACCCCCACGACCCGGCGACCGAGGTCGGTGCGCTCGTGCACCCGGAGCACTTCGAGAAGGTCATGGGCTACGTCGAGATCGGCAAGACCGAGGGCCGGCTCATCGCCGGAGGCGGGCAGCCGGAAGGCTTCGAGTTCGGCAACTTCGTCGCCCCGACGGCGTTCGCCGACGTCTCCCCCGATGCCCGCATCTTCCAGGAGGAGATCTTCGGCCCCGTCGTCGCGATCACGCCGTTCGACACCGACGAGGAGGCCCTCGCACTCGCGAACAACACGAAGTACGGGCTCGCCGCCTACGTCTGGACGAACGACCTCAAGCGCGCCCACAACTTCGCGCAGAACATCGAGGCCGGGATGGTGTGGCTGAACTCCAACAACGTGCGCGACCTCCGCACCCCCTTCGGCGGCGTGAAGGCCTCCGGCCTCGGCCACGAAGGCGGCTACCGGTCGATCGACTTCTACACCGACCAGCAGGCCGTGCACATCACCCTCGGGGCCGTGCACAACCCGACCTTCGGCAAGCAGGCGGCTCCCGCCGAGCCGGACCTCGACGACCCGGACCCGCGCTGACCCGCACCCCACGACAGACCCACAAGCAAGGACGCTGACATGACCCACATCGATGACCGCACCCTGACCTCCTCCGGCTTCTACGTCTCGCAGGAGGCGCCGATCCACAGCGACAACCCCATCCCCACGCCCACCGCGCCGGCGCCGGACATCCTGCGCTGCGCGTACATGGAGCTCGTCGTCACCGACCTCGCGGTCTCCCGCGCGTTCTACGTCGACGTGCTGGGACTGCACGTGACCGAGGAGGACGCGGACGCCGTCTACCTCCGCTCGACGGAGGAGTTCATCCACCACAACCTCGTGCTGCGGAAGGGCCCCGTCGCGGCCGTCGCCGCGTTCTCGTACCGCGTCCGCACACCGGAGGACCTCGACAAGGCCGTCGCGTTCTACACCGAGCTCGGCTGCCGCGTCGAGCGCCGGGCGGACGGCTACACGAAGGGCATCGGCGACTCCGTCCGCGTCGAGGACCCGCTCGGCTTCCCGTACGAGTTCTTCTTCCAGACCGAGCACGTCGAGCGCCTGTCCTGGCGCTACGACCTGCACACCCCCGGCGAGCTGGTGCGCCTGGACCACTTCAACCAGGTGACCCCGGACGTGCCCCGCGCCGTCAACTTCATGCAGAGCCTCGGCTTCCGCGTGACGGAGGACATCCAGGACGAGGGCGGCACGGTCTACGCCGCCTGGATGCGCCGCAAGCCCACCGTGCACGACACCGCCATGACCGGCGGCGACGGGCCCCGCATGCACCACGTCGCATTCGCCACCCACGAGAAGCACAACATCCTCGCGATCTGCGACAAGCTCGGCGCGCTCCGGATGTCGGACCGCATCGAGCGCGGCCCCGGCCGGCACGGCGTGTCGAACGCGTTCTACCTGTACCTGCGCGACCCCGACGGCCACCGCGTGGAGATCTACACGCAGGACTACTACACCGGCGACCCCGACAACCCGGTCGTCACGTGGGACGTGCACGACAACCAGCGCCGCGACTGGTGGGGCACGCCCGTCGTGCCGTCCTGGTACACCGAGGCCTCGCTCGTCCTGGACCTCGACGGCAACCCGAAGGAGGTCGTCGCCCGCACCGACGCGTCCGAGATGGCGGTCACGATCGGCGCCGACGGCTTCTCCTACACGCGCCCCGAAGAGGGCGAGGCGTCGATGCCGGAGTGGAAGCAGGGCGAGTACAAGCTCGGCAACCAGCTCTGACCCCGCCCCACCCCTAGCCTGGACACGACGAAGGAGGACGGATGCTGGATGCCGCCACGATCGCGGCGATCGCCGACGAGCTCGCCGAAGCCGACCGCACGCACGGCGTGATCCCGAGGATCACTGCCCGGTACCCGGATGCCACGGTGGAGGATTCGTACGCGATCCAGGGCGTCTGGCGCGACCGAATGATCGCCGACGGCCGGCGCCTCGTGGGCCGGAAGATCGGGCTGACCTCGAAGGCCATGCAGCAGGCGACCGGCATCACCGAGCCCGACTACGGCGTCATGTTCGACGACACGGTCTGGCAGAGCGGCGCCGTCATCCCGCACTCCGCGTTCTCGAACGTGCGCATCGAGGTCGAGCTCGCCTTCGTCCTGAACGCGCCGTTGGAGGGGCCGCACTGCTCCGTGTTCGACGTGCTGCGCGCCACGGAGTACGTCACTCCCGCCCTCGAGGTGCTGAACTCGCACATCGAGCTCGAGGGCCGGACGATCGTCGACACGATCAGCGACAACGCCGCGTACGGCGGGATGGTGCTCGGCGGCATCCCGATGCGCCCCGACCAGATCGACCTGCGCTGGGTGTCGGCCCTGCTCTACCGCAACGAGACGATCGAGGAGACCGGCGTCGCCGCGGGCGTGCTCAACCACCCCGCGACCGGCGTCGCGTGGCTCGCCAACAAGATGCACCAGCACGGCGACCGGCTCGAGGCCGGGGAGATCATCCTCGCCGGGTCGTTCACGCGGCCCATGTGGGTCTCCCCGGGCGACACCGTGCTGTGCGATTACGGACCGATGGGAACCATCACGTGCCGCTTCCCCTGACCTTCCGCGACGCGCTCGCCACGGCATCCCGCCCCCTCGCGGGGGTATGGGCGTGCTCGGGATCCCCGCTCGTCGCCGAGATCCTCGCAGGCGCCGGGATGGACTGGATGCTCATCGACATGGAGCACTCCCCCAACGCGCTGGAGTCCACGCTCGCGCAGCTGCAGGCCATCGCCGCCTCCGCCACGACACCCCTCGTGCGCGTGCCGTCCGGCGACACCGTCACGATCAAGCAGGTGCTCGACCTCGGTGCGCAGAACCTCCTGGTGCCGATGATCTCCTCGGCCGCCGAGGCCGAGGCCGTGGTCGCGGCCATCCGGTATCCGCCACGGGGTCGCCGCGGCGTCGGCTCGGCGCTCGCGCGCTCGGCGCGGTGGAACCGTGTCGAGGACTACCTGCAGAACGCCGACGCCTACGTGTCGCTGTTCGTCCAGGTCGAGACCGCCGCGGCCGTCGAGGCCGCCGGGGAGATCGCCGCCGTGGACGGCGTCGATGGGGTGTTCGTCGGACCGTCCGACCTCGCCGCATCCATGGGGCTCCTCGGGCAGCAGTCCCATCCGGATGTCACCGCCGCGGTCATCCGCACGTTCGACGCCGTACGCGCGGCCGGGAAGCCGGCCGGCGTCAACGCCTTCGATCCCGCCGTCGCCCAGGGCTACCTCGACGCGGGCGCGTCCTTCGTCCTGGTCGGGGCGGACGTCGCCCTGCTGGCACGGGGATCCGAGGCGCTCGCGGCGCGGTGGGTCGGCTCCGCGGGCGCGACCGACGAGCGCGCGTCGTACTGACCCTCGCCCCGCCGCATGAGCGTCATCGGCGCGTCACCCGCGTGACGCATCCGTCTGTCAGGCTGGGCCGATGAAGAGGGATGTCTCCAGCCGCATCGTCCTGACCGTCACCGAGACGGCCGACCTCGTGTTCGCCATCGCGGTGAGCAGCCTGTACCGCGCGACCGAGTCGTTCACCGCGACGCTGGACGGGGAGCCGGTGGACGTGTCCGAACTCCCCGACGCGCACGGCGGTCGCCTGCACCGCATCCGCAGCGGCCCCGGCGAACTCGTCGTGAGCTACACGGCGTCGATCGACGGGGAAGCCGCGCCGCTGCAGACCGGCGAGACGGAGCTGCTGATCTACCGCCGGCCGAGCCGGTACGCCGAGTCCGACTCCCTCGCCCCCACCGCGGCGGCGGAGTTCAGCGCGGCGCCCGACGCGGCATCCGTTCTGACGTCGGTCGCGGCGTGGGTCGGCACACAGCTCGCCTACGTGTCCGGCTCCTCGCTCCCGACCGACGGCGCGATCCGGACGCTGCTGAACCGCCAGGGCGTCTGCCGGGACTACGCTCACCTGTGCGTCGCGCTGCTGCGCGCCTCCGGCATCCCCGCCCGCGTGGTCGCCGTCTACGCGCCCGGGCTCTCGCCGATGGACTTCCACGCCGTCGCGGAGGGCTGGGTCGACGGGGCGTGGCGCGCCGTGGATGCGACGACCCTCGCGCCGCGGTCGACACTCGTCCGGATCGCGACGGGGCGGGACGCCTCGGACACGGCGTTCCTCAACGTCCTCTCCGGCCGCGCCGACATCGCCTCCATGCAGGTGGGCGCCGTCGCCGACGTGCTGCCGGACGACGACCTGACGCGGCTCGTCTCCCTCGCCTGATCGGCGGGGGCCGGTGGTCCCGGCCGGCGTGGCGTGGCACGCTGGGGGCATGAAGTCCTGGATCGTGCGGTTCGCCTCGCTCTACGTGTTCAACGTGCTCGTCCTGCTGCTGATCGGATTCCTGCTGCCGTCGGTGCAGGTCGGCTGGGCGGCCCTGTGGGCCGCCGTCGTCCTGACGGCTGCGACCATCTGGCTGAAGCCCCTCGTCACGCGGTTCTTCACGCGCTCTGCGGCGAAGTCCGCCGGGCAGCGGACGCGGACCGGCGAGAAGCTCGTGCAGTACGGCATCGTCTTCGTCGTCGAGCTCCTCGTCTGGGCCCTCGTCGTGCTCGCATCCGGTGTGGAAGTGGGCGGCTTCTTCTGGGGCTGGCTCGTGCCGCCGCTGCTGCTGCTCGTCGCGTGGATCGTCTACGACCGCGTCGACGACGCCCTCGAGGCGCGCACGGGCCGCCTGTACGACCGCGCGCACGCCGGCATCCGCGGTTCTGGGACGTCCGCCACCCCCGCGGCGCCGTCGCGCGAGGAGGCGATCGGGCGGGAGGAGCTGCGCGACGGCCTGACCCCCGAGCAGCGGCGGATGCTGGACGACCTCGGCGAGAGCTGACCGCATGAAGTTGCTGTAACAAAGCGTCGCTCGGCGACCCGGGATCCTCGACGGGCGACGAAGATGGATGCAGGCGGTCGTCGCAGCACAGCACGCGCGAGGCCGCACCCGAATCCCCGGAGGCCTCCATGTCGCGCACCGTCCTGCGTTCCGCCCTCGTCGCGTCCGTCGCGGCCGTCGCCCTGCTCGTCTCCGGCTGCGCCTCCGGCGGCGCCCAGCCGACGGCATCCGACGCGCCCGCCGCCGAGGAGGGCTACATCACGCCCGGCAAGCTGACGATCGGCACGGGCGAGCCCGCCTACGAGCCGTACGTCTTCGACAACGCTCCGGAGTCCGGTGAGGGCTTCGAGTCCGCGGTCGCCTACGCCGTCGCGGAGGAGCTCGGCTTCGCGAAGGAGGACGTCGTCTGGGTGCGCACGACCTTCGAGTCGGCCATCGCACCGGGCCCGAAGGACTTCGACTTCAACATCCAGCAGTACACGATCACCGAGGACCGAGAGAAGGCCGTCGACTTCTCCTCGCCGTACTACGAGGCCAGCCAGGCCATCGTCGCGATCAAGGGCGGCAAGGCCGACGGCGTGACCGACCTCGCGGGCGCGAAGGAGCTGCTGCTCGGCGCCATGGCGGGGTCGACGAGCGCGACGACCGTCGACGAGGCGATCGAGCCGAACACCCCGCAGCTGCTCTTCAACAGCAACGAGGATGCGCGCGCAGCGCTCGAGGCCGGTCAGATCGACGGCCTCGTCCTCGACCTGCCCACCGCGTACGTCGCGGCCAACTTCTACATCGAGAACGCGTTCCTCGTCGGCGAGCTGCCCGCCGCCGGCGTGCCCGACCAGTGGGGCCTCCTCCTCGCGAACGAGTCGCCGCTCACCGAGCGCGTGACCGCTGCCGTCGACGCCCTGCGCGAGGACGGCACGCTCGACGCCCTCGAGGAGGAGTGGCTGTCGGTGCTCAGCGCGGGCGCCACCCAGCTGAAGTGACGCTGTCCGGTAGCGTCGTGTCGTGACCGACCCGTCCTTCCGGCCGAGCGAACTCGAGCTCGAGCGTCGCGCGTACCGCACCCGCCGCTCGCGGCAGTCGGTGCTGGTCGCGATCGCGTCGACGCTCGCGTTCGCCGGGATCGTCTGGGTCACGGTCCTGGGCACGCCCGGCTGGGCTCAGGTGCAGCAGCGCTTCTTCGACCCGGCCACATTCGCCGCGTCACTGCCGCGCGTCTGGGACGGGTTCCTGCTGAACCTGCAGGTGCTCGCTCTGTCGGTCGTGACCGTGTCGGTCGTCGCCCTGCTCATCGCGCTGCTGCGGACCCTCCGCGGACCGGTGTTCTTCCCGCTCCGCGCCCTCGCCGCCGGGTACACCGACATCTTCCGCGGCATCCCCCTCATCATCGTGCTGTACCTCATCGGGCTCGGCGTGCCGGCCCTGCTGGACCAGCGCATCTCCGTCGTGCTGCTCGGGACGGTCGCGATCACCCTGACGTATTCGGCGTACGTCAGCGAGGTGATCCGCGCCGGCATCGAGGCCGTGCACCCGTCGCAGCGCCTCGCCGCCCGCGCGCTCGGCCTCGGCTACGCGCAGACGCTGCGCCGCGTCGTGCTGCCGCAGGCCCTGCGGAAGATGACCCCGCCGCTCATGAACGACTTCGTGTCGATGCAGAAGGACGTGGGCCTCATCTCGATCCTCGGCGCGGTGGATGCCGTGCGCGCCGCGCAGATCGAGACGTCGCTGACCTACAACTTCACGCCGTATGTCGTCGCGGCCGTGCTGTTCGTGCTGCTGGCGATCCCCACGATCCGCCTCGCCGACTGGTACACCGCGCGGCTGCGGGAACGCGAGCAGATGGGGTCGATCGTATGAGCACGGTGCTCCGCGCGGACGGCGTGTGGAAGGCGTTCGGGGACAAGGAGGTGCTCCGGGGCATCGATCTCACGCTCGACCGGCACGAGGTCGTCGCCCTCATCGGCGCGAGCGGGTCGGGCAAGTCGACGCTGCTGCGCTGCCTGAACCTGCTGGAGCCCATCGACGACGGGCAGATCTTCCTCGGCGAGGAGGACATCTCCGACCCGCGCATCGACGCGAACCGTGTGCGCGCCCGGTTCGGGGCCGTCTTCCAGAGCTACAACCTGTTCCCGCACCTGTCCGTGCTCGACAACGTGACGCTGTCCTCCCGCATCGTGCACCGGATGCCGCGGCACGCGGCCGAGGAACGCGCCATGGCGCTGCTGGAGCGCATCGGCCTGGCAGACAAGGCGAAGGACCACCCCGACCGGCTCTCCGGCGGGCAGCAGCAGCGCGCCGCGATCGTCCGCGCCATCGCGACGGACCCTGAGGTGCTGCTCCTCGACGAGATCACCTCGGCCCTCGACCCCGAGCTCGTCGGCGAGGTGCTCGAGCTCGTCCGGCAGCTCGCCCAGGACGGCGCGACGATCCTCATGGCCACGCACGAGATGGCGTTCGCCCGTGACGTCGCGCACCGCGTCGTGTTCCTCGACGCCGGCACGATCATCGAGCAGGGTCCGCCGTCGCAGCTCTTCGGGGCCGCGCGCGAGGCCCGCACCCGCGCCTTCCTGGCGCGCTTCACCGCCTGAGCCGGGGCGGGGTCCGGCGAGGTCAGGCGAGCTGGCGCTCGGCCGCCTCGATCACGTTCGTCATCAGGAGCGCGACGGTCATCGGGCCGACGCCGCCGGGATTCGGCGAGAGGTAGCCGGCGACCTCGACCACGTCGGGGTGCACGTCGCCGTGGACCGTGCTCTTGCCGGTCTCCGGGTCGGTCTCGCGCGTCACGCCGACATCGAGCACAGCGGCGCCGGGCTTCACGTCCTCGGCGCGGACGATGTGCTTGACGCCCGCCGCCGCGACGATGACGTCGGCCCGGCGCAGGTGCTCTGCCAGGTCGACGGTCCCGGTGTGGGTGAGGGTCACGGTCGCGTTGATCTCGCGGCGCGTCAGCAGCAGCCCGATGGAGCGGCCGATCGTGACGCCGCGTCCGACGACCACGACGTGCTTGCCCTGGAGGTCGTAGTCGTTGCGCAGCAGCAGCTCGATGACGCCGCGCGGCGTGCACGGCAGCGGGGTCGTGATCGGGGCGTTGACGTTGAGCACGAGCCGGCCGAGGTTCGTCGGGTGCAGGCCGTCGGCATCCTTCGCGGGGTCGATGCGCTCGAGGATCGCGTCGGTGTCGAGGTGCTTCGGCAGCGGCAGCTGCACGATGTACCCGTGGCAGGCGGGGTCGGCGTTGAGCTCGTCGATCAGTGCCTCGACCTCGGCCTGCGTCGCGCCGGCAGGCAGCTCGCGCTGGATCGAGTTCATCCCGATGGCCTCGGACTGGCGGTGCTTCATCCCGACGTACAGCTGGGATGCCGGGTCGGCCCCGACCAGCACCGTCGCGATGCCGGGCGTGATGCCGCGTGCCTTCAGCGCCGCGACCCGCTCCGCCAGCTCGGCCTTGATCTCCGCCGCGGCGGCCTTGCCGTCGAGCCGGAGCGCCGTCACTGCTGCAGCCCCGGGTAGAGCGGGAACGCCTCAGTGAGCACGGCGACGCGGGCGCGCAGCGCCTCGACGTCGGCGCCGGGCTGCAGCGCGAGGGCGATGATGTCGGCGACCTCGGTGAACTCGGCGTCGCCGAACCCCCGCGTCGCGAGAGCGGGCGTGCCGATGCGGAGGCCCGAGGTCACCATCGGCGGGCGCGGGTCGTTCGGGACGGCGTTGCGGTTCACCGTGATGCGGATCTCGTGCAGCAGGTCTTCGGCCTGCTTGCCGTCGATCGCCGCGTCCCGGAGGTCGACGAGGACGAGGTGCACGTCGGTGCCGCCGGAGCGCACCGCGATGCCGGCATCCTTCACGTCCTGCTGCGTCAGGCGCTCGGCGAGGATCGACGCGCCGCGGAGCACGCGCTCCTGGCGCTCCTTGAACTCCGGCGTCGCCGCGAGCTTGAACGCCGTGGCCTTCGCGGCGATGACGTGCATGAGCGGGCCGCCCTGCTGGCCCGGGAAGACGGCGGAGTTGATCTTCTTCGCGATCTCGGGGTCGTTGCTGAGGATGAACCCGGAGCGCGGGCCGCCGATGGTCTTGTGCACGGTGGAGGAGACGACGTGCGCGTACGGCACCGGCGAGGGGTGCAGCCCGGCCGCGACGAGACCGGCGAAGTGCGCCATATCGACCCACAGGAGGGCACCGACCTCGTCGGCGATGGCGCGGAACGCCGCGAAGTCGAGCTGGCGGGGGTACGCCGACCACCCGGCGATGATGACCTTCGGCTTGTGCTCGACGGCGAGGCGGCGGACCTCATCCATGTCGATGATCGACGTCTCCGGGTCGACGCCGTAGGCGACGATGTTGTACAGGCGGCCGGAGAAGTTGATCTTCATGCCGTGCGTGAGGTGACCGCCCTGGTCGAGCGAGAGACCGAGCAGGGTGTCGCCCGGACGCGCGATGGCGTGCAGCACGGCGGCATTCGCGGATGCGCCGGAGTGCGGCTGGACGTTGGCGAACTCGGCGCCGAAGAGATCCTTCGCCCGCTGGATCGCGAGCTCCTCCGCGACGTCGACTTCCTCGCAGCCGCCGTAGTAGCGGCGGCCCGGGTAACCCTCGGCGTACTTGTTCGTGAGCACGGAGCCCTGCGACTGCAGCACGGAGACGGGGACGAAGTTCTCCGAGGCGATCATCTCGAGGAAGCCGCGCTGGCGGTCGAGCTCCCGCTCGAGCACCTGGGCGATCTCGGGATCGACCTCGGAAAGGGGGGCATTGAAGACAGAATCGGTCATGGCGATCTCCTGGGACGGCGGCGGATGGAATCTCGCATCGGCCCAGGCGTGCGGTCGAATGCCGTATCGGTCGCTCCCCGGTGGTGGCCCACCTCAACGCCAGTCGCGACTGTCTGAGCATAACGGATGCCGCGCTGATAGGCTGGCCCCGTCTATTTGTTAGGGCTCCTAACATGGGCCGATCCACGCACAATAGGGGCACCGTGTCCGAACCCTCCCTCGTCCCCACCGCGCGCCTGCTGCGCGCGGGGTCGACGCCGCCGTTCGCCGTGACGCCGGATGCCGCCGTCTCCGGCCCGCCGGATGCGGTGCGGACGCTGCGCGAAGCCGTGCGACGCCGCACGGGCCTCGACCTTGCCGCCGCCGCAGCGACGGACGCCGCCGTGACGCTCGCGATCGACCCCGAAACCGGAGCCGCCGAGTCGTACGTGCTGGATGTGGATGCCGCATCCGTCCGGCTCCGCGCGGCCGACGCGGCAGGACTCTTCTACGGGGTGCACACGCTCGTGCAGCTCCTCGCTCAGGACGAGAGCGGCTGGGTCCTCCCCGCCGTGCACGTCGACGACGCCCCCCGATTCGCCTACCGCGGGGTCATGCTCGACGTCGCGCGACACTTCCACGGCGCCGAGACCGTGAAGGCGTACATCGAGCGCGCGGCGGCATTGAAGTTCAACGTCCTGCACCTGCACCTCACGGACGACCAGGGCTGGCGCATCGAGGTGCCCTCCCGCCCCGAGCTCACCGCACGGGCGTCGGCCTCCGCGGTCGGCGGCGACCCCGGCGGGTTCTTCAGCCGCGCCGACTACCGCGCCATCGTGGTGCACGCGGCCGCACACCACATGACGGTCGTCCCCGAGATCGACGTCCCCGGCCACACCCACGCCGTGAACCTCGCGTACCCCGAGGCGTGCGCGGCGCCGACCATCTCCGACCACCTCCGCGAGGAGGCCCGCCAGCGCGGCGAGGACCTGCCGGCCAGCGGCATCCCCTACGAGGGCATCGCCGTCGGCTTCTCGTCGCTGCGCATCCACGACGACGCGACGTACGCCCTGCTCAGCGACGTGCTCGCCGACATCGCGGAGATGACCCCCGGCCCCTACCTGCACGTCGGCGGCGATGAAGCGCTCGGCACGCCGCCCGCCGACCTCGCGCTGTTCATGGAGCGCGCCACCCGCGTCGTCGCCGATCTCGGCAAGACGCCGATCGCGTGGCACGAGGCGGGTGCAGCCGCCGGCCTCGCGCCGGGCACGATCGGCCAGTACTGGGGCTTCCGGGTTCCCACGGACGGCATGGACGACCATGCGCGCGCGTTCGTCCGCGGCGGCGGGCAGCTGATCCTCTCTCCCGCCGATGTGGTCTACCTGGACATGAAGCCGGATGCGGACTTCCCGCTCGGCCTCACCTGGGCGAACGGCCCCACGAGCCTCCCCCGCGCCTACGACTGGGACCCGGCGGCGGTGATCGCCGGGGTCGGCGACGACGAGATCCTCGGCGTCGAAGCGCCGCTGTGGACCGAGACCGTCCGCGACCTCGCCGACCTCGACGCGCTCGCCTTCCCCCGCATCGCGGCGGCGGCCGAAGCCGCGTGGTCGCCCGCCCCCGGCGCCGACGAGCGCCGCACGTGGGAATCCTTCCGCGAGCGCGTCGCGCAGCTCGCCCCGCTCTGGACCCGCCAGGGCATCGGTTTCACCCCGCTCCCCGAGGTCGATTGGACCCGCGAATGACGACCATCCTGCACAGCGCCCGGCTCATCGACGACGGGGCGGTGACCGACGACGCGTGGGTGGCGTTCAGCGACGGCGTCGTGACGCAGGCAGGCGTCGGAGACACGTGGCGGGACCTTCCCGCGGGTGACGTGGTGGATGCCGCGGGCGCCTACCTCGCCCCCGGGTTCATCGACCTGCACGGGCACGGCGCCGGCGGAGCCACGTTCGACGACGGGCCCGACGCGATCGCGACGGGCCGGGCGGTGCATCGCGCGCACGGCACGACCCGCGCCGTCATCTCCCTCGTGACCGCGTCGGTCGACGACCTCGCCGCGCGCGCCGCGATGGTCGCCGACCTCGCCGAGCAGGATGCCACGATCCTCGGTTCGCACCTGGAGGGACCGTTCCTGAGCGTCCTGCACAAGGGCGCCCACACGGTCGAGCTGCTCCGCGACCCCGATCCCGCCTCCGTCGACCGGCTCATCGATGCCGGGCGCGGGACGATCCGCCAGATCACGCTCGCCCCCGAGCTGCCCGGCGGCCTCGCCGCCGTCGCGCGCCTCGTCGATGCCGGGATCGCCGTCGCCGTCGGGCACACCGACGCGACCGCTGAGCAGGCCGCAGCCGCCTTCGATGCCGGGGCGACGCTGCTGACGCACGCGTTCAACACGATGCGCGGGATCCATCACCGCGCACCGGGACCCGTCGTGGCCGCCATGCGCGATGACCGGGTGACCCTCGAGCTCATCGCCGACGGCATCCACGTGCATCCCGACGTCATCACGCTCGCGTTCGCCGGCGCGCCCGGCCGCATCGCTCTCGTGACCGACGCGATGGCGGCGGCCGGGACCGTCGACGGGCGGTACGAGCTCGGCGGACTCGCCGTCACCGTCACCGACGGCGTCGCCCGGCTGGACTCCAACGGCGCGATCGCCGGGTCGACGCTGACGCAGGATGCCGCGCTCCGCCTCGCCGTCCGCTGCGGCGTCTCGCTTCCCGATGCCGTCGCCGCCGTCTCGACCGTGCCGGCTCGCGCGCTCGGGCTGGGCCGCCGGTTCGGGTCGCTGCGTGTCGGCATGGAAGCGGATGCCGTGCTGCTCGATGACGCGCTGTCCGTCACCGGGGTCTGGGTGAGCGGCGTCCGCGCGACCGCGTGAACCGGGGCCGCTGCAGGCGGCGGATAGACTGACGGCATGGCCGAACTGCCCCCTGTGCGCCCCGAAAAGCCGGCCGAACCGCTCGCCGCGGGCACCCGCCCGGCGCTCTCCGTCGTCGACATCGTCTCCTACCTGTGCGCCCTGTTCGCCGTGGGGACGCTCGCGGTCTGGGGCTTCACGGCCTGGGACGCCCCGTGGAACATCCTGGTGGGCGTCGGCGCGCCGGTCATCGCCATCCTGCTCTGGGCCCTGTTCATCTCACCGCGCGCCGTCCTCACGGTGCACCCGTTCATCCGAGCGCTCGTCGAGCTGCTGATCTACGCCGCCGCGACCATCGTGTGGTGGAGCGCCGGCCAGGCGCTCATCGGCCTCGCGTTCGGTGTCGTCGCCGTCGCCGCCGGACTCGTCGCAGGACGTCGCCGGCTCGCATGACCGCCGCCGAGGTCGTCGCCCTGCTGCACGCCGAACTCGGCGACCGCGTCGACCTCTCCCCCGCAGCCCTCGAGGACGCCCGCAGCGACAAGTCCGGGCACGCCTCCGCGGGGCCGCCGCTCGCCGTCGTGCACGCGGCATCCGTCGCCGATGTGCAGGCGACCCTCCGGATCGCGCATCGCACCGGCACGCCCGTCGTCACGCGCGGCGCCGGCACGGGACTCGCGGGCGCCGCGAACGCGGGCCCCGGCGAGATCGCGCTGTCGGTGCGCCGGATGGATCGCATCCTCGAGGTGCGGCCCGATGACCTCCTCGCCGTCGTCGAACCCGGCATCCTCAACGCCGACCTCAACGACGCCCTCGCCGCCGACGGCCTCTGGTGGGCGCCGGACCCGGCGAGTCGGGCGATCTCGACGGTCGGCGGCAACATCGCCACGGGCGCCGGGGGCCTCCTCTGCGCGAAGTACGGCGTCGTCCGCGACGCGGTGCTGGGCGTCGATCTGGTCCTCGCCGACGGGCGCCTGCTGACCCTCGGGCACCGGTCGGTGAAGGGCGTCACGGGGCTCGACCTCACGTCGCTCGTGATCGGCTCGGAGGGCACGCTCGGAGTGATCGTCGGCGCGACGCTCAAGCTGCGCCGCCTCGTCCCGGGGCACCGCCGCACCATCACGGCGACGTTCCCCGACGTGCGCGCCGCCGCGGTGGGCGCCGCCGCCGTGACGGCATCCGGTGTGCAGCCGGCCATCATGGAACTGATGGATGCCGCGTCGCTCGGCGCCGCTCACGCGCTGCTGGGCCTGCCGGCTCCCGCACCGGGCGCCGCGCAGCTGACGATCCAGACCGACGGCCCGGCGGCGATCGACGAGGCGGAGTCGATCGCGTCGACGCTCGGCGCACTGGGCGCCGTCGTCCGGCTGGCCGCAGACGACGGGGAGGCCGAGCACCTCCTCACCGTGCGCCGCTCGATGCATCCCGCCATGGAGAGCCTCGGCACGGCGCTCATCGAGGACGTCGCGGTGCCCCGCAGCCGCCTGCCGGAGATGTTCGACGAGATCGCGCGGGTCGAGCGGGAGCACGGACTGCGGATCCCGACGGTCTGCCACGCGGGCGACGGCAACCTGCACCCGAACTTCATCTTCCAGGGCACCGAGGTGCCGCCGGAGATCTGGGCGGCCGCGGACGACCTGTTCCGCGCGGCGCTCCGCCTCGGCGGCACGCTCACCGGCGAGCACGGCATCGGCGTGCTCAAGCGCCGCTGGCTCGCCGACGAGCTCGGTGCGGACCAGTGGGAGCTGCAGCGGCAGATCACCCGCGTCTTCGACCCGACCGGCATCCTCAACCCCGGCAAGGTCTTCGCGCCCTGAGTCGGCGTCGGCTCCCCCGGGCTTCGCTCACCCGCGCCGACCTCGTTCGCCCGCGCCGACCTCGTTCGCCCGCGCCGGCCTCGTTCGCCCACCCCGATCTCGTTCGCCCGCGCCGAAACGTGGGTGCGTCGCCGCTGGACCCGCACTTCGGCGCGGATGAACCGAGGCCGCCTCGTTCGCCCGCGCCGAATGGTGGGTGTGCCGCCCCGGGACCCGCAGTTCGGCGCGGATGAACCGGGGCCACCTCGTTCCCCGCAGGGGCACATTGTTCATCCGCGCCAAAAGGTGGGTGCACCCCGCCTCGACCCGCAGTTCGGCGCGGATGAATCCCGGCCACCTCGTTTGCCCGCGCCGAATGGTGGGTGTGCCGCCCCGGCACCCGCAGTTCGGCGCGGATGAACCGAGGCCACATGGCTCGCCCCGAGGGCACCTTGCTCGCTCGCGCCGAATGGTGGGTGTGCCGCCCCGGCACCCGCAGTTCGGCGCGGATGCCCTGAGGGCACCTCGTTCGCCCGCGCCAAGAGGTGGGTGCACCCCGCCTCGACCCGCAGTTCGGCGCGGATGCACCCCGGCCACCTGGTTCGCCCGCGCCGAAACGTGGGTGCACCGCGCCTCCACCCGCACTTCGGCGCGGATGAATCCCCGCGCCGGCGAGGCGCGAGCCCCAGGCCCCCGGCGGCCTACAGCCCTTGCCAGGCCGGCTTGTTCGCGAAGGCGTAGCGGTAGTAGTCGGCGTGGGTGAGCTCGGATGCCGCTTCCTCGTCGACGACGACCGTGACGTGCTCGTGCAGCTGGATCGCGGAGCCCGGCAGCGACGAGGTCACGGGGCCCTCCACGGCCCCGGCGATCGCGTGCGCCTTGCCGGCGCCGAAGGCGAGGAGGAAGAGGTGCCGGGCATCCAGGATCGTCCCGAGGCCCTGCGTGATGCAGTGCATCGGCACGTCGTCCACGGAGTCGAAGAACCGCGCGTTGTCCTGCCGGGTCTGCTGGATGAGCGTCTTCACGCGGGTGCGCGAGGCGAACGACGACCCGGGCTCGTTGAACCCGATGTGCCCCGACGTGCCGATGCCGAGGATCTGCAGGTCGATGCCGCCGGCCGCGGCGATCGCGCGCTCGTAGTCCTCGCCGGCGTGCTCGATGGTCTCCAGCGCCCCGTTGGGGGTCTGGATGCGCGCCGGGTCGAGACCGAGCGGCTCGACGACCTGCCGCGTGATGACGGTGCGGTAGCTCTCCGGATGCTGCGGATCGATGCCGACGTACTCGTCCAGGGCGAAGCCGCGCACCTGAGACACGTCGACTCCGGACAGGCGCGACCGCAGCGCCGCGTACACGGGCTCGGGCGTCGATCCGGTTGCGAGGCCGAGCACGGCGTCGGGGCGCCGGGCGATGAGCGCCGCGATCTCGTCGGCGACGAGCGCGCCGGCATCCGCGGCGGTGGGGACGATGACCACTTCAGCCATGCGCGACGGCCTCCTGTTCGACGGGTACGGCATCGGAGCCGATCAGCGCCGCTCCGAGGGCCGCGGCGGGCGACCCGGCCGGCAGCAGCTCCACGCGCTCGGCGAGCGCCAGCGAGCGGACGAAAGCGGATGCCACGGCTCCCGCCTCCAACTCTGCGACCACGAGGCTCAGCATACGGTCGCCGAGCGCCGACACGCCTCCCCCCAGCACGACGGCGTCGACGTCGACGGTGAGGACCAGGAGGCGCACCGCGGCGGCCACGCCGAACGCGAGGCCGGCGCGCAGCCCGGTGGCCTCCGCGTCGCCGGCGTCGGCGGCGTCGAACACGTCCCGCACCGGCAGCGCACCGCCCCGGCCCCAGCGCTCGGCGATCGCCCCGCCGCCGGCGAACACCTCGATGCAGCCGCGCTGCCCGCACCGGCAGAGCGGTCCGGCGGGGTCGATCGAGATGTGCCCGACCTCTCCCGCCGTGCCGCGTGCCCCGCGCCACAGCCGTCCGTCACGGACGAAGCCGGCGGCGACGCCGGTGCCCAGATTGAGGTACGCGACCGTCCCGTCGCCGCCGTGCAGCGCGTACGCGCCGCGCGCGGCGGCCTTGACGTCGTTCTCGACACGCACCGGCACGCCGAAGACCGGCGTGATCGCGGCGGCGAGATCGAGCCGCTCGACCCCGAGGTTCACGGCGTGGGTCACCGTCGCCCCGTCGACCACCTGGCCCGGTGTCCCGATGCCGATCGACACGGCGTCCCCCGGTGCGGCGCCGGCCGCCGCGGCGAGCTCGGCGACGGCCTCCACGATCGTCTGCGTGACGGCATCCGGACCCCACCCGGTCGCGCGGCGCACGCGCGCGAGGATGGCGCCGTCCGGCGCGACGGCCACCGCGTCGGTCTTGGATCCGCCGACGTCCAGTCCGACGCGCATCAGCCCTTCACTGCTCCCGAGACGAGGCCGTCCGTCATCCGCCCCTGGACGATGAGGAAGAAGATCATCACGGGAAGGGCGATCATCGTCGAGCCGGCCATGACGGCGCCCCAGTTCACCCCTCCGCCGACGGACGAGGCCTGGAAGGCGTTGAGCCACGGCATGAGGGTCAGGTTGTACCCGCTCATGAGCAGCAGCGCCATCGTGAACTCGTTCCACGCCTGGATGAAGGCGAAGATGCCGGTGGAGACGAGGCCGGGGGCCAGCAGCGGGAAGGTGACCTTCCAGAACGCCTGCGCCTTCGTGCAGCCATCGATCATCGCCGCCTCCTCGAGGTCGGCGGGGACGCCGGCGACGAAGCCCCGGAGCGTCCAGATCGTGAACGGGATGACGGATGCCGTGTAGACGATCCCGAGTCCCAGCACGGTGTTCATCAGCTGCCAGTCGTCGATCATCCCGTAGATCGTGAACATCATCGCCTCGCCGGGGATCATCTGGACGATGAGGACCGACACGATGAACCCCCGCCGCCCCCGGAAGTGGAAGCGGGCGACGGCGACGGATGCCAGGAACGCGAACAGCAGGGTCACCACGAGGACGCCGGCGGTCACCGTGAGGGTCGTGCCGAGCGCGTGCGGGAAGTCCGTCTGCCCGGGGGCGGCCTCGCGGTTCCACGCGGTGAGGAAGTTCGCGACGGTGAAATCGGCGGGGAAGAAGCTCGGCGAGCGGCTGATGATCTTCGCGTTGGGTGTGAACGCGAGGTTGACCATCCAGTAGACGGGGAAGACGGAGCAGACGAACACGAGGAGGGCCGCCGCGTTCAGCAGCCAGCGCGAGGCGACCTTCCGGCCGGAGGACCGGCGCGGGCCGCCCGCGGCCGGCACGGCCGGGGCGGCGGCGACCTCGTCCACCCCGACGGTGCCGAGCTGGGTGACGGGCGTGACCTGCGTGCTCACAGCTCCTCCTCCCTCAGCGTCGTGCGGACATACCCCCAGGAGAGGATGAGCAGCAGGATGACCATGAACACGCCGATGGCGGCGGTCTCGCCGAACTCGCCGACGCCCTGCCGGAACAGGTAGGTGCCGAGCACGTTGGTGTCGGCGGCGATCCCGCCGCGGCTCTGCAGGGCGTACACCTGCGTGAAGATCCGCAGGTTCCAGATGATCTGCAGCACCAGCACGACGGTCAGGATGCTGCGCAGGTACGGGAAGACGACGAGCCGGAAGCGGCTCCAGCCGGTCGCGCCGTCCAGGGAGCTCGCCTCGAGAACTTCAGCGGGGACCTGACCGAGTCCCGCGAAGGTCGTGAACGCGACGAACGGGATGCCCTGCCACACGACGATGATCGTGAGGACGAGGGCGAAGGAGAGCGGGTCGAGGAGCCAGGAGTGGTTCGACCACTCCCCCGAGGCGGTGACCGTGTTGAGGAGCCAGTTCACGACGCCGTACTCGGTGTCGAAGATCCAGCCCCAGACGACGGTCGCCGTCAGCGGCGGCATCGCCCACGCGAGCAGCAGGCCCACCGACACGAGGACGCGCCAGGGCCGGGTGAGACGGGTCATCAGCAGCGCGACGAGCACGCCGATCACGACGATGAGCGCCGTCAGGACCACCATGAGCGCGAGGCTGCGGACCAGGACCGCGGGGAAGTCGGACTGCGTGAACAGGCCGACGTAGTTGTCGAGGCCGACGAAGTTCGGCGCCGTGCCCTGGACCTTGTTCTTGACCGTGTAGTCGGTGAAGGACTGGATCACCATCAGGACGGCGGGGTAGCCGACCATCACCCCGAGGATGACGAGGGCCGGGGCCAGCAGTGTCCAGGCGCTGCGTGCGTCGCGGCGGCGTTTGGCCCGCTCCCGCGGCGTCGGCGGCGGCGGGGTGCGGCGGGCCGTCGCACCTCGCGTCGTGATCGCGGTCATGCTCGTCTCCTTCGACGTCGCGGGGGTCCCGGCCCGGAGCCGGGCGGAACCCCCGCGGGCCGTCACTTGTTGAGGATCGCCTCGATCGCGGTGTCCAGCTCGGTGGCGATCTCGGTGACGTCCCCGCCCTGCGCGATCTTCACGAGCGCGTCCGGGATCAGCTGCGCGGCCTCGACCTCACCCCACTGCGGGCTCGCGGGCGTCCCCTTCGAGTTGACGAGCGCGGCTGCCTGCGCCTGCGCGGATGCGGTGTCCGGGAGCGCCGAGGCCGCCTCGACGAGGCCCGGGATGAGGCTCTGCGCGGCGAGGAGCTCCTGGTAGCCGGCGGAGAGCATGATCTTCAGGGCCGCCTTGGCCTTGCCCTGCGCGTCGCTCTTGAAGGCGACGGCGATGTTCGAGCCGCCGGCGAAGATCGGCGCAGGCTCACCGGCGGTCGCGCCCGGCAGCGGCATGGCGCCGAGGTCCTTGGCGAACGTGTCAGGGCAGCCCTCGGAGGTCTCCTCGCCTTCGACCTCCCACGGCCAGGAGCCGTTGAGGTTGCCCTCGGCCCAGGCGGGGGTCGAGAGGAATCCGACCTCGCCGGCGCAGAAGGCGATGTTCGCGGCCTTCTCGTTGCCGTCCACGGGAGCGTTGGTCGCATTCTCGTAGACGTCCTGCAGCATCTCGAGGCCCTCGATGCTCTCCGGGCTGGACAGCTGCGCGTCCCACGTGTCGCCGTCCTGCACGGCGATCTCGCCGCCGGCCGACCAGATGTAGGGCAACGCGTTGTACCAGTCCTTGCCGGGCGCGTAGATGCCGGAGACCGTCGCGGTCGTGAGCTCCTTGCCCCGCTCGACGTACTGCTCGAGGGTCTGGGGCAGGGTGTCGCCGACGATCTGGGGCGTGTAGAAGACGACGCGTCCGCCCGCGTAGTACGGCGCCGCGTAGAGCGTCCCGTCGAGCGTGCCGGCATCCACGAGGCCGGCGACCATCTCGCCCAGGTCGCCCTCGATGTCGCTCAGGTCGGCGAACAGGCCGGCGTCGGCGAAGCCGAGGGCCTGCGTGTTGCCCACCTCCACGACGTCGGGGGCGCTGTTGGACGAGAGTGCGGCGGTGTACGTGTTGGACACGTCATCCCACGTCTTCTGCTCGATCGTCAGGGTCCAGCCTTCGTTCTCGTCCTCGAACGTCTCCTTCAGGTAGTCGCGTGCGGTCTGCGGCGTGTCCGCTCCGACGAGCCATACGGTGAGTTCACCGGTGGCCGCATCCGACTGCTCCGGAGCGGAGGTGCCGCTCGCTGCGCAGCCGGCGAGCACGACAGCCGAAGCGCCGAGAAGCGCGGGGGCTCCGAGCTTGGTGTTCATGGTGTCTTCCTTCTGTTCACGGTGGGATGCTCCGGGCGTGCGGCCCGGGAGCGCTGGCGTCAGGACACCCCGAGCTGTCCGGACAGGACCATGACGGCGGCGCCGCGGAGGACGATGTCCTCGCCTTGCTCCGTCATCCGCACCTGGACGCCGTCGTGGAACTCGGCGAGGGTCCGGGTGCGCAACGTCTCGACGGTCGCCTGCGCGAGTGGTCCGTCGAGAAGATCAGAGGGGCCGGAGAGCACGATCTCCGACAGGTCGAGGGCGCCGACGACCGGTGCGAGGGCGATGCCGAGGCGCTCGCCCGCGTCGCGGAGCACCTCGACGCGGTCCGCGCCGGAGTCGCGCAGCCGCGCCGTCAGGGAGGGCGCGGAGAGCCACGCCTCGAGGCAGCCGATCTTCCCGCACACGCACACCGGTCCCCCGTCGGTGCCGACCGTGACATGGCCGATCTCGCCTGCCGCGAAGCGGCTGCCGCGCATCGGCTGTCCGCCGGAGAGGAGGGCGGAACCCACACCGCGGCCGACCTTGACGAGCATCAGGTCGTCGCCGGCGCCACCGAACGTGTACTCCGCGAGGACCGCCGCGTTGGCGTCGTTGGCGACGAGCACCGGCAGCGCGAGCGCGTCGGACAGGATGCCCTGCAGGTCCAGGCCGACCCAGCCGAAGTTCGGTGCGGCGAGCACGACGCCGTGGTCGTCGACGACGCCGGGCGTTCCGACGCCGACGCCCAGCACGGGCGCGTGCGCGTCGGCGACGAGGGCGCGGGCCAACGCCGTCACGACGTCGATCAGGTCGGCCGGCGCGTCCGGCACGGCGGCCTCGTGACGGGCGACGATCTCCCCGTCGAGCGTGAGGACTGCGCCCAGGAACGTGTCCGTGCCGGAGAGGTCGAGGCCGACGATCCGGTGGCCTTCCCGGTCGAGGTCGACGAGGATGGCGGGCTTTCCGGGGCCGGTGACCTCCCGCATCCCGCGCTCGGCGACGTAGCCGTCGGCGATGAGCTCGGCGACGAGGTCGGAGATGGTGACGCGGGTGAGTCCGGTCTCCCGGGAGAGGTCTGCCCGGCTCATGGCACCCTGGTGGAAGAGGGTCTGCAGGACGAGGGAGCGGTTGTGCGCCCGGGCGTGCTCCGGGAGGACCTTTGCGCCGTGGCGCAGCGTCCGCCCGCCACCGAAGGATCGGTGGGCGACGGTCATCGTCTCGCTCGTGCGTCGTCGCATGTTTGTTAGTAGAGCTTACGAATTAGGGTCGCGCAACCCAGGAGCAGCAATTTGTGAGGCGTGTTTACAAAGTCGTTACATTCGGCGCGGGCCGACGAGGACGACCGGCATTCGTGTCCGAAGTGTGACGTGAGGTGGATGGGGGCCGTCGCGTACCATAGGCAGGACGCGAAACGCGCGCGGGATGACGGGGTGTCACGTGACGGATGTAGCCACGAAGAACGGGGCGGAGGACTCTCCGTCGACGGCTGAGACGACGACGGTTCTCCCCGCCGCGGACTGGGCCCCGACCGAGACGGCTCCCGCCGCACAGTGGGCGACCCCGGAACCCGCGCGCCGCAAGCGCCATCTCGGCCTCTGGATCGGCATCCCCGCCGGCCTCGTCGTGGCCGGCGCCGTTGCCGCCTCCCTCGTCCTCATCGCCCCGGGTACGGCCGTCGCCGGCGTCCCGGTGGGTTTCCTGACGCCCGGCGCCGCGACCGACGCCATCCAGAGCCGCCTCGCGGAGACCACCGTCACCCTGGGCGACGGCGGCCCGACCCTGTCCGGCGCCGACCTCGGCGCAGCCATCGACGCGGAGGCCGCCGCCTCGACGGCGTTCGGCGAGCGCCCGATGTGGAATGTCACGCAGTGGTTCGGCGACGGCTACGAGGTGCCGCTCACCATCGACACCGACACGGCGATCGCCGCGCTCCGCGACGCCGCCCCCACGATGTTCACCGACCCGGTGGGGGCGACCATCGCGTTCGACGGCACCGCGTATGCCGTGACGCCTGCCATCCCGGGCGAGGGCATCGATGTGGAGAGCATCCGCGGCGCCCTCGAGGATGCCTTCGCCTCCGGCGAGTCCACCGTGACCGTCGCCGCGGAGCCCGCCCTCATCGAGGCTGCGACGACCACCGAGATCGCGCAGGGCACGGCCGCCTCCCTCAACGCCATGCTCGAGAAGATCGGCTTCTATGTCGGCGAGGAGCGCACGGTGCCCGTGCCTGCTGCGACGGCGGCCGACTGGCTCACGGTCGAGGCCGATGAGACCGGTGCGTTCTCGATCACCGCCGACCCCGCGAAGATCCAGACGTTCGTCGACACGCTGAAGAGCCAGGTCGACCAGGCGCCCGCCAACGCGACCGTGCTCGTCAACTCCGCAGGAACCGTGCTGCGGACCGCCGTCGAAGGCCAGGAGGGGCGCACCCTCGGCGACACCTCCGGCGTCGCGAAGGACTTCGCGGACCAGCTCGCCGGCGGCGACGGCGTCTACGCGCTGCCCGTCGAGGTCGCGCCCCACACGACGACCGAGATCGTGCGCCTGCTCGAGGTCGACCTCAGCCAGCAGCGCCTTTACCTCAAGGAGAACGACGCCGTCGTCGAGAGCTGGCCGATCTCCAGCGGGCTCGACGTCTCCCCCACCTACCAGGGCCGCTACATGGTCAACTGGCACGTCCGTTCGCAGACCATGACCGCCAGCAACCCCGACAACCCGTACTGGAACTACGAGGTCGAGAACGTCGAGTGGGTCATGTACTTCAACGGCGACCAGGCGTTCCACGGCGTGTACTGGCACAACAACTTCGGCAACAAGATGAGCCATGGCTGCGTCGGGATGCCGAACTGGCGCGCCCAGCAGATCTACAACTGGGCGCCGAACGGCGTCGACGTGTGGATCCACGCCTGATCCTCGCCGCTCAGTAGTCTGGGGCCGTGCCCCGCTTCGACCTCTCCCCCGCCGATCTCGAGACCTACCTCCCGGACATCCGCGAGCCCGCGGACTTCGACGCGTTCTGGCAGGAGACCCTCGCCGCCTCCCGCGCCGTCGCGCGGCCGCCGGTCGTCAGCGCGGCGCCCTCGCCGCTGCGCACCCTCGACGTCTTCGACGTCACGTTCTCCGGGTTCGCGGGCGACCCGATCCGCGCCTGGCTGACCGTCCCGCGCGGCATCGAGGGTCCCCTGCCGGCTGTCGTCGAATACAACGGCTACGGCGGCGGGCGGGGCCTCCCGTTCGAGCGGATCGGCTGGGCGTCTTCGGGGTACGCGCACCTCTTCATGGACACCCGCGGCCAGGGATCGACGTGGGGAACCGGTGGCGCGACCCCCGACCCGCACGGCAGCGGCCCCTCGGCATCCGGTTTCATGACCCGCGGGATCGACGACCCCGCCGAGTACTACTACCGCCGGGTCTTCACGGATGCCGTGCTGGCCGTCGACGCCGTCCGCTCGCTCGATACCGTGGACGCCGCCCGGGTGGCGGTGGCCGGCGGCAGTCAGGGCGGCGGCATCGCGCTCGCCGCCGCGGGGCTGTCGGAGGGCCTTGTCGCGGCCATGCCGGACGTGCCGTTCCTGTGCCATTTCGAGCGCGCCGTCGGCCTCACCGACCGCGACCCCTACCAGGAGTTCGTGCGCTACCTCTCGACCCATCGCGGCGCCGAGGATCGCGTCTTCGAGACCCTGTCGTACTTCGACGGCGTGAACTTCGCCCGGCGCGCCCGCACGGCCGCGCTGTTTTCCGTGGGGCTGCTCGACCCGGTCTGCCCCCCGTCGACGGTGTACGCCGCGTTCAACCACTTCGGCGGCGCCGACAAGGCCATCGAGGTGTACGCGCACAACGAGCACGAGGGCGGCCAGGCCTACCAGTGGCTCGCGCAGACCGCTTTCCTCGGCGCGCGCGTCTGAGCCCCGCGGTCTAGGCCGACGCCACCTCGATCTGGCCGTGCCGGCGTGCACCGGCGTGCACCGGCGTGACGACGTCCCACATCGTGCGACCGGGCCGTGCTGCAGCCCCCGCGAAGCGTGACACGCCCCTTGGTCGTGTCACGACGCGCGCGGGTCGGCCGCGCCACCATCCGCGCGAAGCGTGACGCGCGGCCGCGTGCGACGGCATCCGGCGAGAGGACGGAAAAGGGGGCGGATGCCGCGCGGCACCGCCCCCGCTTCCCTCGAAGGTCAGCTCAGGCCGTCGATGACCTCGTTGAAGGTGGCCGACGGGCGCATGACCGCGGTGACCAGCTCGGCGTCGGGGCGGTAGTAGCCGCCGATCTCGGCGGGCGAACCCTGCACGGCGATCAGCTCCGCGACGATCTGCTCCTCGTGCGCGGCGAGCGCCTCCGCGACAGGTGCGAACGCGGCGGCCAGATCGGCGTCCGCGGTCTGCTGGGCCAGCTCCTGCGCCCAGTACAGGGCGAGGTAGAAGTGGCTGCCACGGTTGTCGGTCGTGCCGAGCTTGCGGCCCGGCGACTTGTCGTTCTCCAGGAACGTGCCGGTCGCGGCATCCAGCGTGTCGGCGAGGACCTTCGCCTTGGGGTTGTCGTTGCGCTCGCCCAGGTGCTCGAGCGACGCGGCGAGGGCGAAGAACTCGCCGAGCGAGTCCCAGCGCAGGTAGTTCTCCGCGACGAGCTGCTGCACGTGCTTGGGCGCCGAGCCGCCGGCGCCGGTCTCGAACAGGCCGCCACCGGCGAGGAGCGGCACGATCGAGAGCATCTTGGCGCTCGTGCCCACCTCGAGGATCGGGAACAGGTCGGTGAGGTAGTCGCGCAGCACGTTGCCGGTCACCGAGATGGTGTCCAGGCCCTGACGCAGCCGCGCCAGCGTGTAGCGGGTCGCCTCGGCAGGGGGCAGGATCGTGATCTGGATGCCGGCGGTGTCGAGGGTCGCGAGACCCTGGTGCACCTTGGCGATCAGCTGCGCGTCGTGCGCGCGGTTCACGTCGAGCCAGAACACGGCGGGCGAACCGGTGGCGCGGGCGCGGCTCACGGCGAGCTTCACCCAGTCCATGACAGCGATGTGCTTCGTCTGCGTGGCGCGCCAGATGTCGCCGGCGCCGACCTCGTGCTCGATGAGCACGGCCCCCTCGCCGTCCAGCACCTGCACGACGCCGGCGGACGGGATCTCGAAGGTCTTGTCGTGGCTGCCGTACTCCTCGGCGGCCTGCGCCATGAGGCCCACGTTCGGCACGGTGCCGATCGTGGTCGGGTCGAGCGGGCCGTTCGCGACGACGTCGTCGAGGACCGCCTGGTAGACACCGGCGTACGAGGAGTCGGGGATCACCGCGAGGGTGTCGTCCTCGGCGCCGTCGACGCCCCAGAGCTTGCCGCCGTTGCGCACGAGCGCGGGCATCGAGGCATCCACGATGACGTCGCTGGGCACGTGGAGGTTCGTGATGCCCTTGTCGCTGTTCGTATACGACAGGCGAGGACCGTTCTCAAGGGCCGCCGTGAACGCCGCGGCGATCTCGTCGCCGTCGGCGACCTCCGAGAGCCCGGAGAGGATCGCGCCGAGACCGTCGTTGGCGGTCAGGCCGGCGGCGGCGAGCTGGTCGCCGTAGGTCGCGAAGACGTCGGCGAAGAACGCGCGCACGACGTGGCCGAAGATGATCGGGTCGCTGACCTTCATCATCGTGGCCTTCAGATGCACGGAGTACAGCACGTCGTCGGCCTTGGCCTGCGCGAGGGTGTCGGCCAGGAACGCGTCCAGCGCCGCGGCGGAGAGGAACGTGGCGTCGATGATCTCGCGGGGCAGGACCTTCAGGCCCTCCTTGAGAACCGTCACGGTGCCGTCGGTCGCCGTGTGCCGGATGCTGAGCACGTCGTCGTGGGCGGCGACCCAGGACTTCTCGTTCGCCTTGAAGTCGTCGTGCCCCATCGTGGCGACGCGGGTCTTCGACCCGGCCGGGAACGGCTTGTTCAGGTGCGGGTGCTTGCGGGCGTAGTTCTTCACCGACAGGGGCGCGCGGCGGTCGCTGTTGCCCTCGCGGAGCACCGGGTTCACGGCCGACCCCTTGATGCGGTCGTAGCGGGCGCGGACGTCCTTCTCCTCGACCGTTGTGGCCTCGTCGGGGTAGTCCGGGATGTCGTACCCCTGGGCCTGCAGCTCCGCGACCGCGGCCTTCAGCTGCGGGATGGAGGCGGAGATGTTCGGCAGCTTGATGATGTTCGCCTCGGGCAGCGTGGCGAGGCCGCCGAGTTCGGCGAGCGCGTCGCCGACCTGCTGCTCCGGGGTGAGGCGCTGCGGGAAGGCCGCGAGGATGCGACCGGCCAGCGAGATGTCCCGCGTCTCGACGGACACCCCTGCCTGTCCTGTGTAGGCCTGCACGATGGGCAGGAACGAAGCGGTCGCCAGGGCCGGGGCTTCGTCGGTGTACGTGTAGATGATGGTGGGCTCGGGCACGTGTCGTCTCTTTCGTTCGCGAGCGGAGTTGTCTCGATATCAAGATACCCGAGGCCCCGCATGAACGACGCGGAAACAGATGTGCCCGGGTCGCGTTCGCCCGCTAGCCTGGGGACATGTCTGAGCTGCGAGTAGTGGAGCTGTCCGCATCGACCATCGTCGCGGTGAACAACATGTCCCTCAAGCCCGGTCAGGAGCAGTACCTCGCGCCGACGAGCTACGCCGTCGCCGGCGCCGTCGTGAACCCCGCCACCGCGTGGCAGCGCGTCGTCCTGGACGGCGACGAGGTCGTCGGGTTCGTGAGCGCGAACTTCGACCAGGAGGCCCCGCAGGAGCACTTCCGCTCCGTGCTGTGGCGCATCAACGTCGACGCGGACGACCAGGGCCGCGGCGTGGGACGCTTCGCCGTCCAGCAGCTTCTCGAGGAGGCCCGCGCCCGGGGCATGGACCACGTGAACGTCATCTTCGAGGGCGGCGAGGGCGGCCCGGAGGCCTTCTTCCGCCGCGTCGGCTTCACCCCGGTCGACGAGACCGAGTTCGGCGAGGTCGTCGCCGAGATCCGCCTGTAGCCCCGGAGGGCTCGTCGGGAGGCCCGGCCGGCACGTCGGGATGCGCCACGGGACGCCCGCGGCGTGCGAGTCGGGAAGCCGAGGCGTGCGTCCCGGGAGGAGATGACGCCTCGGGAGGATGGCATCCCGGCATCCATCCTCCGCAGATGCCATCTCCTCCCGAGGCGTCCGCGTCCGCGGCCGGCTCCCGCGGGCCCCTGGTTCGCGGCCGGCTCCCGCGGCGCGCGCGTCGGGACGCCGAGGCGTGCGCCCCGGGAGGAGATGACGCCTCGGGAGGATGGCATCCCGGCATCCATCCTCCGCGGATGCCATCTCCTCCCGAGGCGTCCGCGTCCGCGCCCGGGGCGCCCCGGTTCGCGGCCGCCTCCCGAGGCGTCCCGGTCTGCGGTCAGACGAGCGACTCCCGCCATGCGGCGTGCAGCTGCGCGAACTTGCCGGTCCCCGCGATGAGCGCGTCCGGCTCGTCGTCCTCGATGATGCGACCGTGCTCCATGACGAGTACGCGGTCGGCGATCGCGACCGTCGACAGCCGGTGCGCGATGATGATCGCGGTGCGGTCGGCGAGCAGCGTCTGCAGGGCGTCCTGGATCTGGCGCTCGCTGGGCATGTCGAGGGATGCCGTCGCCTCGTCGAGGATCAGCACCGCGGGGTCGGCGAGGAAGGCCCGCGCGAAGGAGATCAGCTGACGCTGACCCGCCGAGACGCGGCCGCCGCGCTTGTTGACGTCGGTGGCGTACCCGTCGGGGAGCTTCGAGATGAACTCGTCCGCGCCCACGGCGCGAGCGGCGGCCTTGATCTCGTCGAGCGTCGCCTCGGGCTTGCCGAGCGCGATGTTGTCGGCGACCGTGCCACTGAAGAGGTACGCCTCCTGCGTCACCATCACGATGGCGCGGCGCAGGTCCTTCGGGTGCATCGAGCGCAGGTCGACGCCGTCCAGCGTGACGGCGCCGCGTGACGGGTCGTAGAACCGCGAGACGAGCTTCGCCAGCGTCGACTTGCCCGCTCCGGTCGTGCCGACGAGCGCGACGGTCCGGCCGGCCGGGATGTCCAGCGAGAAGTCCGGCAGGATGACGCGGTCGTTCGCGTAGCCGAACTGCACGTCCCGGAACTCGATGTGTCCCTTCGCCGTCCACAGGTCCACGGGCTTCGCCGGGTCGGGCACGGTCGGGGACTCCTCCAGGACGCCGGACACCTTCTCCAGCGCGGCGGTGGCCGACTGGTAGGAGTTCAGGAACATCGCGACCTCTTCGAGCGGGCTGAAGAAGTTGCGCACGTACATGACCGCCGCCAGCAGTGCGCCGAGCGCGAGAGTGTCGTCGACGACGCGGAACGCGCCCCACAGCAGCACGATCGCCATCGTCACGTTCGCGAGCAGGATGAGACCCGGGTCGAGGATGCCGTACAGCTTCACGAGCTTGAGGTTCACGCGGCGGTACTCCGCGGAGATCTCGCCGAACTCCTCGTCGTTGCGCTTCTCCTTGCGGAACGCCTTGACGGCCCGGATGCCGGTCATCGTCTCCACGAACTGGACGATGAGCTTCGCGCTCACCACGCGGGAGACGCGGAAGCCCTTCTGCGACTCGATGTAGAACCAGCGCATGAGGAGCGCGAGCGGAACACCCATGACGAGCAGGACCACGCCGCTCTGCCAGTCGAGGAGGAACAGCGCCACGAGCGTGAAGACGCCGTACAGCGCGCCCTGGACGAGCTGGTTGAGGCCGCCGTCGAGGAGCTCGCGGATCGACTCCAGGTCGCTGGTCTGCCGCGAGATGATGCGTCCCGACGTGTATGTCTCGTGGAACTCCAGGCTGAGCCGCTGCGTGTGCCGGAAGATGCGTGTCCGCAGATCCATGAGGATCGCCTGCGTCAGGCGCGCGGAGAGCACGACATACCAGCCGATGAGGCCCGCGCCGGCGATGCCGGTGACGAGGTAGAGGGCCGTGACGCCGAAGGCCGGCATCCAGTCCATCTGGTCGACCGCGCGCGGGAGCGCCGTGTCGATGCCGTAGGCGATGAGCGCGGGGCCCAGCACGCGGAACGCCGTGGAGACGACGATGACCGAGGCGGTGAGGGCCAGCAGTCCGCGCATGTTGGACACGAGCGAGCCCAGCAGGCGGAGCGACCGGCGGCGGATCGCCCGGCTCTCGTTCTTCGTGTAGTCGCTGCGGTCTTCGCCGCGGGTTCCCTGGACGGTCTCCTCGCTCACAGGTTCACCTCCATCTCTCGGTGACGCGTATCCTCGGCCTCCAGGCTCGAGATGACGTGGCGGTAGTGCTCGCTGGTGCGGAGCAGCTCGACGTGGGTGCCGACGGCCGTGATGCGACCGGACTCGAGCACCGCGACGCGGTCCGCCAGCGCGACCGTCGACGGACGGTGCGCGACGATGAGCGCGGTCGTGGTGGCCAAGACGCGGCGCAGCGCGGCCTCCACGAGCGCCTCGGTGTCGACGTCGAGCGCCGACAGCGGGTCGTCGAGGACCAGCACGGTCGGCCGCGCGGCGACGGCGCGCGCGAGCGCGAGGCGCTGGCGCTGGCCACCGGAGAGGCTCAGACCCTCCTCGCCCACCGTCGTGTCGACGCCGTTGGGCAGGTCGTGCACGAACTGCGCCTGCGCGATCTGCAGCGCCTCGGCCAGCACGGCGTCGGCCTCGGGGCTGCGCAGATCGAGGTCGTCGCGGCCGAGCAGCACGTTCTCCCGTACGGTCGCGGAGAACAGCGTCGCGTCTTCGAACGCCATCGCGATGTTGCGGCGGAGGTCGTCGAGCGTCAGGTCGCGCACATCGACGCCGTCGAGCTCGACGGCGCCCTCCGTGACGTCGTACAGGCGCGTGGGCAGGGTCGTCAGGGTCGTCTTCCCGGAGCCGGTGAGGCCCACGAGCGCCATGGTCTCGCCGGGCTCGAGCACGAGGTCGATGCCGTCGAGCAGGTCGCGCTCGGTGGCCGCGGCATCCTGATACCGGAAGTGCACGCCGCGGAACGCGAGCTCGCCGCGCGGCTCGGCGATCGTCTTCGGGTCCGGCGCGTCGACGATCGCGTTCTCCTCGTCCATGACCTCGTAGATGCGGTCGGTGGCGGTGCGGGTGTCGACGAGGAACGAGAAGAGGAACCCCAGCGATTCCAGCGGCCAGCGCAGGGCGGTCGCCATGGCGAAGAAGCCGAGCATCTCACCGACGGTGAGCTGCCCCTGCGTCGTCAGCCAGATGCCGATGAGGAGGCACAGCGCGAACGCGATCATGGGCACGACTTCGAGCCAGAACCACAGCAGGCCGACTTCCTTGGCCTTGCCGAGTTCGGTCTGGCGGAGCGTCTCCACCTGGCGGGTGAACTTCTGCAGCGCGTGCTTGCCGCGACCGAACGCCTTGAGGACCCGGATGCCGTGCACGCTCTCCTCGACGGACGTCGCGAGGTCGCCGGCCTGATCCTGGCTCTGCCGGGCCAGCACGTTGTAGTGCCGCTCGAAGCGGTAGCCGAAGAACCACAGCGGGATGGACACGACGAGGAACGTGGCGCCGAGCGCCCAGTGCCAGCGGAACAGCAGGACGGCGCCGATGATGATCGTCAGGACGTTGACGACCAGCAGGATGGAGCCGAAGGCCAGCCAGCGGCGGACGAGGTTGATGTCCTGCATCATGCGGCTGAGCAGCTGACCCGACTGCCAGCGGTCGTGGAACGCGACCGGCAGACGCTGCAGGCGCCGGTAGAACTGCTGGCGGATCTCGTACTCGACGCCCGTGGCCGGGGAGAGCACGAAAGCACGCCGCAGGTACACGAAGAGGGCCTCGAGCGAGCCGAGGACGAGCACGCCGATCGACGCCCAGACGATGACCGTGAGGTCGCCGGAGGCGATCGGGCCGTCGACGGTCGCCTGCAGGACGAGCGGGATCATCAGCGAGACGACCGCGGCGCCGAGCGCGCTGAGGAGCCCGGCGAACAGCCGGCCCATGACGGGCTTGGCGAAGGCGAGGATGCGGGCGAGGGCCCGCAGGGTGGAGAGACGTTCCGGAGGGGTCATGGTCCTTGGGAGGGGTGGTGGCGGATCGCGGAGGCGACAGGTCGTGGGAGCGCGCAGCGGCGCGGCAGGTGCGATGCCCTGACGGAGTGAACGCGGGGTGCGGCGGGTCTATGCCGCCGAGGAGGTGCGGATCGCCGCGTTAACCCTCGAAAGTCCCGAACCCACCGACGGCGAGGAGCACGGGCTTCGTGGTGACGATGGCCTGATACATGGCGTCCTCCTGGTCCGGTGAGTGGGGCTGTCGCGCGCCGAGGCGACGCGACAGCCCTCCAGACTATGTCTGGGAGTTCGCTGAGCGCAACCTCCGATGTGCTCAGGCCTCGCGGACGAGGAGCGCGCGCTTGACGTCGGTCCCCCACGCGAAGCCGCCGAGGGACCCGTCGGAGCGGAGGACGCGGTGGCACGGGATGAAGAGGGCGGGGGCGTTGCGCGCACAGATCGAGGCGGCCGCGCGCACCGCGCGGGGCTGCCCGATCACGGCGGCCAGCTCGGTGTAGGTGAGCGGCCGCCCGGGAGCGATACGGCGGAGGGCGGCCCAGCCGGCGGTCTGCAGCGGCGTCCCGCTCTGGACGACCTCGACGGCGTCGATCGCCGCGAGGTCGCCGTCGTAGTAGCGGCGGACGGCGTCGGCGGCCGCGGTCTCCCCCGCCTGCACGCCGTCGGGCAGCACGCGCAGTCGACCGAGGATCGCCTCGGCGTCCGCGGTCCACCCGGAGGCGAGGACGCGTCCCGCCTCGTCGGCGAGCAGGGTGAAGGGGCCGTCCGGCGTGTCGAGGGTCTGGATCACGGCGGTCATGTCTGCTCCTGGCTGATGTCGGTGCGGGTCGGCGGGGTCGGTCGTGTCGTCCGGCGCGGGCGTGGTGCGGTGGATGCGGCGCGCCAGAGGTGGGCCGTGAGGTAGCTGCGCCACGGGGCGACACCCGCGGACCACTCCTCGAGCCCGCGGGGGTCCGCCGGGATGCCGGCCGCCGCGGCGCCGGTGCGGACGGCGACGTCGCCGGGCAGCGAGACGTCGGGATCGCCGAGCACGCGCATCCGGACGTAGTCCGCCGTCCACGGGCCGATCCCGGGCATCGCGAGCAAGGCCGACCGCTGGGCGGGGCCGTCGTCGCCGGCGGTGAGGGTCAGGCTGCCGTCCGCGAGGGCGGCCGCGGCGCCGGTCAGCGCGCGGATGCGCGCGCCCGGGCCCCGCAGCACCTCGTGGCCGCGCTCGGCGATCGCGGCCATGGTGGGGAAGAGCAGCGGGGTCTCCACGAGGCCGGGCGCGGGCTCGCCGAGCGCCTCGGACAGCGCGGTCAGCGCGGTGCGGGCGGCGCCGACGGTGATCTGCTGGCCGACCATCGCCCGGATGAGCATCTCGTGCGGGTCGGCGGCGCCGGGCACGCGGATGCCGGGAACCGCGGCGACGAGCGGCGCCAGCTCGGGGCGGCCGCCGAGCGCCGCGTCCACGGCGACGGGGTCGGCGTCGAGATCGAACAGCCGACGCGCCCGCGCGACGACGGTCGGCAGGTCGCGCAACTGGGTGAGGCGCGTGCGGAGCCGCATCCGTCCCCCCTCGTCCGCGCGGAGCTCGAACCAGGCCGGACCGCCGTCCAGCCGCAGCGAGCGGGCGAACGAGGTGGCCGTGGCGACCTCGACGCCCGGGATCGCGCGCGCGGCCATCCACGCGAAGAGCCCCTCGGTGTCCAGCGGCGCGCGGTGCGGCAGCACGAGGTCGATCGTGCCGGGCTCGCCGGCCGCACCGTTGCGGTGCCGGCGGGCGCGCAGCGCGAGCGGCGGCATGCCGAACACCTCGCGGACCGTGTCGTTGAACTGACGGACGCTCGCGAAGCCGGCGGAGAACGCGACCTCGGACGCGGGAAGGTCGGTGCCCACGAGCAGCATCCGCGCCGTGTGCGCGCGATGTGCGCGGGCCAGCGCGAGCGGTCCGGCGCCGAGCTCCGCGGACAGCATCCGTGTGAGGTGGCGCGGCGAGTAGCCGAGGCGCGCGGCGAGACCGGACACCCCCTCGCGTTCGACGACGCCGTCGGCGATGAGGCGCATGGCGCGGGCCGCGACATCGCCGCGGAGGTCCCACTCCGGCGAACCCGGCGCCGCCTCGGGGAGACAGCGACGGCACGCACGGTAGCCGGCCTCGTGCGCCGCCGCGGAGGTCGGGTAGAAGGTGACGTTGCCGGGCTTCGGGGTGCGGGCCGGGCAGCTGGGCCGGCAGTAGATGCCGGTCGTGCGCACCGCGGTCACGAACTGGCCGTCGAAGCGGGTGTCCCGCGCGTCGATCGCACGGTACCGCTCGTCGAAGGTCATGCTCATCGGCATGCCTCTACTCTGGCACGCCCGACGGGTCCGGTCTCGCGGAAATCGGACACGGCTGTTCGGGCCCCGCCCGGCCTCCGCAGGAAGGGCGGGCGGGGCCGCGCGTCACCGCTCCAGGAGGGCGAACCCGCCGGCGGGCAGCACGATCATGCGGTCACCGCGGAGCTGCTTCGTGTCCGTGAGCCGGCCCTGCGCATCGTAGATGTACGCCACGGCGCGCTCGCCGTGCACCCCCACGACGACCGGCTCCCGGCGCGTCGATGCGGAGTGCACGAGCTCCGTGCGCCCCTCGCCGGTCAGCACGAGGCGGGAGACGACGGGGCGGATGAGCAGGGCGTCCAGCTGCAGCGTCCCACTGGTGACCTCGACCTGCACGGTGGGCTGCTTCCCGCGGACGGTGCGCTCCAGACTCCGCGGCAGCAGCACGCCGGGAGTCGGGGAGATCCCCTGCGCGGGTGCCGTCTCGCGCAGCTCGCCGAGCCGCTGCCGTTCCGCGCGCCACGTCGAGCTGCTGGCGCGGTCCGGTGCCGACCAGACGACCGGCTGGACGATGCGGTCCTGCGGGTGGACGCCGATCGTGAAGGAGGCGTGCTGCCCCGTGGCCAGGGCCAGCCCGCCGCCGGACCACAGCGACTCACCCGTCCACGCCTCCGGGGTGATCACGGTGCCGTCGGTCGTCGCGGTCTCCGCTTCGACGACGCGCAGCCCATCCCGGTCGGCGACGTCCGTGACCGATGTCGCCCGGGCGGCGAGCGCCGGGTGCGCGTCCAGCGCGATCATCGTGAGGAGGCCGTGGATCGTGCTCTCCGCGCCGCTGTTGCGGTTGACCGAGCCGTCGGGCTGCAGCCCGTCGTAGGTGACGCCGGTGGCGGGGATGTACATGTCGACGCCCGCGCGATTCGCGCCGAAGAACCAGGCTGCCTGCACGGCGGCCAGCTGATCGAAGCCCGTCGAGCCGGTGGCGTCCGCGACGGCGAGCAGCGATTGCACGCGGGAGTCCGCGCCGTACGCGATCTGCACACGGTCGGCGGGCGTCGGGAACCATCCGTTGTCCGGTCCGCCCGCGGTCAGCAGCGTCGTCGTGAAGCTCGCGGCGTCGCGGACGGCCGGAGCCAGGAGACTCGGGGCGCTCAGCGTCTCCGATGCGACGGCGAGCGCCGCCGGCATCTGCGAACCCCACGCGTGCCACATGCTGCGCGAGAGCGCCCACGGAAGCACCGCCCCGTACGGCCAGGACTGCTGATCGTCGGCGCCCATCGCCGCGATCCCCTCCGCGAGCTTGCTCAGGGCGTCCTGCACCTGCGCCCCGGCACCGCCGGCCTCGACGCGGGCCGCGAGGCCGAGGACGGCTTCCGCGGACGCGTCGGCGCCGTCGACGATGAGCCACGCCGGCACGCGCATGCCGTCGGCCTGCGTCCAGACGCCGTAGTCGACGAGCTCCTGCCGCGCGACGGCATCCACCGCGAGGGTGAGCCGTTCATCCAGGAAGGCCGCGAACGCGGGATCGGCGCCCGCGAAGGCCGCGTAGCCCTCGCCGAACGCCCAGATCGTGCGGGCGAGCCAGTAGCTGGGGCCGGAGTCGGACGGGTCGGGGAGTTCGACGGGTTCGGGCGAGGGGTTCAGGGTCCCGTCCGGCTGCATCCACAGGACGACGTTGCCGGCGTTCGGACCCTCGGTGGTCTGCAGGTAGGCGAGGGCGCGCAGCAGCTCGTACGCGCTGTCGCGGCTGCTCGCCTCCCCCGTGAGCTCCCAGTGCCGCAGGTACACGACGGCCGCGCGGGAGATGTCGTCCGCGTTGTACGCGCCCTGCCCCCAGTAGCCTGTCGCGGGGTCGAGCGGGCCTCCGCCGACCCGTTCGAAGGTGCCGCCGTCGCGCGCATCGGCGTAGGTCCACGGCATCACGAGCGTCGGCTCCTCCGCGAGCCGGTACGTCGTGTGACCGGGGACATCCGCCGGCGGGGTCGCCCCGTCGAGGAGGAAGTCCAGGTGCGCGAGGTTGGTCAGCGGGGGCATGGCTGCCGTGGCCGCCGGAGCGGACCGGGCGGGTGCCGCCGCAGGGGCGGGGGCCGCGGCTGCCGCCGTCGGCACGGCGAGCGCCGTGGCGGTGACGATGGCGAGCACGGCGCCGAGCACGCGCCCTCGCCGTCGGGGCTGCTGGTTCATGATTCCTCCGATGGTTCCGGGCGTCGTCGCCCGTTCAGGTCTGGTCGGTCCGCTCCAGCAGGGCGACGCCGATCTTCGAGTCCGCCATGCCGTAGAAGACGTAGTGGCGACCGTCGATCTCCTCGATGGCGGTCGGGAAGACCACGTTCGGGACGATGCCGCTGCGTTCGTCGTCGGTCTCCGGGGCGAGGAGCGGCTCGCTCGTCCGGTCCAGGACGCGGGTGGGGTCGTCGGCATCCAGGATCATCGCGCCGGCGGCGTAGTTGACGTTCTGCTGCTGCGCGAAGGCGTTGTCGATGACGCCCGTGACCCCGTGATGGATTACGAGCCAGCCCTCCGGCACGCGCAGCGGCGCAGGTCCGCCGCCGATCTTGAGCTCCTCGAACGCGTACTTCGGACCCGCGAGCATGCGGCTCTGCTCCCACAGGACCAGGGCGGAGAGGTCCGCGCGGACGGCGTCGAGCGGGATGTAGGCGATCCAGATCGACTGCCGCTCGTCGGTGACGCCGGCGGGCACCCGGACGCCCTCCCCCGGCTTCGTCTCGCCGAGGTTCCACATCGGCCGGTGCAGCACGGCGAGCGCCTCCCTGCCGTCCGGCGCGGTGACCGGCTCGGGGAAGAAGACGGTGTCCTTGTTGTGGAACAGGTTGAGGTCCATGTCCAGCTGGTCGTCGAAACGGAACAGGGCGGGGCCGAGCCGCCGCCACTGCGTGAGGTCCTCCGACACCGCGACCGCCGTCCGCGGCCCCAGCGGCCCGAACGCGACATAGGTCATGACGTGGAGTCCGAGCGCCTCGATCCACGTGACCCGGGGGTCTTCGACGCCGGCGTTGCCGACCCCGCGCTCCCATCCGCGATCCGGTTCCAGGACGACGCCGCGGCGCTCGACGCCGACCGGGACGCCGTCCTCGACGAGGACGCGGGCGAGCCCCACCCGTGAGACGTTGCCGGCGGCGACGAGCCGCGGCAGCAGATACACCTCGCCGTCGGGCCCCCGGCCGGAGCCGGGGTTGAGCACGCCTTCCGCCTCGTGCGGGTCGTCGGGGTCCGGCGTCATCACGACGCCGACGCGGGACAGACGGTAGGGGAACGCGGTCATGTCAGCCTTTCACTCCGGAGCCGATGTCGTTCGACGTGAAGTAGCGCTGCGACAGCAGGAACAGCACGACGGCCGGGACGGCGAGCACGACCGCGCCGGCCATCATGGCGCCGAACGGGTTCGCCGCGGACGCGGCGATGTTCGAGATGAAGTTCGCGAGCGACACCGCCAGGGGCTGCATCGACGCTTCCTTCGTGATGAGGAACGGCCAGAGGAACTCGTTCCACGGACCGATGAAGGTCAGCAGCACCGCGGTCAGCAGCGCCGGCCGCACGAGCGGCAGCGCGACGCTCCACAGCAGCCGGAACTCGCCCGCCCCGTCGATGCGGGCCGCGTCGAACATCTCCTTCGGCAGCTGCAGGAAGTACTGCCGGAAGATCAGCACCGCCGTGGAGTTGATGAAGAACGGCAGGATCATGCCGAGGTAGCTGTCGGCCATCCCGAAGTCGCGCGCGATCATGACGTACAGCGGGATCATCAGCAGCTGGAACGGGATGACCTGCACCAGCAGCACGAGACCGAACGCGACGCCCCGGCCGCGCCAGTGCAGCACGGCGAGCGCGTACCCGGCGAGGACGCCGAACACGACCGTCCCGAGCAGCACGCCGCCGGTGAAGATGCCCGAGTTCGCGAGGCCCTGCAGCAGGTTGATCCGGTCGTTGATGGCGACGTAGTTGTCGACGGACAGGTTGGCCGGGTTCGGGAAGGCGCCACCGATCGACGGGTCGACCTTCGTCTGCAGCGATCCCACGATCATGTAGTAGAAGGGGAACAGGAAGAACAGCGCGCCGAGACTCAGCACGACGTACAGCGCGATCTTGCTTCCGAGTGCGCGTTTCACGATTCCTCACCTCCCACGAGCTTGCGCTGGATGGCGGCTATCACGAGCACGAAGATGATCAGGATGACCCCGATCGCCGCCGCGATGTCGGGATTGCCCTGCTCGATGCCGCGCTGGTAGATCAGCAGCACGGGCGAGGTGGATGCTCCGTTCGGCCCGCCGCCGCCGGTCAGCAGATAGGGCTCGGTGAAGAGGTTCGCGCCGGTGATGGTCGCCAGCAGCACGACGAGCAGCGTCGCGGGGCGGACGCCCGGGACGACGACGGAGAAGAACTGGCGCATCCGCCCGCCCCCGTCCACCGACACCGACTCGTACAGCTCGTTGGGGACGTTCTGCAGCGCGGCGAGGTAGAGCAGGATGTAGAAGCCCAAGCCCTTCCACGTGACGAAGAACGCGATCGTCGGCATCGCGAGCCACGAATTGATGACCCACGACGGGGTGGGTGCCAGCGGCCCGAGCACGTTGTTGACGAGGCCGTTCTCGGCGAAGAGGAAGAGCCACACCGCCACGACGGCGACGGATGCCGTGACGTACGGCACGTAGTAGGCGACCCGGAAGAAGGTACGGGCGTGCACGACACGGTTCAGCGCCGTGGCGAGCACGATCGAGAGCACGACCGTCAGCGGCACGTTGATGAGGAGGAAGATCCCGACGTTGAGGAACGAGCGCCAGACGGCGGGGTCGGAGAGCACCTTCGCGAAGTTGTCGAACCCGACGAACGGGCGGTCGACGACGGCGCCGGGAGCGGCGAAGAAGTAGTCGTGGAACGACATCCATACCGCGAAGACGATCGGGTACGCGAAGACGATCCCGAGGAAGACCAGGTACGGGGCGATGAACACCATCCCGAGCGGCTGCGAGCCGAGGATGCTTCCCCGGCGGCGCTTCTTCTCGGGGGCGGGCGGGGCGGCCGACGCGGCCGGCCGGGAGGGCTGCGCGGCGCCCTCCCGGTCCGGCGCGCCGGTGACGCCGGCGGTCATGTCAGTTCCCCGCCGCGAGCTCGTCGACCTTGGCGGCCGTGTCGGAGAGGAAGGAGTCCACGTCCCCCTCGCCGAAGATGATCGCCTTCGAGTAGCCGTCGCGGAACGCCTGCCAGATCTCGACCGAGTTCGGCACGTTCGGCACCTCGACGGTGCGCGCAGCCTGGTCGCCGAAGACCTCGTACGCGGGGTTGGCGGTGAAGTAGTCCGGGAAGGTGCCGGTGAGGTCCTGCCGCAACGGCATCTGCCCCGTGGCCTCGAGCCACTGACCGTCCTGCTCCTCGCTCGTGGCGAACTTCAGCACGTCCCACGCGGTGGCCTGGTTCTCGCAGGCCGTGAACATCCCGACGTTCTTCGCGTCGCTGAAGGTCCACGTGTCGGCGGGGTCCGTGCCGTCCTTCGTCGGGATCGGGACCGACCCCCAGTTCACGCCGTCGCCGTACACCGAGATGGCCCACGGGCCGACGATCGACATCGCGGCGTACCCGTCGGCGAACGCGTCGCCCTGGTACTGCTCCTGGCCCGCCAGCTTCTCCTCGTACAGCGTGCGCCAGAACTCGGCGACCGCCTTGCCCTCTTCGCTGTCGAACGTCGCCTTGCCGTCCTCGAGCAGCAGGGTGCCGCCGGTCTGGGCCGCGTACAGCGGGTAGAAGTCGAACCACGACTGGAAGAACTCGCTCGTGGGAGCCGGGTTGATCGCGTACTGCGCGACGCCCTTCTCCTTCAGCGTCCGCGCGGTCTGGAGGAACTCGTCGTAGGTCGACAGCGACGGGTTCTCCGGGTCGAGGCCGGCCTGCTGGAACATGTCCTTGTTGTAGAAGATCATGACCGGGTTGGACTTCCACGGCATCTGATAGAACGAGCCGTCCTCGGACCGGTACTGGTCGGCGAGGTCCCCGCTGCGCTCCGTGATGTAGTCGTCGCCGTCGGGGAAGTCCGACAGGTTGACCAGGCCGCCCTGCTTCTGGAACTGCGGGACGGCGGCGGGGGCGGTGTTGAAGATGAGGCACGGGGCGTTGCCGGCCGTGATGGCGGCGCCGATGACCTCCTCGCTGGAGGACCCGGCGGGGATCTCCTGCGCCTTGACCTGCTCGTCGGGGTTGTCCTTGTTCCACGCCTCGACCATCTGCTTGCCCCAGGTGATCTCCTGCTCGTTGTTGGAGTACCAGATGGTGATGTCGCCACGACCCTCCGGGTCGGCGGCCTGATCGCCGCCTCCGCCGCCGCAGGCGGTGAGGGCGAGGGTGGATGCCGCTGCTGCGGCGATGACCAGTGTGCGTCGTTGCATTGTCGTGCTCCTCCATGTGCGTCGCGGCTCAGGCCGCGGGACACCGTTGGCTGGGACCGACGGTGGTCTCGACCGATGCTGGTGCCCACGCTCGTCGGCCCGTCGGTGCACGACAAGCCGGTTGTGCGGACGGGGAACCGGGTGTATACCCGCACACCAGTCCGGTGTTGCGACGGCCCCCGCGTGGGTAGCGTGTGCGCATGACTTCACGCGAGTACGACCTCATCGTGATCGGCGCCGGCGCGGTCGGCGAGAACGTGGCGGACCGTGCCGTGCAGGGCGGCCTGTCCACGGTCATCGTCGAATCCGAGCTCGCGGGCGGGGACTGCTCCTATTGGGCGTGCATGCCGTCGAAGACGCTGCTGCGGAGCGCGGCGAGCCTGCGCGGGGCGCGGAGCGTCGACGGCGCGCGACAGGCGGTCACGGGAGAGCTCGACGTCGCCGCCGTGTTCGCGCGCCGGGACCGGATCGTGCACGACTGGGACGACGGCGGGCAGGTGCGGTGGCTGGAGGGCGCGGGCATCGATCTGGTCCGCGGACACGGCGCGCTGACGGGGCCGAAGAAGGTCACGGTGACCTCACCGGAGGGCGGGGAGACGCGGCTCGTCGCCCGGCATGCCGTGGCGGTCTGCACCGGCTCGGCCGCGCTGATGCCCGACGTCCCGGGGCTTCTCGAGGTCGAGCCGTGGACGAGCCGGGATGCGACGTCGTCGCCGTCCGCGCCGGTGTCGCTCGTCATCCTGGGCGGCGGGGTGGTCGCCGTGGAGATGGCGACCGCCTATGCGGGTTTCGGCACCGACGTGACGATCGTGGCGCGATCGGGACTGCTCTCCGGTGTGGAGGACTTCGCGGGGGACGCCGTGCGCCAGGGCCTGGAGGCCATGGGGGTCACGGTGCGCCTCGGAGCGACGGCATCCGCGGTGCACGGCACCGATGACGGTGCGGTCGTCGTGCTCTCCGACGGCGGCCGGGTCGCGGCCGAGCGCGTGCTCGTGGCGACCGGGCGCGTCCCGCGCACGATGCGCATCGGGTTGGAGACCGTGGGGCTCATGCCCGGCGAGTGGCTCGATGTCGACGACACGCTGCGCGTGCCGGGGACGGACTGGCTGTACGCCGTGGGCGACGTCAACCACCGCGCCCTGCTGACGCACCAGGGGAAGTACCAGGCCCGCGCCGCCGGCGACGTCATCGCGGCGCGGGCGCGCGGCGCGGCGGTCGACGACGGCCCGTGGGGCACGCATGCCGCGACCGCCGACCACGCCGCGGTGCCGCAGGTGGTCTTCGCCGACCCGGAGGTGGCCTCCGTCGGGATCAGCTCGACGAAGGCCGCGGACGAGGGCCGGCCGGTGCGGGTGCTGGATGTCGACCTCGCCGAGCTGGCCGGGTCGAGCACCTACTCCGACGCCTACCGGGGACAGGCCCGGGCGGTGGTCGACACCGACCGGCATGTGCTCATCGGGGCGACGTTCGTCGGCCCCGATGTCGCCGAGCTGCTGCACGCGGCGACGATCGCGATCGTCGGAGAAGTGCCCCTGCAGCGCCTCTGGCATGCCGTGCCGCCGTACCCGACGGTCAGCGAGCTGTGGCTGCGCTGGCTGGAGGACTACGGCCGACCGGCCGGCTGAGCCGGCGCCGTCCAGGTCAGGGACGAGACGGAGAGATCCAGCAGCGTCCGGATGAGGACGAGGGGACGGTCGTCGGCGGGCACGTCGACCGGCCGGGCGATCGTGGCCGTGAGCTGCAGACCGCGGCGTCGCCCGGTGCCGGGGATCGGCGTGAGGTACACGATCTGCGTGCTGAGGAACTCGGCGTCGTCGAGCCGTTGACGCGACTCGCGCTCGAACCGGAGGAAACGCTTGTCGCCGAGGAGCGGCGTCGCGCCGGCCTCCCGGATGAGCGCCTGCACGAGCGGATCGAGCGTGCCGCCGGGCGACGCCGGGGTGCGCAGGGACGCCACGAGCGAGGCCGGCAGGGCGAGGGCCTCGTCGTCTCCCGTCGCCGGGGTGAAGAACGCGATGACCGAGGCCGACGCCATCTGCTGGAACGCGTCGTCCAGCATCGGGCGGACGCGGGCGAACAGATCGGGGCGGTGCGCCTGCAGGAGCCGGCCGCGCACGGCGTCGACCATCTCGTCGCGCTGGGCGGCCGAGGCGTCGCGGCGCACCCACCCGGTCGGCAGGGCGAGGGAGAAGGCCGGGTCGGCCGCCCCGAGACGCGCGCGCAGGCTGACCCGCTCCGGCGTGCGCTGCAGGGCGTCGTGCGTGGTGGCGTCGTTCACCGGGGCCTCCTCATGACTCGTCGTCCAGCACGAACAGGGTGCCGGGCTGGGCGGTGCGGGCGCGCTCGAGGAGCCCGGATTCGATGACGCCCCGTTCGTGCAGGACGGCGAGGGCGGCGTCACGGTCGGCCGTGATGGCGATGCGCTCCTCGTACGGCAGCGCCGCCGTCTTCGCACGGATCTGGGCGACGGCGACCGTCGACGGCATGGTCTCCGGGGCCGCGGCGACGGTCTCCGGGGCGCGCGTGCGGAACCGGAGCAGCATCGCGATCGCGGTCACGACGGCGATCGCGAGACACGCGAGGACAGGCGGGTACCAGGCCGCCCACGCGTCGAAGCCGTCCGCGGCGGCGGTGTTCGGCATCCCCACGACGGCGAACCCGGAGAAGACGACGGCGACCAGCACGATCCCGAGGAGGAGCCCGTCGTAGCGGGCGCCGCCCCGCAGCCAGCCGATGAGCAGGACCAGCTGGGCGACGGCGGCGACGATGAACATGACACCCGCGAGGGGCACGGATGCCGAGGCATCCATCCGGAAGAAGTTGAACCGGTCCCCGCCCATCGCGGCGACGGCGACCACGGGGGCGGCGGCGGCGACGATGGCGAGGACGACCGCCAGCGCCGTGCCCGCGCGGCGCACCGGCGAAGGGCGGCGTGCCGTCTCGCGCGCGGCGAGCGCCGCCCCGTCGGCGCCGAAGAGGGCGTAGATGTCCGGATGGCGCTGGAACGCCATGACCTCCAGGAGCCCGAAACGCACGGGGGCGGCCAGCGAGTGCTCCTGCGCCCACTCCCGGGCGCTCGCGTGACGGAAACTCATCGTGTCGGCACGGTATCAGCCCAGTCCGCATCCGCGGAGGCGTCCAGGAACCCGGCCGGCGCCGACGCGCGCACGGGGGTCCCGTCCGGGGCGATGAACTCGAGGGTCTGGACGAACGCGTGGAACTGCCCGATCAGCAGGGCGAACAGTTCCGGGACCGTGGGCTCGAACGAGGCGACGACGGCGGACTCGCCGGCGACGAAGGCGATGTCCAGGCCCACGAGATCGACCTCCTCCGCGCGGACGCGGCGCACGACCTGCACGCCGACACCGAGCCCCTCGGCCTCGTACAGGTTCCCGGCGCCGGGACCGGGAGCGACCTCCGGCGCGGCGCCGAAGGCGGCGTGCACGTGGGCGACGAGGGGCGCCGGGACCGGCCACAGCTGGAAGGCGAGCGCCGCGTCGACGGGGCGCGCGTCGAGCCCGAGACGCAGCAGCGCCCGCACGGACGGCTCCGTCTCAGAACGCCAGCGCGCCCCCCAGGCCTCCTGCAGCTCCGCGGTCTGCGCGTCGACCCAGGCCTCGGCATCCTCGACGCGGTGCGGCTGCAGGAGCCAGCCGGCGGTCTCGCTGCGGCCGGACAGCCGCCAGAGGCCGTCGCCCCATCCGGGCGGCGGCGCCAGGGGGGCATCGGCCCCCACGGTGCTCGCGTGCGTCACAGCAGCGCCCCGACCCACGGGAACATGCTGCTGGGCTTCTGGTCCTTGTTGCCGGTCCAGGTCGCGATCTTGTCGCCGACGCCCCACGCGCCGGAGATCATCATGTAGCCGCCCTCCCAGGCCGCGGACAGCGTGCTGGAGGTGCACCAGCCGTTGATCGACCCGCCGACGGTCTCGGCCAGGTCGGTGAGGCCCGCAGAGTTCCGGCCGAACATGAACCGGCACATGATGTCGCCCGCCCCGGCGGGGTTGTTCATGCTCCACAGCCCCCGGAACGCGGCCGACGCCCCGTTCAGACCGCCGCCGGCGAAGCGGGACAGGATCGACATGTTGCGCAGCTGCCCGCCGGCCGCCGACCACGCGGACGGGCGGAAGGCGGTGACCATGTCACCGCCGAAGGAGATGAGGCCGGTGCGCCCCTGGAAGAGCTTGCCGACCTTCCCGAACGGGATGACGCCGACGATCGCGATGATGAGCTTGTCCATGCCGGCGTCGTCCCGGAGCACCTGATAGGCGGTCAGCAACAGCGTCGCGACCCCGAGAACCGCGCCGATGAGCGCGAAGATCGGGCCGCCGATGATGATCCCGGCGATCGCGATGACGAGGGAGACCCAGCCGAGGACCTCGAGCACGACGGCGACGACACCGTCGACGTTGTCCCAGAAGCTGTCCTTGATCGCGCCGTCGAGGACGTCGCCGATGCCGGTGACGGCCGCGTCGAACGCGTCCTCCCACGTGTCGTAGTGCCGGTCGAAGGCGCGCGCCTCGAGGACCCAGTCGTCGTAGAGCTCCTCCTTGCGCTCGTTGTCCTCCTGGCGGCTCTCCGCGAGGTCCGGGAAGGCCTCCAGGGACAGCAGCGCCGTGGGGTGGTGCGGGGCCGCCGCGTAGTCGGCCCAGGCCTGCCGGCACGCGGAGACCGCCGTGCGGATGAGCGGCTGAACCTCGCTGACGGCCCGGCCGTAGTCGACCAGGACCGGGCCGGTCGGCTCGTACATCTCCCCCGCGCGGCGCAGCTCGACATACGTGTCGCCGACGATCTCGCGGATCTTCTCGATCGCCTTGCCGCGCTGGTCGTCGCCGTCGACGAGATCCTGCAGCACGTCCGCGCTCTGGACCATCTGCCGCCCGATCGACTCGATGCGACGGCCGCGTCGCGTGATCGTGGCGCCGTCGCCCTCGAGCTCCTCGATGTGCCGGCCGGCCGGGGAACGTTCCATGCGTATGGTCCTCTCCGTGTCAGGCCGGGGTCGGCCGGGTCGCGTCGCTGAGTCCGGAGGCGTCGACATCCATGCCCGCGGCGGTCTCGGCATCCCACTCGGCGAAGCCGTCGACGACGCCGACGACGTGCTCGTGGATCTTCGTGATGTCGCGGATGAGGTCACCGCGCCGGTTGTCCCAGCGCGACTCGAAATCGCCGACCTTGTCGCGAAGCCGGTCCTTCCCGAAGGGGGTGCCGATCGCGTCGCGCAGCTCGTCGGAGAGGCTCCCGGCTTCCTCGAGCTCGTCGAGGATCCGGGCGAGGCGGCCGCTCGTGCGGCGCAGCGTCGCGTAGTTGATCCAGACGGCGTCGTCGGCCATGCGCGGTCCCTTCCTCGTCGTGCGGCGGTTCCCTCACGCTAACGACACGCGGGCCGGGGCGTCGATGGGGAGCACTGCCCATCGCCCCGGACGCACGGAACGGGGGCCGACCGCGTGGTCGACCCCCGTTCGAAAGCGA